>PABK01000047.1 GCA_002699145.1 Halioglobus sp.
GCGGGGGAAGTGTCCCGGGGAGGGAGTCTGCTTTTCGACCGACCGGGACACTTCCCCCGCGGGAGGTTCGATTAGGCCCAAGAACGACCCAGAAAAACCGCCCCCCCGCGGAAGCCTGGGATGACGCCAGGTCAGAAGGAAAAAAAACGGGGCCAGTGGCCCCGTTTCGCTGCTCGTTCCCGTGCGCAGGTCAGCCGTTGAGCTGGGCCGCGACCTCGTCGGCGAAATCGACTTTCTCGACCTCGATGCCCTCACCCACCTCAAAGCGGCTGAAAGCCACGACCTCGGCGCTGGCGGCGGACACGAGTTTGCCCACGCTGATATCCGGGTCCTTGACGAAGGGCTGCTCCACCAGGCTGTTCTCGGACAGGAACTTCTTGATGCGGCCGCCGATCATCTTCTCGATGATCTCCGGCGGCTTGCCTGAATCCTGCGCCTGGGCGGTGAAGATATCCTTCTCGCGGGCGACGACATCCTCGGGCATGTCCTGGGGAGAGACCACCTGCGGGTTGACCGCGGCCACGTGCATGGCGACATCCCTGGCCAGGTCCTGGTCGCCACCGGCGAGGCTGACGAGCACGGCGATACGGTTGTTGCCGTGGACGTAGGCGCCGATCACGCCACTGTCGGCGCTGAGCAGTTCCACCCGGCGCACGCCGATATTCTCGCCGATCTTCTGCACCAGCGCCTCGCGCTGCGCTTCAAGGTCGCCTTCCATCAGGGCCGCCACGTCGGTCTGCTTGCCGCTGAACGCCGCCTCGACCACTTTCTCCACGAAGGCGAGGAAGTTTTCGTCGCGGGCGACGAAGTCGGTTTCGCTGTTGATCTCGACCAGCACGCCGTAGCTGCCATCGTCGGCGACGCGCGCGGCGACCACGCCGTCAGCGGCGGTGCGACCGGCTTTCTTCGCTGCTTTCATACCGCTGGACTTGCGCAGTTCCTCGATCGCCTTGTCGACATCGCCGTCGGCCGCCGCGAGCGCTTTCTTGCACTCGAGCAGGCCCAGGCCGGTGCGCTCGCGAAGTTCTTTTACCAGTGCTGCGGACATCGTGTTCCTCCTCCTCGGACCCGCCGGGCAGGTCCTGCAAACAAAGACCCCGGCTGAGGCGCCGGGGGTATGATCCTGATTGTTCGGTTGACGGGCGCGCCAACCCGCCGTTTATTCGGCGGGAGCCTGCGGCTTGTCGGCCTCGGCAGCGGCGGGCGCCTCCTCGGTGGCAGGCGCTTCCGCGGCGGCTTCGGGCTCTGCAGCTGCGGGTTCTGCGGCTGCGGCCTCTGCGGCGGGCTGCCCTTCCTCGACGAACTCGTCCTTCGTCGCCACCGCTTCACCCGCCTCGAGACGGCCCTGCACGCAGGCGTCGGCGACGGCTGTGACGTACAGCTTGATGGCGCGAATGGCGTCGTCATTACCGGGAATGACGTAGTCGATGCCGTCCGGATCGCTGTTGGTGTCGACGATGCCGATCACCGGGATGCCCAGCTTGTTCGCCTCGGTGATGGCGATTCGTTCGTGGTCCACGTCGACCACGAACAGCGCGTCGGGCAGGCCGCCCATGTCCTTGATCCCGCCGATGGAGCGCTCCAGCTTCTCCATATCGCGGGAGCGCATCAGCGCTTCCTTCTTGGTCAGCTTCTCGAAGGTGCCGTCGGTCTGCTGGGCCTCGAGGTCGCGCAGCCGCTTGATCGAGGCGCGGATGGTCTTGTAGTTGGTGAGCATACCGCCCAGCCAGCGATGGCTGACGTAGGGCATACCCGCGCGCTCGGCCTGCTCGCGCACGATCTTGCCCGCGGCGCGCTTGGTGCCGACAAACAGGATCTTGTTCTTGCTGCCGGCCAGGCGCTTGACCAGCGCCAGGGCGTCGTTGAACGCCGGCACGGTGTGCTCGAGGTTGATGATGTGGATCTTGTTGCGGGCACCGAAGATGTACTGGTCCATCTTGGGATTCCAGTAGCGGGTCTGGTGTCCGAAATGCGCGCCTGCCTGCAGCAGGTCGCGCATGCTTACTTGCACTTGCGACATGTTCAGTTACCTTTGTACGGGTTAGTCCTCCACGTACCCCCGCTGCCAAACCCTGCTCTCGCGGGGCACCCTGACAGGGGTTGCGGTACGTGTGCGTCGTTGGTTTCACTCCCCGGGGCGCCCGCGCAGGCGGTGCTGCCTCGAAAAGAGGCGCGCTTTATACCACAGAGGCGGCGCCGGTTAAAGGCCCGCGGCGGACGCGGCGGGCGCCGCATTACTGTTTTTCCCCGCCAATGGGGTAGAATGGCCACCCCGCGGGCACCGGCCTCCCGGTTTTATTGCGCAATACCCTTAGATTTCAACAGGTTATAGATGGCAGTATCGATCAAGACAGCAGAAGAACTGGAGCGCATGCGGGTGGCGGGGCGCATGACCGCCGAGGTCCTGGAAATGATAGAACCCCACGTGCAGGTGGGCGTCACCACCGGCGAGCTGGACCGCATCTGCCACGAGTACATTACCGGGACGCTGCAGGCGGTGCCGGCGCCGCTCAATTATCACGGGTTCCCGAAGTCGATCTGCACCTCCGTGAACGACGTGGTCTGTCACGGCATCCCCTCGGACAGTAAAAAGCTGAAAAACGGCGACATCATCAATATCGATGTCACCATCATCAAGGACGGCTACCACGGCGACTCCAGCATCATGGTACAGGTCGGCGAGGCCCCCTCCCACGCGCGACGGCTCATCGAGGTCACCCAGGAGTGCCTGTACCGCGCACTCGAGCTGGTGCGCCCGGGGGCGACGCTGGGTGACATCGGCCACACCATCCAGGCCCACGCCGAGAAGAACTACTACTCGGTGGTGCGCGAATACTGCGGCCACGGCATCGGCAAGGTGTTCCACGAAGATCCCCAGGTACTGCACTACGGCCGCAAGGGCAGCGGCATGGTGCTGGAGCCGGGCATGACGTTTACCATCGAGCCGATGATCAACGCCGGGCGCCGGCACACACGACTGAACAAGAAAGACGGCTGGACAGTCACCACCCGCGACGGCCGCCTGTCCGCGCAGTGGGAGCACACCCTGGGCGTCACCGAGGACGGCTGCGAGGTATTCACGCGCCGCAGCAACGAGCCGGCTCTCGCATGAGCTCCGCCGCCGCGCCTGCCCTGCCGCCAGCGCTGTTCGACAGGAGCGCATTCGCGGCGGAACTGGCGGCCGGTGACGCCATCGGCGCCTGCCGCGCAGCCATCAGCCGGGCAATCGACTACCAGCACCGGCAGTTCCGCGAAGGCGCCCAGGCCCACGACCTGATCCGGCAGCGCGCCGCGTTCATCGACGCATTGCTGGGTATGCTCTGGGACCGCCAGGACTGGGGCGACACGCCCATCGCCCTGGTCGCGGTCGGCGGCTACGGGCGCGGCGAGCTGCACCCGCATTCCGACATCGACCTGCTGATCCTGCTGGGCGAGGACTGCCCCGGCAACAATGAGGAACTGGCCGGTTTCCTCACCCTGCTGTGGGATATCGGCCTAAACATCGGCCACAGCGTGCGCGATGTCGACGAGTGCGTGAAGCAGGCGCGCGACGACATCACCATCCTCACCAACCTGCTGGAATCGCGTACCCTGCGCGGACCGGACTCGCTGCTGCAGGCGGTGCGCGAAGGGACGGCGCCGGACAGGATGTGGTCCAGCCAGGCGTTTTTCCAGGCAAAACTGGAGGAACAGCGCCAGCGGCACAACAAATTCGCCGACACCGAGTACAACCTGGAACCGAACATCAAGGGCTCGCCGGGAGGGTTGCGCGACCTGCAGCTGATAGGCTGGATCGTCGAGCGCCATTTCGGCGTCACCTCCATGGAGGACATCAACGAGGCCGACTTTCTCAACCGCGACGAGCTGCAGCTGCTCTACCGCGGCAGGGATTTTCTCTGGCAGGTGCGCTACGCGCTGCACATGATCAGTGACCGCGAGGAAGACCGGCTGCTGTTCGACCACCAGCGCGAACTCGCCGCCCTGTGGGGCCTGGAAGACGGCGACAAGCTGGCGGTGGAACAGTTCATGCAGGTCTACTACCGCTGGGCGCTGGCCCTGGGGCAGCTCAACGAGGTGCTTATCCAGTATTTCGACCAGGCCATCCTGCGCCAGGACCTCGCCGACGACATCCGCGTCATCAACGAACGCTTCCAGGTACGCAACGGTTACATCGAGGCGCGCAGCGACCAGGTCTTCCAGCAGCACCCCCCCGCGCTGCTGGAGATATTCCTCATCTGCGCCAACAACGAGGACATCAACGGCATCGCCGCACCCACCATCCGCCTGATCGGCGACAGCAGGCAACTGGTGGACGAGGCGTTCCGCGCGGACGACCGCAACAAACAGACCTTCCTGGATATCCTGCGCAGCCCGCACAAGATGACGCGGCAACTGCGGCGCATGGCGCGCGTCGGCATTCTCAGCGACTACCTGCCCGAATTCGGCCGCATCGTCGGCCAGATGCAACACGATCTCTTTCACGTCTACACGGTGGACGCGCACACGCTGGAGGTCATCAAGATAACGCGGCGCTTCATGTACCCGGGCTACGAGGATCGCTTCCCGGTGTCCTGCCGGGTGGCGCGCCGGCTGCGCCGGGTCGAGCTGCTGTACATCGCGGCTCTGTACCACGACATCGGCAAGGGCCGCGGGGGCGATCACTCCGAGCTCGGCGCGGTGGACGCGGAACAGTTCTGTCGCCGCCACGGTCTGGACGACAGGGATACCGAGCTGGTGGTATGGCTGGTGCGCAATCACCTGCTGATGTCGGCGGTGTCGCAACGCAAGGACATCTCGGACCCGGAGATCATCCAGGACTTCGCCGAACACGTCGGCGACGAGGAGCACCTGGACTACCTGTTCACCCTGACGGTGGCGGACATCAACGCCACCAATCCGACCCTGTGGAACGCCTGGCGCGGCAGCCTGTTGCGACAGCTGTACACGGAGACGCGGCGCGCACTGCGCAGGGGCCTGGACAACCCCGTGGAGAAAAGCACGGTGGTGGGGCAGACGCGCAAGGCGGCTATCGACATTCTCGAGGGGCGCGGTTTCACCCTGGAGGAGCTGGAAGACCTGTGGCGCGAACGGGACGACGATTACTTCGTGCGCGAGCGCCCGGAAGACATCGCCTGGCACACGGAGGCCATCGCCGACCACCACGACCGCGACAAGCCCCTGGTGCTGGTGCGCAACAGCGCCGAGTCCAGCGTCGCCAATACCACGCAGATATTCATCCACGCGCGCAGCCGCCAGCTGTTCTCGCGCACCTGCGCGGCGCTGGAGGCACTGGACCTGAGCGTGCACGATGCGCGCATCTACGATGCCAACCACGGCATGAGCCTGGACACGTTCTTCGTGCTGGGCTCGGACGGCGAGCCTATCACCGAGGACGTCGCCCGCCTGCGGCATATCCGCGAATACCTCTCCGACACACTGGCCGGCGAAACGGGCGAGGCGCGCATCGTGGAGCGGCGCACCCCGCGCCGCGTGAGATCCTTTTCCATCCCCACCGAGACCACCATGGCCACGGACGAGGCGAGAAACCAGACCGTGCTCGAGGTCTCCACCCCGGACCGGCCCGGCCTGCTGGCGCGCCTGGGGAGGATCTTCACCGATTTCGACCTGGAACTGCAGGCAGCGAAGATCCAGACCCTGGGTGAGCGTGTGGAAGACGTGTTCTTCCTCACCGACGGCGCGCAACAGGCGATCCGCGACCCGCAGCTGTGCGAACTCATCCAGCGCCGCATCCGCGAGGAGCTGGACGAGCAGGCCGCCGCCTGAGCCGCGTGAACCCCCGCCTGGACAAGCTGCAGCCCTACCCCTTTGCGCGCCTGCAAAGCCTGTTCGACGGCGTGCAGGCGCCGCCGGACAAGACGCCGATCCGCCTCTCCATCGGTGAACCGCAGCACGCGCCGCCGCCGTTCGTGCTGGACGAGATGGCGAACAGCCTGCCGCGCCTGGCCCAGTACCCCACCACCGCCGGCACGGCGGAGCTGCGCAGCGCCTGTGCACAGTGGCTGCAGCGACGTTTCCAGCCGGCGCGCGTGGACGCGCAGAGCCAGGTGCTGCCGGTCAACGGCACCCGCGAGGCGCTGTTCGCCTTCGCCCAGGCGATGGTGGACCCTGCAGCGGATGCGCTGGTGATGAGTCCCAACCCGTTCTACCAGATCTACGAGGGCGCCGCGCTGATGGCCGGCGCCACCCCGCGCTTCATCAACTGTGAGGCGGACAGCGGCCTGCCGGCCTTCGACCAGGTCAGCGCGGCGGAGTGGGCGCGCTGCCAGTTGCTGTACATCTGCACCCCCGGCAACCCCACGGGCGCCGTGCTGTCGCTGCAGGCCCTGCAGCAACTGGTCCGCCTGGCGCGCGAGTACGATTTCATCATCGCCAGCGACGAGTGCTACACGGAAATCTACCCGCACGAGAACGACCCGCCGCCCGGGCTGCTGCAGGCCTGCGCGGCCATGGGCGACGACAGCTACAGCCACTGCGTGGTCTTCCACAGCCTGTCCAAGCGCTCCAACCTGCCCGGCCTGCGCTCGGGCTTCGTCGCCGGCGACGCCGACGTGCTGGCCGCGTTCCTGCAATACCGCACCTACCACGGCTGCGCCATGCCGGGCCATCACCAGGCCGCCAGTATCGCCGCGTGGAGTGACGAGGCACATGTACGCGCCAACCGCGACGCCTACCGGGAGAAGTTCAGCGCCGTCATCGCGCAACTGGGCGACGCCCTGCCGCTGCAGCCGCCGGCGGCCGGTTTCTACCTGTGGCCGCAAACGCCGGTCAGCGACACGCAGTTCGCGCGCGACCTCTACGCCAGCGAGAACGTGGTGGTGCTGCCGGGGCGCTACCTGGCCCGCGAGTGCGACGGCCGCAATCCCGGCGCGGACCGCGTGCGCATGGCGCTGGTCGCCCCGCTGCAGGAGTGCGTCGAGGCCGCCGCGCGCATCGCCGCCTTCCTGGAGCGCGGCTGATGCTCAAGGCCGAACGCGCACTGTACGTTCTCGAACGGCTACAGGAACTCTACCCGGAACCACCCATTCCACTGCAGCACCGGGACCCGTACACGCTGCTGGTCGCGGTGCTGCTCAGCGCCCAGTGCACGGACGAGCGCGTCAACCGCGTGACGCCGGCGCTGTTTGAGCGCGCGGACAACCCGGCGGACATGGCGCAGCTGGACGCCGCGGAGATCCAGGCCATCATCAAACCCTGCGGGCTGTCGCCGCAGAAGGCCAAGGCGATCCGTCGCCTCAGCGAGATACTCATGGAGGAGCACGGCGGTGAAGTGCCTGCGGACATGCTGGCGCTGGAGCGACTGCCCGGCGTCGGCCACAAGACCGCCAGTGTGGTCATGTCCCAGGCCTTCGGCGTACCCGCTTTCCCTGTGGACACCCACATTCACCGGCTGGCGCAGCGCTGGGGCCTGAGCTCCGGCAAGAACGTCGCCCAGACCGAGCGCGACCTGAAGCGCCTGTTCCCGCGGGAGTACTGGAATCGCCTGCACCTGCAGATCATCTACTACGGCCGCGAGTACTGTACGGCGCGCGGTTGCGACGGGCGCGTCTGCGAAATCTGCCGCCGTGTGTACCCGGATCGCAAGCACCCGAAAAAGACCCGCAAGGCCTGAGAAAAACGCCCCGGGATTTGCTATCCTACGCGCCCTTTCACAGGCGGCAAAGCGACGTGACCACGCTCTACGGCATCAAGAACTGCGACACGGTAAAAAAGGCGCGCAAGTGGCTGGACGCCCACGGTATCGACTACCACTTCCACGATTTCCGCGAAGACGGCCTGGAACGCGGGCAGGTCGCCGCCTGGCTGGACGAACTGGGCTGGGAAGTACTGCTCAACCGGCGCAGCACCAGTTGGAAGGGGCTGGACGAGGCGACGCGCCAGAACATGGATGACGCGACCGCGCTGACGGCCATCCTGGCGCAACCGACACTGATCAAGCGCCCGCTGCTGGACACGGGCACCCAGCGCCATACAGGTTTCTCACCCGCCGATTACGGCAAGCTTTTCAGCGCTCATACCCTCTAGAACCAGGTGAACGACATGACCGACTCTGCATTTGCCTTCGGGCTTGGTGTAGGCACAGAAAACAGCAAGGGCGAATGGCTGGAGGTGTTCTTTCCCCAGCCGCTGCTGAACCCCCCGGCCGCGCTGGTCAGCGCCGCGGCGGAGTGCGACTCCGGCGACACGCTGTCGGCGAACAAACTAGCGGACCTGGCCACACGCCTCGAGCAAGCGGGCGAGGCGGGGCAGGCGGCGCTGGCACTGCGCCTGGCGGACAGCTCGCAGCCGGCGGTCGCGGTGCTGCTGCGCGAGGACGCGCCGCCGGCGAACGTGCCCGAGGGCTACCTCAAGCTGCACCTGCTGTCGCACCGCCTGGTGCAGCCCCACGGCACCAACCTGGACGGCCTGTTCGGCATACTGCCGAATGTCGCCTGGACCAACGAGGGCGCGGTCGATATCGGCGAACTGGCGGAGCGGCAGTTCGCCGCCCGCCTGCGCGGCGAGGTGCTGGAGGTGAGTTGCGTGGACAAGTTCCCCAAGATGACCAACTACGTGGTCCCCGCGGGCGTGCGCATCGCGCACACCGCACGGGTGCGCCTGGGCGCCTATCTCGGCGAGGGCACCACCGTCATGCACGAGGGCTTCGTCAACTTCAACGCCGGCACCGAGGGTCCCGGCATGATCGAGGGGCGCATCTCCGCCGGCGTGATGATCGGCGCCGGTTCCGACCTCGGTGGCGGCGCGTCCACCATGGGCACCCTGTCCGGGGGCGGCAAACTCGTCAACGGCATGGGCGAGGGCTGCCTGGTCGGCGCCAATGGCGGCACGGGCATCCCCCTCGGCGACCGCTGCACCATAGAGGCCGGCCTGTACCTGACCGCGGGCACCGTCGTCGCCATCCTGGACAGCGAGGGCAACGCGGTGGAAACCGCCAAGGCACGCGAGCTGGCCGGCAGGTCGGACCTGCTGTTCCGGCGCAACTCCCGCACCGGGGCGGTGGAATGCCTGACCAACCGCAGCGCCGTGGAGCTCAACGAGGAGCTGCACGCGCACAACTGAGCGCGGGCGACAATCGTGGAAAAAACCCTGGCCCTGTGCTGCGAACTGATCCGCCGGGAATCGGTGACTCCCGAGGACGCCGGCTGCCAGGCGCTGATGATAGAGCACCTGCAGGGGCTGGGCTTTACCTGCACGGAACTGCCTTTCGCCGAGGTCAGTAATTTCTGGGCACTGCGCGGCACACAGGGGCCGGTGCTCGTCTTCGCCGGCCACACCGATGTGGTGCCCACGGGCCCCCTCGAGGAGTGGCGCACCCCCCCGTTCGAGCCCACCCTGCGCGACGGCGTACTCTACGGCCGTGGCAGCGCCGACATGAAGGGGTCGCTGGCGGCCATGCTGGTGGCCTGTGAGGATTTTGTCGCCGCCCACCCTGACCACCCCGGGCGCATCGCCTTTCTCATCACGTCCGACGAGGAGGGACCGGCGGTCAACGGCACGGTCAAGGTGCTGCAGTACCTGCAGCAACAGGGCGAGAGCATCGACTGGTGCGTGGTCGGGGAACCCTCCAGCTCGCAGGCGCTGGGGGATGTCATCAAGAACGGCCGGCGCGGTTCGCTCAACGCCACCCTGCGGGTGCGCGGCACCCAGGGCCACGTCGCCTACCCGCACCTGGCGGACAACCCCATCCACCGCGCCCTGCCCGCCCTGCACGCGCTGGCGAGCGAGACCTGGGACCAGGGCAACGCGTTCTTTCCCGCCACCAGCCTGCAGATATCGAATATCCACGCCGGCACGGGCGCGACCAACGTCATCCCCGGCGAGCTGGAGGTCACCTTCAACTTCCGCTACTGCACCGAGGTGACCGACGCGCAGCTACGGCAACGCACGGAGGCGATTCTCGAACGCCACGGACTGGACTACCACATCGACTGGCAGCTCAGCGGCCTGCCCTTCCTCACCGACAGCGGCGCGCTGGTCGAGGCGGCGCGCCGCAGCGTCGAGGCGGTTACCGGGCAGGCGCCGCAGCTGTCCACCGGCGGCGGCACCTCCGACGGGCGCTTCATCGCCACCACCGGCGCCCAGGTAGTGGAACTGGGGCCCGTCAACGCCACCATCCACAAGACCAACGAGGAAGTGAACGCACAGGACCTGCCGCGCCTCGCGGCGATGTACCGGGGAATTCTCGAGCGGCTGCTGTTGCCCGGCAGCTAGTCCCGCAGGGCGCCCAGTTGCGACTCCAGCGCCGCGCGCGCAAGGGCGCGGTTGTCGGCGCCGGGAACGACCAGTACAGGACCTGCTGGCAGCGCCTGCAGACTGGCCTCCACCACCTCGGCCGGCTCCATCCACAACGCCGCGGGAATCGACTCGCGCTCGAAGCCCTGCTGCTCCATGGCGTCGTGAAACCCGGTGCGGATGAACCCCGGACACAGCGCCTGCACGCGAATACCGCTGTCGCGCAGCTCTTCATGCAACGCCAGGGAGAAATGGCTGAGAAACGCCTTGGAGGCCCCGTACACGGCGTAGCCCCTGCCCGGCACCAGCGCGCCCAGGGAGCAGACGTTGATAATGGCGCCGCCGCCAAGTTCGCGCATGAAGGGCACGGCCGCCCGGCACAGGGTCATGGCGGCGTCGGCGTGCAGGGTCAGCATATCGCGCTGGCGGTTTACCGCCATCCGCTCGAAATCACCCCAGGTGGAGAAACCGGCGTTATTGACCAGGATGTCCGCGGGGCCCTTCTGCCGCAGCGCCTCCATGACCCGCGCGACCCCCTCGGTACGGGTCAGGTCGGCGGCCACGCAGTGCACCTCCACCTCGCCAGCCAGTTCCCGGGCCAGCGCGGCCAGCGGTTTGTCGCCGCGCGCGACGGCGATGACCACCTCGCAACGTGCGGCGAGCTGGCGGCAGAACTCGGCACCAAGGCCGGCGGAAGCGCCCGTCACCAGGGCGGTTTGCTTGTGTTCGGACATAGTGTCTCCGCGCTAATACCGGGTGCGAAGCCAGGCAGCGGGAAGGCTAGTCCAGGGCGCGACGCACGTGCACATCATACCGCACCGCCTTGCCGCGAATACAGTGCGAGGGCTGCAGGCCGCCGAGAGCGGGGCTGCGCGCCGCGCGCTTCACCACCACCCGGGCGACATCCTGCTGCAGGGCCCAGTCGAGCAAGCCCTCGGCATCCGCATTGTCCTGTTCCCCCAGCAGGCGCTGCAACAGGGCCATTTCCTTTTTTACCGCCGCGCTCTTGTTGCGCTGCGGGAACATCGGGTCGAGCAGTATCACCTCGACGCCACACAGGGCCTGCGCGTCGAGCGCGCGGGCGTCACCGGCGTGCAGGCTCATGCGACCCACGGTCTGCAACAGCCAGTCGTCGGTGCTGGCCGCCGCGCTCTCCAGGCCCGCGCGCAGCAGTTCCAGCACGACCTTGTTGCGCTCACAGAGTCTCACCCGGCAGCCCAGGTCGGCGAGCACGAACGCGTCCCGGCCCAGCCCCGCCGTGGCGTCGAGCAGGCCCGGCGTGCGCTGGCCGGTGACCCCCACGGCGCGCCCGATCAGTTCGTTGTTGCCGCCGCGCCGGCGGTGCCGCATGCCGCCCGCGCCGAAATCCACCCGCAGGGGACCGGGAGCGGGACTGGCCAATTCCTGCAGGGCGATGCAGCGGTCGCGACACACCAGCAGCGCCTGGGCAGTGTCGTGCGGCGGCTGCGCGCCGGGTGCGAGCAGGGGCAGACCCAGTCGCGCGGCGCAGGCGCGCGCGCGTTCCAGGTCGGCCTCGCCGTGAGGCAGGACCGCGAGGTCCAGGGGAGCCGGGGTGCTCAGTGTCCCTCGGTGGCCAGCATGGCCTCGAGGTTGCGGCAGTTTTCCACGATGGCGTCCATGTACAGGTGACGCCCGCCGAAGTGCTCCGCAGCGTAGCGATGCACGCCGTCGAACTGTTCGCCCAGGCGCACTTCCATGGTCGTGCGGATGAAGGCCGGGGTCATGCTCAACAGTTGTTCACGGGAGCGGTAGATCGTCCCCATGTGCGACTGCTCGCCCTGCTCGCCGGCGAGGCCGCCAGCGACAAACTCCTCGTACAGGTACTCCCGGCACTTCGCGGCATAATCGATGTCGGCCAGTTGCGCGATCAGATCGGCGGTGCCCAGCAAGGTGCCGAGCAGGTACTCCGCACGGCCGTGGACCTCGATGCTTTGCGGATCCCTGTCATAGCCGGTGAAGTAGATGATTCGCGTGCAGGTGCCGACGATGTCCTGCAGGCCGACCTCGGGCAGGTAGGACGCGAGAAAGCGCGCGCCGCGGCTGACGTGCACACGGGTATACGCGGCGCCGTTACTGTGCCGTGTGTCGCGGGTGCGGCGTATATAGCCGGAATCGTGGAACAGGGCCGTGGCAATGCCGGCCAGGGCGAGTTCGGAGGACAGGCGCACCTCCTGTTCGGGATTGCGCAGGCAGCCATCGAGCAGGCGCCCCATCGCCAGTGTCACGTCGAGCACGTGCTGCAGGTTGTGGTACTGGATGTCACAGGCGCGAAAGCCGGGGTAATCGCCCTCGTAGAGGCGCTGCAGGTCGCGAAACAAGACCTCCAGCACCGCGAAATCAAATGCGCGGAAATGTTCCTGGAGGATCGAGCGCACCGCGCCGCAAACGGCGCTGGCAGAGCTGACGTCCACGGTATTGCTCACGTCCATGTGGCCCGCGCGCTGAATCTGGCCCATGACCGCTATTCCTCGGTAATGGTCTTGTTGCCGCGTTTCTTCAGCAGCGATGACAGGTCGTCGATGAGTTCCTCGGTACTGGCGCCGGATTGCACCGGGGGCGACGCCGCCTGCTCGGAGCGGCCGGGAAGCCGGGACGGGTCCAGCCCCAGGGTCATCACCTCGCCGGCGAGATCAATTTCTATCTCCAGGTTGTAGGCGTAGCGCGACAGGCCGTGTTTGTCGACGATGCGGAATCGCCGCGGGCGGGTTTCGCCATCGGCGTCCTCCATATCGGTGAGGTGACAGGACATGGCGTCGATGCCCTTGCTGGACAGCGCGATGCCGCGTACCGCGTCGAGGGCGCGGTTACAGGCGCTGACGAAAGCGGCGGCCGAGACCGAGGTAATGGACTTCACCGCATTGCCGCCCCAGCCGGCCTGCTGGCAGTGAAACTCGCCGATGAGCACCTGGTGCGCCTGGGCCAGGTCCAGCATACGCGCCAGCTCTATGGTCACATCGCCGACGATATAGCTGAACACGGAAGGATTGACCCCCTCCGCCTGGTACAGCTCGTAGTGACCACCGATATGGTAACCGGTGCGGATGACCGGCACGGTATTGCCCCGGGAGGCCGCGCGTGCAACAGCGTTGTCGGCCACTACCAGCAGCATGAAGACAAACAGGTCCTGGTTGGCGCTGGCGCTCAGGTCGCGGTTCCAGACATAGTAGCCGTCGCCGGTGGTGGTGCGGGCGAAGTTGATCTCGATACCCTTGCCCCACAGCTTGCTGCAGGCGGAATTGAGGGAATAGGACAGGCTGTTGAGCTGGCTGGCCTGTTCGAACGGCGTATAGAGGGAAAAATCGACGATGTCGAACAACAGCACAGCCCGGCTGTCGACATAGCTGAGGCCGTAGCGCTTGATCAGTTCCTCGACCGACGCCAGCACCTGCGCCTCTTCGGAAAGCGCCGTATTCAACTTGATAAACGTGGGGGATACGTCCAGGCGTTCACTGACCGCGAACAACTCGTCGCGGCTCTTGCGCCGCTCGCCGGAGATCAGCTCGCGAATAAACGCCTCGTTGTCGCGGCTTTCATCGTCGCTGGCGCCACCGGCCGCGGCGCAGTAGTTGCCGAGAAAATAGTGCGGGACAAAAATGACCAGCAGGCCGCGCTCATCGGAACTCCAGCACAGGACGATGTTCTGCCCCATGCGCCACTGCTTGCGCAGCGTCTTTTCCAGCGACTTCAGGTTCCCGCGCTGGACAATGCTGATGGCCTCGAGGGAGTCGCCCCCCTCGTTGACCTGCGCCCGCTCGCCGGATGCGCGCCCGCGCATGCCGCGCGTACCGGGCGCTCTGTCACCGTGCCTGGCATCCCGGGACTCCCCGTCGGGGGACCCGCCGTCACTGGAATTCGACATACCGCCGATCGCTCCTCCCGGCTGCGCCCGGTGGCGTGCTCCACCGCGTCCATTGGCATTATAATGGCCATTGGAGCGCCGGACCATGCCTGTCAACTCCAGGATGCTCATTTTGGGTAAGCCCCACCCGCAGGGAGTGCTGTAATCATGCCGTCGCACATCGTGTCTTCGTCTTTTTTCCTGTGTCTGTCACTGCTCCTGGCCGCCTGCCAGGGCTACGATATCAAGGTCAATGACCGGGTCGTCTACTCGCCGCCGCCGCTGTTCACCGGCTTCGACATCGCCGACCCGGCCCTGCGCGCCTGTGTCGAGCAGGCCATCGTCGACCAGTCTGTCACCGCCCCGGCGGAACTGGTGGACCTGAACTGCGCCCACGCGGGCATCACCGACCTCGGCGGTCTCTCGGTCTTCACCGGGCTCAGGCGCCTGCGCATGTCCGCCAACGGCATCCGCAACCTGGTCGAGCTGAACCGCCTGGACGAGCTGCGCGAGCTGTACCTCGATGACAACCGCATCGTCGACCCGGTGCCGCTATACGGCCTGAGCGCGCTGGACCACCTGGACCTTTCCGGAAATCCCGACCTGCAATGCCCGCGCGACGCCGCGCTGGCAGGGGTGAAAACCCTGCAACTGCCCAATCACTGCCCCGCTCCGGGCGCCTGACCCGGCACGTGTTCCTGTCCTGCCGCACAGGCGGGCGACTTCGCAAGCGGCCCGCTGTGCCCTGAAGATTCGCAGCCTAGCGCAAAGCCCGGCGCGGCGTCAGGCGCGCGCGCGGGCGGCGGCCCGGAAACGGGAATGGGGTCACAATTGGGGGAAAAAATGCGCGGCAGGGAGCTCCCGTCGCAGGCCTGCTCAGTCGACCTGCAGCCAGCCGAAACCCTCTGCCTGGCAGGCGAATACCACCCTGTCCAGGGAATCGAGTACGGACAGCAACGCCTCCTCGGCGAGCTCGCGGCGGTTGTTCTTCTCGCTGACGTGCGCCACCACCAGGTGGGCGAGCGCGGGAGCGTTCAACTGGCGCAGCAGGTCCACCGCCTGCTGGTTGTTCAGGTGCCCCCAGTCCCCGCCGACGCGCCGCTTCAGATGCGGCGGGTATTCCCCGTGCATCAGCGTTTCCAGGTCGTGGTTGAACTCCAGCATCAGCAGGCGGCAGTCGCGAAAGCTCTGCACGACATGCGGGGTAACGCTGCCCAGGTCGGTCAGGATGCCCAGGCTTCGCTGGCGCCAGTCGAAACGGAACTGGCAGGGCTCGGCGGCGTCGTGGGGCACCGCCACCGTCTGCACCGAGAGTTCCCCCAGCGGCAGGGTCTCGCCGCAGTTGAAACACCGGTAGTCGTCGGCGCCGTCCAGCCTGCCGCTGCCCAGGGTGCCGTGCGTAAGGTATACCGGCAGCTTGTGCTTGCGCGCAAGGCCGGCCACACCACTGGCATGATCGCCGTGTTCATGGGTTACCAGTACAGCGTCGAGATCGCCGGGCTCGACGCCCAGGCGCGCCATACGCCGGGTGGTTTCGCGCAGGGAAAAGCCACAGTCGACCAGCACCAGGGTGGAGCCGGCGCGCACCAGGGTGCCGTTGCCGCGGCTGCCGGATCCCAGGGAGGCGATCTGCATCAATGCCTGCCAGCGCCGTGGGCACTGCGGAACCGGGACCCGGGCATCGCGCAACCTGCCGCCACGGGCCTAGTTGATGTTGCCCTTGATGAGTGACAGCAGGGCCTGCTCCTCGCGTTTTTCCAGGACGCGCGAGGCGTCCTCGGGACGCAGGCGAATGCTGACCGTCTGCGCGTCCACGACGTCCATGTTCACCAGGAAGCGCACACCGGCGAGCGGGTGTTCCTCCTCACCCCACAACCAGTCGAACCAGCCCTCTTCCTCGGCGTTCTCAGGGCCCAGGAAGCGCGTGTAATAGACGCCGGCGGAACGGTCGCGGTCGACGATCTCAAACGTGGACTTTTCCAGCCCCCGCGCCAGCGACGCCCAGGCGCGGTCGAAGGGCAGCCCCAGGTTGATGTAGGTATAGCCCTGCGCGGACTCCTGCAGGGATATCTTGCCGCCGGAACTGATGCCCTGCTGGGCGACCATGGACACGGGGGTGGAATCCGCGGTATCGGCGAGGTACTGCGCCACGGCACGCAGCATTTCCTGCGCCTGGGCCGGGTCGTCAGAGGTACGTGGCCAGTTGTCCACATCCCCCGCGCGATTCATCTGCAATACGTGGAGTTCACTGGTGGCACGCTGCACGCCCTGCTCCATGCGAAAGCGAAAGCGGCTCTCCATGGGTTTGCCCTCAAGCTTGAGCCAGCCGGTGTCGATGGTGCCGGCGCGCGCATCCGCCCGGGCGACCTGCATGCCCGCGGCGGCGAGAAAACTGCGCACCTGGGGCCACACCTGGCCGGGAGCGAGTTCCACCAGCGCCCAGCTCTGTTCGCCCAGCTTCTGGATACGCACCACCTCGGCACCGGCGCCTCCCACCAGGGGCGCAGGCCTGGGCACCTCGAACTCACCCGCCAGCACCAGGTCTTCGCGCACCGGCGGCACCACGTAGAGTTCGCGCAGGGCGGCGCTGTCCTTGTCCCCGGGCACCTTGACCACGGGGGTTTCCGACGCGCGCTTGTAATCCTGGGACTTGTCGCGAAATACGCCGTCGTCGCCGAACAGGAAGCCGCAGCCGGACAGCAACGGCAGGACACAGAACATCACGGCCAGGGGAGTACGCATCATTGCCGCGCCACCCCGGCGGATTCAAGGGCGGCGATGACCGGCGCGTGAAAACGTTCGTCGAGAACGGTCAGGGGCAGGCGGATGCCCTCGCCGACCAGGCCCTGGTAGTGTAAAGCCCATTTCACGGGTATCGGGTTCGCCTCCAGGAACAGCGCGTGGTAGAGAGAGACAAGTTGATCGTTGATCTCCGCCGCGGTCTGGCGCTCGCCAGACAGCGCCGCCTCGGCCAGGCGCGCGTTGAGCGCGGGAGCGACATTGGCGGTGACCGAGATCACCCCCTGCCCGCCCGACAACATCAGCTCCATGGCGGTGGGGTCGTCGCCGGAGTAGATGGCGAAATCGTCGCCACAGCGCGCCAGCAGGTCCGGCAGGCGCGACAGGTCGCCGGTGGCATCCTTGAGGCCGATAATATTGTCCACCTCTGCCAGGCGCACCACGGTGTCGTTGTCCATGTCCACCGCCGTGCGTCCGGGCACGTTGTAGAGGATTTGCGGGATGGCCACTTCCTCGGCGACCGTGCGAAAGTGCTCGTAGAGTCCGCGCTGGGTCGGCCGGTTGTAGTAGGGCGTCACCAGCAGGCAGGCGTCGGCGCCCGCGCCCGCCGCTGACTCGGTCAGCTCGATCGCCTCGCGCGTCGAGTTGGAGCCCGTGCCGGCAATGACCGGCAGGCGGCCGGCGCAGTGCTTGACGCAGTGGCGAATGACCTCGCAGTGCTCGGGCACGCTCAGGGTGGCACTCTCGCCCGTGGTGCCCACCGCGCCGATGGCGGCGGTGCCCACCGCGAGGTGCAGGTCCAGTAACCTGTCCAGGCTGTCCCAGTCGACGCTGCCGTCCTCGTGCATGGGGGTTACCAGGGCGACGATGCTACCGGTGATCATGTGTCTACTCCGCGTGCGGGGCGGGTCGCCGCTCCCGGGGCGCCCGCTTGGTTGCGGGGAAGCCCGCCATTATCCATGACGGCGACAGGATGACAACCTGTCCGCTACAATGGGCTGCCGACGCCAACCGCCGAAAACGACCACCCCGGGGACAACCCATGCCACGCATTATCGCACCCTGCCTCGCCCTGCTACTGGCCGTACTCACCGCGGTCGCCGTGGCGCAGGAGCCGCAGGTCGGCGAGCTCTCCAGCCTGGACCGCCAGTTCATGCAACAACAGCGCGACCTGCTGCAGGAACTGGCCGCACTGCGCCTGGGGCGGCGTTTCAGCGGTGAGCGCGAGCGCGACCTGGCGCTGCTACAGGCGCTGCTGGACCGCGACATCGTGCGCCCGGACCAGACCCGCGAGCTGCAGGCAATGGGCGTCATCCTCGGCGACCACCTGGCGGCGGACCTCGACCTGCACTGGGTGGTGTACGAGGACCAGCTCGGGCGCAGCCGCGCCCTGCGCTACCGGGACAGCGACACCTTCCTCTTCCCGGTAACCATGATCGCGCGCCGGCTCGAGGGCGGCGCCGAGGCCAGGGTAAACGAGATCTACCGCAAGGCCAGCGACACTGTCGAGCGCCTGCGTCCGGCCCTGCCCTATCGCTGACTGTCCCGGCCCCCGCGGGGCTCTTGGCATTTCTGCGGCCCAGTGTTTAGACTGTTTACAAACAAGCACAGCGGCAGCCGATGAGCAGCAACACCCCCGACTACGTTCTCGACGGTCACGACCGCGAAGAGTCCTCGCTGCGCCTTTCCGGGGACTGGGTCCAGGGGCAGCATCACGGCGACTTCGCCGCGCTGCAGTCCGCCCTGCGCGTATCCCACCCCCTGCGCCTGACCGCCGACGGCGCCGGGCTGGGCGCCTGGGATTCCATCCTCATGGCCTTCCTGCTGCAATGCCACAACTACTGTCGCGAGGCAGGCATCGACTTCCGCACGCGCAATATGCCCGAGGCGGTGGAGCGCCTGCTGGCCGTGGCGACCGCGGTCAGCGCGCACGAGCCGCCGGCGGACGATGCGCCGCACTGGCTGCACGCGCTGCGGCCCGGCAAGCTGCTGCGCGACCTGGTCGACCGCCTGCGCGAATCGCTGGGCTTTGCCGGTGAGGTGTGCATCGCACTGGCGCGGCTGGTCAGCGGGCGCGCCAATACCCGGCGCATCGACTTTCTCACCTTCTGCCACCAGGCCGGGCCGGACGCCTTCGCCATCATCAGCCTGACCAGCATCCTGGTGGGCATGATCCTCGCCTATCTCGGCGCCGTACAACTGCAGCAGTTCGGCGCGGAAATCTTCGTCGCCGACCTGGTGGTCATCGGCATGCTGCGCGAAATGGGGGTGCTGATGACCGCCGTGGTCATGGCCGGGCGCACCGGCGCGGCCTATGCCGCGCAACTGGGTACCATGCAGACCAACGAGGAAATCGACGCCATCACCACCATGGGGATATCGCCCATCGAGTTCCTGGTGATCCCGCGCATGCTGGCGCTGGTGGCGATCATGCCGCTGCTGACCGTGTACGCCAACCTGCTGGGCATCATCGGCGGCGGCATCGTCGCCGGCGGCATGGGCATTTCACCCGTGGTGTACATCAACCAGGGTCTGGGCGCGATGACGCTGGCCCACCTCAGCGTGGGGGTACTCAAATCGTTCCTCTTCGCCGCCCTGATCGCGGTGGCCGGTTGCCGCGCCGGCATCAACTCCGGCCGCAGTTCCGCCGCCGTGGGCCAGGCGGCGACCGACGCCGTCGTCACCGCCATCGTCTACCTGATCGTCGCCGACGCCGCGGTCAACATCATCTTCCAGCAGGTGGGCCTGTGATGGGGCAGGCGCATATCGAGGTGCGCGACCTGACCATGGCCTACGGCTCATTCGTCATCCAGCGCGACCTCAATTTCGACGTCAATCGCGGCGACATCTTCGTCATCATGGGCGGCAGCGGCTGCGGCAAGAGCACCCTGCTCAAGCACATGCTGGGCCTGATCGAGCCCAGCTGCGGCGACATCGCCTACAACGGGCGGAATTTTACCCGCGCCAATGCCGCTGAACAGGAAGCCATGCGCCAGCGCTGGGGGATCACCTACCAGAATGGCGGTCTGTTCAGCGCAATGACCCTGGCGGAGAACGTCTCCCTGCCGCTGCAGCTCTACACCCGCTATGCGCCGGCCGAAATCGCCGACATCGTCGCCTACAAGCTGGCGCTGGTGGGCCTCGACGGCTACCAGGGGTACTACCCCTCGGAGATCAGCGGGGGCATGCGCAAACGCGCCGCCCTGGCCCGCGCCATTGCGCTGGACCCGGAGATACTCTTCTTCGATGAACCCTCGGCCGGCCTGGACCCGATCAGCTCGCGGCTGCTCGACGAGCTGATCGCGCAACTCAAGGACAGCATCGGCGCCACGGTGGTGATGGTCACGCACGAACTGCCGAGCATCTTCGCCATCGCCAACAACAGCGTCTACCTGGACAACAACAGCCGCACCATGATCGCCCAGGGCGACCCGGCGCAGCTGCGCGAGCACAGCGACCAACCCGTGGTGCGCCAGTTCCTGTCGCGCAGCGCCGCCGCCAGTACAAGCGCCGCCGCCAGTGAGGAGAGCCAATGAGTGAGAAGCCGCATACCGTCGCCATCGGGGCCTTTGTCGCCGGCGCGGTACTCATTGCCGTCACCACCCTGCTGTTCGTGCTGGGGTCGGGCTTCGGCACGAAGGAAAAAGTCGTGATGGTGTTCGACGGTTCCGTCACCGGCCTCAACATCGGCGCGCCGCTGGCGATCCGCGGCGTAAAAGTGGGCCAGGTCACCGATATCGAGCTGATCCTCGATTCCGACAACCTCGAACTGATCATGCTCGTGGAAGCGGACTTCGACCCGGGCGCCATCCGCCGTCGCGGCGCGGCCAACGACGACCTCACCGAAGAACTGCTGAACCGCGGCCTGCGCGCCCAGCTCAACACCCAGAGCCTGCTGACCGGCCTGCTCTATATCCAGCTCGATTTTCACCCGCAGAGCGAACTGGTGCTGCGCGATATCGATTCACCCTACTTCCAGTTCCCGACGGTGCCGTCCGACCTGGAGCGCATCACGCGCAAGCTGCAGGATATCGATTTCGGCGCGCTGGCCGAGGATGTCGAGGCCATGGTGGAACAGTTTTACGCGGTGGCCTCCAGCGAGGACGTGCAGGCCCTGCCGCGGCAGGCCACGGCGGCGCTGCAATCGCTGACGTCCCTGAGCGAGGAACTGCGTGCGCAGCTGGCCAGCAGCGGGCCGCGACTGGACTCGGTGCTGGACGAGACCGCCGCCACGGTGTCCAGCGCCCACGACGAGCTGCCGCGGTTGTCCGAGTTGATCGAGAGCAACCTGCAGACACTGGAAATCGCGACGGACACCTTCCGGCAGGCCATGGGTAACGTCGAGGACCTTGCCTCCCAGGATTCGGCGACCCTGTACCGGCTGAACAACGCCCTGGCGGAACTGGCCCGGGCCGGGCGCTCACTGCAGGCCCTGGCCAGGACGCTGGAAGAACAACCCGAGTCCCTGATTCAGGGCAGGAGCCAGAACAAGCGATGAACACGACATACCGGACCTTCGCATGCATCATCTGCTGCTGCGCGCTGCTCACGGCCTGCGGCAACAGCCCGCCGCACAACTACTACCTGCTGAGCGCGACGCCGGCGCAGGCGGCGCGGGGCGACACGCCGACACTGGGGGTTGGCCCGGTTGCCGTGCCCGAATACCTGGCCAGGGAAAATCTCGTCCACAACCGGGACGGCAATACACTGCGGGTGTCGGACTCCGACTACTGGGCCGAACCGCTGGCGCACGGCATGGCGCGGGTCATGGCGCTGAACCTCGCGGCACTGCTGGACACGCAGGGCGTGCGCCTGTACCCCTGGCACAGCGGCCGCGCGCCTGACTACGGGTTCAGGATGACGGTGTTGTCAATGGACGCCGACGCGACGCAGGCGAGCCTGGTGGCCGAGTGGCTGCTCTACCGGCCCGCCGACAACAGCGTGGTGGCACGCAGGATGGAGCAGTTGCGGCAGCCGTTGCAGGACAACTCCGCCGCGGCCATTGCCGCGGCCTACAGCGAGTTGCTGTTGCAGCTGTCGCGCACGGTGGCGGCGGACATTCGCGCCGACAGCGGCGACTGAGACGCGCCGGGCGCTCAGAAATCCTCGGCGCGCAGCATGGCGTCGGAGCCGCCGTCGACGAAAAACACCGAGCCGCAGACGAAGTCGGCGTCCTCGCTGAGCAGGAAGCGCATGACATTGGCGATCTGCCGCGGCTGCGCGGTGCCGCCCAGCGGGACACTGTCGCCAAACGCCCTGATGACCTCGCCCATCTCCTCGTCCTGCAGCACCTGCTCGGTCAGCGGCGTCATGGTAATGCCGGGCGCCACGGCGTTGAGGCGGATGCCGTCGGCGGCGTAGGCGACGACGTTGCGCCGCATCCAGATGGTGACGGCGCGCTTGGAGCCGGCGTAGGCCGTGTGGCCGTCGCGCTCCTCCAGCGCGGCGCAGGTCGCGGTCTCGTCCCCGCCCAGGCAACCCTGCACGAAAGGGTCATCCGCCGGCACCATGGGCGCGGAATTGGAGGAGACAAACAGGATGCTGCCGTTTTTCTTCGCCACCAGGTCGCGCAGGCCCTCGACCGTGGCGATCACCGCGAAGTAGTTGACCTGGGCGATCAATGACAGCGGGCGCGCCACCGGCGGCAGGCCCGCGCAGGGGATGAAGCCGTCGAGGCCGTCCGCGGCGAGTTCACGCACGCCGTCGACCGCCCGCTGCCGCCCGTCGGCGGTGGACAGGTCGGCGACCACATCGCCCTCCTTGATGTCCACCGAGATGACCCGGTGGCCGGCCTGCTCAAGCTGTGATTTCAGTTCCGCGCCGATGCCCGTGGCGCCGCCGGTAATCGCGTATACACCCATGGTGTTCTCCTGTGTCCCTTGCCCCGTTGCTCAGTGGCCGGCATTGTGTACCGATGCCGGGGGCCGCGCCATGTTGCCAGGGGTCAATTTCCTGTGCTAATCCAGCCGCTCGGTTCAATCGCCCAGCGACACCACCTCGCCGACGGGAGTGAGGCCGGACGGGTCCTTGTTGCGCGCATTGCCGATGGAGCGCGCCAAGGGAGCCAGGTGCAGCGGAAATTTCAGCCGCGGGCGGAACAGTTCGTCCGCGGCGGCAATCTCCCGGCTGTTGTCCAGCCAGCGCGCGCTCTCGTCGGGCGTCAGCAGTACCGGCATGCGCCGGTGCCAGGGCTCGAATTCCGGCGCCGCGGCCGTGGTCACCAGGGTGCAGGACAACAGCGGTTGTTCGCCCCTGTCCCACACGTCCCACAGGGCGGCCACCGCCAGCGCGGCCTGCTGGTTCGTGACCAGCCAGGGCTGCTTCGCCCCGCCCGCGCCGCGCCACTCGATAAAACTGCTCATCGGCACCACACCGCGCTGGTGGCGAAACGGCGCGCGGAACGCCCGGCTCCTGCCCAGTGTTTCGCTGCGCGCGTTGAACATCGCGTACTTCTGGTCGACCTGCGGCGCCCAGGCGGGAGTCAACCACCAGCGCGCCTGCCGCAGCAGCGGCCCGTGCTCGCCGTGCACCACCAGCGACACCTGTTCCGTGGGCGCCACGTTGGCGCGGGACGGCAGGGAGAGGTCTATACCCAGGTCGCGCAACAACGCCTGCAGACCCGGGCTGTCGATGACATTGAAGCGTCCGCACATGGCCGCACTGTGCCCAACTGCTGCGCCCCTGACAAGCGCGCCGGCACCGGGCGCGCTTGCCTGCTCTCCTGCCCGGGGGTACCCTGTGCCACGTTTTCTCGCCCCGGAGTTCACCTATGAGCGGCAAACCCCAGAATCCGGCCATCGAGGGCTGGTACACCATGGATGCCAGCCCGCACCTGATCGGCACCCGCTGCACCGACTGCGGCACGTACTTCTTCCCGCGGCAGACCCACTACTGCCGCAACCCGCAGTGCAGCAGCACGGAATTCGAGGATGTGCAGTTGAGCCGCACCGGTCGCATCTGGAGCTATACCAACGCCTGCTACAAGCCGCCGGAGCCCTTCATCGCGCCGGAACCCTTCGAGCCCTTCACCATCGCCGCCGTGGAGCTGGAAAAAGAGCAGATGGTGGTGCTGGGACAGGTGGTTACCGGGGTCAGCGTGGACGACATCAAGGTGGGGATGCCGGTGGAACTGGTGCTGGAACCCCTGCACGAGACCGACGAAGACATCAAGATGACCTGGAAATGGCAGCCGCTAGCCGGCTAGGCCGTCGCCGCAACAGCGTGGAGTAAGCAGACAATGTCCAATGAAATCGCCATCCTTGGCGCCGGCATGCATCCCTGGGGCAAGTGGGGCCACAATTTCGTGGAGTACGGCGTGGCCGCCGCGCGCGAGGCGCTGGCCGACGCCGGGGTGCCCTGGCAGGACGTGCGCTTCGTGTCCGGTGGCGCCACCGTGCGCTGCGGCTATCCCGGCTACGTCGCCGGCGCCACCTTCGCCCAGGCGCTGGGCTGGCAGGGCGCCGAGGTCAACACGTCCTACGCCGCCTGCGCTTCCGGCTCGCAGGCCCTGGCAGCGGCGCGCAACAAGATCAACGCGGGCGAGTGCGACGTCGCGCTGGTGGTCGGCGCGGACACCACCCCCAAGGGCTTTCTCGCCCCCGCCGGTGGCTACCGGCCGGAAGACCCGGACTGGGTGCGCTTCTACCTGGGCATCACCAATCCCACCTACTTCGCGCTCTACGCGCGGCGGCGCATGGACCTGTACGGCGACACCCTGGAAGATTTCGCCGCGGTAAAGGTGAAGAACTCCAGGATCGGCGCGCACAATCCCCGCGCGCGTTACAAGAAGGTGTTTTCCGCCGAGGACGTGGCGGCCTCCGCCATGGTCGCCGACCCGCTGCGCTTGATGGATATCTGCGCCACCTCGGACGGCGGCGCCGCGCTGGTGGTGTCCAGCCTGGAGTACGCGAAAAAAATCGGCAAGGCGAATGCCCCGCGCGTCGCGGCGATTTCCACCGTCACGCCGACCTTCGCCAGCGGCGTGGTGGAAATGCCCGACATCGCCACCGACTCCGCCGCGGCGGCCGGCGTGGAGGCCATCGCCTACCGCTCACAAATCCCGCTGAAGGCCTACGAGGAAGCCGGTATCGGCCCCGCGGACGTGGACCTGGCCGAGGTCTACGATCTCTCCACCGCCCTGGAACTGGACTGGATCGAGGACCTGCAACTGGCGCCGCGCGGCGAGGCGGCGGCGCTGCTGCGCGCCGGCGACACCGCGGTGGGCGGCAAGATTCCGGTCAATGCCTCGGGCGGCCTGGCCTGCTTCGGCGAGGCCGTGCCGGCGCAGGCGCTGGCCCAGGTCTGCGAACTGACCTGGCAACTGCGCGGCGAGGCGGGCGATCGCCAGGTGCAGGGCGCGAAGGTCGGTATCACCGCCAACCAGGGCCTGTTCGGCCACGGCAGCTCGGTGATCGTGAAAGCCTGACCACGGGCTGCACGGACCGCGCGTCGGCCCACCGGCCTGGCCGGCGGGCGCGCCACGTCACAGCTCGCGGATGTAGTCGAGCTGGTCGTTGACCATGTACAACCTGTGCCGCGGCCCTTGCGCATCCAGCGCCTCCGCGTCATAGCCGGCGTCGCCCTGGTAGAGAAAACAGATTCCGTCCTGCACGAAGACCATGCGCGGCGCATACATGATGGCGTCGCGGGCGCCGATGTGCCGGCGCGCGTGGGCGCAGTCGCGGCAGGCGGCGATGTCGCTGAGACTGACGAAGGTCGGCGGCATCAGGCGCAGGTCGTGCGCCTCGTCGGCGGACTCCGCCAGTGCCACGGACGGCGCCACCCAGCGATGCCTGGCGATCTCGCCGCCATCGACTACCACCTCCTGCTCATCCTCCAGCAGGGTGAGGAAGAACCAGGTGGCAAAGCGCCGCTTCGCACCCGCCGGCGTCGTCCAGTGGGACAGCCATACCAGCTGGTCCGCGCTGACCTGCACGCCCGCCTCCTCGCGGGTCTCGCGGATAGCGGCGTTGACCGCCGCGGCGTAGGGGTCGCGATCGGCGGTGTAGTCGGCCTCGTCCACCTTGCCGCCGGGAAACACCCACATGCCGCCCATGTGCGTAACCGCCTTGTCGCGCTGTACCAGCAGGGCCTCCAGCCCGTCGCGGCCATCGCGCAACAGCACCACCGTGGCCGAGGGGTGGACAGGCGCTACGACATCACTGGCCTCAATCATAATCGCGGCAGCGCGGCGCGGCTCAGGGAAAGAAACGGCTGATGGTATCGATGACGCAGGCGGGACGCTCGCTGCCCTCGATCTCGATGGTCATGCGCACGACGACCTGGACACCGCCCTTGACCTCCTCGGCACTGATCACCTCACCGTGACCGCGGATACGGCTGCCCACCGGGACGGCCGCCGGGAAGCGCACTTTCTCGCAGCCATAATTCACACCCATGGAAGTGTTCTCCACCTGCATGATCTGCGGCAGGAACAGGTTCGCCAGGGACAGTGTCAGGTAGCCGTGGGCGATGGTCGCACCGTAGGGGCCGTCCGCGGCCTTGTCCGGATCGACATGAATCCACTGGTGGTCGCCGGTGGCGTCGGCGAACTGGTTGATCCGTTCCTGGTCGATCTGCAGCCAGTCACTGTGCCCCAGGTCCCTGCCCACCGCCTCCAGCAGCGCCGCGGGATTGTCGAAAGTCGTTGCCATTACCTGCTCCGGTCATCAGCCTGTTCCGCGCGCAACTATAGCACCCGCGCGGCCCCCACCGCAGTGCCACCGGTTCAAGAATTTTGTAAAGCCGGCAATGTACGCTATTTTTTACCAGACAAGACCTTTCGGTAAGGAGCCGACAGCATGGAAAATCTCGACATAGCGATGCTCATCAACGACTACGCCATACCCTGGGGCCTGAAGATACTGACGGCCCTGATCATCTTTTACCTCGGGCGCATGGTCGTCAATATCGTGGTCAACGGCGTCAAGCGCCTGCTGCAATCGCGCGGCATGGACGAAATCCTGGTGGGCTTCCTGTCCAGCATCCTGCGCTGGGTGCTGCTGCTGTTCGTCGTGGTGGCGGCGCTGAGCCAACTGGGCATAGACACCACCTCGCTGGTC
This sequence comes from Halioglobus sp., assembly GCA_002699145.1. GTDB lineage: Bacteria > Pseudomonadota > Gammaproteobacteria > Pseudomonadales > Halieaceae > Marimicrobium. The sequence goes on from PABK01000047.1 coordinate 26,911, forward strand.
GCCCTGCTCGGTGCGGCGGGCCTGGCTATCGGCCTGTCGTTGCAGGGCTCGCTGTCCAACCTGGCTTCCGGGGTGATGTTGATCATCTTCCGGCCGTTCACCAAGGGGGACTTCGTCGAGGCGGGGGGCGCCACCGGCGTCGTCGACAAGATCAGTATCTTCACCACCACCATGACGACCCCGGACAACAAGGAAATCATCGTGCCCAACGGCGCCATCCTGGACAACAACATCACCAACTTCTCCGCCCGGGACACACGACGCGTGGATATGGTGTTCGGTATTTCCTATGACGACGACCTGCTCAAGGCGAAAAAATTGCTGGAGGAGATCGTCACGGCGGACGAGCGGGTGCTGGACGAGCCGGCGCCGGTCATCGCGCTGAGCGAACTGGGCGACTCCAGCGTCAACTTCGTGGTGCGCCCCTGGGTCAAGAGCGCGGATTTCTGGGGTGTGTTCTTCGACACCCAGGAAACCGTCAAACTGCGCTTCGACGAGGCGGGCATCAGCATTCCCTACCCGCAGATGGACGTTCACATGGACAAAGCCGAGTGACGCCAGTCGCGATCACTTAGCGGCAGTTCACAACATTTAACCCCCGGATCGACACACGCTCCGGGGGTTAAATGCGTTTATTACAAGTATTTCACAGGATGCCCGGGTGTGATTATGGTATAAATGCCGCCCGTTAATGCCGATCCATCGCGCGCTCACCCCGTGCGCCACCGATGGTCGCTGCACAGTTCACCAGGTGGTCGTCGACGTGGCATCCCGAACAAAACAACTCGTGCTGTCCGTCGCCCTTCTCGCCGGTGCGGTGGCGATCGCGACGCTGCTCTACCTCAACCGCCCGCCCACCGAAATTGCCGAGCCGGAGTACAAGCCGATCTCCATCGACGTGGCGGAAGTGGTCAGGGAAACCCTGCGCATTCCGGTACAGGCCCAGGGCACGGTGAGCCCGCTGCGCGAGTCGTCCCTGCTGTCGGAAGTGACGGGGCGCGTCATCGAGGTGTCACCCAATTTCAACGTCGGCGGCTTCGTCTCCGCAGACGAAATCCTGTTGCGCATCGACCCGCGCGATTACGAGACCAACCTGTTGCGCGCACAGGCCGCCGTGGAATCGGCCGAAAGCAACCTGGTGCAGGAAAAGGGCCGTGCCGAGGTCGCCCTGCGCGAGTGGCAGAAGCTCCCCGCGGGCAGCCAGCGCAGCGACGAGGCGCGCGACCTCTACCTGCGCAAGCCCCAGCTCGAACAGGCAGAAGCGCAGTTGCTCGCCGCCCAGGCCGACCTGGACACCGCGCGGGACAACCTGGAACGCACCGTGATCCGCGCACCCTACGACGCGCTGATTCGCGCCAAGCACAGCGACCTGGGCCAGTTCGTGGCGCCCGGCAGCCCGATCGCCGACGTGTTTTCCGTCGCTGTCGCCGAGGTGCGCCTGCCGATTCCCCAGGGGCGGCTGGACTACCTGGAATTGCCGGGCCTGGGCGACGCGGGCCAGGGCGCCCCCATAGACCTGTATACCGACGTGGCCGGCGAGGTAAAACACTGGACCGCCCACCTGCAACGCACCGAGGGTGTATTCGACGAGCGCTCGCGCGTGCTCTACGCGGTGGCGCGCATCGAGGACCCGTACGCGCTACAGCACCCGGGCCGCGAACCGCTGCGCATCGGCAGCTTCGTCAATGCGAATATACAGGGCCGCGAGATCGAGGACGTGGTCACCCTGCCGCGCCACGTGCTGCGCGCGGGCAACCAGGTCTGGGTGGTCGACGAGGGTATGCAACTGCGCAATCGCCAGGTCTCGATGCTGCGCACCGGCGGCGACCTGTTGTACGTCGTCAGCGGCCTGGACAACGGCGACCTGGTCTCGCTTACCACACTGGACAGCTCCTTCGACGGCTCCCGCGTCAGCATTCATTCGCGCACGCCATCCAACCAGCTAAACCGCCGCGAGCAAACACCGGCGCAGGGCGCGGAACTGGGTGACGCGACCGCAGCCGTGGATGCCGCTGCTGACGGCGCGGACGGCTGATGCAAACATCCACCCCGCGCAAGGGTATCATCGCCTGGTTCGCCCACAACCCGGTGGCGGCCAACCTGTTGATGCTCATCATCATGGCCGTCGGCCTGGGGTCGGCGTTCACCATCCAGCGCGCCATGTTCCCCGCCTTCGACTTCGAACTGATCTGGGTGCAGGCCACCTACCCCGGCGCCGCGCCGGAGGAAGTCGAACAGGGGATCGTGCTGAAGATCGAGGAGGCGATCAACGACCTGGAGGGCATCAAGCGCGTGGAATCGGACTCCTTCGAGTCCAATGCCACCATGATCATCCAGCCGCTGGACGGCACGGACGTCAACAAGCTCCTCGACGACGTGCAGAACCGCGTGGACGCCATCCAGTACTGGCCGGAGGCGGCGGAAAAGCCCGTCATTTCGCAGCCCGAAGTGCTGTTCCCGGCGCTGACGGTACAGGTATCGGGCAACATCGGCGAACGCAGCATGAAGGCGCTGGCCGAGAGTGTGCGCCGCGACCTGCTCACCTACCCCGAGGTGTCCGCCGCGGAAGTCATCGGCGCGCGCGACTACGAGATCGCCGTCGAAATCTCCGAGGAACTGCTGCGCGAATACCACCTGACCCTGGGGGACGTGGCCGACACCATCGCGGCCTCCTCACTGGACCTGCCCGCGGGCTCGGTGCGCACTGACAACGGCGAGATCATGCTGCGCACCACCGGCCAGGCCTATGTGCAGCAGGATTTTGAAAAGATCGTCCTGCGCACCTGGCCGGACGGCACGCGCCTGCTGCTCGGCGATATCGCCACGGTCAACGACGGCTTTGAAGAGGGCGCCGGCTTCGCGCTGTTCAACGGGGCCTACTCCCTGGGCATCAACGTCTACGCCATGGGCACGCAGGACATCATCGAGACCGCCGATGCCGCCAAGGCCTACGTGGCGCAGAAACGCGCGCAACTGCCGGACGGCGTCGAGCTCGATATCTGGTCCGACTCCACCTACTACCTGTCCGGCCGACTGCAGATGATGATGCAGAACCTGGCCATGGGCGCACTGCTGGTTTTCATCATCCTGGCGCTGTTCCTGGAGATCAAGCTGGCGTTCTGGGTGATGCTGGGCATACCCGTGTGCTTCCTCGGCGCCATGGCCATGATCAATACCCCCTATATCCACGCCAGCCTGAACATGATCAGCATCTTCGGTTTCATCCTGGTGCTGGGTATCGTGGTGGACGACGCCATCATCATGGGCGAGAGCGCCTATACCGAGACCGAGGCCCACGGGCACCACATCGACAACGTGGTAAAGGGTGTCTACCGCGTGGCCACCCCGGCGACCTTCGGCGTGCTGACCACCATCGTCGCCTTCGCCCCGACCCTGTTCGTGGACGGCATGTTCGGCGCCTTCCCGGAGGCCTGTGGCTGGGTGGTCATCCTATGCCTGGTATTCTCGCTGGTCGAGTCGAAGTGGATCCTGCCGGCCCACCTGGCGCACAGCAAGCCGACGCGCAATCGCCTGCTGCTGCAGATCGACCACGTACAGGAAGCCGTGAACCGCGGGCTGAAACACTTCGTGGAGAACCGCTACCGGCCTTTCATGCTGCGCTGTATCGAGAACCGCTACACCACCCTGGCCTTTTTCCTGGCGCTGCTGATCCTGTGCTCGGGCCTGCTGCTGGGCGGCGTGGTACGCACGGTGCTGTCGCCCGAACTGCCCGGGGAATTCCTGCAGGTGGAGATGCGCATGGCCCAGGGGACGCCGGAAGAGCGCACGCTGGAGGCGATCACCGAGGTTGCCCGGGCCTTCGAGACCATGGAGGACAAGTATCGTCACGAGTCCGGCGGCGGGGAAAAACTGTTGCAACACATGGCGGTGTATGGGTTCGAGCGCATCAACGGCAGCATCTTCGTCGAGCTGACCAAGGAGACCGAACGCAGTCTCAATTCGGACCAGATTGCCGAGCGCTGGCGCCGCGAGGTGGGGCATGTGCACGGCGCCGAGGTGTTCTCCATCACCAACGTCGACGGTCCCTCCTTCGGCCCGGCGGTCGCCTTCGACCTGATGCACAGCGACGACCAGCAGCTGCGCGCGGCGGCCGCGGAACTGGAGGAGAAACTGCGCCATTACGACGGCCTCTACGACTTCCGCAACGGCGCCTCCGACACCGCCGACGAAATCCACTTCGACATCCTGCCAGAGGCCGAGGGCCTGGGCCTGACCCGCTTCGATCTGGCCACCCAGGTACGCCACGCCTACTACGGCGCCGAGGCGCAGCGGGTGCAGCGCGGCATCGACGAGATCAAGGTAATGGTGCGCTACCCGCGCGCCGACAGGGAAAATGTCGACAGCCTGAACAACATGTACATCCGCACACCGCAGGGCGACGAGATACCCATGGAAACCGTGGCGAGCCTGGATGTTCGCCAGGGTCTTCTCAAAGCCACGCGCATCGATTTCCAGCGCGCCGCCGAGGTCACCAGCGAGGCGAACACGCGTATCGTACAGCCGTCGAAAGTCATCGCCGAGGTGGAGAAGAACGTCATGCCCGAGCTGATTAAAAAGTACCCCGGGCTGAGCTATGCCGTGTCGGGCAGCGCGGACGAGGAGCGCAAGACCGCGAATTCGATGATGGTCGGTTTCTGCCTGGCGCTGTTCGGCATCTACGCGCTGCTGGCGATTCCCACCCGCTCCTACCTGCAGCCGCTGATTATAATGGGCGTCATTCCCTTCGGTATGATCGGCGCCATTTTCGGCCACTGGGTCACCGGCTTCCCGATGAGCATGATGTCACTGATGGGGGTGATCGCCCTGAGCGGCGTGGTGGTCAACGACAGCCTGATCCTGGTCGACTACGTCAACAAGGCGGTGGCCGCGGGCAGCGAGCGTATCAGCGCCGTGGTGGAAGGCGGCACGCGCCGATTCCGCGCCATCCTGTTGACCTCGCTGACCACGTTCTTCGGCCTGGTGCCGATGCTGATGGAAGACTCCCTGCAGGCCCAGGAAATGATTCCCATGGCCATCTCACTGGCCTACGGCATCGTCTTCGCCACGGTCATCACGCTGCTGCTCATCCCCAGCCTGTACATGATCATCGAGGATTTCAGACTGTGGCGCGCGCAGCGCGGTGAACGCGGCGACCTGGCCGTCAGCCACGGCTGAACTCAGCGCACCGGCGCGCAGGCCAGGCAACGCAGGTAGAGGTGGCGCGGGTCCTGTAGCAGATCCAGTTCCTGCGCGGCCGCCCGCAACGGCGCCAGTACGTCCTGCAGTACGCCGCCAACGGCGGACTGGCGTGCCACACCCAGCACGCCGACACGGTTCGCCAGCGCCTGCATGACCTGGTCGCGCGGCGACAGGGGCAACTCCACGTAATCGACCTCGTAGTCTTCCAGCTGCGCCAGTGCGGCCGCCGAGGCGACGGCCTCCTCAAGGCTGCCCACCCTGTCCACCAGGCCCGCCCCCAGCGCGTCCGTGGCGCTCCACACCCGCCCCTGGGCCACCGGGTCGACCTCTTCCGGGCGCATCTGCCGACCCTGCGCAACGACGTCGAGAAAACTGCGGTAGGCGAACTCGATACCGCTGTTCAGCGCCTCCACCAACTCCGGGTCTATCGGACGGTCGGCGCGCAACGCGCCGGCCAGGTCCGTGGTGCCCACACCATCAGTGTAGATGCCGACGCGGGCGAGCAAATCCTCGAAGGTCGGAAAGGCGGCGAAGACGCCGATACTGCCGGTAATGGTGGTCGGGGTGGCCCAGATCTCATCGGCCTGCGCGGCGATGTAGTAACCGCCAGAGGCGGCCACCGCGCCCATGGAAACCACCACGGGAATACCCTGCTGTTGCGCGTAGAGCACTTGCTGGCGGATCACCTCCGAGGCAAACATGCTGCCGCCGCCGCTGTTGACGCGCAGTACGATGGCCCGTACGCCCTCCTCCTCGGCGGTGCTGCGCAACAGCCAGGCGAGCGAGTCGCCACCGATGGTGCCCGGAGGCTGGTCCCCCGGCAGGATATTGCCCTCGGCGGTGATCACGGCCACGCGCTCGCCGTCCGGAGTGGACAGGGGGCCGGGACGCTTGCGCATGGCGTAGCGTTCGAAAACCACCGCCTCGTACAGGCCGTCCTCGTTCTCTGCGCCGACCAGTTCGACCAGGTGTGCGTTCGCCTCGTGCCGGCTCATCAGCGTATCCACCAGCCCGGCCTGCAGCGCCAGGCCGGCGGTGTCGCCACCCTGGCCGCGCAGGCGCGCGGGGAAATTGTTCACGTAGTCGTTCACCGCGCCCGGCGCCAACTCGCGGGCCGCCTCGACCGTGGCGGTGTACTGGTCCCACAACTGTCCCAGCCAGCGACTGGTAACCTCTTTTTCACCGGGCGACATGTCGTCGCGAATAAATGGCTCCACCACCGACTTGTGTTCACCGGCGCGGAATATGTGCATGTTGACCGAGAGCTTTTCCAGGGCCTCGCGGAAATAGTTGCGGTAGCTGCTGTAGCCCTCCAGGGCCACGCCGCCCATGGGATGAACGATGATCTCGTCCGCCTGGCTGGCGAGCAGGTACTGGTCCTGGGTGAAGTAGTCGCCCACCGCGACAATCGGCTTGCCGCTGGCGCGAAACCCGTCCAGGGCGCGGGAGATTTCCTGGGTGCGGCTGATCCCGACATAGCCCAGCGCGTCCAGCTCCATGACCAGCGCGGTGATCGCCGGGTCCTCGGCGGCGATTTCGATGGCGTCGATGACATCGCGCAGCAGCACCTCGTGGGTCGCAGCCGTGGGCGGGCTGACCAGCGCTTCCAGGGGGTCGACGGCGGACCTCTGGTCGACCACCGTACCGCTCATATTCAGCAGCAGCGCCGCGCGCTCCGGTAGCGGCTCCACCGCGCCGCCCACGTAGACGAAGTAGATGATGGCCAGCATGGCCAGGAACAGCAGGTTGGACAGGGCCAGGCGCAGGCGCGTGATACCGTTCCACAGGGCCCTGAAAAAGCGCCTGGCCAGGGATTCGTCGCTCATCTATCCGTCTCCAGCTTGATTCACATCGGCGCCCGCGCCGGCCTGCGATTGCAGTTCGCGCGCGCGCCAGCGCACGTACATCATGGCGCTGATAAACAGTACCACAACCGCCACCATGCCGGTGATCGACAGGGCGCTGCCGGGAGCGACGAACAGGCGTTCCACCAGCACCGCGAAATAGCCCAGGCAGACGAAACACAGCCAGATGTAGCTGCGCAGGTTGTCGCGGCGCATTCCCGGCAGGAACAGCAGCAGGGGCAGCAGCTTGAACACCCAGATCACCGCCGGCGCCTGGGCCAGGGCCGCGTCCAGCGTCTGCTGTGCCAGCAGCAGCGCGTAGCTGCACCAGGTGAGTCGCGCGACCAGGCGGCTGCGCGTCATGCGCCGCGCCCCGCGGCAAGACGGGCCACGCGGCTGCCCAGGGCGCGACACAGGGCCGCCTCGGTCTCGTCGAGGTCGCGCTCGTTGCTCTCCCCGGCCCAGTGAGAAGCGCCATAGGGCGTCCCGCCGGAATGTGTGCGCATCAAGCCGGGCTCGCTGTAGGGCAGGCCGGCGATCAACATACCGTGGTGTAACAGGGGCAACAGCATACTCAACAGTGTGGACTCCTGCCCGCCGTGCAGGCTGCTAGTGGAGGTGAAGACCCCGGCGGGCTTGTCGATCATCGCCCCGCTCAGCCACAGCGACGAGGTCTGGTCGAGGAAGTATTTCAGCGGCGCCGCCATATTGCCAAAGCGCGTCGGGCTGCCCAGGACCAGCCCCGTGCAGTCGCGCAGGTCGTCCAGCTCGCAGTACACAGGACCGCTGGCGGGAATGTCGTCGGCCCGCTGCTCGCAGTCCGCGGACACCGGCGGCACAGTGCGCAGGCGGGCGCCCACGCCCGGCACCAGTTCCACGCCCCGGCCCACCTGCTGCGCCATGGCGGCGGTGGCCCCGCCACGGGAGTAGTACAGCACCAGGACAAAGGGATCGTCCATCAGTCGAGCAGGTCCAGCACGTTCTCCGGCGGCCGGCCCAGCACCGCGCGCTCGCCGCACACCACGATGGGGCGCTCGATGAGCTTGGGATGCGCCGCCATGGCGGCGACGATGTCATCTTCCGTGGAGTCCCGGCCCAGGCCGCAGGCCTTGTACTCGGCCTCGCCGCGCCGCACCAGGTCGGCGGCGGCCAGGCCCAGCTTGCCCAGCAGCTCGCGCAGGCGGGCGGCGTCGGGGGGCGTCTCCAGGTAGAGCACGATGTCCGGCTCGATGCCCTTTTCCTGCAACAGGGCCAGGGTGTTGCGCGATTTGGAGCAACGCGGATTGTGGTAGATGGTGAATGCACTCATGGCGGATTTCCTGCGTGGTGAAACCGCCGCAGGGTAGCGTAAATCCCCGCAGGCGAAAACCGCCACGACGCTGCCGCCGACGGACGCAATCGTGCCATAATCGCCCGATGACACCGATCCCGCACCTACTGCGCGAGGGCTGGCACCGCCTCGACTACCTGATCTCGCGCTATACAGTCGATCGCTGCTCGGAAAACGCGGCGGCGCTGACCTACATGAGCCTGTTCGCCCTGGTGCCCCTGCTCACCGTACTGTACACCATGGCCTCGGCAATCCCCGCCTTCCAGGGGGCGGAAGCGCAGGTGCAGCAGATCCTGTTCACGCACCTGGTGCCCGAAACCAGCTCCGACATCCAGGAATACCTGAACACGTTTTCCCGGCAGGCGAAAAACCTCACGGGACCAGGTATCGCTTTTGTGCTGATCACCGCGGTGCTGATGCTGCGCAACATCGAGAAGGCATTCAACCTCATCTGGCGCGCGCGCCAGAACCGCAGCCCGGTGTCCAGCTTCCTCCTGTACTGGGCGGTACTGACCCTGGCGCCAATCACCATCGGCCTGGCCCTGGGGCTGAGCACCTATTTCACCGCGTTCGCGGACGCACTGGATCGCTTCGACGTGGTCGGCGCGCGCGCCCTGCTGGTACAGTTCGCGCCGGTGGTGCTGAGCACCCTCGGTTTCACCCTGGTCTACGTCGCCGTCCCCAACTGCCGCGTGCCGTTCAAGCACGCCGTCGTCGGCGGTTTCCTCGCCGCCCTCGCCTTCCACGTGCTGCGCGGCCTGTTCACCGCGCTGGTGGTGCGCTCGAGCATCTCGTCGATCTACGGGGCGTTCGCGGCGGTGCCGCTGTTCGTCTTCTGGATCTACCTGTGCTGGAACATCGTGCTGATGGGCGGCATCCTCATCCACAGCCTGTCCGCCTACCAGAGCAACCAGCAGGCCAGCCGGCCGAATGTGCTCAAGGCGCTGGACATACTCTACCTGTTCTGGCAGAAACAGCAGCTCGGCCGCTACGTGCGCGAGAAGGAAATGCTGGTGAACAAACACACGGTGATACGCGGTCTGGACAGCGAGACCTGGGCAAAGCTGCGCGACACCCTGCTGGCGCACAAGGTCATCACGCAGAACGACAAGGGCCACTACCTGTTGAGCCGGGACCTGCACGGCATTCCCTTCTGGCAACTCAAGGAATGGGTGGGCGACGAGCGCCCGCTGGAGCGCACCGACGTCGCCACGGGCCTGGACTGGCAGCAGCGCGCCCACCGCCTGTTGCAGGAGCAGCGGCGCTCCCAGCGCGAAATCCTCGACCTCAGCCTGGCGGAGCTGTTCGACTCATGATGCGCGCCGCGCTGCCGCTATTGCTCGCATCGCTGTTGCTGGCCTGCGGCCAGGGCAGCGAGCCGTCCTCCCCCGCCAGTCTCGCCGCACACCGCGGGCAGTGGGTCGCCATCAACTACTGGGCGCCCTGGTGCAAACCGTGTATCGAGGAGATTCCCGAACTCAATGCGCTGCACAACGGTCGCGCCGACGTCACCGTGCTGGGGGTCAATTTTGACGGCACCAGCGGGGCGGAGCTGGCCGAGCAGGAGCGCACACTGGGAGTGGGCTTTCCCACCCTCGCGCAGGACCCGGCGGCGGAACTGGGCGTGCCGCGGCCCGTTGTCCTGCCGACCACGTTGCTGGTCGACCCGGACGGCGTGGTCGTCGACAAGCTGGTGGGACCACAGACACTGGAGTCGCTGGAGGCGGCGATCGACGCGGGGCGGTAAGCTGCGCCTGGTTCTCTGGCCCGGGGCGCTCACGCTTGCCTGGGGCAGTTCTCTGGCCCGGGGCGCCGTTTGCCTGGGGCAGTTCTCTGGCCCGGGGCGGAAACGCTTTCTGGCCTCGGAAGGCTGAGATACTCGGCCTGAAAGCGTTTCCACCCCGTGCCTGGAAGCACCGTGCTTTCGTTGGAGATGTCTGCAGGGTTCGTTCGCTGGGCTGCGGCCGCGCGCTGGGAAAAAGCGGCGCTGCACACTACTGGCGGCCCTCCGGGCTGCCCTCGGTCGGTCGCGAGCCGCGTGGGGATGCGTCTCGCTCCACTCCCTCGGCGCCAGCGAAGTGTTCCGCGCCGCTTTTTCCCACCCCGCAGCCTCTGGTGGAGGGGCTGGTGGGGCTTATGGGGGTCTGCGGGTGAGCTTCGTGTTTACCTTGTCCTGGTGTGTTGCGGGGGGAGGTCGTGAACTATGCTTTCCTGGACTGCTGGACTGCTGGACTGCTGGACTGCTGGACTGCTGGACTGCTGGACTGCTGGACTGCTGGACTGCTGGACTGCTGGACTGCTGGACTTCCCGACCGCGTTATTTCGCAGCAGCACGCTTACCTGAAGGCCACCCCGACCCCCGCTGAATTCTCGAAGCACCACTCCACCCACATACCGGCCACACCGACTCCCACTGAATTCTCGAACGACCACTCCACCCACAACCAACCACACCTGCCGCTTCCCGCTGCAAGGCGGGCGGGGGGCTGTGGCGGGGCTCGCAAACCAGCCGCCGAGGGAGTGGAGCGAGACGCGGCTCCATGCGGCTCGCGACCGACCGAGGGCACCGCGGAGCGGCGAGCTGGTAAGAGCCCCGCCACAGTCCCCCGACCGCCGGTGGCGTAGCCGCCACACCCCGCAGATGTTGGATAGTGGCGTCGAAACGACAGGAGAACCTCCCGCGGGGGAAGTGTACCGGGGAGGGAGTCTGCTTTTCGACCGACCGGGACACTTCCCCCGCGGGAGGTTCGGTAAGGCCCAAGAACGACCCCAAAAAACCGCCCCTCGTGGAAGGTTCGGTTAGGCCCAAGAACGTCCCAGCGGAAGAAACCGATCCCGCACAGTTCCCCGCCAAGGACAAAAAAAACGCCGGCACAGGGCCGGCGTCTGTGTGTCGATAGTGCGGAATCAGCCGCTGAACTCGCGCACCAGGCCGCCGATGGACTCTTTCGCGTCGCCGAACAACATGCGCGTATTCTCCTTGTAGAACAGCGGGTTCTCGATGCCGGCAAAGCCCGACGCCATGGAGCGCTTGAGCACGAACACCGTGCGCGCGCTGTCCACGTTGATCACCGGCATGCCGTAGATCGGCGAGGATTCCACCTCGCGCGCGGCCGGGTTGACCACGTCGTTGGCGCCGATGACGATGGCCACGTCCACGGTTTCCATGCGCGGGTTGATGTCGTCCATCTCCAGCAACTGGTCGTAGGGCACGTCCGCTTCCGCCAGCAGCACGTTCATGTGCCCCGGCATCCGGCCCGCCACCGGGTGAATGCCGAAGTTCACTTCCGCGCCGTTCGCTTCCATCAGCTCCGTCAGTTCCTTCACCACGTGCTGCGCCTGGGCCACGGCCATGCCGTAACCCGGGATGATGGCGACGCTGCTGGCCGCTTCCAGCACGTAGTAGGCGTCCTCGACGGAGATCGGCTTGATCTCGCCCTCCACCTCGGTGGCCTCCGTCTTGCCCGAGCCGAAGCCGGAGAACAGTACATTGGTGAGGGAGCGGTTCATGGCCTTGCACATGATCTGCGTAAGGATGATGCCCGCGGAGCCGACCAGGGAGCCGGCGACGATGAGGATGTTGTTGTCCACCGCGAAGCCCGCGGCACAGGCCGCCAGGCCGGAGTAGGAGTTGAGCAGGGAAATCACCACCGGCATGTCGGCGCCGCCGATGGGGATGACCGCCATGATGCCGAACACCAGCGACAGGCCGATGACCAGGTACAGCCACAGGGTGTTGTCCGGGTTGATGCAGAACATCACCGCGCTGGCCAGGATGCCGGCGACGATCGCGCCGTTGACCAGCTGCTGCGCACTGAACAGCACCGGGGCGGAAGTGATTTTCTCGCTCAGTTTGCCGTAGGCCACCAATGAGCCGGTGAACGTCAGGCCGCCGATGAGGATGGACAGCACGATGGTCACCAGGGTGAAGGTGGACGACCCCGGCGCCAGCGCGGCGGCGCCGACCAGCAGGCTGGCCATGCCGCCGAAGCCGTTGAACAGCGCCACCATTTCCGGCATGGAGGTCATCTGCACCATGCGCGCGGCGGCCGCGCCGATGGCGCCGCCCAGGGCGAAGCCGATCAGGATCCAGGTGTAGTCGATACCCTGTGACAGCAGCGCCGCGACAACCGCGACCAGCATGCCCAGGGAGGAGATGAAGTTGCCGCGGCGTGCCGTGGCGGGAGAGCCGAGCTGCTTGAGGCCGAAGATGAACAGTACGGCGGCAGCGACATAGGCAAATTGAATAGCGTTATCCATGGCGCCTTAGCCCTCCTTCTTCTTGAACATGGCGAGCATGCGGTCGGTCACCAGGTAACCGCCCACCACGTTGATCGAGGCCAGCGCCACCGCGCCGACGGCCAGCCACTTGGACAGGTCGGGGTCGCCGCTGCCCACCAGGCTGACCGCGCCGACCAGGGTGATGCCGGAGATCGCGTTGGCGCCGCTCATCAGCGGTGTGTGCAAGGTGGCCGGCACCTTGTTGATCAGTTCGAAGCCCAGGAAGATGGACAGAACCAGGATGAAGGTGAGGAAAACCTCTGACGGTACTTGGTACAGTTCGGTGATCATTTTCAGGCACCCCCTTCCAGGACGTTCTTGATGGTTTCGTTGGTCACCTCGCCACCGTGGGTGATGATGCAACCGGGCAGGATGTCGTGTTCGAAGTCGATGACGAAGGCTTTTTTCTCCTCGTCCCAGCTGTCTTCCACGAGGTTGAACAGGTTGGCGGAGTACATCTGGCTGGCGTCCCTGGCCACTTCGCCGGCGAGGTTGCCCAGACCGACGATGGTCACGCCGCCCACCGTGACGGTTTCATTGGGCACCGAGCCCTCCACGTTGCCGCCGGTCTCCGCCGCCATGTCGACGATCACGGAACCGGGCGCCATGCCTTCCACCATGTCTTTGGTGACCAGGACGGGCGGCTTGCGGCCGAAGACCTGCGCCGTGGTGATGACCACGTCGGACTTTGCGATCACCTCTTTTTGCGCCTGGCGCTGCATCTCCACCTGTTCGGGCGTCAGCTCCTTGGCGTAGCCGCCGGCGGTCTCGCCGGTCTCGCCCAGGTCGATTTCCAGGAACTTGGCGCCCAGCGACTGTACCTGCTCGGCGACCACCGGGCGCGTATCGAAGGCGGTGACCTTGGCGCCCAGGCGCTTGGCGGTGGCGATGGCCTGCAGGCCGGCGACGCCGGCGCCGATGACGAACACGTTGGCCGGTTTCAGCGTGCCGGCCGGGGTCATCATCATGGGCAGGATGCGCGGCAGGTGGCGCGCCGCCTCGATTACCATGACGTAGCCGGCCAGGTTGGCCTGGGAGCTCAGGGCGTCCATTTTCTGGCTGCGCGTGGTGCGCGGGATCATCTCCATGCTGATGGCCGTGACCTTCGCGTCCTTGAAGGCGTTGACCAGGCCGTGCTCGTTGAACGGGTCCAGGTAGCTGATGTGGATCGCACCGTCTTTCAACTGGGCGATTTCCGCCAGTTCGGGCTTGCGCAGGCGCAGCAGGATGTCGGCGCTGGCGAACAGCTCGTCGCGACTGGCGGCGACGCTGGCGCCGGCCTCGGTGTATTCCTGGTCAGTGAAGCCGGAGCCGGCTCCCATGCCCGCTTCGATCACCACCTCGGCGCCGAGCCGGACCAGTTTCTTGGCGTCATTGGGGATGATCGGGACCCGGTTTTCCCCGGGATGGGTTTCCTTGGGAATGGCGATACGCATGCGTTAGGTACTCCCTAAACCATTGTGTTCTTTTGATGCCGGCGGTGCTTGCCGGAGGGTCAGCGACGGGCCTCCAGGGCCCCGCTGGGGCTGCCCGGACGCAAGGCAGCCGCCGAGGTTAGCACAGGCGACAGCGCGCGGGAATAATGGCCGGTATTCAGCCGCTGAATCCGCAACCCCCCTTCCCGGAGCCCAAAAGCGGGGCCGGCGCGGGTCGGGGCGTGCCAATGTAAGGAATCTGGCGGCAGATACAAGGGCGCTGCAGCCCAAAAAACTAGACCGTGCTGCTCAAACCCGGGGCCACTCGCGGTATTCCCACCAGGGCGGCAGCAGGTCGCGGTACTCGCGCCGCCCGTAGCGCGGGTCGACCAGCAGCGCGCTGCCCTGGTCGGTGGGGCTGCGCACCACCCGGCCCAGGGCCTGGTCCACCTTCTGCATGCCGGGGTAGAGGAAGGTGAACTCGAAGCCCCGGCCGGTCTCGCCTTCGTACCAGGCCTGCAGCTCCCGGGTGTCGCGGTTGACCTGGGGCATGCCCACCCCGACCACCACCACGCTGGCCAGCTGCTCACCGGGCAGGTCTATGCCCTCGCCGAAAATACCGCCGAGAATGCAGAACGCCGCCACGTCGCGGCGCGTGGCGAGCAGTTGCAGCAGTTCGGCGCGCCGCGCCTCGCCCTCCTCGCGCGCCTGCAGCCACAGGGCGCGGTCGGCGAGCGGCGGCAGCAGGTCCGTGCAGTCCTGCAAGTAGCGATAGGAGGGGAAGTAAATAATGCAATTGCCCGGCGTGTCCTGCAGCCAGCGCTGCAACAGGTCCGCCAGGTCCGGCAGGGTGTGCTCGCGGCGGGCGAAGCGGGTGTCCAGCCCGGTGGCCAGTGATACCTGCAGCTGTCGTGCGGCGAAGGGCGACTCCGTGCGCAGGCACACCGTGTCCTGTCCCAGTCCGAGGCCGCGCCGCGTCCACGCCAGGGGCGACAGTGTCGCGGAAAAGGCGATCACCGCGTGGGCGCGCTCCTGGCGCTGCGCCAGCAGGCGCGCGGGGTCCAGGCAGTTGAGGCTGACCACCAGGCTTTGGGGGCCGGCGCCGCGCTGCAGTTGGCAGCGATATTCCGGGCCCCATTCCTGTGCCACGCGCAGGAACTGCAGGATATCGAAGTACAGCTGCAGCAGGTCGGGGTCGCGTGGCAGCAGGGTCGGGTCCCGACCGAGCTGCTCCGCGGTGAGCGCGGCGAAGTCCGCCAGGGCGTGCAGCAGGCCCTGGGGCAACTCCGGGCTGCTGTGGAAGTCCGCCTCGTCCCAGTCCTGCTTCTGCAGCGCCAGCAGGCGCCGGTTGATCCTCGTCAGCGCCGCCGCAAGCGGCGGCGGGGCGTTGCGCCTGGCCTGCAGCAGCGCGCGTTTGCCCAGGCGCGCGCTGTACAGCTTGCGCGCCCGCCCCGGCAGGTTGTGCGCCTCGTCGAGCAGCACGCTGCTGCGCCGCCCGTCGCCGTCGCCCGGCAGCGACGCCCCCAGGCTGTACACGTAGTGCAGGTCGGCGATGACCGTATCCACCCAGGGCAGCAGGTCGCGCGCCAGTTCGTAGGGGCAGACCTCGAACTGCTGCGCCAGCGCCTCCAGCTCCGCGCGGCGCAGGGCCGGACGCTGCAATGCCGCCTCCAGGGCCGCGGGCAGGCGCTCGTAGTAGCCGCGCGCGTAGGGGCAGTCCTCGCCGTGACAGGCGCGCCCTGGCGACAGGCAGATGGAATCTTTCGCCGTCAGGCTCAGCGCCGTGCCGCAGTAGCCGGCGCGGCGAAACTGCGCCAGGGTGTCCTCCGCCGCGCGCCGCCCGACCGTGCGCGCGGTGACGAACAGCACGCGCTCGTGTACGCCGGTGCCCAGGGCCTTGAGGGCGGGGTACAACACGGCGGCGGTCTTGCCGATGCCGGTGGGCGCCTCCACCAGCAACTGCCCGCCCTGGTGCACGCACTTGTAGGCCAGCTCGGCGATATTGCGCTGGCCGCGACGGAAGTCGCCCAGGGGAAAGTCCAGCCGCGCCAGGCTGTCGTCGCGCGCCTGGCGCAGCGCGGCCAGCCGCTGCAGCCAGGCGCTGAAACGCTGCAGGCTGTGCTGCAGAAACTGCGCCAGCTCGGCGCTGTCGTAGTCGCGTTCCAGGCAGTGTTCGCTGTCGGTGTCGATGTTCAGCCAGGTGACGCGCACGCGCAGCGCCCCGACACCTTCCTGCTGCGCGATGATCGCCGCGTACAGCGTACCCTGGGCCAGGTGCAGGTCGGCGACCGCCGCGGGGATCGCATCGGCGGGCACGCGGCAGGTCTTGATCTCCTCCACCAGGCCGGCGTCCGGGTCGTAGCCGTCGGCGCGGCCGCGCAACAACAGGCGCACACCGTCCGCCTCGTGCCGGTACTGCAGCGGGTACTCGCTGCGATAGCTGTCCGCGCGCCGCGCGTACAGCCGCTGGTGGCCGGCGATCCCCTCCGCACTGCTCGGGG
This sequence comes from Halioglobus sp., assembly GCA_002699145.1. Classification (GTDB taxonomy): domain Bacteria; phylum Pseudomonadota; class Gammaproteobacteria; order Pseudomonadales; family Halieaceae; genus Marimicrobium. The sequence goes on from PABK01000047.1 coordinate 43,481, forward strand.
AAGGGCTGAAACGGTGGTCGATGTCGCCGCCGCGGTGGCAGAAGCGCGCCAGGTCCGTGACCGCCACGGTGAATTCAGTCATCGGCCCAGTCTACACGGGCGACCCGCGCCGGGATGCCCTGGTCGGCGAAATAGCGCAGCCAGCGTTTCTGGTTGTCCTGCAGCGTATCGCCGGGACTTTTTACCTCGATCAGGCAGTACTGGCCGGGGGCGTCGCCCAGGGCGAGCAGGTCGGGGAAGCCGCGGCGGTTTTCCCGCGGGTCGAACAACAGGCGCTCGAACACGGCCAGCAGGTGGGGCATGGGAATGCTGCGCGCGGCCGCCGCGACGAGGTCGCGGCTGATGTAGCGCCAGTCGACCCAGTGACACAGGCAGGGATGGTAGCGGTCGTAGGCCGCGGTCAGCAGCGCGGCCGCGTCGGCGCCGTGCAGTCGTTGCAGGCGGCGCCCGATGGCCGCCGCCCGGCGCTGGCGAAACTCTCTCTCGTACAGGTCGGTCGGGCCACCCTGGTAGGCGTGGTGGAACACTCCGGGCACGGGCATGAAGATCTCCTCCCAGAACGCCAGCCCGAACAGGCTGTTCATGAGGCGGTTCTCCACGTAGTGCACCTGCCGCCATTCTCCCTGCAGGGATTGCGCGGCGAGCAGTTCCACCGGCTGTGGCCCCGCCGGGAGCCGCAGGCGCATCTCGTCGAAGCGGTCCCGGCTGCGCGGAGCGGGTTGTTCGCCCAGCTTGCGCTGCACCCGGGGCAGGATGCGCCGCGCCGCCTCCTGCTCCGCCTCGCACCAGGGCTGCGCGAGGATGGCCTCGCACTGCTCGCGCGCCGCGCGCCACTGGCCGCGCTTCTCCAGGATGCGCGTGTGCCGTTCGCGCGCCGGGTGGCGTTCGCTGCGCGCGTACAGTGCGGCGGCCAGCTCGAACTCGCCCTGTCGCTCCAGGTCGCGGGCGAGGCGGTTGCACAGGCGGTGATAGCGGCTGTCGCTGGACGCGTGGCGTACCTCCAGCGCCGCCACCTCGCGCGCCAGTGCGGCCAGGTCGGCGGGCGTGCCCTGCTCCAGGTGCTGGTAATAGGTATCCGCCAGTTCGGCGCAGGCCAGGTATTCCTCCAGCGCCTGGCGGCTGCCGAACAGCCGCTGTTCGCGCTGCAACGGGTAGGGGTAGTAGGCGGTGATGCCCAGGTCTTCGAGCACAAACTCGGTCAGCCCCTGGCGGCGGTTGCCAAAGAACAGCAGTTGCAGCAGCGCGATGACATCCCCGTGGGCCGGGGCGACGATACGCGCCGGTTCCAGGGACGAGGCGTGGCGCGCCAGCTCTGTTGCCGTGCACTGCAGGTCGGCGATCTCCTGCAGCAGCCTCGCCTTGCTCGTCACCCGTCGCCCGGCGAGCTGCGCCGAGAAAGCGCGCTCCAGTTCCGCACGGGTAAACAGCTGCCCGAGTGCGGCGCTGTCCAGGGCGGCGGCCTCCTCGACCAGCCCGGCGCCGAGCAGGGCGTCCAGGGCGTTTGTCACCGCGCCGATCTCAGGGTAGTGCAGCCGGCTCTCGCGGAACCAGGGCCCGGTGCGCGAGACGAGGCGGATATACAGGCACTGGGCGTCGAAGGACTGTTCCTGGAAACAGTCCAGCACCGCCTGCTCCCGCGCCGTGAGTATATCCCCGTAGCGCCGCTGCACGGTATCGAACAGCCGCAGGAAGTTATCCCGGTAGTAATGAGGAGAGAGTTCGACGGCGTCGCGGTCAGCCTGGGCCATGTCTGCGCCCGATTCCTGCAGGTTATGGAATCCTACGCGAAAGGGCGCGGCGATGTTACACAGGGCTTGCGCACATGTCGGCTTTTCAGCCCGGTTACCTGTACCCGGGAGTGCAATTGAGGCATTCTGGCCTCCTGACGCCAACGGGGCACCCTCTACCAATGAACGCCGAGCAAACGTCACCCCCGGAGCTGACGCCGCTACTCGCCCTCACACCCATTGTTTTCCTGGTCGTCCTGCTGGCCTGTTCCGTCTACCTGTTTGGCGCGGATTCCTCTTACGGCGCCAACCAGATCGCGTTGATCCTGGCCGCCTGCGTCGCCGCCCTGGTGGGGCGCCGGGCGGGTGTCTCCTGGCAGGAAGCCCAGGAGGGTATGGTCGAGGGCATCGGCGTGGGCCTGGTCCCGGTCCTCATCCTGTTGTCGGTGGGCATGCTCATCGGCACCTGGATACTCTGCGGCACCGTGCCGGCGATGATCTACTACGGTGTGCAGGTGCTGGAACCCTCCATTTTCTACGCCGCCAGTACCGCTATCTGTGCAATCGTCGCCATCAGCATCGGCAGTTCCTGGACCGTGGCCGGCACCCTGGGCATCGGACTCATGGGGATCGCCGGCAGCTTCGAGCTGTCCCCTGCGGTCACCGCGGGCGCCATCATCTCCGGCGCCTACTTCGGCGACAAGCTCTCGCCGATGTCCGATACCACCAACCTGGCGGCGGCGGCGACCGGCGTGGACCTGTTCGACCACATCCGCCACATGCTGTGGACCACCGTGCCGGCGATCAGCCTGGCGCTGTTGATCTTCCTGTTTATCGGCAGCGCCGATGCGCAGACCCCGCGGGAGATCGACGAACTGCAGCGCGCGCTGGCGGCGCAGTTCGCTATCGGCCCGCACCTGCTGCTGCCCCTGCTGCTCATGCTCGCCCTGGTGTACAAGCGCTTCCCGGCCTATCCCGCGGTGGTCATCAGCGCCCTGACCGGGGCGCTGTTCGCCCTGCTGTTCCAGGGCGATGTCGTGGTCGCGCTGGCCGGTGGCGTCGGCGACGGCTCCCGCGGTGTCGCCCTGTTGCGCGGTGTGTGGATGAGCCTGTTCGACGGCTACGTCTCCGCCAGCGGCAACGCCTTCCTCGACGCGCTGCTGAGCAAGGGCGGTATGAGCAGCATGCTCAACACGGTCTGGCTGATCCTGTGCGCGCTGGGCTTCGGCGGCGTGCTGGAACGCACGGGCATCCTTGGTTACCTGCTGCAACTGGCGCTGCGCGGAGTGAGCGGCGCGGGTTCGCTGGTGACCGCCACGGTGGCCACCTGCGTGGGCACCAATGTGCTGGCCGCGGACCAGTTCATCGCCGTGGCGCTGCCGGGCCGCATGTATCGCGACGAGTACGCGCGGCGTGGACTGTCTCCCCTGAACCTGTCGCGCACCCTGGAAGACTCGGCCACGCTCACCTCGGCGTTGATCCCCTGGAACACCTGCGGCGCCTACATGTCGGCAACGCTGGGGGTGGCGACGTTCGCCTACGCGCCCTACGCTTTTTTCAACCTGCTCTGCCCACTGCTCGCCATCGCCTATGGCTATGCCAATATCGCCCTCAAGCCCTTGCCGGCGGGACAGGCGGGGAGCGTCGCGTGAGTGCGTTGCAAGACCTGTGGGACCACCCTTCGCCCCACGTGCTGCGCACGCGGGTCGCGGCCGCCGATATCGACGGCCTGCAGCACACCAACAACACGGTCTACGTGAAATGGTGCGAGCAGGTGGCCTGGGCCCACTCCGTCTCCCTGGGGCTGGACCTGGAGGTCTATCGCAGGCTGGACCGGGCCATGGTGATCACGCGCAGTGAATTCGACTACCTGCAGGCCTCGCGCGAGGGGGACGAGATCGTCGCCGGCACCTGGATCGTCGACTGGGACGGCCGGGTGACCATGCAGCGGCGCTTCCAGGTGATTCGCGTCGGGGACGGCGCCACACTGCTGCGCGCCGCCATGCGCTTCGCCTGCGTCGAGCTGAGCAGCGGCCGGCCGCGGCGGCTGCCGGCGGAATTCGTCGACGGCTACGGTCCCGCGGTGCTGGGCCAGGCGCGCTCGAAAACGGGGGCCTGACGGCCCGGCGCCGCGCCCCGCGCTCTTGCCCCAAGCGCCCTTTTCATGCGCCGGATCAATGGCGTTTGCGCGCGGACCGTCCACACTGTGTAAAATTGGGGGTCGTGTCCCCGCCAAGGAGTATTGACCATGTCCGCAACCGCTGATTCGGGCAAGATCGCTGGCGCTGCAGGCAAAAAGCGCAGTGTGAGCGAGCAGAAGACCGCCGCGAAGACCGCCGCGAAGACCGCCGCGAAGAGTGCCGCAAAAAGTGCCGCGCGCAAGGCCGCGGCGAAAAAACCGGCCGCGCGCGGTAGCAAGGCAAAGACAAAGGCAAAGACAAAGGCAAAGGAAAAGGCGAAAACACAGTCAAAGGCAAAACCCAGGCGCAAAGCCAGGCCGGTGAGCAGCGCCGCGGCGGGCAGCGGCGGCGCGGCGTCGGGCCTCTCCGACGCGGGCTACAGCGACCGCAGCGCCTGGGAAAAGCGGCGCCAGGCGGCACCGCAGGCCAGCGCCCAGCCGTTGATGAAGGCCCTGCGCGCCGAGCATCGGCACATGGCCTCGGTCATGCAGCTCTTTTCCTCCCAGCTGGACGCCATCGAGGCGGGTGAGCTGGTCGACACGCACGTGCTCTACGAGATCATGGATTACATGGTGACCTGGCCGGATCGCTTCCACCATCCGCGCGAAGACCTCATCTATGCGCGCGTGGCGGAGGTCAATCCCGCGGCCGCCGACGAGGTCGATACGCTGCAGCGCGACCACGACCAGACGGCGAAGAACGGCAGGCGCATGTTGCGAGACATCGAGCGCTGGCGCGCGGGGGCGCTGTCTGGCCCGGCCCTGATCAGGGCGGGCAGGGAGTATATAGAGCACATCCATGATCACATGAACGTGGAGGAAAAACTCGTCTTCCCGCATATCGAGGAGACGCTGACGCTGCAGGACTGGCGCGAGCTGGCCGAGGACGACCAGCTCGCGGCGGTGGCCGACGCGGTTTTCGGCCCCAGGGTGCAGCGCGAGTTCCGCAACCTGTCGCGCAAATTGCGCCGCGGCCTGCGCCGGCAGGTGGAGCAGGGGGTGATGATCGAGTGGATCGACATCGAGGCGGTCATGGAATCCTACGAGGTCGTCTCCATGGGCCTGGAGTCGGCGCGCGACAGCGCCGGCGAACACCTGCGCGACGCCCTGCGCGATTCGCGCGATATCCTCTTCGATTCGCCCTTGCTGGCGCCCTGGCGCGTGGCGGCGAACAACACCCGCCTCACCTTCAGCCTGCTCGGCGACGTGCTGGATATTTCCAGGGATATGGTGGAAGACCTGGGCCGGGTCAACCAGGAACGGCTCGACCGGGTGCGTCTGGTACAGCGGGACTCGCGTCAGCGCTGACGTCCTCCTCGCGAAACTGCAGCCGCGCCAGGCGCGCGTAAAGCTCACAATCGCGCAGCAGCTCCCGGTGGGTGCCGGTGGCGATTACCCGTCCCTGGTCCAGCACCGCGATATTGTCCGCATGCAGGATGGTGGACAGTCGGTGGGCGATGATGACCGTCGTGCGCCCCTGCATCAACTCCTGCAGGGCCAGTTGTACCTGGTGCTCGCTCTCCGTGTCCAGGGCGCTGGTCGCCTCGTCCAGCAGGAGAATTTTCGGGTCGTTGAGTATCGCCCGCGCCAGGGCGATGCGTTGGCGCTGTCCGCCCGACAGGCGCACGCCCTGGTCGCCGAGGTGGCTCTGGTAGCCCTGCGGCAGGGCGCTGATGAAGTCGTGGGCGTGGGCCGCGCGCGCCGCCGCCTCGATCTCGGCGTCGCTGGCGTCGAGTTTGCCGTAGGCGATGTTGTAGCGCACGTCACCGGTGAACAGGGCCGGCTGCTGCGGCACCAGGGCGATGTTGTCGCGCAACTGGCGCAGGCCCATGGCGCGGATATCCCGCCCGTCCAGCAGCACCTGGCCCTGTTGCGGGTCGTAGAAGTGCAGCAGCAGTTCGAACACGGTGGACTTGCCCGCGCCCGAGCGCCCTACCAGCGCCAGGCTGCGCCCCGCCGGGATATGCAGGTTGAAGTCGCGCAGCGCCGCCTGTTGCGGGCGCGCCGGGTAGGCGAAGGTCACCTGCTGCATGCGCAGTTCCGGCCTGGCCCCTGTGCTTGCCGGGCGTTGTTCGCCCGGGTCGGCGATCGCACTGGGGGTGTTGATCAGTTCCACCAGCCTGTCCGCCGCCCCGGCGGCGCGCAGCAGGTCGCCCCACACCTCGGAGATCGTGGCGAAGCCCATGCCCACCATCATGGCGTAGAACACGAAGGCGCCGAGTTCGCCGCCGCTCATGCGCCCGCTGATGACGTCCTGGCCGCCCTCCCACAGCATGCCGGACATGCCGACGAAGAGCAGCAGGATCGCCGCGCAGATCAGCAGCGAGCGCTGGCGGATGCGCCGCCGCGCGATGGCGAAGGCCTGCTCCACCTCGCGGTTGAAAGACTGTACCTCGAAGGGCTCGCGGGTGTAGCTCTGCACCACGCGGATGTGCTGGATGACCTCGCCGGCATAGCTGCCCACGCTGGCGATACTCTCCTGGCTGGCGTTGGACAGGGTGCGCACGCGGCGGCCGAATACCAGGATGGGCAGCAGGATCAGCGGCACGCCCACGGCGATGATTAGGCTCAGTTTCAGGTTGGTGATAAACATCATCACCAGTGCGCCGGAGGTGGTCAGGCTGCTGCGCAGGGCCATGCTGAAGGACGAGCCGATAATGGTCTGCAGCAAGGTGGTGTCGGCGGTCAGCCGCGACATGATCTCGCCGCTGCGATTGATTTCGAAGTAGCCGGGGTTGAGCCGCACCAGGTTGGCGAACACCGCCTTGCGGATATCGGCGCTGACCCGTTCGCCCAGCCAGGACACGAGGTAGAAGCGCACGAAGGTGCCCACCGCGATGGCCGCGGCGATGATGATCATGAATTCGATGGCCGCGCGCAGGTCGGCGGTGGTGCCGCCGCCGAAGCCCTGGTCGATCAATACCTGCAGCCCGCGGCCCACCGACAGGGTGGCGGCGGCGGTGAACAACAGCGCACAGCTTGCCCCGAACAGGCGCAGTTTGTAGTCGAGCAGGTAGCCCAGGACGGGGCGCAGGGAGCCCAGCCCGCGCTTGCGGGAGGAGGACATCAGGCGTCCCGGCGCATGAACTTGCCGCAGTACACGCCGACTTCGAACAGCAGCCACATGGGCAGCGCCAGCAGGGACTGTGATATGACGTCGGGCGGCGTGAGCAGCATGCCGAAGACGAAGCAGCCGACGATGATATAGGGGCGTTTTTTCGCCAGTGCCTCGGGCGTGGTGATACCCGCCCAGATCAGCAGCATCGCGGCGATGGGAATCTCGAAGGCGATGCCGAAGGCGAAGAACAGCTTGAGCACGAAATTCAGGTAGCTGTTGATGTCGGTCATGATGGTGATGTCCTCGGGACCGACGCTGGTGAAAAAGGCGAAAATCAGCGGGAACACCACGAAGTAGGCGAAGGCCGCGCCGGCGTAGAACAGCAGCACGCTGGACACCAGCAGGGGTATCGCCAGGCGCTTCTCGTTGCGGTACATGCCCGGGGCGATGAAACTCCAGACCTGGTAGAGCACGTAGGGCATGGCCAGGAACGCCGCCGTCACCATGGCGAGCTTGAACGGCGTGAAAAACGGCGAGGCCACCTCGGTGGCGATCATGCTGGCCCCTTCCGGCAGCAGCGCACGCAGCGGCCTGGAGACCGCGGCGTAGATGTCGTTGGCGAAGGGGAACAGGACGATGAAAAACAGCAGCACCGCGAGCACCGCGCGCAGGATCTTCTCGCGCAGTTCGGTCAGGTGGGCGACCAGCGGCATGGGCTGGTCGTTGGACTCCGGCTCGCTCATTCGGGTTTTTTCTCTGCGGGCCGGGCGTCGGCCGCGCCGTCTTCCTGCTCTTGCGGGCGGTCTGTTACGTCCCCGGCCAGGCTGCTGACGCCACGCCCGAGGGCCTGGGTCTCGTCTTTCAGTTGTTCCCCCGCCTCGCGCAGCTCACGCATGACCGCATCGTTGTGCAACTCCTGCTGCACCTCGCGTTTGATATCGTTGAAACCGCGGCGCAGGCGATTGACGTAGGCGCTGACGGTGCGGATGGTGCCGGGCAGCCGCTCGGGACCGATCACCACCAGTGCGACCACCCCGATGATGACGAGTTCGGCGAATCCGATGTCGAACATCGGGGCTTACTTGTCTTTGGCCTCGTCGGCCGCGCTGTCCGCCTGTTCCGCTTGTTCGGCGGTGTCGCGATTGGCCACTGTGTCGCCGTCGTCGGACATGCTCTTGCGGAAACCCTTCACCGCGCTGCCCAGGTCCGAACCCAGCGTACGCAGGCGCTTGGTGCCGAACAGCATGATGACGATGGCCAGTATGATCAACAACTGCCAGATACTGATTCCACCAATTCCCATAACCTTCTCCCTCTACCTCTGTGCTGTTCGCGTGCGGTTCAGCCGCCCTCGTTGCGGGATGCCTTCTCTTCCAGCCCCGACACGCCGAACCGTTGGGCCAGGCAATCGAGCACCTCGCTGACGTCCACGTCCAGGTGCGACAGCATGACCATGCTGTGAAACCACAGGTCCGCGACCTCGCCGACCAGCGCCTCGCGCTCACCGCCGTTGCCGGCGTCCTTTGCCGCCAGCAATACCTCGGTGGCCTCCTCGCCGACCTTTTCGAGAATCTTGTTCAGCCCCCTGTGGTGCAGGCTGGCGACATAGGATTGCTCCGGGTCCGCCTGCCGGCGCTGCTCGATCGTGGCAGCCAGTTGTTGCAGTACATCGCTCACGCGCTATCCCCGTAGATATCCTCGGGCTTTTTCACCACGTCCTCGGTGATCCGCCAGCCGCCGTCGTCCATGAGCCGGTAAAAGCAGTGACGGCGCCCGGTGTGGCAGGCGATGCCGCCGACCTGCTCCACTTTCATCAATACGGTGTCGGCGTCGCAGTCCAGGCGCAGTTCCTTCAGCTTCTGCACGTGGCCGGATTCCTCGCCCTTGCGCCACAGCGCCTGGCGCGACCGCGACCAGTAGATCGCCCGGCCCTCGGCAATGGTCAGCGCCAGCGCCTCACTGTTCATCCAGGCGAGCATGAGCACTTCCCCGCTCTGCCAGTCCTGGGCAATCGCGGGAACCAGCCCCTGTTCGTTCCAGTGTATGTCGCGCAGCAATGCGCTCGGCTCGGTCATGATCTCGGTCCCGGTGAGTGCGCATTATGGCACATCCGGGCAGGGGCACCTACGTTCAGCTGTCGCGCGGCCACAGCAGGGCCAGCCCCAGGCCGCCGAGCAGCCAGCTCAGCGCGGGTACCTGCGCCAGTTGCTGCCAGCCCCCGGGCAGCGCGGTGATGACCGCCGCGGCGCAGGCGATGACGGCCAGTATCCGGCGGCGACCGCGCGCGCGCTCCCGTCGGCGGGCCTGGGCATCCAGCAGTCTTGTCGCCGGCCGTTCGACACGCGCCGCCGGCACGCGCGACTGCTGCAGGTTCTCCAGCACCACCTCCGGCAGCTGCGGCAACTGCTCCAGCAGCGAGGGCGCATGGCGCTGCAGGCGCTTGATCACCGCCTGTGGCGAGTAGCGCTCGGCCACCCATTTTTCCAGGAAGGGTTGCGCGGTGTCCCACAGGTTCAGCTCCGGGTAGAGCTGCCGCCCCAGGCCCTCGATGTTGAGCAGGGTCTTCTGCAGCAGCACCAGGGAGGGCTGCACCTCCATGTCGAAGCGCGCCGCGGTCTGGAACAGGTAGACCAGCAGCTGGCCGAAGGAGATCTCGCTGATCGGGCGTTCGAACACCGGCTCGCATACCGCGCGCATCGCCGCCTCGAAATCCTGTACCCGGGTGTGCGCGGGCACCCAGCCGCACTCCACGTGCAACTGCGCCACCTCGTGGTAGTCCTGGCGGAACACGCCCAGCAGGTTGCGCGCCAGGTAGTACTGGTCGGCCTCGGACAGGCTGCCGACGATGGCGCAGTCCACGGCGATGTAGGTGGGATCGGCGGGGTCGGAGGCGTCGACGAAGATGTTGCCGGGGTGCATGTCCGCGTGGAAAAAATTGTCGCGGAAGACCTGGGTGAAGAAGATCTCCACGCCGCGCTCGCCCAGCAGTTTCAGGTCCGTGCCGCGGGCGCGCAGCGTCTCCAGGTCGGTGACCGGGATGCCGGAGATGCGCTCCATGGTGAGCACGTTGCGGCAGCTGTAATCCCAGAACACCTCGGGCACGTACACCAGCTTGCTGTCGGCGAAGTTGCGCCGCAACTGGCTGGCGTTGGCCGCCTCCCGGCCCAGGTCCAGCTCGTCGAGAATGACCAGCTCGTAGTCCGCCACCACCTCCACCGGGCGCAGGCGGCGTCCCTGGGGCAGGTAGCGCGCGACCAGCCGCGCCAGGGTGTACAGCAGCGCCAGGTCCTGGCGGATGACCGGCTCGATATCCGGTCGCAGCACCTTGACCACGACTTCGCGGCCGTCGTGCAGGGTCGCCGTGTGCACCTGGGCGACCGAGGCGGAAGCCAGTGGCGCGGGTTCGAAGGCGGCGAACAGCTCGGACACCGGCTTGCCCAGCGCCTTCTCGATGATCGCCACCGACTGTTGCTGCGCAAAGGGCGGGACCTCGTCCTGCAGCCGCGCCAGCTCATCCGCCACGTCCGCCGGCAGCAGGTCGCGGCGCGTCGACAGCATCTGCCCGAACTTGATAAAGACCGGCCCCAGTTCCTCCAGCGCGCGCCGCAGGCGCACCGCGCGCGGCAGGTCCGGGGCCGCGCGCAGGCGCCAGGGCAGCAGCGCCAGCGCGCCGCGCTGCGCCGTGGACAGGCGCTCGCGGTCGATGAACTCGTCCAGCCGGTAGCGACCGACCACGCGCAGTATCTTCAGCAGCCGCCCCGGGCGTGACATCGCCTAGCCCCGCAGCTTGTCGAGTTGCCGGCGCAGGCGCTCGACGCGCAGCTGCAGGCGGTCGACGCGGTGGCCGAGTTCGCGCACGTCGCCGTAGAAGTCCTCGACCTCGAGGCGCGGCGGGCTCAGGCGCGCCTCCTCGTGGATGAACTCCTCCAGTTGCCGCGCCAGGCTGTCGGCGGCCTGGCGCCCCCAGGAGAATGCGCCGCGCAGCACCTGCGCCAGCTGGTGCCCGGCGACGTCGCCCAGCGTGGACACCAGCGGCGCCTCCCAGTCGATGTCCAGGGAAGACAGTACTTTTTGCAGCTCGATCAGCGGCGCGCTGTCGCCCTCCAGCTCCAGGTTGCCGTTGATCAGTGTCGCCGCCGGGTCGCCGGAGGTGGCCAGGGCGGTAAAATCGCCGGCCTGCCCGCGGATGCTGGTGGTCACCGGTCCCTCGTGCACGCCGCTCAGGCGGATGCCGCGGGCGCCCGGGTGCAGATAGATGTCCGCCGCCGGCGCGCTGCAGTGCAGGGCGAAAACCTGCCCGTCGAAGGGCGCCAGCTCCGCGCCGCCCTGCGGCGTCAGCGCCAGCGCGCGGTTGATGGCGGCCTCCAGCGCGGCCAGCGCCGCGGTGTGCAGGGTCGGGTCCAGCGGCGCCGACATGTCAGGCCTTGATGCCCTTGTGCAGGGCGACGATACCGCCGGTCATGTCGTGGTAGCTGCACTCGACGAAGCCCGCGTCTTCCATCATTTCCTTCAGCGTGTCCTGGTCCGGGTGCATGCGGATGGATTCCGCCAGGTACTGGTAGCTGTCGCTGTCGCCGGCGACCACGCGGCCGATGCGCGGAATCACGTTGAAGGAGTAGGCGTCGTAGAGGCGGCTGAGCAGCTCGTTGCGCGGTTTGGAGAACTCCAGCACCAGCAGGCGGCCGCCGGGTTTGAGCACGCGCAGCATCGAGCGCAGCGCCAGCGCCTTGTCGGTGACGTTGCGCAGGCCGAAGGCGATGGTGATGCAGTCGAAGCTGTCGTTGGGAAAGGGCAGGTACTGGGCGTCGGCCTGCACGAACTCGATATTGGCGATGCGCCCGGTGTCGAGCAGCTTGTCGCGGCCGACCTGCAGCATCGACGCGTTGATGTCGGCCAGCACCACCCGGCCCTCGGGCCCGACCAGGCCGGCGAACTGCGCCGCCAGGTCGCCGGTGCCGCCGGCGATGTCGAGCACCGCCTGCCCGGGACGCACCGCGCTCAACTCGATGGTGAAGCGTTTCCACAGGCGGTGCACGCCGCCGGACATGAGGTCGTTCATCAGGTCGTAGCGCGCCGCCACGGAGTGAAAGACTTCCGCGACCAGGCCCGCCTTGGCGTCCTTGTCGACACTGCGGTAACCGAAGTGGGTGCTGTCCTCGTCGCTCATGGGCCTGTATGTCCGCGTGGTCAGGGGGCGCATTATAGCCCGAATCCCCGGTGCGATTCCCTTGCCTGCGGGGGAAGGGCTTGTCGTTTGGTCAGAAAACAGCCAGAGGGTCCGTGCTGTGCGGGCCCCTTGCGGACGCTTTGGGCCGCGCCGAGGGAGTGGAGCGAGACCGCAGGGCTCGCGACCGACCGAGGGCAGCCCGGAGGGCCGCGGGTCGCGGAGCAAGGGGCCTGCACAGCACGGACCCGGCAGTCCATGCCCTCCACGAAGACCGGCATCGAGTAACCGGGAACAACCCAGCGGGCCTGAGAAAGCAGATAGTCACAGCACGGACCCAGTGGTCCGCGCCTCCCGCGCCCGGACCACACGCCGAGCGGGGAATGAAGTCGAAAGCCGGAGGGTGGCTCAGTCGCCGAGCTTGAGCACCTGCACGTCCGGGTCGCGCGAGGCGCCGGCCTCGGCGAGGCGATCGAGGTAGCGCTGCCAGCGCGCGTCGTACTCCGTGCACAGGGTGTACAGGTAGTCCCAGGAGTACAGGCCGGTATCGTGGCCGTCGTCGAACACCAGCTGTAGCGCGTAGTTGCCCACCGGCTTGATGGCGCTGATGCCCACGCCCGCCTTGCCCGTCTGCAGCACCTCCTGGCCCGGCCCGTGGCCCAGCACTTCCGCGGAAGGCGAGTACACGCGCAGGTACTCGCAGGACAGGCGGTAGCGCTCGGCGTCGCCGTAACTCAGCTCCAGTTCGCGCGAGCGCGTGTGCAGGGCGACGTCGGTGGGGGTATGGCGGGAGGCCATCAGAGTATGAAGCGCGACAGGTCCTCGTCCGCGCTCAGCTCCTGCAGTTGCCTGTCGACGTAGTCCGCGTCCACCAGCAGGGCGTCGCCGCCCAGGCCGCGGTCGGCGGCGTCGAAGGACGGTTCCTCCAGCAGGCGCTCCATCACCGTGTGCAGGCGCCGCGCGCCGATGTTCTCGGTTTTCTCGTTCACCTGCCAGGCGATCTCCGCGATGCGCCGCAGGCCGTCCTCGCTGAACTGCACCTGCAGGCCCTCGGTGGCCAGCAGCGCCTGGTACTGCTCCGTGAGCGAGGCGTTCGGCTCGGTGAGGATGCGCTCGAAATCTTGCGGCGTCAGCGCGTCCAGTTCGACGCGGATGGGCAGGCGGCCCTGCAGTTCCGGGATCAGGTCCGAGGGTTTGGCCAGGTGGAAGGCGCCCGAGGCGATAAACAGGATATGGTCGGTCTTGATCGTGCCGTACTTGGTGCTCACCGTGGAGCCCTCGATCAGCGGCAGCAGGTCGCGCTGCACACCCTCGCGCGACACGTCGGCGCCGGATCCCTCGGAGCGCTTGGCGACCTTGTCCAGTTCGTCGATGAACACGATGCCGTTCTGCTCCGCCGCGGAAACCGCTTGCTGCTTCAACTCGTCCTCGTTGACCATCTTCGCCGCTTCCTCGTCGGTCAGCGCCTCGAAGGCCGCGCGCACGGTCATTTTCTGCGTCTTGTGCTGCTGCCGCGACAAGTTGGAGAACATGCTCTGCAACTGGCTCGTCATCTCCTCCATGCCCGGCGGCGCCATGATTTCCATGCCCACCGAGGGCGCGGCCACCTCGACCTCGATGTCCTTGTCGTCCAGTTCGCCCTCGCGCAGTTTCTTGCGCAGCAGTTGCCGGGTATTGGCGCCGCTGCTGCCGGCGTCGTCGCGGGCCGGCGGCAACAGGATGTCGAGGATGCGCTCCTCGGCGGCCTCCTCGGCGCGAAAGCGCACGCGCGTCATCTCCTGCTCGCGGTACATCTTGATCGCCACGTCGGCGAGATCGCGGATGATTGATTCCACGTCGCGCCCGACGTAGCCCACCTCGGTGAACTTGGTCGCCTCGACCTTGACGAAGGGCGCGTTGGCCAGGCGCGCCAGGCGCCGGGCGATTTCGGTCTTGCCCACGCCGGTGGGCCCGATCATGAGGATGTTCTTCGGCGTGATCTCGGCGCGCAGCTCCTCGGCCAGCTGCATACGGCGCCAGCGGTTGCGCAGCGCGATGGCGACGGCGCGCTTGGCCTCGTCCTGGCCGATGATGTGCTTGTCGAGCTCCGAGACGATTTCCCGGGGAGTCATGTTGGACATCAGAAATCCAGTTGTTCGATGGTGCGGTTGTGGTTGGTGTAGATGCAGATGTCGGCGGCGATTTCCAGGCCCTTTTCGACCACGCTGCGCGCGTCCAGCTCGGTGTTGTCCAGCAGGGCGCGCGCCGCGGACTGGGCGAATGGCCCGCCGGAGCCGATGGCGATGAGGTTGTCTTCCGGCTCGATGACATCGCCGTTGCCGGTGATGACCAGGGAGGTTTCCTTGTCCGCCACCGCCAGCAGCGCCTCGAGCCGGCGCAGGGCGCGCTCCGTACGCCAGGCCTTGGCCAGCTCCACCGCGGCGCGCACCAGGTGCCCCTGGTGTTTGTCCAGTTGCGCCTCGAACAGCTCGAACAGGGTAAACGCGTCAGCGGTGCCGCCGGCGAAGCCGGCCAGGACCTGGTCGCGGTGCAGCCTGCGCACCTTGCGCGCATTGCCTTTCATCACCGTATTACCCATGGACACCTGGCCGTCGCCGCCGATCACCACGCTGTTGCCGCGGCGGACGGAGAGGATGGTGGTGCCTCGGTACTGATCCATGTGCTGTCTCCTGTGCGGGGGAAGTCACCCCCAATGGGTGGATATGGGGCGGCCGCCGCGGGAATCAAGCCCGCCGTCGACAAATCAGGGTGCGTTGCGTTTCAGCAGCAGGGTGTCGATGCCCTGGGCGGCGGTCAGGCCGCGCGCGCGTTTCATCGCGTCCAGGCTGTCAAAGGGCCCCAGGTAGACGCGGAACAGGCGGCCGTTGTCGCCGCTGGTCTCGCTGATGCTGGGGGCGAGCCCCAGCAGCAGCAGTTCCGCCCGGCGCCGGTCCGCGTCGTCGCGCTGGCGGAAGGCGCCGGCCTGTAGCACGTACACCTGCGCCTGGCCCTGGGCCGGCGGCGGCTTGCCCAGTTCGCGCGCCGGCTCGACCTCGCGCGGTTGCACCTCCACCTCGATGGTCTGTTCCGGCAGCAGGGTGTAGAAATCGAAGCGCGGCTTGGGCGCCGGCGCCTCGGCCTGCTCCTCGGCCGGCGGCGGCGTGTCCGCCGGGCGCGGCAGCATGCCCAGGTAGAGCAGGAAGCTGGCGAACAGCCCGGTGAGCACGCCGGCGCCGTACAGGCGCCAGCCGCGCCCGGAGGAGTGGCCGCGCGTGGAGGAGCGGCGTTTCGCCCCGGAGCTGCGTCCCCTGGCGTTGTTGCGCGCCACCGCCTACATCTCCGTCGGGGCGGACACGCCCAGCAGGTCGAGGCCGTTGCGGATGACCTGGCCGACCGCCTCGCTCAGCGCCAGGCGCGCGCCGCGCACGGCCGCGTCGTCCACCAGCATCTTGTGGGCGTTGTACCAGGTGTGGAAATCCCCCGCCAGCTCGCGCAGGTAAGTCGCCACGCTGTGCGGCTCGCAGTTCTTCGCGGCCGCGGCGACGACTTCCGGGTACTGGTCCAGGCGGCGCAGGATGGCCTTTTCGTGGTCCTCCTGCAGCGCCGGCAGGTGCTCCAGCGCCGCCTGCGCGTCCCAGCTGCCGCCCTGCTCGGCCAGCTTGCGCCGCACGCTGCACACGCGGGCGTGGGCGTACTGGATGTAGTACACCGGGTTGTCGTTGCTGCGCGACAGCGCCAGGTCGATGTCGAAGGTGAGTTGCGAGCTGGGCGCGCGCGCCGCGAGGAAGTAGCGGGTCGCGTCGCGGCCGACCTCGTCGATCAGGTCGCGCAGGGTGACGTAGCTGCCGGCGCGCTTGGACAGCTTTACCTCCTGTCCGTCGCGCATCACCGTCACCATCTGGTGCAGCACATAGTCCGGCCAGCCCTCGGGAATACCCTCGTCCAGGGCCTGCAGCCCGGCGCGCACGCGCGTCACCGTGCTGTGGTGATCCGCGCCCTGTTCGTTGATGACGCGCTCGAAGCCGCGCTGCCACTTGTCCAGGTGGTAGGCCACGTCGGGCAGGAAATAGGTGTAACCGCCATCGCGTTTGCGCATGACGCGGTCCTTGTCGTCGCCGAAATCAGTGGTGCGCAGCCACAGGGCGCCGTCCTTCTCGTAGCAGTGGCCGTTGTCCTGCAGGCGCTGTACGGCCGCGTCCACCGCGCCCCGGTCGTACAGTGAGGACTCGAGGAAGAAGACGTCGAAGTGCACGGCGAAGGCCTGCAGGTCCAGGTCCTGTTCGCGGCGCAGGTAGGCCACCGCGAACTCGCGGATGGCCGCGAGGTCCTCCGCGTCGCCGCTGGCGGTGACATGGCGGTCCTGGGCGTCCACGGTGTCCGCGCGCAGGAAGGCGTCCGCCAGTTCGCAAATGTAATCGCCGCGGTAGCCGTCCTCGGGCCAGCCCGCGTCGCCCGGGCCCAGGCCCTTGCAGCGCGCCTGCACCGACAGGGCCAGGTTGTCGATCTGCGCCCCGGCGTCGTTGTAGTAGAACTCGCTCGACACGTCCCAGCCGGTGGCGGCGAGCAGCCGGCAGAGGCTGTCGCCCACCGCCGCGCCGCGGCCGTGGCCGACGTGCAGCGGGCCGGTGGGGTTGGCGGAGACGAACTCCACCTGCACCCTGCGCCCGCGACCCTCGTCGCTGCGGCCGAAGGCCTCGCCCTGCTCCAGGATGCGCGCCACCACGGCCTGGGCGCTGGCGCCGCTGAGGAAGAAGTTGATGAAGCCGGGCCCGGCGATCTCGGTGCGCTCCACCTGCGGATCCGCCGGCAGTGCCGCGCAGATCTGCGCGGCGAGCTCGCGCGGGTTGCGCCCCGCGCCCTTGGCCAGGGTCAGCGCGATATTGCTGGCCAGGTCGCCATGACTCTCGTCCCGGGTGCGGTCGATCTGCACGCGCCACTGCAGGCCGGCGGGCAGTTCGCCGCCGGACACCAGTGATTCCAGTGCCGTGTCGATAAGCCGGGTGATGTGTTCCTTCATGTCCAGGGGGCTACCTGCTGTTGATGGTGACTGCGCTCGGGCCGCGCCCGCCGCGCGACGGGGGCGTATTATCCTTGACGGCGCGCGCCATGGCCAGTTGCCGCGCGCTCAGAACAGGTCCTGCGGGTCGATATCGATGCTCCATTTCAGGCCGCGCGGCGCCGCCTGCGCCTCCGCGGCGCTCACCAGCCGGTGTGCCGCGGCCTGGGCGGCGCGCCGGTGTGGCGCGTAGAGCAGCAACTGGGAGCGAAACTTGCCGGCGCGGCGCTGCATGGGTGAAGGCAGCGGACCGATCAGCGTGGTCCCGGCGGGCGCCGCCGCCTCGACGGCGCCGCGCAGGGCGACGAGAAACGCCTCGGCGGCTGCGCCGTCGGCGCAGTCGCTGCGCACGACCAGCAGCTGGCCACAGGGCGGCAGTCCGTTGGCCTGCCTGGCGCGCAGCAATTCCCTGGCCTGTGTGTGGTAGTCGCTGTCGACCAGCGCCTGCAGCAGCGGGTGGTCCGGGTAGTGGGTCTGTATCAGTACCCGTCCCGGTGTGCCGGCGCGGCCGGCGCGCCCGCTCACCTGGGTCAGCAATTGCGCCATGCGCTCCTCGCCGCGAAAATCCGCGCTGAACAACATGGCGTCGGCGTCGACCACCGCCACCAGCGCGACCGCGGGGAAATGATGCCCCTTGGCCAGCATTTGCGTGCCGAGCAGGATGCAGGGCTCGCCGCGGTTGATCTCCTCCACCAGCGTGGCCATGCTGTCGCGCCCCTGCATCGAGTCGCTGTCCACGCGGAACACCGGGTGTCGCGGAAAGCGCTGGCGCAGGGCGCCCTCGACCTGCTCCGTGCCCAGCCCCGTGGTCGCCAGCTGCGGACTGTGGCAGTGGCTGCAGGTGGTGGGCAGGGGCCTGACCGCGCCACAGTGGTGGCAGCGCAGTTCGCCGCGGCGCCGGTGCACGGTAAGCCGCGCGTCGCAGGACTCACACCCCGCGACCCAGCCGCAGTCGTGACACTGCAGCGTCGGCGCATAGCCGCGCCGGTTGAGGAACAGCAGGGCCTGGCGGCCGGCGCCCAGGCATTCGCCCAGGGCGTCGACCAGGCCGGTGGACAGTCCGCCGTGCAGCGCGCTGGCGCGCACATCCATGATCTGCACCTGTGGCAGCGCTGCACTCGCCGCGCGGCGGGTCAGGGCGTGGTGCTCGTAGCGGCCGGTCTCGGTGTTGTGCACGCTCTCCAGGGACGGCGTCGCGCTGCCCAGCAGCGCCGGGCAGCCCAGTAGCTGCGCGCGCTTGACGGCCACGTCCCGGGCCGAGTAGCGGAACCCGTCCTGCTGTTTGTAGGAGGCGTCGTGTTCCTCGTCGACAATGATCAGGCCGGGTGCCGCCAGCGGCGCGAACACCGCCGAGCGGGTGCCGATAACGATGTGCGCGCTGCCGTCCCGGGCCGCCTCCCATGCGCGGTAGCGCTGCGCTTCACCGAGGCCGGAGTGCAGTACCTCGATACGCGCCTCGAAGCGTTCGCGGAAACGCCCCAGGGTCTGCGCCGTGAGGCCGATCTCCGGGATCAGCACCAGGGCCTGCCTGCCGCGGGCCAGGCAGTCCGCGATAAGCTGCAGGTAGACCTCGGTCTTGCCGCTGCCGGTGACGCCCTCGAGCAGGTGGCAGCTGAAACCCTCGCGCCGTTGCAGCAGGCGCTCCAGCACGTCAGCCTGTTCGCCGTTCAGCGCCAGCCCCTGGCGGCTGCGCGCCGGCGCGGCCGCGGCCGGCAGCGTGCATTTTTCCGCCAGCTCCTTGTCGCGCAGGGCGCGCAGCACGCCGGTGCTGATACCCTCGGCCTGCAGCGCCGCGACGTTGCGCGCGTCCGCCTGCAGCAGGGCCAGCGCCCGCGCCTGTTGCGGCGAGCGCTGCAGGGCGCCGGCCGGCAGCCCGCGCCCCCGGGCCGTCAGGCGCCAGCCGGGTTCGCCCAGGCGCTGGTGGGCATGCCCCTGGCGCAGGCGCCTGGGGAACAGCGCGCTGTACACCTCCCCCGGGGGGTGGTGGTAGTAGGCCGCCGCCCAGTCGGCCAGTTCGGGCAGGTGGGGATCCAGCAGCGGCGCCGGGTCCAGCAGTTCCAGGGCGGCGCGCAGGCTGTCCGCCGGCGTGTCGGTGTGCGCCAGTACCGCGGTCAGGTAGCCGGTGACCACGCGCTTGCCGAAGGGCACCCGCAGACGCTGGCCGGGGCGCAGGGAGGCGATCTGCGCGGGGTCCAGGTCCGCCGGGGGCAGGTAGTCGAACAGGCGGCGCAGGGGCGAGGGGATTGCCAGGCGAAGTATGGACATTACGCCCCTTATGCGGTGAATGGCGGTGGCCCGTCGGGGGCTTTCCGGGCGCGACAGCGGCCGCGACGGGGCATTGTAACAAAAGGCGGCGGGCCCTTGCGTATGGCGGCGCTTCTGGTAAGATGCGCGGCTCTTTTCAGGGCCCCCGGTGGATTTTTGATCAGCCGCCGGTGGCAGGACTCCGCACGGCGCGGTGCCCGGCACGGACCGGGTGGCGGCGCCCAGCAACGGGAGATCACGATCATGAAAGCGGATACGCATCCGAAGTACGAAACGGTGACGGCCACCTGTAGTTGTGGCAACACCATCCAGACTCGCTCCACCCTGTGCGAGGATTTCCACATCGACGTGTGCTCCCAGTGCCACCCGTTCTTCACCGGCAAGCAGAAGATCGTCGACAGCGGCGGCCGCGTCGACCGCTTCAAGAAGCGTTTCGGCAACCGCGGCTCTTCACGCTAGCACACACGCTCCTTGCCCCGGGCAGGATCGCGACCACAGAAACGCCAGCGTACCGCTGGCGTTTTTTGTTTGCCCCGGCGGCGACCGGATAGCGGTGATATTCCATCTTGTTCCCGCGACCCCTTTTCTATATGCTCGGTGACCCTTTTTTCCGGCGCGCCCTTGCGCTGAGGCAGTTCGATGGCCAAAGATTTAAGAGAGCAGGCCCTCGCCTATCACGCCCAACCGCAGCCGGGCAAGATCAGCGTTGAGCTGACCAAGCCCGCGCAGACCCAGTGGGACCTCGCCCTGGCCTACAGCCCGGGCGTGGCCGAGCCCTGCCGTGAGATCGCCGCCGACCGTGACGCGGCGTACGACTACACCGGCAAGGCCAACCTTGTCGGGGTGATCAGCAACGGCACGGCCGTGCTCGGCCTGGGCAATCTCGGCGCCCTGGCGAGCAAGCCGGTGATGGAAGGCAAGGCCCTGCTGTTCAAGCGCTTTGCCGGCATCAACGCCATCGATGTGGAAGTCAGCGTCGAGGATGCCGACACCTTTATCGAAACCGTGGCGAACATCGCCGACACCTTCGGTGGCATCAACCTCGAGGATATCAAGGCGCCGGAGTGCTTCGAGATCGAGGCGGCCCTGGTGGAGCGCTGTGATATCCCGGTCTTCCACGACGACCAGCACGGCACCGCCATCGTGACCGCCGCGGGCCTGCTCAACGCGCTGGAGATCCAGGGCAAGCGCCTGGAGGACGCGGTGATCACCTGTCTCGGCGCCGGCTCTGCCGCCATCGCCTGCATGCGCCTGTTGCTGACCATGGGCGCGCGCCGCGAGAACATCTTCATGCTCGACCGTCGCGGCGTCATCTACGCCGGCCGCGAGGGCGTCAATATCTACAAGCAGGATTTCGCCAACAACACCGACAAGCGCAGCCTGAGCGACGCCATCAAGGGCGCCGACGTGTTTATTGGCCTGTCGGGCGCCAACCTGCTCAGCGCCGACATGCTGCGGTCCATGGCCGAGCGCCCGGTGGTCTTCGCCTGCTCCAACCCGGACCCGGAGATCATGCCGGAACTGGCCCACGCCACCCGCGACGACCTGATCATCGCCACCGGCCGCTCCGATTACCCCAACCAGGTGAACAATGTACTGGGCTTCCCGTTCATCTTCCGCGGCGCGCTGGATGTGCGCGCCTCGCGCATCAACGAGGAGATGAAGGTCGCCGCGGTGCTCGCGCTGAGCCGCCTGGCCCGCGAGCCGGTGCCCGACGAGGTCCTGCAGGCCTGTGACCTGCCATCCCTGAGCTTCGGCCCGGAGTACATCATTCCCAAGCCGGTAGACAGTCGCCTGCTCGACTGGATCGCCCCGGCGGTGGCCCGCGCGGCGGTGGACAGCGGCGTGGCCCGGTTGCCCCTGCCCGTCGGCTACCAGAGCGCCGCCTGAGCCCCGGAGACTGTTTGCGCGCCGCATTCTGCGGCCGAGCGAAGCGGGATCGGCACGGAGCGTGCGCTTGCTTCGCCGTCCGCGGCCCTCCGGGCTACCCTCGGTCGGTCGCGAGCCCTGCGGTCTCGCTCCGCTCCCTCGGCGCGTCCCAAAGGCATACGCAAGCACACGCTCCGTGCCGATCCCGCGGGTTGCAGCCCCACGCTTTTTTTGCGGCGTATTAAAAGATGTCCTGGATGAGGTCGTCGGTGCCCAGGTTGCCGGCCTTGTGCGGATCCTCCTCCACCCCCTGCCGTGGCACGTATTCCTCGCGGAAGTACTCGAAGATGGCGTCGCGCTGTCCCGCCGGGGCGAGCAGGCCCGTGACCGGGTCGATACGCACGTTGACGATGCCCTCCGGCAGCGGCCGCTCCTGTTGCGGGCTGTCCGCCAGCGCCTCGCGCATGAAGTCTATCCAGATGGGCAGTGCCGCCGTGCCGCCGAACTCGCGCCGCCCCAGCGGCGTGTAGTTGTCGAAGCCCACCCAGGTCGAGGTCACCACGTGGCGGTTGTAGCCCGAGAACCAGGCGTCCATGGGCCCGTTGGTGGTGCCGGTCTTGCCCGCGATGTCGCCGCGCTCCAGCACCAGGGACTTGCGCCCGGTGCCGCGGGTGATGACGTCGCGCAGGATGCTGTCCATGATGAAATTGACCCGCTCTTCCATCACCCGCGGCGCCGGCGGCAGGCGCTGTGTACTCGCACCGGCCAGAATTTCCTCCATGCTCAACTCAGCCTGTTGCGCGCCGCCCTCGTCCGCGCACTGCGCGCAGACGGTCGGCGGTCGCGCCTCATACAGCGTCTGGCCGTCCACATCGTCGATGCGCTGAATGAGGTAAGGCTCCACCCGGTAGCCGCCGTTGGCCAGGATGGCGTAGGCGGTGGCCACCTCCAGCGGGGTCATGGACAGGGTGCCCAGGGCCAGTGACAGGTCCGGCGTGAACTTGCTGGTATCGAAACCCAGAGCGGCCACGTAGTCGATGAGCCGGCGCACGCCGATCTGCTGCAGCACGCGGATGGAGACCAGGTTGCGTGATTTTGTCAGCGCCCAGCGCAGGCGCGTGGGGCCGTAGAATTCGCCGCTGTCGTTTTCCGGCCGCCAGATATCTTCCAGGGAAGAGTCCTGCATGACCACGGGGGCGTCGTTGATAATGGTCGCCGCGGTCAGGCCCGCGTCCAGCGCTGCGCTGTAGACGAAGGGCTTGAAATTCGACCCCGGCTGCCGCTGCGCCTGGGTGGCGCGGTTGAACTTGCTCAACTCGAAACCCATGCCGCCGACCACGCTGAGAATGGCGCCGTTGTTCGGGTCCAGCGATACCAGCGCGGCCTGCGCGGCGGGTACCTGGCTCAGCTGCCAGGCTCCGTCCGCGTCGCGCTGCACGCGGATCATGTCGCCGGGTGCAAACACCTCGGCGACGTTCGCCGGCGCGGGTCCGGTGTAGTTTTCCGTGCGGTAGGGGCGCGCCTGCTCCACGCCGTTGGCGAACAGCAGTTCACCGCTGGCGCCGTCGCGCAGCAGCAAGCGCACCAGGTTGGCCTCCTCGTCCACCGCGGTGACGATGGCCGGCTGCAGGTCGGCGATGACCGCGGTTTCGCGCAGCGCCTTGCGCCAGGTCTCGGAGAGCTGCGCCGCGTCGCTCGCGTTGGTGGGGAGGCGCCGCTCGGGGCCGCGGTAGCCGTGGCGCTGGTCGTAGGTCATCAGCCCGTCGATGACCGCCCGTCGCGCGACCTGCTGCAGGCGGCTGTCGATCGTGGTGTAGACGTGGTAGCCGTTGGTGTAGGCGCCCATGCCGTAGCGGTCGAGCATCTCCTGGCGCGCCATCTCCGCCGCGTAGTGGGCGGAGAAGGCGATGCGCTCGCCGTGGTGGCTGGCGCTGACCGGCGCGGCCCGCGCCTCCTGGTAGGCAGCGGCGTCGATGTAACCCAGGTTGTACATGCGGCCGAGAATCCAGTTGCGCCGCTCCCGCCCCGCGGTCGGCCCGCTGATCGGGTTGTTGCGCGAGGGCGCCTTGGGGATGCCGGCGAGCATGGCGTGCTGGGCCAGGGTCAGCTCGTTGATCCCCTTGCCGTAGTACACCTGGGCGGCGGCCTGGAAACCGTAGGCGCGGTGGCCGAGAAAGACGCGGTTGAAGTACAGCTCGAAGATTTCCTCTTTCTGCAGCGCCCGTTCGATTTCGATGGCCAGCAGTATCTCGTTGAACTTGCGCATGAAGGTGCGCTCGAGCGTGAGGAAGTAGTTGCGCGCCACCTGCATGGTCAGGGTACTGCCGCCGGAGCCTTTCTCGCCGGTCAGCACCAGTTCCGAGACCGCGCGCAGCAGGCCCATGAAGTCGATGCCGCGGTGCTGGAAGAAGTGGTCGTCCTCCGCCGCCAGCAGCGCCTCGACGAACTGTGGCGGGATCTCGTCGAAGGGCAGCGGGCTGCGTTTTTGCTCGCCGAACTGGCCGATCAGCTGGCCGTCGCGGGTGTACACGCGCATCGGTGTTTGCAGTTTGACATCGCGCAGTGTTTCGACGTCCGGCAGGTTCGGACTGAGGTAGAGATAGACGCCCGCGAGCAGCCATGCCGCGCCGAGGATTCCGAGCAGACCGAGGCGCAGGGTTAGTTTCAGGAAGCTCATTTTTCCCCTTGAAAAACAGCGGCTTGGACGGACGCCTGGCGCGGCTGGCGACGTGGCTTTGGTAATTATAAGGCTTTTTTGTGATTGGATATATTTTCCACTGTGGTATATCTGGTATTAATGTATGGGGACATAAGAATTTCCTAAGTTAGTGATACTGATAAGGAAAAAAGTTGCTGGGGCTATTCGGGAAAAGAAAGGGGACGCCTGTACTGGGGCTTGATATCAGTTCCACCACGGTTAAGTTGCTGGAACTGAGTTACAACGGGGGACAATATCGCGTAGAGAGTTACGCGGTGAGTTCGCTGCCTCAGGACGCCGTAATCGAGAAGAACGTCAACGATGTGGATGGCGTGGCCAACGCCGTGCGCACGGTCGTGGCGCAGTCTCGAACCAAACTCAAGAACGTCGCCGCCGCGGTGGCGGGCTCGTCGGTGATCACCAAGCTGATCGACATGCCCGACGGCCTCAGTGACGACGACATGGAAACGCAGCTCACGCTGGAGGCGGACCAGTACATTCCCTACCCGCTGGAAGAGGTCGCCATCGACTTCGAGGTGCAGGGCGTGTCGCCGGAGCGGGACAACCAGGTCGAGGTGCTGCTCGCCGCCTGTCGCAGGGAGACCATCGACGCCCGGGTCGAGGCCATCGAGGGGGCCGAGCTGACGCCCAAGATCATGGATGTCGAGGCCTACGCCATGGAGCGGGCCTTCTTCCTGTTGCAGAACCAGCTCGACCTGGACGCGGACAGCACGGTGGCGGTGGTGGATATCGGCGCGACCATGACCACGCTGAGTGTGCTCAACCACGGGCAGACTATCTATACGCGCGAGCAGTTGTTCGGCGGCAAGCAGCTCACCGACGAAATCATGCGCCGCTACGGCCTGCCCCTCGAGGAGGCCGGGCTGGCGAAAAAGCAGGGCGGCCTGCCCGACGACTACGAGCCGGAGGTGCTGGAACCCTTCAAGGACGCGGTCGTGCAGCAGGTGGCCCGTTCGCTGCAGTTCTTTTTCTCTTCCAGCCAGTACAACGACGTGGACCAGATCATTCTCGCTGGCGGCGTGTCCTCCATGGACGGACTGGAGGAACTGGTGCAGGAAAAACTGGGGACGCCCACCGCGGTGGCCAATCCCTTTGCCAACATGTCGATTTCCTCACGGGTGAACGCGGTGGCCCTGTCCAGTGACGCGCCGGCCATGATGATTGCCTGCGGACTGGCACTACGGAGTTTTGACTGATGGCGCAGATCAACCTGTTGCCCTGGCGTGATGAGCGCCGCCAGGAGCTGAAAAAGGAGTTCATTGCCACGGTCGCCCTGGTGCTGGCGATGGCTGCGGGCCTGCTGCTGCTCGCCGACCGTGTCGTCGACGGCCAGATCGACCACCAGAAGGCGCGCAACCAGTACCTGGAGGAAAATATCAAGGAACTGGACAAGGCGGTGGCCGAGATCAAGGACCTGCAGAAGCGCCGCAACCAGCTGCTCGACCGCATGCGCGTGATCCAGGAACTGCAGGGCAACCGGCCGATCATCGTGCGCGTGCTCGACCAGTTGGTGCGCACGGTCCCGGACGGCGTGTTTTACCGCAGCCTGTCCACCAAGGACAAAAAAATCACCATCAACGGTGTGGCCGAGTCGAACAACCGCGTCTCCAGCCTGATGCGGCGGCTGGACGCTTCCGACTGGCTGGCGGAGCCGAACCTGGACATGGTAGAAGCCGAGCCCACTTACGGCGACCAGGCCAACACATTCAAGCTGACCGTCAAGGTGCAGGCCCCGGCCACCGATGACGAGTCGGAAGACGAGGGATAGGTTATGGCGCTTGAAGATTCACTGCGCTCGCTGCGCGACTTCGACATCAATGACCTGGACTTCGACAACGTCGGCTCCTGGCCGATGCCGGTCAAGGTGTTTATCTGGGTGGCCATCGTGATTGCCGTTCTCGTCGGCGGTTACTACTACCACATCGAGGATATGCAGCTGGAACTGGCGAAAGAGGAGAAAAAGGAAGAAAAACTGAAGAAGGACTTCGAGAAGAAGGCTTTCCAGGCGGCCAACCTCGACGCCTATCGCCAACAGATGGAGGAGATGGAAGAGTCCTTCGGCGCGCTGGTCAGCCAGTTGCCCAGCGATACCGAGGTGCCCGGACTGCTCGAGGATATCACCAACAAGGGGCTGCTCAACGGCCTGGAGATCGCATCGATCAACCTGAAGAAAGAGCGCGCGCGGGAGTTCTATGTGGAACTGCCCATCGCCATATCCGCCTCGGGTTCCTACCACGATCTGGGCGCGTTCATCAGCGGTATGGCGGGGCTGCCTCGCATCGTCACCCTGCACGATTTCAATATCAAGATGAAGGGCAAGAACTCCAACAACCTGAGCATGAGCATCATCGCCAAGACCTACCGTTACAAGGATGACGAGGACGCCTGAAGATGAAGAGTTTTCCTCGTACATTTTTTTCTGTAGTGCTTTCCGGCGCCGTCCTGGGCGGCTGTGCGGCAAAGGACTTTTCCGACCTGGACGAGTTCATGGAAGAGAAGCGCTCGCGCCCGGGCGGCATTATTTCGCCAATCCCGACCTTCAAGGCCTACGAGGCGTTTTCCTACAGCGCCACCACCCTGCGCAGTCCGTTCGATCGCCCCATTGAGGTGCGCGAAATTGCGCAGTTGCAGGCCGTCAGTGCCATCAAGCCCGACGAGAGTCGCGCCAAGGAATTTCTCGAGCAGTACACCTTCGATTCCCTGCGTATGGTCGGCACGCTGGAAAGAGGTGGCACTGCCTGGTCACTGGTCAAGGACCCGGATGGCGGAGTGCACCGGGTGAGGGTGGGCAACTACCTGGGGCGACACCACGGCAAGATCGTGGACATGACGGATACTTACCTGGCGGTGGTGGAAATCGTCAGCGATGGTACCGACGATGGATGGGTGGAACGCCCGCGCACCATAAAACTGAGTGGCATGTGAGCAGCTTGCCGCCGAACAACACGAAAACAATATCTGGGGACGAAGGCCGTGGGGAAAGGTAGAGTGAACAAGAGCAACTGGCTGCGTGGCCTGGTCGCCGCGCTGGCGGTGAGCTGGGTATCGGGTGTGGCGCAGGCGGCGCCCACGGTGCAGGACATTGAGTTCAGCTCCCGCCCGGGCAGCAAGTTCGAGGTTCGTGTGGAATTCAACGAGCCGCCACCGGACATCAAGACCTACTCCATCGAGAAGCCGGCGCGTATCGCCGTGGACTTCCCGGGAGCGACCAGCGACCTGGAACGCAAGCGCTTTTCCCTGCCTTACGGCAATGCGACCAAGGCGGTGGTGCTGGAATCCGGCGACCGCACGCGCCTGGTGGTTAACCTGGTCAAGCTGGTGCCCTTCGAAACCCGCGTGGAAGGCAACAATATGTTCCTGGTCGTCGGCCAGGAAGGCACAGACTACG
Source organism: Halioglobus sp. (assembly GCA_002699145.1). Classification (GTDB taxonomy): domain Bacteria; phylum Pseudomonadota; class Gammaproteobacteria; order Pseudomonadales; family Halieaceae; genus Marimicrobium. The sequence continues at coordinate 70,885 of PABK01000047.1, forward strand.
TCAAGCAGACGACGGATCCCCACCGCGTCAATACGGCGGTAGTCGAGGTCGCCGAAGTGGTCTCGGAAATCACCGACCTGCAATTCCAGCGTACCGGCGAGGGCGAGGGCCGCCTGACCCTGGAGTTGACCGACCCCTCGGTGGATGTGAACGTGTTCAGCGAGGCCGGTGACGTCAAGGTCGAGTTCCTTGACACCTCCGTGCCGGAGCGCCTGATGCGCCGTTACGACGTCACGGATTTCGCCACGCCGGTGAACAGCGTTGACGTCAATACCACCGAACGCGGCGCGACGCTGGTGATGAAAACGACGGGTGATTTCGACTATCTCGCCTACCAGACCGACAACCAGTACGTGCTCAGCGTCAAGCCGCTGTCGAAGAAAGAGGCCGAGCGGCGGGCCAACGAGTTTACCTACGTCGGCGATCGTATCTCGCTGAACTTCCAGGACATCGAGGTGCGCGCGGTATTGCAGCTGATCGCCGATTTCACCGAGCTCAACCTCGTCGCCAGCGACACGGTGTCCGGACGCATTACCCTGCGACTGCAAAACGTGCCCTGGGACCAGGCGCTGGAACTGGTGCTGAAAACCAAGGGCCTGGACAAGCGCCAGGTGGGCAACGTGCTGATGGTGGCGCCGGCGGCCGAAATTGCCGAGCGTGAACGCCAGCAGATCGAGGCCAACAAGCAGATCGCTGAACTCGCTCCGCTGCAGTCAGAGTTCGTGCGCATTCGCTACGCCAGCGCCAACGAGGTGGTCAAGCTGTTCAAGGCCGGTTCGGAAGAGGGCGGCAGCCTGATTTCCGACCGCGGCTCGGTGGTCGTGGACAAGCGCACCAACTCCCTGATCATCACCGACACCGCCATCAAGCTCGCCGAGATTCGCGACCTGATCGAACTGGTGGATATCCCCGTGCGCCAGGTGATGATCGAGGCGCGCATCGTCATCGCGCAGTCCGACGCCACGAAGAACCTCGGTATCGAATGGGGCGGCGGCTACCTCAACAGCAGCGGCGACGAAATCATCTCGGTGTCCGGCGACACCGACAACGTGGTCAACCTGAACAATTCGGTGGTCAACGGCACGCAGCCTTCGGTGGACTACCCCGGCGCCCTGCTGGTCGACCTCGGGGTGGCCTCCAACAGCGGTTTCGCGGTGGGCTTTACCAGCAGCGACCTGTTCCTGACCGCGGAACTCTCCGCGCTGGAGGCCGAGGGCGATGGCGAGGTCGTCTCCCAGCCGAAGGTGATTACCGGCGACAAGCAGCAGGCGTCCATCAAGTCCGGTACCGAGATTCCCTACCAGGAGTCTTCCGCCTCGGGTGAGACCACCACCTCGTTCAAGGACGCGGTGCTGGCCCTGGACGTGACACCGAACATCACGCCGGACGACCGCATCATGCTCGACCTGCAGATCAACCAGGACTCGGTGGGCGAACTGGTGCCCTCGGGCCGCGGCGGCTTCATTCCCTCCATCGACACCACGGAGATCAACACCCAGGTGCTGGTGGGCAACGGTGAAACCGTGGTGCTCGGCGGGGTGTTCCAGACCGAGGAGATCGAGGCGGTGAACAAGGTGCCGTTCTTCGGCGATATCCCCTATATCGGGGCGTTTTTCCGCAGCGAGTCGAACTCCTACACCAAGACCGAGACGCTGATTTTCATCACGCCGCGGATTCTCGCCGACACCCTGCTGGACTAAGAGGCCTGTCTGCCCGGCATGCCGTCCCTGCATAGAGTCTTTCTTGTCGGCCCCATGGGGGCCGGCAAGACCACCATTGGCAAGCACCTGGCCCAGCATCTCAAGCTGGGCTTCGCCGATACCGATAGCGAGATCGAGGCCCGTACCGGGGCCGATATCCCGTGGATTTTCGATGTCGAGGGCGAGGAGGGTTTCCGCGACCGCGAGCAACAGGTGGTCGAGGAAATGACCGGCTGGGACGACATGGTCCTGGCCACCGGCGGCGGCGTGGTGCTGCGCCCGGAAAACCGGCGTGTTCTGGGCAGCCGCGGCTTCGTCGTCTACCTCTATGCCACCGTCGATGAACAGGTGCGCCGCACCCGGCGCGACCGCAAGCGGCCGCTGCTGCAGACCGGCGACCCGGAGCAGACCCTGCGGGAACTCATGGCGGTGCGCGACCCGTTGTACCGCGAGATCGCCGACCATATCATCGAGACCGACCAGTGCTCGCCGCGCACGGTGGCGCAACGCCTGGTGCGCGAGTTGACGTCCCTGGGGTAGCCGGCCCCCCATTCCCGTTGCGCCGGTACTCACTGTTGCGACCGGTAATGCAGTAAACTACACGGCCCAACGCAAGGAACCGCCGTGTCAGTACTCATGCACACCCTCCACGTCGAGCTGGGCGAGCGCAGCTACCCGGTGTATATCGGCCGGCAGTTGCTGGCCGACCCGGCGCTGTACGCCGACTGCGTGGGCGCGCAGGTGGTCATCGTCAGCAACGAGACCGTGGCGCCGCTGTACGTGGACCGTGTGCGCGCGGGGCTGGGCGAGCGGCAGCTTGTCACCGAGGTGGTGCTGCCGGACGGCGAGCAGTACAAGACCCTGGATACGCTGGCGACGGTATTCGACCGGGTGCTGGCCGAGCGCCACAATCGCGGCACGACCTTTGTCGCCGTGGGCGGCGGGGTGGTCGGCGACATCACCGGCTTTGCCGCGGCCTGCTACCAGCGCGGGGTAGATTTCGTGCAGGTGCCCACCACCCTGCTGGCCCAGGTGGACTCCTCGGTCGGCGGCAAGACCGGGGTCAACCACCCGCTGGGCAAGAACATGATCGGCGCGTTTCACCAGCCGCGCGCCGTGCTCATCGATATCGATACCCTGCAATCCCTGCCGCGGCGCGAGTTTTCCGCCGGCATGGCGGAGGTGGTGAAGTACGGCCTGATTGCCGACGAGCCGTTTTACCGCTGGCTGCAGGAGCACATGCCCAAGCTGCTGGCGCGCGAGGAGGCGGCGCTGGCTGAGGCCATCGAGCGCAGTTGCGCCACCAAGGCCGCGGTTGTGGCGGCCGACGAACGCGAGGGCGGGCTGCGCGCCATCCTCAACCTCGGCCACACTTTCGGCCACGCCATCGAGACGGCACAGGGCTATGGCCAGTGGCTGCACGGCGAGGCCGTGGCCACCGGGATGTTGCTGGCGCTGCAGATGTCCGCGCGTCGCGGTAATATCGATGAGCGGGAGGTGCAGGGCCTGCGCGAGATGCTGCGCGACATGCACCTGCCCACCGAGGCCCCCGAATCGATGAGCGCGGAACAGTTCATCGACCTCATGGGCCGCGACAAGAAAGTTGTCGACGGACGCCTGCGCCTGGTGCTGTTGCGCGGCATGGGCGATGCCGTGGTGGTTGACGATGTGACCGAAAAAGAGCTTGCGGCACTGCTGTAGGCGTGCATGGCGGCGCGGGGGCCGCGTTTGTCCCCCCCTGACCTTGCGTGTAAAATAGGCTCCCTTTTTGCCCCGGCGCCGGCGTAGCGCCCGGGTCGCCCGCTGTAACATATTGTTTTTCTGTGGAAATTTGGACTTTCTATGAGCGCAGGCCTTTACAGACCTGAAGATGTTCGTGACAACTGCGGATTCGGTCTGATCGCGCACACTTCCGGGCAGGCGAGTCATCGCCTGTTGCAGACCGCTATCGAGTCGCTGACCTGTATGACCCACCGCGGTGCTATCGCCGCCGATGGCAAGACCGGGGACGGTTGCGGCCTGCTGTTGCAGATGCCCGACCAGTTCATGCGCACCCAGGCGCAGGAGTGCTTCGGCGCGGAGCTCGGCGACAACTACGGTGTCGGGCAGATCTTCCTGAGTGTGGACGATGAGCGCGCCGCCGCGGCGCGCGCCGGCACCGAACAGGCCCTGACCGACCAGGGCCTGCAGGTACTCGGCTGGCGCGTCGTGCCCACGGACAGGGAGGTCTGCGGCGAGATCGCCCTGGCCAGCCTGCCGCGTATCGAGCAGGTGTTCGTGGACGCCGCGGGCCTGTCGGAGCAGGACCTGAGCACGCGGCTGTTCGTCGCCCGGCGCAAGGCGGAAATGGCCAACGAGCAGGACGAGGACTTTTATATCTGTAGCCTGTCCGGGCGGGTCATCGCCTACAAGGGCCTGGTCATGCCGGTGGACCTGCCGCGCTTCTACCACGACCTGGACGACGAGCGCATGGCGACCGCCATCTGCGTCTTCCACCAGCGTTTTTCCACCAACACCATGCCGCGCTGGCCCCTGGCGCAACCCTTCCGGCTGCTGGCCCACAACGGCGAGATCAACACCATCGAGGGCAATCGCAACTGGGCGGACGCGCGCACCGCGCGCATCGAGACGCCGTCGCTGCCCAACATCCAGGACATCGCGCCGCTGGTCAACCGCACCGGCTCGGACTCCTCCAGCCTGGACAACATGCTCGACGTGCTGCTCACCGGCGGCGTCGACCTGCCGCGGGCGCTGCGCATGCTGGTGCCGCCGGCCTGGCAGAATATCGATTCCATGGACCCGGACCTGCGCGCCTTCTACGAGTACCAGGCCATGCACATGGAGCCCTGGGACGGTCCCGCGGGCATCGTGCTCACCGACGGGCGCTACGCGGTGTGCCTGCTGGACCGCAACGGCCTGCGGCCGGCGCGCTGGGTGCAGACCGACGACGGCTTCATCACCCTGGCCTCGGAGATCGGCACCCACGGCTACCGCAACGCCGAGGTCGTGGCCAAGGGCCGGGTCGGTCCCGGGCAGATACTCATGGTCGACACGCACACCGGTGAGTTGCTGCAGACCAGCGACATCGACCAGCGCCTCAAGTCCCGCCACCCCTACAAGCAGTGGCTGCGCGAAAACGCCCAGCGCATCGAGGGCACCTTCGGCGGTGAACTGGCGCCGAAGATAGAGCCCAGCCAGCTCGATACCTACATGAAAATGTTCCAGGTCAGCTTCGAGGAACGCGACCAGGTGCTGCGACCGCTGGCGGAGTCGGGCAACGAGGCAGTGGGGTCCATGGGCGACGACACGCCGATGGCGGTACTGTCGCGTCGCGAGCGTTCGCTGTACGACTACTTCCGGCAGAAATTCGCGCAGGTCACCAACCCGCCTATCGACCCGCTGCGTGAAACCATCGTCATGTCCCTGGAGACGGACCTGGGCGGCGAGAAAAACATCTTCGGCGAGGGACCCGAATACGCGCGGCGTGTCAGCATGACCTCGCCGGTGCTGTCCCAGGGCAAGTTCAATACCCTGTTGCAGCTGGACCGGCCGGGTTTTGTCGTCTCGCGCATCGACTGTACCTTCCGCCCCGCCGAAAAGTCGCTGCGCGAGGCGGTGGAAGCGGTGGCCCGCGCCGCGGAACAGGCGGTGCGCGATGGCGCCACCATCCTCATCCTGTCCGACCGCGCCATCGAGCCCGACTCCCTGCCGGTACACAGCCTGCTGGCCACCGGGGCCGTGCACCATCACCTGATTCGCCAGGGCCTGCGTATCGACGCCAACGTGGTGGTGGAAACCGCCAGCGCGCGCGACCCGCACCAGGTCGCCTGCCTGCTCGGCTTCGGCGCCACCGCGGTGTATCCCTACCTTGCCTACAGTGTGCTGGAAGACCTGATCCGCAGCGGCGAGGTGCTCGGTGAGCCCAGCGCCTGCTACAAGAACTACCGCAAGGGCATCAACAAGGGCCTGCTCAAGATCATGTCCAAGATGGGCATCTCCGCGGTCAGTTCCTACCGCGGCGCGCAGTTGTTCGAGGCGGTGGGCCTGGCGCGCGAGGTGGTCGACCTGGCGTTTTGCGGCGTCGCCTCGCGCATCGAGGGCGCCGGCTTCGCCGACCTGGAGCGCGAGCTGGTGACACTGGGCAAGCGCGCGTGGTCCCCGCGCAAGCTGATCGAACAGGGCGGCCTGCTGAAGTACGTACACGGCCACGAGTACCACGCGTTCAATCCCGACGTGGTGATGAGCCTGCAACAGGCTGTCGCCAGTGGGCAGTACAGCGACTACCAGCGCTACGCGCTGCTGGTCAACGAGCGCCCGGTGGCCACGCTGCGCGACCTGTTGCGGCCGCGGGAGGCGGCCGCGCCGCTGCCGCTGGACGAGGTCGAAGCGGTGGAATCCATCCTGCCGCGTTTCGATTCCGCCGGTATGTCCCTGGGCGCGCTCAGCCCGGAGGCGCACCAGGCGCTTGCCGCGGCGATGAACCGTATCGGCGCCCGCTCCAATTCCGGCGAGGGCGGCGAGGACCCGGAACGTTTCGGCACCGAACGCGTGTCCAAGATCAAGCAGATCGCCTCCGGGCGGTTCGGCGTGACGCCCCACTACCTGGTCAACGCCGAAGTGCTGCAAATCAAGATCGCCCAGGGCGCCAAGCCGGGTGAGGGCGGCCAGCTCCCGGGCGGCAAGGTCAACGACCTGATCGCCCGGCTGCGCTGTTCGGTGCCGGGGGTGACGCTGATATCACCGCCGCCGCACCACGATATCTATTCCATTGAGGACCTGGCGCAGCTGATTTTCGACCTCAAGCAGGTCAATCCCGAGGCGCTGGTCTCGGTGAAACTGGTTTCCGAGCCCGGCGTGGGCACCATCGCCGCGGGTGTGGCCAAGGCCTACGCCGACCTGATCACCATCTCCGGTTACGACGGCGGTACGGCGGCCAGCCCGCTGACCTCCATCCGCTACGCCGGCTCGCCCTTCGAGCTGGGGCTGGCCGAGGTGCAGCAGACACTACGCGGCAACGGCCTGCGCGGCAACATCCGTCTGCAGGCGGACGGCGGCATGAAGACCGGGTTGGACGTGATAAAGGCGGCGATACTCGGCGCCGAGAGTTTTGGTTTCGGCACCGCACCGATGGTGGCGCTGGGCTGCAAGTACCTGCGTATCTGCCACCTGAACAACTGCGCCACCGGTGTCGCCACCCAGAACGAGGAACTGCGCGAGGACCATTTCAACGGCACCGTGGACATGGTGGTGAATTTCTTCACCTTCATCGCCACGGAGGTGCGCGAGTGGCTGGCGCGGCTGGGCGTGCGTTCGCTGGAGGAGCTGATCGGCCGCACCGACCTGCTGGAGGGCCTGCCCGGCACGACGGAAAAACAGGCGGGCCTGGACCTCAGTCCCATCCTGTACAAGGACGCGGCCTTCGAGGGGCAGCCGGAATTCTGCCAGGTGCTGTCCAATACGCCCTTCGACAAGGGAGAAAAAGCCGAGGCGATGGTTGCCGCCTGCCTGGACGCCATCGAAAACCGGCGCGGCGGGGAGTTCGAGTTCGAGGTCACCAACTGCGACCGCTCCATCGGTGCGCGCCTGTCCGGTGAAATCGCCCGGCGCTACGGCAACCATGACATGGAGTCCGACCCAATCGTCCTGCGCCTGCGCGGTACCGCGGGGCAGAGCTTCGGTGTGTGGAACGCCGGCGGCCTGCACATGTACCTCGAGGGCGACTCGAACGACTACGTGGGCAAGGGCATGGCCGGCGGCAAACTGGTGGTGCACCCGCCGGCGGATTCGCGTTACCTCTCCCAGGAAACGCCCATCATTGGCAATACCTGCCTGTACGGCGCCACCGGCGGACGCCTGTTCGCCGCCGGTATCGCCGGAGAGCGTTTCGCCGTGCGCAACAGCGGCGCCCACGCGGTGGTCGAGGGCGCCGGGGATCACTGCTGTGAGTACATGACCGGCGGTAACATCACGGTGCTGGGCACCACGGGGGTGAATTTCGGCGCCGGGATGACTGGCGGTTTCGCCTACGTGTTGGACCAGGACCGCAGTTTCATCGACAAGTACAACAGCGAACTGGTGGAGATCCACCGGGTAAACCCCGAGTACATGGAACCCTACCGCAATCACCTGCGTGCCAATATCAAGGAGTTCGTGGAGGAGACCGGTTCGGCCTGGGGCCGCGAACTGCTCGAGCGCTTCGAAGATTACGTGGGCCGCTTTTGGCTGGTGAAGCCCAAGGCCGCCGACCTGGACCGGCTGCTGTCGCGGCTGCGCAACACCGATTGAGCGCGGTTTGCCAGACGCAGCCAGGATGACACTATGAGCAAGCGATTATCGAATCACTTCCAGTTCCTCGACGTCGGTCGCAAGGACCCGGACAAGTACGGCCTGCGCAAGCGCAAGCGGGAATACGTCGAGATCTACAAGCCCTTCTCCGAGGAGCAGGTGGCGGAGCAGTCACACCGTTGCCTGGCCTGTGGCAACCCCTACTGCGAGTGGAAGTGCCCGGTGCACAACTTCATTCCGGAGTGGCTCAAGCTCGTCGCCGAGGGCAACCTGTTCGAGGCGGCGGAGCTGAGCCACCAGACCAACACGCTGCCGGAAGTGTGCGGCCGGGTCTGTCCGCAGGACCGCCTGTGCGAGGGCGCCTGCACGCTCAACGACGGCTTCGGCGCGGTCACCATCGGTTCCTCCGAGAAGTACATCACCGACACCGCCCTGGCCATGGGCTGGCGGCCGGATATGTCGCAGGTCGTGGCCACCGACAAGAAGGTCGCCATCATCGGCGCCGGCCCGGCGGGGCTGGGCTGTGCCGATGTCCTGGCGCGCAACGGGGTGAAGCCCGTGGTATTCGACCGCTACCCGGAGATCGGTGGCCTGCTCACCTTCGGCATTCCCGAATTCAAGCTGGAAAAGGAAGTGATGTTCCGTCGCCGCGAGGTCTTCGAGGGCATGGGCATCGAGTTCCGCCTCAATACGGAGGTCGGTAGGGACGTCGGCGTAGACGAACTGCTGGAGGACTACGACGCGGTTTTCCTCGGCATGGGCACCTACCGCTACATGAAGGGCAACTTCCCGGGCGAGGACCTGCCCGGTGTCTACGAAGCGCTGCCCTACCTGATCGGCAACGTCAATCACAACCAGGGCTGGGAGCAGGCGCCCGAGGACTACATCAATCTCAAGGGCAAGCGCGTGGTGGTGCTCGGCGGCGGCGACACCGCCATGGACTGCGTGCGCACCGCGGTGCGCCAGCAGGCGGAGCACGTGATCTGCGCCTACCGCCGCGACGAGGCGAACATGCCCGGTTCCCGGCGCGAGGTGAAGAACGCGCGCGACGAGGGCGTGGTGTTCCGCTACAACATCCAGCCGATCGAGGTCGTGGAGTATTTCGGCCAGGCCTGCGGCGTGAAGACGGTACAGACCGAGCTGGGCGAGCCGGGCGAGGACGGCCGGCGCCGTCCGCAGCCGATACCGGGCAGCGAGGAGGTGCTGGAGGCCGACGCGGTCATCATCGCCTTCGGTTTCCAGCCCGACCCGCCACAGTGGCTGGCGGACATCGGCGTGCAGACCAACGACTGGGATGGCGTGGTCGCCGAGGAAATGCAGGAGCACCCCTTCCAGACCAGCAACCCGAAGGTGTTCGCCGGCGGCGACATGGTGCGCGGTTCCGACCTCGTGGTCACCGCGATCTGGGAAGGCCGGCAGGCGGCCCAGGGCATCCTCGATTACCTTGAAGTCTGATATGTCGGAACTGCGCAACGACCGTTTCCTGCGCGCCCTGCTGCGCCAGCCGGTAGACCGCACGCCCGTGTGGATGATGCGCCAGGCCGGGCGTTACCTGCCCGAGTACCGCGCCACCCGCGCCGAGGCCGGCTCCTTCCTGGACCTGTGCAAGAACGCCGAGCTGGCCTGCGAGGTGACTCTGCAGCCCCTGCGCCGCTACCCCATGGACGCCGCGATCCTGTTCTCCGACATCCTCACCGTGCCCGACGCACTGGGCCTGGGGCTGTACTTCGAGGAGGGCGAGGGCCCGCGTTTCCGCAAAACCGTGCGCAGTGAACAGGATCTCGCCGGCCTGGCCAGCATCCGCGCGGAAGACGACCTCGGCTACGTGATGAACGCGGTGTCGACGATTCGCCGCGCACTGGGCGGCAGTGTCCCCCTGATCGGGTTCTCCGGCAGCCCCTGGACCCTCGCCACCTACATGGTGGAAGGCGGGTCATCGAAGGATTTCGCGCACACCAAGCGCATGGCCTACGACCAGCCGCAGCTGATGCACGACCTGCTGTCGTTGCTGGCGGACGCGGTGACCGACTACCTCGCCGCGCAAGTGCGTGCCGGCGCCCAGGCCCTGCAGATTTTCGACACCTGGGGCGGCGCGCTCAGCGCGGCCGGCTACCGCGAGTTTTCCCTGCGCTACATGCGCCGCATCATCGAGGGACTGCCGCGCGAGGCCGACGGCCGCGAGGTGCCGGTGATCGTGTTCACCAAGGGCGGCGGCCAGTGGCTGGAGGCGATTGCCGACAGCGGCGCCGACGCCGTGGGGATCGACTGGACCACCGATATCGCCGCCGCGCGCGCGCGCGTCGGTGAGCGTGTCGCGCTGCAGGGCAACATGGACCCGGCCATGCTGTATGCCTCGCCGGCGCGTATCCGCGAGGAGGTCGCCACCATTCTCGAGGGTTTTGGCCACGGCGATGGCCACGTGTTCAATCTTGGCCACGGGATCACCCCGGGCGTCGACCCGGACCACGTCACTGCCTTCGTCGACGCCGTGCAGGAATTCTCGCCGCAGTACCACCGCCCGGCCTGAGCAGCGCGCAGTCGCTGCGCGCCGGGGAACATCCCCGGATGGAGCGATGGGCGGGAGTGCGTCCTCAGCCGGTACCGCGTTTGGCGTCTTCTTCCGCCTCGGGGCAGCAGATGCTGTGGTCCATATCCAGGGCCGGCTGGTCCGTTGACGGGCGGCCGACGATTTTCGCCGGCACGCCGACCACGGTGGTGTGTGGCGGCACGTCCTCCAGCACCACGCTGCCCGCGCCAACCTTGGCGCCCTCGCCGACGTGGATGTTGCCGAGAATCTTCGCCCCGGCGCTGATCAGCACGCCGTCGCCGATTTTCGGGTGGCGGTCGCCCTCGTCCTTGCCCGTGCCGCCCAGCGTCACCGACTGCAGGATGGAGACGTTGTTGCCGACCACGGCGGTCTCGCCGATGACCAGGCCCGTGGCGTGGTCCAGCATGATGCCCCGGCCCATGCGCGCGGCCGGGTGTATGTCCACGCCGAATTCCGCCGACATGCGGTTCTGGAAGAACAGCGCCAGGGACTCGCGGCCGTGGGTCCACAGCCAGTGCGCGACGCGCTGGGTCTGCAGGGCGTGGAAGCCCTTGAAGTACAGGAACGGGATGTACAGCTCGTGGCAGGCCGAGTCGCGCTCCTGCACCGCCAGCAGGTCGGCGCGCACCGCCTCGCGGATGGCCGGATCCGAGTCCAGCGCCTGCAGCATGACCTCGCGCAGCAACAGTGACGAGGCGGTGGGGCTGTCCAGCTGGCTGGCCAGGTGGAAGCTCAAGGCCAGTTCCAGGCGCGTGTGGTTGAGGATGGTTGAATGCAGGAAGCTGGCCAGGATCGGCTCGTCGCGGCTGTGCTGTGTCGCCTCCGCGCGGATCTGCTCCCAGACAGGGTCGGCGTTGCTGGTGGGCATGCGGGTACCTCGCTGTGAGGGTCGAACTGTAGCCTATTCGCCGCTTCCCGTCACGGCGGGGGCGGTGTAGCGCCACAGCGCGTGGCCGCTGTCGCGGTACTTCCTCTCGAACAGGCTCAGGCCCTCGCCCTGTACGCGCAGGCGGCTGACCACGCCGCGCTGGCCGACCAGGTGCATGGCCGTGCCGAACTCCTCCACGTAGATCTGCCAGTTGCTGCGCAGTTCCAGGCGCCCGCCCAGGCGCAGCAGCTGCGCGAAACCGGGGTGGCCGTGCACGCGCCGGCCCAGGTGCCCGGGCTTGGGCCAGGGGTTGGGATAGAGCAGGTAGTGAAAATCGGTGAGCAGTCCGTCGCGCGCCAGCAGCGTCCAGATCGCCTCGCACTGCGCGCGCAGCAGCAGGTAGTCGTCGCCCGGGTCGCAGGGGTGTTTGCCCAGGCGGTGCGCGGACTGGTCGATGCCGACGACCAGGTGATCGGGGTGGCGCGCCGCCAGCGCCCGCGTGCTGTGCCCGGTGCCGCAAAAGGAGTCCAGCACCAGTGGCCGCGCGCCGGCGCGCAGGCGGTCGCGCAACAACGCGTAGGCCTGCAGGTTGTGCGCCGCGATGGGCGCGTGGTGCTCGCTGCGCAGGTGCCGTAGCACGACACTGGCCAGGCGCGGGTGCAGGTGCGCCTGGCTGCTGTGTACCCTGGTTGAGTTTGCCTGCAAGACAATAGCTTCCGCTGTCGACGCCAGAATGTATGCCGGTTTGATGTTCATCACTGCCGCTGCGATGATAACGGTGTAAAACTGCCTGAACCAGCACACCGACAGCGGCGGACCCATGCGCGATGACCTGCGGCCCTACTGGGTAAAAAAACTGTATATCGGCTTTCGCAAGTGGTATGCCGAGTACTTCCTGGCTGCCGAGTGCGACAGCCTGGGCCCCTACCACACGATCATGAAGCCCTGGTACGTGAGTATCTCCGGCAACAACATCAGCATCGGGCGCTGTTTCACCGCCATCGGCGAACCCGGCGCCCGCGTCGAACTGGGCGTCTGGGGGCGCGAGGCAGGGCAGGGGCGCATCGAGATCGGCGATTGCTGCCTGATGAGCCCGGGCTCGCGCATGTCGGCCAGCGACGAGATTGTGCTCGGCGACGGCGTCATGCTCGCCCACGGCGCCTATGTCACCGATTGCGACTGGCACACGGTGTACGACCGCATGGTACGCACCGACCCGGCGCCGGTGCACATCGGCCGCAACGTCTGGCTGGGCGACAGTTCGACGGTGCTCAAGGGCGTCACCATCGGCGAAAACAGCGTGGTCGCCGCGCGCGCCGTGGTCACCCGCGACGTGCCGGCCAACGTCATCGTCGCCGGCAACCCGGCGAAAGTCGTCAAGGAACTGGACCCGCAGCGCGAGTTCCACACGCGCATGGACTACTTCGCCGATCCCGCGGGACTGGAGCAGTTCTTCGACGCGGTGGACCGCCAGGTGCTGCAGGGCAACAGTTTCTGGCGCTGGGCCCTGTCGCTGGTGTATCCGCTGTCGCGCCGGGGACAATGACAAGCCGATACTGGCGGTTCTCATTCTCGCCACCGCGAGGAACGAGCCTCGCCGGTGCAATCCCCTGCCGTAATCGAGACTACAGCAGGGCCAGCGGTTCTTCCTGCAGCGCCGCGAGCTGTTCGCGCAGTTCCAGGATGTGGTCGGCCCAGTAGCGCTCGGTGTTGAACCAGGTGAAGGAGCGCGGGAAGGCCGGGTCTTCCCAGCGCCGCGCCAGCCAGGCGGCGTAGTGCACCAGGCGCATGGTGCGCAGGGCCTCGACCCAGCGCAGCTGGCGCGGCGCGAAATCCATGAATTCAGCATAGCCCTCGATCACCTCGGACAGCTGTAACTGGCGTTCGTGGCGCTCGCCGCTGAGGAACATCCACAGGTCCTGCACCGCCGGGGCCATGCAGCAGTCGTCCAGGTCGACGAAGTGGGCGGTGTCGTCGCGCCACAGGATGTTGCCCACGTGGCAGTCGCCGTGCACGCGGATGAACTGCTGCGCATCCGCCTCCGCGAACAGCGTCTGCACCTGGCGTTCCAGGTCCGCGCTGAGCGTGGCGTAGGCCTCCTCCAGCGCGAGCGGGATGAAACCCTCGCGCAGCAGGTAGTCGCGGCTGTCGCTGAGCATGGTCTGTGCGGACAGGGTGTGCCGCTGGCGGAACGGCTGCGCCGCGCCCACCGCGTGGATGCGCCCGAGGGTGCGGCCCAGCACCAGCAGGTTGTCGGGGTTGTCCAGCTCCGGGGGGTAGCCGCCGCGGCGCGGGAACAGCGCGAAGCGAAAATCCTCGTGGCGGTGCAGGGTCTGGCCCTGCGCGTCCGCTATGGGCGCCACCACTGAAATGTCCGCCTCGACCAGCTCCTGGCTGAAACTGTGTTCCTCGAGTATCTGTGCGTCGTCCCAGCGGCCCGGGCGGTAGAACTTGGCGATCAGCGGCTCGCCGTCCTCGATGCCCACCTGGTACACGCGGTTCTCGTAGCTGTTCAGCGCCAGCAGGCGCGCGTCGCAGGGGTAGCCGGCGGACTCCACCGCGGCGATCACCAGGTCCGGCCCGAGGCGGTCGTAGGGATGCGTGTTCACCCGTCCTCCGTGTCCATGAGCAGTGCGGCGCTTTTCACCTGGGCGTAGAGCTGGTCGCCCGTGGCCAGTTGCAGCAACTGCGCCGACTTGCGCGTGATGCGCGCGAGCAGGAACTGCTCGCCCAGGGCCAGGCGCAGCATGACGCGCGCGCCCGCGTCCACGCCGATCTCGGCGATGGTCACCGGCAGGATGTTGAGAATGCTGGTGGCCTGTGGCCGCTCGCGGCACAGGCTGACGTCGCGCGCCGGGATGCGTACGCGCAGCGCGCTGCCCGCTGCATGCGGCAGCAGGTTGACGAACAGCGGGTGGCCGCCCACCGCCAGTTCCGTCAGGCCGAAGGCCTCGTCGTGCGCCTGCACACTGGCGCGCAGTATGGCGGCGGCGCCCTCCTCGCGGCTCAGGCGCGTGTCGATGCGGCTGCACAGTTCGATCAGCGGGCCCTGGTCCTCCACGCGCCCGGCATCCAGCAGTACCAGGTGGTCCGCCAGGCGCGTCACCTCATCCACCGCGTGGCTGACGTACAGCATCGGCAGGTCCAGTTCCCGCGCCAGGCGTTGCAGGTAGCGCAGGCACTCCTCGCTGGCGCGGCTGTCGAGGTTGGCCAGCGGCTCGTCCAGCAGCAGCAGGCGCGGCGCATTGAGCAGGGCGCGGCCGATCGCCACGCGCTGGCGCTGCCCGGCGGAGAGCTGCGCGGGGCGGTGCGCGAGCAGTGCGGACAGGTCCAGCCATTCGATGACCTCGTCGCGCCCCGGCCCGCCGCGGCCGCGGCGCCGCTGCGCGGCGAACTGCAGGTTGCCCGCCACGTCCAGGTGCGGGAACAGGCGCGCGTCGGAGAACACGTAACCCACCGCGCGGCGCCAGGCCGGCAGCGCGCGTGCGCCGTCCTGCCAGGTGTCGCCGGCAAAGCGCACCAGCGCGTGCTCGCCGCCCGCGCGCAGCCCGGCGATGCAGTCGAGCAGGGTGGTCTTGCCGCTGCCGCTGGGACCGCACAGGGCGGTGATGCCGCGGGCCGGCAGGGCGCAGTCCACCTGCAGGCGGAAACCGCCCTGCCCGGGACAGTCCAGGCGCAGTTGCAGTTCGCTCATACGCGCACCCGCCAGCCCTGGCCGCGGTAGAGCAGGAACAACAGGACCAGTGAAAACGTCACCAGCCCCGCGGCGAGCCGGTGCGCCTCAGCGAAGTTCAGCGACTCGACCTGGTCGTACAGGGCGATGGACAGCACCTGGGTTTCACCGGGGATATTGCCGCCGATCATCAGCACCACGCCGAACTCGCCCACGGTGTGCGCAAAGCCCAGGCTGGCCGCGGCGATGTAACTGCGCCGCACCAGCGGCAGCACCAGGCAGCGGAACTGGTCCAGCGGTCCCGCGCCCAGGGTCGCGCCGGCCTGCAGCAGGCCGGCGGGCACGCGCGCGAAGGCCGCCTGCAGCGGCTGCACCACGAAGGGCAGGGAATAGATAACCGAGCCGATGACCAGGGCGCTGAAGCTGAAGGCCAGGCGCGAGCCGGTCAGCGACTCCCAGGCGCGGCCCAGCGCGGTGTCCGGCGCGAACATCAACAGCAGGTAAAAACCCAGCACCGTGGGCGGCAGGATCAGCGGCAGGGCGACCAGCGCCTCCACCAG
The DNA here is from genome assembly GCA_002699145.1 of Halioglobus sp. GTDB lineage: Bacteria > Pseudomonadota > Gammaproteobacteria > Pseudomonadales > Halieaceae > Marimicrobium. The sequence goes on from PABK01000047.1 coordinate 86,519, forward strand.
CGCGGCCAGCGTGCCGCGGCGGCGCGACAGCCACCAGGCCAGCGGCGTGCCGACCAGCAGCAGGGTGACCGTGGTGACGGCGGCCAGGGCGATGGTGAGGCGGATCGCGTCGAGTTCGGCGGCGCTCAGGGACAAGGTTCGTAGCCGGCGTCGAGAATGAGAGAGCGCACCCTATCACTTCTGAACCACTTGAGGTAGCGGTCCACAGTCGGTCCCTGGCCGAGCACCAGCAGGTGCTGCTCGATGGGCTCGTGCCAGCTCGCCGGCACCGGCACGGCGCCGGCGGGCGCCATGGCCGCGGGCAACAGGGCCAGGTCCACGGCGCCGCTGTGCCAGTACTGGAAGGCCTGCGCCACGTTCTGGCCGCGCACCAGTTTGCGCCCGGCGCCGGCGCTGAACGCCTTGCGTTCGAGCACCTGCAGCGCGGCGCGGCCGTAGGGAGCGACCAGGGGGTTGGCGATGGCCAGGCTGCGCTGCGGCAGCGCCAGGTCGGGCAGGTCTCCACCGGCCAGCACCAGCCGGCCCCTGGCGTAGCAGGCGGGCGGTCCGGCGCCGGGCGCGGCGAGGTCCGCCAGTTGCCGCGGCCGTGCGGCGTCCGCGGCGAAGAACAGGTCGAAGGGGGCGCCGTGGCGCAACTGGCTGGCCAGTACCCCGGTGGAGGCGCTGCTCAGGCGCAGCGTGATGCCTGTAGCCGCGCTGAACTCTGTGTTGATGTGTTCCAGGGCGGGCTTGAAATTGGCGGCGACGGCGATGCGCAGGGTCTCCTGTCCCCACAGGCCGGGTGCGAGCAGCAGCAATAGCAGGGCGGTATAGCGCAACAGGAGTCCCCGGGGTTCGGCGCAGGCCGTCCCGGGGTGTGTCGGGCCCCGGCGACGGCGCGGCGCAGGTTGGCACAGCGTTGCGGCAGTGTAAAGCGCATCGAAGCCGGGGTCTGCAGGCGGGCGCGCGGCGGGGCCAGCGCCGGGTGGCCCCGGCCGCAACAGCGCGGTTGTTGAGGGGCCCCGGCGCGATGCCGGGGGAAAGCGCTCAGTTGCCGCTATCGCCGGCGTGCTTGCCGGCAGCTTCTACTGCCGCATCGACGGTCGCTGCCGCATCGGCTGCCAGGTCGGCGGTTTTGCTCGCTCCTTCGCGGGCCAACTGTGAAGTGGTGTCCGCTGCTGAGCTGATTTTCGCGTCTGCCGATGCGGCGGTTTCCTGGACCACGCTCTGCATGGATTCCAGTGTGGAGGAAGCGGCGGGCTCCCCCTTGTCGTCGCGGCTGCAGGCAGTCATCAACAAGGTGACGGACGCCACCAGGGTGACGGTACCGACGAGCCAGTTGCGTACGTTGTTCATAACGCGATCTCCGGTGGCGGTGACAGGTAGCAGGTTGGGGTTGGGGCCGCCACTCTAGTAGTGGATGGCCCGGTCAAGGCCTTTCGCCTGTTCGACCCAGTTCGCCACCATGGAGCCGTTGGGCGTGGAGCGCACCAGTTTCTTTTCCTCGTTGATCTCCAGCAGCTTCTTGTGCAGGTTTTCCGGTTTGCGCTGGGCCAGCTCGGGCACGGTGTCGATACCCGCGTTCTCCAGCAGGTCGGCATACTCGCCGCCAATGCCGCGGATGCGGGCCAGGTCGGCACGGTTGATCCACTTCAGGATCAGTTTCGGGCTGATGCCGGATTGCTCGGCCAGTTTCTTGCGCGCGGCGGGTGTACTCCCCTGTTCCAGCAGTTGTTGCTGCGTGGCCACGCCGCAGGCCTTGAGCTGCTCCGCATATTTGTTTCCGATGCCTTCGATGTCGGACAGTTTGGTCATGTTTGATCTTCCTCTGTTTGCCTTTGCCATGTGTGGCTGTAACAGGCAGTGTCCCTGTGGCCGCGGCCGTGGACAGCTGCTGTCGCCATGGTGGGGCAGCGCGCCCGCCCTGGCCAGTCGGGTGTGTAATCACTTTGTAAAAGGTGCGTTCAGGCGTTGCCCAGTGGCAGGCGCAGTGTAAAGACACAGCCCCCGGCGGGATCGTTGGCGGCCTCGACGCTGCCGCCGTGCGCCTGCGCCACGGCGGCGACGAATCGCAGGCCCAGGCCGGCGCCGCTGCGCGCATTGGCGCCCTGTTGGTACTCGGCGAAGATGCGTTGCAGGTCGTCTTCCGCGATGCCCTCGCCCTGGTCCCGCACGGTGAACAGCGCCGCGCCCTCGTCCAGGTCGACGCCGACAGTCACGGTAGCGCCGCGGTCGGAGTGCTTCAGCGCGTTGTCGATAAGATTGATCAGCACGCGCTCGACCAGTTCCCTGCTGCAGCGCAGCCAGATGTCGTCCCCCTGGTCCGACACGCGCAGGCCGATGCCGCGGCTCGCCGCCATGTGGAAGAGCTGCGCCACCGCATTGTCGACCAGGGACTGGGCCTCGCACTCGTCGAAGCGCGGCTGTGCAGCCTGTTCCAGGCGCGCCAGCTGGATAAAGTTTTCCGCGTAGGACAGGTTGGCGCGAATGTATTTTTCGATTTGTTGCAGCAGTCGCGGATCGGTCGCGCCCGGCCGGTCGCGGTATCCCTCGATGAGCGCCAGTACCGAGGTGAGCGGTGCGCGCAGGTCGTGGGAGAGGAAGTTCAGTGCCTCGGCGCGGCGTTTTTCCGCGTGTTTGAGCTGTGTCACATCGGTCAGCACGAGCAACAGCAGCGCGCGTTCCGGGCCTACCAGTCCGCCCTGCAGCAGCAGGTCGTGGCCGCTCGCGCGCGACACGCCTTCGACATTGAAATGCTCGCCGCAACGCGACAGGCCCGCCAGCAGTTCCTGCAGTGTCGTCCTGCCCACCGCTTCGCAGGCCGCCAGCGCGCGCTCGAGAGTCCGTTCACTGCCCGTGATTGCCAGCAGCTTGCGCGCCTCGTCATTTACAAACAGCAAGGTTCCGCCCGGTTCGGCCAGCAGCACCCCCGAGCTGAGCTGCGCCAGGGTATCGCGCACCAGCTGGTGATGCTGCCGCGACTGGCTGTAGGCCGCGTCCAGTTGCTGCAGTATGGCGTCCACCGGGTCGGAGCTGGTCGCCCCGGGCCGCGTCCTCCCGCTGTCGGGAAAAAACGACTGCCGGTTTTCCTGGTCCAGCTGCAACAGGTGGCGCTGGATGAAGTCCATCGCCGCGGCGAGGCGCAGCCAGTTCCACAGGGGGTAGGCCAGCAGCAGTGTCAGCAGCACCGGCGCCGGAGAAACCCACAGGTTTGCCGCGCGCAGCAGCAGGTAGGAGGCAAGGGACAGCAACAGTACGCCGCCCAGCACCGCCGCCAGCAGGTGGCCGGGCCGCAGCCGGGTGAAGCCGAAGATCGTCAGGGCGATGACCGCGGCGCCCAGCAGGGTCGCCGGCGCCTTGTGCAGCGGGCGTGCGAGGCGCCCGCTGCGCAGCGCCTGGAAAATGTTGGCGTTGACTTCCACGCCGGAAATCTGCCCCAGGGAGGTGGCGATATTGTCCACGTGGCCGGCGGCTGTGGCGCCGACGAATACGATCTTGTCGCGCAGCAGCCCCGGCGCCAGGCGTCCCTTCATGACGTCGGCGTAGCTGACCTGCGCCACGCTGCCCGCGCCGCCCATGAAGGGTATGAAGTTGGCGTGACTGCGGATGATGGCCCGGGGGTCAGGGTCCTCCAGTACCGCCTGGTCGGACACACCCGGCAGCGGATTCGGCGCCTGGGCGAGCAGTTCCGCCAGCGCCACGGTGAAGTGCGGCCAGCGCGCCGCCCCCAGGCCCTCGCGCAGGTACACCTGCCGCGCCACGCCATCCGCGTCGACCTCGATATGCACGTGCCCGATGGCCCCGGCGGCCGCCGCCAGGGGCGCTACCGGGAGCATTTCCCGCAACCTGTCGTCCTGCCTCGTCCTGCCGATAAAGACCGGCAGTACGGTGCGCTGCAACTGGCGCAACTCCGCCGCCAGCAGGTCATCGACCTCGGGATAGTCGTGGTAGGGCTCGGCAAAGAGAATATCCATGGCGACCGCACTGACTCCCTGCGCGTGCAGGCGGCGCAACAACTCGACATGGTTTTCACGCGGCCAGGGCCAGCGGCCCAGCTCGCGCAGGCTGTCCTCGTCGATGGCCACGATCACCACGTCGGGCGCCGGCGCCAGCGGCGCCGCCTCGTTGAACACGTCGTAGAACAGGTGATCCAGCGGCTGGGCGAGGTCGAACCAGGTCAGCGTGGCGCTGAACAGGCAACCCAGCAGCGCCAGCAGCAGGCGCTCGAAATACAGTTTTGCGGCTGGCTTCACGCGACCGGGTCGCCGCCGGTCAGAGCAACATGAGCGCCGCCATGACGCTCCAGATGACCAGGTCCCAGTAGGTGCGTGGCTCCTCGACGGGCGGCAGCACGCACAGCGGCAGTTCGCCGTTGAAACCGTTAAAGCCCTCCTGGTCGATGGCGCGCACGACCAGGTGGTAGCAGCCCTGCTGCAGTGCGACAAACTCGAAGCTCGCCTGTTGCGTGCGGTGGCTGGCGAGCAGTTCCCCGCTGGCGTTTGCCGCGTGGACATCGAGCAGCCACGCCACCGCGCCGGGGTCGGCGGACCAGTGCACCGTCAGCGGCAGGGGAGCGTCGATGCGCGGCTGGGCAAAGGTCGGCGCCGCCAGCAGCTTGCGCGGCGCGCCGGGCGCCTGTCCCTGGCGCGCTTTCACGCCGAACCCGGCGGGCACCTCTACCGTGGCGCCGGCTTGCACGGCCACCCGGCCGGTCAGGACCTCGCCGCGCGTCGATGCCGTTGCCGTGTTGTCGCTGACCACCCGGTACTGGGTGCCGCGCACCGCGGCGATCGCCGACGGTGTGTGCACCTCGAAACGCGAACGCGACGCGGGCGGCACCTCGATTTCCAGTTCGCCGCGTTCGAGCTGCAATTCGGTGGCCTGTCCCGGCCCGCTGCCCCCCGACATGCTGGTCAGTTCCAGCACGCTCCCGGGGCGCAGCAGCATCTCGCTGTTGTCCGACAGGCGCAGCCTGGCGCTGCCTTCCGCGCAGCGGACAAGGCTGCCCAGCACCAGGGTCTGGCCGCTGCGCAGGGGCTGCGGCGCGGCCCCGTGCTGCTCCTGGTAGCTCACCTCGCCGTTCACGTTGAGCACCTCTGCGACCACGGGCAGCGCCAGCAGCCAGCTGACGGGGATGCGAATTTCCTGGCCCGGCGCCATCGCCCGGTCATTGGTGATGTTGTTGTAGCCGGCCAGTTCCTTCCAGCAACCGGGGCGGGCGGTGTACTGCAGGCACAGGTCCCACAGCGTGTCACCGGGGCGCGCCTCGTACAGCCAGTCCTGGGCCACAGCCTGCGACGGCAGCCACGTGCCGAGCAGGATGGCGCAACACCACAGGGTCGCACGTGCCGTCATAGTGCTTCGAGCCTGTATCCGTGCCGATAGATGGTCTTAATACAATAGCCCATGTTCGGGCCGATTTTCAGGATTCGCCGCACCTTGCTCATGTGCATGTCGACCGTGCGCGTGTCCAGCTCGGCGTCCACGCCCCAGACCTCACGCAGCAGTTGCTGGCGCGACAGCAGCTTGCCCTGGTTGGCCAGCACGCAGGCAGCGAGTTTGAACTCCGTGGGTTTCAGGCTGACCGCCTGGCCGTCGACGAAGGCCCGGTTTTCCGCCAGGTCCAGCCTGATCGGGCCGAGCTCCAGGACCTGCGGCAACTCGCGCCCACTGCGCCGCCACACCGCGGACAGTCGCGCCAGCAATTCCGCGCGGCGCAGGGGTTTGATCAGGTAGTCGTCTGCGCCCGTGGCCAGGCCGCGGACGATATCCTCTTCGCTGTCTTTTGCCGTGGCAAAGATAACCGGCCCATCGAAGCATAAGGTTTCGCGCAGGTGGGCGAGGATATCGATGCCTTCACAGTCCGGCAGTTGCCAGTCGAGAATCAGTATGTCGGCCGGTTGCGCCGCCAGTTTCTGCAGGAAGGCCTCGCCGTTGTCGCAATGGAACACGGCGTAGCCCTCGTCGGTCAGCCAGCTGCAAAGTAGCTGTGCCTGGGCGGCCTCGTCCTCGAGGATGCCTACGGTAATCTCGGGCATGGCGTCGCTTCAGCTTGTGTCTTCCCTACATACTAGGCCATCCACTGCAACATCTCACCGCCCTTGTCATCCGCCACGGCGAGGTTTTACACACTGCTTACAAATGTGTGGCCTGCTGCGGCGCAACTGTAAGCGTTTTGTAAACACGCCTCCCCGCTACTTCCGCCCTGTTTGCGCGGCAGGCTAAATAGGCTCGCGATCATCTGGCGCGGGCCGTAAAAGCGCTGACGTACCCATTCACAGAAGAGGAACAAGGCTATGCTCAAGGACTTCAAGGAATTCGCCATGCGCGGCAACGTGGTCGACATGGCGGTCGGCATTATCATCGGTGGCGCTTTTGGCACCATCGTCAAGAGCCTGGTGGCCGACGTCATCATGCCCCCGATCGGCCTGCTCCTGGGCGGGGTGGATTTTTCCGACCTGTTTATCACGTTGAAGGAAGGTGCGCAGGCCGGCCCCTACGAAACCCTCGCAGCAGCCCAGGAAGTGGGCGCCGTGACCATCAGTTACGGCGTTTTTCTCAATTCCGTGATCAGTTTCCTGATCGTCGCCTTTGCGGTGTTCCTGCTGATCCGCTCCATCAACAAGCTGCAGGCTGCCGAAGAGGAGGCCCCGGAAGAGCCGACGACCAAGGAGTGTGGCTTCTGCTTCTCCGAAATTCCGCTCAAGGCGACCCGCTGTCCCAACTGCACCTCCGAGCTGGGCTGAGCCACAGCGCCGCCAGTTATCTATTCACACAGAGGAATACAGTCATGAAAACACGCTATACCGCACTCGCGCTGGCCGGTTCGCTCGTCGTCCTTGCCGGTTGCTCCACGACCAACGCCACCGGCGGCGACAGCGCCGCCGTGCAGTCGCAGCTGGAAGACGCGCAGGCGCGTGCACAACAGAGCGCCGCGGAGGCCGAGCGCCTGCGCACGGAACTGTCCAGCGCGCGCACCGCCGGCACGTCCGCCGCGGACCTGCTGCCGCCGAACGCCGAACCCGGCCACTGCTACGCGCGGGTGTTGATCCCGGCGCAGTACGAGAGCGGTTCTGAAACCGTGCTGGCAAGCGCCGCCAGCCAGCGCATCGAGATCATCCCCGCGCGTTACGACTACGTCGACGAGACCGTCATGGTGGAGGAGGAGTCCACGCGCCTGGAAATCATACCCGCCACTTACAAGACGGTTAGCGAACGCGTGATGGTGGAGCCGGAGAAGACGGTGATTCGTGAGGTGCCGGCGCAGTACGAGGAGGTCGCCGAGACGATCCTGGTCAAGCCGGCCTACACCATGTGGAAGAAGGGTCGCGGGCCGATCGAGCGCCTGGACTCGTCGACCGGGGAGATCATGTGCCTGGTGGAGGTGCCGGCGGAGTACAAGACGGTGACCAAGCGTGTGGTGAAAGCCCCGGCGCGCACCGTGGAAGAGGTGATCCCCGCGAAGTACGAAACGATCAGCCGCAAGGTCGTCGACACTCCCGCCAGTACCCGGGAAATCCCGGTGCCCGCGCGTTACGAGACGGTCAAGGTGCGCAAACTGGTCAGCGAGGCCAGCAGCAAGGCCGTGGACATCCCGGCCCAGTATCGCACCGTGCCCACGCGCAAGCTGGTGCGCGACTCGCGCCTGGAGTGGCGTGAAATCCTCTGCGAGACCAACACCACCCGCGGAGTGGTATCGCGCCTGCAATCGGCGCTCAACACCAAGGGCTACGACGCCGGCGCCGTCGACGGGATCCTCGGCAACCAGACCCTCGCCGCGGTGAAGAAGTACCAGCTGGACAACAACATGGCCAGCGGCCAGCTCACCATCAAGGTCCTCGACGACCTGGGCGTATCGCTGTAAACGTACGCCGGGAAGAACTGCCGATTTAGGGGGCCTCCGGGCTCCCTTTTTTTTCACTGCCCGGGCGCCGCGGTGCGCGCCAGGCACCAGATATCGACCCGCGCCGCACCGGCGGCGAGCAGCGCGCGGGCTGCCGCGGCCGCCGTGGTCCCGGTAGTCATGACATCGTCGACGACGGCCAGGCGCAGGTCCTCACAGGGCTCTGTCACCGCGAAGGCGCCGCGCAGGTTGGCCTGCCTGCGGGCGGCGTCCAGGCCCTGCTGGGGGGCGGTGGCGCGCCGCCGGCGCAGCAGGCGCGGTGCCAGGCGTGCCTGCACGCCGTGGGCCAGCAGTTGCCGCGCCAGCGCCTCCGACTGGTTGAAGCCGCGCTGCAGGCGCCGGCGCCAGTGCAGCGGCACCGGCACCAGCGCGTCGACCGGCTCCGTGGCAGGTGCCGCGGCCAGCCAGAGCTGCGCCAGCAGGGGGGTGAGGCGGCGTTCACCGGCGTATTTCCAGCGCCCGATCAGGTGCGCCAGGCACTCCTCGTACAGCCACGGCGCCACACTGCGGGCGAAGGGCGGCGGGCCGCCCTGGCAGCGGCCGCAGGCCGCCCCGCCGCGGGGCAGGGGCAGCGCGCAGCGGCTGCAGCAGGGGTCGTTGCGCGGCAGGTCCGCGGCGCAGCCCGCGCACAGGGGGTGCGGGCCGGGGGCGCGCAGGCCGCACAGGGCGCAGTGCTGGGGGAACAGGGCCTCGAGCGCGGCTGCCCCCGCCCTGTTAACCACAAGGACTCTGCCAGGTTGACAGCAAAAAGGGCACAAGTATCATACGGGGATCCTTAGCTTCCCTGCCTCGACGGACACGCCATGCCAGACCAAGCCACCGCGGCGGCTGCCGCCACGCCCCTGACCGCCTCACCCGCGCCCGCCGGCGCCGCCGGGCAGGACATTCGCCACGACTGGACGCGGCAGGAGGTGGAAGCGCTGTTCCGCCTGCCTTTCAACGACCTGCTGTTTCGCGCGCACAGCGTGCACCGGCGCTATTTTGACCCGAACCAGGTGCAGGTGAGCACACTGCTTTCCATCAAAACCGGCGCCTGCCCCGAGGACTGCGCCTACTGCCCGCAGAGCACCCGCTACGACACCGGGCTGGAAGCCGAGCAGCTGATGGAGATCGAGGCGGTGCTGCAGCAGGCCCGCGCGGCGGCGGAGTCCGGCGCGACGCGCTTCTGCATGGGCGCCGCCTGGCGCTCGCCCAAGGAGCGCGACATGCCCGCCGTGCTGGCCATGGTCGAGGGCGTGAAGGCGCTGGGCCTGGAGACCTGCATGACCCTGGGCATGCTCAGCGACTCCCAGGCGCAGGCGCTGGCCGATGCCGGCCTGGACTACTACAACCACAACCTGGATACCTCGCCGGAGTTCTACGGCGACATCATCACCACGCGCACCTACCAGGACCGCCTCGAAACGCTGGACCACGTGCGCAGCGCGGGCATGAAAATCTGCAGCGGCGGGATCGTCGGCATGGGCGAGCAGCAGTCCGACCGCGCCGGCCTGATACTGCAGCTGGCCAACCTCCCGCAGCACCCCGAGAGCGTGCCCATCAACATGCTGGTGCGGGTGGAGGGCACGCCGCTGGAGAACGAGGCGGACCTGGACCCCTTCGAGTTCATCCGCACTATCGCCGTGGCGCGCATCACCATGCCCGCCTCCCACGTGCGCCTGTCCGCCGGGCGCGAGGAGATGAACGAGCAGATGCACGCCCTGGCCTACTTTGCCGGCGCCAACTCGATTTTCTACGGCGAGAAACTGCTCACCACGCCCAACCCGCGCGCCAACGCGGACATGGCCCTGTTCGCGCGGCTGGGCATCGAGCCCGAGGGGCGCCAGGTGTGCGCGCCGCCGGCGGACCCTGACCCGCGCTTCTACGACGCCGCCGGTCCGGGGTAGCGCCCCCGGCGCAGCCTTGCAGCGCATGAACCCCTTCGCACAGCGCCTGGGCGAGGCCCTGGCGCAGCGCCGCCGCGACAACCTGTACCGCGAGCGCCTCACCCTGGACAGCGCCCAGGGGCCGCAGGTGCGCGTGGACGGGCGCGACTACCTCAATTTCTGCAGCAACGACTACCTCGGCCTGGCGGCGCACCCGCGGGTGGTGGCGCGGCTGCGCGCGGCGGCCGGCGAGTACGGCGTGGGCAGCGGCGCCTCACACCTGGTATGCGGGCACAGCGCGCCGCACGAGGAACTGGAGGAGGCGCTGGCGGATTTCACCGGGCGCCCCCGGGCGCTGCTCTACTCCAGCGGTTACATGGCCAATACGGGGGTGCTCACCAGCCTGTTGCGACGCGGCGACCACGTGTTCGAGGACCGCCTGAACCACGCCTCGCTGCTCGACGGCGGCCTGTTCAGCGGCGCGCGCTTCAAGCGCTTCGCGCACAACGACGTCGCCGCCCTGGAGGCCGGGCTAGACGCCGCCGGCGGTCCCAGCTTCGTGGTGGTGGACGGGGTGTTCAGCATGGACGGCGACAGTGCGCCCCTGGCCGCGCTGGCGCGGGCCTGCGCCGCGCGCGAGGCCTGGCTGATGGTGGACGACGCCCACGGCTTCGGCGTGCTCGGCGAACGCGGTGCCGGCAGCGTGGAAGTGGCGGGCCTGGATGACGCCGGGGTGCCGGTGCTGATGGCCACCCTGGGCAAGGCCCTGGGCACCGCCGGCGCCTTCGTCGCCGGGTCGCAGCTGTTGATCGAGGGCCTGATCCAGCACTCGCGCAACTACATCTATACGACCGCCCTGCCGCCGGCGCTGGCCGCCGCCAGCCTGGAAGCCCTGGCCCTGTTGCGCGAGGAGTCCTGGCGGCGCGAGCACCTGCGCGCGCTGATCGCGCGCTTCCGCCGTGGCGCCGGCCAGCTGGAGCTGCCGCTGATGGCGTCCGCCAGCCCCATCCAGCCGCTGCTGGCCGGCGACGCCGCGCGCGCCGTGGCCCTGGGCGAGGCCCTGCGCGAACGCGGCCTGCTGGTCGGCGCCATCCGCCCGCCCACGGTGCCGCGCGGCACCGCGCGCCTGCGCATTACCCTCAGCGCCGCGCACAGCGAGGCGCAGGTGGACCGCCTGCTCGACGCGCTGGGGCACTGCTGGCCACGGCGATGACGGCGGCCACACACAGCGAAAGCCTGCGCGCCACCGGAGGCGCGCGCCAGGAACTGGTCCTGTTGCACGGCTGGGGCGGCAACCGCGAGGTGTGGCGCCCGCTGCTGGCGGCCCTGCGCCCCTGGGCGAACGTGACCCTGCTGGACATCCCCGGTTGCGCTCCCGGGGCCGCCGCGCCGGGCGTCTCCCTGGACGACGCTCTGGCGGCCATCCTCGACGCCGCACCGGCGCGGGCGGTGTACCTGGGCTTTTCCCTGGGCGGGCAACTGGCGCTGGAACTGGCGCGCCGCGAGCCGGGCCGCGTGCTGGCCCTGGCGACCCTGTGCAGCAGCCCGCGCTTCCTCGCCGGGGATGACTGGCCGGGGATGTCCCCGCAGCAGTTCGACGCTTTTCGCGCGGCGCTGGCGTCCTGTCCCGGCGCCGCGGCGCGGCGTTTCGACAGCCTGCAGGCCGCCGGTTCGACGCGCCGCCGCGCCCTGTTGCGCGCCCTGGCCGGGCAACGCCGCGCCGCTGCCGACGCCTCCCTGCGCAGCGGCCTGGACTGGCTGTATCAGCTCGACCAGCGCGACGCCCTGGTCGGCCTGACACAGCCGCGGCTGCACCTGTTCGCCGCCGCCGATGAACTGGTGCCCGCCGCCGTGGCGGGCGCCCTGGCGCAGCGGGACGGCGGCGCCGGGCAGGTGCGCACACTGCCCGGCTGTGGCCACCTGGCGCCGCTGGAACAACCCGCGGCGGTGGCCGCCGAGCTCACCGGTTTTCTCACCTCACAGGGGCTGCTCGACGAGCCGCCGGCGGCGCCGGCGCCGATTCCCAAGGCCAGCGTCGCGGCCTCCTTCAGCCGCGCCGCCAGCGCCTACGACTCGGCGGCGCACCTGCAGCGGGAAGTGGGAAACGAACTGCTCGCGCGGCTCGACGGGCAGGCAGTAGAGCCGCGCACGGTACTCGACCTGGGCTGCGGCACCGGCTATTTCCAGCCCGCCCTGGCGGCGCGTTTTCCCGCCGCGCGACACCTGGGCCTGGACCTCGCCGAGGGCATGGTGGAGCACGCCCGGCGCCGTGGCAGTGGCGCCACCGGCTGGCTGGTGGGTGACGCCGAGGCCCTGCCGCTGGCCAGCGCCAGCATCGACCTGGTGTTCAGCAGCCTGGCCCTGCAGTGGTGCTACCGCCTGCCCCTGCTGTTCGCCGAAATCGCCAGGGTGCTTGCCCCCGGGGGTAAGTGTGTGTTCACTTCGTTAGGCCCCGGCACCCTCTCAGAACTGCGCCGGGCCTGGGCGCAAGTAGACGCCCACCAACATGTAAATACCTTTTTGCCCGCGCCTGATCTCGAGCAGGCGGCACGGGCGACGGCAGGGATAGACCTGCAACTGGAGGTATGTGAGTACCAGCTTACATACGCCCGGGTGCGCGACCTGCTGGGTGAATTGAAAGCGATAGGAGCGCACAATATGAACAGCGACCGGCGCGCCGGCCTGGCCGGGCGGCGGGCCCTGGAGGGCATGTTGCGCGCCTATGAGCGGGAGCGCCGCGACGGTGTGCTGCCGGCCACCTACGAGGTGTATTTCGGTGTGATCAGCAGGCAGGGGGAGGCGCCATGAGCAAGACATTTTTCGTCACGGGAACCGATACCGAGGTGGGCAAGACCGCGGTGAGCTGCGCCCTGCTGCGCGCCGCCGCGGGGCGCGGTTTGCGCACCGCTGCGGTCAAACCCGTGGCCGCCGGCTGCGACGCGCAGGGGCGCAACGAGGATGCCCTGGCCCTGTCCGCCTGCATGACCGAGACCCTGCCCTACGCCCAAGTCAACCCCGTAGCCCTGCCCGACGCTGTGGCGCCGCACATCGCCGCGCGCCGCGCCGGGCGCCAGCTGCGCGTGGCGCAACTGGCCGGGCTGTGCCGCGGTGTCATGCTCGGCGGCGCCGACCTTGTGCTGGTGGAGGGCGCCGGCGGCTGGCGCGTGCCGGTAAACGAACGCGAGACCCTGGCGGACCTCGCCCGCGAGCTGCAGGCGCCGGTCATCCTGGTGGTGGGCATGCGCCTGGGCTGTATCAATCACGCGCTGCTCAGCGCCGAGGCGATCCGCGGCGACGGCCTGGCGCTGGCCGGCTGGGTGGCCAACCAGCCGGGGCCGCGCATGGCCTGCCACGAGGAGAACCTGGCCACCCTGCGCGAGTTGCTGCCGGCGCCGCTGCTGGGGGAGATCCCCCGCCTCGCGCCCTTCGATGCCCAGGAAGCGTCCGCCTGTGTCGATATCCAGGCGCTGTTGCCGGCGCGTACACAGGACTGACAGGCGCATTCCTGGCGCCCGGGGCCTTACGCATGGCGTAATTTGTCATTTGACTTCCGGGCGTTTTTGCGGAGAATGTGAGCGCTGAAAACATTGGCCACTGTCCGACCCCGACTGGCGGGGCGGCGCGGCCTGCATCTGAGAGGATATGACCATGCCGCAGTTCAAGGCACCCGTGCGTGACATGCGCTTCGTCATCAACGAAGTGCTCGAATCAGAGAAGCTGTACCAGACCCTGCCCGGTTGCGAGGAAGCCACCGAGGACATGATCAACGCCATCGTCGAGGAGGGCGCGCGATTCGCCGAGGGCGTGCTGGCCCCCCTGTACCAGAGCGGCGACGAAGAGGGCTGCACCTGGAGCGAGGAGGGCGTGAAGACCCCGGCGGGTTACGCCGACGCCTACCGCCAGTACGTGGAGAACGGCTGGCCGGCGCTGAGCGCGCCGGTGGAGCACGGCGGCCAGGGCATGCCCAACCTGCTCGGCATCGTCATGAACGAGCTGGCCGGCACCGCCAACTGGTCCTGGTTGATGTACCCCGGCCTCAGCCACGGCGCGGTGCACACCGTGGAGGCCCACGGCGATGACAAACAGAAAGAGCACTACCTCACCCGCCTGATCTCTGGCGAGTGGACCGGCACCATGTGTCTGACCGAGTCCCACTGCGGCTCCGACCTCGGCCTGTTGCGCACCAGGGCCGAGCCGAACGCGGACGGCAGCTACGCCATCACCGGCACCAAGATCTTCATCAGCGCTGGTGAGCACGACATGGCCGAGAACATCGTGCACATCGTGCTCGCGCGCCTGCCCGACGCCCCCGAGGGCACCGCCGGCATCTCCCTGTTCATCGTGCCCAAGTTCCTGGTCAACGACGATGGCAGCGTGGGCGAACGCAACGCCGTACACTGCGCCTCCATCGAGGAGAAAATGGGCATCCACGGCAACGCCACCTGCGTGCTCAACTTCGACGGCGCCACCGGCTACCTGATCGCCGAGCCGAACCGCGGCCTCAACGCCATGTTCACCTTTATGAACACCGCGCGCATCGGCACCGCCATCCAGGGCCTGGCGCACACCGAGCGCTCCTACCAGGGCGCCCTGGAGTACGCCAAGGAACGCCTGGCGATGCGTTCGCTGACCGGCCCGAAAAATCCCGACGGTCCCGCCGACCCGATCATCGTGCACCCCGACGTGCGCCGCATGCTGCTCACGCAGAAGGCCTTCGCCGAGGGCAGCCGCGCCTTCCTGTACTACCTCGCCCAGCTCGGCGACATCGTGCAGCGCGGCGACGAGGAACAGGCGCAGCGGGCGGACGACCTGATGGCGCTGCTCACGCCCATCGGCAAGGCCTTCGTCACCGAGGTGGGCTACGAGTCCGCCAACCTCGGCGTGCAGGTGTACGGCGGCCACGGCTTCATCAAGGAGTGGGGCATGGAGCAGATCGTGCGCGACGCGCGCATCGCGCTGCTCTACGAGGGCACCACTGGCATTCAGGCCCTGGACCTGCTCGGTCGCAAGGTGCTGGGCAGCGGCGGCAAGTTGCTGCTGGGCTTCGCCAAGCTCATCGACGAGTTCTGCGCGGCCAACGCCGGCGACGAGTACGCCGAGTTTGTCGAGCCGCTCAAGGCGGCCAAGGACGAGTGGCTGGAGCTGTCCATGAAAATCGGCGAGAAGGCCATGGAGAACGCCGACGAGGCGGGCGCCGCGGCGGTGGACTACCTCATGTACGGCGGCTACGTCACGCTGGCCTATTTCTGGGCGCGCATGGCGGTGGTGGCGAAAGAGAAAATCGCCGCGGCCGAGGGCGACGCCTCCTTCTACGAGGCCAAGATCCTCACCGCGCGTTTCTATTTCGAGCGCCTGCTGCCGCGCACCGACAGCCTCAAGGCCACCATGCTGGCCGGCGCCGACAGCCTGATGGCCATGCCCGAGGAACTGTTCCAGCTCGGCTAGCAACCGCATGCTGCGGGAGAGTCTAGTGACTTTCCTTTTTCCCCGGGGGAGAATGGCGACATTCTCCCCTTTTTTTGGCCCCCGGCCCGAGCGCGGCGATGGAAGACAAGCACACACAGGCACAACCCGACACGAGCGACCGTAGCTACCAGAACCGGCTGAACCCCGAAGACCAGAAGAAGGTCGACGAGTTTATCAGCAGCGGCATCAACTCGGTCGAACGCAAACCCTTCAAACCCATGCGCATGATTCTCCTGCTCATCGGCGTGGTGATGGTGCTGAGTATTTTCAGCCAGCTGCTGGCGCGCTGGGCGGGGGTGTATTGAGTCCGCACAGGTCGCGGCGGCGCTGAGCGAGGCGGCCATGGGCGAGGCCGGTGAACGTGCGCTGATCCTGCACATGGGGCGCCACAAGACCGGCACCTCCACCCTGCAGCGCTACCTGCTGCAGCAGCGCGCGCACCTGCGCGACCACGGCGTGGAGGCCAGCGCGGTGGGCGCGAAAAAGGACGGCCGCGCCAACAACCTGCTGGCGCGCGCCTGCAACGACGAGATGGCCGCCGGGCATGCGCAGCGCCGCGAGGAATACCGGGCGGACCTCGCCGCCGAGTTCGCCGCCCTGGCCCCCGGGCAGCGCCTGCTGGTGACCAGCGAGGGCTTCCAGAACGCCAACCCCGCGCACGTGGCGCGGCTGTTCCCGCGACCGCTGCAACTGGTGGTCTACCTGCGCGAGCAGTTCAGCTACCTGCTGTCTTCTTACTGCCAGATCGTGCACAACCAGGCGGTGAGCCTGGATGTGGCCGACTACGCCGCGCGCCATTTCGATGCCGACTACACCGCCTTCCTGGACGCCTGGGCGGCCGCCTTGCCGGACGCAAGCTGGACAGTGCGCGTGTACGATCGCGAACGCCTGCTCGGCGGCGACATCTGCCGCGACTTCATGCACGCCATCGGCCTGCCCTTCGCCGCGGCCGACACCACCGGCCGCGACGCGGACCAGAACCCCTCCATCGGCGGCGCGATCCTCGAGTTCAAGCGCCGCCTGAACAGCACGCCCTTCGGCGACATCATCGCGCCGAAGGTGCTCTACCTGCTGCTGCAGGAAGTGGCCAGGGCCCACCCCGAACTGAACCGCGGCGTGCACTTCCCGGCGGAGCTGGCGCAGCAACTGCGCGCGCGCTACCGCGCCAGCAACGCCGCCCTGGCGCGGCGCTGGTTCGCCCCCGGCCAGGCGCTGTTCGAGTACCGCGAGGTGGCCCCGGTGGACCCGCAGATGCTCACCGCGCCGGCCCTGCAGCAGGTGGCGGCGGCGCTGGACGGGCAGCGCGAGGGGCTGGGCAGCGCCCTGGCCGGCCTGATGCGGGAGCGCGGCGCCTGGCCCGATTGACGGGGTTTACGCGGATTTGGTTCCGGCGGCGGCTTTTGGTATAGTTGCGCGCCTCAAATTTCGGTGTGTAGCGCAGCCTGGTAGCGCACTTCCTTCGGGAGGAAGGGGTCGGAGGTTCAAATCCTCTCACACCGACCAAACACCCCCTCTCACAACTTTGCGGCTCTACCCAATTAACGGGGGATGGGCACTCATCCGTACCCGATTGATAATCCCGTCCCACCCACAGTGGGTCAGCACTCTCAACCGATAGTTCTCGA
>PABK01000048.1 GCA_002699145.1 Halioglobus sp.
TAATCATTCCTGCGTGGGACATCGGTGTTCTCTCCATTAAACGATCTTCGCAAAATCAGTTTAATGAATGCCGGTGTCCCCCGTTAATGATGAAGAGCCGAATCCTGGTACTCCCGCCAATCACCTTCGATCTGTTTCCCCCGTCCCCACCTCGTTGCGCCTGTGCGAACCGCGATGTGCCCGGCCGCTGCATTGTTGCCCCGCCAGGGCTTTTGCGGCATGTCAATGTTTTCGTCCGCAGACCATACTATAATCCCGTACAAGGCGTCAGCGCGACAGCACTGCATGGGGGGCATGAACCTGCGTATCGGAATAGCGCCACTGGTGATGGTGCTCCTCGTTTCCCGGCTGGCCAGCGCCCAGGTACTCTCCGTGGGTGGGGGAAAAACCATCCGTGCTGCGACCAAACACGACTACGCCAGGCTGGAACTCAATTTCGACTGGATACCGGAACTGTGGCGCAACGACTCCTGGGTAGTTGATCTGCAGCACGCCGTCAGTGTCGCCGGCTTCTGGGACGAGAACAGCTTATACATGGCCAGTTGGGCGCCCAACCTCATCTGCAAGCCCGCGAATGCGTCGGGCTACGTCCCGTACCTGCAACTGGGACTGGGCGTGGCGCTGCTCTCTGACAAGACCTTCCAGTCACAGGACTCAGGTATCAATGACGACGGTACCAGCAATATGGGCTCCTATGCGCAGTTTGAAAGCAGTCTTGCACTGGGTGTTGTGCGTGGCGACTTCGGTATTCGCGCCAGGGTCTACCACATTTCCAATGCGCAACTGGCCGACGAAAACGACGGCATGGACGTCGCGGAATTCGGCATCAGCTATCACTTTTAAATGACCCGATGGGGCCGGGGCGACGGCGAGTCGGCGCTGCTGCTTCCAGGCTGCGCAACTCGCGCACAATCACCGGCGTTGCGTGCCGTCGTAACATAGGCCAGGCGACGCGATCCATGCTGGACACCCCATGCAGGTCGCATATACTGACCGCTTTGAACAGCGACGAACCGCCCCGTGCAGTTACTTTCTCCCCGGCTTCGCCTGCTCCTGATCGGCGCCGTCTGGCTGCTGACCCTGTTCGCCATCATACTTTGGCTGGGCGGCAGTCGGCAGAAGCACCTGACCATCGCGGGCGGTCTCCAGGGCAGCGAGACCTATGCACTGAGCCAGGCCATCGCCGACGCCATCAACCACTCGCGTACCGGCCTGCAGATCACGGTATACGAGTCCGGCGGCAGTGGTGAGAACAGCCGCCTGCTGGAGGCAGGCCGCGTGGACCTGGCGACAATACAGGCGGATACGCCGGTCACGGATCGCGTCGCGGGGGTGGCCACGCTCTATCGCAATGCCTATCACCTGCTGGCCCTCGACGGAGCGGGCATCGACAGCGTCGCCGACCTGCCCGGACACCGCGTGGCGATACCCCCGGCGAGCAGCGGCGAGTTCAAATCATTCTGGTTCCTGGTCGATCACTACCGCCTGCCCCGCGACGGGATGATCGCGCTGCCGATGTCGGAGGCGGCGGCGGATTTCGCCATGCAGCGCGGCCAGGTGGATGCGGTGTTTCGCGTGCGCGCGCCGGGCAATGCGGCCATCCGCGAGCTTATCGGCGAGCGGCGTATGCACCTGGTGCCGATTCCACAGGCGCAGGCCATGGCCTTGCAGGAACCGGCCGTGGAGCCCGGCGTGATTCCACTGGGTTCCTACCGCGGGCACCCGGCGCTGCCCGAGGCGGACCTGCCCACGGCCATCGTCGACCGCCTGCTGGTGGCGCGCTCCGACCTGAAGCCCTCGGTGGTGCACAAATTGACCCGCGAGCTTTACGATCACCGCGCGGAGATCATGGACGCCAATCGCCTGGCGGGTTTTATCGGACCTGTCGGCGAGGAGTCGGACAGCGTGGTGGCGGCCCATCCCGGAGCGCGCGCCTACTATGATCGCGAGAAGCCGGGTTACCTGCAGCAGAACGCGCGCCTGTTTTCCGCGCTGTTGTACGTGCTGGTCATCGTCGGCTCGGGGCTGCTCGCGCTGCGCACCCACTGGGTGCGTTCGCGGCGGATGCGCATGCATACATTCAACCGGCAGCTCATGGACATCGCCGCTGCCGTACGCCGCGAGCACGGCGTAGAGGCACTGTTACAGCGCAAGCACCAGCTCGTGGACATGCTGGACGAGGTGGTGCGCGACCTCGAGCGGGAAAAGGTCAGCCAGGAGGAATTTGAGCACTTCTCCTTCACCTGGCAGGCGGTCGACGCGCTGATCCGAGACCGGCTGCACCTGGGAGACGCGCTGCCGGCGCCGCAGGTGGAGGCGTCCTCGTGAGCGCGGTGCGCTTCTGGACGCTGGCGGCGCTGGGCTGCGGTCTGCTGCTGGCGCTGTTCGCCTGGGGCTTTGCACAGTGGCACCTGGGCAAGCACAGCGCGGTGGTCTCGGAGCGGCTGCTGTTGCTGGGAGAGCTGCGCCGCGGCGCCGTACAGCGCTATTTTTCCACGGTGCAGGCGGAACTGCGTTTCTGGAGCAGCAGCCAGGAGATCATCGCCATCCAGTCGGATTTACTCGACGTCTGGCAGCGGGAGGGAGAGGCGGCCAGTGCGCGGCTTCACTACGTCGACCACAACCCCCACCCGGCGGGCGAGTACCGCGCACTGGACGATGCCGGCGACGGCAGCCGCTACAGTGAGCTGCACCGCGGCCTGCACGAAGCGGCCCGCCTGTTTGTCACCGAGCGCGGCTACTACAACTTCTTCCTGATCAGTCCCGGCGGCGACATCATGTACTCGGTGGAGAAGGACGACGATTTCGCCACCAGCCTGGTCGACGGTCCCTACGCCGACACCTGGTTGGGGAGGGTGTTCCGGCGCGCGCGCGAGGGTCACGAGCTCGGCGTGGTCGCCTTGAGCGATATGCAGTCCTACGCCCCCAGTCACGGCGCACCGGCCATGTTCATCGCCACGGCGTTGCGCGCCGCTGACGGCAGGTTTCTCGGCGTTCTGGCCTTCGAACTGCCAACCGACGAGTTGTTACACATCATGAACTACGCCAAGGGCATGGGCGATAGCGGCGAAACCTACCTGGTCGGCCCGGACCTGTTGATGCGCAGTGATTCCCGGTTCAGCGAGACCTCCACGGTGCTGCAGCAAAGCGTCGCGACAGCGAGTGTCGAGCGCGCGCTGGCGGGCGAGCAGGGCGTCGACGTGGTGGAGGGCTATCGCGGCGAGTCGGTGATGTCGGCCTACCTGCCGTTGCCCGTGGGCGGCAGGAGCTGGGCGCTGATGGCAGAGATGGATACGCAGGAGATCGCCCGCGAGGCGGCGCGCGAGCGCCCCTCGATCGCGGGGATACTGGCCTTCATCTACGGCCTGTCCCTGTGGACGCTGTGGTACTGGCGCCTGCGCTATCTGCCCGAGGGCGCGGCGGATGCTGCGATGTTGAATGACCTGGTCGACAGCCCGGACAGTCCGCTGCTCGACGCCTAGCGGCGCCTAGCCGGGTGACTGCTTCACCCCGGCCAGGAAGGCGTGGGCGCTGCTGGTGAGCATCGCGTAGTAGTCGACATCCGGCGCGAAGCGTTCCAGGTGATGGTTGATGGATAGCTGGCTCAGACCCATGGCCAGCGCCCACAGCGTCATCGCCAGCTTCATCGGATCTGCTCCCTCCAGTCCCTGGGCCTGGCACCAGGCCTGTACCTGGTCGACGAGCAGGTAGAAGCCGTTCATCGTGCGCCCGGCCCGGTCGGCCTCCTCGGTGGTTTGCCCCTGCTCCGTCATGAAGCCGCGCTCGCCCCACATGACGTCGAAGAATGCGGGTTTGCTGGTGACGAACTCGATATAGGCCTTGCCCAGTTCGATGATGCACTCGGTGCTGCCCCGCGGCAGGCGTTCGCGAATGGCGGTCATGCGCTCGCCCATGCCGCAAAACCCGAGTTCGCCGACCGCGCGCAGCAGGTCCTCTCGGTCGCGAAAATGCCGATAGGGCGCAGCACTGCTGACGCCGGCGCGGCGCGCCGCGTCCACCATGGCGAATTCCTCGGAGCCGGATTCCTCGATCAGTTCGGCCGCGGCGACGATCAACGCGTTGCGCAGGTCGCCGTGGTGATAGCTGCGCGCGGCCCCGGCTTCGTTGTCACGCGGCATGGTCGGGCACCCACTCGGAGCGGTCGTCGCGCGCCGGCGTGTTCGTCGTCGCCTCCGGCTGCGGCGAGCGGGAGCGCGCGCAGAGCAGGAACAGCGGCGGTACGAGGAAGAAGGAGATGATCGTCGACAACAGCACGCCGCCGGCGATGGCCATGGCAAAGGGCGGCCAGAACGCGCTGCCTTCCAGGATCAGTGGCAGGAAGCCGCCAAAGGTGGTCACGGTGGTGGAGACGATGTGGCGGCTGGAATCCATCACCACCCGGCGCACCTGCAGCGGGTCGCCGCGCGCGGCGAAGTGGTCGCCCTGCAGCGCGGTGATGATAATGATCGCGGCGTTGATGGACACGCCGATGGAGCCGATCACGCCGATCATCGCCTGGATACCGAAGGGGTAGCGGAACACCGCCAGCGACAACAGCGACAGGCCCAGGGAGCAGACACACACCAGTGCGGCCACTGCAGACAGGCGCCAGGAGTTGAAGGTGATGACGATGGTCGCCATCAGTGCGGCGCCGATCAGGCCCATGGGCGCCATCAGCTCCTGCACCACCTCGGCGCGCTCGTCGCTGTCGCCGCCGAAGCGCATGCTGTAGCCCGCGGGCAGCTTGACCGGCCGCTCGCGCAGGTCCTGCTGCAGCAGTTTCAGCGCCTCCTCCGGCAGCACACCGCGCACCAGGTAGCCCTGTACCGTATTCACGCGGCGACCGTTGTAGCGCGAGATCGGGCTCTGCGAGGGCTCCAGGCTAGGTCGGCCCAGTGCATTGAGGGGGACCGCGGCGATGCCACCGGCATCGGAGGCCGCGCGGCCGGGCAGGGGCAGGCGAATGCTGGCGATGTCGTCGGCCGTGCCCCAGTTGGCCTCGGACAGCCGCACCCGCACCGGCAACCGCTCGGTGCCCTCCAGCACCTCGCCGCCGACGCGGCCGTTGAGGGCGTCGTTGAGCGCCGCGGCGGCATCGCCCAGTTGCAGGCCGGCCAGGCGCAGGCTCTCCTCGCCCAGGTCGAAACGCAGCTTGGGTGCGCCGCCGATCAGGCTGGTGCTGGTATGGGTGACGTAGGGTATCTGCTCAAAGCGCTGGCGCAGGTCGTCTCCCAGGCTGCGCAACACGTCGAGGTCTGGCCCGGTCACCTCGATTTCCAGCGGCGCCAGCACCGGGGGTCCCTGGTCGATGCCGCGCACGATGATGCGCGCCTGGGGGTAGTCCCGGTCCAGCTCTACCTGCAGGCGCCGGATCAGGTCGTCGGTGCGGTTTTCATCGCGGGTCAGCACCAGCGCCTCCGCCCAGGAGGGAATGCCCTCCTTGAAGCGGTACATGTTGTAGTAAAAGGCCGGGGCGCTCTCGCCCAGGGTCCAGTCGACACGGCGGATCAGCGGGTCATCGCGCAGTTGCGCGTCCAGGCGACGCACCAGGTCTGCGGTGTCGTAGATGGAGCGTCCGTCCGCCAGCTTTACCTGGATGTACAGCTGGTCGCGGTCGGTGCCGGGAAAGAACTGCGCGGTGAGGGTGGGGAAGGCGAGAAAGCCCGTCACCGGCAGCGCCAGTGCCAGCAGGATGCTCGCCAGCGGATGGCGCAAGCTCCAGTCCATACTGCGCGCCAGCAGTTCGCCGGCGCGACCGCTGTCCACGCCGCCGATGTACCAGTGGCCGCGGGGCGCCGGTTCGCGCGGCAGCAGCCAGGCCGCCAGCACGGGTGTGACCACCAGCGCCAGCACCGTGGAGGTCACCAGCATGATAATGACCGCGCTGGCGATGGCGCCGACGAATTCTCCACCCGGCCCGGGCAGGATGGCCATGGGCACGAAGGCGAGAATCGTAGTCAGCGCCGAGGCGATCAGCGGGAT
This sequence comes from Halioglobus sp., assembly GCA_002699145.1. Lineage (GTDB taxonomy): Bacteria > Pseudomonadota > Gammaproteobacteria > Pseudomonadales > Halieaceae > Marimicrobium. The sequence continues at coordinate 5,983 of PABK01000048.1, forward strand.
GCGCAGGCGGTCTACCGAGCCGCCGATCGCGGCCAGCGGTGTGTCGCCGCGCAGCAGGCGCTTGCGCACCTCGTCGGTGATGACGATTGAACCATCGACCAGCAGGCCCAGCGCGACGATCAGTCCGGTGATGGACATCTGGTGCAGGGCCATACCCAGCCTGTCCATTACGGAGATCGAGATCAGGCCGCACAGCGGCAGGATGACGGCCACGACCACCGCGGCGCGCCAGCCCAGGGTGAACAGCAGCACCAGGACCACCAGTGCGACACCGATGGCAAGGTTGCTCGCGACCTCGCGCAGCCGTGTCTCGGCGTAACTGCTCTGGTCGTAGGTGATTGCCAGCGACAGGCCGGCGGGCGCGCGCGCGCGGTACTCGTCCACGTACTGCCGGAAGGCGGCGCTGTAGCGGTCCACCTGGTGATTGGGCTCCATCACGGTGCCCACCAGCAGACCCGGCCGCCCCTGGGTGATGGCCATGCCCGGCGGTGGCGTCATCGCCGCCTTGTACACGCGGGCGATGTCGGCGATGCGCGTGGCGCCGCCGTCGGCGGTGTTGACGATCACCTGGCGGATGCGCTCGACGCTGCGAAACTCGCCGGCCAGTTCGATGAGCAGGTCGCTGCCGGCGCCGGTGGCGCGGCCGGAGGAGACCTTCACATCCGCCGCGCGCAGGGCCGCACTGACCTGCGCCAGGCTCAACCCGCGGGACACCAGTTCCGCCTCGTCCACCTCGACGCGGATTTCCTCCTGTGGCTCGCCGAAGATTTCCACCAGCTTGGTATCCGGCAGGTTGCGCGCGCCGTCGGCGAAATCCTGGGCCAGGCGGTTGAGCAGGGACAGCGGCATGTCCGCCTGCGTGGCGGAGGAAAAGGCGACAATGGTGGTAAAGGAGGTCAGCCTGTCGTTGTCGAACTGGGGCTGTCCGGCATCCTCGGGGAACTGGCGCGCGGCGTCGGCGAGCGCGTCGCGCACCTCCGACCAGACCCGTTCCAGCGTCTCCGCGGACAGCGTGTCCAGCAGCATGATATTGAGGAAGGACACACCGCTGCTGGAGGTGGAACGCAGCTCGTCGATCTCCGCGATGCCGCGCAACTCGTCCTCCAGTGGCCGGGTGACCAGCGCTTCCACGCGATCCGGGGTGGCGCCGGGGTAGAACGTGGTGACGGTGGCCACGAAGCTGGTCAGCGCCGGGTCTTCCTGGCGGGCGATGGACTGCAGGCTGCTCAGGCCCACGGCGACCGCGCTGACGATGATCAGCACAAGGTAGCGGTAATGGGTGTATACCAGCCTGGCAAGCATGCTCACTGCCCCCCGGCGACGGTCAGCGGCGTACCCGGAGTGACACGGTGCACGCCGCTGGCGACAACCAGCGAACCGTCCGGCAGGGTGCCGCGCACGAACGCGCGGTCGGCGCGTACGTCGACCACTTCCACGGCCTCGCGCACCGCCACCGTGTGCCCGTCCTGCTCAACCAGGCGCAGCACGGTCCAGATGCCGCGCGCGCCCTCCTGCAGCGCGGACAACGGTATCCAGCCGCCGATCTCGTCAACCCGCTCCTCGAGCACCAGGCTTACGGCCTCGCCGTCCAGCCCCTGGATATTCTCGGGCAGGGCGAAGACAGCGGTCGTTGCCCGGGTGCGCGGGTTGACGTCGGGACGCACCGACAGCAGCAGCGCATCGACACTGCTGTCGCGCAGACGCAGTGGATAACGCTTGCCTGGCTCCAGGGCGCTGGCGCGTCGCGCCGCCACGCCGATGTGCGCTTCCCGGGCCGCGGTCTCCACCAGTCTCACCACCGGCTCGCCGGGGGCGACGACAGCGCCCTGGTGCACATAGCGGTCGGCGATCACGCCATCGTAGGGTGCCCGCAGGCTGCTCTTTTGCAGATCGATATCGGTGCTTTGCAGCTGCGCGCTGACCGCCACCACGCCCGCTTCCAGGGCGCGGGCGCGCAGCCGTGTATCGTCGTGGGCTTCCCGCGACACCGCGCCGCTGGCCACCAGGTCGCGCTGCCGCTCCGCCTTGATATTGGCCAGTTCCAGTTCCGCCCGGGCCTGCTCCAGTTGCGCGGCAATGCTCGCCCGCTGTGCGCGCAGGCTGGACTGGTCCAGGGTGGCGATGATCTCGCCGGCGCGCACCGGTGTGCCCGGCCGCGGCGGGGCGCTGTCCAGCGTGCCGCTGACCTCGAAGCCGAGGTTGGCCTTGCGTCCGGCGGCGACCACGCCGAGGTACGAGACCTCGCGGTGGAAGCCGTCGCGCTGTTCGAAGGCGACCGTTTCCACGGGCAGGGGAGGGCGCGGCTGTGGGCCCCCGGACAGGGCGACGCGCGCGTACAACAGGCCGGTTGTCACGGTTACTAGCAACACCGCCAGCAGCGCGCCCAGGAGCGTGCCGCGGCGGCGGGATTGGGTTTGGCTGGTCACTGCTGACCCCGAATGTAAGAAGATATAACATTTATGTTAACTCGTATAACATTGAAGTCAAGCGCCGCCCGCGAGCGCTTGCACGGCGGGGGGTATTTGACGCACAATGCGCGCTCCGTCGCGGTCCGTGCCGCGGCGGTCGCTGTGGTGATCCAGGCGGTCCCCTCGCAATGATAGGTAGTGAATCCCGCCAGGCCCGGAAGGGAGCAACGGTAGTTACCGACTCGTGTGCCGGGGTGTGGCTGTCTGGGTCGCCTCCTTTATCCCGCCGGGCGCGGGCTGTCCGCCGCGCCGGTTTCTGTCCCCGGGGCGCTGGTGTATCCTAGCCGTCTTGGCACGAATTCAGGCACAACACCGCATGTCCTACCAGGTTCTGGCGCGCAAGTGGCGACCGGGAAACTTTCACGAGATGGTCGGCCAGGAGCACGTGCTGCAGGCCCTCGTCAACGCCCTGGACAACGGCCGCCTGCACCACGCCTACCTGTTCACCGGCACGCGCGGCGTGGGCAAGACCACGATCGCACGCATCCTCGCCAAATGCCTGAACTGTGAGGGCGGTGTCACCTCCCAGCCCTGTGGCAGCTGTTCCTCCTGCGTGGAGATCGCCGAGGGGCGCAGCGTGGACCTGCTGGAGGTGGACGCCGCCTCGCGCACCAAGGTCGAGGACACCCGCGAACTGCTGGAAAATGTGCAGTACGCGCCCACCAGCGCGCGCTACAAGGTGTACCTGATCGACGAGGTGCATATGCTCTCCAACCACAGCTTCAACGCGCTGTTGAAGACACTGGAGGAGCCGCCGCCGCACGTGAAGTTCCTGCTGGCGACCACCGACCCGCACAAGCTGCCGGCGACCGTGTTGTCGCGCTGCCTGCAGTTCAACCTGAAAAACATGCCGCCGGAACAGGTGGTGGACCACCTGGGCCGTGTGTTGCAGCAGGAGGGCGTGGACTTCGAGGAGCCGGCGCTGTGGCTGCTGGGGCGTGCTGCTGCAGGCAGCATGCGCGATGCCCTCAGCCTCACCGACCAGGCCATCGCCTTCGGTTCGGGCGCTCTGCGCGAGGCCGACGTGCGCAGCATGTTGGGCAGCGTCGACCTGAGTTTCGTCTACCGCCTGCTCGAGGCGGTGGCGGCGGCACAGCCCGGCGATATGCTCGAGGTGGTGGCGCAGATGAATGAACACGGCGTGGACTTCGCCGGCGCACTGGACGAACTGCTGTCCCTGCTGCACCGTGTGGCCACGGCCCAGGCGGTGCCGCAGGCCATCGACAATCACTGGGGCGACGGCGAGCGCGTGGCGCAGTTTGCCGCCGGCATCAGCGCCGAGGACGCGCAGTTGTTCTACCAGGTCGCCCTCAACGGCAAGCGCGACCTGGCCCTGGCGCCGGAGCCGCGCGCCGGTTTCGAGATGACCATGCTGCGCATGGTGGCGTTTCGTCCGCAGGCGGTCATCGATGACTCCCTGGGCCCGGACGACCTGCGGGAAGTCGCCTCCGCCCCCGCCGCCGCGGAGGGCGGCGCGCCGGTAAAAAAGTCCGTTGAGCCGCCGCCTCCCCCGGTCGCCGAGGCGCCGCGGGAGCAGGGCGGCAAAGTTGCGGCGGGCGTCCCCGCGGCGGGCGTCCCCGCGGCTGGCGCCCCAGCGGCTGGCGCTGCACCGGCGGCGCTGGATGAACTGGACCGGGACAGCTGGGCGGACTTGCTGGAGCAACTGGGCCTGAACGGCATCATCTACAACATCGCCTCGCACTGTTCCCTGGAAGACTGCCGGGACCGGGCGCTGCGTTTTACACTGGACGCAGCCAACGCGGCGCTGTTCAACGACGGTCACGGTGAGCAGATTCGCCGTGCCCTGGAGCGGCACTTCGACACGGCCGTAAGCGTGAGTATCGAGCCCGGCGAGCCCGGCGGCGAGACACCGGCGATGCGCCAGGCGCGGCGCAAACGTGAACGCCAGCGCGAGGCCGAGGACGCCATCGAGGCCGATCCACGCTTACAGGCGCTGATCGCGCGCTTCGACGGCGAGCTGGATCGCGCCTCCATCGCACCGACAGACACAGCGGTAAAGGAACAATCATGAAGGGAAAACTGTCCGACCTGATGCAGCAGGCGCAGAAAATGCAGGCCGATATGCAGAAGGCCCAGGAGGAACTGGCCAATGCCGAGGTGGTGGGAGAGTCCGGCGCCGGCATGGTCAGCGTGGTCATGACCGGGCGCCACGACGTCAAGCGCGTGAGCATCGACGACGCGGTCATGGGTGAGGACAAGGAGGTGCTGGAGGACCTGCTGGCCGCGGCAGTCAACGACGCGGTGCGCAAGGTCGAGGCGCACAACCGCGACGCCATGGCCGACTTCGCCTCCGGCATCAACCTGCCACCCGGCTTCAAGATGCCGTTCTAGGCTGCCTGCCGATGGCCTTCAGTCCCTCATTGCAAAACCTGGTCGACGCACTGCGTTGCCTGCCCGGCGTCGGGCCCAAGTCTGCGCAACGCATGACGCTGCACCTGCTCGAGCGCGACCGCGAGGGGGCCGTGGCCCTGGCCGACGCGCTGCGCGAGGCGGTGGACAAGGTGGGACACTGCACGCGCTGCCGCAATTTCACGGAACTGGAGGTGTGCGAGATCTGCGCCGACCCGAAACGCGACGCCGCCACGGTGTGCGTGGTGGAGACGCCGGCGGACGTCGTCGCGGTCGAGCAGAGCGCCGGTTTTCGCGGCCTGTACTTCGTGCTCATGGGTCACCTCTCGCCCATCGACGGTATCGGCCCCGCCGAGATCGGCCTGGAACAGTTCCACCAGCGCGTCATCGACGAGGGCATCCAGGAAGTGATCCTGGCCACCAATCCCACGGTGGAGGGCGAGGCGACCGCCTACTACCTGACCGAAATGCTGCAGGGCGTGGGCGTCAGTGTGTCGCGAATCGCGCACGGCGTACCGCTGGGCGGAGAACTGGAATATGTCGATGGCTCGACCCTTGCACACGCCCTGGCCGGCCGCCGGCCGCTGGACTGATCGATGAGCTGGCAACTGATCCAGTCGGACGAGGCGCTGGCGCCGCTGCTGCAGCAGGCGCGGCAGGGCGGCGCGGTGATCCTGGACACCGAGTTCATGCGCCGCAACACCTTCTATCCCCAGGTGGCGCTGCTGCAACTGTGTTTCGAGGGCGCCCCGGGCGGTGGCGACACGGCCTGGCTGGTCGATCCGCTGGCCATACAGGACACTGCGCCCATCGCCGCGCTGCTCGAGGACCGTGCGGTCACCAAGGTGCTGCACTCGGCGAGCGAGGACCTGGAGGTCTTCCAGCGCTGGCTGGGCGTATTGCCGCAGCCGCTGTTCGATACCCAGCGCGCCGCGGCCCTGGTCGATATCGGCTTCGGCATGGGTTATCGGGCGCTGGTGCAGGCGATCAGCGGTATCGACCTGCCGAAGGGGGAAACCCGCTCCAACTGGTTGCAGCGCCCGTTGACGCAGGCGCAGTGCGATTACGCCGCCCAGGACGTGATCTGCCTGCTGCCGGTGTGGCGCGAATTGCTGCGGCGCTGCGAGGCGAACGAGCGGCTGGACTGGTTGCTGGCCGACGGCGAGGATGTGCTGGCGGCGGCGCGCGCCGCAGGCGACGATTACCACACGCGTATCAAGGGCGCCTGGAAGCTGGACCGGCGGCAGCTGGCCGCACTGGCCGAGGTGTGCCGCTGGCGCGAGCAGACGGCGCGTACGCGCGACAAGCCGCGCGGCTGGATCATCGACGATCGCGCCTGCCTGGAGATCGCACGGCGCAGCCCGCGCGACCAGCGGGCGCTGCAGGGCATCGACCTGCCCGCCCCGGTGCTGCGCCGGCACGGTCGGGACATCCTCGAGGTGCTCGCGGCGACACGTGAACTGCCCGACGACGCGTTGCCGCAGCGCCTGCCGCAGCCGCTGGACGCAGCGCAGCGCGACCAGCTCAAACGCCTCAAATCCAGCGGCCGGGCGCTGGCCGAAACCCTGGCGCTGGCGCCGGAGATCCTGCTGCCGGGCAAGGACTACGAGTTGCTGGTGCGCGAGCACGCGGGCGAGGCGATCACCCTCCCGCCGCACTGGCAGGGCTGGCGCGCCGACGCAGTGCTGCGGCCATTGCGCGCGAGCCTGCAGGGCGCGGCGCCATGACCCTGTTGTGCCAGGTCTACCGCAGCGCCAGGCGGGCGCAAACCTACCTGTTTGTCGACAAACAGCGCGGCCTGCAGGACGTGCCTGAGGAGTTGCTCGCGGGTTTCGGCGAGCCACAGGAAGTCATGGTGCTCGCCCTGGAGCCCGGGCGGCGCCTGGCGCGGGCCGATGCCGCCGAGGTGATCACCAGTATCAACGACAAGGGCTTCTACCTGCAGCTGCCGCCCTCGCCGGCAGAATTGCACGCGCGGGAGCGGGCCGGTGACTGACCTGGCGAGCAAACCGCTGCAGGAACTGGACACTGCCGAGTGGGAGGCGCTGTGCGATGGCTGCGCGCGCTGCTGCCTGCACAAGCTGGAAGACGAGGACAGCGCCGAGGTCGTCTACACCGCGGTGCGCTGTCGCCACCTCGACGAGCAAAGTTGCCGCTGCAGCGATTACCCGCGGCGCTCGATCATGGTGGAGAACTGCATCAACCTGCGCGATGTCGACCCGGCGAGCCTGGACTGGCTGCCGCCGACCTGCGCCTACCGCCTGCGCGCCCACGGCCTGCCGTTGCCGTCGTGGCACTACCTGGTCAGCGGCGACCGGGACGCGGTGCACCGGGCGGGTATCTCCATCCGCGGGCGCAGCGTTTCGGACGAGTTTGTGCATCCCGACGGCTTCGATGAACATATCGTGCACTGGGTGGACCAGGAGTAGAGCGTGCTGACCGAAACTTCGTACCTGACCGCGATTTACGTATACGCCGGCGCCGGCCTGCTGGTGGCCCTGTGCCTGGCCTGGTGGCTGGGACGGCGCTGGGGCGGTGGCTGGACCTCGCTGCTGGTATTGCTGTGCGCGGCCCTGCTGCTGACGCCGGCGTTCCCCCGGGAGGGGGCGGATACCATGGCCCCGGCCCTGGTGGTCGCCGCTTTCCAGTTGCTGACCGACGGCATGGACGCGGCGCGCCACGCGTTGCGGCCGCTGGCATACGCCTGTGGCCTGGCCGTCGTGCTGGCCCTGTTGCTGCGCCTGACCGTGTTCCGCCGGCGCCGCGCGGACAGTTGATATGGGCCCTTGCAGCTTGTAATCTGTGGCGCTTTCGCTATGAAACCGGGTAAGACGAGACTATGAAATTCGAAGGTACCGAACGCTATGTGGCCACCGATGACCTGCGCATGGCGGTCAACGCGGCGGTCGCCCTGGAACGCCCGCTGCTGATCAAGGGCGAGCCGGGCACCGGTAAGACCATGCTCGCCGAGGAAGTGGCCCTGGGCCTGGGCAAGCGCCTGATCCAGTGGCATATCAAGTCCACCACCAAGGCGCAGCAGGGCCTGTACGAGTACGACGCGGTCTCGCGGCTGCGTGACTCGCAGCTGGGCGATGAAAAGGTGCATGACATCCGCAACTACATCAAGAAGGGCAAGCTGTGGGAGGCCTTCGAAGCCGACGAGCAGGTCGTGCTGTTGATCGACGAGGTGGACAAGGCGGACATCGAGTTTCCCAACGACCTGCTGGTGGAGCTGGATCGCATGGAGTTCTTCGTCTACGAAACCGGCGAAACCGTCAAGGCGAAACACCGTCCCATTATCGTGATCACCAGCAACAACGAGAAAGAGCTGCCCGACGCCTTCCTGCGTCGCTGCTTTTTCCACTTCATCAACTTTCCCGACCGCGACACCATGCGCGAGATCATCGGCGTGCACTACCCGAACATCGCCCAGGACCTGGTACAGGAGGCGATGGAGGTGTTTTTTGATGTGCGCGCCATCCCCGGCCTGAAGAAGAAACCGTCGACATCGGAGTTGATCGACTGGCTGAAACTGTTGATGGCGGACGATATCCCGGACGAAATCCTCAAGGAACGCGACCCGACCAAGGCGATCCCGCCACTCTACGGCGCGCTGTTGAAAAACGAGCAGGACGTGCACCTGCTGGAACGCCTTGCGTTCATGCACCGGCGCGAGAGCCGCTAGGGCGCGCGGCCGGCTGCCATGCTGATCAATTTCTTCCACGGCTTGCGCGACGGCGGGGTGCCGGTCACCACCCGCGAACTTCTCGACCTGCTCGAGGGGCTCAAGCGGCATGTGGCCTTCGGCAACATGGACGACTTCTACTATTTCAGTCGCGCCTGCCTGGTCAAGGACGAGAAGTACTTCGACCGCTTCGATCGAGCGTTCGGCCTGCACTTCAAGGAGCTGGAGGCGCTGGACGACATCATCGAGGCGCTGATTCCCGACGACTGGCTGCGTTCGGAGTTCATGAAGAACCTGAGCGAGGAGGACAAGGCCAAGATCGAATCCCTGGGCGGCCTGGAAAAACTCATCGAGGAATTCAAGAAACGCCTGGAAGAGCAGAAGGAGCGGCACGAGGGCGGCAGCAAGTGGATCGGCACCGGCGGCACCTCGCCGTTCGGCCAGGAGGGTTACCACCCCGAGGGCATACGCGTCGGCCCCAACGGCAAGAACCGCAAGGCGGTGAAAGTCTGGGAGAAGCGTGATTACAAGAACCTGGACGATTCCGTCGAGTTGGGCACGCGCAATATCAAGGTCGCCATGCGCCGCCTGCGCAAGTTCGCGCGCACCGGTGCGGCGGACGAACTGGACCTGGACGACACCATCAGTTCCACCGCGCGTAACGCCGGCCTGCTCGATATCAAGATGGTTCCGGAGCGGCACAATGCGGTGAAGGTGCTGTTGTTCCTGGACGTGGGCGGCTCCATGGACCCGCACGTGCGCGTGTGCGAGGAGCTGTTCTCGGCGGCGCGCACCGAGTTCAAGCACCTGGAGTACTTCTACTTCCACAACTTCATCTACGAGAGCGTGTGGAAGAACAATATACGCCGCCACAACGAGCGCACGCCGCTGCTGGATATCCTGCACAAGTACAGCCACGACTACAAAGTCGTGTTCGTCGGTGACGCCTCCATGTCGCCCTATGAAATCATGCAGCCGGGCGGCAGCGTCGAACACTGGAACGACGAGTCGGGCGAGGTGTGGATGCGGCGCCTGCTCGAGGTCTACGACAAGGTCATCTGGATCAACCCGGTGCCCGAGGACGAGTGGCAGTACACCCAGTCCGTGGCCATGACCCACCAGTTGCTGGAAGGGCACATGTATCCGCTCACCCTGAAAGGCCTGGAAGAGGGCATGTCCTACCTCTCCAAGTAGGCCGCCCGTCTCATCCCGCCCTGGGCGGGGCACTCAACGACTGCTCACACAACTCTCGGCGCGACGCCCTGGCTGGCGTGGTCGCCAGTGTAGCGCGGCAGGAACGCCACCAGGCTCGCCGCCACCGCCACGTTCAGTGACTCCACGCCGTTGGCCATGGGAATGGACAGGCGCCGCTGGGCCAGCGCCGCACTGGCCGCCGACACGCCCTCGCTCTCGTTGCCCAGCACGTACACGCAGAATGGCCCGGGCCGGTGGGCGAACAGTGTTTCGGGCGCGTCACCGGCCAGTACGCAGATCTCCGCTCCGGCGTCGCGGCACTGCTGTAGCGCCTGGTCCAGTGCGCCGCAGGACAATACGGGAGCGCGGAACACGGCGGCGGCACTGGCCTTGATCACCAGCGGGCCCAGGGCGGCGTTGCCGCGCCGCGGCAGCAGGATGCCGTCCACCCCGCCGGCGGCCGCCGAGCGAATGATCATGCCGAGGTTCTGCGGGTTGGTGATGCCGTCCAGCGCCAGCAGGCGAGCCGGTTGTCGCGGGCCGCCGGCGAGGTAGTCCTGCACGGAGGCGAAAGCGGGGCACAGCACGTCAAGCGCGACCCCCTGGTCCTGGCGACCGTTTTTCGAGATACGTGACAGGGTCTCCCGGCTGTGTTCGCGCAGCGGCACACCGCGCCGCCCGGCCAGTGCGCGTATTTCCCCGACAATGCCGCCGGCGCGGTTGCTGCTGGCCAGGTGCAGGGTATGGCACTGCAGTGTGTCGTCCAGCAGCACATCGCGCACGGCCTTGCGTCCGTACACCGTGAGCAGCCGGTCCAGGGGCGGGGCAGGGTGGGGCCGATCAGCCATGTCGCCGGTTAATCAGCTGACCGTTTCCTTGCCGATGGCCAGGGCGGTGACGCGGTCCGCGGAGGCCTTCATGCGCGCCGCGATCTCCTCGATCTGTGCACCGCTGATGGGCTTGTCCGAGGAACCGGCGACGAAACACATGATGGGCACCTGCTTGAACACGAACACCGGTACCGAGATGGTGCTCAAATCGTAACGCGCCTTGGGGTCGATGCGGTCGAGATGGAAGTGCTCGTCACAGAGGTCGTGCTGGTACTTGTTGGCGGCCTCCTCCAGATGGGTCAGGCTCCAGGAGTTGTGGATGCGCGCCAGTTCCGCGCGCAGTTCCGCCTCTGCCCTGGTCTTGAGCGTCACCTCGTAGCCGCGCGCGCGTATGGCGATCAGCGAGACGCGCAGCTTCTGGTCGAGCTTTTCGTTGTAGCCGCCGCGGGACTCGTGACAGCGGGTCAGCCAGGCCTCGAGGTACTTGGCGTCGGAGAACGCGGTAAAGCACGCGGAAACCGGCGCGGTGTTGGGCAGGCGCAGGCCGAGCTGGAAGGAGTCGATCATCTCCGAGGCGCGCCCGTACAGTGCGAGCAGCACCTGGTGCAGCTTGGAGCGCCCGGTCACGGCGAAGCCGACGCCGAGCTCGTTCTGCAGCGCCTCGAGTTCCGGCCGCGCGTACTCCAGCACCGGGAACTGGGCAAAGGCGGCGTTGCCCGCGGCGATGATTGACGGTCCCAGGCGGTAGGCTTTAGTCTTCGGGTGCTGCACCAGGAAGCCGTAGTTGGCCATGGTGGTCAGGATGGCGTGGCAGGTCGCCTTGTTCAGGTTCAGCCGCCGGGTCATTTCCGTGAGGCCGAAAGACTGGTGCGGATTGGCCATCAACAGGTCCAGTATGGCCAGTGCTCTCGCCGTCGGTTGAGAAAATAATGCCACTGAATGCTTTCTCCGGGACGTTACTGCGTGCCGCCGCTCGGCAGCCCGGTACAGTATATTGTACTTGGTCCAGCATGGTAATGCCTGTTAACCGCGCACACAAGACCCGCCCGGGGACAAGACCCTGAAAACTTTCAATCTTTACAGCACCAGCGCCTGCCACCTGTGTGAGGTGGCCGAGCGCATGATCGGCGTCGAGCTGGCGGCGGGTTGTGAGTGCCGCGTCGAGGTGGTGGACATCAGTGAATCGGACGTCTTGTTCGAACGTTACGGCACGCGCATCCCGGTGCTGCGCCATCCCGACGGGCGCGAAATGGACTGGCCCTTCGAACAGCTCGCGCTGGCGCGATTCCTGCGCGCGTAGACGGGCGGCGCGTCAGACGCGTACCGCCAGTACGTCGCAGCTGGCGCCGTGCAGCACGCCATTGGCCGTCGAGCCCATCAACAACGCCAGGCCGTAGCGACCGTGGCTGCCTACCACGATAAGGTCGGCGCCGATTTCCTCCGCCATGGCGTGAATCTCGACCTCCGGCTTGCCCAGCACGATGTGCTGGTGATCCGGTGGCACCGCGTGGTTTTCGCCAAAGCGTGTCAGCTGGGCGGTGGCCTGCTGGTGGATCTCGTCCTGGATGCCGGAAAAATCCATGGGGATATCGCCGCCATAGGCGAAGCTCAGCGGCTCGATCACGTGAATCACGTGGAGATCACAGCCCCCGTTGTTGTCCGCGATGGCCTGGGCGCGTCGCACGACCTGCGCGGAATCCTCGCTCAGGTCGACGGCGGCGATAATTTTTCGGTACTGGGACATGGGTGCCTCTCCGCGTGGCTGTGACTGGGGCTGTTATAGCATAGAATAGCGCCGCCCATCGATTGACCTGTGTCAGGGAGAGGGATGCTCACCTACCTGCTGATAGCCTTTATCATCGCCGTGGCGCTGGCCCCGCTGGTGCATTTCATGCCCAGCAAGCGCCAGCGCGAGCTGTCGCGGCTACGCGAGTACGCCGCGTTGCACGGCTTGTTTGTCGAGTTGCGCCCGCTGCCAGGCGGTGACCGCGCACCCCGGCCGCCGCCCGGTGAGGTGATCTACTACGGGCTGCGCCTGCCCGCCACGGCGGATTTGCCCAGGGGCGCCTGGGCCCTGCGCGAGGAGGGCTGGCGCGGCATCGGCGCCCGCCTGCCGGTACCCGCGGCGTTCGCCGGTTTTCCCGCGGAGGTCTTTGTCGCGAGTTGCGACAGCGGCAGCTGTGGCGCGTTCTGGGTGGAGTCCGGGGGTGAGCAAAAGGTCGAGCAGATCCGCGCCGCACTGTGCGCCTGGGCGGGGCAGGGAGCGAGCTGACGGACGCGGCGGATGGCGGGCGGCGGGGTATTTTTCCTTGACCGCGGCCCGCTAGCGACTTATATATGCCCCTTTTTTGCGCCCGGCCGCCTGCCGCCTGGCGCGAATCGGGCGTTTACAACGGAATTGTATGGGTAAATCACTAGTCATCGTGGAGTCGCCGGCCAAGGCGAAGACCATCAACAAGTACCTGGGCAAGGACTTTGTCGTGAAGTCCAGTGTCGGTCATATCCGTGACCTGCCCACCTCCGGCAGTGCCACGAACAAGGCCGATCCCAAGGAACGCGCGGCACAGGCGGCGAAAACCCGCAAGATGTCCCCGGCGAAAAAGGCGGCACATAAAAAGAAGAAGGCGCGGGAACAACTGATTCGGCGCATGGGTATCGACCCTGGCAAGAAGTGGCAGGCCAACTACCAGATACTGCCGGGCAAGGAAAAAGTCGTCAATGAGTTGAAGGCGCTGGCGGCGAACTCCGACGCGGTCTATCTCGCCACCGACCTCGACCGCGAGGGGGAGGCCATCGCCTGGCATCTCAAGGAAGCCATCGGCGGGGACGACTCGCGCTACCAGCGGGTCGTGTTCAACGAGATTACCAAGAAGGCCATCACCGAGGCTTTCGAGCACCCCGCGTCGCTGGACATGGACCGGGTCAACGCGCAGCAGGCGCGCCGTTTTCTCGACCGGGTGGTCGGCTACATGGTGTCGCCGCTGCTGTGGTCCAAGGTGGCCCGCGGCCTCTCTGCCGGGCGGGTGCAATCGGTCGCCGTGCGCCTGATCGTCGAACGAGAACGCGAGATTCGCGCCTTCGTACCGGAGGAATACTGGGAGGTACACGCCGACCTGGGGACACAGGCCGGTGAGTCGGTGCGCTTCCAGGTGCTCAAGCACGCCGGGCAGGATTTCCGTCCCGGCAACGAGGCGGATGCGATGGCCGCGACAGCCGAGCTGGAAAAGCTGGGCTATGCCGTGGAGGGGCGTGAAGACAAACCCACGCGGTCGCGGGCCCCAACGCCCTTCATCACCTCGACGCTGCAGCAGGCCGCGAGTACGCGCCTGGGTTTCTCCGTAAAGAAAACCATGATGCTGGCACAGCGCCTGTACGAGGCTGGCTATATCACCTACATGCGGACCGATTCGACCAACCTCAGCGCCGAGGCGGTCGACGCCTGTCGCAAGTACATCGGCGAGAATTTCCCGCCGCGCTACCTGCTGGACAAACCGCGCCTGTTTTCGTCCAAGGAGGGGGCGCAGGAAGCGCACGAGGCCATCCGGCCGTCCGATGTCAACGTGCCGCAGACCGCGCTGAAAGGCATGGAGCGCGATGCCGAGCGCCTGTACGAACTGATCTGGCGCCAGTTCGTGGCCTGCCAGATGCCCGATGCGGAGTACACGTCCACCAAGGTGACGGTGGCGGCCGGTGACTACCGGCTCAACGCGCGCGGACGCATCGTGCGTTTCGACGGTTATACGCGCGTGCAACCGCCGGCCGGCCGCAAGTCCGACGACGCGGTCCTGCCGGACCTGAAACAGGGCGACGCCCTGCAGCTGCTCAAGCTGGACCCGGCGCAACATTTTACCAAGCCGGCGCCGCGCTACGGCGAGGCCAGCCTGGTGCGCGAACTGGAAAAGCGCGGTATCGGCCGACCCTCCACCTATGCCTCGATCATCTCCACCATCCAGGACCGGGGTTATGTGCGCCTGGAAAACAAGCGCTTCTACGCGGAAAAAATGGGCGACATCGTCACCCAGCGCCTGCAGTCGAGCTTCGAGGAGCTGCTCGACTACGGCTTCACCGCAAAAATGGAAGAGGAACTGGACGAGGTCGCCCAGGGCTCGCTCGAGTGGCATGAACTGCTGGACCGTTTCTACGAGGAGTTCAGCGCCCTGCTCGAGAAGGCCGGGGAACCCGAGCCCGCGGGCATGCAGCCCAACGAACCCACCATGACCGACATTCCCTGCGCCGAGTGCGGTCGCCCCATGCAGGTGCGCACCGCCAGCACCGGGGTGTTCCTGGGATGTTCCGGCTACGCGCTACCGCCCAAGGAGCGCTGCAAGCACACCCTCAACCTGACGCCGGGCGACGAGGCGATTCGCGAGGACGCCGATGACGAGGCAGAGTCGCGCCTGTTGCGCAGCAAGCACCGCTGCCCGAAATGCGGCACCGCCATGGACAGTTACCTCATCGACGAGCAGCGCAAGCTGCATGTGTGCGGCAACAACCCGGACTGTGACGGTTTCGAGGTGGAGCACGGCAAGTTCAAGATTCGCGGTTACGAGGGTCCGGTGCTGGAGTGCGACAAGTGCGGCGCGGAGATGCAGCTCAAGAACGGGCGCTTCGGCAAGTACTTTGGCTGCACCGCCGAGGGCTGCAAGAACACGCGCAAGTTGCTGCGCAACGGCGAGGCCGCGCCGCCGAAAATGGACCCGGTGCCGATGCCGGAACTGCAGTGCCAGAAGGTGGACGACACCTACATACTGCGCGATGGCGCCGCGGGCCTGTTCCTGGCCGCCAGCCAGTTCCCGCGCAACCGCGAGACACGGGCGCCGCTGGTGGCGGAGTTATTGCCACACCAGGCGGAGATCGACCCCAAGTACGGCTTCCTGTTCGACGCGCCGGTCAATGACCCGGACGGCAACCCCGCCCAGGTGCGCTTCAGCCGCAAGACCAAGGAGCAGTACGTCATGAGCGAAAAAGACGGCAAGGCCACCGGCTGGAAGGCCTGGTTCCGCGATGGCAAGTGGCAGGAGGACCAGTCCGCCGGCCGCAGTCGCGCGCGCAAGAAAGCATGAACGCCGCCAGGGCCAACGCCAACCAGGCGCTGTACCTGGCGAAAATCCTGCTGGGCGCCTGGCGCCGCGATAGCGACGCGGCGGAGGTCGCCGACGCCACCCTGCGCCAGGCTTACCTGCCGGCCGTGCGCACGCACCTGGTGCAGGCCTACGGCTGGTTCCTGCTCGAGGTGCGCGGTGAGGACTTCCCCGCCGGCACGGCGCCTCCAGCCGGCGTGGCGGAACTGCCGGAGATATCCGCCGGGCGCGCCGTCGCCGGCGAACTGCGCGAATTCCAGCAACTGGAGCAGGACGGCTGGCTGGCCGCACTGCTCGCGGCGTCGACGAGCGCCGCGTCCGGCCCGCGCGCGCCGGGCAACCTGGCCAGCCCCGCCCCGGAGCTGCCGGACCACGCCCAGGCCAGCGCCTGGGCGGACTCCCTGGAGGACCTGTTCGGCCGCATGCGCGATTCCCTGGACGAGTTCTAGGCGCGCGCTGGCCGCGCCGGGGTGCAGTTGTTATGATGGAGATGCTGCAGCCAACAGAGGTTTAGTGAGTGTCAGCATCCCTTATGGAGATCGTCGATCTCGGAGACGGGCAGATCGTATTACAGCGGGCGGACGACGACTCCGAACCGCTCGTGACCATCAGCTTTTCCGAGGAAACCCGCATCTACCTGATGGACAACGGGCTGGAAGTCGCCAAGGCCATGATCCAGGCCGGTATCCAGACTGCCGCGGCGCTAGCCGACGAGGCGGAGGTAGAGGTGGAAGAAACACACGAACAGGGGCCGCGTATCCTGCACTGAGCGCAAGGCCGGCGCAGCCTCGCGCTAGTTGCCGCGCCTCAGTACACCGACACCCAGGCCCTCGATCGCGAAATCCTGCTCGCGCAGGTCGACCTCGATCGGCGCATAGTCCGCGTTCTCCGGCAGTAGTTGCAGGCGGTATTTCTCGCGCCCGCGCTTGAGGCGCTTCACCGTGACCTCGTCGTCGATACGCGCGACCACGATTTCGCCGTTGCTCGCGGTGGGTGTGCTGTGCACGGCGAGCAGGTCGCCGTCGAGAATGCCCACCTCGATCATGCTGTCACCCTGTACGCGCAGGAAATAGTCCGCCCGCGGGCGGAAAAAGGTCGCCGGCAGGTCGCAGTAATCCTCGATATGTTCCTGGGCCAGCACCGGGTTGCCCGCCGCCACACGGCCGACGATGGGGATGCCGCTGCTCTCGGGCAGGCGGATGCCGCGGGAGGCGCCGGCGATCATCTCGATGGCGCCCTTGCGCGCCAGCGCCTTGAGGTGTTCTTCTGCGGCATTGGCGGACTTGAAGCCGAGTTCGCGCGCGATGTCCGCCCGGGTGGGGGGGTAGCCCGTGTCGTCGATGTGCTGGCGGATGATGTCCAGTACCTGCTGCTGCCGCTGGGTGAGCTTTTCCATGACGCCCCTCTGTTTATTTATACAGTTGCTGTGATTATATACAGTACGGGCTCGCCGCGGCAAGCGCGGAGACGGTGCTGACGGGGCGGGTGCAGACGGCTACCGGGAGAGAGTTCCCCGCAACGCGTGGCCGGGCGGGGCTGAAGCGGGCAGCCGGGCAGGCCGTGGCGGGGTTGCTGCCGTGGCTCAGAGATCCTCGACGCCGTACATCGCGTCGGGCTCGATGGAGGACAGCGGGTTGGCCCAGTCCTCGGGGTGCATGGGCAGGTCGGGATCCAGCATGTCGTCGTCGTCCAGTTCGAAGGGCGCGCGCCAGTCCTCAGGCGCCTCGACCTCCTCGAGCTGCATGTCGCGCCACGCCTCCAGGTCGTACTCCGCGACCTCGCCGTCCAGGTACTGGATCTCGATGGCCTGGTGGTCCATGTCCCAGTCGATGACCTCGAACAGGGCATGGGTTTGCAGGTCCTTGTACCAGGCGCCCGGTACGGGGCTCAACATTTTCATCGCCTTCAACCTGTGGTCAGGATTTCCCCTTGAGCCTGTGAACATATCACGCTGGCCGGGGCTGTCCATTATGTGAAACAGGCATAAAAATGCGCGCAGAAATTACCGCTGGCCGGGCCTCGCTATCTATTTCTGCAAGATCAACTGTTTGCGCGGGCTTTCAAGAGTTGACTTAAGCGCAGGCGGGCTTTTATATAGCCGAAGCGGCGGGGGCGATCAGGCCGACATAAATAAATTGTCTAAGAGCGAGGCGATCCTTGTTGACGCGCGCGGAAAACGTTTGCGGTGAATAGCCTGCGGGAAGCGCTGTCCGCGCTGGCCGGTTACCTGTCCGTGGGTGACCAGTTCCTGCTGTTGTGCCTGTTGCTGGTCGCCGGCGTCCTGGTCCACCTGCTGCTGGGACTGATGCTGCGCCGCCTGCACCGGGTGGCGCGCGACAGCCAGCAGGCCTGGGACGACGTCATCGTCACCGCGCTGGAAACGCCGTTGCGCCTGGGCCTGTGGATCGGCGTCGTCTACCTCGCCCTGCGCATCTACCCGCTGCCGGGAGCGGTACAGCAGGCGGTGCTGGCCGCCAACGACACCTGCATGGTCCTGTTGCTGGCCTGGTTTATCGCGCGGCTGATCAAGGGAATCGAGGGGGAAATGCTCGCGCCCACGCGCAGCGGCGCCTCCTCGGCGGACCGCGCCACCGTGCGCGCCGTGGCCAAGCTGGGCCGCATCACCCTGTGGGTGGTGGCCGCGCTGATGGTGCTGCAGAGCGTCGGCGTGAGCATCTCGGGCCTGCTCGCTTTCGGCGGCATTGGCGGCATCGCCGTCGGTTTCGCCGCCAAGGACCTGCTGGCGAATTTTTTCGGCGGCCTGAGTATCTACCTGGACCGCCCCTTCACCGTGGGCGACTGGATTCGCTCGCCGGACCGGGAGATCGAGGGCACGGTGGAGAGCATCGGCTGGCGCCTGACGGTTATCCGCACCTTCGACCAGCGGCCGCTGTACGTGCCCAACGCGGTGTTCAGCCAGATTGCGGTGGAGAACCCCTCGCGCATGTTCAACCGGCGCATCTACGAGACCATCGGCCTGCGCTACCAGGACGCGGACAAGGTGGGCGCCATCGTCACCCAGGTGCGCGAGATGCTGCAGCAGCACCCGGCCATCGACCCGCGGCGTACACTGATCGTCAATTTCGTCAGCTTTGGCGCCTCGTCCCTGGACTTTTTCGTCTATACCTTTACGCGCACGACCGTCTGGGTGGAGTACCACGCCATCAAGGAGGACATCCTGTTGCAGATTCTCGACATCATTCACGCCAACGGCGCCGACGTCGCCTTTCCCACGCGCACGCTGCACGTGCAGCGGGAACAGCCGGAGCCTGAAGCATGAGTGCCCTGGCCATTATCGGCGGTACCGGCGTGGACCAGTGGGAGGGTCTGGACGTGGTGCGCGAACACCCGTTGGACACGCCCTACGGGGCGCCTTCCCGCCCGGTCCAGGAGGGACGCCTGGGTGCGACGACGGTATTTTTCCTGCAGCGCCACGGCAGTCCCGACGCCATTCCGCCGCACCTGATCAACTACCGCGCGAACCTGTGGGCCCTGCGCTCGCTGGGCGCCGAGCGCGTGGTGGCGGTCAACACCGTCGGCGGTATCAGCGCGGAGATGCGTCCGGGCCGCCTGTTGATACCGGACCAGCTCATCGACTATACCTGGGGCCGGGAGCACACTGTCGACGACGGCGGCAACGGCGCGCTGCAACACATCGATTTCACGGAACCCTACGATCGCGAACTGCGGCTGGCGCTGGTGGACGCGGCGCAGCGGGGACGCATCCCCCACGAGCCCTCCGGGGTGCACGGGGTCACCCAGGGGCCGAGGCTGGAAACCGCGGCGGAAGTGCAGCGCATGGCGCGTGACGGTTGTGACGTGGTCGGCATGACCGGCATGCCAGAGGCCTCGCTGGCGCGCGAACTGGGCCTGGCCTACGCCTGTGTGTGCATGGTGGTGAATCCCGCCGCCGGACTCGGCGACCTGCCGCTGACCCTGGATATGATGCGGCAGATACTGCAGCAGGAGGCGGCGGTGGTGCGCCAGTTGCTGGCCGAACTGATTACCGGCCCGTGAGCGGTGCGACGCCGTTGCCGGCCGCGAACAGTGCCGGTGGCAAATCGTCGCGCGCGGCCTCTGCCTGGGCCAGTTCCCACAGGGCCTCGTCGTCCAGCGGCGTGAGCTTGACGATCACCCCGAGCATGGGGTGGTCAATATAGTGCACCTCGTTGCTGCGCATGCGCCTTTTCTGCTGCAGCAGTACCGCGTGACGGAAGGGGTACAGCGGTTGCGCGGTCACTGCCACCGGCTGTAGGCCTTCGCTGGCGACAGCGCCGGCCGCGGGCAGGGTGGCGTCCTGTCCGTGCGCAGCGCCGGCGCTCACCGCGCCGTTCGCGTCGATGGTCAGGTATTCCGGCCCCCGCGCTTGCGTGGCCGCCGGGTCGGACAGCGGCGGTTCCGGCGTCTCCACGATCACCGCCGGCGGTCCCAGCGGCGGCGCCGGCATGCGCCAGGTGCCGGCCAGGTACTCGCCCATGGTGTTCAGCCACAGGTTGGTCTCCAGGTGCAGGTAGCGGGACAGGTGCAGGCGTACGCTGCCCTGTAGCTGCGGCCAGCGCTGTTCATCGCCGGAGTGGTCCAGGACGATGGGCAGGGCGGCGGACTCCGCGACCACCGGCTGCGCCCAGATTTCGTGGAAGAGGATGCGGTAGCCGCCGTTGCGCTGCATGTAGGCGGCCTTGCCGCGAAATTCGCGCTGTGTGGCGGGCAGCGTGAGAAATGCGGTGGGCAGTTCCACACTCTCGTCGGGCGCGGTTTGCGGCGCCGCGTCCGCTGCGGCGCCGGCCGTATCGAACGCTGGCGCTGCCTCCGGCGGCGCCAGTCCGGGCGCGGTGATGAGCAGCCGGCCGAACTCGTCCAGTTCGGCCTCGCCCTCGTGTGTGGCCAGCGCGGCGTCCAGGCGCGCAGGCTGCAGCAGGAAGCGTGCCGCACCCGGGTAGGCCAGGGCCGGTTCCGCTTGCCACTGCTCGGCGCCGCTGCCGCCGGGTTGCGCGAAAACGATCAGCTCCACCGTGTACCAGCGCTGCGCCTGCGCCGACGCCGGCAGCGCCAGCAGCGCCAGGCAGGCCAGCAGCTTACGCACTGGCCGCCTCAGCCGGTCCGGCGGGGCTGAAACTGTCCAGCAGTTCGTGCAGGAAGCGGCGCCGCTCGGCGCCGTCGGGCAGTGTCTTGTCGAAACGCAAGCGTGTCGCTCCGGCCAGCCTGTAGGATTGGGGGTCGGACTGCACCAGTTGCACCAGGCTCAGCGGGTCTACCGGCGTCGTCTCCTTGAAGTCGATACTACCACCGGCCGGGCCGGCGTCGATAGTGTGGATACCCAGCGCCTGCGCGCGCAGCCGCAGGCGCGACACCTCGAAAAGGTTGCCCACCTGGGGCGGCAGCAGGCCGAAACGGTCGATCATCTCGACGCGCAACTGGCGCAGTTCCTCCTCGTTTGCCGCGGCGCTGATGCGCTTGTACAGCACCAGCCGGCTGTTGATGTCCGGCAGGTAGTCGTCCGGAATCAGTGCCGGCATGTGCAGGTTGACCTCGGTGCCCTGTTCCAGCGGTGCGTCCACGTCCGGCAGTTCGCCGCGGCGCAGGGCGTCCACCGCGCGCTCCAGCATCTCCATGTACATGCCGAAGCCCACGCTGTGAATCTGGCCGCTCTGCTCGTCGCCCAGCAGTTCCCCGGCGCCGCGAATCTCCAGGTCGTGCGTCGCCAGCAGGTAACCGACGCCGAGATCCCCGGCCGACTCGATGGCCTCCAGGCGCTTGGCGGCGTCGCCGGTGAGCGCCGACCGCGGCGGGGACAGCAGGTAGGCGTAGGCCTGGTGGTGCGAGCGCCCCACGCGTCCGCGCAGCTGGTGCAGCTGTGCCAAACCGAAACGGTCCGCGCGTTCGATGATGATGGTGTTGGCGTTGGGGATGTCGATGCCGGTCTCGATGATGGTGGTGCACAACAGCACGTGGTGGCGCTGGTGGTAGAAGGCCGACATGACCTGCTCGAGCTCGGTCTCGCGCATCTGGCCGTGGGCCACGGCGATACTCATGTCCGGCAACAGCTCGCGCAGCTTGCGCGCGGTCTCCTCGATCGTCTTGACCTCGTTGTGCAGGTAGTACACCTGCCCGCCGCGCAGTGTCTCGCGCAGCACTGCCTCCTTGATCAGCGCGACGTTGTGTTCGCGCACGAAGGTCTTGATGGACAGGCGGCGCGCCGGCGGCGTGGCGATAATGGACAGGTCGCGCATGCCGCCCAGGGCCATGTTCAGCGTGCGCGGGATGGGCGTGGCGGTCAGCGTGAGGATGTCCACCTCCGCGCGCAGCGCCTTGATGACCTCTTTCTGCTTGACGCCGAAGCGGTGCTCCTCGTCGATGATCAGCAGGCCGAGGTCGTGGAAGCGAAAGTCGCTCTGCAGCAATTTGTGCGTGCCGATAAGGATATCCAGCTTGCCTGACGCCGCGCGCTGCAGGATGCGCTGCGACTCGCTGCCGCTGCGAAAGCGCGAGACCATTTCAACGCTCACGGGCCAGTCCGCGAAACGGTCGCTGAAGGTGTTGTAGTGTTGCTGGGCGAGCAGGGTGGTCGGCACCAGCACGGCGACCTGTTTGCCCTGGCGCGCCGCGACGAAGGCGGCGCGCAGCGCGACCTCGGTCTTGCCGAAGCCGACGTCGCCACACACCAGCCGGTCCATGACTCTCTCGCTGCACATGTCATCCAGCACCGCGTCGATGGCCTCTTCCTGGTCCGGGGTCTCCTCGAAGGGGAAGGCGGCGCAGAATTTCAGGTAGTCGGCGTCGTCGCGCCGGAAGGCAAAGCCCTGGCGGGCCTCGCGGCGAGCGTATACCTCGAGCAACTGGGAGGCCACGTCTTGGGCCTTCTCCGCCGCCTTGCGCCGCGCCTTGTCCCACTGCTCCGAGCCGAGCCGGTGCAGCGGCGCCAGCTCCGGGTCACCGCCGGTGTAGCGGCTGATCAGGTGCAGGGAGGCCACCGGCACGTAGAGCGTCGAGCCCTCGGCGTACTCCAGGGTGAGAAACTCGGTCTGCTGGCCGTCCACCTCGAGCATGTTCAGGCCGCAGTAGCGGCCCACCCCGTGTTCCAGGTGCACCACCGGCACGCCGGCGCGCAACTCGTTGAGGTCGCGGAAGATGTTGGCCGCGGCGCTGTCCTGGCCGCGTTTGCGCCGTCGCCGCTGCGCCACGCGCTCGCCGAACAACTGCGCCTCGCACAGCAGCGTCGGCGCGCCGGGGCCGCTGTACAGGCCGCGATCGATGGGTGCCGTGGTAATGGCGAAATCCAGGCCGCGCTGCAGGAAGGTCCACCAGTCGGGCACGGTCGGCGCTTCCAGTCCGCCCTCCCGCAGCGACTCCAGCAGGATTTCCCGGCGCCCGGCCGACTCCGCGCAGAGCAGCACCGGCCCGCCGTGGCGCGCCAGGAAGCCCTGCAGCCGCTGCACGGCGGAACCCTCGCCGCCCAGGTCCGGGGGCGGCAGCAGGGCGGTCTCGCGGTGCACGCTGGCCTCGGGATTGTGGCGCAACTCCAGCACCGCAAAGTCTTTCAGGGCGTGGTACAGCTCTTCCACCGGCAGGAATCCGCGGCGCGGCTCCAGCAGCGGCCGCCGTGGGTCGATGCCGTACTCCTCGTGGCGCGCGCACACCTCACTCCAGAAATGCTGCGCCGCGCCGTGGTGATCGCCGCAGGTGATGACCGCCGCGTCGCGCGGCAGGTAGTCGAAGAGGGTGGCGCAGGCGTCGAAGAACAGGGGCAGGTAGTACTCGCAGCCGCCCGGGCTGCGCCCGGCGCTGACCTCGGTGAAGGTCGGGCACTGCTCCGGGTCCGAGTCGAAGGCCTCGTACCAGTGCATCTGGAAGCGCCGGATCGCGCCGGCGTCCAGTGGGTACTCGCGTGCGGGCAGGAGCTTGATCGCCTCCACTTTGTCCACCGTGCGCTGGGTCTCCGGGTCGAAGGTGCGCAGGGTGTCCACCTCGTCGTCCAGCAGGTCGATGCGATAGGGCAGGGGGCTGCCCATGGGGAACACGTCGATGAGGGAGCCGCGCAGGGCGAACTCGCCGTGCTCGTACACCGTTTCCACGTTGCGGTAGCCGTTGCGCTGCAGGTTGCCGCGAAACTGCTCGGGGTCCAGCGACTGCCCGGTGGCCAGCACCAGGCTCTTGCCGGCGACGTAGGCGGTGGGCGGCAGGCGGTGCATGAGCGTGGGCACCGGCACGATGAGCACGCCGTGTGCCTGCGCCGGCAGCCGGTAGAGCGTGTCCAGGCGCTCCGAGATGATGTCCTGGTGCGGGGAGAAGTTGTCGTAGGGCAGGGTCTCCCAGTCCGGGAACGACAGCACCGGGGTGGCGTCGTCGAGGAAGAAGGCCAGCTCGCGCTCCAGCGCCAGGGCGCTGCTGGTGTCCGGAGTCAGCACCAGCAGCAGGCGCTGGCCGGCGCACAGCTCGGCGATACACAGGGCGTCCGCGCAGCCGTGGGTGGGACCCAGGGCGGTGCGCGAGGACGGCTGGTCGGGCCAGGGGGTGTTGTCGAGCAGGGCGCGGAACATGGGGCCTCGGTCGCCGGTGGAAAGAGCCGCGCATTATAGCCAAGGGGCGGGGCGGCGCCAGCGTGAAGCGCGTTGCGAATCTCCCGGCAGCGCCTTGCGCCCCATGGTGCATACGTTGATAATACGCGCCCGACCGGCGCTGGCGCCGGAAAAAGCGCACACGCTACTAACCGGCAATACCTATAACAACAGCTCATCAACGAGGGTACGACGCAGTGAACGATCGCAAGCGGGAGCGCCCCGCCGACTATTTCAAGGACTGGAAGGAGCGTGAGGCTCTGGCCGAGGGCATGATTCCCGTGGTCGGCCGCCTGTCCCGCGAAAAGAGCGTCAAGTGCTATATCTACGGCCGGCCGCTGGTCAACCGCTCTGTGCTGGAAATCATGAAGGACCACCGCTACGTGCGCCAGGTGGAGGCCAACGAACTGTCCGAGTTCGAGACCTTCCCGGTGCTCAGCCGCATGAGCCAGCTCGACCTGGGTCCGGCGCACATCGACGTCGGCCGGCTGGCGGTGAACTACTACGACCACGGCGCGGGCGACGGCCTCAGCGTGGAAGAGTACGTCGACCGCGAACTGGCCCCCCTGGTGGGCGCGCAGCACAAGCCGCTGGACCAGCCCCAGGACGTGGTGCTGTACGGCTTCGGCCGCATCGGACGCCTGATGGCGCGCCTGCTCATCGAGAAAACCGACGGCGGCGATTGCCTGCGCCTGCGCGCCATCGTCGTGCGCCGTGGCAAGGCGCCCAACGACCTGGTCAAGCGCGCCAGCCTGCTGCGCCGCGACTCCGTACACGGCAATTTCCAGGGCACCATCCGCGTCGACGAGGAGCGCCAGTCCTTCGTCGCCAACGGCAATGAGGTGAAGGTCATCTACGCCGATTCGCCGGACGAGGTGGACTACACCGAGTACGGTATCGACAACGCCATCATCATCGACAACACCGGTGTGTGGCGCGATGAGGACGGGTTGTCCCAGCACCTGAAGTGTCCCGGCGCGAGCAAGGTGATTCTCACCGCGCTGGGCAAGGGCAACCTGAAAAATGTTGTCGCCGGCATCAACCACGACATCATCGAGGACAGCGATACGATCATATCCGCCGCCTCCTGCACCACCAACGCCATCGCGCCGCCGCTCAAGGCCATGGACGACGAGTACGGCATCGTCGCCGGGCACGTCGAGACGGTGCACGCCTACACCAACGACCAGAATCTCATCGACAACTACCACAAGGCCTCGCGCCGCGGGCGCAGCGCGCCCCTGAACATGGTGCTGACCGAGACCGGCGCGGCCAGCGCCGTGGGCAAGGTGCTGCCGCAGCTGCAGGGCAAGCTCACCGGCAACGCCATCCGCGTACCGATTCCGAACGTGTCGATGGCCATTCTCAACCTGACCCTGAGCCGTGAGACCACCGCCCAGGAGGTCACCGAGTTCATGCGCCACCTGGCCCTGCACTCGCCGTTGCGCAAGCAGATCGACTACTCCGCGTCACCGGAGGTGGTGTCCACGGATTTCGTC
The DNA here is from genome assembly GCA_002699145.1 of Halioglobus sp. Lineage (GTDB taxonomy): Bacteria > Pseudomonadota > Gammaproteobacteria > Pseudomonadales > Halieaceae > Marimicrobium. Next base: position 31,665 of record PABK01000048.1, read on the forward strand.
GGCTCGCGGCACGCCTGTGTATTCGACGCCAACGCCACCATCGCCAACGGCAACCAGGTGGTGCTGTACCTTTGGTACGACAACGAATTCGGCTACAGTTGCCAGGTGCACCGTATCCTGGAGCAGATGGCGGGTATCCGCTTCACCGTCTACCCGGAGCACGGCTGATTCGACGGGCGCCTGTTGCGAGAGGCAAAACCTGTTCAAAATCAAACAACTGGCTTGCACGTGCTAGCGTTTTGCCGGGCGCATCCTGTATAATGCGCGCGGCCTGGATTGCGATGGCCGCCGGTCGCCGCGGGCGGTGCCCGGCAGCCGTTCGCGGCAGCGTGGCCACCCTCGCGGGGCATTCGTCGGGGACGAGACCGCAGCGCGATTTCAGACCACTCACAAGAGTTCGATTCTGTAGGCAGATCGTATGATCAAAATCAAACGGGGCCTGGATATACCTATTCAAGGTGCCCCCCGGCAGGCGATTGAAAATGCCCCCGCGACCCGGGCCGCGGCCCTGGTCGGGTTCGATTATGTCGGCATGAAGCCGACCATGGAAGTCGCCGAGGGCGACCGGGTCAAGCTGGGACAATTACTGTTCACCGACAAGAAAACCGAGGGTGTGCGCTACACCGCCCCGGCCGGCGGCGTGGTCGCGGCCATCAACCGCGGTGCCCGGCGGGTACTGCAGTCGGTGGTGATCGAGGTCGACGGCGACGGCGAGGAGGCGGAATCCTTCCCGACCTGCAGCGCCGACAGCCTGCCCGACGCCGACAGCATTCGCGATACGCTGGTGCGCAGCGGCCAGTGGACGGCGTTGCGCACGCGCCCGTTCAGCAAGGTGCCGGCGCCGGACAGCGAGGCGGCGGCCATTTTCGTCACCGCCATCGACACGCATCCGCTGGCGGCGGACCCGGCGCTGGTCATCGCCGAGCAGCCCGAGGCCTTCGCCCTGGGCCTGGACCTGCTGGCGCGCCTGACCAGCGGCAAGCTCTTCCTGTGCAAGGCCCCCGGGGCCGAGATCCCCGCGGGCAGCGCCGCGAATATCGAGAGCGAGGAGTTCGCCGGTCCGCATCCCGCAGGGCTCGCGGGTACCCACGTACATTTCAAGATGGGCGCCGCCCTGTCGCAGGTGGTATGGACCATCGGCTACCAGGAGGTGATTGCCATCGGCCGCTTGTTCCTGGACGGCAAGCTGTACACGCCGCGCATCGTCGCCCTGGGCGGGCCACAGGTGGACAACCCGCGGCTGCTGCGCACGCGCCTGGGCGCCGACCTGCAGGCGCTGTGCGCCGGCCAGCTGCGCAACGGCGAGAACCGTATCATTTCCGGCTCGGTGCTGGGTGGGCGCGCGGTGTCCGGGGCGACGGCCTACCTGGGGCGCTACCACAACCAGGTATCGGTGCTGCTGGAAGGGCGCAAACGCGAGTTCATGGGCTGGTTTTCACCCGGCTTCAACAAGCACTCCAGCCTCGGTATCTACGTCTCCAGTTTCTTCGGGGGCAAGCCGCTGCCCATGACCACCAACACCAACGGCAGTGAGCGCGCCATCGTGCCCGTGGGCTCCTACGAGAAGGTCATGCCCCTGGATATCCTGCCCACCCAGCTGTTGCGCGCCCTCGTGGTGGGCGACACGGAGATGGCCCAGGCGCTGGGCTGTCTCGAACTGGACGAGGAAGACCTGGCGCTGTGCAGCTATGTCTGCTCCGGCAAATACGAGTACGGTCCCATCCTGCGGGACAACCTCACGCGCATAGAAAAGGAGGGTTGAATCGTGGGACTGCGGCAAATGCTCGACAGTATCGAGCACCATTTCCAGGAAGGCGGGCGTTTCCAGAAATACTACGCCCTGTACGAGGTTTTCGATACCTTCCTCTATTCCCCTGACAGCGTGACGCGCACCACCGCACACGTGCGCGACGGTGTGGACCTCAAGCGCATCATGATCACCGTGTGGCTGGCCACCTTCCCGGCCATGTTCTACGGCATGTACAACCTCGGCGCGCTGGCCACGGAAGTGATGCCCGCGGGCTACGCCGTGGAGGGCTGGCGCGGCTGGCTGATCGGCACGTTCGGCGGCTACGACGCTTCCAGCACCTGGCACTGCCTGTGGTACGGCGCGGTGTTTTTCCTGCCCATCTACATCACCACCTTCCTGGTTGGCATCGCCTGGGAGATACTGTTCGCGGTGCGCCGCGGTCACGAGGTCAACGAGGGCTTCTTTGTCACCTCCATCCTGTTTGCCCTGACCTGCCCGCCGGACATTCCGCTGTGGCAGGTGGCCCTGGGTATCAGCTTCGGTGTGGTGATCGGCAAGGAGGTGTTCGGCGGTACCGGCAAGAACTTCCTCAACCCGGCGCTGACCGGGCGCGCTTTCCTCTATTTCGCCTACCCGGCGCAACTGTCCGGTGACAGCGTCTGGGTGGCGGTGGACGGTTACAGCGGCGCCACCGCGCTGTCCGTGGTCGCCTCGGACGGCATGCAGGCCCTGCAGCAACAGTGGAGCTGGATGGAGGCCTTCATCGGTTCGGTGCCCGGCTCGATTGGCGAGACCTCGACCCTGGCCATACTGCTGGGCATGGTGCTGCTGCTGATCACGCGGGTGGCGTCCTGGCGCATTATCTTCGGTGTCTTTATCGGCATGTTCGCCCTGTCCGGCCTGTTCAACCTGGTCGGCTCCGACACCAACCCGGCCTTCGCCATGCCCTGGTACTGGCACCTGGTGACCGGCGGTTTCGCCTTCGGCATGGTGTTCATGGCCACCGACCCGGTGTCGGCGGCCATGACCGATGCCGGCAAGTGGGCCTTCGGTATACTCATCGGCGTGATGACGGTGTTGATTCGTGTCGTCAACCCGGCATTTCCCGAGGGCATCATGCTGGCTATCCTCTTCGCCAACCTGTTCGCCCCGCTGATCGATCATTTCGTGGTGCAGGCAAACATCAAACGGAGGCTGTCACGTGTCCAGTAATGACAGTATCGGCAAGACGCTGACGGTGGCGCTGCTGCTGTGCGTGGTGTGCTCGGTGATCGTGTCCACCGCCGCGGTCATGCTGAAACCGGCGCAGGAACTCAACAAGAGCCTGGACCGCAAGCGCAATATCCTCGCCGCCGCGGGCATGCTCGACGAGACCCGCGACGTGGAAGAGCAGTTCAAGCAGATCACCACCCGCGTGGTGGACCTGCGCAACGGGCATTTCGCCGACGATGTGGATGCGCAATCCATTGATCCGCTCAAGGCGGCCAAGGACCCGGCGCGTTCCGAGGCGCTGTCCGTGGATGAGGATATCGCCAAGATCTTCCGTCGCGAGCACTACACCCGTGTGTATATCGTCGAGGACGAGCAGGGCGGGGTCGACAAGGTGATCCTGCCGGTGCGCGGTTACGGCCTGTGGTCAACGCTGTACGGTTTTATCGCCCTGGAGTCGGACGCCAACACCGTCGCCGGCCTGGGCTTCTATGAGCATGGCGAGACGCCGGGACTCGGCGGCGAGGTGGACAACCCGCGCTGGAAGGCCCTGTGGCCGGGCAAAAAAGTCTACCGCGACGACGAGGTGGCGCTGCAGCTTATCAAGGGCAGCGTGGATCCGGACAACCCCAATGCCCCCTGGCGGGTGGACGGGCTGGCCGGGGCGACACTGACCGCGCGCGGCGTGACCAACCTGGTGCAGTTCTGGCTGGGTGAAAACGGCTTTGCGCCATTTCTTGATAACCTCAGAGCGGGAGAGGCCTGAGTATGGATTCCGTGAAAGCGACACTGACCACGCCGATCTTCAGGAACAACCCCATTGCCCTGCAGATCCTGGGTATCTGCTCGGCCCTGGCGGTCACCTCCTCGTTGCAGGTCACCCTGGTAATGTGTGTGGCGTTGACCTTTGTCTGCGCCTTTTCCAACCTCGGCGTGTCGATTATCCGCCGACACATTCCCGGCAGCATCCGCATCATCGTGCAGATGGTCATCATCGCCTCGCTGGTTATCGTGGTGGACCAGTTTCTCAAGGCCTACGCCTATGCCATCAGCAAGCAGCTGTCGGTCTTCGTCGGCCTGATCATCACCAACTGTATCGTGATGGGCCGCGCGGAGGCCTACGCCATGAAGAACCCGCCACTGCCCAGCTTCATCGACGGCATTGGCAACGGGCTGGGTTACAGCGTGGTGCTCATCGCCGTGGCGGTGGTGCGCGAACTGTTCGGCGCCGGCAAGCTGATGGGCTTCGAGATACTGCCGCTGGTCACCGAGGGCGGCTGGTACAACCCGAACGGCCTGTTGCTGCTGCCGCCCAGCGCCTTCTTCCTCATCGGCATGTTCATCTGGGCCCTGCGCAGCGTGCAGAAGGAGCAGGTGGAGGAACCGGACTTCAAGATGGCCAGCCATACCACGGTCAGGGAGGGCGCGTAGATGGAAGCCCTGCTGAGCCTGTTTATCCGGGCAATCTTCATCGAGAACATGGCCCTGGCCTTCTTCCTGGGCATGTGCACCTTCCTCGCCATCTCGAAGAAAATCCAGGCCGCGCTGGGCCTGGGTATCGCGGTCGTGGTGGTGCTGACCATCACCGTGCCGGTGAACAACCTCATCTACAACTACCTGTTGTCGGATGGCGCGCTGGCCTGGGCGGGGCTGCCGGACATGGACCTGAGCTTCCTCGGCCTGCTGTCCTACATCGGTGTTATCGCCGCCATCGTGCAGATCCTGGAAATGTTCCTGGACCGCTTCGTGCCGGCCCTGTACAACGCGCTGGGCGTATTCCTGCCGCTGATCACGGTGAACTGCGCAATCCTTGGCGCCTCGCTGTTTATGGTGGAGCGCGATTACACCTTCGCCGAGAGCGTGGTGTTCGGCGCGGGCTCCGGCGTGGGCTGGGCGCTGGCCATCGTCGCCCTGGCGGGCATCCGCGAGAAGCTCAAGTACTCCGACGTGCCCGAGGGGCTGCAGGGGCTGGGCATCACCTTCATTATCGTCGGCCTGATGTCGCTGGGCTTCATGTCCTTCGGCGGCATCGACATCTAGGCAAGCGGGGCTAGTCAGACATGGATATGACAATCTTTTTCGGCGTGGGCATGTTCACCGCGATCGTGTTGCTGCTGGTACTGGTGATTCTCTTCGCCCGCGCCCGGTTGGTCAGTTCCGGTGACGTCAATATCGAGATCAACGGCGAGAAGACCATCACCGTACCCGCCGGCGGCAAGCTGCTGCAGACGCTGTCGGAGTCCAATATCTTTCTCGCTTCCGCCTGTGGCGGCGGCGGCACCTGCGCCCAGTGCAAGTGCATCGTCGAGGAGGGCGGCGGTTCCATGTTGCCCACCGAGGAGTCCCATTTCACGCGCCGCGAGGCGGACGAGGGCTGGCGCCTGAGCTGCCAGACCGCGGTGAAGCAGGACATGAAGATCGTGGTGCCCGAGGAAGTGTTCGGGGTGAAGCAGTGGGAATGCACGGTGGAATCCAATCCCAACGTGGCGACCTTCATCAAGGAACTGACCCTGCGCCTGCCCGAGGGCGAGAACGTCGATTTCCGCGCCGGCGGCTACGTGCAGCTGGAGTGCCCGCCGCACCACGTGAAGTACTCCGATTTCGACATCGAGGAGGAGTACCGCGGCGACTGGGAGCGCTTTGGTTTCTTCAAGCTCGAGTCGGTGGTGAAAGAGCCGGTGATCCGCGCCTACTCCATGGCCAACTACCCGGAAGAGAAGGGTATCGTCAAGTTCAACATCCGCATCGCCACGCCGCCGCCGGGCAGCGAGGGCATCCCGCCCGGCATCATGTCGTCCTGGGTGTTCAACCTGCAGCCGGGGGACAAGGTGAAGGTCTACGGCCCCTTTGGCGAGTTTTTCGCCAAGGATACCGACGCCGAGATGGTCTTCATCGGCGGCGGTGCGGGTATGGCGCCCATGCGCTCGCACCTGTTCGACCAGCTCAAGCGCCTGCACAGCAAGCGCAAGATCTCCTTCTGGTACGGCGCGCGCTCCCTGCGCGAGATGTTCTACCAGGACGAGTACGACCAGCTCGCCGAGGAAAACGACAACTTCGAATGGCACGTGGCCCTGTCCGACCCGCAGCCGGAGGACGACTGGGACGGTCTGACCGGGTTCATCCACAACGTCCTGTACGAAGAGTACCTGAAGGACCACCCCGCGCCGGAAGACTGCGAGTACTACATGTGCGGTCCGCCCATGATGAACTCGGCGGTCATCCAGATGCTCACCGATTTGGGTGTCGAGCCCGAGAACATCCTGCTCGATGATTTCGGTGGTTGATATTCTCCGCCGTGCGCGCACAAGCCACTCCCGCGAGTGGCTTTTTTGTCTGTTGCTGTTGTTCGTGCTGTTGTTCGGCCTTGGTGGCTGTGGCGTGGGCGAGCCGGAAACGGTCAGGCTCAACGGTCCCACCATGGGCACCACCTGGTCGCTGGTGTATGTACCGGCGGCGCAGCAACCGGTGCCCGAGGAGGTGCGCACGGGCGTACAGGCGGTCCTGGACGCTATTGACGCGACCATGTCCACCTACCGCGAGGACTCGGAACTCAGTCGCCTCAACCGCGCCACGCCGGGCAGCTGGTTTCAGCTCTCCGGCGAACTCATGCAGGTACTCATGACCGCGATGCAGGTCGGCACGCAGAGCGGCGGGGCCTACGACGTGACCGTCGGGCCGCTGGTGGACCTGTGGGGCTTCGGCCCGGGGGCGCCGGTAGTGCAGCCGCCGAAGCCGGAAGAGATACAGGCGCGCCTGGCGCAGGTCGGGCAGCAGCACCTGCGTTTCAACCTGCACGGGGGCAGCGTCATGAAGCAGCGCAAGCTGGCGCTGGACCTGTCCTCCCTGGCCAAGGGCTACGCCGTCGACCGCGCGGCGCGCTGGCTGGGCGAGAACGGTGTGCAGCGTTTCCTGCTCGAGGTGGGGGGCGAGATGAAGTTGTCCGGGCACAGCGGCAGGGGCGACCCATGGCGCGTTGCGATCGAACAGCCAGACGCGGGCGGCCGCGCGGTGGCCGCGACGCTGCAGGCCAGTGACGTCGCCGTCGCCACCTCCGGCGACTACCGCAACTTTTTCGACTACCAGGGCAAGCGCTATTCGCACACGATCGACCCGCGCAGCGGCTGGCCGGTGGCCCACGATTTGGTCTCGGTCACGGTGGTGCACCCCAGTGCGATGCTCGCCGACGCCTGGGCCACCGCCCTGAGCGTGCTGGGGCGCGAGCGCGCCGCAGCGGTGGCCACCGAGCAGGCTTTGGCGGTATATTTCATATACAGGTCGCAGGACGGCTTCACACACAGTCACACGGCGCCGATGGCCGCCTACCTGCCGTCTTCCACGACTGGCGCGGTGTCGGCTGCGGAAACGGGTAGAGAGCCGGGAGGCAAGTCATGACACTCTTTTTTCTCACGCTGCTGGTGGTCGGGCTGGTGGTCGCCGCCATGGCGGTGGGTGTCATCGCCGGCCGTGAGCCCATCAAGGGCTCCTGCGGCGGCATGGGCGCACTGGGCATCGACACCGCCTGCGAGATCTGTGGCGGCGACCCGCGCGCGTGCGACGAACAGACCCGCGACGGCCAGGTGGGCAGGGAGAACCCCGATCGTTACTATCCCGCCGACCGCAACACAGGTCAGTAGACCGGCCGCGTGAGTTTCAGCGCCAACGCCTCCCTGGGCTACGCGAGTTTTGTCGGGCTGCGCTACAGCTTCAGTCGTAAACGCAACCGTTTCACCGCCGTCATCGCCGCCGTGTCCATGCTCGGTATGGTGCTCGGTGTGGCCAGCCTAATCGTCGTGTTGTCGGTGATGAACGGCTTCGCCGCGGAACTGCGCGGGCGCATCCTGTCCCTGGTGCCGCACGGCTACGTGGAACAGCGCGCGAGTATCGACGACTGGCGCGCGCTGGCCGCGCAACTGGAACAGCGCGAGGACATTGTCGCCGTGTCTCCCTACCTCACCGACAAGGTCATCCTCGGCAGTGCGCGCAGCGTGCGCGGCGCCGTGCTCACCGCGATTGACCCGCAACGGGAAGCGCGGGTGTCCGAGGTGGCCGCGCGTATGCGTGCGGGCAGCCTGGACGGCCTCGCCGGGCCGGGCTTCAACGTCGTGCTCGGCGCCTCGCTGGCGGGCATGCTCGGGGTCGGCCCCGGGGACCAGGTGGAGGTCACCTTGCCGCGCCTGACGGTGACGCCGCTGGGGGTCTTTCCGCGCAGCAAGCGCCTCACCGTCAGCGGCGTGTTTGAGGTAGGCGCCCAGCCCGACAGCTACCAGGCCTACGTGTCCCTGGCCACGGGGCAGCGACTGCTCGCCGCGGGTGAGCGCGTGCACGGCCTGCAGGTGCGCACGCCGGACCTGCACGCGGCCCCGGGCATCATGGCGTCGCTGGCCGCCGAGTTGGGAGCGGGTTACCAGGTGAAGGACTGGAGCCGCACCCAGGGTTCCCTGTTCCGCGCGGTGAAAATGGAGAAGGTCATGGTCAGTCTGTTGCTGCTCAGCGTGGTCGCGGTGGCGGCGTTCAATATCGTGTCCACGCTGGTTATGTCGGTCACGGAAAAGCGTCGCGACATCGCCGTGCTGCGCACCCTGGGCGCGCGGCCGCGCGGCATCATCGCCATTTTCGTCGCCCACGGCCTGGCCCTGGCCGCCGTGGGCATCGTCGCCGGGGCGCTGATCGGCGTCACCCTGGCGTTGAATATCGCCGACCTGACCGCCGCGCTGGAGCGCCTGTTCGGTGTCAAGCTGTTCGATCCCGCGGTGTATTTCATCAGCGAATTGCCGGCGCAACTGCAGTGGGCGGACGTGGCCATGGTGGCCGGCGCCTCGCTGCTGCTGAGCCTGCTCGCCACCCTGTACCCGGCGTGGCGCGCCGCGCGTATCGCCCCCGCGGAGGTGCTGCGTTATGAGTGAGCCGGTGCTGCGCTGCGACAAGTTGTGCCGGGTCTACGAGGACGGCAACCGCTCGGTGCAGGTACTCAACGGGGTGCAGCTGGAACTGGCCGCGGGAGAGAAAATTGCCATTGTCGGCGCTTCCGGTTCCGGCAAGTCGACCCTGCTCAACCTGCTCGGCGGCCTGGACCGGCCCAGCAGCGGGCGCGTGCTGCTCGGCGGCCAGGACCTGGGCGCCTTGCCGGAAAACGCACTGTGCGCGCTGCGCAATACGCGACTGGGCTTTGTCTACCAGTTCCATCACCTGCTGCCGGAATTCGACGCGCGCGAGAACGTCGCCATGCCGCTGCTCATTCGCGGCGAGGCCCGGCGCGAGGCCTGGCGCCGCGCCGACGCCATGCTCGGCCGCGTGGGCATGGCGCAGCGTCTGGATCATCGCCCGGCGCAGCTGTCCGGGGGGGAGCGCCAGCGCGTCGCGATCGCACGCGCCCTGGTAGGCCAGCCGGACTGTGTCCTGCTCGACGAGCCCACCGGCAACCTCGATCCGCACTCGGCCGCCCAGGTGCTGGCGCTGATCGACGAACTGGGCCAGGAGCGCGCCTCATTCATCGTGGTCACCCACGACCCGGCCATCGCGGCGCATATGAACCGCACTCTCGAACTGCGCGACGGAATCCTGGTGTGACCGGCGGCGAACGGCTGCGGGTGGCCCTGCGCTACACCTTTCCCTCGGGGCGCGGGCATCTCTCCACCTTCCTGTCGCTGCTGTCAATGCTCGGCCTGGTGGTCGCCATCGGCCTGCTGATTATCGTGCTCTCGGTGATGAACGGCTTCGACAAGGAGATGCGCGAGCGCATCCTCGGCCTGGTGCCCCATGTCACCCTCTACGCCAGTGTTCCCATCGACGACTGGCAGGCGCAACTACCGTTGTTGCAGGAGCATCCGGAGGTCGCCGAGGTCACTCCCTTCGTGGAATTCGACGCCCTGGTCATGCGCGGTACCGCGATCGACACCGCCCGCGGTGTCGGCCTCGACGCCGCCGGCGGCCGCCTGCCGCGCGCACTGCGCGACTACCTCGACGCCCCGGCCCTGGCGCAACTGGCGCAGGCCCCGGACAGCCTGGTGCTGGGCGCCGGTGTGGCGACGCGATTGGGCGTCGCGGTGGGTGATCGCATCACCCTGGTGGCGCCGGGCGAGCCGGGCAGTGAGCGTTCCAGCGCGGCGCGTTTCGAGCCGGTGCGCCTGGCGGGTATTCTCGAAACCGGCACCGAGCTGGACCAGGCGGTGGCCCTGGTGCCGCTGCCGCTGGCCGCGCGGCTCGCCGGTATTGCGGGGCGGGTCAGCGGCTTCCGCGTCGCCACGCACGACCTGTTCTCGGCGCGGCGCATCGGCTGGGAGCTCACCGACAGGCTCCCGCACGGGTACTATGCCACCCACTGGATCATGACCCACGGCAATCTCTACGCGGCTATCCAGCTGTCGCGCAACCTGGTGACGCTGTTGCTGCTGTCGATCATCGCCGTGGCCGCCTTCAATGTCGTCTCCTCGCTGGTGCTGGTGGTGCTGGACAAGCAGGGCAACATTGCCATCCTGCGCACCCTGGGCGCCTCGGGTCGCGATATTGCCTGGATCTTCCTGCTGCAGGGGGGAATGATCGGCGCGGTGGGCGTCGTCGCCGGCGGCGCGGTGGGCGCCGCCGGCAGCCTGGCGGTGCCGGGGCTTGTCCGCTGGCTGGAAGGGGTCCTGGGAATGCGCTTTCTCGATACCGACGTCTACCCGGTATCCTTCCTGCCGGTGGACCTGCTGTGGCGCGACGTGGTGCTGGTCGGCGCGGTGGCGCTGGTGATGTGTGTGGTCGCGGCGATCTATCCCGCGCGCCGGGCGGCGCGCCTGGCGCCCGCGCTGGTACTCAACCAGGATCGCTGAGCCGCAGGCGCCGCCGCTTCTTGCGCAGGCGCCACTGGCGCGCGACGCGCCAGCGCCACATCACACTGATGACGAAATAGCCCACGCAACCGAAAAACAGCCCGCAGACCATGCAGCCGAGCAGGAACGGCTTCCAGATCGCTACCAGGCTGGTGCCCAGCCAGTGGAAACTCAGTTCGAAGTTCAGTTGCCGCACCGGCGCGTCCAGTAACAGCGCCCCCACCTGGTAGGCGAGGAAGTAGATCGCCGGCATGGTCACCGGGTTGGTGATCCACACCAGTCCCACTGACAGCGGCAGGTTGCAGCGGAACAGGATCGCCAGCAGGGCCGCCAGCACCATCTGCCCCGGTATGGGCATGAAGGCGACAAGAAAACCGACGAAGAAGGCCATCGCCGCGGAATAGCGGTTGATGTGCCACAGGTTGCCCTCGTAAATCCATTCGCCCAGCACCTTCAGGGCAGCTATTTCGCGCACCCGCGCGGCGCTGGGCACGATGGATTTGAGGGTTTTCTTGGGCATGGGCGATTGGCCGGAAGTGGTCTGCCGTTTTTCCTGTCGGTGTGCTTCACTGCAACGGAATAACGACGTTGCGGGTCGTCGCGGGGGGGTAACAGCCCGCGCCTTATTATGCGCAAAGAGGGTGCACATTCAAGCACGCATCCATGCCTGGCCCCGGGCGTGGGCGTGGGCGCGGGCGCGGGCGCGGGTGTGGGTGTGGGTGTGGGAGCCGGCACCTGGATGTGCGGCGTGGTGGCGGGTGTGTGCGTTGTGGCCCTGTTGCCCGCCTTGCCGCCGCCGGCGCTGTGGCTGGCGCTGGCCCCCGTGGCCCTGCTGCCATTGGCGCTGCCGCGCCCGACGCTATGGCTGTGTGCCGGTCTCGCCGCGGGCGCGCTGGCGGCGGGCTGGCACGGGCAGCAGTTGCTGCGTGCGCGCCTGGCACCGGCCTGTGTCGGCGTCGAAATCGGCGCGCAGGGCGTCATCGCCTCCCTGCCGCAACGGCGGCTGCTGCCCGACGGCACGCCGCAGCAGCGCTTCGACTTCGATGTGCAGGCGCTGTGGCCGCCGCACTGCGCCGGCCCGCGCCGTCTCGCCCTGTCCTACTACGGCGCGCGGGTGCTGCGGCCGGGGCAGCGCTGGCAATTCGACCTGCGCCTGAAGCAACCCTGGGGCCTGGCCAACCCCGGCTCCTACAACGCCCAGGACTGGTTTGCCCGTCGCCGGGTGGACGCCGTGGGCAGCGTGCGGCGCGATGTGGCCAGGGCGTTGCCGGGGGAGGAGGGGCCGCGCTATGCGCACCAGCGCCTGCGCGGGGACATCGCCGCGCGCATCGCCGACCTGTCGGCGGGGGAGGACGCGCGAGCGATCCTGCGCGCGCTGGCGGTGGCCGACCGCGCCGCGCTGACCCCCGACCTGCGCGCCGTGTTCCAGCACCTGGGCACCAGCCACCTGCTGGTGATCTCCGGGCTGCACGTGGGCATGGTCGCCGCTATCGGCTACCTGCTGGGCGCGGGACTGTCGCGCTTGCCCATCGCTCGCCGCGGCGCCTGGCTGGCGCCGCTCGGCGCCATGCTGCCGGCCTGCGCCTACGCCGCCCTGGCCGGCTTTTCCCTGCCGACACAGCGCGCGCTGGTCATGCTGCTGGCCTTCGCCCTGGCGGCCCTGGCCGGGCGCCACAGCCACGCGCAGCGCAACCTGTTGCTGGCGGCGGTCATTGTACTGTTGTGCAATCCGCTGGCGGTCACCGGCAGCGGGTTCTGGTTGTCCTTCGGCGCGGTGGCCGCGCTGTTGTGGTTGGCGCACTGGCGCAAGGGGCGCGCCGGGCGCGGACCGTCGCGGCGCGGCGCGGCCGGGGCCAGGCTGGCCGGCGCCCTGGCGACCCAGGGCTACATGGCGCTGGTTATGTTGCCGCTGGGCGCGCTGTTTTTTGGCGGCGGCAGCACCCTGTCGCTGCTGGCCAACCTGGTGCTGATTCCGCTGGTGGGCCTGGTGATCGTGCCCCTGACGCTGTGCGGCGTGGCCTGCCACCTGCTCGGCCTGGCCTGGGCCGAGGCGCCCTGGCGCGTCGCGGCCTGGCTGGTGGAGGCCGTGCTGCCCCCGGCCCGCGCCCTGGCCGAGGGGGCCGCCGGTCCCGCCTGGCTGGAACTGCAGGGGGGAGCCCTGGGTATCGCGCTGGCCCTGTGCGCGCTGCTGTTGTGGCCGCTGCCCGGCGGCTGGCCCCTGCGCGCGCTGTGCGCGCTGTTGTTGCTGCCGCTGTCCCTGCCCCCGGCGCAGCTGCCGGCGGGCGACGCGCGCGGCCTGACGGTCACCGTGCTGGATGTGGGGCAGGGCACGGCGGTCCTGCTGCGCGCCGGCCAGCGCGTACTGCTCTACGATACCGGCGGTGGGGTCCCCGGCGGCGGCAACCTTGCGGATTCAGTGGTGTTGCCCTTTCTGCGGCGTGCCGGGATTCGTCGCCTGGATACCCTGGTCGTCAGCCACGGCGACCTGGACCACAGCGCCGGGGTGGGTACCGTGCTGGCTGCGCTGCCGGTGGCGCGAGTGCGTCGCGGCGGCAGCGTCGACACTGCTCGCGGTCGGTCCTGCCGCGCCGGTGAGAGCTGGCGCTGGCCGGGGGGGCAGCGTTTCCGCTTTCTTTCGCCGGCGCAGGAGCGCGGGCTCAGTGAGAACAACGCCTCCTGTGTGCTGCAGGTGCAGGTGGGCGGACAGCGGCTGTTGTTGCCCGGGGATATCGCCGCCGCCCGCGAGCGCAGCCTGGTGCGCTTCTGGCGCGGGCAGCTGTCCGCCGACTGGCTGCTGGTGGCGCACCACGGCAGCGCCACGTCCACCTCGCGCACCCTGCTCAAGACCGTGGCGCCCGCCGTGGGGGTGCTCAGCCGCGGCTACGCCAACCGTTTTGGCCATCCCCACCCGGACGTGCTCGCCGCCCTGTCGCAGCAGGGCGTGGCGCGCTACGACACCGCCGCCGCTGGCGCGCTGGAGTTCCGCCTGCACCCGGACGGGCCGCTGACGGTGCGCGCCTGGCGCGAGCAGCGGCGGCGCTTCTGGTGGTAGTTTGCCCGCTATTCCAGCAGTGAAACCTGTGCGTATAATGGGCCCGTCTCACCGGACCAAGGGGCGTCACCGTGCTAGAACTGTTGGTAGCCGGCGGCTGGTTGATGGTGCTGATCGTTCTCAGTTCCGTCCTCGTGCTGGCGATATGTATCGAGCGGCTGTATACGCTCAACCCGAAAAAAATCTCGCCGCCGCATCTGCTGGCGACCGTGTGGAAGCAGCTCAAGCGCGGCGAGATGGACGCCACGCGCCTGCGCACCCTGCGCGAGTCCTCGCCGCTGGGGCGCATCCTGGCCGCCGGCCTGGGCAACGCCTACCACGGCCGCGAGGTCATGAAGGAGAGCATCCAGGAAGCGGCGGGCCACGTCGTGCACGAACTCGAGCGCTACCTCAATACCCTGGGGACCATCGCCGCGGTGGCACCCTTGCTGGGCCTGCTCGGCACGGTGCTGGGTATGATCAAGGTCTTCGCCGAGATCATGGCCCAGGGCACCGGTAACGCCAGCGCGCTGGCGGGGGGCATTTCCGAGGCGCTGATCACCACCGCGGCGGGGCTGACGGTGGCGATTCCCGCGCTGGTCATGCACCGCTACTTCACCGGCCGCATCGACGCCATCGTGGTGGACCTCGAGCAGGAGACCATCAAGCTGGTCGACGCCCTGCACAGCGAAGAGAACACGGAAGCCGCGTCTTGAAGTTCCGCCGCCAGCGCCGCGAGGAGGTCGGGATCAACCTGACCCCGCTGATCGACATCGTGTTCCTGCTGCTGATTTTCTTCATGGTCTCCACCACGTTTACCCGCGAGACCCAGCTCAGCATCGACCTGCCCGAGGCGGAGGGCAGGCCGCAGGCGACGGTGGAGGAGCAGATCGAGATACTGGTCGACGAATCCGGCGGCTACCGCGTCAACGGCCGCGCACTGGTGGACTCGCGCCTGCGCACGCTGCAGGCGGCCATCTACAAGGAATCGGCCGGCGATACCACGCTGCCGATGATCATCACCGCCGACGCGCAGGCCGCGCACCAGGACGTGGTGCGCGCGATGGACGCGGCGGGGCAGATGGGCTTCATTCACCTGAGCATCACCACCCGCCAACCCGCGGCGCCAGCGCCGGGCGATGGGTAGCCGCGACTACCTGCCGCGCGCCGGCCGCTACAGCGACTGGCAGCTCTACCGCCGCCTCCTGTCCTACGCCGCGCCGTACTGGCTGTTCTTCCTGCTCAGTTTCGCCGGCTACGCGCTGTACTCCGCGGGCGTGGTGCTGCTGGCGGACCTCATGCAGCTGTTGCTCGACGCCCTCGGGCCCGAGGGCGGCGCGCAGGGCGCCGGCGCCACGGGGATACTGTCGACACTGGCCTACACGGTGTACGAGGTGCCGCCGGGAGGCCAGCTGGAATTCGTGCGCGTGGCGGTGCCGCTGGCGCTGCTGTTGCTCACCGTACTGCGCGCCAGCGGGTTTTTTGCCGGGGCCTACTTCATCAGTCTTGTCGCGCGCAATCTCATCCACGACCTGCGCTGCCAGTTGTTCGACAAGATGTTGCGCGCGCCGGGCCTGTACTTCGATCGCCACAGCCACGGCGTACTGGTGTCGCGCGTGACCTTCAACGTGGAGCAGGTCACCGGCGCCGTGACCAAGGCGCTCAAGACCATCCTGCGCGAGAGCCTGGTGGTCGTCGCGCTGGTGGGCTACATGCTGTACCTGAACTGGCGCCTGTGCCTGTTGTTCCTGGTGGTGGCCCCTTTCATCACGCTGGTGGTGACGCTGGTGGGGCGCCTGTTCCGCCGCTACAGCCGCCGCATCCAGGCGTCCATGGGGGAGGTGACCCAGGTCACCGGCGAAAGCGTCGGCGCCTGGCGCGAGGTGCGCATGTTCGGGGGGCGCCAGCGGCAGGCGCAGCGTTTCGCCACGGCCAGCGATTACAACCGGCGGCAGAGCCTGAAACTGGCCTTTGCCGAGGCCCTGGGCACGCCTGTTATCCAGGGCCTGCTCGCCCTCGCGCTGGCGTTGCTGCTGTGGTTCGCCCTGTCGCCGGCGGTGCTGGCGGACTTCTCCGCCGGTTCGCTGGTCGCCTTCCTGGTGGCCGCCGTGCAGTTGGGCAAGCCCCTGCGCCAGCTCAGCGGCGTGCAGAGTGTGCTGCAGCGCGGCCTGGCCGCCGCCGAGGACATCTTCGCGCAACTGGACCAGCCCGACGAGGCGGACGCCGGCGAGCTCGAGGTGGACAGGGTCGCCGGCAATATCACCGTGCGCGGGCTGAGCTTTACCTACCCCGGCGCGCAACAGCCGGTGCTGCACGATATCAGCGTGGACATCGCGGCGGGTGAAACCGTGGCGCTGGTGGGGCCCTCGGGGGCCGGCAAGAGCACTCTCACGCGACTGCTGGCGCGCTTCTACCCGGCGCCCGCCGGCAGCCTGTTGCTCGACGGGGTACCCCTGGAGGATTACCGCCTGGACTGCCTGCGCCGCCAGATCGCCCTGGTGTCCCAGGATGCCCCCCTGTTTCGCGACACGGTGTGGAACAACATCGCCTACGGCGGTCTCGGCGATTGCACGCGCGAACAGGTGCGCGCCGCCGCGGAGTCGGCCTGCGCGCTGGAGTTCATCGACGCGCTGCCGCAGGGGTTCGATACCGTGCTGGGCGAGGGCGGCGGTGGACTCAGCGGCGGCCAGCGCCAGCGCATCGCCATCGCCCGCGCGATCCTCAAGGATGCGCCGCTGCTGATTCTCGACGAGGCCACCTCGGCGCTGGACAACGCCTCGGAACACCGCCTGCAGCAGGCACTGGCCAGTGTCATGCGCGGCCGCACCACGCTGGTGATCGCGCACCGTCTGTCCACCGTGGAGCAGGCCGACCGCATCCTCGTGCTGGATCAGGGCAGGCTGGTCGCCGCCGGCAGTCACGCGCAGTTGCTCGCGCAGGGCGGGCTCTACGCGCAGCTCTACCAGCGGGAATTCAGCGCGTGAGACAGCGCCTGCAGCAGGCGTTGCCGGACGCCTGGTACCGCGGCGCGCCCTGGCTGTGCCTGCTGTGGCCGCTGGAGTGGACCTTCCGCGCGGCGAGTTTTACGCGCCGCTACGCGTTTCGCCGCGGGTTGCGGCGCAGTTACCGTGCGCCGGTGCCGGTGGTGGTCATCGGCAATATCACCCTGGGCGGGACCGGCAAGACCGAGGTGGTGATCGCGTTGGTGCAGGCCCTGCGCGAGCGCGGCATCGTTGCGGGCGTGGTCAGCCGTGGCCACGGCGCCGCGAGCTCGCCGGCGCCGCACTGGGTCGGGCCGCACAGCACGGCACGCGAGTGCGGTGACGAGCCGCTGCTGATCCAGCGCCGCGGCGGCTGCCCCTGTGTGGTGGCCGGCAACCGTGCGGCGGCGGTGCAGGCCCTGTTGCGCCGCGCGCATGTCGACATCGTGCTCAGCGACGACGGTCTGCAACACTACTCCCTGGGCCGCGACCTGGAAGTCGTGCTGTACGATGCGCAGGCCGCGTTTGGCAACGGCCACTGCCTGCCTGCGGGCCCCCTGCGCGAGCCCCTGTCGCGGCTGGCGCAGGCGGACTTCGTGTTGTCGCGCGGCGGCGCCGGCGACGACGCGGACGTGCGCTACCTGCCCGAGGCGCTCATCCACCTGCAGCGTGACGAACGCGTCGAGGTGTCGCCGCAGGCCATCGGTCGCGAGGTCTACGCCGTGGCGGGGCTGGGCCGGCCGGCGCTGTTCATCGACATGCTCGAGCGCGCGGGCTTCGCGGTCACGCCGCGCCTGTTTCCTGATCACCACCGGTTTCGCGCCGCCGACTTCGCCGGCCTGCGCGACAGGCCTGTTATCATGACGCAGAAGGACGCGGTAAAATGCACCGCGTTGGTCGGTGACAACGCCTGGTTCCTGCGGGTGAGCGCGCAATTACCCGCGCGCCTGGTAGACGCGGTGGCGCACCTGGCCCGGCCCTGAAGTACGGAGTTTTTTCATGTCGTTCACAGTCGTCATCCCGGCGCGCTACGGTTCCACACGGTTGCCCGGCAAGCCCCTGCTGGAGATCCACGGCAAGCCGATGGTGCAGCGCGTGTGGGAGCAGGCCCGGCGCAGCGGCGCAGGCCGCGTGGTGATCGCCACCGACGACGCGCGTATCGTCGACGCCGCCAGCGGCTTCGGCGCCGATGTGCTGCTGACGCGCGCCGACCACCCCTCCGGCACCGACCGTTTGCAGGAAGTCGCCCAGGCGCTGGAGCTGCCCGCGCACCACATAGTCGTCAACGTGCAGGGCGACGAGCCGCTCATCCCCCCGGCGGTGATCGACCAGGTCGCGGGCAACCTCGCCCGGCACGACAGCGCGGGCATTGCGACCCTGTGCGAAATCATCGTCAGCGCGGAGGACCTGCGCAACCCGAACGTCTGCAAGGTGGTGACCGACGCGCGGGGCATGGCCCTGTATTTTAGCCGCGCGCCGATTCCCTGGCCGCGCGAGGCCTTTGCCGGCGGCGGCGATGCACTGCCCGACGGGGGCGAGTGGTTGCGCCACATCGGCATCTACGCCTACCGTACCGATTTCCTGCAGCGCTTCGTCGGCTGGCCGCCGGCGCCCCAGGAAACACTGGAACAACTGGAGCAACTGCGTGCCCTGCACCACGGCATCGACATTCACGTCGCGAGCTGTTGCGAGCAGGTGCCGCCCGGCGTCGACACGCAACAGGACCTGGAACATGTACGCGAGTTACTGGCGGCGGGGGAGTAGGCAGTGGAGCGGGATATGACACGCGTGCTGTTTGTGTGCCTGGGCAATATCTGTCGATCCCCCACCGCGCACGGCGTCTTCCGGCAAATGGTAGACGCGCGCGGGCTCTCCGGGCGGATCGAGGTGGATTCCTGCGGCACCGCCCACTGGCACGCGGGGGAGGCGCCCGACCCGCGCTCCACCGAGGAGGCCGCCAGGCGCGGCTACCGCCTGGGTGACCTGCGTGCGCGCCAGGTGCAGCCCGATGACTTCGCGCGTTTTGACTACATACTGGCCATGGACCTGTCCAACCTCGCCGACCTGCAGGCCGTGTGCCCGGCCGATTTCGACGGCCACCTGGGGCTGTTCCTGGACTTTGCCGCGGACAGTGACACCGACGAGGTGCCCGATCCCTACTACGGCGGCGGCGAGGGCTTTACCCGGGTGCTGGACCTCGTGGAGGCCGCGAGCGAGGGCCTGCTGGACGAACTGGACCGGCGCGGCCACCTGTGATCGAGGTGCGGCGCGACGTCAGCCTGGGCCACTACAACACCCTGGCCCTGCCGGCGAGCGCGGCGGCCTTCGTCGAGGTGAGTGATGACGCCGGGTTGCCGCGGGCGCTGGAGTGGGCCGCGCAACACGAACTGCCCGTGTTGCCGCTGGGCGAGGGCAGCAACGTGGTGCTCGTGGGCGAGCAGCAGGCGCTGCTGCTGCGCCTGTCCACCTCGGGCGTCGAGGAACTGGAGCGCGGTCCCGAGCACGTGCTGCTGCGCGTCGCCGCCGGACAGCGCTGGCATCCTTTCGTGGCGTGGACCCTGGCCCAGGGGTTCTGCGGACTGGAAAACCTCGCACTGATTCCCGGCACCGTCGGCGCGGCGCCGATCCAGAACATCGGCGCCTACGGTGTGGAACTCAGTCACTGCCTGGTGGCAGTGCACGCCCTGCGCGTGGCCGATGGTGCGGCATTGACGCTGGCGGCGCAGGACTGCCGCCTGGGGTACCGCGACAGCGTCTTCAAGCACGAGTTGTGCGACCAGTTGCTGATTACCGCGGTGGACCTGCGCCTTGCGACGCGCGCGCAAACACACACCGCCTACCCGGCGCTGCGCGACCATCTCGACGCGCACGGCCTGGGCGAGCCCACACCGCAGCAGGTGTTCGACGCGGTGGTGGCGATCCGCCGCGCGCGCCTGCCGGATCCGGCGCGCGAACCCAACGCCGGCAGTTTTTTCAAGAACCCGGTGCTGGAGGCGGCGCAGGCGCAGGCGCTGCAGGCGCGTTTTGCCGGGCTGCCGGGCTATCCCCAGGATGACGGCCGGGTGAAGCTGCCCGCGGCCTGGCTGATCGAGCACTGTGGCTTCAAGGGCCGCCGGCGCGGCGCGGTACGCGTGCATCGCGAGCACGCGCTGGTGCTGGTCAACGACGGCGCCGGCCGCGGCGAGGAACTGCTGGCGCTGGCGCGGGAGATCGCCGCACAGGTGGCCGACACTTTCGCTATCGAGTTGGAGATCGAGCCACGCGTCTACGGGGCCGCCGCGTGAGCGCGTTCGACCACAAGGCCTTCGTCAAGACACTCACCACGCGCCCGGGTGTGTACCAGATGTACGACGAGCAGGGGCAGCTGCTCTACGTGGGCAAGGCGCGCAACCTGAAGAATCGCGTGGGCAGCTACTTCCGCGCGCGCGGCCTCACCGACAAGACCATGGCGCTGGTGTCGCGCATCGCGGATATCCAGGTCACCGTGACCAGCACCGAGGTGGATGCGCTGCTGCTGGAAAACAACCTTATCAAGAACCACCAGCCGCCCTACAATATCCTGTTGCGCGACGACAAATCCTACCCGTACATCTTCCTTTCCAGCCAGGACAAGTTCCCGCGCATCGACCTGCACCGCGGCGCGAAGCGGCGCAAGGGCACGTACTTCGGCCCGTACCCCAGCGCCGGCGCGGTGCGCGAGTCACTGCATTTCCTGCAGAAGGTGTTCAAGGTGCGCCAGTGCGAGGACAGTTATTTTCGCAACCGTTCGCGGCCGTGCCTGCAGTACCAGATCGATCGCTGCAGTGCCCCCTGCGTCGGCCTGGTAAGCGAACAGGAGTACGCCGAGCAGGTGGAGCACACCAGCCTGTTCCTGCGCGGCAAATCGCAGGAACTGCTGGTGCGCCTGGCCGACGACATGGAGCGCGCCGCCGCCGACCTGGCGTACGAGAAAGCCGCGGTCTACCGCGACCAGATCAGCCAGTTACAGCAGGTGCAGGCCAGCCAGGGCATCGAGGGCGCCAGCGGCGACCTGGACATCCTCGCCGCCGCCACCGCCCACGGGCGCGCCTGCGTCCAGGTGTTGTTCGTGCGCGGCGCACGGGTGCTGGGTAGCAAGACGCACTACCCGCCGCTGAAACTGGACGAGAGCCCGGCGCAGGTGCTGTCGGCGTTTCTGCCGCTGTACTACCTGAACGAGTCGCGTGCGGTCCCCGCCGAGATCATCGTCAACGCGCTGCCGGAGGACGCGGACACCCTGGCCGAGGCGTTGTCAGTGCATGCGCAGCGCCAGGTGAAAATACGCCAGCGTGTGCGCGAGGCCCGCGCGCGCTGGCTGAAGCTCGCCACGCAGACTGCCGAGACCAACCTCGTCTCGCACCTGGCGGACAAGCAGACCATCCTCGGCCGCCTGCAGGCGCTGCAGGACCTGCTGGACCTGCCCGAGACTCCCGAGCGCATGGAGTGTTTCGACATCAGTCACAGCGCCGGTGAGGCCACCGTCGCCTCCTGCGTGGTGTTCGACCAGAACGGTCCGCGCAAGGCCGATTACCGCAAGTTCAACATCGAGGGCATCACCGGCGGCGACGACTATGCCGCCATGCAACAGGCCCTGGAGCGTCGCTACAAGCGGCTGAAGTCGGGGGAGGGCGCACTGCCCGACGTGCTGTTCATCGACGGCGGCAAGGGCCAGGTGGCCCAGGCGATGGCGGTACTCGAAGACCTGCAGATCAGCGGGGTGGAGGTGATCGGCGTGGCCAAGGGAACCACGCGCAAGGCCGGTTTCGAAACCCTGGTCAGCGGCGCCAGCGGCCGCGAGCGGCAGTTGCCCGGCGACAGCGGCGCCCTGCACCTGATTCAGCAGATTCGCGACGAGGCGCACCGTTTCGCTATCACCGGCCACCGCGGCCGGCGCGACAAGGCGCGGCAGCGCTCAGTGCTGGAGGACATTCCCGGCGTGGGCGCGCGCAGGCGGCGTGAACTGCTGCGGCATTTTGGCAGTGCGCGCGGCGTGCAGAACGCCAACGTCGACGAACTGAAAAAAATACCCGGGATCAGCGCCACCCTGGCGCAGCAGATATACGACCACCTGCACGCCGGCTAGGCGCGCTAGATGACGAAGCAGTCCAGCGGCGGCCGCGTCTTGCGTGCGGCCGGGCTGTGCTTCTTGGCTTTGACCTTGTTGTGCAGGTAGCGGCGGAATACGTAGTCCGGACAGTGGGTCCAGTGCAGCTGGGTGGGGCTGGTAAACTCCGTTACCGAGCCAAAGCCCGACAGCGTCAACGGGCTGGTCTCGGTAGTGCGCGGCTTGCTGCTGATCTTGCTGAGCATGGTGTAGGCGAGATTGAGTTGCGCCCCCACCAGTTTCTTGTGGTCCGGCATCTGGTTGCCGAACAGCAGGGCGTTGATCATGTAGGAGGTCTGCACGCTTTCCTGGGTCGGCGCCACTTCCGTCGGGTCGTAGGGGTTCGACGGGTGGAAGTCGCCCAGCAGGTCCATGTGTTCCACGCGCCCGGCGAACAGTTTCAGCAGCGGGTCCGTGCCTGTGCCCAGCGGGTCGGAAAAGCCCGGTACCTGGGCCTTCTTGTGAGCTGTGAACGGGGCGAAGCTGAAGGCCGTCGACAGCCCCGGCTGCCGCTCGACAATGCGCAACCCGGTGAGGCCGTAATCGATGGAGACGGTGTCGGGGTCGATCTTCCCGGCCCGCGCGGGGCTGCCCACGGCCAGAGCGAGGGCCAGCGCCAGCAGGCCTGTCACGAACGCACAATGCTTTTTAATCATTATTATCATCATCGCTCTTCCGGCGACGGGTGCGTGGTGGACTGTCCGTGTACTCCCTTACCAGTGCACTTTGCAGTGTTTGCGCAACGGGTTAGCGGTCTTCGCCCGACTTGCCACCCGGATAAGCAATATCTGTACCACGCGGACACAGTTAGCGGCACCTGACCTGTCATTTCCCTGTCACGGCCACCTGGTCAGGCCAATGTAAAGCATTCGACCGGCGCATTGCAAGTGCCCGGGTGAAGCCGGTCACAGATTTAGAAAATCCATATTTTACAGTAAGATAGGCTGCCTATTGAAAGCGGGTTTTGTAAGCGCCTGGCGGCGTTCGGCGCTCCGGGGTAGGCATTTGCCTCCCATTGGGGCATGCGCGCTATTCGGGGGCAGGCTGCCCAGTTTGGGGAATAGGCGCAGTGCCCATGCCGCTCCCCTGTATGGCCGGCCGGCGGTAGGGTAGACTTTGCGCAACGCGGGCAGGCGCAGACCGCCGCCACAGTTTACCGGTGCAGACGGACAGCATGCCCATCAATATTCCCAACACCCTGACCATCCTGCGGATCGTGCTGATTCCCGTGCTGGTGGTCGTATTTTACCTGCCGTTTGAGAACCACCTGCTGGTGGCGGCGGGCGTTTTCGGCCTGGCCGCGATTACCGACTGGTTCGACGGCTACCTCGCCCGGCGCCTGGGCCAGATGACCGCATTCGGCGCGTTTCTCGACCCGGTGGCGGACAAATTGATGGTCGCCATCGCGCTGGTGCTGCTGGTGGAACGCCACGACACCCTGCTGTTTACCCTGGCCGCCTGCGTGATCATCGGCCGCGAGATCGTCATCTCCGCCCTGCGCGAATGGATGGCGGAGCTGGGCGAGCGCACCTCGGTGGCGGTGTCCTACGTGGGCAAGGTCAAAACCGCCTTCCAGATGGTGGCGATCGCCGGGTTGCTGGCCATCGACCCCGCGCGCGACGGCAACTGGCTGCTGGGCCTGTGCTACCTGGTGCTGTACGCCGCGGCGATACTCACCCTGTGGAGCATGGTGGTCTACCTGCGCGCCGCCTGGGCCGTTATCAGGGATATGGATAACCCTTTGTAATTCAGGTGCTTGCACAACGAATGCGCGAGTTGTCGCTTGACTCGGTGCGCGCGGTGCATACAATAGGCGCTCTTTCAGCGGGAATAGCTCAGTTGGTAGAGCGCAACCTTGACATGGTTGTGGCGGGGCACGCAGCCTCGCCGGTTCCGGCGACCANGGCGGTGGTGAAGCGCACAGTTTGATTAGCGGGAATAGCTCAGTTGGTAGAGCGCAACCTTGCCAAGGTTGAGGTCGCCGGTTCGAACCCGGTTTCCCGCTCCAGTTTCAGGTTCAGGAGCAACAGGCCAACCCGCCGCTCCCGCTCCCTGTAAGGCTCGGTGGCAGAGTGGTTATGCAGCGGACTGCAACTCCGTGTACGCCGGTTCGATTCCGACCCGAGCCTCCACTATTTTTTCCCGGCTAGGCGCACTGTAACTGTCACCTGTTCTGCAGGGCGCCTGTGGCAGCGGTCTGAACAGCCCGCGCCGGGAGGAAACCTGACCTACTTCACGAATCTTCCACCCGCGTCTTGCCAGGCTCACCAGGCGCGGTAGTCTCTGCCAGCATCGCGGTCAAAAGCGTCCGGGGCGCAATGCCTTTTTACTGTGCACCGGCAGACAGTATGAAAAACCTCACCCGCACAAGACTCTGGTTCATCGTCTCCGCCATCTGGGCGCTGGGCGTGCTCCTCGCTCACCTGGGCGATATCCGGCACGGCTACCAGGCCTGGCAGGAGGTGCGCGTCATGCCGCTGGCCGAGGATGTGCAGCAGCGCTGGCGCGCCTGCTTCGAGCAGAGCGGCTACGCCGGTGGCAGTTATTACGACTACCTGTTCGTCGCCGAGGAGCGTTGCCTGGAGCGGCAGGTCGATCTCGATGAAGCCCAGCTGCGTTTCTGTGTGATGAATGATTACCCGGTCTGTACACACCTGCTGCCCGCCGAGTTGCCGCGACGCTCCTACTGGTCCACCCGGTATTCGCTGGTTTTCCTGGATATCGTGTTGTGGTCCGTCACCCTGCCCATTGCGCTGTTGTTTCTGCCGGCACTGCTGCGCGCCGCGCGCAAGGCCTACGTCATGCTGAAAGCCGCGCTGCCAGGCGCGGAATAGGTGAGGAACAGGCGGCAAAACCTGACCGGTATCACAGTTTAGGGATATCCCACTTGCCCGATTTTCCCGGCGCGCTAAAGTGGCTCGCGAAAGGGGCAAATCTGGTATTGGGGAAGTGCTGAGAGTCAATCATATCGCCGGCGTCATCTTTGTCGTCGGTATCCTGGTCACCTGTCTGATCGCACCGGCGGTGTCTGCCGGTCCGATGTTCGAGCAGCAGGCGAAATCACAGGAGACGTCACAGGAGACGTCACAGGGTCAGCCCGGTGAGTTGCTGGCGCTGTACGCATTTTCCGCCGACAACGCGACGGCCGGGTATGACGGCGCCGGGCATGTCGTTGCCGGCGCGCCGGACGCCTGGCCCGAAATACGCCACTGCCTGCACTCCAGGCTCTACCACACCATCATGGAACTGCCGGCCTTCCCGCATGAACAGGCGAAGTTCTCCGAACTGTTCCTCGGTCCGTTGCTGGCCGGTGTCGATGTCAGCCCCGACGGCTATGCGCTGGTGGGTTACGCCAGCAACGCGCGAATCTACCAGCCCCGCGAGTGGCGCTTCAAGCGGTAGAAGCCGCCTGGCGCCACTTCCTGCGCTAGCGCGCTCGCGCTAGAATCGGCGGGACCGCCGGCCGCGCCCGGCCCAGAAGGACCGCCCCATGCCAACACCCCTCCGCCCGCTGGTCGTCGCCCTGTGCCTGCTCCTGCTATCGGCGTGTGCCGGCCTGACCAAGGACATGGACCCGCCCAAGGTCACCCTGGAGAGCTTCAACGCGCTGCCCTCGGAGGGCGGCGCGCCGCGCTTCGACATCAAGCTGCGTATCATCAACCCCAACGACGCGGTGCTGGATATCGCCGGCATCAGCTATGATATCGAGCTGATGGGGCGCGACCTGGTCAGCGGGGTTACCAATGACGTGCCCAGGATCGGCGCCTACAGCGAGGAAGTGGTGAACCTGCAGGCCAGTCTGCAGTTGTTCGAGCTGCTGCGGCTGTTCGCCAGCCTCGGCACCTCCGGCGAGGGGCCGCTGGACTACCGCTTCAGCGCGAAGATCGATTTCAAGGGACTGGTGCCGACGCAGCGCGTGGAGGAAAGCGGCGAAATCAACCTGCGTTAGCCGTCTCAGCCGAGCAGCGCCTGGCCGAAAATGGCCAGGATGATCAGCGGGCAGACAAATTTGACGTGCCAGGGCCACACCTTCCAGAACAGGCCCTGTGCCACCTCCGGGTTGCCCTTGCGCAGTTCCTGCAGCAGCTTGTCGCGGTGCCACAGCCAGCCCGCGTAGAGGCAGAAGACGAACCCGAGCAGCGGCTGGCTGTAGCGGGTGGTAAAGGACACGGTCAGGCCGAACAGCGTCTCGAAGTTGAGCAGGATAACGGCGCTGGCCGCGGCGATGAGGCCGCCGATGACGAACACGGCCTTTTTCCTGCCCACATTGTGTTCCTCGATGGTGTAGGCCACCGGCACCTCCAGCATGGAGATGGAGGAGGTCAGCGCGGCGATGCTCATCAGGAAGAAGAACACCATGGAGACGATGACGCCGGCGATGCCCATGGTGGAAAACAGTTCCGGCAGCACCGTGAACAGCAGGCTGTCGCCGGAGATCAGCTCGCCGCTGTCGGTGAAAATCTGCACGCCGTTGTGCAGCGCGACGTACATCGCCGGCAGCACCAGGAAGCCGGCCAGCACCGCGATGAGGATGTCCACCAGGGTCACCAGGCTGCCCACCACCGGCAGGTTCTCGCGGTCGGTCAGGTAGGAGCCGTAGATCAGCATGGTGCCCACGCCCAGCGACAGCGAGAAGAACGCCGAGCCGAGCGCGGCGATAATCAGTCCGGGCTTGAGCGCGGCGCCGAAGTCCGGCAGGAGGTACACCTTCAGGCCATCCATTGCGCCCTCCAGTGTCATCACGTAGAGCACCAGGCAGAGCAGGGTGGCCAGCAACAGCGGCATGAGCCGCGATGACCAGCGCTCGATGCCGCGCTGCACGCCCTCGGAGATAATGCCGATGGTCAGCAACATGAACAAGGCCATGAACAGCAGGTTACGGCCCATGCCAAAGCGGGTCAGCCAGTCGGCGAGGCCGTCCAGGCCCAGCAACTGGCAGGCCGAGGCGAGGAAGAACGCGATGATCCAGCCGGCGACGATGGCGTAGAAGGCGAGGATCAGGCTGGCGACGATGAAACCGTAGATTCCCGTGACGGTGCCGAAGCGGGCGGTGCCCCGGCCCGGGGAGATCAGGCGCAGGGCGCTCACGGCGTTGGCGTGAGCGTGGCGACCGATGATCAGTTCCGCCATCAGCGTGGGGTAGGCGAGGGTCAGCGCCAGCAGCAGGTAGACGAACAGGAACGCCGCGCCGCCGTTGTCTGCGGCCTGCGTGGGAAAGCCCCACACGTTGCCCAGGCCCACGGCGCTGCCCGCCGCGGCCATGACAAAGCCGAAGCGGGAACTGAATTCACCCCTGTTTGTGGCCATCGAGATTCGCGCCCCTGTCTTTTATCGCTTTGTTTATCGGCCCGCCGGCTGGCGCCCAGTGTAGCACGGAGGGGCGGCCGCGGAGCCGGCCGTTGTGCTATGATGCCGCGCCGTCCGGCCTGTTCCGTGCGAGTGTGGTGGAATTGGTATACACAAGAGACTTAAAATCTCTCGGCTTCACGGCCATGCGGGTTCAAGTCCCGCCACTCGCACCAATTATTCCTGTCCTGTGCGTCGCGGCAATGGCCGCGGCGGTCTCCCGCGGTACGCCCGCGTCACTGGCGTAGTCACGCCAGCGCAGCACCGCTTCACGTACCTGCTCGACAATCGCGTCGGCGCGCCCGCGTTGCAGCGCCGCGTTCCTTGCGCAGGCACGGAAGTCCTCCAGGGTGAAGCCGTCGCGTTTCGCGTTCAGGCTCATCTGGTGCACGCTGGTCCAGTCACCCCTGGGGTTGTAGCTGTACGTGACATCGAAGGCGGGGGACAGCGACCAGTCGCCGGCGCGGTCCATCAGGAAGGCGATGTTCTTGGTGTGGTCATCCTGGTTGCGCGCGATGATATTGAACGCCATGCGCCGGAACTGTTCCTCGACACTGTCCATGCCCATGTCCAGCTTGCGGATGACCTGCAAGGCCTGCTCGTAGGAGTACGCGCCGGCCTGGCGGAAATCGTAATGGGCCATGGCGCACAGCGATTGCATATGCAGTTTGCGGCCCGACTCGTCCCGGTCGAAGCGCCGGGTCATGAAATGGCAGCGGCCGTTCTCGCGCAGCAGGCGGCAGGGCTGCATGTCGATGCCCGCGGCGCACGCCATGTGGTGGTAGGCGTATTCGATGAGGCCGTAGCCCGCCGGGTCGTCCAGTTCGCGGTCGCGGTTGCCGGACACGCCGTCGAACTTCAGCAGCCACTGGCTGAAGCTCGCTTCCGCCGGCGCCTGGCCCGAGCGCACCTCGTCGGTGTCAGGGTTCCAGGCGATGATCGCCTTGGCACGGGCGCCGCCGGCGGAGGTCCCCACCTGCAGGATGTCCTGCAGCGCCGACGCGCGTTGCGGAGGCGCGAAGGAGCCCTGCAGGCGGTTGCGCCGGCTGAGTATCTCGCTGGCCAGTTGCACCAGGGCCTGCACGTCCACCGGCTCGGCGCGACTGTCACGCGGGCCGCGCGCGGGCACGTATTCCAGTGCCCCCATGCCGCGACTGCCGGTGTAGCACAGGCGTTCCACCGGGTTGAAGCTGTCCGGCTGGCGACCCTCGCGCGCCAGCCAGGCGTCGATCAGCGCGTTGCCGAAATCGTCCGGCAATGAGTCCGCGAGCAGCCCGGGCAGCCCGTGAAAAGTGGCGCGGGGCAGGGCGGGAAAGCGGTAGATGTCCCGCGCCAGCGGCATGCGCAGCGGAGCGACCTCGATGCCGCTGGCGGCAAACGCCGGTTCGTATTCGAAGCTGGCCAGGCCCGCGCGCTCATCCCAGCTCACCGCGCCGATCGCGCGGCCCCACAGGCGTACCTCGGCAATGGTCAACTGTCGTCACCCCAGGACCAGGGTTGCTGCGCCGGCGCCTGCTCCGCGGGTTCGGAGGACGCGCGGCGCCGCTCCCGGCCGCCCAGCTTGAGTTGTTGCAGGGGGCTGGTCGCGGGCGACGGCACCAGGGCGTCGAGCCTGTCGAGCAGGTCCAGGGCGCGCAACAGGCGCACGAAGTTGGTCAGCTGGGTGGACTGGCCGTGCTCGATGCGGTGCAGCGTACTGGGCGATACGCCGGCCTCCCGCGCCAGGGCTGCCTGGGTCAGGTTCCTGTTCAGGCGATAGCGGGCCAGGCGTCGACCCAGTTCCGCCAGGGTGGCCTCGTCGGTCAGGGCAGTGGCAAACTCCATGCTAAGCACTCCAGGCTATCAAAAATGACAAATTATGACCTGTCAGTGGCCTAATATAGCAAAATAGCAGGTTAATGGCCGTAGAGATTTAGGAAATTAAATTATCATAAATGATGATTTAAGACGATAAAGCGATTTTATTACTCGAATATGACAAATTATTGGAGATCTCGCTGACGGCGCACACGAGGCCGGACCTGGCCTGAGCCGCCGGGGTCGGCGTTCAGTTGCCGAAGCGGTAGGTGAAGCTGGCTCCCCAGGTGCGTGCCTGGCCGGGGAGGCGCACCCAGGTGTTGGCGTTCTGGGTGGTGGCCGTCCAGTAGTACTCGTCGGTCAGGTTGCGCGCCCACAGGGAAAGCTCCCAGCGCTGGTCCAGGCTGTACAGGCTCACGCCGGCATTGAGTACCGCGAAGTCGTCGATGGCGGCCTGCCCGGTGGCCTCCAGGTCGCCGTGGGCATCGTCCTGGTAGCGGCCATTGAGCTGCATACCGAAACCGAGCCGCTCGCTCAGCGGGCGGTTGTACAGCAGGGTCAGGCTGCCGACGACCTCGGGGCTGTAGACGAACTCCGCGCCGTCGTAATCGATGGGTTCGCCGGCGCCGTCGATGCCCTGGAAATCCTCCACCTCGGTGTGCAGCAAGGTGGCGGCGGCGATGGCGGTGAGCGAGCGGCTCAGGCTCCAGCTCAGCTCCGTGTCCAGGCCGTAGGCGTGGGAGTCGGGAATGTTCGCCAGCCGTCCCAGCACGGTGAACACCGGGTCGGCGAAGTAGACGGACAACTGCTTGTCGTCGTAATCGTAATAAAAGGCCGCCGCATTCAATTGCATGCGCTGGTCGAGCAGGGTGGCTTTCACGCCGAGCTCATAGGACAGCAGCTGTTCCTGCCCCACCGGCGCGTTCTGCGTGGAGATGTTCGCCGCGTTCACCGGGGTGGTGCCGGCCTTGGCGCCCTGGGCGACGGATGCGTAGAGCAGGGTGCCGGGACGGGCGAACCAGTCCAGCGCCAGGCGCCAGGCGACGTTGTCCTCGTCGGTATCGGACTCGACCAGGATGAACTGCCCGGCATCCGGGTCGAAGGTGTTGCAGTCGCCTTCACCGATTTCATCTGCGAGGCTGCCGTAGCTCTGGAAAAACAGGGCGCGCAGGGTGACGTTGACGGTGGGCAGCATGTTGCCGTTGAAGTCGCGCGAGCAGCCGCTGTAGTCCAGCGAGTCCTCAGTGTAACGCAGCCCGGTGGTGAGGCTCAGCTGTTCCGTGAGCGCCGTGGTCACGCTGCCGAACACGCTCCAGGAGTCCGCTTCCAGTTCCGCCTCGTCGCGGAAGGTGCGGAAGGCCTGGGCGGCCTCGGTCTGGGTGTAACCGCCGCTGTTGAAGTCGCTGTCCAGCAGCGGGACGGTCACCGCGCGAATCAGGCCGACGTTGGCGTTCTCGCCCAGCAGTGTGCGGTTGGAATCGAGTATGTCGTCGTTGGCGTAGTAGGCGCCGGCCAGCCAGTTCAGGCGCTCCGTTTCGCCCTCCACGCGCAGCTCCTGGGAAAAACTCTCGATGGAACCGTGTACGTCCTGCAGCAGGATCTCGTAGGGCACACCGCCGAAATCGACCAGCGCGTCGCGCTGCAAATCCTGGTAACCAGTGAGTGAGACCAGGCGCAGGTCCGTGTCGAGTTCCCAGGCGATACGCAGCTTGAAGGCGTCGAGCTGGCTGTCTTCCCGGGGGTCGCCGGACAGCCCCAGCCCGCTGCCGATGTCCTGGCTGCGCAGGGCCTCGGGCGCCCAGTCCGCCTGTTGCGCATCGTCCGGCGCGTTCGCCGCCAGGTAGTCGGCCAGTCCAGGGGCGTTGAACGGGCTGTCCGCGGTGGACACGCTCAGGCCCGTGCCCTGGGCGACCAGGGTGTCGGAGTCGTTGCGCCAGCCGTTGTAGGCCAGGTCGATGGCCAGCCTGTCACCGGGTGTGAAGGCGAGGGCGGCGCGCAGGCCCTGGCGGTCCACCTCGCCGAGTTTGTCGCCACTGCTGTTGGACTCCTGCCAGCCCTCGCCGGCATTCTCGCTGCGCAGGCTCAGGCGCGCGCTGAGGTCGTCGCTGAGGGGCCCGCTGAGCATGCCCTCGACGTTGACGGTATCGAAATTGCCCACCTCCGCGCGCAGCATGCCCTGGAGTTCCTCGCTGGGCTTGTTGGTGACCAGGTTGATCAGGCCGGCGGTGGTGTTGCGCCCGAACAGGGTGCCCTGGGGGCCTTTCAGTACTTCCACGCGCTGCATGTCGAACACCGGCCCGGCGTTCATCAGCGGGTAGGGGTAGGCGACCTCGTCCACGTAGGTACCCACCGTGGAGGTGGCGGAGAGGTTGATGGTATTGAAGCCGACGCCGCGCAGGGTGTAGACCGGCGTGCCCTGGTAACTGCGCGAGACGTTGAAACTGGGCACGACCATGGCCAGGCTCTCCACGCTGTCGATGCGCAGCCGCTCCAGCTGCGCCCCGGTAAACGCCTGGATATCCATGCCCACGTCGTTGGCCGTCTGTTCGATACGCCGGGCGGTGACGATGACCATTTCCAGCGGGCGGGCGCTGTCGCGTTCGTCGGCGTGGGTGACGTGGGCCGGGGTGGCGAGTAAGACTGCGGCGGACAGCAGCGCGAGCTGCGCGCGGGGAATCAGCATCATTTTATTATCCTTGTTCGTGCGTGTTCGGGGGGCGAGCCCCGGCAGCCGGTTGCGGCCACCTCGCGTCATAGCATAGCGCAAGCGCCGGGCCGCGCTAAACACTGGCCGGGGCGTGTGTGCTGGCATACACTGCTCCCTGGCCGCGCCGCGGTCCTTGCCACAGACATGCAGACACGGAAACAGGAGCAGCTTTGAAACAGGCGCTGATCACCATGCTGTCCATGCAGGACAGGATGAACACCCGCATCCACGAGAACTGGATCGAGCAGGATTTCGAGTGGTACCGGGCCATCTGGATCGAGTGCGGCGAGCTCATCGAGCACTACGGCTACAAGTGGTGGAAAAAGCAGGAACCGGACATGGAACAGGTGCGCCTGGAGGTCATCGATATCTGGCACTTCGGCCTCTCCGCCCTGTTTCGCAAGGACCTGCCGCTGGACACCCTCGCGGCGCAGATCGAGCAGGACGTCGCCAGCTACCAGCCGGACGGCGCCGGTGTGCGCGAAGCCACCGAGGCGCTGGCGCTGCACAGCCTGCAGACACGCGGCTTCTCGCCGGCGCGCTTCTGGGCGCTGATGCAGGCCTCGGGGCTGGACTTCGACGCGCTGTACAGCGCCTACGTGGGCAAGAACGTGCTCAATTTCTTCCGCCAGGATCACGGCTACCAGGAGGGCACCTACCGCAAGACCTGGGGCGGGCGCGAGGACAACGAACACCTGGTGGAACTGGTCGCGCCGCTGGACAAGGGCGCGGCGGACTTCGCCGACCAGGTCTACGCCGCGCTCAAGGGCCGCTACGTCGAACTGGTGCGCGGGAGCTAGGGCATGCAGGGCGATGACGGCAGGCTCTCCACCACCGCCCTGGCGCGCAAGCTCGACATTCCTGTACAGCAGCTGTTTGCCACCCTCAAGGACTACGGCTGGATCCGCCGCGCCGGCGAGAGCTGGGCGCTGACCCCCAAGGGGGAATTCGAGGGCGGCACCTACCGCAAGAGCCAGCGCTACGGCTCCTACATCGTGTGGCCGGAACACCTGGACCAGCACCCGCTGCTGTCGGCCATCGAATCCAACCAGCGTGTCAACGCCGCGGGCATGGTCCGTTACTACCCGCGCCTGCACGCGCGCCAGATCAACCGCGCACTGGCCGAGCTGGGCCTGCAGCACCACAGTATCCTGGGCTGGGAGCTGACCGAACTGGGGCGCTCACTCGGCGGCCAGCAGGAAGAGAGCCGTTCCAGCGGCGCGTTCTATGTTACCTGGCCGCATGAAATCGTCGACCACCCCGTGGTGCACCGGGAACTGGGACGCCAGTCCGACCAGGTGGAGCCCCCGGCGCCTGCGCCGGGGGACGCGACGGAGGATGACCTGTTCGCGCAGGCGCAGGCCGCGCCCGTGGACTGTCGCGGCATCGACGGCCACGAACTGGCAACGCCCCTGCAGACGCGCGTGTGCAACTGGCTGTACCTGGCCCAGCTCGCCCACGCCTACCGCCGCGCCCTGCCTGTCGAGGACCTGGTGTACGCGGATTTTTACCTGCCGGCGGGGACTATCTATATCGATTGCTGGGAGCGGGATGTCCCGGCCCACGAACTGTCCGGCAAATTGCACAAGCGCGAGATCTACCGCGACATGAATCTGCGCCATCTGGAAATCAACGCCGGTGACGAGGAGCGCCTGGACGAGGTGCTGGGTCGCGGCCTGCTCGCGTTCGGTATTCGCTGCTAGTTCGCGCGGCGCTGCAGGAGCACGCCGCATTCCATGTGCTCGGTGTAGGGGAACTGGTCGAACAGGGCGAAACTGCTCACGCGGTGACTGGCGTCCAGGTGTTCCAGGTTTTGCGCCAGGGTAACGGGGTTGCAGGAAATGTAGAGGATGTGCTCGAACGCGGCGGCCATGCGCAGCGTGTCCTCGTCCAGGCCGGCGCGCGGCGGGTCGACGAACAGCGTATCCAGAGCGTAGTCGCGCAGCGGTTGCGGCAGCGCCGCCAGACGGCGGAATTCGCGCTCGCCGTGCATCGCCTGGGTCACTTCCTCCGCCGACAGCCGCACCAGTTGCACGTTGCCGATGCCGTTGTCGGCGAGGTTTTCCCGCGCCGCCTGCGCCGAGCGCTTGGACAGCTCGGTGGCGATGACGTGGTCGAAGTGGTGCGACAGCGGCAGGGTGAAGTTGCCGTTGCCGCAGTACAGCTCCAGCAGGTCGCCGCCGCGGATGTCCGCGGCGCGCGCGCAGGCCCACTCGATCATGTGGATGTTCACCGCGGCATTGGGTTGGGTGAAGGACTGTTCGTACTGGCGGTAGCGGTACTGCCGGCCCTCGATCGGCAGCTCCTCGCTGATCCAGTCGCGGCCCAGCACGCGCTTCTGCCGCCGGCTGCGCCCGACCAGGGCGATGTCGCCGAAGTCCGGCGCCAGCGCCGCGCGCAAGGCCTGCGCGGCCGCCTCCCAGTCCTCCTGCAACGGGCGGTGGTAAACCAGGGTCAGCAGCAGTTCGCCGTGCAGGGTCGCCATGAACTCGACCTGGAACAGCTTGCGCCGCAGCAGCGGTTCGCCGCGCAGGTACTCGCGCAATACCGGCATCAGCGCCTGTATGGACCCGGCGGCGACAGGGAAACTGTCTATGGGCACCGGCGTTTTCGGCTCCTCGCGGCGGAACATGACGTAGTCCAGCGCGTCGCCGTCGTGCCACACGCGGAACTCGGCGCGCATGCGGTAGCCGCTCGGGGTGGAGGCGAACACCTGCGGCGCGGGCGGCGCGAAGGGCGCCAGCAGCGCCGACACCGCCGCGACCTTGTCGCGCAGCAGGATGTCGTAGCGCTCGGGCTGTACCGCGGACAGCGGCATCAGTCCAGCCTGCCGCGATCGCGCGCATCCCACAGCGCGGCCGCCGCGCGCCGCGCGCCGTCCAGGTCGCCGTCCTGTCCCAGCAGCAGGAGCGCCGCGGCGGTGGTGCCCAGCACCGCCTCGCGGCCGTAATCGTCCTGCGCGCTGCCGCGCCACAACTCGCGCAGGGGCTCGGTCGCGGGCCGCTCGACGCTGTCCACGCGCCCGCTGCGGCTACGCGGCAACAGCACCTCGCGGCACTGGCCGTCGCGCAGCAGTTGCAGTTTCGTGTCCGCCTGGGGCTTGATTTCTACCTCGCCGCTGTCGCCCTTGAACACCAGGGCGCGGGGCTGGCCGAGCAGGCGGTCGGCCTCCTGGTGAATGCGCCCGTAAGCGGGGTGAAAGATGCTCTGCGCGCTGGCCGGCGCGGCCAGGGGGTTGATCATGCGCGCCAGCGTGTTCACCGGAGAGCGCAGGCCGAGCAGGGGTTTGAGCTGCATGATGTCCTGCAGGGCGGGCAGGAAAGTGTCCAGCGGCAGGTAGCACAGGCCCTGCGCGTCCAGCGCCGCGGCGGCCGCCTGCCAGTCGGCCGCCACCGGCAGGCCGAGTTCGCGCATCGCCTGCTGCGTGTACAGCCGCCCGGGCGTGTGCCCGGCGCTGCCGTGCACGAAGACGCGGCGGCCGCTGCCGGCGAGCAACAGCAGCGCCAGCAGAAACCACGGGTGCTGGTGTTTCTTGCCGGCGTAGCTGGACCAGTCCAGGTCCGCCTCCAGGTCCGGCGGCGGTGCAATGAGCGTGTCGCGGCAGGCCTGCACGAAGCCGGCCATCTCCTCGCCGGTCTCCTCCTTGACCCGCAGCAGCATGAGAAAGGCGCCCAGCTGCACGGGCTCGGTCTGCCCGCGCAGGACCATGCCCAGGGCCGCGCGGGCCTCGTCCTGGCGCAGTGAGCGGCTGCCGGTCTTGCCCTTGCCGAGGATGCGCACGTAGCCGGCGAAGGGGTGTTCGGCGGGAGTGTCGGTGGATTCGTTCACAGGTGCTGTCGTGGTCTCGCGCTAGAGGCAGTTGTCGGGTTTGGGCAGGCCGGCGATCTTGCTGCCGATTTTCGCCGGCGAGCCGGGAAACAGGGACATCAGGTAGATACTCTTGCCCTTGTCGGCGCCGAGCTTCAGTGCACAGTATTTTACCAGCGGACGCATCGCCGGGGAGGCGTCGAACTCGCGGTAGTACTCACGCAGCAGTGCGATGACCTCCCAGTGCGCGTCATCCAGCGACAGTCCCTCGGCAGCGGCGATCTGTGCGGCCACGTCCTCGTCCCAGTCGGCGAGATTGCGCAGGAAGCCCTCGCTGTCGAACGCCCCGGGTGGCAGCACGTCTCAGTACCAGGCCAGTTGCTTGGGGAAGCGTTCGGTGAGCGCGACGAAGGCGTCCATGTCCACCCGGCTGGCGCAGTCAGTCTCCGCCGTCACCCCGGCGGCGCGGGCGTCGTCCTCCAGCAGATACAACTGTGCGCCGGATTGCGCCAGGCTCTCCAGCGCGTCGCGGTCGCAGGCCGCGTACACGCCGTTGCCCAGCAGCAGCACGGCGTC
The DNA here is from genome assembly GCA_002699145.1 of Halioglobus sp. Lineage (GTDB taxonomy): Bacteria > Pseudomonadota > Gammaproteobacteria > Pseudomonadales > Halieaceae > Marimicrobium. The sequence goes on from PABK01000048.1 coordinate 67,799, forward strand.
CCCGGCGCGCAGCACGCGCAGGCAGTCGGCAAAGGCGGCGCTGGCGGGGGAGGCAGCGAGGGTGTGCAGGACCACGTTCAGAACCCCAGCAGCAGGTCGCAGTCCTGCAGCAGTTGCGCCATGCCGTCGGCGTCCAGCGCCTGGGCCGGCAGGGGCGCCTGCGTCACGTCCAGCGCGTAGCGCGCCGCCGCCTGCGCGTCCACGTAGACGTGTTCGATGTCGTACAGGGGCAGGGCGGCGAGCTGCTTGCCGCGGGTTTTCACGCCCAGCGCCGCGCCGTCCTGCTGCGGCAACAATTGCAGCACGCCGTCCCCCATGAACAGCAGGTCCACGGGCTGATCGAAGGCCGCCGCCGCCAGGGCGGCGTCCAGGCCGGCGCGTGCCGGGCCCGCGCCGTAGGGCGCGTGGCGCATGACGAACAGCAGTCGCTTGCTGGCAGTTTCACCCATGCTCAACCCCCGAAGGTAATCACCCGGTCGGACGCGGCGCAGGCGTCGATGAGCTGGCCCAGCCCGGAGATGCTGAAGGCCGGGTGCACGGTGACGGCGTCACGCTCGTGGCGCGCCGCCTCCCCGGCGTCCAGCATGCCGCGGCGCAGGGCGGAGGTCACGCACAGGACCAGGTCCAGCGCGTGGCGCTCGGCCAGGGCCGCCCAGGCGGCGATGGGGCTGTCCTCGTCCTGCGGGTACACCGCGGTGGCCGCGCCGCTGGCGGCGCCGTTGTCGAGGAAGAATACGCGATGGATGCGGTGTCCGCGCGCCAGCACGGCCTCGGCGAAGCGCGCGGCGCTGAGCACGCCGCTGCCCTCGGCGGGGCTGGACAGGACCAGCAGCGAGTAGATCAAGGCTGGCGTCCCCTAAACGAAAAACCCCGGCGACAGCCGGGGTTGATCGGTGCTGGAACGCCGCTCAGTCATCGCCGCCCAGGGCGGTGAGCAGGTGCAGCAGGTGGATGAACAGGTTGTAGATGCTCAGGTAGAGCCCCACGGTGGCGCGGATGTAGTTGGTCTCACCGCCGTTGATAATGCGGCTGGTGTCGAACAGGATGAGCCCGGACATGATCATCACGATGGCCGCTGAAATGGTCAGCGACAACGCCGGGATGTTGAGGAAAATATTGGCGATGGCCGCGACGACCGCCACCAGCAGGCCGACCATGAGGAAACCGCCCATGTAGGAGAAGTCCTTGCGCGTGGTCAGCGCGTAGGCCGACAGGCCGAAGAAGACGATGGCGGTGCCGCCCAGCGCCTGCATGACCAGGGCCGGCCCCTGGGGCATGGACAGGTAGTAGTTGAGCATGGGGCCGATCGCGGCGCCCATGACGCCGGTGAAGGCGAAGATCGCCAGCAGCCCCTTGCTGCTGTCGGCCATCTTGTTGACCACGAACAGCAGGCCGAAGCCGACCAGGCTGAGCACCAGGCCGACGCCGTGGCTGAGGTTCATGGCGATGGAGAGGCCGGCGGTGAGCGCGCTGAACAACAGCGTCATGCCCAGCGGCATGTAGGTGTTCTTGAGCACCTTGTTGGTGCTCAGTACCGACTCGACGGCCAATGAGTCCGCGCGATATAAGGTTTTGTCCTGCATGATGAAACGCCCTCCGGGGTGTCGTTCACAGTTACCGATTGATAGACAGATGATAAGGGCGAAAATTCCAAAAACCAAGGGTAATCAGCGCGGCTTTGGCCACACCTAATACGTGGGAATTCAGGGGCTTATGAACATTTTGTAATGTACGCGGGGCACCGGTTGGCGCGCGGTGCTTGCCCGCCGCGTCGAGCCGCGTAATATCAGGCACCTAACTTCCAATAACAGGTCAATGACATGCCCGTATTTCGCACCGCGCTGGAGGGACTGGCCCTCGCGCTGACGTTCACATTACTGCTGGCCGCCTGCTCCGACGGCAGTGACAATCCCCCCGGGCGCGCGCTGCTGCCGCTGCCCAACCCGCAGCTATCGCTGCCGCCGGACGTGGGCAGCCCCAACCTGCTGGCGCAGAACTTCGACCTGGGCGAGGTCGGCTACCGGCAGCTCGAGTTCTTCTTCGAGGGCACGGCGAGCAGCTTTCGCAACGTGAACGTATTCGGCGTGGACGGAAGCTGGACAGCGGAGCCGGCGGAACAGGCCCAGTACCGCTCGCGCATCATTGTCTACCGGCCGATCGATCCCGCCGATTTCAACGGCAAGGTGCTGGTGGAGTGGCTGAACGTGACCGCCGGTTTCGAGACGCCGCCGAGTTTCGGCACCGGCCAGCTCGAGATGCGCCGCGGCGGTTCTGTCTGGGTGGGCGTGTCGGCGCAACTCGTCGGTATCGAGGGTTCCGACCGCGGCCTCATTCCCCTGCACCTAAAGGCGGTGAATCCCGAGCGTTACGGCTCGCTCATGCACCCCGGCGACAGCTTTTCCTACGATATCTTCTCCCAGGCGGGCCAGGCCATCCGCCAGCCCCAGGGTATCGATCCGCTGGACGGGCTGGACGCGCAGTACCTGATCGCCTACGGCGAATCGCAGTCGGCGGGGCGGCTGGTGACCTATATCAACGCCATTCACCCGCTGTACGAAGCCTTTGACGGCTACATGGTGCACAGCCGCGGCGACGGCGCCTCCAGCCTGTCGCAGGAGCCGCAGGTGGCGATCAGCACGCCCAACGGCGCGCGCATCCGCACCGACCTCGACGTGCCGGTGATGACCTTCGAGACGGAAACCGACGTGGTGCCGCTGGGGTTTGCGCTGGCGCGCCAGCCGGACACCGACCTTATCCGCACCTGGGAGGTGGCCGGTACCGCCCACGGCGATTACTACACCTTCATCTCCGGACGCGACGATACCGTCGGCGACCCGGTCTTCGCTTCCGTTATCGAGGAGGATTCCATCCTCGGCTTCATCTCCTGCGACCAGCCGATGAACAACGGCCCGCATCACTACGTGTTCAACACGGCGGTGCGCGCGCTCAATGCCTGGGTGGAGAACGGCACGCCGCCGCCGCAGTCGCCGCAGCTGGCGCTGAACGACGACGCCTCGGACTTCCAGTTCGATGAACTGGGCAATGTGCTCGGCGGTATCCGCACCCCCTACGTGGACGCGCCCTCGGCGGTGTTGCGCGGTGAACGCAATACCGGCGACGGCTTCTGCGGCCTGTTCGGCACGACGCGCCTGTTCTCCGCGGCTGAAATGGCGAGCCTGTACGTGGACCAGGCGGGCTTCGTCGAGGCGGTGACCACGGCTACCGAGGCCGCCGTGGATGCGGGTTTCCTGCTGCCAGAGGACGCCGCGGCGATCACCACCTGGGCGCCCACGCAGTGGGAGTGGCAGGTGCCGGGGGGCTGAGCGGGGAGGTTTGCCCGGGCAATAAAAAAGGCAAGCCCTGCAGGGCTTGCCTTTCTTGTTTGGGTAGAGAGGGACTTACAGGGCGACGATATTCTCGGCCTGCGGACCTTTCTGACCCTGGGTGACGGTGAACTCAACCGCCTGACCTTCGATCAGGGTCTTGAAGCCTGAACCGACGATGGCGCTGAAGTGAGCGAAGACGTCCGGCCCGGAGCTCTGCTCGATAAAACCAAAACCCTTGGATTCGTTGAACCACTTGACGGTGCCTTTAACAGTCTCTGACATAACTTTGTACCTGTAGATAAATATATAAAGCCTCTGGGAGGCGTGTGTAGCAAAAATAGACAGAAATTTACGAGCTACAGGACGAAGGACTACAAAGAGACGACGAAATGAAGGCAATAAATGGAGCTATTTTTGTCGGCACGACAGTACAGGTGTGGCGGCAGGAAGTCAACCAGTAAATGCAGGTGCCGACGCGGGTGCCGCAGGCCCTGGTGCGCCTGCGCAGCCGGCCCTCAGGCCGCCGTGAGAATGATGGGCTTGCCGCGCGTGATCACCAGGGAGTGTTCGAACTGTGCCGAGAGATTGCCGCGCGGGGCGGACAGGGTCCACCCGTCATCCTCCTCGCGGACCAGCCGGGCGCGGGTGGAGAGGAACGGCTCGATGGCGATAACCTGTCCCTCTTGCAGCACACGCCGGTCGCGGGGGTTGTAATAGCCGCAGATCCCTTCGGGTTCCTCGTGCAGGGCGCCGCCGACGCCGTGACCGCACAGGTTCTCGATCACGCGGAATCGCCGCTTCTTCGCCACCTTCTCGATAGTGGCGCCAATGCCGTTCAGCGGCCTGCCCGCGCGCGCATATTTGCAGGCCTCGGCAAGGGCCAGCCGAGTGGAATGAATCAGCCGGTTTTTCAGCGCGTTGCCCGGCGGCACGACGAACGTGCCGCCGGTGTCGGCAAAGTAACCGTCCTTTTCCGCAGAAACGTCGATGTTCACCACGTCCCCCGGCGCCAGCACCTGGTCCCCGGGTATGCCGTGGGCCGCGACCTCGTTCACGCTGATGCATGTATGACCCGGGAAGCCGTAGGTGAGCATGGGGGCGGAGCGCGCCCCGTGCTGCTCGAGCATCTGCCTGCCCACCTGGTCCAGTTCGGCCGTGGTCATGCCGGGCTCTGTCCGGCGCATCATCTCATGCAGGGTGATGGCGACGATCCTGCCCACTTCCCGCAGCGCTGTCAGGTCCTTGTCAGTTTCTATGGTCATGGGTTGTGGCTCGCAACGTGCGGGGATTGAATTGAAGGGTGCAGTGTATGCCAGGCGGGGTGGTGGAAGCGAGGGTCGAGGGGGTTGTGCCTGACGGGGTCCTCGGTCGGTAGAATACGTCTGCCTGGTGCCTGGTGCCTGGTGCCTGGTGCCTGGTGCCTGGTGCCTGGTGCCTGGTGCGTGGTGCCTGGTGCCTGGTCCAATCCGGGAGAGGCAACATGGAACCGCTCACAGCATTTGCCTAACCTGCAATGCGATGCATCATGGCCACCTTTTTCCCTTCCTTGAAGTATCCCTTAATGCGTTCGATCAGAAAACCCGGTGCAGCTTCTGTTTCTATTGGCCGGAATTGCACCTGAGCGTAGAAATCGAACAGATGATCACCGGGAATGCAGTATGCTTCAGTTTCCGCCAGGACGGGCACGATGAAGTTCAACAGGCCGGAACCGATACCCTGTCGCACTCTGTCCGGGAGCATGTACATTCCGCGCAATACCTGAACGCTATCGCGGTTTTCAATGCGAACCGCGCCGCAGATCGCGCCACGCTGCTCGGCGACAAATACCCGGTCATCGCCTGATACGGGGCGCTTGTAGCTAGTCAGCTGATAGAAAGTGTTGACCCTGGATCGCTCGGCAACTGGTAGTTCTCGATAGTTCAATTTGCACTAGTCCTGATCAGCGATTGGTAAGGGCCCGCTTTCGCCGAGGCGACGCCAGTCCAATCAAGCCGGTTACGAACAAGCCTAGTGTTGCCGGTACAGGGATGTTGGCAATCTGGAGGTTCAGTTGGGTCGGTCCTGCGATGCCAATCTCCTCATAGAACAGGTCGCCTTCCGTGCTCTGGAAATAGCTGACACCGATGGCAAACAGGCCCCCCGCAGAGTTTATCTGATCGAGGGCGTAACTGCTCAGTTCAAGATCGTAGACGCCGGGGCTGGAACTGGTGGTCAGTCGCTCAGACCCCAGCAAGTTCCCTGAGCTTATATCGTTGTGAAAGTCCGCCGCGAAGGCGGTGGGTAGAAGACCCTCAGCCAGGCTCGCCAACGCTGTGGCAGAGGTCAGGGTATAGTCGAAAAGGTTAATGGTGCCGTCAACACCAGTCAGCGCATCGATCGTGAAGGATACCGTTGCGCTGTTGACGGTCCCGGTCACCGGGGCCAGGTCGAATATAAGGTAGCCCCAGGTTTGCGTGGTGATCAATGAGCCCAAAATGCCGCAGGGTCTTATCTCGGTAGAAAGATTGTCGAGGCCGCTGCTATGACTGGCCGATTCCGTTCCATTGCAAAAAAATCCTACGCGCCGGTAGACAACTTCCCCGGAATCGAACTCGTTCAAGGTGATAAGGCCGGCCTGTGCCATGGGGACCTGGCAGCAGGCGATGAGAATCGAAAGGTAGAATATTTTTTTGAGCGACATGCCGGCCTCCCTCTGGTCTTTTTATCTGGCGTTCAGGGTTGGGGTACAGCATTCACATTGTAGGCGAAAACTGGACGCAGGCTATAAACACTACTCAGTGACGGCGGTGCTTGAGGAGTGAGGTATATCTGGAGGCGGGCACAGGGGGGTAGATTGCTGCCAAAAAATAAAGCCCTAAGAAAATCTATTTCCCAGGGCTATGTATGGCGGTGGGCCAGCGAATCGAACTTGGTCTTTTCTGGCCAATTCTGTGAAACAAGAAATCCCCTGAAACCACTATAAATATAGTCTTATATGAACTTTACGCGTCCATGTGTGTTTCTGTGATACGTGCTAAAGTATGGACCGAAGTATGGACTCAGGTATGGACCGGGGTTCGAAGGTCGGAGAGGGATTTGAAGTGAAGCACAAGCTGAATGTGAAGGCGGTACAGGCGGCGAAAGGGCCGAAGTGGTTCAGCGATGGCGGCGGACTTTATCTGAAGGTGACGAAGGGCGGCGGGAAAAGCTGGGTGTTCCGTTGGCGGGACCGAGACACAAGTAAGCTGCGCGATATGGGGATTGGCCCTTATCCTGACTACACATTGGCCGAGGCCCGAGATACAGCCTCAATCTGTCGAAGGCTGGTCATTGCAGGCTTGGACCCTATTGAGGAGCGCGATAGGGAGAGGGCAGAGCAAGCCGCTGAAATGGCGGCAGCGTCTAAGGTGATGACATTTTCCAAGGCGGCAAAGGCATACATTGACGCCAAGGTCGAGCCGGAGTCAAAGTCCGACAAGCACGTTGCCCAGTGGCGGAGTTCACTGGAGCAATATGCATACCCGGTGCTGGGTAAAATGGACGTGGCCGACATCGACGTGCCGCACGTCATGAAGGTACTGAGCCCGATATGGTCAGTAAAGAGTGAGACTGCCAGCCGGGTGCGGCTCCGGACAGAGCACGTCCTGAACTGGGCGGCGGTACAGGGGTACCGGGACAGGTTCAACCCGGCACAGTGGCGGGGCGTCCTGTCGCACCTGTTACCAGCGAAGGAAAAGATAGCCCCGGTGGTCCATCACAAGGCCCTGCACTATAGCGAGGTGCCCGCCTTCCTGACCCGGCTCCGCAAGAAGGGGGGCATGGGTGCCAAGGCCCTGGAGTTTGCCATCCTGTGCGCCTCCCGGTCGGGTGAGGTACGGGGCGCGAAATGGTCGGAGTTCGACCTGTCCGCCCGCGTCTGGAAAATCCCCAAAGGCAGGATGAAGGCGAAGCGAGAGCACAAGGTACCGCTGACCGATGCCGCCGTTGCTCTGCTAGAAGCATTACCGGAGTCTGACAACGCACTGGTTTTCCCGGCGGCGAGAGGAGGGCAGTTATCGGATATGACCCTCAATAAAATCTGTCGTGATATGGAGGTGGAGGCGGTGCCGCACGGCTTCAGGTCGAGCTTCAAAGACTGGTGCCGAGAGAAGGCGGACATGCGCAAAGACAAGAGCAAAGAGGAGGACCGGATTCCATACCCCGACGAACTGTCCGAACTGGCCCTTGCCCATGTCAACAGTGACGCGACCCGCGCCGCCTACGCCCGGTCGGACTTGCTGGACCTGCGCCGGGACCTTATGCGGGACTGGGCCGCGTACTGCAACCAAACCGGCGGCAAGGTGGTGCCGATCAAGGGTGCCGCCTGACCGTTGTCCTACTTGGGGATAATTGCTGAAAAGTGGTGAATGTGGTATAAAGACGGACATTCCCTGAGGGGAATACAACGTTACACACCTAGGAGAGCAGTGTGACAGTGGACTAACTGGTCCGCGTCAGGTGCTCTTTTTTTGTGCCCGCGACACGGACCCGAGATAGAGAGGGAACGTGTCATGAGCACTGCCGACCGCCTCGTGCCGCCTGTTGAGGTAGCACGCCTAATTGGGTACTCCCGGAGCAAGCTGGACCACATGGTCCGCGACGGCGAGTTTCCCCAACCCATCCGCATTAACTCCCGCTGCGTCCGTTGGCGCGAGTCCGTTGTTCAGCAATGGATTGACCAGCTTGAGGCCGACTGCGCCAACAACCCTGTCCCCGTGGTTTGCGGGAAGGGGGCGACGTCATGATTACCCAGCGCGCGCTGTATATGAGGGTAAAGCGGAAGCTCGCCGCCAAGGGAGAGGCGCTTAGAACCCTACGGGGAACTCGGCATGAAAAGGACCTTGGGCAGCTTTACATCACTGATCTGTACACAGGCACAGTGGTGGCGACCCATGTAGACCTGGAGTCACTTGGTCGAGAGCTTGGAGTGCTGGGCGAGACTGAAAAAGTGTCTGGCTAAACGAAAACCCCGGCTGGAGGGCCGGGGTATTCCACGACGCTGGGGAGCATCAAATGAGCGTGAAAGCACTAACGTGGGCAAGATCAAAGAGCCTGTCACCACACCTTATGTCGGTGCTTTTGTTACTGGCGGACAGGGCCAATCGCCGCCATGAGGTTTGGGTAAACAACAGGACGCTAGCCGAGACGTTGAAAAGGGATATGAGATCAGTACGGCGGAACATTGAGGCGCTTGAGGCACAGGGCTTGTTGAAGCGTGAACCACGGAAAGGGAGAGGAGGCAGGCAGACCAGCAACCTTGTGACACTGTTGTTACCGGAGCCATCAGCCGAAGATGCACAGGCCGCTGAGATTGCCGAACTCGAAAAGTGGGACGAGGACAATCAGGCAATGGTTGCGGCCTTCAATAAGGACGTCAGCAACGCGGACATTACAGCGCCGGAATTCTGGAAACGATGGGGCAAGGTGTTGGTTTTGCGAGACCCTGAGAAAGTTCTCGCCGATGCAAAAGAGGCCGCAGAATTGAAAGTCCCCCCCGGACAATGGTGACCGTTAGTAGGGACATACATGTCCGGGGGCTCATGGAAAAGGGGACACTGATGTCCGGGGGGACGGACACAGATGTCCGGGGCATTACATTGAAACCATATAGAAACCAGAGAAAACCTGAAACCACAACCAGCGTGTCCTGCGGACGACGCAGAGAAAAGATTTTCTCTCTCCTTATGGTTTTAGAAAAGAATCCGCGCCGATGCGTTTGTCAATGTGGCGGTACAAAGTCGCACTTTCGGCAAGTTGTTCCCCCGGTGGCTTTTTGAATGTCTCAGACTTTGCACATGGCCACGCTTCGACAGATCACGGCGCACCAGCAAGTCTACCGGGGAATTCTGCGTGAGCAGTTAGCCCGCCACGGCGATGCACAGGGCGTGGTGTTCGCCCGCCAGAAGGTAAAGGCCAACGTGATGGCTCTGCCGCCGTTGGACCGGGCGCAACTGATACCGGCGTTCATGTTGGCGGAGTTCGAGGAGCTACGCGGCCCCGTGGTCTGGGTTTGACAAACTAAACATAAACCTATGCTGTTGATTTGCACTTAAAACTGACCCAGGATTTGCATCTAATATTGACCCACCCTGGTCGCCAGATTATGGCGTAGTTTTAGGTTTCTTGCTGCCTT
>PABK01000049.1 GCA_002699145.1 Halioglobus sp.
CCTCCCGGGCGGGCAGTGTCCCGAGAGGGAGTGAGCTTTTCGACCGACCGGGACACTGCCCGCCCGGGAGGTTCGGTTAGCTCGCACAATACCCTGCAAGGAAGTCTGCTTTGCGACCGACCGGGACACTGCCCGTTGCGGCGTTACAGGGCCGCCAGCACCTCGTCGGGGATATCGACGTTGGTGTAGACGTTTTGCACGTCGTCCAGGTCCTCCAGGGCATCGACCAGCCCCATCAGGGTCTCGGCGCCGCCGGCGTCCACCGGTACCGTGGTCGAGGCGATCATGGTGACCTCTCCCGACTCCGCGCTGAAGCCCGCCTCTTCCAGGCCCTGCTTCACCGCGCCGAAGTCTTCCCAGGGCGTGAGTACGTCCACCGAACCGTCGTCGCTGGTCTCCAGGTCCTCGGCGCCGGCCTCCAGGGCGGCCTCCATCAGCGCATCCTCGTCCACGCCGCTGGCGAAGGTGAGCTGGCCCTTGCGCTCGAACAGGTAGGCGACGGAGCCGTCCGTGCCCAGGTTGCCGCCGCGCTTGGAGAACGCGTGCCGCACTTCGGCCACGGTGCGATTGCGGTTGTCGGTCATGGCCTCGACGAGCACCGCGATGCCACCCGGGGCGTAGCCCTCGTAGGTGATTTCCTCCATGTCGTCCGCGTCGTTGGTGCCGGCGCCGCGGGCGATGGCGCGATCGATGGTATCGCGGGTCATGTTGGCGCCCAGCGCCTTGTCTACCGCGGCGCGCAGGCGGGGATTGTCTTCCGGCGCCGGCCCGCCCTGCTTGGCGGCGACCACCAGTTCACGGATCAGTTTGGTAAAGGCCTTGCCGCGCTTGGCGTCCTGTGCCGCCTTGCGGTGCTTGATGTTGGCCCATTTGCTGTGGCCGGCCATAGACTCTTCCTTCTATATATAACTACTGCGCCTTGTCCTGTCCTTCGCGCACCTGGCGCAGGCGCAGGTTGAGTTCGCGCAACTGTGCCGCGCCCACATCCGAGGGGGCCTCCGTCATCAGGCAGGCCGCGGTTTGCGTCTTGGGGAAGGCGATCACGTCGCGGATGGAGCTGGCGCCGGTCATCAGCATGACCAGGCGGTCCAGGCCGAACGCCAGCCCGCCGTGGGGCGGCGCGCCGTACTGCAGGGCATCGAGCAGGAAGCCGAACTTCTCGCGCGCCTCCGTCTCGTCGATGCCCAGCACCTCGAACACCGCCTGTTGCATTTCCGCACGGTGGATACGGATGCTGCCGCCGCCCAGTTCGGTGCCGTTGAGCACCATGTCGTAGGCGCGTGACAACGCCGCCGCCGGCGCCGCGACCAGCTCTTCCACGCTGCAGGACGGCGCGGTGAAGGGGTGGTGCAGCGGGGTCAGGCCGCCGTCGCCGTCGGCCTCGAACATGGGGAAGTCGACCACCCACAGGGGCGCCCAGCCCGCAGACACCAGGCCCAGGTCCTCGGCCACCTTGATGCGCAGCGCGCCCAGGGCCTCGTTGACGATATCGGCGCGGTCGGCGCCGAAGAAAATAATGTCGCCGTTGGCCGCGCCCAGGCGCTGCATCATGCTGGCGACGATTTCCTCGGGCATGAACTTGAGGATGGGCGACTGCAGCCCCTCCACGCCCGCGTCGACATCGTTGACCTTGATCCAGGCCAGGCCGCGCGCGCCGTAAATCGCCACGTAATCGGTGTAGGTGTCGATTTCCTTGCGGCTGATGGTCGCGCCGCCGGTTACCTTGAGCGCGGCGACACGGCCCGCGGGGTCATCCGCCGGGCCGCGGAAAACCTTGAATTCGACCTGCTGCATGAGGTCATCGACACTGACCAGTTCCAACGGGATGCGCAGGTCCGGCTTGTCCGAGCCAAAGCGTTCCATGGCCTCGGCATAAGCCATGCGCGGAAACTCTGGCAACTCGACGTCCAGCACCGCGCTGAACAGTTCGCGCACCAGGCGCTCGGTGATCGACATGATGTCCTGTTCCTCGAGGAAGGCGGTCTCGATGTCGATCTGCGTGAACTCCGGCTGGCGGTCGGCGCGCAGGTCCTCGTCGCGGAAACACTTGGCGATCTGGTAGTAGCGGTCGAAGCCGGACACCATGAGCAGTTGCTTGAACAGCTGCGGTGACTGCGGCAGCGCGAAAAACTGCCCGGGATGGGTGCGGCTGGGCACCAGGTAGTCGCGCGCGCCCTGGGGCGTGGCGCGAGTCAGTATCGGCGTCTCGATATCCAGAAAGCCCTCGCCGTCGAGGAAGTTGCGCACCGCGGTGGTGATCTTCGACCGCAGGATGAGTCTCTCCTGCATCTGCTGGCGGCGCAGGTCCATGTAGCGGTACTGCAGGCGCACGTCCTCGCCCACGTTGGTGTACTCGTCGAGCTGGAAGGGCGGGGTCGCAGCCTGGTTGAGTATCTCCAGTTCCTTGCCCAGCACCTCGATCTCGCCGGTGGCCATGGCCGGATTCACGGTCCCGGCGCCGCGCGCACGGACCCTGCCAGTGACCCGCAGCACGTACTCGCTGCGCACGCGGTCGGCGCGCTCGAAGTGCTCTTCGGTGTCCGGGTCGAACACGACCTGGACGATGCCCTGGCGGTCGCGCAGGTCCAGGAAGATCACCCCGCCGTGGTCACGGCGCCGGTCGACCCAGCCGCACAGGGTCACTGTCTCGTCGATGTGGGTCGTGGAGAGAGCCCCACAATAGTGACTGCGCATAACTGGATCCATTTACCTGGGCCCGCCGGGCTGCGCCGGTTCAGGCCGTCTGTTTGTTGTCGCCGCCGCTCTTGGTTTTACCGGCCGCCTTGTCCCCGGCGCCGTCGCCGGATTTGCCGCCAGACTTGTCACCGCCCCCGGCGCTGCCTCCCGCGGCGCTTTCGCCCCCGGCGAGGTTTTTCTTGTTACCCGTCTTGAAGTCGGTCTCATACCAACCGCCTCCCTTGAGGCGGAAGGCCGCTGCCGAGACTTTCTTTTTCAGATCATTCTTGCCACAAGCCGGGCACTCGACCAGAGGCGCGTCGCTGAGCTTCTGCAGCGCCTCTATCTCTTCACCGCAGGCCTGGCACTGATATTCATAAATCGGCATGGATACAACCCCACCAATTAAAGCTGCGAATCAGGAAAAATGAGGCGCGAATTCTAACGCAAGCGAGCGAGCAGGCCAAGCAGGCCCGACGGGGCGTTCAGAGAGGCGTAAAGCGCCCGCACCGGGCGGTGCAGGCGTTATCCAGAGCCGAGGGAGGCCGCCGCAGGCGGCCCCCCGGACACCGCTCAGGAGGCGGCGAACTCCTTCAGCTTTTTCAGCGGCCGGATCTTGACGGCGGTGCTAGCCGGCTTGGCCTTGAAGGTGGTCTCTTCACCGGTGAAGGGGTTGATACCCTTGCGTGCCTTGCGCGCGGGCTTCTTCACGGTGGTGATTTTCATGATGCCGGGAATGGTGAATTCGCCCACGGAACGCTTCTTGATGCTGCGCTCGATAAGGGTGTGGAACTCGTCCATTACAGCAGTCACTTCTTTCTTGGTGAGACCAGTGCTATCAGCCAGGTGAGCGGTGATCTGGCTCTTGGTCATCTTTTCACGGATGGCCGGAGCGGCTTTTTTCACCGGCGCCTTCTTGGCTACTTTTTTACGAGCCGGCGCCTTCTTGGCTGCTTTTTTTGCCGGTGCTTTTTTCTTCGCTGCTTTTCTGGTTGCCATTAGACTTTGAACCTTCCCTAATAAAAAGTTGAACGAATCGCGCTTGAAACCTGTAGCGCACACTCCAACAACCTGAAACGGCGCCGCCACAAGGCACACGCACTGTATAATGCATGAAACGCTGCAATACAAGCGTTTTGTCGGCACGTCGGGAAAAAAACCCTGTTTTTCCAGTATCGATGTCGTACCGGCAAAAACGTGCACTCCCCGGGTGCACCCATGCAATATCGCTGCACTGTTCTCGCGTGAGTTCTATCTGTACCCGGATGGGTTTCGCACGTAAACTTGTTCCCCTTCCAAACCGCCTGTCACGAATTCGTCATGCGCACCAGCCAATTCCTGATCGCCACTCAAAAAGAAACTCCGGCGGACGCCGAGATCGTCAGCCACCAACTCATGCTGCGCGCCGGACTGATCCGCAAAATCGCGGCGGGACTTTACACCTGGCTGCCGCTGGGCCTGCGCGTATTGCGCAAGGTCGAGACCATCGTCCGCGAGGAGATGGACCGCTCCGGCGCCCAGGAGGTCAGCATGCCGGTTATGCAACCCGCTGAATTATGGGAAGAATCCGGCCGCTGGGAACAGTACGGCCCCGAGTTGCTGCGCATACGCGACCGGCACGAACGCGACTTTTGCCTGGGCCCGACCCACGAAGAGGTTATAACGGCACTGGTCCGTGATGAAATTCGCAGCTATAAACAGCTGCCGCTGAATCTCTACCAGGTACAGACCAAGGTCAGGGATGAAATCAGGCCGCGCTTCGGGGTCATGCGCTCACGCGAGTTCATAATGAAGGACGCCTACTCCTTCCACGTGAGCCAGGCATCCCTGCAGGAAACCTACGAGGTGATGTTCGATACCTACTCGCGCATCTTTACCCGCCTGGGCCTGGAGTTTCGCCCGGTGATTGCCGACACCGGCAGCATCGGCGGCAGCGCCTCGCACGAATTCCACGTGCTGGCGGACTCGGGCGAGGACGCCATCGCGTTCAGCGACGCCAGCGACTACGCCGCCAATGTGGAGATGGCCGAGGCCCTGGCGCCGGGCGAAACGCGCGCGCAGCCGACCGCCGCAATGGCGCGCGCAGACACGCCGGGGGTCACCACCATCGACGCCCTGGCCGGGTTTTTATCCGTCGAATCAACTACCTGCCTGAAAACACTGGTAGTAAAAGGCGACCAGGACGGCGCACTGGTGGCGCTCGTTCTGCGCGGCGATCACCAGCTCAACACGGTCAAGGCCGCACACCTGGAGGGCGTCGCATCGCCGTTGCAGATGGCTGCGGAGGACGAGGTGCGCGCGGCGCTGGGGGCGGGATTCGGCTCCCTGGGTCCGGTGGGCCTGGATATACCGGTCTATGTCGATCGCGCCGCCGCGGTGCTGGCGGATTTCAACTGCGGCGCCAATGAGGACGGCGTGCATTTCACCGGGGTGAACTGGGAGCGCGACTGCCCGCTGCCGCAGGTCGCCGACCTGCGCGAAGTCGTCGAGGGCGATCCCAGCCCGGACGGCAAGGGCAAGCTGCGCATCCGCCGCGGCATCGAGGTGGGCCATATCTTCCAGCTCGGCGACAAGTACAGCGCCGCCATGGGCGCCCGGGTGCTGGACGAAACCGGTAAAAACGTGACCATGACCATGGGCTGCTACGGCATCGGGGTCACCCGTATCGTCGCCGCCGCCATCGAGCAAAACCACGACGACAGCGGCATTATATGGCCGCACAGCATGGCGCCCTTCCAGGTCGCCATCGTCCCGCTGAACATGCGCAAATCGGAGGCGGTGGCCGACGCCGCGGAGACGCTCTACGCACAATTGCGCGAGCTGGGCGTGGAAGTGCTGATGGACGACCGCGACGAACGCCCGGGTGTAAAATTTGCCGACATGGAACTGGTCGGCATTCCCCACCGCGTCGTCATCGGTGACCGCGCCCTCGCCGAGGGCAATCTGGAGTACAAGGGCCGCCGCGATGCCGACGCGCAACTGGTTCCCCAGGATAAGGTCATCGAACTGCTGCGGGAGAAGCTGGGCTGACCCGCGCAGCCACCAGTAGCCACCTGCGGCGGCTGGCATGCGCTGCCGCCTGTCTGCTCTACCTGCTCTGCCCCCCGCTGGCGGCGCAACCGCAAGACCCGGCAGAGCGCGCCGAGCTGCGCACCTTTCTCGAGCACACTATCGTCGATGCGGACAGTTTCCAGGATCGCTACGACGCCGAGGTCTGGCTGGTGGACATGTCGGCGCGCCTGGCCCGTTACGTCAAGGAGCCGCAGCGGCGCCTGCAGCTGCTGCAACAGATCCATGCCGCCGCGTCGCGGGCGAGCCTGCCCCCTGAGCTGGTACTGGCGGTGATCGAGGTGGAAAGCCACTTCGACCGCTTTGCGGTGTCGCGCGTGGGCGCCCAGGGCATGATGCAGGTCATGCCCTTCTGGAAGAACGAAATCGGCCGGCCGGACGACAACCTCACCCACAACGCCACCAACTTCGAGTACGGTTGCCGCATCCTGCAGTTCTACCTGCAGCGCGAGAACGGCCACCTGCACCGCGCCCTGGCGCGTTACAACGGCAGCGTGGGCAGCCGTAAATACAGCAACAAGGTGTACCGCGCCTGGCGCGATCACTGGCGCACCGAACCGCTGGACTGGTCGGACTGACGCAGTTCCGCACCCACGCGATAGCGGCCCGGGAAGACACGGGTCGAAGCGGCCCAGCGCGGGCAGACGTATCCCACCCCGCCACACCAGGCACCGGCTCCGGGGCACAACCGCACCGGGCGAGAAGGCTAGCGGTAGGAGCCGGGCGACTGCCCTGTCCATTTCTTGAAGGAGCGGTGGAACGCGCTGGGGTCGGAAAAGCCCACCATCTCGGCCACCTCGCTGACCGTCATGCCCTGGCGGCTGAGCATGGTGATAGCCGCATCGCGCCGCGCGTTGTCCTTGATCCGCTGGTAGGAGGTGCCCTCTTTCTCCAGGCGCCGGCGCAGGGTGCGCGCCGACATGTTGAGCAGGCCGGTGAGTTCCTCGAAGCTGGGCAGTTCGCCGCGGAAGTCATCGCCGATGATCTCGCGGATGCGGTACGTAATGCTCAGCGTGCTGGCCTGGGGCTCGATGACCACGTAGTAGGGGGCCAGCTTGAGGAACTCCATCAGGTCGTCCTCGTCACGCAGTAACTCCGCCTCCAGGTGGCGCGCGCTGAAGGTCACCGAGTTCAGCGGCTGTTCGTAGTCCACCGGACAGGGAAAAAAGTGGCGGATGCCGGCCATGAAACCCGGCCGCGGCCCGGCGCAGGTGGCGCTGACGATATCGATATGCTGGCCGATCAGCCAGCCGCTGAAACGCATCCACATGGCGAGGTTACACAACACACTGTGCTGCACCTCCGGCGCGTCGTCCCCCAGCAGGTAGGTGAGGGTCGCCTCCCGTCCCTGCTCGTCGACCAGCAGTTCGTTGGTGATCTGCGCGTCCTGGCGCACCCGGCACACGCGATTGAACTCGATGCCACGGCGCAGGGCCACCGCCAGGGTGGAGCTGTTGATCATGCTCAGGGCGATCAGGCGGGTCGTGCCGACAGGCGTCTGCACGTCGGGCATGACGCCGCCGGACTCGTCCCCCAACTCGCGCAACAGTTCGACGCACAGGCGCGAGTACTGCTCGCGCGAGACAAACGCGGTTTGCGCACCCTGGCGCAACGGGTCGAAGGGGAAGCGCGCGCGGCGCAGGATGGCGTCGACGTCGCGCCGGTAGGCGCGCGCCTGGGCCAGCAGCGCCCGGGTAAACTCCATGGGCACCGCCTCGTTGTACATCGCCGAATCGGCGGCTGACTTTCCCGCTTTCACGTATGCTGTCTCCCTCGGCGCCAAGCATAGCGCAGGGTGCCGCCAATGTTGAGCGGCGCGCAGCGCGGGCCCCTGCGCTGGTGATATTGCCGCACAGCGGGGTTTGACATCACCGCGGCGCCTCCGCACTATTGATGCAGGGACGGCCCAATAAGAATACACCGGCGCCACATGAACGATATCAACCAGATCAGCAAGTGGAACAAGGACCTGTCGCGAGCCATCGCCGCGCTCGGTACGGAAGACTTCTTCCCCCTGCTGGTCGCGGCCATCGATGGCCAGGTGCGCATCGACTACCCGCAGGTCTGGCTGTATCACCGCGACCTGCCGCCGCGGGTGCTGTACCACCAGATTCCCCCGCACGCGCTGGAGCAGCAGATCGACCAGTACCTGGACGGCCCCTACCGCGAGGACCCGTTCTACCAGACCTCCATGAACCAGCCGCGGGCGCGCATCTACCGCCTGTCCCGGGTCACCCTCGGCAAACTCAAGGACTCAAGCTACTACCGCGACTACTACGGCGACACCGGCACCTGCGATGAGATCGTCTACCTGTCCAAGCTGCAGGCGGGCAACGTGATCAACCTGAGCATGATGCGCCTGCCCGAGAACGGCTCCTTCGGCGACGACGAGTACGAGACGCTGTACCTGCTCGCCGAACCCATCTCCGAGCTCATCAAGAGCCACAGTGAGCACCAGGATTTTGCCGCGACCAACCTCATCCAGCCCGGCATAGATCACCAGATAGACCTCGCCTTCCGCACCTTCGGCGCCTCGATGCTGTCGCCGCGCGAGAAAGACGTGCTGGAATTGATGCTGCGTGGATACGGTACCGACATCTCCGCCGAGCGGCTGCAGATCGCCGTGGAAACCGTGCGCCGGCATCGCAAGAGCATCTACCGCAAACTCGACGTGAGCTCGCAGACCGACCTGTTCTCGCTGTTCCTCAACTCCATGTCCTGCCTCGGCGAGGCCGGCGGGCAGGACCCACTGAGCATCTACATGGCGCCGCGGTAGCGCCTCACCGCGCGTGCCCGTCCCCGGACCGTGCTTGCTGCCCCAACTTGGGCATTGTGGTGATCGCCACCACAAAGGATAGTGCATCCTTACCGGTCACTGCACGGTGGATGCATGTCGCTTGAAGCCGATTGGTTCCTGCGGGCGCACCCTGAGATAACCACAATCGAAGCCCTCCTCCCCGACTGCAACGGGGTCATGCGTGGCAAATGGGTACCCCGGCACAAACTGGCCAAGATTTTCGACGGCGAACTCAAACTCCCCAAAACCGCCCTCAGCCTGGACATCTGGGGCCGGGATGTCGAAGAACTGGTTTTCGCCGCGGGCGACGCCGACGGCATCTGCCGCCCGGTGGAGGGCTCCCTGCTGCCCACGCCCTGGGCCGCCGGCGGCCAGCACGGCCAGGTCATGCTGTCCATGTACGACGCCGACGGCAGCGCCTACATGGGCGATCCCCGCCACGTGCTCAAGCAGGTCCTGACCCGCTACCAGGAAGCCGGCTGGCGGCCGGTGGTGGCGGCGGAACTCGAGTTCAGCCTGGTGCAGTGGGACGAGTCGGTCCCCCTGCACACCTGCCCCTCGCCGGCGGGCAGCGGCCCCGTGGGCGGCAACACCTACGGGCTGGACGTGCTCAACCACCACCAGGACATGATGGAAGACCTGCGCCTGGCCTGCGAGGTGCAGGACCTGCCCTTCGACGGCGTGGTCAAGGAGTCGGCGCCCTCCCAGTACGAAATCAACATGACCCATGTCGACAACCCGGTGCTGGCGGCCAAGCAGATCATGATGATGAAACGGCTGATCAAGGGGGTCGCCGCCAAGCACGGGTTGATCGCCAGCTTCATGCCCAAGCCCTTCGAGGACGAGTCGGGCAACGGCATGCACATCCACTGCAGCGTGCTCGACGAGAGCGGCGCCAACATCTTCGATGACGGCTCGGAGAAGGGCTCGCCCCTGCTGCACAACGCCATCGGCGGCTGCCTGCTGAATATGGCCGACTCGGTGGCGATATTCGCGCCCAGCTACAACGCCTACCGCCGCTTCCAGAAGGGTGCCCACGCCCCCACCTTTCCCAGCTGGGGCTACGAGAACCGCACCGTGGCGGTGCGCGTTCCCGCCGGCAGCAAGGCCGCGCGGCGCCTGGAGCACCGTGTCGCCGGCGCCGACGCCAATCCCTATCTCGCCTTCGCCGTGCTGTTGTCCGCCATGCTCGACGGCATCGAGCAGAATATTTCCCCCGGTGAGCCGATCAAGGGCGACGGTTACTCCCAGGAAAAGGAAACCCTGCCGGTGTACATGCCGGACGCGGTGAGGCTGTTCAGCGACTCGGACTTCATCCGCAACAGCCTGGGGGAGGAACTGCAGCGTATCTTCACCCTGACCAAGCAGCAGGAAATCGAGGAGTTCCGCCGCCGCATCACCCTGCTCGAGTACCAGTCCTTCCTGGAA
Organism: Halioglobus sp.; assembly: GCA_002699145.1. GTDB lineage: Bacteria > Pseudomonadota > Gammaproteobacteria > Pseudomonadales > Halieaceae > Marimicrobium. The sequence continues at coordinate 9,971 of PABK01000049.1, forward strand.
AGGCTCTAGCCGGGCGCGGCGCCCTCCTGCGCCAGCGCACGGATTTTCCGGTACACCTGCCACATCGCCTCGCTGGTGTTGGCGTCGTCCTGCTCGCCCGTGTAGCGAAATTCGGGCAGCTCCACGCCGCTGAAATCCAGCGGCGCGAGAAAGGCCTGGTAGTCCGCCAGGCTCAGGTCGGGGACGTACTCGATGATATCGCCGCCGATCTGCAGGTACTGTTCCAGGGAGTTCACGTACTGCTGCTGCAGGTGCTCGACGCTGCGGCGCGGGAACTTGATGCGCGCCGAGGCGATGAAACCCGAGGGCTCGCGCAGGCAGAAAATCACCCGCTCCGGCGGGCCCCACATGGCGACAAGGCAGCGGTGCTCCTTCGGCCGCAGCACCGCCTGCTTGTAGACAAAATCCAGTTGCCGGCCGTCACCGGGGTAGGCGGTGTCCAGGATATTGCGCGACAGGTCGCGCAGCAGCCGCGGGTAGTCGAACTCGATATGATCGTGGTTGGGCAGCGCGCTGACCTCGCGGTACTCCTCGATGCCCGCCAGGATCGAGCCCAGCCGCCAGTCGCCAATCCACAGGCTGGCGCAGGACTTGGCCAGCTCCGATATATAGGTGGTGCCGCTGCGCGTGGAGCCGTAGATCAGCCACCAGCGCAGCCGCTCCTTGCCGGCGATCTCGCGCCGCAGGTTGCGCTGGCCGGGCGCGTTGCGCGCAATGCGCCGCAGCGCCCGTTTTGCCGCCAGCCGGACACGTTCCATGCCTGCCCCCTTGTCTTCACCAAGCCGGTGTTGGTTATTGCCTTATTCGTCCCGGCGGACTGCGCAACACGCCGGGCGCGGCCGCGCGGTGCCCTGACCACATCCACAGCGCCTAATGATGTCAGTTCCCGGCCGCGGAGTCATCCGCACCGGTGCACGCACACCAGCGGTGTTGCAGGTGACAAATTACCCGCGCCGCGGCGATGCAGGTCATGGTCGCGTTGCGCGGCAAATGCTATAAAGGCCGTCCAGCCGTTGAGATCGTCCCGTGCGCACCTACCGCCTGCCCCACAGCTTCCGCATCGCCACCGGCCTGTTGCTGGTGTTGCTGTGCCTGCTGGCGGCGGCTGGCGCCCGCGCCGACAGTTGCGCCAACTCGCTGGGCCGCGCACTGCCGGAAAACCGGGAAGCGGCCCTGGGCGACGAGTTCGAGGTACTGAGCTGGAACATCCAGAAGGCCAGCAACCAGGGCTGGGACACGGACCTGGCCAGCCTGGGCGCCGGCATAGACCTGGCGTTCATCCAGGAGGCCTCCCTGCAGGCGCACCTCGACGAGATCATTCCCGGCCCCCTGCACCGGGCCTTCGCCCGGGGCTACACGCGGCCGGGCAACAGCACCGGGGTGATGACCCTGAGCACCGGCGCGCCCAGCGGCCGCTGCCAGGTCACGGCGTGGGAGCCCTGGCTGGGCACACCGAAGGCGGTGAGCATCACCGAGCACCCCCTGCGCGGCCGCGACGAGCGCCTGCTCGCGATCAACGTGCACGCGGTGAACTTCGAACTCGGCCTGGACAGTTTTTCCGCCCAGTTCCGCGCCCTGGGCGCGGTGCTGGACCTGCACCGCGGGCCGGTGATCCTCGCCGGCGATCTGAACACCTGGAACGGCGGGCGACAGGCCCTGGTCGAGCGCTTTACGCGCGAGCACGGTCTGGCCTCGGTGGCTTTCCAGCCCGACCTGCGCACCCGCGCCTTCGGCCGCGCCCTGGATCACATCTACGTGCGCGGCCTGGCCAGCACCGGGGCGCGCGTGATCCCGGTCTCCAGCTCCGACCACAACCCCCTGCGCGTGCGCCTGGCGCTGAACTGAGGCCGTCCTAGACCGGCGGCTCGCGTCCCGTATCCAGCCCGGCCACCGCCGGTTCGGACAGCGGTCCGGGCTCGATGGGCCGGTGCTCGCGCTCCAGGCGATTGACCAGGGCGAAAGCGCCGATCATGGCGGCGATGCCAAACGCCACGGCGCCGAAGGCCTCCCCGGCCATGACCCCGCGCGGGCCGTACCACTGAGCGCCGAAGTATACCGCGGGTATCGTGCCCAGGACGGCGCGGCCGAAATTGAAACAGGTGGCCCAGTGGGCGTGGCGCAGGTTGTTGAAGCTGGCGTTGGCGACGAACAGGCAGCCGTTGAAGGCAAAGGCGCCGACCAGGAACCAGCAGTAGAACAGGATCAACTCGGCGGCCTGGTCGCTGGCGGAAAACACCGCGACGATGCCCTCGGCGCAAAGCGCCAGCAGCAGCCACATCAGGACGACGTAGACCGCGTTGAGCAGGATCGCGCCGCGCAGGGTCGAGCGCACGCGGTCGTAGCGGCCGGCGCCGGCATTCTGGCCGACGATGGGGCCGACCGCGCCGGACAGTGCGAAGATCGCGGCGAAGGCAACGGGGGTGATACGCCCCATGATCGCCGCCCCGGCCACCGCGCTGTCGCCGAACTGGGCCATGGTGCGCAACACGAAACTGTTGCTGATGGGCGTGGCCAGGTTGGTCAGTACCGCCGGACCGGCGATCACCATGATGGGCCGGATGTCGGCGAGAAATTCTGCGGTGGACACACGGCAGGGCAGCCGGTGCACGACGCCCAGGGCATGCCAGGCGACGCCGAATACCACGCAGCGCGCCGCCACCGACGCCCAGGCGGCGCCCTCCAGGCCCCAGCCCAGGGTGAAGATAAACAGCGGGTCCAGCACCGCGTTCACCAACGAGCCGAGAACCGTGGCCCACATGGAACGGCGCGCGTCGCCCACCGCGCGCACCCCGGCCGCCATGCTCATGCCCAGCACCAGTATCGGCATGTTGGGCAGCAGGATGCTGGCGTAGCTGATGGCGTATTCGAGGGTCTGGCCGCTGGCGCCGAGCAGTTCCAGCAGCGGGCGCAGGCGGAACCAGGCCACGCCACTGATGGCGCAGGACACCAGCGCGTTGAACAGCAGCGCGCTGCTGCAGTAGCGCCGCGCCAGGTCGCGCCGCTGGGCCCCTTCCGAGCGTGCGACCAGCGCTCCCAGCGCGATCTGCAGGCCGATACTGACCGAGACCAGGAAAAAGATCAGCGTGCCGGCGAAACCCACCGCGGCGGCCAGTTCCTGCTCGCCCAGCAGGGTGAGGAAGTACATGTCGATCATGTCCACGCCGAACATGGTCAACAGGCCCGTGGCGCTGGCCCCGGTCATCACCAGCACGTGGCGTGCAGTGGAGCCGTGGGTGAAGACCGCCCTGCTCACCGGCGGGCGCCCCGGGCGAACACAGGCCCGCACGCGGGGCGACGCGGCGCCGGCGCGTGGGGAGACAGTCCGTCCGCGCGTGGCTGGCACCGCAGCATGAAAAACTCCGTTTCACAGGATTGAAAAGGGGGGAGAGCATTCTACTGCAGAATCGGCGCGAATGTGTTAAAAGCCGTTGCGGCGGAAAGACTTTCTCGCCAAAAAAAGTTAATATTCGCAATGTATTGTCTGTCCTGAACCCAGCCGGATTAATTCATGAACAAACCGCCCCTCGACACGACCAATGTGATCATCTTTGTCGGCCTGCCCCTGCTCGCCCTGGTACTGGTGCCCCTGTGGGGCGTGTATCACGGTTACACCGGCACCCAGTGGCTGTGGGCGGTCGCCTTCCTGTACCTCAACGGCATGTCGATCACCGGCGGTTACCACCGCCTGTGGGCGCACAACGCCTACGACGCGCACCCGGCGCTGCGCTGGTTTTTCGCCTTCTGGGGCGCCGGCGCACTGCAGAACAGCATCCTGATCTGGGCCTCGGACCACCGCCGTCACCACCGCTACGTGGACGACGACGAGAAGGACCCGTACTCTGCGAGCCGTGGGCTGTGGTTCAGCCACATGGGCTGGATGCTGCGCGAGTACCGCAGCAACGAGGAGGATTTCTCCAACGCCCGCGACCTGCAGCGCGACCCCATCGTCATGTGGCAACACAACCACTACGTCGCGCTGACCGTGTTCATGAACGTCGGACTTCCCGTGCTGCTCGGCGTGTGGCTCGGCGACGTGATCGGCACCGTGCTGCTGGTCGGCCTGCTGCGCCTGGTGGTCAACCACCACGTCACCTTCTTCATCAATTCCCTGGCGCATTTCTGGGGCCGCCGGCCCTACACCGAGGACAACAGCGCACGCGACAACGACCTGCTCGCCTTCCTCACCTACGGCGAGGGCTACCACAACTACCACCACATCTTCCAGAATGACTACCGCAACGGGATTCGCTGGTGGCACTGGGACCCGACCAAGTGGATGATCAACCTCTGCTCGCGGGTCGGCCTGGCCAGCAACCTGACGCGCGTACCGGATTTCAAGATCCAGCGCGCCATTCTCGACACCCAGTTCCGCCGCGCGCACAACAAGCTCGACGAGGGCCGCGACTGCGAGACCCTGCGCGAAACCCTGGAGCGCGAATACCAGTTGTTCACCCAGTCCATCAACGAGTGGACCGCCCTGCAGGCCGAGCGCTACGAGCGCAAGAAGGAACAACTCGGCGGAGCCCTCGAGGAGCACCGGCAACAGTTGCAGCAGAAGTGGGACTCCGCCGCCCTGCGCACCAAGCTGAAGACCCTGGAATACGGACTGAAGATGCAGCGCAAGCGCCTGCAACTGCTGATGGAGCAGGTGCGCCTGCACCAGGCGCAAATGGCCTGACCGCGGCCTGATCCAATGGGCCCGGTCCTGCGTACCGGTGGTTTTATGCTACTTTAAACAGCGAGCCACCCGGCCGCTGCGGAGACCCCCATGCCCCAGACCGTCCACGATTTCAGCTGTAAAACCCCCAACGGTGAAGACCGCCCCCTGTCCGACTTCAAGGGCAAGGTCCTGCTGGTGGTGAACACCGCCTCCAAATGCGGTTTTACCCCGCAATTCAAGGGCCTGGAGGAGATGTACGAGAAGTACCGCGAGCGCGGGCTGGAAATCCTCGGCTTTCCCTGTAACCAGTTCGGCAAGCAGGACCCGGGCAGCAACGACGAGATCGTCGAGTTCTGCCAGCTCAACTACGGCGTCAGCTTCCCCATGTTCGGCAAGATAGAGGTCAACGGCGACGGCGCCGACCCGCTGTACCGCCATCTAAAGCAGGCCGCGCCGGGCCTGCTCGGCTCCGAGGGCATCAAGTGGAACTTCACCAAGTTCCTGGTGGACGCCGACGGCAACGTGGTGCGCCGCTACGCTCCCAAGGACAAGCCGTCGGACATCGAGAAGGATATCGAGGCCCTGCTGGCCTGAGGGTCGCCCGGGGCCTGAGCATCGCACCCGGCCTCACGTTCGACACTCGCACGGCCTGGGACTGGGGGAGGAGTGCAATCGCCGGCAGGCGGTATCCCCCCCCTGAAACGGCCGCAGCTCCGCGACCGCGCGCGGCTGCTGCGCAACTCGACGATTTTTCGCTGCGCGAAAAATTCGGACTCGGACAGTGCTCGCAGAAAGCCCCGCGCGCGGTCGCTGCGCTAAACGCGGCCTGATTGTTTCCGGGGGGGATACCGCCTGCCGGCTCCCGGCGGCTCCAGACATGCGATTACTTTGCACGCAATGCCGTGCGCAGGGTCAGTGCTCGCGCGTGGCGCGGAACTGGATATCCGGCCAGCGTTCCTCCATCAGCGCCAGGTTGACCCGCGTCGGCGCCAGGTAGGTGAGGTAGCCGCCACCGTCCTGTGACAGGTGCTCCGAGGCCTTCCTGCGGAATTCCTCCAGCTTGCGCGCGTCGTCGCAGTGCACCCAGCGCGCGGTGTAGACGTTCACCGGTTCGTAGATCGCCTCCACCTTGTACTCGTCCTTGAGGCGGTAGGCGACCACGTCGAACTGCAGCTGGCCCACCGCGCCGACGATCAGGTCGGTGCTGTCCAGCGGCGCGAACACCTGGGTGGAGCCCTCCTCGGAGAGCTGTTGCAGGCCGCGCTGCAGCTGCTTGGACTTCATCGGGTCGGTGAGGCGGATGCGCCGGAACAACTCCGGCGCGAAGTGCGGGATGCCGGTGAACTGCAGGTCCTCGCCGGCGCTGAAGGTGTCGCCGATCTGGATCGTGCCGTGGTTGTGCAGGCCGATGATGTCGCCGGCTACCGCCTCCTCCACGAGCACACGCTCGCCCGCCTTGAAGGTCACCGCGTCGGCGATCTTCACGTCCTTGCCGGTGCGCACGTGGCGCATTTTCATGCCCTTGCTGTAGCGCCCGGAACAGACGCGCAGGAAGGCGATGCGGTCGCGGTGGCGCGGGTCCATGTTCGCCTGGATCTTGAAGACAAAACCGCTGAAGTCCGCTTCGCGCGCCTCGACGTGGCGGGCCGTGGTATCGCGGCCCTGGGGCGGCGGCGCCCAGCGCACGAAATCGTCGAGCATTTCGCGCACGCCGAAATTGCTCAGGGCGGTGCCGAAAAATACCGGGCTGAGCCTGCCGGCGAGGAACTGCTGCAGGTCGAATTCGTGGCTGGCGCCGCGCACCAGCTCGATCTCCTCGACGAAATCGTCGTAGTCCTCGCCCAGCAATTCGCGCGCCGCCGGGCTGTCCAGCCCCTCGATGCGCCGATCCTCGGGCAGGACACTGCCCTGGCCGGGCGCGTACAGGTGAATGACATCGTTGTAGAGGTTGTAGACACCGCGGAATTCGCGCCCCATGCCGATGGGCCAATTGATCGGCGCGCCCTGGATCTGCAACACCTCCTCGATCTCGTCGAGCAGTTCGATAGGGTCGCGGATATCGCGGTCCATCTTGTTGACGAAGCTGAAGATCGGCGTATCACGCAGCCGGCACACGTTCATCAGCTTGATGGTGCGGTCCTCCACGCCCTTGGCGCCGTCGATGACCATGAGAGCCGCGTCCACCGCGGTCAGCGTGCGGTAGGTGTCCTCGGAAAAGTCCTCGTGGCCCGGGGTATCGAGCAGGTTCACCACGCGCTCGCGGTAAGGGAACTGCATCACCGAGGAGGTCACGGAAATGCCGCGCTCCTGCTCCATGCTCATCCAGTCGGAGGTCGCGTGGGGCCCCTTCTTGCCCTTTACGCTGCCCGCCACCTGGATCGCGTTGCCCAGCAACAGGAGCTTTTCGGTAATGGTGGTCTTGCCCGCGTCCGGGTGCGAGATGATGGCGAAGGTGCGCCGGGCGTCGATGTCCTGGCCGAGGTCAGACATGGGATAACCGCTGCAAAAAAGCGCGAATTATACGCCCTTTTGCCCGCGGGGAGCAGCACCGTCGCGCCGCGCGCGGGCACGCCCGGGCCGGCCGCGACAGAATGTCGCTGCCGCGCGGCGCCCCGCGCTCTATAATGCGCAACGTGAAGACGATCCCGGCCAGCCCGCCCCGCGCCTACAGCCCCTCCGCGGACAACCTGCGCACCCTGCTGCTCATCCGCGGCATCGCCCTGCTCGGCCAGACCGCGGTGCTCGGCTACGTGGTGGCGAGCAGCCGCACCACCGCGAGCCTGTCCGGCATTACCGCCAGCCTGGTGTTCATGGCGGCCATCACCATGGCCAGCCTGTGGCGTACCACACGGCCCTGGCCGGTGGCGGACCGGGAGTTCCTCGCCCAGTTGCTGGTCGACGTGGCCGGCTGGTCCGCGCTGATGTACTTCACCGGCGGCGCCAACAACCCCTTTATTTCCTACTACGTGGTCCCGGTGGTCATCGCCGCCGCGGTGCTGCCCTGGAGCCACACCTGGCTGGTGGCCGGGGCCTCGGTGCTCGCCTACAGCGTGCTGCTGTACATCTATCGGCCCTTCCCGCTGTTCACCCCCCACGCCGCCATGGGTCACGGCGACGGCGCCAACGTGCATATCCTGGGCATGTGGTTCAACTTCCTCTTCAGCGTCGGCCTGATCACCTTCTTCGTGGTGCGCATGGCGGCCATCCTGCGCCGCCAGGAGGAGACGGTCGCGGCGCAGCGCGAGGAGCGCCTGCGCGACGACCAGATCATGGCGGTGGCGGGCCTCGCCGCGGGCACCGCCCACGAACTGGGTACGCCGCTGTCCACCATGCTGGTGGTGGTGGACGAGATGCTGGCGCGCGACGGCCTGCCCGACGACCTGCGCCAGGACTGCTCCGTGTTACGCGACCAGTTACTGTAGTGTCGCTCCACCCTGTCGGCGCTTGGCCGCACCGCGGAATTACGCTCGTCCAGCGAAACGCAGCGGCAGGCCGCGGGCGATTTCGCCCGCCACACCCTGGAGCGCTGGGCGGTGCGCCGCCCGGGCACCGCCTACAGTTTCGACTGCGCGCCGGGCAGCCCTGTGGTCGAGGTCGAGCCAACTCTCGCCCAGGCGCTGGAGAACCTGCTCAACAACGCGGCCGATACCGGTTCGCCGACGCTGGCCATGCACGTCGAGTGGGACGACCAGGAGGTGCGTATCGCCGTGCGCGACCACGGCCCGGGCATCGACCCGGCGCTGGCGCAGCGACTGGGCAAACCGGTGATCCGCGCTGACCGGGGCGGCCTGGGCATCGGCCTGATGCTGGGTCGCGCGGCGGTGGAACGCTGCGGCGGCCGTCTCGAGCTGCGCAATCACCCGCAGGGCGGCGCACTGGCGCAGATGCACCTGCCGCGCGCACCCGACACGCCGCGGGAGGCCGCGCCGTGAGCGGGGAGCGGATTCTGCTGATCGATGACGACGAGCTGTTCACCGAAGTGATGGCGCGCAGCTTCGAACGCCGCGGCTTCGCCACGCGGCGCTGCGCCAGCGCCGCCGAGGGCGTCGCGGCCTGCAGCGAGTTCCGACCCAGCCATATCCTGCTCGACCTGAACATGCCGGAAACCTCGGGTCTGCTGGTGCTGCCGCAGCTGCTGGAGCAGGCCCCCGGCTGCCGGCTGGTCGTGCTGACCGGCTACTCCAGCATCGCCACCGCGGTCGCGGCGACCCGCGCCGGCGCCACCAACTACCTGTGCAAGCCGGCGACGGTCGAGGAGATCCTGCGCGCCTTCGAGGGGGAGGCGCCGGCGGTGGAGGTGCCGCCGGACCCCATTTCCGTCGACCGGCTGGAGTGGGAGCACATCCAGCGCGTCCTGCACGACAACGACCAGAATATCTCCGCCACGGCGCGCGCCCTGGGCATGCACCGCCGCACCCTGCAGCGCAAACTGCAGAAGCGCCCGGTGAAACGCTAGGCGGACGGGGGTGGCGCGCCGTCCAGGCGCTGCGCGACGATAGTCAGCAGGCGCGCCCCCACCGCGTCGAGGTCCGGTGGCGCGTCCGGCAGCAGCCGCGCCATACTGGTCACAGCCTGGCCGGGATAACCGCAGGGATTGATCCTCGCGAACGGTTCCAGGTCCATGTCCACGTTCAGCGCCACACCGTGGTAGCTGCAGCCGCGGCGCACGCGCAGGCCCAGCGAGGCGATCTTTTCCCCGGCGACGTACACCCCGGGTGCGCCCGGCTTGCCCTCGCCGCAGATCCCGTAGCCGGCCAGCAGCTCGCGCACGGAGTCCTCGATGAGATCGACCAGGTCGCGCACGCCCAGGCCGTTGCGGCGCAGGTCCAGCAACAGGTACAAGACCCACTGCCCGGGACCGTGATAGGTCACCTGCCCGCCACGGTCGACCTGCACCACCGGGATATCCCCGGGCGCGAGCAGGTGCTCGGCCCTGCCGGCCTGGCCCTGGGTGAACACGGGGTGGTGTTGCAGCAGCCACAGTTCATCCGCGCTGTGCGCATCGCGCGCATCGGTGAACTCGCGCATCGCCTGCAGGGTCGGCAGATAATCCACCAGGCCCAGCTCGCGCAGCACAGCGGGCACTAGATCACCATCTGTACGTGGCCGGTGGCCATGAGGTCCCGGTGCAGCGCCTCCAGTTGCTCACGCCCGGTGGCGACGATGGTGACGGTGAGGGCGGTGAAAGTGCCCTTGCGGCTGTCGCGCACGGTAATCGTGGCCTGGTCGAAGCCCGGCGCGTGGCGCTCGAACACCTCCAGCACCACGCCGCGGAAGACGTCGCTGCGGCGGCCCAGCACCTTGATCGGGTACTCACAGGGGAATTCTATTTTCGGTGCTTCGGGCTCTTGCACGTCCTACGCCTCCACGGGCTGGCCACGCCGGCCGCGGTCAACCGGGGTTGAACAGGCTGGCGAACCACATCAGCACGGTATCCCACAGGCGCGCGAACAGGCCGCCTGGCTCCACCGCGGCCAGCGCGACCAGCGGGGTGCGCAGCACTGTCTCGCCATCGAGGCGCAGGGTCACGGTGCCGACCTCGTCACCCGCGGCCAGGGGCGCGACCAGTTCCCCCTGCAGGTCTACCTCGGTCTGCAGCGCGTCGCCGCGGCCCCGGGGCAGGGTGAGAATCGTCTCGTCCATCACCCCCACCGGCACGTAATCGGCCTGGCCTTTCCAGATGCGCGGCTTGTCCAGTTCGGTCATGGCTTCGAACACCGTGCTCGTTTCGAAGAAGCGGAAGCCGTAGTTGAGCAGGCTGCGCGTCTGGTTCTTGCGCTCGCGCGTGCCTTTCGCACCCAGCACCACGGACACCAGGCGCATATCGCCGCGTTTGGCCGAAGCGACCAGGCAGTACCCCGCCTCGCTGGTGTGCCCGGTCTTCAGCCCGTCCACGCTGGAGTCCTCGGCAAGCAGCGTGTTGCGGTTGTACTGGCGAATACCGTTGTAGGTGAACTCCTTTTCCGCGTAGATCGCATACTGCTGCGGGTGGTCGTTGATCATGGCCACCGCCAGGGTCGCCAGGTCGCGCGCGGTGGTCATGTGGTCCGGGTGCGGCAGGCCGTGCGAGTTGACGTAGTAGGTGTCGTGCATGCCAAGTTTCGCGGCGGTGGCGTTCATCATTTGCGCAAACACCGCCTCGCTGCCGGCGATGTGCTCGGCCACGGCCACGGTGGCGTCGTTGCCGGAGGAGACGATGATGCCGCGCTGCAGGTCGTCGATGGAGACGTCCTTGCCGGGCTCGATCCACATCAGGGAGGAGCCCTTGAAAATCGGGTTCTGGGACCAGGCATTCTCGCTGACGGCCACCATATCACCGCCGCCGATACGGCCCTCGACGATCTCCCTGGCCAGCAGGTAGCTGGTCATCATCTTGGTCAGGCTGGCCGGCGGCAGCGAGCGGTCGGCGTTGTTTTCCGCCAGTACCTCGCCGCTGTCGGCGTCTACCAGCAGCCAGGCCACCGCGTCGATCTGCGGCGGGGAGGGAACGATGGCGGCGGCCGGCGCGGCATACACGGCCAGCGCCAGGAACAGGGCCAGAAAAGGTCGCAGCATGGTATCGGGAGTCCGTGGGCTGAGGGTTCGCACGCGTTGCATGGTAACGCAAGCGCCCCGGCAGCGGAAGAATCCCTGCCCGCGCGACAGCCTAGGGCAGCGGCTGCCCGGGGCCGTAGCCATTGTCGGCGAGGGTGCGGCGCACGGCCTCGAGTTGCGCCGCGTCATCCACCGGGCCCACCCGCACGCGGTACAGCAGGCCGTGCGGCGCCTGCACTTCGCTGATCAGCACCGGCGAGCCCAGCAGCGCCTGCAGTTCTCCCTGCAGGCGTTGCGCCGAGGCCGCGGAGCCGAAGGCGCCCACCTGCAGGTAGCGGTAGGTGCCGGCCGTGGTGCCGCGCCGGTCGTCCACGCCCGCCACCGCGATCGCCTCCACCGCGACCCGCGCGGTGCCCTGCTCCATGTAGCCCAGCTTCACCGCCGCCGCATAGGAAAGATCGATCAGGCGGTCCGCATGAAACGGGCCGCGATCGTTGATGCGCACCACGACGCTGCGACCGTTGTCGAGGTTGGTCACCCTGGCGTAACTGGGGATGGGCAGCGTGCGATGGGCCGCGCTGGCCTTGTACAGGTCGAAGATCTCGCCGTTGGACGTGGCGTAACCATTGAACTTGGCGCCGTACCAGGAGGCGATGCCCTCCTCGCGGTAGCCGTGGTAGTCGTCCAGTACGCGGTAGGTGACGCCGTTCACCGTGTAGGGGCTGACATTGCCCGCGGCCAGGATAGGGTCGGGGCGCGGCTGCGCGTCGGCCACCTGCGCCGCGCGGACAGGCTGCGGCGGCGCCGCGTCCTGGCTCAGCTCGTAGCGCGAATCCGGCGGCGGTGCGGAGCAGGAGGCCAGCAGGGTGGCGGCGAACAGCGTGCGCAGGGCTCTCAACCGGCCATCCCCCGGGCGAGTCGCTGGCTGAGCTGGTAGACGCTCATCGCGTACATCGCGCTGTGGTTATAGCGGGTGATGACGTAGAAATTGTGCAGCCCCAGCCAGTACTCGTAGCCCTGCTCCAGCTCGAACTGCATGGCCGTGGCCAGCGCCGCCGGGTCGACGTCCTGCCGGGGCACCACGCCCGCCTGGGCGAAATCCGCCACACTGCGCACGGGCTTGAGGTCCGCGCGGCTCTGCACGAACAGCTCCGCCGGTGCGTCCGCCGGTGCGTCCGCGGCGAACACCACCGCCTCGCCGCTGCGCCAGCCGTGGCGCTTGAAGTAGTTGGCGACACTGCCGATGGCGTCGACCGGGTTGTTCCAGATATCGATCACTCCGTCGCCGTCGAAGTCGATGGCGTAGTTGCGGTAGCTGCTGGGCATGAACTGGCCCAGGCCCATGGCGCCGGCGTAGGAGCCCTTCAGGTCCGCCGGGTCGAAGCCCTGGTCGCGGGTGAGCAACAGGTACTGTTTCAGCTCGCTGGTGAAAAACGGCGAGCGCCGCGGGTAGTCGAACGCCAGTGTGGAGAGGGCATCGAGCACGCGGTATTTGCCGGCGATGCGCCCGTAATAGGTCTCCACACCGATGATCGCCACCACGATCTCCGCCGGCACGCCCATCTCGCGCTCCGCCCGCTGCAAGGCCTCGCGGTGCTCGCGGAAGAACGCCAGGCCGCGGGCCTCGCGCTCCTCGGTGAGAAAGATCGCGCGGTACTCGTACCAGGCCTTGGTCTTTTCCGCCGGCCGCGAAATCGCCTCGAGGATACTGTCCTTGCGTTGTGCCTGGGTAAAAACCCGCAGCAGCGCCTCGCGCTCGAAGCCCTCTTCGGCCACCAGTTCGTCGATGACCGCCAGGGCCGCGGGGTTATCGCCGTAATTGTCCGCGGCGCAGGACAGGGTGGGCCACAGGCAGCACAGGATGACGAGGATTTTCAGGTGAAGCGGCATAGACGAATACCCGGTCTCGCGATTAGGAATGTGGGGGCGGCATGGCACCTCGCGCGTCATCGCGTCACCAGTCGTTGTTCCGTGCTGATTGCCATGAGGATACCGAAACCCGCCATGAGGGTTACCACCGAGGTGCCGCCGGCGCTCACCAGCGGCAGGGGAACTCCCACCACCGGCAACAGGCCGGCCACCATGCCCATGTTAACAAAGATATATACGAAAAACGTCAGCGTCAGGCTGCCCGCCATCATACGCCCGAAGCTGGTCTGTGCGCGCAAGCCGATCCAGAACCCGCGCAGCAGGATCAGCAGGTAGATGCCCACCAGCAACAGCACTCCCTGCAGGCCCTGCTCCTCGGCCAGCACGGCGATGATGAAATCGGTGTGACTCTCCGGCAGGAAGTCGAGCTGGGACTGGGTGCCCTGCATCCAGCCCTTGCCCTGCCAACCGCCGGAACCGATGGCGGTTTTCGACTGGATGATATTCCAGCCGGCGCCGAGCTTGTCGCTCTCCGGGTTGAGCAGGGTGAGAATGCGCTGTTTCTGGTAATCCTTGAGCACGAACAGCCAGGCCGGCCAGGCGGAGGCCACGGCCAGCACCGCGGCGCCGACGATGTAGCGCCAGCCAATCCCCGCCATGAACAGCACGAACAGGCCGCTGGCGGCGATCAGCAGAGCGGTGCCCAGGTCCGGCTGTAACAGGATCAGCGCGGCGGGGACACCGAGCAGGCCCAGCGCGCCGAGCACATTGAGAAAACGTGGCGGCAGCGTGCTGTCGGCGAGGAACCAGGCCAGCGCCAGGGGCACCCCGAGCTTCATGACTTCCGAGGGCTGGAAGCGGAAACCGCCCAGCTGTAGCCAGCGCTGCGCGCCCTTGGCCCCCACCCCGGCGAGAATCACCGCCACCAGCAGCCCCACCCCGGCCAGGTACAGCCAGGGCGCCCAGCGCGCGTAGCGTTGCAGGTTGATCTGCGCGGCGACGAACATGCCGACGTAGGCGACGAGGAAAAAGCGGCCCTGGCGCACCACCGCCGCCATGTTCTGCCCCGAGGCGCTGTAGAGGACGAACAGGCCGTAGGCGGTGAGCGCCAGCAGCAGCAGCAACAGGGGCACGTCGATATGCAGGCGCATGGCCAGGCCCGGTCCCCGGGTGATGCCCTGGGAGCCCTGGTGCGGCATCTGGCGGACATAATCGCCCATCAGCCGGCCCCGCCCTGCAGCCAGGTGTCGATCACGGCGCGCGCGATGGGCGCCGCGGCGGAACTGCCGCCGCCGTTCTCGACGATGATCGCCACCGCGATGCTCGGCGCCTGCAAGGGCGCGAAGGCGATGAACAGGCCGTGGTGGCGGTGACGCTCGGCCACCTCCTCCTCGTTGTAGTCCTCGCCCTGGGCGATGCCGATGACCTGGGCGGTCCCCGTCTTGCCCGCCATCTCGTAGGCGATGTCCTCGGACAGGTAGTTGGCGGTGCCGCGCTCACCGTGCACCACCTCGCGCATGCCGTCGAACACCGCCGCCCAGTCGGCCTCGGGGGCGCTCACCGGCTGCAGCGCCTGCGGCGGCAACTCCTCGCCGTCCACCGCGCGCAGCAGGCGCGGCGTGTAGCGCTGCCCGCGACTGGCCAGGGTGCCGGTGGCGGCGGCCAGTTGCATGGGCGTGGCCAGCATGTAGCCCTGCCCGATGCCGGCGCTGATGGTCTCTCCCGGGTACCAGGGCTGGGCCATGGCGGCGCGCTTCCAGGCGCTGGAGGGCAGCACCCCACTGCGCTCGTTGGTGGTGTCCACGCCGGTGCGCGCGCCGAAGCCGTAGGGCGCCAGGAACTCGTGCATACGATCAATGGTCAGGCGCCGGGCCAGGTCGTAGAAGTAGACGTCGCAGGACTCGGCGATGGCCATTTTCAGGTCCACCTGCGGCGCGTGGCCGGCGCGCCGCGTGCTCCAGGTCCAGTCGCGGTAGCGGCGCGAACTGCCGGGCAGGCGATACCAGCCGGGGTCGGGCACCGTGGTCTCCGGGGTGACCAGCCCCGAGGCCAGGCCGGCCATGCCCATGAAGGGCTTGATCGTCGAGCCTGGCGGGTAGGAGCCCTGCACCGCACGGTTGAACAGGGGCACGTCCGGGGAGTCGCGCAGGGCGCTGTAGTCCGTGGTACTGATACCGTTGACGAACAGGTTGGTGTCGAAGCCCGGGGTCGACACCAGCGCCAGTATGCCGCCGCTGGCCGGGTCGATGGCCACCACCGCGCCGCGCTGCTCGCCCAGGGCCTCGGTGGCGGCCTTCTGCACATGGTAGTCCAGGTGCAGGGTAAGGTCCGACCCGGGCACCGGCGCGTAGCGCTCCAGCACGCGCAATACACGGCCGTGGGCGTTGGTCTCCACGTTCTGGTAGCCGACACTGCCGTGCAGGGTGTCCTCGTAGTACTTCTCCACGCCCACCTTGCCGACGTGGAAGGTGCCGCGGTAATCGGTCTCGTCCAGTTCCCGGGCCTCGCGCTCGTTGATGCGCCCGACGTAACCCAGGGCGTGGGAAAACAGCTGTCCGTGCGGGTAGTGGCGCAACAGCTGCGCATCCACCACCACCCCCGGCATACGATGCCGGTTCACCGCCAGCCGCGCGCGCTCGTCCTCGGTCAGGCGGAAACGCAGCGGCACCGCCTCGTAGGGGCGGCTGCGCCCGACGCGTTTGTGAAAGCGTTCCAGGTCGCTGTCGCTGATCGGCACCAACCCGGCCAGCTCCTCCAGGGTGGCGTCCAGGTCCTCAACCCGCTCGCGCACCACCGAGAGGATGAAGCTGGGCCGATTGTCCGCGAGCAGGATGCCGTTGCGGTCGTAGATCAGGCCGCGCTTGGGCGGCAGGGGCTGCAACTGCACGCGGTTGCGCTCCGACCGGGTGCTGTAGGTCTCGAACTCGGTGATCTGCAGCGTGTAGTAGCGGGCCAGGATGACGGCGATAAACAACAGCACCAGCGTGATCGCGGTGACCGTGCGCGCGTTGTAAATGCGCGCTTCGAGGTGCGGGTCCTTCAGGGCGATCTTGCGGTGCATGGAAGCGGCTGGCCTGACCTCGTATCTAGGCGCGATGATACGGGTGGTTGACGGTGATTGTCCAAGCCCGGTACAGCTGCTCGGCCAACAGCACGCGCACCAGCGGATGCGGCAGGGTGAGGTCGCTCAGCGACCAGCGCCGGGTGGCGCGTTCGAGGCAGGCCGGGGCGAGGCCGTCCGGGCCGCCGACGAGCAAGCTGACGTTGTCACCCTGCATCTGCCAGTCTTGCAGGCACCTGGCGAGGTCCGGCGTGGACAGGCGCCGGCCCTGCACATCCAGTGCGATCACCAGGTCGCCCGCCGGAATCGCCTTGAGTATGTCCCGCGCCTCGCGGTCGCGACGCTGCCCACTGTCTCCGCCACCCCGCGCCAGGCCTATCTCGCGCCAGGCCAGCTTCAGTTCCGGGGGCAGGCGCTTGCCGTACTCGGCCACCCCCTCGTCGACCCAGCGCGGCATGCGCGTGCCGACGGCGATCACGGTCAGGCGCATCAGGGGGCGCGGTCGGGGCTGGCCCAGAGGCGTTCCAGGTCGTAAAAATCGCGGGTCGCCGGCAGCATGACGTGCACCACCACGTCGCCGTAGTCGACCAGCACCCACTCACCGGCGTCCTCGCCCTCCACACCCAGCGGGCGCATACCCGCCTTCTTCGCCTCGACGGTGACGTTGTCGGCCAGGGATTTCACGTGCCGGTTGGAGGTGCCACTGGCAATCACCAGGTAGTCCGTGACATCGGTCAGTTCGCGTACGTCGACGGTGACCGTGTTCACGGCCTTGAGATCGTCCAGTGCGGAGACCGCCAGTGCGGCCAGTTCTTCAGCTTCCATTGAACCTCGGTAGCGTTCGCCGCGCGCAGCGCTCAGCGATACAGTGCATTGTCTTCGATATAATCCAGTACGACCTGCGGCATAAGGTAGCGCGCCGATCGCCCCGTGGCCAACAGCCGGCGGATCTCCGTCGAGGAGATATCCAGCGGTCGCAGTTCTTCCACCAGCACGCCGCCGGCGGGCGCGGCGCGCAGGTCGCCGGCGGCGTCGAGGCGGTGCCGCAGCAGCCAGCGCGCCACCGCGCCGTCCCGCGGCAGGTTCCAGCCCGGCCGCGCGATGACGATCACGTGCGCCAGCTCGAGCAGTTCGCGCCAGCGATACCAGCCGTCCAGCCCCGCCACCGCATCGCCGCCCATGACCATGCACAGGCTGCGCCGCGGGCCTAGTTCTCCGCGCAATTCGGCCAGGCTGTCGTAGGTATAGGACGGACCGGGGCGCTGCAACTCGCGCTCGTCACAGACCAGCCGCGGCTCCCCCGCCACCGCCAGGGCAACCATCGCCGCCCGGTGGCGCGCGCTGCAGGCCGGCGCTTCCCGATGCGGCGGCGCGGCGCTGGGCATCAGGCGCAATTGCGCCAGGTCCAGCTTCTCCACCAACTCCAGGGCGGAGCGCAGGTGACCGTAGTGCACCGGGTTGAAGGTGCCGCCGAACACGGCCAGCGGGGCCTCGCTGGGGGACACGCCGCTCAAGCGCGAATCTGCCCCTCGCCCAGCACCACGAATTTTTGCGAGGTCAGCCCCTCCAGGCCCACCGGGCCGCGGGCGTGCAGCTTGTCGGTGGAGATGCCGATTTCCGCGCCCAGGCCGTACTCGAATCCGTCGGCGAAGCGTGTGGAGGCGTTGACCATGACCGAACTGGAGTCCACCTCGCGCAGGAAGCGCATGGCGCGCGCGTGATCGGCGGTGACGATGCTCTCGGTGTGGGCGGAGCTGTAGCGCTCGATATGCTCGATGGCCTGGTCCAGGCCGTCGACCACGCGCAGCGCGAGAATCGGCGCCAGGTACTCCGCGTGCCAGTCCTGTTCCGTCGCCTCCAGCGCCGTGGGCAGCAACTCGCGGGTGCGCGCACAGCCGCGCAGTTCCACACCCGCCTCGGCATACGCCGCAGCCAGGCGCGGCAGCAGCGCCGGCGCCATGGACTGCGCCACCAGCAGGGTCTCCATGGTGTTGCAGGTGCCGTAGCGCTGGGTCTTGGCGTTGACGGCGATATCCAGGGCCATGTCCGCGTCCGCGCCATCGTCGATGTAGACGTGGCAGACACCGTCCAGGTGCTTGATCACCGGAACTTTCGCCTCGGCGCTAATGCGCTCGATCAGCCCCTTGCCGCCGCGCGGCACGATGACGTCGACGTACTCCGGCATGCTGATCAGCCTGCCCACCGCGGCGCGGTCGGCGGTCTGCAGCACCTGTACCGCAGCCTCGGGCAGGCCCGCCGCGCGAAGCCCTTGCTCCAGGCAGCGTGCGATCGCCAGGTTGGAGGCCAGGGCCTCGGAACCGCCGCGCAATATGGTCGCATTGCCCGATTTCAGGCACAGGCTGGCCGCCTCCACCGTCACGTTGGGGCGCGATTCGTAGATGATGCCGATGACGCCCAGGGGCACACGCATACGCCCGACCTGGATGCCGCTGGGCATGCGCCGCATAGCGTCGATGCTGCCCACCGGGTCCGCCAGGGCGGCGACCTGGCGCAAGCCCTCGAGCATGGCGTCGATGCGTCCCGGGGTCAGTTCCAGGCGGTCCATCAGCGCCGCGTCCAGCCCGTTGGCGGCGCCGCGCTCCAGGTCCTGGCGATTGGCCTGCGCCAGTTCCTCGCGGGCGCCGTCCAGGGCATCGCGCGCGGCCAGCAGGGCCGCGTTACGCGCCGCGGTGGAGGAGGCCGCCACCACGCGCGAGGCCTGGCGAGCGGCCGCTCCCACCTCGTTCATGTACTGCTCTACGTCCATGGTCGGGTGTGAGTCCTTGGGTCGGGCCTGTGTATTGATGCTGCGCTCCGCTGCTTTCGATCGCTGGTACGTCAGCCCGCCGTGCGCGGGCCAGGGGCGGGATTATACCCGATAGCCCGCGAGCGTGTGCTAAGCTGCGTCGGTTAAAAAATTACGGGCCGACCCATGCCAGACCAGCCGCGCGTGGAGTTTTTCTACGACTGTTCCAGCCCCTGGACGTACTTCGCCTTCACCCGCATCATTCCGCTGATGGACAGCCTGGGGCTGCCCATCCACTGGCGCCCGCTGCTGGTGGGCGGCGTTTTCAACGCGGTGAACCCGGAACTGTACGCCCAGCGCGAGGCCATGTTCGCGGGCCAGAACCCCCGCCGCCTGGACTATTTCCTCAAGGACCTGGCGGACTGGGCGGCGCTGAGCGGCGTCACCGTGGCGATGCCGCCCAACCACCCGATCAGCAGCGTCAAGGCCATGCGCGGCGCCTTCTACGCGCAGGAACAGGACCTGCTCGTGCCCTACTCCCGCGCGATGTTCGAGACCTACTGGGGCGGGCAGGACCCGGACATCAGCAAGGACGAGGTGCTGGCCGGGGTGTGCGACGCGGTGGGCCTGGATCGACAGGGGTTTTTTGCCGCCATCAACGACCAGCACTACAAGGACCTGCTGCGCGCCAACACCGATGAGCTCATCGCGCGCGGCGGCTTCGGCTCGCCCACCATCTTTATCGACGGCGACGACATGTACTTCGGCAACGACCGCCTGCCGCTGGTGGAACATCGCCTGCGCCAGCGGCTCGCGGAGGCCTGAGTCATGGCAGGTCGACGCTGGCTGGATTGGCCGCCGCAGCGCGCGGGACACAGGCCCGGCGCGGCCGCGCCGCGCGCGGTGCGCCGCCTGTTCGCCCTGTATTGCCTGGCCGCGCTGCCGCTGCTGGCGGCCGGCCCGGCGCAGGCCCAGGGCGACGACGGCGCGCCCCGGGAGCCGGTGACCCAACCCGCGAAGACCGCGCCCGCCGCCGCGGAGGCCAATACCTCCGCGCGCGAGGTGCTGGAGAAGGAAAAGGCCGCCGAGGAACTGCTGCGCCAGCGCGCCACCGCTGGCAACGGCGAACTGGACGCCGGCCGCACCCCGCTGACCGCGATGCTCTCCCTGCGCCGCGCTTTCAACGCCGGCGACTACAGCCGTGCGGCGCAGTTCCTGGATATGCGCTACCTGCCGGAGGACATGGGCGACATGACGCCCGAGCAACTGGTGCGCGCGCTGGCGTTCATGCTCAACCGCCAGATCATCCTCGACCTGGCCTCGCTCAGCGACAATCCCGAGGGCCACACCGACGACGGCCTGCCCGCTTACCGCGACCGCCTCGCGGTGCTCAACCTGGAACAGGGCGAGGTGGCCATCTACCTGCAACACGTGCCGGACGGCAAGGGCGGCCAGACCTGGAAGATCTCCAACAGCACCGTGCAGCGCATCCCGGCCATGTGGGAGGAACTGGGCTTCCACCCCCTGGCCTCCTACCTGTTCGACGTGCTGCCCGACTTCACCTTCATGGGCATGCTCAACTGGCAGGTCCTGGGCCTGGCGCTGGCCCTGCTGCTGGCCTGGCTCGGCGCGACGCTGCTCACCTGGCTGATGAACAGGCTGGTGCAGCTCATACCGAACATCTTCCCGCAGGGTATCGAGCACTTCTTCCGCCGCCCGCTGCGTATCTTCGGCTTCATCATGCTCGCCGCGATGTTAATCGGTGAGCTGGGGCTGTCGCTGAAGCTGCGCGTGCTACTGGACTCCAGCGGCCTGGACTACCTCGCCTGGACCATCCTGCTCACCGGCCTGATCTCCCTGCTGCGCGACTACCACATCCGCCGCCTGCAGGCGCTGGGACAGCACAACTACGCGGCGCTGCTGCGGCCCGTGTCAAACATGGCCAAGGTGTTGCTGGTGATCGTCATCGCCCTGGTGTGGGCGGACAACGCCGGCTACAGCATGACCACCATCCTCACCGGCCTGGGCGTGGGCAGCCTCGCCGTGGCGCTGGCGGCGCAGAAAACCCTGGAAAACCTGATCGGCGCCATCACCCTGTACTCCGCGCGTCCCATCTCGCCGGGGGACACCTGCCGCTTCGGCGGCGTGTTCGGCACGGTGGAGGAAATCGGCCTGCGCTCCACCGCCATCCGCACCCTGGACCGCACGCTGGTGCACGTCCCCAACGCGGTGCTGTCCTCGGTGGAAATCGAGAATTTCTCGGCGCGCGACCGCTTTCGCTACTTCCGCAACGCGCGGGTGCTGGCGCAAACCCCGGACCAGTTACGCGTGATCCTGGCGCAGATCCGCCGCACCCTGCTGTCACACCCCATGGTGCACCCGGACACGGTGAGCGTGCGCCTGGACGATATCGAGGACGTCGCGGCGCGCCTGCGCCTGGACGCCGGTATTCGCACCACGGATTTCCAGGCCTATCTCGCGGTGGCAGAGGATCTCAACCTGCGCTTCATCGAAATTATCGCCGCCGCCGGCGCGAGCCTGGTGGGCCAGGGGCAGTTGCGCCTGGTGCGCGAAGGCGGCGCGGCGGCGGCGACGCCGCAGGTCGGGGATATGCTCGCGCTGTGGCGCGAGCAGGATAGCGCGCCGTTCCCGGATTTCAGTGAGCGGGAAAAAGCCGAGCTGCGCGACAGCCTCGACTACCCGCGCGCGACCTAGGGCGCGTCAACGCGCCGGGGTCAGTCCGCCCCGGCCTGGGCCGCGGCCGCGTCCTTGATCAGGGTCTGCAGCTCGCCACTCTCGTACATCTCGGTGACGATATCGCAACCGCCGACGAGTTCGCCGTCCACCCACAGCTGCGGGAAGGTCGGCCAGTTGGCGTACTTGGGCAGGTTGCTGCGGATGTCAGGGTTGGCCAGGATGTCCACGTAGGCGAAACGCTCGCCACAGGCCATCAACGCCTGCACGGTGCGCGCGGAAAAGCCGCACTGTGGCTGGTTGGGGGAGCCCTTCATATACAGCAGGATCTTGTTGTTCTCGATCTGGTCTTTGATGGTTTCGATAATATCCATGTCCTGTCCTTACCTCGGCCCGCCGCCTTGAAGTCGAGCCGCTACCGCTTGCGGCCGGCCATTTTACCCTATTCTCGACACCGTGTGTGCAGCCGTCGCCAGCGCATTGCCAAGCCTCCCGCATGTCGCTATAGTTAGCCGTTTCCGAGGCAGCACCAGCTGCCTTTTTGCGTTTCTGGGAGGAGGCCAAACCGTGTCCTCGGCGCTGATGCAGACCTACGCGCGCCTGCCCGTGACCTTCAGTCACGGCGCAGGCGTGTACCTGTACGACAGCGCCGGCCGGCGCTACCTCGACGGCCTGTCCGGCATCGCCGTGTGCGGGCTGGGGCACGCCCACCCCGCCGTGACCGCCGCCATCACCGCGCAGGCCGACAAGCTGCTGCACACCTCCAACCTCTACGGCATCGACGCCCAGGAGGAACTGGCCAGCACGCTGACCGGGGTGGCCGGCATGGACAGCTGCTTCTTCGCCAACTCCGGCGCCGAGGCCAACGAGGCCGCGATCAAGCTGGCGCGCCTCTACGGCCACAACCGCGGCGTGGAAAAACCCGCGATCGTGGTGCTCGAGGGCGCGTTTCACGGCCGCACGCTGGCCACCCTCAGCGCCACCGGCAACCGCAAGATCCAGGCGGGCTTCGAACCCCTGGTGGCGGGCTTCATCCGCGCGCCGCGCAACGACATCGACGCCCTGCGCCAGATCGCCGCCAACAACCCCGGCGTGGTCGCCTTTCTCGCCGAGCCGATCCAGGGCGAGGGCGGCGTCAACCCCCTGGACCCCGGCTACCTGCAGGCCGTGCGCGAAATCTGCGACGCCCAGGACTGGCTGTTGATGCTCGACGAGGTGCAGACCGGCAACGGCCGCACCGGCACCTACTTCGCCTACCAGGGCATGGACTTCACCCCGGACGTGGTGACCACCGCCAAGGGCCTGGGCAACGGCGTGCCGATCGGCGCCTGTCTCGCCCGCGGCAAGGCGGCCCAGGTTCTGGGCGCGGGCCAGCACGGCTCCACCTACGGCGGCAATCCGCTGGCCTGCAGCGCGGCGCTGGCGGTGGTCAATACCATCGTCGGCGAGGAACTGGCGGACAATGCCGCGGCCATGGGCCAGGTGATTCGCGACACCCTGCGCGCCGATCCCGAAGTTGCGGGGAAAATCGCCGAGATCCGCGGCGCGGGGCTGATGCTGGGCATCGACCTGGGCCGCGACTGCGCCGGTCTGGTGCAGCGCGCCCTGGACGAGGGCTTGCTCATCAATGTCACCGCCGGCAGCACCATCCGCCTGCTGCCACCGCTGACCATCAACGAGGGCGAGGCGCGGGAACTGGCCCGCGGCGTCGCCGAACTGATTCGCGCCCTGCCCTGAGCGCGCCGGGATTCGCCCATGTCCACACCGAGACACTTCCTGACGCTGCTGGATTTCACCCCGGCCGAGCTCGAGCAGATTATCCAGCGCGCCATTGCCCTGAAGGCACAGCACCGCGCGGGCGAGGCGCAGCGTCCCTTCGCCGGCAAGGTCCTGGCGATGGTTTTCGAGAAATCCTCCACCCGCACCCGGGTCTCTTTCGAGGCCGGCATGGCCCAGCTCGGCGGCCACGCGCTGTTCCTGTCGCCACGCGACAGCCAGCTGGGCCGCGGCGAACCGGTGGAGGACAGCGCGCGGGTGATTTCCTCCATGGTCGACATCGTCATGATCCGCACCTTTGGCCACGACATCGTCGAGCGCTTCGCGGCGCATTCCTCGGTACCGGTGATCAATGGCCTCACCGACGACTACCACCCCTGCCAGCTGCTGGCGGACATCCAGACCTACGTGGAACACCGCGGCAGCATCGGCGGCAAGGTGGTGACCTGGGTGGGCGACGGCAACAACATGGCGCAGTCCTACATCAATGCCGCGCGCCAGTTCGATTTCGAACTGCGCATCGCCTGTCCCGAGGGCTACGAGCCGAACGCGGAGCTGCTGGCGGCTAACGCGGGACGGGTCAGCCTGCTGCGCGACCCGCGGGAGGCCGCCGCCGGCGCCGACCTGCTGGTCACGGACGTGTGGGCCTCGATGGGGCAGGAAGAGGAACAGGCGGCCAGGGCGCGGGCTTTCGCCCCCTACTGCATAGACGCCGAGCTGATGAGCCACGCGGCCAGCGACGCGCTGTACATGCACTGCCTGCCGGCGCACCGCGGGGAGGAAATCAGCGCGCAACTGATGGACGCCGCCGACAGCGTCATCTGGGACGAGGCGGAGAACCGCCTGCACGCGCAAAAGGCCCTGCTGGAGGCCCTGTTGCTGGCCGCGCAGTGAGGTCCTGCACAGGCGGCCTGTGGACAAATCGCGACACGCAGCCGCCTAATAACCGGAAACGATAAACAAATCTTTTTATATAAAAAATAAATCGAAGTCGCCCCGGCGCGCGCTCCCGCAGCCCAGTAGCGGCGGTACTTTTCAGCGAATACAGGGGCTGTCAGGTTAGTAGGTACAGACACACCTTTGTATCTACAAGTTATCCACAGAATAAACCCAGCCTAATGCCCTTGCATTGCACCGGTGCCCGCATTATCTTGTACCTGAGTGAAGCAGCCACCCCAATATATGGGGTATGGCGGCCAAAAAATGATCAAATAATTGTCCGGCTGGCCGCCGCAACGGGGAAACAACCTCGCCATACCGCCACGGGGCGCCTTTTCCGCACAGAATGGCGCGCCAGGGGCAGCGGCTTCATTGAGTGGTATTCCACAACAATAAGGCCATCGGGCCATCGGCCGGCCGAGCGGAGAAAACATGCAGACAGAGATCAACCAGGGCGGCAGCACCGCCGACACCACCACACCCCCCCCGGAATCCGCAGGCGTCAGCGGCGATATTGCGGCCACCGCCCCGGGGCAGCTGCGCGTCATCAAGCGCAACGGCACCGTGGTGCCCTTCGAGGACAGCAAGATCACCGTGGCCATCACCAAGGCCTTCCTCGCGGTGGAGGGCGGCACAGCCGCCGCATCCAGCCGCATCCACGAGACCGTGGCCCGGCTCACCGAGCAGGTCAGCGCCACCTTCGCCCGCCGCATGCCCTCGGGCGGCACCATCCACATCGAGGACATCCAGGACCAGGTTGAACTGGCGCTGATGCGCTCCGGCGAGCACAAGATCGCCCGCGACTACGTCATCTACCGCGAGGAGCGCGCCCGCGAACGCGCCGCCAGGCAACAGCTCTCCCCGGCGACCCAGGCCGCCGCCGGCAGCATCAACGTGGTGCAGGCCGACGGCAGCAAGGCGCCGCTGGACCTGGCGCGCCTGCACACCATCGTCAGCGAGGCCTGCACCGACCTCGATGACGTCAGCGAGGCCGATATCCTCGACGAGGCGCTGAAAAACCTCTACGACGGCGTGACCGCCGACGAACTGAGCACCTCGCTGGTCATCACCGCGCGCACCAAGATCGAGGAGGAACCGAACTACTCCTACGTCGCCGCGCGCCTGCTCTGCGACACCCTGCGCGCCGAGGCGCTGGGCTTTCTCGGCGTGGCCGACAGCGCCACGCAGCACGACATGGAACGCTACTACGCCCAGGCCCTGCCGGCCTACGTGGAAAAGGGTGTGGCGCTGGAGCTGCTGTCACCGCGCCTGCAGGAGTTCGACCTGGAGCGCCTGGGCCAGGCGCTGCTGCCCGAGCGCGACCTGCAGTTCACCTACCTCGGCCTGCAGACGCTGTACGACCGCTACTTCATCCACTCCGAGGACACGCGCATCGAGCTGCCGCAGATCTTCTTCATGCGCGTGGCCATGGGCCTGGCGGTCGAGGAGGACGACCCGAACGCGCGCGCGATCGAGTTCTACCAGTTGCTGTCCTCATTCGACTACATGAGCTCGACGCCGACCCTGTTCAACGCCGGCACCCTGCGCCCGCAGCTGTCCTCCTGCTACCTCACCACAGTGCCGGACAACCTGCACGGCATCTACGGCGCCATCCAGGACAACGCCATGCTGTCCAAGTTCGCCGGCGGACTGGGTAACGACTGGACGCCGGTGCGCGCGCTGGGCTCCTACATCAAGGGCACCAACGGCAAGTCCCAGGGCGTGGTGCCCTTCCTCAAGGTGGTCAACGACACCGCGGTGGCGGTCAACCAGGGCGGCAAGCGCAAGGGCGCGGTCTGCGCCTATCTGGAGACCTGGCACCTGGATATCGAGGAGTTCATCGAGCTGCGCAAGAACACCGGCGACGACCGCCGACGCACCCACGACATGAACACCGCCAACTGGATTCCCGACCTGTTCATGAAGCGCGTGTTCGACGGCGGTGACTGGACCCTGTTCTCGCCCAGCGACGTGCCGGACCTGCACGACCTGTACGGCGTGGCCTTCGAGAAGCGCTACGAGCAGTACGAGCAGATGACGCGCAACGGGCAGATGAAACTGTTCAAGACCGTGAAGGCGGAAAACCTGTGGCGCAAGATGCTCGGCATGCTGTTCGAGACGGGCCACCCCTGGATGACCTTCAAGGACCCGTGCAACCTGCGCTCGCCGCAGCAGCACGTGGGCGTGGTGCACTCCTCCAACCTGTGCACCGAGATCACGCTGAACACCAGCGCCAACGACGAGATCGCCGTGTGCAACCTGGGCTCGGTCAACCTGCCCGCGCATATCGACGACAACGGCCTCAACCTGGAGAAACTGCAGAAGACCGTGCGCACCGCGGTACGCATGCTCGACAACGTCATCGATATCAACTACTACTCGGTGGACTCGGCGCAGAACTCCAACTTCAAGCACCGCCCCGTGGGACTGGGCGTGATGGGCTTCCAGGATGCGCTGTACAAGCAGCACATCGCCTACGCCTCCGACGACGCGGTGCAGTTCGCCGACCGCTCCATGGAAGCGATCAGCTACTACGCCATCCAGGCGTCCTCGGAACTGGCGGCGGAACGCGGCGCCTACTCCAGCTACGAGGGCTCCCTGTGGAGCCAGGGCATTTTCCCCATCGACTCCCTGGACAGGCTGGCGGCCGAGCGCGGCGAGCAATACATCCAGGTCGACCGCAGCCAGGTACTGGACTGGCCCGCCCTGCGCGAGACGGTGAAGGCCCGCGGCATGCGCAACTCCAACGTGATGGCCATCGCCCCCACGGCGACGATCGCCAATATCACCGGGGTATCGCAGTCCATCGAGCCGACCTACCAGAACCTGTACGTGAAATCGAACCTGTCCGGCGAGTTCACCGTGGTCAACCCGTACCTGGTGGGCGACCTGAAGGCGCGCGGACTGTGGGACGGCGTCATGGTCAACGACCTGAAGTACTACGACGGCAGCGTGCAGTCCATCGACCGCGTACCCGACGACCTCAAGGCCGTGTACGCCACCGCCTTCGAGGTGGAGCCCAGGTGGCTGGTGGAGTCGGCGAGCCGCCGGCAGAAGTGGATCGACCAGGCCCAGTCGCTGAACCTGTACATCAACAACGCCAACGGTAAAAAGCTCGACATCACCTACCGCATGGCGTGGTACAGCGGCCTGAAGACGACGTACTACCTGCGCTCACTGGCGGCCACCGGCACCGAGAAGTCGACCATCGACACCGGCGCCCTCAACGCGGTGTCACGGTCCTCCGGCGGCGAGGCGGTGGCGGCCGAGCCGGCGCCGGTACCGGCGGCCTGCTCGCTGGACGACCCGGACTGCGAGGCCTGCCAGTAGCGCGCCACGACGGGGCGCCCGGAAGGGAAGCAAGCAATCAGGAATGAAGCCGGCGAACCGGCAACCAGGACAAAAGGGGTAGAAACAAGATGTTGAGTTGGGAAGACTATAACAAGGAAGACGCGGCGCCGGTGATGCAGGTAGCCACCGACCCGATGCCCGCCGCTGCCGAGGCGGGGCGCGCCGCAATCGAGCCGGCGGCAGCGGACGCGGGGGCCGCGGCCCCCGCCCCCGCGGAGAACGCCGCGCCGGCGGCGGTCGCCTCGGAAAACGTCGCCCGCGCCGCCGATGCGCTGGACAACCTGGACGTCGCACCCGGCCTGGAAGAGCTGGAAATGGGC
This sequence comes from Halioglobus sp., assembly GCA_002699145.1. Lineage (GTDB taxonomy): Bacteria > Pseudomonadota > Gammaproteobacteria > Pseudomonadales > Halieaceae > Marimicrobium. The sequence goes on from PABK01000049.1 coordinate 37,921, forward strand.
GCGGCGCGGGTCTCGGTTGACGAGAAGGCGATGATCAACTGCCGCGCGGACCTGAACCAGCTCGTGCCGTTCAAGTACGACTGGGCATGGCAGAAATACCTGGACGGTTGCGCCAACCACTGGATGCCCCAGGAAATCAACATGACCGCCGACGTCGCCCTGTGGAAAAGCTCTGACGGGCTGACCGAGGACGAGCGGCGTATCGTCATGCGCAACCTCGGCTACTTCTCCACCGCGGATTCGCTGGTGGCGAACAATCTGGTGCTGGCCATCTACCGCCTCATCACCAACCCCGAGTGCCGCCAGTACCTGCTGCGCCAGGCCTTCGAGGAAGCCATCCACACCCACGCCTACCAGTACTGCATCGAGTCCCTGGGCATGGACGAGGGCGCGGTGTTCAACATGTACCGGGAGATTCCCTCGGTGGCCAAAAAAGCCGCCTGGAGCCTGAGCCATACCCACTCCCTGAGCGACCCGACCTTCAGGACCGGGACCCCGGAAACCGACCAGGAACTGCTGCGCAACCTGATCGGCTTCTACGCCGTGACCGAGGGCATCTTCTTCTACTGCGGCTTCACGCAGATTCTCTCCATGGGCCGGCGCAACAAGATGACCGGCGTGGCCGAGCAGTTCCAGTACATCCTGCGCGACGAGTCCATGCACCTGAATTTCGGCATCGACGTCATCAACCAGATCAAGCTGGAAAATCCGCGGCTGTGGACCGAGACCTTCCAGCAGGAAGTCATACAGATGATTCTCGAGGGCACGCAACTGGAAATCGACTACGCCCGGGACACCATGCCCCGCGGCGTGCTCGGCATGAACGCCAGCATGATGGAGGAGTACCTGCACTTCATCGCCAACCGGCGGCTGTCCCAGCTCGGCCTGCCGGAACAGTTCCCCGGCGCGCAGAACCCCTTCCCGTGGATGTCGGAAATCATGGACCTGCGCAAGGAAAAGAACTTCTTCGAGACCCGGGTCATCGAGTACCAGACAGGCGGTGCACTGAGTTGGGACTGACAACAGGGCCGGCGCCCCGGACGGGGCGCCGGCGGACAGGCAACTGGATCTGCGGTACGAACAGAGGACGACCCCATGGCTGACAGCGACAAGCGAACCTCCGATACCGAGACCATCATGATGGCGCTGGACCAGATCAGCCAGACCATCGACGTGATGACCAGCGTGGTCGGGCGCCTGCGCAACTACGTACAGCAGCAGGACAGCGCCGCGACCGAGCAGGGAAAGGATGTGCAGGCGGCGGATACCCGCCCGGACAGGATTTTGCATTGAGACAGAGAGGCAGTACCGCCCGGCATGCATCTGCCGCCGGGCGCGCAGCACCGGCCCAGGGGGCCAGCAGCACTCCACCCGCTAGAAGGTAGGAGTAACAATGAGAGCAAAGCAAGACGATAACAAGCTCCAGCGACGCCACGATCACGGCGCCATTCACCAACTGACCCTGCGCTTCATCCGCTGGTCGCCGCCCTGGCGTTCACGGACGTGGCGCGACCTGCTCGCGGGCAGGTGGCCGGGGGACGTGGAGCGTAAACCTCTGGTCGACTGACCCGGCGGGTCACGACGGCAGCGGAGGTTCCAGGCGAGGCATCGCCAGGGGTTAGTTTCGCCAATCAACGGGCGCGGGGGTGGCAAGTACCCGGCCAATCAGGCTATAACTGTTGCCCCAACCGGCAAGCGCCGGCAGCAGGCAGTTAAGAATCGACATGCAAACGATGCGCGACAAACTGGCGCTGGAACGCACCAGGCTCGCCAATGAACGCACCTTCCTCGCCTACGTGCGCACCTCCCTGTCGCTGATTGCCGGGGCGGCGGTGCTGTTCCAGTTTTTTTCCGCGATACAGGCTTACGTGGCGATCGCCTGGGCGTTGTCAGTGGCCGGCGTGGTCGTGCTCGCCGTCGGCGCCTGGCGCTTCCGCACGGTGCGCTCCGCACTGCGCCGCGAGGTGGCGAGCGGCGATGGCGGCTAGGCGGCGCCGCTCGCGGGGTCGGCGCGCGCTATTCCCCGCCCTGCTGTGCTGGGCGCTGTCATCGCCGGCCGGCGCCGGCGCCCTGCTGCAGGTCGGCCCGGGAAAACCCTACCAGACGCCCAGCCACGCCGCGCAACACGCCCGCGATGGCGACACCATCGAGATCGACGCCGGCACCTACCACAACGACTTCACCCACTGGCGGCAGGACAACCTGACCATCCGCGGCGTCGGTGGCATGGCGCACCTGCACGGCGACACGCTGATCCACAACGGCAAGGGCATCTGGGTGATCGACGGCGACAACACGCTGATCGAGAACGTGGAGTTTTCCGGCGCGCGGGTGCGCAGCACCAACGGCGCGGGCATCCGCCACCAGGGCGGCGACCTGACCCTGCGCAACACGTTCTTCCACGACAACGAGTTTTCCATCCTCAGCGGGGTCAACCACCAGGCCCGTATCGCGGTGTACGATTCACGCTTCTGGCGCCAGAAGCGCAGCGTGCGCTGGAGCCATGGTATCTACATCGGGGCGGCGGGGAGCTTCACACTGGTGGGCAGCCACTTCACCGGCACCGACCAGGGGCACCAGGTGAAAAGTCGCGCGCTGCAAAACCGCATCCTGTACAACCGCATCGAGGACACGCCCCGCGGCAATTCCAGCCGGCTCATCGACCTGCCCAACTGCGGGCGCAGTGTCATCGTCGGCAATGACCTGCACCAGGCGGCGACCTCGCTGAACTACAACGCCATCGGTTACGGCATGGAGGGCTGCGAGGGGCGCAGCGCGCGACAGCGGCAGCTGTATGTGGCGCACAACACCTTCGTCAACGAGGCCCTGGCCGGCACGCTGGTCAGCACCACCGGCAATGGAACCGCCCTGCTCGCCAACAACCTGCTCTACGGGCGCGGGGTATTTCTCTCCGGCGAGGGCAGCGAACAGGGCAACCTGCGCCTGCCACTGTCGCAGCGCGCGGCGGACGGCTGGACACCGCGTGCGGACAGCGCCGCGATCGACGCCGCCACGGCGCTGCCCCCGGCCGCGCCTGCCCTGGCGCCGCAGCAGATGTTCCGGCCGCCGCTGGGCACCATGCCGCGCCCGGCCGATGGCGCGGCGGATATCGGCTCGCGCGAGGCGCCGTCCCGCTGAGACCAGGTCAGGCCCGCGCCAGCGTCCCGTGGCACTGCAGGTCGTCGTCCACGGCCAGCCACGGCAGGCCCAGGGCGTCCAGCCAGGCGATCCCCTGCGCTCCCTTGAGCAGTGCCACCGTCGCGGCGCTGCCCGCCACCATGCACTGCGGGGCGAGCACACTCACCGCGACCAGCCCGCGCACCGGCCAGCCGCTGCGCGGGTCCAGCACATGGCCGTAACGCCTGCCGTCGACGGTGATGCAACGCTCGTAATCGCCGCTGCTGGCCAGCGCCCCCGGCGGCAGCTCCAGCGCCGCGATGGCCTGCTGGCGCTGTGCCGGGTGACGAATGCCCACGGGCCAGCCGGGACGATCCGCCGGTGTGCCCACGGCCACCATGTCGCCGGCCAGGTCCACCAGCGCCGCGGCGACGCCGGCGTCGCGCAACTGCGCGGCCGCCGCATCCGCGGCGTACTCCTTGACCACGCCACCCAGGTCGATTTCCATGCCGGGCCGCGCCAGGCGCACCGTCTGCGCATCCCGCTCCACCGCCTGCCAGTCCACCAGCGGCAGCAGCGCGTCGATGTCGGCCTGCGCGGGCAGGCGGTCGGCGCTGAAATCCCAGGCGCGGCGCAGTACGCCGGAGGTGAGGTCGAACAACCCGTCGCTCTCGCGCCACACGGTGTCGGCGTAATCGAGCAGGCCGGCGGTCTCGGCGTCGATAGAGACCGGATCCGCGCCGGCGGCGCGGTTGATGCGCGTGGTGACCGAGTCCTCGAGGTAGCGACTGTACTTGCGCTCCAGCCGCCCCACTTCCGCCAGCGCCGCCGCGATGGCGGCATCGGCCTGCGCCCGGCCGGTCACTTCCAGCCGCAACCGGCCGGGACCGCCCATGGCCCTGAAGTCGTGGTCAACGCGCAGCATGTGCCATGTCCCCGGTAGCGAGGTCCGCTGGCGGGGGTTTACCTGAAAACGTAGTCGACCCCAAGGCTGTAACGCCAGTAGTCCACCAGCCCCGGCGCCTCGTCACCACTGTACAGCCCCCAGCTCTCATCCGACTTGTAGCGCTCGCCGGCGAGGTTAAGCGACCAGTTGCCCAGCTCGCGGCGCAGGCGCAGGCCGTAGGTGAACGCGCCGAAAGCCGACAGGCGGTAATCGTCGGCGTAGTAGCGCTGGCTGGTGTCGGCCACGACGTCGAAGAACTCCGCCTCGTCCTGGCTGTAATAACGCAGGAAGGGGATCAGTTGCAGCTGGTCGTTCACGTTCTGGTGCCAGGACAGGTCCAGGGTGTGCGAGACCACGTCCCAGTCGTCGTCGAAATAACGGTAGTCGACGTGCAGCGCCGCGTCCTGCTGCTGGAAAAAATGCCGGTAGCCGGCGCTGGCCGTCCACTCCTTGCGCTCGTCCGGGCGGCTGTCGCGGTTCTTGTACGGGTCGGTGAGAAAACCGTCGCGGTAGGTGTAGCTGAGGCCGAAGCGCACGATGGCGCGCTTGCTGACGATCTGGCTGACGCCGATCCAGGCCGAGCGGATGTCCTTGTCGTCCTGCAGGGTGTTGGTGGGCACCGCGCCCTGGGTGGGCTCGATGTCGTCCCAGGAGGCGCTGATGGCGGCGGCGTAGGTGCGCATGCCGTCGGCGCTGTTGAACGCGCCGTCCAGCGACACCGCGTCGGACTGGTAGTCGTCCTCGTCGGAGTTGGTGTAGCTCAGGCCGGCGTTGCCGCGGTCGTAGTAGTAGCGCGTGTTGACGCTGACCTCGGTGCGCGTGTCCTCGATACTGGCGCCGCTCATGATGACCCTGGGGTCGCCGTCGGCGCTCTCGCCGACGAACCAGGGCGAGGCGCCGCTCATGTCTTCCCAGGCCACGTCCAGGGCGACCGACCAGCTGTCCGCCACCGGGGCGAGCAGGTGGAACTGGGCGACATCGATGTCATAGCGTTCGCTGCCGCTACCGAAACTCTTGCGGCCGGGAATGTCGTCTTCCTTGTACTTGCTGTAGCGCAGGCCAAGTTCGGTGTACTCGGGCGGCGCGTCCGCCTGGGCGCCCTGGTAGGCGGGCAGCAGCATGGCGCTGGAGGTCAGCGCCAGCAGGGTGGTGTGGCGCTCGCCGTTGCCGTTGCGCGCGCTCATCAGTTGCACCCGCAGCCGCCGCCGGCGGCCCCGCTACCGCCGGACGAGGCTTCCTTGCTCGCATGAATCTGGTTCTGCAGCACGCCCTCCATGGTGTCCGGCTGCCACTGCATCTCCGGTTTGGCGAGCAGGCCGCGCTCCCAGGGCTGCACGGTCGTGCAGCCACACAGGGCGGCCAGAAGACAACAGGCGCTCAGGTATTTCAAGGCTTATTCTCCCAACAGGTTGATGACCGAGGCGCGCAGTTTCTCACCGTCACTCTTCTTGTAGCCCTCGTGCACGTGGCGCACGATGCCCTGGCGGTCAACCAGGTAACCGGTGGGCATGCCCAGGATGCCGTACTGCTGCGGGCTCACTCCCGCCGGGTCGTGCACGACCAGGTAGCTCACCGGCACCTCCTGCAGGAACGCCAGTGCGTCCGCCGCGTCCTCGTCCACGCTGATCGCCAGCACCTCGAAGCCGCGCGGGCCCAGTTCGCGGCGCAGCGCATCCAGTTGCGGGAACGAAACGCGGCAGGGACCGCACCAGGAGGCCCAGAAATCCACGTAGACCACCTTGCCGCGCAGGGAGGCGAGCGTGACCTGGGCGCCGCCGTGTAGCGACGGCAACGCCACCGCGGGCGCCGGCTGGCCGACACTCGCAGCGGCCGTGGCGAACGCCGGCAACAGGCACAGCAGCAGCGCGATGGCGAGACGGCGCGACACGGCTCAGCGCTCGACCGCCAGGTCCAGCAGGGTCCAGGTGTTGTAGCCGTGGTTGTGGAGGTGGTACTCGATCTTGCTGCCGGCCGGCGCGCTGACATTCACCGGTACACGCACGTCGAAGATCTCGGCGTCGGCCGGGATCGCCACGTCGCGCTGCCAGACGATATTGCCGTCAATGCTGATCGCCACGTGGGCGCTGGCCGGCTGCGGGAAGGCCAGGTTGCCGTGCCACAGCACCAGGTGCAGGGTGTCGCCGCTGTCGATGTCGGCGAGGCTGGGCTGCGCCACGGACAGGTAGTTGCAAAAGCCCGTCTCGACCTCCAGCGCGCCGTCCTCGTTGTACCAGCTGTTGTCCGGGCACTCGACCGTGGCCGGGCGGTGCGCCGCCAGGCTGTCCTGCGCCGCGGACTGGAAGGTCCAGGCGTTGACGTCGATAAGCGACTCGACCTGCGCGGGGTCGCCCTGCACCACCTCGATGGTCACCTCATCCTCCACGCCCAGCGCGTGGTGGTCGTCGCCGCGCAGGCTCACCCGCAGGGTGTGCAGCCCCGGTTCGATATCCTCGGGCAGCTGGTAATAGTAGCCGGCGTCCCAGGCGGTGAGATGTTCCGCGTTGTCGTCGTCGGTGTCCAGGTAGACGTGGTAGTGACCGACATGGACCGCCGAGTGGTCCCCTCCGTGCATGTCCTCGCCGTGGTCCATGGCGTGGTCGTGGCCGCCGTGGGAACCCGGTTCGGCAAGGCTGAAGTTGTTGAACAGGAACTTCAGCGGCACCAGGTCACCGGCGCGGAAGGCCTGGCGATACCCGGGCTCCTCGATATGCACACTGGCCTTGTAGCTGTAATGATGACCGGGCTTGGGCCTGGTCATATAGATATTCATCAGGCACATCTCGTCGCCCGTGCCATCGCCCCACTCCACATCACGCGCGGGCTTCTGCACGCCGTTGATGATGACCTGGTTGGCGTCGGTGTTGTCCCAGGTGCACTCCAGGCGAATGCGGTCGTCGGGGTTTACCAGCAGTTCCTGCTCGAGGCGGTAGGTGCTCTGCCAGTTGAAGTCCCAGTCGCGGATATCCAGGATCACCTGCTCCGTGCCGTCGGCGCGAATCAGCGTGGTGCGCCCGGTGGTGGCCAGGTAGTGCATGTGCAGGAAGCCGTTGTGAATCACCCAGGGCTCCCCGGGCGCCACCTGCGCCGCGTCGCCGAACAGCGTGGCGAGCACGCCGGCGGGCACCTCGAAGGAATGGTGCACGTTGGGGTCGCCAGCGGGGATCGGCATGCCGCCAGAGCGCAGCCAGCCCGGGTTGGTGAAGAGGAAGCCGTTGGCCGGCCGTTCCACCTCGTCGGTGGTGGCGATCAACACGGTGGACTGGTCCGGTGTGGGCTCCGCGACCAGGGTGTTGTAGTGCATCTGCACCACGATCAGGGAGCCCGGCTCAACCGCCATGCCCGTACCCTCGGGCACGGCGCCGGCGGGGCTGCCCGGTACCCAGCCGCCCAGTTGCCTGGGCAGCGGCGTGCCCGGCAGGCCGCCGGAAAGCAGGCAGGGCCAGCCCGGGTTGCCGTCCTGGCCGCTGGCGGCGCGGTAGGTGCCGGCCCAGGCCGGCTCGACCACGTTGACGATGACGTGGTGCACCTCGGCCACCTGGTCGGGGATCACGTCGACCGCGGTGACGTAGGTCAGCTCGTCGTAGGGCCACTCGATGGCGAAACAGCGATGGTCATCCGGGCGCAGCGTGGGGGTATAGGGCTGCGGCAGGGGCATGCGCAGGTCGTAGTCGATCGCGTCCGGCTCGGGCATCTGCGGCGGCTCGTAGTCCTGCGGGTTGCCCTCGGGCAGGTTGCCGCTGTTGAGCCAGTTGAGCAGCGCGAACTCCTCCTGCGGCTCCAGCACGCGCTCGTGGGTGAAGCGGCTGAACCCCGGTGTGGGTGGCCAGGGCGGCATGTCACCGCTGTCCACCGCGAAAGCCGCCGCCGCGGCGACCGCTTTCACCTTGTCGTAGCTGTCCAGGGGGAAGGGGGCGACGCCGCCGTCCACGTGACAGGTGACGCAGTACTTCTCGAGGATGGCGCGCGCATCGCCGTGGTAGGTGTAGCCGCCCGACACCGACGGCAGCGGAGCCTGGGACGGGTCCCCCTTGGGCGCGCCGGCGGCGAGCCACTGCGCGAGGATGTCCGCCTCCGCGGTGCCCAGGTCGGCGAAACCCAATGGCGGCATGGTATCCGCCTCCAGCACGTAGGTCATCGCGGACAGTTTGTTGTACACCTGCTGGTAGGTCTCCAGCGGGAAAGGCGCCAGCGGGCTGTCCTGGGTGTGGCAGGAAGTGCAGTAGCGCTGCACCAGCGGCTGCGCCGCGCTGTACCAGGAAATCTCCGGCGGCCCCGCGTCCTGTACGCTGACACTCGCGTCATAGCTGGATGAGGAACCGCCACCGCCACACCCGGACACGGCGACCATCGCGGCCAGCACGGCGGGCTTTACACTGTTTTTTATATTCATGGCGCAAAAGCTAGCACATTCTGACCACGTGGTCAGCCCATTATGGCGAGCAATACAAAGCCAGAATTTATAATTTACCGGGCCCCGCCCGTCAGCAGCGTATCGATACGCAGCAGCGCGTCCAGCAGGTCGTCGTGGGGCAACTCGGTGCCGCGGAAATACTCCTCGGCCATGGGGGCAATGCCGCAGCGCCCGGGCAACTCGCCGCCCTCCTCCAGTATCTGGTAAAGCGTGGGCAGGAAGATGAACTGCAGCCACTGCGGCAGGGTGAGGGTGTCGACACAGAACGGCTGGCTGGACGCCAGGGCCTCACGGGACGGCGGCAGCCTGTCCCACTGCCCGATCTGGCGCAACTGCGCCTCGATGTCGATGAGAATTTCCGCGACCTCGGTGTGCCTGCTCAAGCCCCGCTCCTGTCTACCGCCGGCGTCCGCGCACGCCCCTGACTCCCGCCGCAGTGTAACGCACAGCGCGCGACAGCGGCAGCGCGTTTGCCCAGCCGGGCGGATGTGGCTATGCTGTGCGGCGCCGCCCTGGCAGCGGCGCCCGGCGGGTGTAGTTCAATGGTAGAACCGGAGCTTCCCAAGCTTCTAACGTGGGTTCGATTCCCATCACCCGCTCCATCGTCCGCTGAAGCTGCCAACGTGGACCTGGGCGGNCCCGTTGATTCCCATCACCCGCTCCATCGTCCGCTGAAGCTGCCAACGTGGACCTGGGCGGNCCCGTTGATTCCCATCACCCGCTCCATCNTCGNGCTGCANGCNTCGCCCACCTGCGCTACCCCAGCTCACGCCGGAACGGCGGCAGCGAGTCGAGAATCGCGCGGCCGTAGCGGCGCGTGAGGATGCGCCGGTCCATCAGCGTCACGCGGCCGCTGTCGTCCTCGGTGCGCAGCAGCCGGCCGCTGGCCTGCACCAGGCGCAGGGCGGCGTCGGGCACGCTGATCTCCATGAACGGGTTACGGCCCTGGGCCTCCACCCACTCGGCCAGCGAGGCCTCGAGGGGACTGTCGGGCACGGCGAAGGGAATCTTCGCGATGACCACGTGGCGGCAGTAGTCGCCGGGCAGGTCCACGCCCTCGGCGAAGCTCGCCAGGCCGAAGATGACACTGCCGGCGCCGCCGTCGATCGCCGCGCGGTGCCGGCGCAGGATCTCCTGCTTGCTGTAGTCGCCCTGCAGCAGGATGCCCCCGCCGAACTCGCCGTTCAGCCCCTGGTACACGTCCAGCATCTGCCGGCGCGAGGAAAACAGCACCAGGCTGCCCTCGTCGCGGTCGAGGATGTCGGGCAGCTGGGCGATCAGCGCGTCGGTGTGCGCGGCCGCGTTGCCGGGATCGCAGTCCATGGGCGGCACGCGAAAGCTCGCGTTGGCGTAGTTGAACGGGCTGGCGACCACCTTGTAGCTGGCCTCGCGCGGCGCGCCCGCGTGCAGGATGAAACGCTCGAAAGAGCCCAGGGCGGTGATGGTGGCCGAGGTCACGATGACACCGGCGGCGCGCGTCCACAGACAGTCCTGCAGGATGTCGGCGGCCAGCACCGGGCTGCAGCGCAGGTCGAAGCCGTACTGGCCGGCAGAATTGAGCAGTGTGATCCAGCGCGCCTTGGGCGGCACCTCGTCCTCGCCGCTCACCGCGTACTCGCGCCACAGCGCCAGGGCACCCTCGGCGCGGGCCAGCATGCCGCCGATATTGATGTGCCAGGTTTCCAGCTCGGCCTTGTCCAGCCCGGCGAAGTCGTCGTCCAGGGACTCTTCCAGCAACCCCTCCAGCCGGCCGAGGCCGCCGGCGAGCTGGTCGAACTGCCCCGCCAGGGTGGCGGCGACCGGGCGCAGTTCCTGCGGCACGACGCCGTGGGGAAAACGCAATTGCTGGTCGTCGCTGCCGGCGTCCACATCCTCGGGGTCGAACAGGGCGGCCACCACCTGTTCCGCCACCTGCAAGGACGCGGCGGCCTCTTCCATCTGCCCGGGCAGCGCCTGCAGCAGCCGGTCCACCCCCTGCACCGGCGCCAGCGCCGGCGCTGCCTGGGCGAGCAGCTTGCGGCTGTCGCCGAGCCAGGACGCGGTAGTGTGCAGGCGGCAGAACGTGGAGAAATGCGCCAGCGCCTTGTCCGGCAGGTGGTGCCCCTCGTCGAAGACGTAGATGCTGTCCTCCGGCGCGGGCAGGATGGCGCCGCCGCCCAGGGCCAGGTCGGACAGCGCGAGGTCGTGGTTGGTGACGATGATGTCGGCGTTCTGCAGCGCGTCGCGGGCGCGGAAAAAGCTGCACTGGCTGATATTCGGGCAGCGGCGCCCGCTGCACTGGCTGTGATCCGTGGTGACGCCGTACCACACCTCCTCGGCCACCGCGTCCGGCCAGTTGTCGCGATCCCCGTCCCACTCGCCGCGGCCCAGGGCGGTGAGCATGGACTCGTACACCGGCGCCGCGTCCGCCGCGGCGGGAGCGTGCATTTCATCGGGGTACAGGGGCAGCAGGGAGGACTCTTCGTGGCCGCTGGCCATCAGGCGGTCGAGCTTGGACAGGCAGATATAGCGCCGCCGACCCTTGGCCAGGGCGAAGCTGAAGTCCAGGCCGCTGCTTTGGCGGATATCCGGCAGGTCCTTGTTGATGAACTGTTCCTGCAGGGCGATCGTCGCCGTGGCGACGACCAGGCGTTTATTCCGGGAGCGCGCCATGGGGATCGCCGCCACCGCGTAGGCGATGGTCTTGCCGGTGCCGGTGCCGGCCTCGATGACGCAGACCGCGGGCTGCTCGCCCCGACTCTCGCCGCTCTCGGGAATGCGCGCCAGGGTGTTGGCGATCTCCGCAATCATCTGGCGCTGTCCCCAGCGCGGCGACAGCCCCTTGTTCTCCACGATGGCGTTGTAGGCGTCGCGGATGGTGTCCTTGAGCGCGTCCGTCAGCAAGTCAGGCGGCACCCGTCGCAGCGAGCTTGCTGCTGACCGCATTGGCGTAGATGCCCAGCGCGTGGGGACGCTGCGCCTCGGGTAGGGCGTCGATGCGCGCCGCGAATTCGGCCTCGCTGCAATCGCCCTCTTCCAGGTACAGGTCCGCGGGCAACGGCAGCGAGTCGCCATGCAGGCGGCGGTAGGCGTAGACGTTGGTCGGGTGCAGGCAGTAGCCGGCAACCACCTGGCGGTCGACCTCGGCAGCGACGGCGTCCGCGTCCTCGAAGTCGCCGCACAGCGGTGTGCCGAAGGACACGTGCACGCGGCCCTTGGCGCCGGCGATGCCCTGGCCGATGGACTGCACATCCTCCTGCTCGCCTTTTTCGTAGCTGCCGTGCTGCGCCAGCGCGTGCAACTCGCGTGCCTTGAGCGCATCGCAGGGGTCCAGTTCGTAGGAGATGGCCACCGGCACGATGCGCAGGCTGTTGATATGCGCGGCGAAGGACTGCTCGCGCTTGTTGCGACACAGCGCCAGCATCTTGATCACGGCGGGCTCGGTGCGGTCCACCCCGTCCTTGGCGCGCCCCTCGCGCTGGGCAATCCACACCGGCGCGTTGTCATCGACGATGGAGTGGCGGATATAGGCCGACAGGTGCTTCGACGCCGCCAGCAGTTCGCGCGGCCCGCTGACCGAGCGCCGCACGATAAAGCTCTTGTTCAGGCGCATCAGGTCGGACACCCAGGGGCGGGTGAGCAGGTTGTCGCCGATGGCGATACGCACCGTGTCGCGCCCGCTGCGGTGCAGCGCGTAATTGGTGAATGCCGGGTCCATGGCGATGTCGCGGTGATTGCTCATGAACAGGTGGGCGCAGCCCGCTTCCAGGTTGTCCAGGCCAGACACGCTGAAGCCGCCGGTGGAGCGTTCGATCATGCGGTCCATGTAGCGCTTGATCACCATCTGCATGCTGCGCACGTCGTGCACCCCGCGCACCTCGCGGCGCAGCAGGGCGCGCACCAGGGGGCGGCAGGCGAAGGGGGCCAGCCGCGCCAGACCGCCGAGGCGGTAGCCGGACAGGGTGTCGAGGAAGTCGCGGTCGTCGAGCAGGCGCGCCACGACCGCCGTCACCTCCTCGTCTGCGTAGGGGCGAATGTCGGCAAAGGGGTCGGTCAAACCGCGATACCCAGGAGTGGAAAGCGCCTCACGATAACCAAATTCGCCGGCGCAGTCATCTGCCAGATGCGGGCGCGCCGGCACTGACTTGTGCGGGCCTTTCTGGTAACCTGCGCGCGCATTTTCAACTGGCTATACCCCTGGAGACCACAGATGGAAGCGACAACCGCGACGCTCCTGACCTTCGGCGCGGCCGCCCTGCTGGCCAGCTGGGTCCTGCTGCTGATCGAGGCCTGGAAAGACGATTACGCCTGGGGCCTGTGCACCCTGTTCCTGCCCCCCCTGTCCTACCTGTACGGGCTGTTCCGCTGGGAACGCGCCGGCGAGGCCATCCTGCTCGCCCTGGGCGGCTGGATCCTCATCTTCCTGGCCTGAGGCGCCCCCGCTTCGTTACCGGGGGAGGCATTAACAAAGTTTAATGTTTCGCCCGGAAACCGAACAAAATTTCCGGAATATTGTTTAAATACAAATAGTTAACTAATATTCCCGACCTGGCTTATTCATCCTGTTACCAAAATACCCAAAAAGTTACGAAAAGGTAACTGCCCCGTCACACCCCTGTCGCCGTATAATGCCACTGTAACCATTCGGCGGGGTAGCGCCCGCCCATCCAGCGTCCATAGCGCATTTTTTTAGTGAGTGAACGAGGTAACACCATGAAGATTCTTCTCAGAGCAGCATCTGCCAGCGCCCTGCTGGCGGCATCCGCCGGCGCCCTGGCAGCCAAGCCCACCAGCATTGTGTTCAATGCCAACGGCGAAGCCAGCGACGGCACCCCCTACTCCACCTACACGGTGAAATGCTCCAACGGCCAGAAAGCCGAACTGACCGCCTGGGACAACCGTCGCAAGTGGTGCGTAGGCGGCGCCGACAGCGAGGCCTGCGAGAAGAAGCAGATCAAGGCGGCCAAGGCGGCCTGCAAGTAACCCAACTACTCCTGGGTTTGATGAGCCGCGGCAATGTCCGCGGCTTTTTTTTGCGCGTTCGGCTGGTTGGGTTCTCTGGCACGGGGCGCTCACGCTCGCCGGGGTCGGTTCTCTGGCCAGGGGCGGAAACGCTTTCTGGCCTCGGAAGGCTGATTTATGGGTTACCTGGCCTGGAGGGTCAACGGGTCCAGGGCTCGGAAGGCTAAGATACTCGCTCTGGACCCGTTGACCCTCCAGTCCTGGGTGACGCCTGCATATTCGCAGAGAAGTCTGCGGGAGTGGTTC
>PABK01000050.1 GCA_002699145.1 Halioglobus sp.
TTTGGCCCACGTTGACTTGGCCTTGCACATCATCCGGGGGCGCAGTCCGGCGCTGGCGGCCCTGGTGGCACGCTATCTGCTGGTCGAGGCACGCAGTTCGCAAGCCGAGTTCGTGATTCCCGACCACCTTGCGCATGCCGACCCAGTGGTGGAGCGCTTCGAGAGCTGGGCCAGACGTCGGCTCGCGCAGGGGTTCTCGCTGGCGGAGGCGGCCAGCGCCGCGGGCACAAGCGAGCGCACCTTGGCGCGGCGGCTGCAAAGCGTTTTGGGCAAGACACCGTTGTCGTATTTCCAGGACCTGCGCGTGGAGCATGCCGTCCATCTCTTGCGCACCGGAAACGCGAGCGTCGACCAAGTCGCCGCACAGGTCGGGTACTCGGATGGGGTGACCCTGCGGGCCCTGTTGCGCCGCAAGCTGGGCCGGGGTGTCAGGGAGTTGCGACGCGGTGGATGACCAGAGGCGTTTGGTATATGTACGGCTGGAGACCGCCGCGAAACTGACGCAGGCCAAACGGCGCATTTGGACAAACTGACAAAACTACTGCCCGCCACGGCGCGCAAGCTCCAGTTTGACCCTGGACAAAGTTTTGCTGGCAATGCCGTAGGTGAGCAAATCAATGATTGAGCAACGCTATGCCCTGACGATGCGGCGGCTCACCGTCCCCGCGCTAGCTGACAGAGCAATTCTTCCGACAGCATGGGGGGAACAGCTACTTTTTCAACAGAGTCGGCCAATAGCGGTCATCAGGGCTGGCTTGAATCGGGGCCGAAGGATTACGCTCTCAGCCCCATAATTGCTGGTCAGACAGTTACCACGATCTTGCCGATCTGCTGATTGGCTTCAAGGAAACGATGGGCATCCTGGATGTCGCTAAGTGCGAATGTCTTTGCGATGATCGGGCGCAACGCGCCGGACTTCAACCCTTGCAGAATAAAAGCCTTCGCTCTCTCCAGGGCTTCAGGGTCGGCCACAATCTCTGCGTAGAGATAACCCTTCAAAGTCAGGCTTTTGCCCAGCACGGTAAACAGTGGAAATGGTGTCGGTTCAGAGCTGAGTGCGCCGTACACCAGCAAAATTCCACCCCGCGCCATGCTCTGCGTGAGAGGTTCGAAGGACGGCCCGCCTACAGGTTCAAATACAACGCGAGCGCCTTGACCGGCAGTTATCGTCATAACACGCTCGACGATATCCTCTTCATCGCTGACGATGACATGCGCAGCGCCTGCATCAAGCAGGGCTTGCTTCTTCGCGTGAGTTCGAGTGATCGCAATCGATGTGGCGCCGACCATTCGAGCTATTTGGAAGGCGGCCAAGCCAACACTGCTTGACGCGGCGGTAACGATGACAAAATCGCCCTGCCGTAGCTTCGCCTGTTCAATCAATGCTCCCCAGGCGGTGACGTACTGCATCCAAGACGCCGCAGCCTCTTCAAAGGACAAGTTCTCAGGGCTCTTTACCACCAGGTGGGCTGGTACATTGGCCAACTCGCCGTAGGTGCCCCAGTGAGCAATATCCAAAGGTGGGATCAGAGCGACCGAGTCACCAATAGTGATCTCGGTTACGTCGCTCCCAACTGCCGTTACGATGCCTGCGGCCTCGTAGCCTAAGCGGCTGGGGAACTCCGCTTCTTGTAGGTATGCGTGATTGCGGAACATCACTTCGGCTCGGTTCAAGCCAATAGCTTTAACACTAATCTGCACCTCGTTTGCTGCTGGTGCCGATACTTCCAGATCCTCCAGCTTCAGAACGCTGGCGTCACCGTATTCATGAATTCTGACAATGCGTGCCATATAGATACCTCGTTTATCAATGGGCCTCGACGTACATCCGGAAAGTATCCGGGCACTCGAAAGGTAACAAAAATTTAGTCATTGGTTGGCGCTAAATAATGGCCTACGACGGCGTATTACTTGGCGGCTGTCAAAGTATGAAGACCTGTAGCCATGGCGCATCCTCCTGATGAGGGCTGAAGAATGCACCATGACTTCCTGGGTCTGCATACCTAGATTCTTTCTTGCAGCGCCTTTAAGAAGGCGTCGATATTCTCATCGTGGCGTTTGTAGTAGGTCCAGGGGCCGATCCGCTGCGATGTCACCAATTGCGCGCGCTGTAGAGCGGCGAGATAAAGCGATGTCGTTGACTGCGAGAGGCCCGTGCGCTCTTGGATGATACTGACGCACACGCCTACCGTTTCTGGGTCGACCTCCTGCCCGGGAAAGGCTGTCCTGGGCTCCTTGAGCCAATTAAGGATAGTAAAGCGCATCGGGTTCGCCAATGCTTTCAGGGCTTCGTTGACGTCAATAGTCATGAATTTTTATACCTATTCTTCCGATATCTGGATATCTTCCTGATTCACGCGTCAAATTGTAAGGCTTCGCCATGATCTCCGCGCCTGCCCTTCGCAGTGATGGGCAGGCTTGGACTGAAATCCNAGTGTCCTGTCAGGTAGAACTATCGGGCTCCTGTGCGCCGAATTGCGGGACGATATGTTTGCCAAGTTCCTCGATAACCTCTGCTGCGGGGCGTTTACCATACTTGAGGTTCAGGATGACGTGATCCACACCGATTTCCTGAAGTGTATCCAGCAAGGCCAGAAGGTAGTTACGTCCCAGCCGGAATCCCAGATGGATAGGCGTGGGCGGCGTGGATGGGTGTTCGTCCAGGTCGATATACAGCGATTGCAAGAATGGCTTGTAGATAGTGCCACACTGTTTAGCCGTTTCCTGTCGCCAATCTTCCACGATCAGTCGCTGCATTTGTGGCGGACGTGGATAGTTGATCCATCCATGGCTTTCACGCGCGATCCAATCGAGCGGCTGGCGGCTGTGTCCGGTTACGAATAGCGGTATTTCCCGAGTCGTAGGTTTGGGAACGAGATCGGCCCCCAGTAACTCGCCGTGACTCCAGCGAATGGGCTCGAAGTGTGTTCGATGGGCTTGGCGTATCACATTGAGGTTTTCTTGAAAGGTCTCGCCACGCTTTTCTGGATCAACGCTGAATGCGGGAAACTCCACGGGACGATCGCCAGAGGCTACTCCCAGGAGCAAGCGACCTCCGCTCAACTGATCAATGCTCGCTGCGGCCTTTGCCGTGTGCAAGGGATTACGCAAAGTAAGGGCGATGGAGGCGGTGCCTAGTGCGATTTTTGTTGTATGGGCTGCGATGTAGCCCAGATACACCCAAGGGTCGAAAACCTGGCCGACATCGCCGAAGCTTGGGTCCCTGAGCGGCACGTCGCGAAACCAGAGCGCCGAAAAACCAAGTGCCTCTGCACGTTTGGCCAGCGCGACCTGATCCAGCATGCGCGGTGTGTCACCCTCGAAAGCCTCCAGGGGAAAGAACAGCCCAAGGCTTAGATGACCCTGCCTGAAGGTCCGTTTGAATCCCCTATGCTCTTGGTAGGGAGTCGTGCTCGGTTGGTACATGCTTAACTTCCTCGGTCAGCAAATGCAGAGCCACGCCCCTGAGTTATGGGGCGTGGCTCTGAGCGCTTAGGGTTTGTAAGTCGGATAGTCGGTGTAGCCCTTATCGGTACCGCCGTACATGCTGCTTGGATCAAGTGGGTTAAGCGGCCAGTTGTTGGCGATACGCGCGGGCAGGTCGGGGTTCGCAATGAAGGGGCGACCAAAAGCGATCAGGTCGGCCCAGCCAGCTTTTATCACGCGATTTGCTCGTTCAGCGGTGTACTTGCCGGCATAGATAATCTTGCCGCTGAAAGTCTTACGAACAGCTTCCCGGAACGTCTCAGGCAGCTCGGGTGCGTTGTCCCAATCGGCTTCGGCGAGCGACAGGTAGGCAATGCCCGCTTCCTCAAGGATCTTCACTGCCTCGATGTAGGTTTGGTGAGGGTCTTCTTCGACCAGGCCGAGGTAAACGCGGTCTTCGTCTGTGGTCGCGAACAGCGGAGCGAAGCGAACGCCAACGCGCTCCTTGCCGACCACACCAGCAACGGCGAGGGTGATTTCGCGCAGGAAACGAAGACGATTCTGCAGCGAACCGCCATATTCATCATCACGCTGGTTGGTATGGGCCGAAATGAACTGGTTTACCAGGTACCCGTTCGCGCAGTGAAGCTCCACCCCGTCAAAACCTGCTTCCAGAGCATTTCGGGCTGCTTGGGCGTAGAGCTCAACCAGTTCCTTTACCTCCTTGGTGGACAGGGCTCGTGGGGTCGATGGGTCGGCCAGTGTGCCCGTGCCGGGGCCAGTTTCGATGAACACTTTGACGTTGTCCGCGCGGATGGCTGATGGCGCGACGGGTGCTTCACCACCGGGTTGCAGCGATGTGTGCGACACGCGGCCCACATGCCAAAGTTGAGCAAAGATCACCCCTCCTTCGGCGTGAACAGCGTCGGTGACCTTACGCCAGCCTTGTATCTGTTCCGGGCTATGAATGCCGGGTGTCCAGGCATAACCCTGTCCTCGGGGTTCGATCTGTGTGCCCTCGGTCACCATGAAGCCAGCACCGCTGCGCTGACGGTAATAGGTAGCCATCAGGTCGTTCGCAATATTGCCGGGTTGGGAGCTGCGCGAACGCGTCAGTGGCGGCAGAACGATACGGTTCTTGAGGGTGTATGGGCCCAGCTGAGTGGTTTTAAAAAGTTCTGAGTGTGTCATTTTGCTTACCTGCATATCTAAAATAGTCGATATAATGGGTCAAGAAATATGGATCAACGAGGTCGGAAGAGTCCGAGCGGTCCAGGTCACGAAGGCGCGCTGTGCGCCCTGCACCGCGCGGGCGACGTCGGCAGCTGTGGCGTTGATAATGTCGAGGGCTTCACCGTATTTGTCCGAAACTCACTGGTTGTCAATAAACAGGCCGTAGCTGCTGTCGGGAAGGTGATTCGGATGGGTATCGCTGGAATCTTTCATGGGACTACCTCCTGGGGTTTCTAGCGCGGTATGGGTAGACTATTCTCGATATTCATATATGTCAATATATTAATATTGCTTCCGGCACGTACGCATGGTTCCACGCCCTTGCAGCTCACTTCTGGATCAGCTGGGAGCGCGCCGTGCTTCGCGCCAGGGTTGCCTATGCAGCCAGCTCCCTTGATTTTTTCATCAAGGAGGCTGGTTGCATCAGGTATTGATGTTTGCGTTGATGTGCAGATGAAGTTAGAACGGCGCGTCAATATCGATGACGCTAATCAGCTTCTGATTGACGAATTCCTTGATGCCCATCTGGCCATTGCCCGCCGCCTGCGGCATCAGCTGCAGAACTGGGTAGCGGCCGATCATCAGGTACAGCTGCACCTGCTGGAAAGCACCTTCGCAGCCTTGCCCAGCGACCAGAAGGACTGGCTGGCAAAACTGGCCTTCAACGGGATCGAGATTTGCTTGCACAAGGCCATGCCGGATCTAGGGATGCTCGGGCTGAACATCACCCTGCAGGGGCCACAAGGAAGCCTCGCCTGGGCCAGCGACAATGCGAACCTGAGCGCACCTGGGCGCACCTGGGATCTGGCGGCGGCCGGTGTGCGGATCGTCCGCGGCACACTCCCCGTCCTGCCGGCAGAGCGCGTGCTGAACGCACCCGATCTGATGCTTCCTACGCGCCCCGGTCTGGTCAAGGTCGAGATCAGCGATCAGCTGGATGGTTCGCTCGATGGCTTTGCCCGCCGCTTCTGGGAGAACCTCAGGCATGACGCCGGCAGCCTGCTGGATGATGCCCTGACAGGCAAGGATCCGATCACCAAACTGATCTACAGCGACCGTTATGTATGCAGCCCGCTAGTCGTAAATCTGCTGGTCAACGTTATTCATGAGCTGGGCAGGCATAGCGATGGAGACTTCGCCATCCGCATCCAGGGGCGTCAGTACCAGAAAGATGACAACCGCTCACCTTGGCAGTGCTGGCACGACTGGCGGACATCTCAGGAGCGCGATGAAGCTATCCGTCAGGCTTTGGAGTACTGCGGCTTCGAAGGCGAGGTGCTCAGCCTCCCATCTTTGCCGCACTACCGTCAGCTGCAACTACAGTTGCGCTCCGGAAGGCAGCTGACCGTCCAGCTCGATCAGGGACTTTCATATTGGGAGGCCGAGCGTAGCGAGAAGTCCTACCTGCTCAGGTTCGACTTCGCAGCGCGTCAGTTAGGAGAGGAAATCATGGAGCGCATCCAGTGCAAGGTTGTAGCTACCGGTGATGAATGCACCCAGATTTTCATTTACGTGACCTAATAGCCCCCGCATCACAAGGCCGGGTCCACCGGCCTTTTACTCCCGACTAAGACAGGCTTGTATACGCTGCTTCCATTCGAACACCTTGGCATGATTGACACCGAATGAGCTTTCTTTCGGGTGATGTACAGAGCGCAAAGGCTCACAGAACTTCGCCATAGTGTGCGGCCAGCGCAACGAACCTTTCACTGTCTGCCTCAAGATCCTGTCGATGCATTTCTCGGCCTCAACACCTGCTTTGAAGCCCATGATCCGTGTTGACATGGTCTTGCGGTTGTCTGAGGTGTCTATTTCTAGAAGGTAGCGCTGATTGCCGTTTGGCAGTTTGAATTTTGCCAGCAAATAACAGCGTGGTTTTTCGTGATCGAGCATGTGATAGCTGCAGCGCGGAACGGGTGGCAATGGTCTCACCTCCAGTGATACCAGCGTAATTCGAGGCTCCTGAGCGATCTGTTCAATGACCTCACGGAGCAACGAGAAGCGATTTGCAAACCGCTCATGCTCCTCCCTATCACCCTCGCCCAATTGCTGGAATTCCCCTGGCGCTATGCTGCCACCGCTCACAGGATCAGCCACGCCTAAGAGTTGGCCTTCTTTGCTCGGGCATTGCTCATCGTCGATCTTCTTGCCATGACCGCTGGCACGCTCCCCGTTGTAGGCAATCCTGGTGCTCAACTGAGCATCAAAAGTAATTTCCTCAACGGGTAGATGAATCAGCCTTGGTTCCTTGGCAGCAGTCGGCTCTTCGATAGCATCTACTTCCACCTCTTCAGCTCCCGATGGCACGGATACACAGCCAGTACCCTCTCCCCTCACTGGTTGCTTCAGGGCAGGATGGTGGAAAAAAATATCGCCTCGATGGCTGAAGCTGAGGCCTTGAAGCGCTTCGATTTCCCAGACCAGCAACTCGTTGCTTTTCGGATCAAAAGGGCCTCGCATATTCATGGTGGTACCCGCTAGGGAAATGGGTGCCATGAAGTCGAACTTCCACCTGGCATATGCCGACTCTTGCGATGCGCGCTCTTGCTCTTGGTTGAGGCTTTGCCAGATTGACTCGAAGGATCGCTTCACATCCTGATTCAGTAGCAGCCAACTGAAGTGGTCCCTATATCCCTTAATTTTGAGAAGCTGACTTGGCGCGCCCGTCTTCGTAGGCGTATGGATATGAACAGCATCGCCCTCTTTGTAGATTGTGAAAGCCATGTCTAGACCATTCGGCTCGAAGGCTGCACGGACTATGAAAGCTGCGTGGAAGAACAGTTTGCGTGCCAGCTCGAATTTCGGTAACCAGACGGTCAGACCGTCAACCTCGAACACAAAGCATCGCTGTCCAGATATCTCAGGATTTGCAGCCAGCTTTCTGGCGAGCCTTGGACAGTCACCCAATTGCCTTTCCCGCCAGCTATCTATTGGAGGCAGCACCACCGCCTTCTTGAAACCACTGGACCGGTAAGGGGCCCCTTCTTCGCCAGGAAACTCGCGACCAACCGCAAGGACACAGGACATTTCCAGTGGAAACCGCTTCAATTGCGACTGGCCATTACCCTCGAAGAGTGCCGCCAGTCGCCACTGCGCCCCAGGAGTAGGGGCTCTGAACAAGTTTCCAATAGCCAACAGCCTAGATCCGGTCTGGATCTGACGGAATAAGGTCCTATTCAATCCATCTTCCTATCAATCGAATGAACGCAGTGGTCAGCGGTGCCATACTGCTTTTTTCCAGCCCACAACGCTTTTCCAACTCCCAGCGCCTGGATGATATGCCGACCCGAATATCCTCCTGCATCGCTGCAGTCAGGCGGCGAATCTGAAACTCGCCGACGGACTCGGCATAGCGATTCAGGAAGGTGCGGCACAGAGGCATTTGATCGAGATGGTGCTCAATTGATGCCCGATGGGGTAGCTGCTGCAGGAACCAGTTGCGGCTCCTGCGTGGCAAGGTCAGGTCATCTTCGCTGTCTTTGCCAAGCCGGATCAGCAGACGTACTAGCTTCCTGTCGCGCGCTCGCCAATCGATGTGGCTGTTGTTGCCCTGTCGACGCTGCCTGGCTTGGTTCGCAGCCATCAGCCAGTGCCGATCATGACGATAGAGCCAGGCATAACACGCATCCCCGCCATTTTGTCGAGCTGCCTTGGCTCCACCGTGATTATCCAGTGCTTGCAGCCAAAGGGTACAGTACATCTGTGTTTGGCCTGCCCTTGCCGGAAGTTGCCTGGCAAACTGATCGGGAGAAACGTCGGCCTGGCGTGTCTTCGCCTCGCCGATCAGCTCGCCAGCATGCTGGCCGGGGCGCAGGCTAGTCCAGACGATCAGATGCTGCAGCGCACTGAATCCCTTGCGATGCTTCCTGAACATCGCCAGCAGCCAAGGCGGAGGCTCTTCGTGGGAAAGCAGACCATTCGTAGTAAGTCAATTCCTGCAGTGAGATTCCAGGATCTTTTCCCATATGACTTCAGCCCTAACTTGCCGGCCACGCCTGGCACCGCACTCTGTGGCCAGGTACCTGTACAGGTTGGTCCAGCGACCGTAGCCAGGCGATTGCGCCTCTTCAAGCGCCAGCAGTTGCGTGGCAGTCTTGGCGAGCCTGATAGCTTCTTCGCTCGCCGGGCTCGTGCGAGAGTCACAGGGCAGAAACAATGGCGAGGCCGGATGAAATTCATGCCGCTGCGCTCGACGGAACGGGATAGGTGAGTTCAGGAGCTGACAGCCATGCTCGGGACAGGCATCTACCCCTTTAATCTGCCAGCTTCGCCGCCAATAAGTCTCACCGAAACGGGCAGCCATTTCCTCAAAACAGACAGGGCAGTAACGCAGCCAGTCGGGCCACTTGACCAAAGCCGCCGAAGACCCAGCCAGACCGATGGTCGACCGGTCGGAAGCAAGCATGGCCTGGAACAGATCGTTACGCCGCTTCGCTGGAATGAAGGGGGCATAGAGCGGAAACAGCGTGTGATGCATGATCACGTTCGCCGTATCCAGCCCAGTGTTGTTCGCCAGAGCGGCCAAGTGCGTGGGCAGGTCGGTGATGGCGGCGACCTTGCTGTCACCGAACGCCATATGAAGCAGAGTTTTGTGATTGCTGATCCCCAGATGGACCCGGCAGCGAGCAATGCCGCTGTAGAGCAGCTCGTCCGGATAGAGCCTGGGAAAGTACACGTTAGCTCGCTCTCAGCAGAGGCCGCATATCGAGGATCAGACCAGCCTGCTTGAATCTGTCGTAGGCCTCACTTTCAGGCCCATCGGCATAACGTCGACGCAGATCCTCTTCGGATAGACATCGCCACTCCGTCCGCTTAACTCGGGAAACGCTGGGCCTCTTGGGAACGTCCTGTGCGAGGTAAGCTGTGGCCTTATGAATCAGGGCCGCCAGGGGGATATCCGGATACTCAACCACCAATTCATCGGCTATGGGAATGGCAATATCCCTCGGGATTTCCATCTCTTCGAGCAGTGAAGCCAGCCGCTTGGCCTTGTCGTCTGCCGGAAGTGCCGGCGCTTTCGGTTGGGGGAGGTTATCCAGAGAGCGACTCAGGGTCAGCAAACGTCCCTCGATCTCCGGCATCAGCAGATCGTCATATTTAGCGATCAGTTCGGGCCTGCCACTTCGCAAAGCCGCCAGCATCGGGTGGACCGGTTTGAACTCGTCCTCGAAAACCCTGCGCAGCAACAGCGGCTTGATGCACTCGACGCCTGTCACTATTGCCCTGATCTGCGCCAGCGCGAACAACTTGATGACGATGTCCATGACCCCTTGTGTGAGGTCGTACATGGTCGATTCCAACTCATCGTCCAGCGGCGCCGCATTTCGTAGCCACTGGTACTTCCAGAGTCGCTTCAACAGGCGCTTCCAGTGCTCGTCCCGAGGCAACCTGTCCCAGCGAATACTGCCCAGCCCGGAGACCCGACGCGCTGCCCGGAAGGTGCGCTGGAAGAACTTGCTGGCCCGGTGAGTACCGACCTGAATGATCGGAACGCCAATGGTATTCACCAACGACACGAAAAAATTGTGCATTTTTTCGGCACCACCGGAGCGTGCCTCGTTGAGGTTCTGAACTTCATCGATGATCAGCACTCCGAGTGCGTGCAGGTTGGCCACCTGGCACATGGATGCCATCAAACGTTTGGTACCCAGCTTCTTGCGTCCGTGGCTACGGCTGTAGTGGGTGCCCAGGATCTTGTCTACCTCGTTGAAGAAGCTGAGGCACAGCTCATCCAGGTCACCGTCAATGGGGCAGTCGACCTTCAGATAGACCAATTGAGTGATGTTGTAATCGGGGTGATGGAGAGCCTGGGGGTACATACCCAGAATCCGCTCCAGCGTGCGCGTCTTGCCGCAACCGGAGCAGCCGAACAGCGACAAACTGTTGGCTGTGGAGGTAACACTCTGGTACACCGCCGCATCAAGATCCTCCTCCTCCACCCGGCGATAGCCATTCTGCAGGTGTGCATACCAGGCACCGCTGGCCGGGTTCCGACCGATGTAGCCCTGACGGATCATCAGGCTGATCTTGCTCTCCAGCTCCAAGTGGTGGCTGAGTGGCTGAAAGAAGCCGTGCAACAGACGGGCAATGGCATGAGCCCGGAGCCGACCATCCAGAAGCGCCTCCTGCGGCTCGAAACTGGGAAGTTGCTGCATCAGGCCGACCACTTCCTGCAGATCAGGAATCGGATGTAATGCACTGATGAGTGGATTGTCCTGATACTCGGGAAGCTGCTGCTCATGATAACGCGCCAGGGGAATCACTCCGCGCTGTAATTCTTCAGTCATCTTCTTCCTCCTTGAATATCAGGTCACTGAGATCCGGAAAGGCATAATCTTCCTGCTTCTCGCCCCGCAGTGGGATCACCTCCGCGGGTTTCGCCCGCTGTGCTTTCTCAGGTTTAAATGCTGTTTTCAGGCGCTCCTGGCGCTTTTCCTGCTGCTTGTTCTCGCGGATCTGGGTGCCCAGATCTTTCTTGCTAATGCCAGTTTTGAGCGGACTGGCGTTCTCTGCCTGGGCAACAATCGACTCGATCTGCTCCAGAAGCTTGCCTCTTTCCGCCAAGGCTTTTGACGCCGCATTGACATCGCTCCGCCGTTCCTCTCTGGACAGTATCCAGACATCCCAGAAGGTCATCCCCCTGAAACGTCGACTACGGTCGGCAAGATCGCAAACCCAGTAATCCTTGAGACTATTGGACGGCCGCAAGTAGATATGGTCCGCACTACGCGGGTCGTATGCGACCGTTACCCCTGTCGGTCGACGCCCCTGGCCTCGGTGAAACTAACCCTCCCTGATTGCTTCCGGGCAACTGTAGAAGCAGCCGAATAGCCTGATTCCCAGCTCCGAAACCGTGGCCGACTCATGGGGCAAGAGATTGATCCACACCAGTTCCTCCGGCGCAGTGCGCAACCGACCGGTCAAGCTGGCCAAGCCCCAGTTCCACAGCATGACTGGAATCGCCGGCAGATCGCCCGGCATTCCCGCAGCCCTGTCGTATTTGCTCAGGGTGTGGAAATTGTTGTGGTGGAGGATGCCGGCAATGATGATTTTCGTGAATTCGGGCAAGGTCAGACTGGCATCAAGCCTGTAGTCGTGGCCACCTCGCTTCCGGCTGGTAGTGTCCTCGACCACACCGCTGGCGTAAGGCTTGAAACGCTCCTGCACCGTTCGAAAATAGCGCTCGACGATGCCCTTGGCATCACCTCGCCTGGCCGGTGCGTTCTCGATGCGGACGCCGAAGGCTTGGGAAAATGCCTCAACCTTGGTGCCGTTCAGTTCGCCCTTATCGGCCAGTATCACATCCGGCAAACCCTTGACCGGCCAATCGCTGGCATCGATCTCCAAACCATACTGGCGACAATACTCGACCTTGTCGGCGACCGTGTTGGCCAATGCCACCATGGCACTGACCCAGGAGGGCCCCTCGAATCCGACGTACATACCAACGACCATGCGGCTGAACACGTCGAGCACCATGTAAACGACAGGCCTGCCGACGATAAGGCTGCGGTCATGCTCTGAAACCAGATAAATATCTGCGATGGTGGCATCTATTTGGTAACGGTATCCTGGACCCAGGGTCTCAGTCGTCGATGTGCTGTTGAGCGGCCGGAAGTCCTTGGCAAAGTCCACTGCGGACATCCTGCGCGGCAAGGTGTCGGTGAAATGATATTCGCGCCCATAGAAGTACCGGAACTGCCCCAATGTAGGCAGTTCGGAGGTCGGCAGCTCCGGCTGAACAGCACGGAGCAGGTTCAGCCCGGAGGCGTAGGCATCAGGAATGGACGGATGTTTTTCCTTGAGCAAGCGTTCCTCGATGACCCGGCGAAAAATGCGCTCGATATCCGGCGTGACATTACGCCCTTTCCCCGCCATCACCACTCTTGGCCTGCCCAGCTTGGCTCTGTTCGGCTTTCGGCGCTTGCCACGGGCACCCGAGTTGACATAGTCCGGCAAGAGGGCGTTCCTACACATGCCTCGTTGCCAGTAGCGCCTCAGTAATCTGTACACCGTCTGTTTGGTGACACCATGGCGTTGCATGATGCTTCCGACAATGAGCCCTCTGGGGCGCCGCACGAAAAGCTGGGGATCGTGCATATAATCCGCCAGCATCGCCCACGCCTCATCACGTTTCAGCTGGTCAGGGGAGCCTGCCTCCACCTCCCGAAGGACCGTCTCCTCGAAGGGATCGCCAATGCTCTCCAGCTCACCCTCAATAATCAGACGCTCCAGCTCTGCAACCGATATCGATTCGGGCAGCGCCGTGTCCAAATCGATATCAATCCAGACAGCCTGCTCGGTACCGGACCAGAGCAGGCGCTTTCGGAGCTCTCCCATACGGAACACCTGATTAACGGACAACACTGATCAGCTCCTGATGAATCTGATGAGGGTTGGCAGCTAGATCCTTCGGCTTCAGCACGCGGTAAGGGGTGTCAAGATCGAAGAGAAACCAGTGCCGAGCCAGCAGCTGGCGTAGCCAATAGAGTGCTTGACCAGCCTCCAGTTGGCCGGAAGTATCCATTTCCTGGGCAATGGCGGTCAGCTTCCGGTCTGGGTGACGCTGAAACTCGAGCAAAAACAGCTGCTGATAGTGTGCGAGATCATCCTGTGCAATGTCGTCTTCAGCATGGGCCGGATAGAGCCATTGGATATTGGCAAATGCCTCTCTGGATACCTCGCGCTCCGTGATGATGAACCAGGGAATCCCTTTTTCCTGCCAGTAGCGCCTTTCAAGTTCAAGTCTCTCGATGACTTCCGGCTTCTGCAGATCGGCACTGTACTTGGCCTGGATCGCGACGGATGGGCGTTGGGGGTCATCAAAATCCACCAGGAAATCGCTGGTCAGAACCTGAGGGATTCCTTTGTAGCGACCGTGAGCAAGGCCAAGTTCCTCGGCGATGCGCACCGTATCTTCGGCCCGCATCGGGAACTGCTCACGGATATCAGTGACCTGGGGAGACCGATCCAAGGTCAGGAAAATGGCCAGTTCAAGATCGGATAAAAGATGGTGCAGACGCCGGGTCTTGCTGCCAGGCAGGCGGTGGGAGCGCCCCAACGAGGACACATCACTGGTGTAGATGAACGGCTTGTAGTCCCGTCCCTGGCCTTGGCCACGCCCCTCCTTGAGCCTTCTATCAATCTGTGCCTGGGTCAGGCCCTTGAATGTTCCAGACATGAAAAAGCCTGCATCCACCGTGTCGATGACCTCAACATAGCGGATACAGGCTTAGGATGAAACTTTATTTGTAAGGATGATACTTTATTTGTACGGATGAAACTTTATTTGCATCCCACAGCTGAAACTGTTGATAGACGCTTTCATCCGGCATGGGCCAAACTGAGTCAGCGGTCAACACCTCATCCACAAACAGTCTGAGAGGTGGTGTTTCAAGCTCCTCGACGTCGTCGTATAACAACCTGACTGGTGGAGAATTCAAACCAATATCGCCCTGATCAAGCAATGATTTGGCTTGATCCAGAGCATCCTTTGGACTGCTGGCGATCAAGCCTATACGTGTTTTGTGCGTATAGTGGCTGATAAGTTGAACAATGTATTTCTTCATAATGTTTCTCCTGTCATTAAACAGGGAATACCTTTGCCCCCAGAGAAAAAGGTATTCCCTGGGGGTTGGTTAAAGGTGATTTCACAAACAAACGGATAGCGACCAATCCGCTGCTTTAATCTTCGTTCGGCAGCATGATCGTGACGACCGGTTCACCGGCATCGCCGGGGCCAACCATCAGTTTCAAACTCACCTCGCCGGCTTCTGTCGAATGCCCGTCTTTCGGCACGCGGTACAACGAGAACAGCAGCCGATCACCAGGAGCAGTAGCCGTTCGAATGGCGTAGAAGGCCATAAACAGCACGTCCCACAAACGGCCAGACTCGTCCTGGTGCACTTGAAAGCGGTTATCCCGCTCTGTCCAGGCAACGCAATCACACCAAGCGGTGTGGGTAAGTGCGACTGGCCATTTGAAGCCAGCCTCACGTGCCATAGCGGTGACATCGATCAGGACGCCATCTTCGATAGCCTGTGCACGATTGTAACTTGCGACAACAGGACCGAAGACATCTTCCAACGACTTGTGTTCTGAATTTTTCATAAGGTTTCTCCCTGGAGAAATGAATTAAGAAATTCAGGGAGCACCTCCTTCCCATTGGGGAAGAAGACTCCCCAATGGGTTGATTGAATGGATTTACAGCAATCCGCGTTCGGCGAAGGAAACTGATTCCCCCACCGTGACCACAAAGTGATCCAGTACACGAATATCAACGAGTGCCAGCGCCTCTTTTAAGCGCCGGGTAATCGCTTCGTCCGCGTGACTGGGCTCGGCGACACCACTCGGGTGATTGTGAAAAAACATCACCGCTGCCGCGTTAAGCGTCAACGCCTGTTGCACCACCACGCGGGGGTACACCGAGGCACCATCAATGGTTCCCTGGAACAACTCTGCGGCTTCGATTACCCGATGCCGATTATCCAAGTACACACAACCAAAGACTTCCGCTTTGCGTTCAGCCAACAACATCCGCAAGTAATCGCGGGTGTGGTTGGGGCTCGGTAACTCAAGACCCGGCTGGTGCAGGTCCTGCAATATCGCAAAGGCCAGCTGCAGCAGGGATTGCTTTTCAGGATCGTTCAACGACGCCATGCGAATGGCCGCAAAACGGTTTTTAGTAATCACCCGGGAGGGTGAGGATTTGGAAGCCATGAGCGGTCTCCTTGAAGAGTCGAGGAGACCTGCCCGGCAAGGGAGAATCTCCCTCGCTGGGTTGAAAGATTGATCGCATCAAAAGATGCGATCAGATTTGGTCGTCAGGCTACGGCGTTGTGGGTCTCAGCCGTCGGCGCCGGAAAGGGCTGACCTTCGACTTTGATCCACTGGAACCGCAGTAACCGGGACTTCAGGCTGATGCCCGTCGTACCGGCTCGATCACCGTTTTTGAAGATGAAGGTTTCGGCTTGCAAATCACTGAGGTGAAAACCCACCAGCACTTT
>PABK01000051.1 GCA_002699145.1 Halioglobus sp.
GGGAGCACCGCTCCCGGCGCGCTCGCCACACCTCAAACCTTGGAATATGAAAGGGTCAGACTCTCGAAATAAGTGAGGGAGCCGAGGGTCTCAGGTCAGAGTTTAAACTGACAATTGGGAAGCTGAGCGATCAAACCGGCGTTAACATCGAGACGATCCGATACTATGAGAAGATCGGACTGATGCCCGCTCCACCGCGTACCGAAAGCGGTCGCAGAATGTACAATGCCACCTTCGCCGGTCGGCTTCGCTTCATCCGACGCGGACGTGAGCTCGGCTTTTCCCTGGATGACATTCGAATGTTATTGGGGTTAGAGGAACAGAAGCCAACCTGCGCCGAAGTTTTCGAAATTACCGCTGCACATCTGGAAATTGTCCGGACTAAAATATCCGATCTAAGGAAACTGGAGAGCACGCTTTCATCGGTCGCAAGAAGCTGTGCGCGCAACGCGTCACCCGATTGCGTAATCATTACCAAACTATTCTCGTAAGCTACTACATCGTCTTCTGGTTTACCCGCTTGGAAAGCTCTGCCGGGCTTTCCTTTCGTTCAGAATAGCGGTCCACGAGATAGTCGGCACGGTCCCGTGTCAGCAGAGTGAATTTCACGAGTTCTTCCATCACATCGACCACGCGATCATAGAATGGCGAGGGCTTCATCCGTCCGTTTTCCTCGAACTCCAGGAAAGCCTTCGCAACTGAAGATTGGTTCGGGATCGTGATCAGGCGCATCCATCGTCCGAGAATGCGCAGCTGGTTGACGGCATTGAAGCTCTGCGATCCGCCGCAAACTTGCATGACGGCGAGCGTCTTGCCTTGCGTCGGACGAACACCTCCAAGGGAAAGAGGTATCCAGTCGATCTGTGATTTCATGACGCCTGACATTGCGCCATGGCGTTCGGGCGAGCACCAGACCATGCCTTCCGACCAGATGACCAGCTCCCTCAATTCCTTGACCTTGGGATGAGACTCTTCAGCGCCGTCTGCAAACGGCAGTCCCGCCGGATCGAAGCTGCGCGTCTCGCAACCGAGGCGGCGTAGGATGCGGGCTGCCTCTTCATTCAGAAGACGGGAATAACTCCTTTCCCGGAGCGATCCGTGGAGAAGAAGGATTCGCGGTGCGTGTGTGCTGAGGGTTGGAGAAAGCAGCTCTTTGCGGTCGATCTCACGAAAGCTGTCCTCATTGAGGGCCGGGAGGTCGTCTTCAGATTGCATTCTGATATTCTTTTCTTTACGCCAGACGGCAAACTATTTTTCTGAAATGGCGCTCGCCAGCGCGAGCTGGCCCATACTGAGCTTGTAGCAATGATCGAAATCGCGGCAGGTCAGGCAATCTTCCCACTCTTCCGGGATGACACTGACGTTTCGTCCCGACCGGCCAAGGCCGAGGCTTTCAAGCTTGCAGGAGAATGCCTTCCCCCGAACTGCTTTGTTAGGGTCAATATGGAGCGTTTCAGGAAACATCTTCCCGTAGCAGGGTTTCCGGTCAGTCATCGCTGGTATCCTTTCCCTTGGCTGTGGTAGCAGAGTCAGTTGTTTTCCGGATTAATACGCCTTCAAGGTTGAGCGCATCTGCGACGGTGTTTGAGATTGTACCGTATTTGCGAACGTTCTTGTGAAGCAGGTCAAGGCGGCTGTCGGACTCTTCCGTATCCACGACGAGTTCATAGCTGACGGACAGCATTCTAGGCGGCGCGTCCTGGCGGACTCCATGCAGGCTCACTGACACGCCCTTCAGTTGGAAATTGAGCAGGGGCGTCACGCGCTCAATTCCTTTCAGCATGCACGCCGCAATCGAAGCCAGGAACAATTCTGCCGGATTGAACGCATCCGCCCGGCCAGAAAGGTCCGTATCTATGGTCAGAACTGCGTCTCCGGCGCGAGCTTCGCTGCCATGCGCGTCGATACGCCGTGCGGTAACAGTGTATTCCAGCATTCAGGTCTCCGGATCAGCTAAGGTATTCAGCTTCGAATTCCGCGAGCTTGGCATGAATAATATCGCGCGCCTTGGCGAAGCGTTTGCGCATATCGTCGGGCGTCAGTGTGGGGTCATCGCTCGCTGGATCGTCGATGGGCCAGTGCAAGCGCTGTGTCGTGCCGGGAAGCCAGGGACAGACCTCCTCGGCGCAGAGCGTGATGACATAATCGAAGTCACCCGCATTCATTCCGTCTACCGATTTTGAATTGTGCGACGTTATGTCGATCCCGAGTTCAGCCATGGCTTCGATGGCATAAGGGTTCGGTTTCGTCGGCATTGAACCCGCGCTGGCGACTTCAGCGCGCTTGCCGTAGCGATGCCGGGCAAGACCTTCAGCCATCTGGCTTCGTGCAGAGTTGGCGACGCACAGGAAGAGGATGCGCATGATGGGTATCCTTCAGTTTTCGGGGAACGCATTGCGCGTCCGGTTGGCGAACGCGACCAGCGAGAGCATGACCGGCACTTCCACCAACACCCCGACAACAGTTGCGAGCGCCGCACCGGAATTGAGGCCGAACAGGCTGATGGCAACGGCGACGGCAAGCTCAAAGAAGTTCGACGTGCCGATCATGGCGCAGGGTGCCGCGATCCTGTGCGGCACCTTCCACGCCCATGCAGCGGCATAGGAGATTGCGAAGATGCCGTAGGACTGGATGAGGATCGGCACGGCGATGAGGGCGATGACGAGCGGCTTTGCGAGAATCGTTTCGCTTTGGAAGCCGAACAGGAGCACCACCGTCGCAAGCAGGCCGATGACCGACAGCGGCTTGATCCGGTGCGTGAAGGCGCTGACTGAAGTTTCGCCGCCATGTTTCATCAGGGCATTGCGGGCCAGCACTCCGGCGACCAGCGGTATGACGACATAGAGCGCAACCGACAGGATGAGTGTTTCCCACGGCACAGCGATGTCGGTGACGCCGAGCAGGAAGGCAACAATCGGAGCGAAGGCAAATACCATCACCGCATCGTTCACACTCACCTGCACAAGCGTGTAGTTGGGATCACCCTTCGTCAGCTACGACCAGACAAACACCATGGCCGTGCAAGGCGCAGCGCCGAGAAGGATCAGTCCGGCAATATAGCCCTCCGCGTCGGAGGGCGGAATGAAGGCAGAGAAGACATGACGGAAAAAGAGAACGCCCAAGGCCGCCATTGTGAACGGCTTGATCAGCCAGTTGACCACCAGCGTGATGATAAGTCCCTTCGGCTTCTCGCCAACGCGGCGCATGGCGGTAAAGTCCACCCCGATCATCATCGGCCAGACCATTGCCCAGATCAGGATGGCCACGGCGAAATTGACATTGGCGTATTCCAGCGCGGCGAGCGCCTGGAATGCGCCGGGCATCAGTTGCCCCAGTCCAATTCCGATGGCGATGGCCAGCGCCACCCAGATTGAAAGATAGCGTTCAAACAGCCCCATTTGCCCGTCCTTTGATTGCAGCCATCCGGTTCAACCGGATTGGCACCCTCGCATGCAAACGCCCCCCTCACCGGGAGGGAGGCGCAATGGAAAAGTATTATCCATTATTCGGGCGAAAATTCAAATGTCCCGCTGGCATTGGCAGGAAGAACGGTTTGGCAAAGGCCGTGATCGAAAGTACCGAACGGACAATGCAAACCTTCCTCCATCAACTTCAGAGTCACCGGCGAGTCGCCGGTCTTGTAGGTACAGGCAGCGCTCCGCACGTCGCGTACCAGAAGCGTATCGGAACTCGTCGATCCGCGTCCTTCGAGGTCGGATTTCGCCTGGCCCCGCTTCGTGACTGCAATGCACTCCACGTCCCAATTGCCCGAACCGGTTGCCCGGAGTTCAAGATTGCCAGAAGGCACGGCGGTCGCGCTTCCTGTTCCTGGTGTGCTTGCGCAGCCTGTCGCAATCACGATTGCAATCAGCGCGGCGACTGATCGGTTGTGTCTGTTGTGCATGGCACCCTCCTGCTTGTCGGTTCAGGCAAGTTAGAGCGGAGGAGACAATATTTCAATAGTTCATCGAATATTGATTTAACATTTCAGGCAACGCAACTCTGCCAGCGGGACACAAACCTCCGGCCTTCCGTGGCAACAGTTCTCAACCAGCATGGAGAGCAGCTGGTTCACCGCCTCGATCTCAGCCCGGTAGATCATGTGCCGCCCGTCCCGTTTGACGCTGACCAGCCCCGAATTGACAAGTATGGTCAGGTGTCCGGACAGCTTGTTAGGAGCAAGGTCAAGGTACTCGGCAATGGCTCCGGCCTGCATGCCATCCTCTCCAGCCTCCATGAGGGCCCGGAACGTCAGGAGGCGGGTTTCCTGGGAAAGGGCGGAGAGTTGTTTCAGAGTGTCAGAGAGATCAATCATCGGGGCACACTACAATATTCGTTGAAAGATAACATCGACTAGCGAAGAAGCCATAGCGGTCTTCCAGAGATAGTCGCTTGATGATCGTTTCCGGCGATCTTCTGCCTTTCGAGAACGGCTCTACCAATGCCTGCTGTCGGGATGATTAAGCCAAAACGAGGCTCGCAGAGTACTGCGCGGTGTTAGCTGTTCTCAGATATGAAGGTCCAGATATTTTCGACGACATCGCTCAGCGCAATTCCGCTAAGTTCAGTGGCTTCGGAGTAGGCAGCCCATTGCGCGATCTTGGCGGGGTCTTCTGCAAATTCCTGGCTTAATCCCGGCGGGCGTTCGGTCGGGACAGGCGTGTCACGGCGCTCGAAGGTTGCTTTGATGGCGGCTGCGAGTTTTTCAGGTTTGATCTCCGTGGCCTTGGGGATGGCCCAGAGGTCGTAGAAATCCTTCATTCGGCCATTGATAAGGCCCAGCGCGACGACGGCCTGGTATTTTTCCGCGATCACAGTGGCGGGTGAATAAGCCCGGATTTTTGCTGGGTCGAAGTCGAGCAGGGAGCCATAGTTGATTTCGTATTCCGGCGCGGTCAGGGCGTCGCCGAACCCAAGGTCGATCGTGATCGGGATCTGTGTCCGTTCGAGATAGGCTGTCGTTCGAAGTCGCTTGCCGCCATAGACCTGTTCTTCCCTGATCTCACTCGCTGTCAGCTCGCCGGTGTCGAAGACCAGACCGTCGTTGGCGTCGATGGAAAGAACCTCCGTGAAGATGTTTCGAAGCGCTTCTTCATCTGAATCGCCGAACCCCAGAAAATCGACGTCGCGCGTGAAACGTCCGGGGTCGGCTGTCCAGAGCGTTACGAGCATACCGCCCTTCAGAACGAAGCGGTCGCGGAACTCTGAAATGGACAGGCGATAGATGAGCCGCTCCAGGCCAAAAGCGACGAGCACGGTCTGGAAGTCACGCCCGTTTTGCCGTGCGAGATTGAGCAGGCGGTCGCGCACCGAGGCAGCGATGTTCTTGGGTGCATTAGCCATTAGAGGTGAGCGCTTCGAGATAGGGACGCATAAGTCTTCCGGCGCCAAAGGCATTCGCCGCGTTCATGAGATCTCCTGGCCGGGCCCTTCGTTGTTCGAGCGCGGACCTCAGGCATTCAATGGCGACCAAGCGGTCAACCAGTTTCGGATTGCGGAAGGCGTCCGCAATTGATTTCGGGATGGAATACACTTTGACCTTGGTTCCCCCGATGACGTGCGTCTCGATGCCTTCGGAATAATAAGGCTCCCGGAACCGGACTATACGGACCGGCGGATAGGGAATTTTCGGGGGCCAGTCCTTCGCACCGATCGCGAACCATACCTTGCGTGGCAGCTGGTCTGTGAGGCCATGGAAGGCAAGTGCCGACAGGAGACAGATCACAGCCTTCGGGGCACGTTTTGCGACTTCACTGAGGTTCATGTGGAGATTTGTCTCTGCATCAGCAGTGTGATAGAGGCCGCGTCCGATCCGCAGAATGTCTCCTGCTTCAACCGCCCTGGAAATCGTAGTTGCGCTGATCCCCATCTTGCGCAGCTCGAACGCACGCGCGATCTCATGCTGCGTCAGATAGGCAAGCAGGCGGTCTTTCTGAGTGATGGCTGTTGAGGGCATTGTTACAAAAGCTCGGACTGCATTCATTTTTGTCCGAGGTTTTGTAACATGCTTCTCCGGGTAGGTCCATGCGATTTTCGGATATCAGTTTCGGCTTGACGTCCTTCTGGAGGATTCGGGAGCGCCTCCGAGCGCAGCGGCGATCCGGTCACTATTCGACCGCCGCTGCTGCACTTCCTGGTCGAAGCGGTCAAAGAGGGGAAAGTATTTCTCACCGCAATGGCGGACGACCAATGCGGCAATCCTTCGCTCCTCTTCGAGTTGTTCCAGCGTCAGGCTCATGAGGTATTTTAGCCGGCCTTCGTCCGGTTCCAAACCATGACGCCGGTGCCTTCCTCCGCATTTTCGAAGAATGCCGCACGCATCGGCGCCGCAAAACTCGGGTCATCCAGCTTCACGGCAAGGTAGGGCGTCTCGCCATCCTTGCTTTCCTGCTGCCAGGCGGCGCCAAGTTCCGCCCCGCCGGCATAGAGCCGGTAGTCCGGGGCTTCCTCATTGGCCTTCGTCTTGTTCGGGACAAGCTGGGCTTTGACATTTATTGTCATGGTCCGGATGGTTCCGGTGTACTTCCCATCCTTCAGTGTAAATGATCCAATCTGTGCCATGTCTGGGTTATCCTTTCGTGTTGGCATTGGCGTGGAGGGCTTTGCGCGCCCGTTTGAACCCGGGATCGGACCCAAGGAACATCTCAAGCATGGCGGGGATCAGCGTTTCAGGCTTTTCCTCCTGGCCATAAGTTTGCTGGTAGAGTGTCGCATAGTCGGTGAGCGCCGAAGCGAGGTCCGGATCGACCGAGACGGTCATGCGGACAGGTGTGCGATCGGGAAGCTTGTCGAGACGAAGCGTCATCACTGTGCTCCTTGCGAATGGGCTCGGAGGATGAGATCGCGCGTGACGACGACACGCACAGGCCAGCCGGGCCGGACACGGATGGTCGGCTGTATACCGAGTTGCTTGTCAACCACACGCTGGCCAGCCTCGTTGATCGTGTCGGTCGTGCCGCGGCGTATGGCGCGTTCGATATCGCCATCACCGTCGCTTCCGAGTTCGGCGCCGATCCCCAAAATGGTCGCAAGCCCAGCCGCGGCAAAAACGCGGTCCCAATGATGGTCGGTGCGATCTAACAGGCCGGCATAGCCCCGCGCATCGGCTCCCGGCGCAGAGATCACGATGGAGGAGCCGTCCGGGAAGATGATCCGGTCCCAGGTCACGAGCGCGCGGTCCTGTCCGAATGAGACTTCCGACTGATACCGCCCTATGAGCCGCGAGCCTTGCGGGATCAGGAGGTACTGGCCGGTCACCGTGTCGTAGACCGGCTGTGTAACTTGCGCGACGATGGTACCAGGCAGGTCGGAGTTGATGCCGGTGACAAGGGAGGCCGGGATCAGCGTGCCCGCCATCACCTGATAGGGCGAGACGGCATCCTGGACGCCATACTCGTTGTAGATATCAGTCGAGGCGTCTTCACCGGCGAAGGCGAGCTTGCGGTCCTGGAGATTGGGATCGGCAGCTCCGAATGCCGACGGTGTCCCTTGCGGCATCGCGGCGAGGGCCAGCAGTTCCGAGGTGAGATCCGTGCCGGAACGTGAGCGCACGTCTCCGCGCTGGGCCAGGGCTGTGTCTCCGGTTTCCGATTGCAGGCGGAAGAAGACCGGCGCGCGGGCGGCTTCTTCGGCCATCGCTGCGTCCCGCATGCGCCTTGCCCGCGCGGCCTCATCGGCCGGATTAGGCCGAAAATCATCCTCGAACCTTGTGACATATTCCGGTTCGATGCCGAGTTCGCGTTCGGCCGCCAGCATGGTCGAGCCGAGATCTCCTGAGAGCGGCGGCCCAAGCTTGGGCATCGCGTCATAACTTGCCGGCAGGGTGGAGAGACCTTCGGGCTTTCGCGTATTGGTCGTGTTGTAGAGTTCCTGTCCGGGCGGGCCGGCCGCGGTTGGCGGTTTCAGGGCGATGCTCGCAGCGGCGAACAAGACCAGCACGCCGAGACCTGCACCGACCATGAGCACCTTGCGGTTGATCCGTGTGACGGGTTTTGGGGAAGACCGTATCTTCAGCCGCTCGGCATGTTCATCGAAGGGAATGGGTTCGCTCATGCTCAGCCTCCGAAGAGGGCGGCGAGCCCGGTCCGGCGTGTCATGCGGGCAATGCGCACGACAGTTTGGTTCTTTTCTCCGAGGCGCAGCTCGGCGGCGCGAAACAGCCGGTCGACAATATAGTAGTTGCCGCGGACCCGGTAGTTGACGAGTTCGGCGTCACCATCCTCGCCGAGCACAAACAGCGGGGGCATGTCGGTGGTGGCGATACTGGCAGGCATCTGGATATAGACCTGCCGTCCGTCATCGAACACGCGCACTGGCTTCCAGTCGGGAGTATCGCCGGTCATCCGATAATCAAAATTGAGGCCTTCAAGTTTCAGGCCCTGTTCGATGGAGCCGGCTTCGCGGGCGATGGCCCGGTCGTTCCTGACTGTAAGGCCGGCAAGCTCATCGGCCGGGTAGCGCCAGGACAGGGCCGCCATATAGCCGCCCTCCATGCTTTCGAGTTCCAGATGATAGGTCCGCCGATCGGTGGCGATCATCAGATTGGTGCGGATGTTGGCGCTGATTGGCTTGACTAGCACATGTGCGCGGGCGGTGGGACCTGAGCCGGAAATGGTATCGCCGACCACCCAGCGCACCGTGTCGCCGGCCGAGACCGAGACGAGCGTCTCACCGGGCTGCAGCGCGATGTCGGAGACCTGTCCGGGGCTGGCATAGAGCCGGTAAAGCGCCCCTTCCGTATAGGGATAGACTTGGATGGCATTCACATAGCCATCGACGGAGGGCTCGACGAGCGCATGTTCGCGGCCTTCTTCAATGGCTTCTGCAGGTGATGCGGATGCTGTGACTGTGCGCATATAAGTGCGCCGCGTTTCGCCCTCGCTGACCGGCATCATTTGTCCGGGTAGCGGCAGCGGGATCGCCGTTTCCACAATCTCAACCGGCAGGTCCACCTCTTCTTCAAGTGGGTGCGCTTCGACAAAAGCAGCCGCGTCGATGGGTTCAAGTTCGGTCGTGGCGCAGGCGGTTGTCAGGGCGAGGGCCGTACCGGCCAGTAACAAGCGGATCATGTCTAGTCTCCTGTAACGAGGTCTTCGCCCCAGTTGAGGCTGTTGATGTAAAGGCCGAGGGGATTGGCGCGGAGCGTTGCCGCGTCCTTCGGGGGTTGCGTGACGATGGAGAAGAGGCCCGTGAAGCGCTGCGCTTTCATCAGGGCGCCGTTCTCATAGGTCTTCTCGATCCAGCGAGCCTGGAAGCTGTCATCAGAGATCCGGACCACGCTGATGACATCCACGGTGCGCGACTTGCGTCCTATGTCGGCAAAGGGATCGTTCGCCTGTGCGTATTCATTGAGCGTGGTTGAAGCCGAGGCCGTGACGAAGTCGTAGGCCTTGAGCCAGTTTTCCCGCACGACGACCGGATCGACACTGAGTCCGCGCACATGGGCAATGAAGTTCGCCAGATGATGGGCGATCTGCGCATCGCTCGCGACATAGCGTTCAGCAGCTGGGGCGACAGCGCGGGCGACGCCTGTCTCATCGACTTCGACCACATAGGGCGTGACGGTCGATTGGAGGCTCCGCCAGACAAGCGCGCCGGAGGTGACGAAGCAGAGCGTCAAACAGCCGATGGCCATCAGCCGCCAGTTCTTCGCCTGGACGCGGGCAGAGCCAATCCGTTCGTCCCAGACCTGCCCCGCCTTCTGGTAAGGCGTTTCGGGGAAGGGGCTTTGCCCATAGTGTGTTGCTGATCGTCTGAACCGCATGATCTAGTCGTCCTTGTCCTGGAGGCTGGGGGCGGCGCCGGATGAGCCACGGTCGCCATCGCGCAACGAATGCGCGGCAGCCTGACCGGCATGGCTCATCCGCTGCTGCGTCTGCATCCGCCGCGCCCAGCCGGGCTCGCCTGTTGAAGAAGTCTCGCTGCCGTTGCCGACAGCGGAACCGCCGGTCGCGGTCCACGCGCCCTGGCTGCCGCGCCGGTAGGCGTCCTTGAGTGACCGCGCCGGGCGGCTGGCGGTCCGCCTTATGGCGTCCCCGCCAGCCCGGGCGACGCCGGCAAGACCGGCGGCCACACCGCCGGCGCCGGATTTTCCGGAGGCGACAGAGCCCATCGTATAGGAGGTCCGTGCCGCGCCTGTCATGGAGGCGCCGGCCTTGACGGCGGATGACACACCGCCGACGGCAGCCCGTCCGCCCATGCCGGCAACATAGGTGCCCGCAGCAACACCCATCGCAGCGCCTGCGGCAGAACCTGCACCCAGCTGCGGGGCACCGGTAATAAGCCCGCTGGCAACGCCCGGTGCGAAGATCCCCATCCAGAAGAAGACGATTGCAGCCAGCACCGTGCCCATGACCTGGGCAAGCGTGACATCAGCGCCTGTGCGGAACGCATCTGTCACGGAGGCAAAGAGTGTCGAGCCGATGCCGATGATGACGGCGAGTACCATCAGCTTGACGCCGGACGTGATGACATTGCCGAGGACGCGCTCTGCAAGAAAGCTCGTCTTGTTCCAGAGCGCGAACGGTACCAGCACGAACCCGGCCAGTGTCGTCAGCTTGAACTCCAGGATTGTGATGAAGAGCTGCACCGCCAGGACGAAGAAGGCGACCATGATCACGGCCCATGCGATCAGCATGACAGCGATCATGATGAAGTTATGGAAGAAGGATATCGGGCCCAGCATGTCGCCGATCTCTTCCAGCAGCGGCTTTGCAGCTTCGAAGCCGACGCCGGCTATGAAGCCTGGCCGCAGGAGATCGTCCGCCGTCATCGTGCCGCCACCCGCGGTCACACCCAACTCGGCGAAACTCTCGAAGATGATGTTCGCAAGGATGGAGAAATTGCCGATGATGAAGGCGAAGACACCGACATAGAGGACTTTCTTCAAAAGCCCGGCGATGACGTCCGTGTTCTGCGCCAGCGCCCAGAAGAGGCCCGCCAGCGTGATGTCGATGGCGATGAGCGTGGTCGACAGATAGGCGACATCGCCTGCCAGCAGGCCAAACCCGCTGTCGATGTAGCGAATGAAGGTCGCAAGGAAGGTGTCGATCACGTCCATGGCCGGCTTCAGTTCTCCAGGAAGGATTTTGTGCGGGCGCGGCCACGCTCGGCTTCGGCGAGTTCCCGTGCGCGTTCCAACGCCTCGGCCCGGTAATAGGCCGCCATCATGCTCTCCATCTGGATCAGCTGTTCGGTCTGGATGGCTTCGATCTGGTTGCCGGCCTGGACGGCCTGCAAATTGCCAACGGCGCTCTGGCTGGTCTCGATGAGGCCGGCGATGGCTTCGGCATCGGTTTCATTGTCTTCGAGGACGGCTGAGACCGTGACCAGCGTATCGCGATAGGCAGAGCGTGATTGCCGCCAGCGTTGTCGTGCGTCTTCGACGAGGACTTCCTGACGGGGAGGTTCTTCGCCATAGGTTTCGGGATAGACCTCTTCATACTCGCGTTCGACTTCTTCGACGCCATAACCGATACCTTCGGCCTCCTGCATCAATTCCTCAATCCGCTTGATCCGGTCGAGAATGATCGCTTCGGCGACATTGACGGGCAGGGTTTCGAGATTGCGCGCCATATTTTCCAGCATCTCGATCTCATGCGTGAGCTGCTCTATCTGCTGGTCAATTTGCTGGAGCGCCCGCACGGCCTGTAGCACGTTCTGAATATGGTTCGCTGGATCATAGACCGCGAGTTGGGCCTGGGCAGGAGGGGCAACGACTATTGTCAGCGGCACGGCCGCGAGCGGGATCAGGATGCCGGCAAGGCCGGAGAGGGCGCGTCTCATGTGTCTTGGCTCCTATTCGGCAGCGATCAGGTCGGTGGGTGGGAATGCGGGCTCGGTATCAGAAGCGTGGCCCGGCCAACGGGCGAGCAGGTCCGCGGCCCAGGCGAGGCCCTTGGCGTGCAGGAAGGTCTCAGTGAAGTCTTCTGGCTCTGCTTCCGCGAGCGTCCGGTTGATCCGTTCCTGATCGACTGGGCTGGAGGATCCGCAGACGGCGAGTGCGATGGGACCGAGCCCCAGTTCGAACACGCGGCAGCCAAGTGGAGACTGATAGTAGTAATCCCGCTTTGGCGTGGCCTGGCTTATCAGTTCCACTTGCCGGGCATTGAGGCCGAACCGTTCATAGGTCTCTCTGGATTGCGGCTCCTGCGCGCGCTCATTCGGCAGGAAGATCCGTGTGGGGCAGGATTCGATCAGGGCAGGCGCGATGGAGCTGTTCGCAATGTCGGCAAGTGACTGGGTCGCGAACACGACCGCAACATTCCTTTTGCGGAGCGTCTTAAGCCATTCGCGGATGCGCGCCGCGAACAGGGGATCATCAAGGAACAGCCAGGCTTCGTCGAGGATGAGCAGCGTCGGGCGGCCATCGAACCGGGCTTCGAGCCTGTGGAAGAGATAGGTTAGCACCGGCAGGGCCGCGCCTTTTACGTGCATCAGCTCTTCCATTTCGAAACAGACGGTATCGGCGAGGGTCAGGGTTTCATGATCGCCATCGAGCAGGCGGCCATGCGGACCTTCCAGTGTGAAGGGATGCAAGGCGGATTTGAGGGTTTCGTCCTGCAGCATCAGACTGAGGCCGGTCAGGGTGCGCTCGGCTTCGGGCGCGGAGGCGAGTGCCTGAACACCTTCCCAGAGCCATGCTTTCAGGTCCGGTGTCATGAGAACACCTTCATGGCTACACAGGCAGGCGAGCCAGTCGGCGGCGAAACTTGCGCCGGTATCACTATCGATATCTTTCAGCGGCTGGAGGCTTGGGGCGTCCCCACCGCCAAGATCGACATGTGCTCCGCCCATGCTGAGGGTCGCTGCGCGCGCCGAGCGGCCCTTGTCGAAGATGAAGACCTGAGCGTCTTCGTAGCGTTTCCATTGCAGGGCGAGGAGCGAGAGCAGAACTGACTTGCCCGCGCCGGTCGGGCCAACAACCAGCGTATGGCCCACATCGCCGACATGCAGGTTGAGGCGGAAGGGCGTTGTGCCATCGGTCTGCGCCTGGATGAGGGCAGGGGCGTTGAGGTGCTGGTTCTCTGCTTCGCCCGCCCAGACGGCGGAAAGCGGCACCATATGCGCGAGGTTCAGCGTATGCAGGATGGGCTGGCGGACATTGGCATAGGCATGCCCTGGCAGCGAGCCGAGCCAGGCTTCGACAGCATTGAGCGTTTCGCGGATGGCGGTGAAGCCACGGCCATTGATGATGCGCTCGGCAACACGGATGTGTTCATCGACGGTGCGCCGGTCTTCATGCGCGACGGTGATGGTGGTGGTGACGTAGCCATAGGAGACAAGGTCTGAGCCAAGCTCCTGCAGGGCAGCATCGGCATCACCGGCCTTGTTGTCAGCGTCCGTGTCCAGCAAAGCAGCCTGCTCATTAAACATCGTCTCGCGCAGGACGGCGCCGATGGATTTGCGCTTGGCGAACCAGTGGCGGCGTTTCTTGCCGAGAACCTTCTCGGCTTCGGCCTTATCCATGGCGATGAAGCGTGTGGCCCAGCGATAGGAGAAACCCTGCCGGTTCAGCTCGTCGAGAATGCCGGGCAGGGTGGAAGCCGGGAATCCCAGGATGGTCAGCGTCCGGAGGTGCGCGTCCCCGATCATGGGTTCGAGGCCGCCCGCGAAGGGCTCATCGGCCAATACAGCATCGAGAAAGACCGGCAGTTCCGGTGTCGCCACAGCGTGGCGCTTGGTCGAGATAGTCGAATGGAGATAGGTGAGCGTTTCGTCATCACTGAGGTGATGGATCTCCGCGAGACATGTTGCCAGCAGGTCGAAGACACGTGCGGCATGCTGCTCGAACGTCTCCAGCCGATGGCGCCAGGTTTCTGCGTCTTCGCCGTCGGCGCGTTCAATCAGGGCCTTCTCGGCGCGGCCCGTCGTGTCGGCGGGTGGAAGCCAGAGCAAGGTCAGATAGTAGACGCTTTCATACCGAACGCCGGCTTCCTCTGCCTGTAGGCTCCGTTCCTGATCCACGAGCCAGGAGACTGCGTTCGGAAATGCGCACTCCGGATAATCATGGACTTCGTCCCGCTGCGCTTCGAAGAATAGCGCCCATCCCGAACCGAACCGCCGCAGCACATTGTTGACCCGCGCCATGACCGAGACGAGTTCTTCTTCCGTCGAGCTTTCGAGATCGGGGCCGCGATAGCGGAACGTCGTCTGGAAACTGCCATCCTTGTTGAGGACCACGCCCGGGGCCACAAGGCAGGCCCAGGGGAGATAGTCCGCGAGCAGACGCGGCGTGTCGGAATACTCTTTAAGGTTCAACATTGCAGATGTTCCTTGTGGCGGGTCGAGCGGCTGGCGACGGCCATGAATTCCGGATCACTTCGGGCCATGAACACAGCCGCCGAGTGGCCAAGCAGCCAGAGCAGGAAGCCGGGGATCCAGAGGCGAAGACCGAGGGCGAGGGCCGCCGCCAGCGTCCCGATGGCGATGGCGGCCGAGCGCGGCGCGCCTGCCATCAGGATCGGCTCGGTGAGCGACCGGTGCAGGGGGATTTCATAGCCCTCGGCCATCAGATCACCGCGCCACCGCCGAAGCTGAAGAAGGTCAGGAAGAAGCTTGTGGCCGCGAAGGCGATAGAGAGGCCGAACACGATCTGGATCAGTTTGCGCATGCCGCCGCTGGTCTCGCCGAATGCGAGCGTCAGCCCTGTCAGGGTAATGATGATCACGGCGACGATGCGGGCGACAGGGCCTTCGATCGATTGCAGGATCTGGTCGAGCGGACCTTCCCAGGGCATGCCTGAGCCTGCGGCGTGTGCCGGGCCGGCGATCAGCAGGCCAAGGCCGATGACTGCTGCGGCCTGAACCGTCCGGTTTTCGATCTTGATGTGGGGGTAGAGTGTCATTGCGTGTCTCCTTGCGCGATGAGGGAAAGCTGGGGGCAGGTAAGGGGCTCGGTCATGTAGGCTTCGCCGTCGAAACCGGTGACGCGGAGGGCTTCCTCGACGCGTCGTTGGCCGCCGGACCGGCTCATATAGATGACGACGTCGATGGCTTCGGCGATCAGGTCGAACGGTGCGCGGTTTGTGGCTTCGAGGGTGAGCTGTTCCAAACGTTTTAATGCGCCGCGCGCGGAGTTTGCATGAAGGGTCGTGATCCCGCCCGGATGGCCCGTGTTCCAAGCCTTGAGGAGATCCAGCGCTTCGGCGCCGCGGACTTCGCCGACGATGATCCGGTCGGGGCGCAGGCGGAGTGTTGAACGGACAAGATCGC
The DNA here is from genome assembly GCA_002699145.1 of Halioglobus sp. Classification (GTDB taxonomy): domain Bacteria; phylum Pseudomonadota; class Gammaproteobacteria; order Pseudomonadales; family Halieaceae; genus Marimicrobium. The sequence continues at coordinate 15,213 of PABK01000051.1, forward strand.
GCAGCGTTACCTGATCCTTGTGTGTCCGTAGCTGGACGGCGTTCGGCGCGGCGCATTGAAGTTCGCGCGTGTCTTCAAGAATGATGACACGCGTGTCCTCGAAGGCCGTTTCGGCAAGGAGCGCATTTGTGAATGTGGTCTTGCCGGAGGATGTTCCGCCGGCAACAAGAATGTTGGCGCGGGCCTCCACGGCCTCGCGAAGACCTTTACATGTGGCAAAAGCAAGTGCGCCCTGTTCGACATAGTCGCTCAGACTGAAGGGCGTTGAGGCGGGTTTCCGGATCGAAAAGCAGGGCGCTGTCGAAACAGGCGGGAGAAGTCCCTCGAACCGCTCACCGCCGCCTGGCAGTTCGGCGGAAACGATGGGGGAGGTGCGGCTGAGAGCTTCTCCCGCACTGGAGGCGACGAGCCTTATGACCCGTTCGCGATCGGAGGCATCAAGACGGTGATCGGAGAGAATGAGACCGGCGCCGGTCTTTTCGATCCAGACCGAGCCATCGGGATTGGCCATGATCTCGATTGTGTCAGCTGCTTCGAGCGCATCCCGGATGACCGGACAGAAGGCCGTTCGCAACATGGCGTTCCTACGGCTGCCTGTCTCTTCTGTGTGTCCCGCATGTGCCATGAGTTTCAGGCCTTCCTGTCTGGTCGGATTCAATGTCTCAAATCAGGGCAGTGTGCAGGAGTTGGAGGCGGGGCCAATTGCAGCAGGGACACGCGAAGGTCAGCAATCCGGTCCAATCGGGATCTCTGATTGGCCGCTCCATCCTTATGGTGAATGAAAGTTTGATGATTTGGCGATCCGATCGTCACTGATCGGAAGGTATTAATGTGCCGCCCCGACTTGTTAGTACACGCAGAAACCAAAGATGGCAGTGTGGCGCTTAATTTGCAATTTCTCGGCATATCGGGAGGCGATTATGAAGACCTATACTCTGAACTCCGATGGCGTGCTCAAACGCTATGATTACCTCTGGCGCATGTCGGCAGATCGTTGGGCCTGGGAATATCTCCGGCGCAATCCGGACTTCCTCCATGACGCCGAGTGCCGGCGCGCAGATGACGTGTCCGAACGCATGGCGCCGTGCGCGCCCATCCGGCTTTTGCGGTCACGCATTTCCCAGACGCTTGCTGAGCGCTGGGGACTGATGATGATGCCGGACCCTCAGCAGAATGGGTTTGAGGCGGACGTGTTCTGGAGCCGGGCCGCTCATCCGGATCAGGTTGAGGTTCATTGCAGCCCGCGAAGTGAAGAAGAAGCCTGCGGGATCTGGGACCGTACAGTCCCTTTTTGCCGGATCACGCATCTGACCGACCAGCAGGGCCGGGAATTCCTGCTGCTGCGCGGCAATGGGTGTGTTGTGCAGGTTCGTTGTAGCGGGCTTTCGCTTCTCGGCATGGAAAAGATCCGGATGAAACTTACCATCTCCGACATGGACGCCTATGAGCGGAAGCTCAAAGCCCAAAGGGACGCGCTGGAAGTCTGGGGGCAGGACTATGATCAGCAAACGCCGCTCTGGACCAAGCGCACTCAGATCCTTCGGGACGGGCTCATTGCGCTCGATTGCCTGGAACTCGGCATGAGCCGGCGTGATATCGCAACCGTGTTGTATGGCAAGGAGAGGGTCGAGTCTGAATGGCCCGATGATCGGGCCTCTATGAGAGATGCCCTGAAATATCTGGTCAGCAAGGCCGAAGGGCTTCGCGATGGGGGATATTTGGTAGAGCTGTTGGGCGGTCGCCTTGGGCCTTATCAAACGGCAGCTTAGGCTGACACTTTGACTGCGTTTAGTCGTTATCTTTGGTTTGAAAATGAACAAATATAGTCATCTTAGGTGACTATATCCGAAACTTTCTAAACTTGACAGAAGTTTGAAAAAGTGCAATTTTGCTCACCGTGAGTGAGCAAAATGCAGCAAAATTAAACCAGCTGATGAATTGGTTGCTGGATGGGGTCGTTGTGGATGCAGCGACTCTGGAGGAGCGAGGGTATGCGTCCAACCTTCGCACAAAATACCTCCACTCCAATTGGCTGTCTTCGCCAGCGCGCGGTGTCTTTACACGTCCGGGCAGCAAGCTCACATGGCAGTCCGTTGTCTATTCCCTTCAAACCCTGATGTCGAAAGACGTGCTTGTGGGCGGACGCACGGCGCTCGAACTCAAGGGATATACCCACTATCTCGAGTTCAGTGACGAAAGGACGATAAGACTCTATGCCGACACGTCCTTGCCAGCATGGCTGTCCAAGCTACCGGAACTGGACGTCAGATTTGAAATGCGCCGTCCGGATCGGCTGTTCGGATCCGGAAACATAAAAGCTGTTTGTCTCGCCTATCGGACCGCCTCGAAAATGGGCGCTGCTTCTCTTGATGTCGAAGCCTTTGAGTGGGGACGCCCCGGCCAGGCAATCCTCATATCGACCCTTGAGCGTGCCGTGCTCGAATTGCTTGAAACCCTTCCGGATGGAGACAGCTTCCATCAGGTCGATCTTGTCTTTGAAGGGTTGAGTTCGCTGCGGCCCCGCAAGATGCAGGCGCTGCTTGAACGATGCAGGAGCATAAAGACAAAGCGTCTCTTCTTTTTCTATGCGCGCCGGCACCAGCATGGTTGGTTCAAATACCTCGATGAAGCCGCCGTCGATCTGGGACACGGCAAGCGATCCATTGTGTCAGGCGGCACGCTCGACCCACACTACCTCATCACGGTGCCATCGGAGCTGGCGGGGCAGGACGCTCGATGACCGACCGGGCGACTTATGAGGGGCAGGTGGCCTTGCTGGTACGCGTCCTGCCTATTGTAGCTGAAGAAGCCTGTTTCGCTCTGAAAGGCGGAACGGCAATCAATCTCTTCTACCGGGACATGCCGCGCCTTTCGGTCGATATCGATCTTGTTTACGTGCCGATCAAGCCGCGGGCCAAGAGCCATCGGGAGATTGATCAAGCTCTGGATAGAATAGCAGCTGCAATTGAACGAAGAATAGCAGGAGCTCGCTGTCGCCGCGTCCAAGGCGGGGGAAATCTCGAAACCCGGATGATCGTTACGTTGACTAACGTCAGTATAAAGATTGAAGTCAATCCCAACATGCGGGGGTTGCTCGTTGCTCCGCGACTGAATCCGGTGAGCGAAGCTGTCGAGGACCGGTTTGGGTTCGCAGAAGCAAATCTCGTCGCCTTTGAAGAAGTCTATGCTGGCAAGCTTGTCGCAGCACTGGACCGACAGCATCCGCGGGATCTGTTCGATATCCTGCTTCTCAAGGAAGGTGACGGCATCACTGATGAGCTCCTTTCGGCCTTTCTGATCTATCTATCCTGCTCGCCGCGGCCGATGCACGAATTGCTGTCTCCGAATCTCAGCAGCCTCGAAGAGCGGTTCGAGCTCGAATTTGCAGGCATGACGGTTGAGCCGGTGGAACTGGTCACGCTGGAAGCTTCAAGGGCGTGGCTGATTTCCGAACTTCAGTCCCGTTTGACCGGCAATGCCGCGACCTATCTTCGCGGACTGCATGACGCCGAGCCTGATGTCTCACTCATCGGAAGACCAGCTGCTGGGAATCTCCCGGCCATCGCCTGGAAACTGCAAAACATCGAGACTCTGAAGCGCGACAATCCTGATCGGTACCACGAAGTCGGACAACTGCTGGAAGCGCTGTTGCACTGAGGTTCCGACACAGGTCTTCAAAGGCGGCTTGCATGCGCTTCCGGTGAGGGGAGGGGTGTCCAGGCCAGCATAGCCCGGTCTCTTTATGCGTGTGTGCCTCCGTCCAGCCGGGGGTGGGCGGACGGCACGTCTGGCCGGGCGCGCCGCCCGCGCAAGGCGCCGGCTTCTTATGATTTGTAGTGTCTGAGGGCCTCCTACCTTCCCGCCTTGCGCGCGCCGCTTGTCCGCCCGGCCTGCCGGCCTTTTCCGCCGCCCACCCCCGCCTGTCGCGGGAGGAACGCGGCAGAGAAGGAGACCCGACATGCCCTGCAACACCGCCACCCCTGCACCTCTTGGAACAGCTTCCGCGCCTCAGCCTGAAGACCGTCCCCGTATCTATGTGGCCTGCCTTGCGGCTTACAATAATGGCTACCTGCACGGGCGCTGGATCAATGCCACCACGCCGGACGAAATTATGGACAAGGTCCGGGCGATGCTTGCGGCCTCGCCACTGCCAGACGCGGACGAGTGGGCAATTCACGATTATGACGGCTTCGAGGGTGCGAGCCTCTCCGAATACGCCTCGTTCGAGACCGTGTGCGCGCTGGCCGAGTTCATCGGAGAGCACGGACGACTTGGCGCGAAGGTCCACCGCCACTATGGCGGCGACCTTGAGCAGGCCCGTGCGGCCTTCGATGACTATGCGGGCGAATACCGTTCGGTTGCAGACTTTGCCGAAGAATTGACCCGCGAGTGCGGCACCGAAATCCCGGCCTCCCTCCAATACTATATCGATTGGGACGCGATGGGCCGGGACATGGAGCTGAACGGCGACATCTTCACCGTAGAGACCGGATTCGATCAGGTCCACATTTTCTGGTCGCGGTGATCGTCATGGCCAGATACCAGACCAGACCGCGCGAAGACGACCGTGGCCCCTATCGCTGGGCACATGTCGTGAAGACCCCGGCAGGGTTCGCGCAGGGCAGCATCTATCGTCAGGCAGGCGACGAGCTTGATGACGGCGAGGCGCGTGAGCTGCGCAGCCTCTGCGATCAGCATGGCTTCGAGCTTCGGAGGGTGTCATGAGCTTTTCCGAACGCTTTGCCAATTTCGTCTGTCCAGGTGACGCGATCACCTGCGAGGCAGACGGGTTCACTATCGTGGCAGCAATCGTCCTGGACGATTGTTCCGATGCACCCGACCAACGTCAGAACGGATTCTGGCCGTCGCTCTACAAGGACGCTCCGGGATTCATCGGCCCCGGAAACGGGTTCCGGGAACGGTTCGCCAAGGCGCAGGCCGAGGCTGAAGCCATCATGGAAGGCTGGCGAAAGGGCGACTGGTTCTATTGCGGGATCGTCCTCTCCGTCGCGCTCGAAGGCGTCACGCTGGACTCTCACGCCGCCAGCCTTTGGAGCGTGGAAGCCAACTATCCGGGATCGGATAATGCCAATCTGACCGAAGCTGCGAATGAACTCCTGCCGGAAGCGCTGGACGCGGCTCGCGCCGTGCTGGCGCGCCTGCGCGCAGCTCCGGCAGGCGAGGTGCAGACATGAGCCGCGTCCTCTCAGAGAGTGAGTGCATTCTCGGTCCGCGCCCCGACATGACGCTGGTCGTCGAAGACGACCGCGTCGTTGAAATTTGGGTCGCAGGCCGCGCGCCACGCATTGCCATCCGCGACTATGACTGGGGCCAGACAGACCCGGCCCCCGCTTTCGACCGCGAAGGCTTTCCCTATTCCGACATTCACTGGAGCGGCCCGGCATGGGCGCTTGGCCTCTCCCTTTGCCCGCCAGAAAAGGAGACCCCCATGGCACAACCCGACCTTACCCATATCCCGCTCGATCAGCTGAGCGTTTCCAAACTCAACATGCGGCATGGACGCAAGAAGCCGGACGTTTCCGACATCCTGCCGTCCATCCGCGAGAAGGGCATCCGCCAGACGCTCCTCGTCCGCCGGGAAGGCGACGGCTACGGCGTCATTGCTGGCCGCCGCCGCTACTTCGCGCTGCTCGAACTCGCTAAGGAAACCGGCACCAATCCGCTGGTTCCCTGCGCCGTGATGAGCGAGGAAGATGCGGCCTCTGCTATCGAAGCCTCCATCATCGAGAATGTTGCCCGCCTGCCTGCGACCGAAATGGAGCAGTATGTGGCGTTCAGGAAGCTCGCAGATGAGGGTAAGCAACCTGCTGACATCGCCACATTCTTCGGCGTAACGGAACTGCTTGTGCGCCGCGTGCTCGCCCTTGCAAGCCTCGCTGCGCCGATCCGCAAACTCTATGCCGAGGATGAAATCGACCGCGAAACGATCCGCGCGCTGACGCTTGCAACGCCTGCCCAGCAGGCCGAATGGCTGAAGCTCTGGAACAGCAAAACCGAACGTGCGCCGTTCGGGCGCGCCTGCCGGGCGTGGGTCACAGGCGGAACCACCATCACCACCGACAAGGCCCTGTTCGACGTAGAGCAGTATGAAGGTGCAGTCATTGCAGACCTGTTCGGAGAACGCGCGGTCTTTGCGGATGCCGAGGCATTCTGGACCGCTCAGGCGGCGGAAGTCTCCGCCCGGATTGAGCAATACGTTGCCCGTGGCTGGGCCGATGTCATCTGCCTTGAGCGGGGCACGTATTTCCAGCGCTGGGAATATGTCCAGACGACTAAGAAGAAGGGTGGCAAGGTCTATGTTGAGCAGCGCCATGACGGAACGGTGACCTTCCATGAGGGCTGGCTAAAAGCGTCGGAAGCGCGCCGCGCCAAGCGCCAGAACGCAGACGGAGATACCCCGTCACCGGCTGACACCAAGCCCGAAATGTCGGGCCCGATGGCGGACTATATCGGCATCCACCGGCACGGCGCTGCTGCGGCCAGTCTGCTCGCAGGCCCAGCGATCGCGCTCCGCATGATGGTGGCGCATGCGCTGACCGGATCGGGCCTCTGGGCAGTGCGAGAACATGTCTGCAATACCCGCAAGGACGAGACCCGCGACAGCGTCGAAAACTCAGGTGCGGCCAGTGAACTCGCTGCTGCGCGCGAGCAGGTGGAATCACTATTCGAGGCGCTCGGCGCGGGCCAGCCCCGGTCCAATGGCGATGCCTATTCGCTCTGCGAAACTTTCTCCGCCCTGCTGGCCATGTCCGACGAGGAAGTCATGCAGGTGCTGGCCCTGACAATGGCCGAAACGCTCGAAGCAGGCGGGCCTGTAGTCGAGGCGGTCCTTCACGTCTGCGGCACCGATCTTGGGCGCTACTGGTCGCCGGACGAGGCCTTCTTCGATCTGCTCCGCGACAAGCGGGCGATCAATGCGATGGTCGCAGACATTGCATCCCCGAGTGTGGCGGAAAGCGTCGCCAAGAAAAGCGGCAAGGTCCAGAAGGCCCTGATCAAGAACCGGATCGAGGGTGTGGAATGCACCGCCAACCCCGGCTGGCGTCCCGGCTGGATGCAGGTGCCGCCGACCCGCCTTGTGGCGGACGCAGGCTGCGCAACAGTCGAAGCATGGGAACGGATTGCAGGCCTGTTCGAAGGTGAGGGCGAGGACAATTCTCAGCCCGATGAAGAGCCTTGCGAAAACGCCGCTGCCTGAGGTTTGTCTCCTCCCCTCTGGCAATGTGCGAGCCGTCCGGTGCCTGGCATCGGGCGGCTTTTCGCATTCGAGTTCGGGGATACGGATGATCGTGCGANAGTGGTTCATCCCAAGAGAATGCCTGCCGAAAAATCGCCCGTCTCAAAGTCTCTCAGGACAGATCGGAACAATTGCGGAAATGGGTTCTTCCTTTCCATCGGCAGCGGTCTTCGGACCCCTTGTTCCCGTCTCTTGCCGTATGACCTAGACGCGCTGACCCGGCCCTGAAACCGGACGGACGAAGAATTTTCCTCTGCGCTACGCGCATTCACCGCGAAGCAAAATTCTCCGCCCGTCCGGTGCTCCACTGCGTTGCGCCCGCGAGAGCGGTTCAGGCCCGGCACAGCCCGTCCTCACGGTCCGGCGTCGACGGGGACAAGGGGTCCCCGGAGACACAAGCCAAAGGAACGAAAAGGAGAACCCCAATGGCAAACGCACTCGGATATGTCAGCGAGACCAAGGCCGGCTTCGAAGGCACGCTCGCCATGATGAACTTGAGCACTGCCATCCGCATCGAGAAGAATGGCGAGAAAGCCGCAGAAGGCCAGCCGGACTTCCGCATCTTTGCCGGAGAAACCTCGACCGAAATCGGCGGCGGCTGGATGCGCAAGGCGAAGTCTTCGGGACGCGAATACGTCTCTCTGACCCTCGCCGACCCGCAGATTGGTCCCCGCCGGATCTATGCGAACCTTGCGCCGGTCAAGGGCAAGAAAGGCCGCCACGTGATCCTCTGGAACCCAAAAGACTGACGGTTCCAAGCCCCTCATCGAGCCGCTCCAGAGCAAGTCTCCGGGGCGGCTTTCCGCATGTCAGAAACATGGTGAACAGGGGAGGGGAAAAATCCACGGCGCGCATATTTCCTCTCAAATCCTGCGCAGGATCGGGCAGTCTCATCGCATCGCACAGATATCAGTGAAAGGAGCTATTCAATGAGCGATGCAGACAAAACGGCGCCTGTGGCGGCCAACGACAATGACCTTTTCAATGTCGTGGAAGCCGCAGATTTTCTTCGGCTGAAGCGTTCGACACTCGATCATTATCGATGTGAAGGTCGTGGGCCGATTTATCGCAAACATGGCGCACGCGTCTACTATACCCGCGCCAGTCTCATGGCCTGGTCGGAACGTCAGATGTTCTCATCGACCTCCACCCGCGTCGAAAAAAAGACGTGAAGCTCTTTTGGCTTTCAGCAACAGCCGCAGGCCTGTCTGCGGTCGTTGCAGGGCTGATAATCGACCCTGAGGCACGCTTTGTCTGGAACAGAACCGGCAGTGCGCCGGAAGGATTGTACGTGCTGAGCGATGAGCCAATCGCCCGTGGCGTGTGGGTCATTGTTTCGGCTCAGAGCAGTGAAGCAGAATGGGTGTCGAAGCGTGGCTATATCGACGAGGACTGGCCGCTTATAAAGCGGGTGGCAGCCCTTCCCGGAGATGAAATCTGCCGGGAAGGGAACACCATTTCCATCAATCACTTGCGTATCGCCGAAGCCTTGGAGACGGATAGCCCGGGCAGGCAAATGCCGGTTTGGCATGGCTGCAGCATTCTGGGTGAAGACGAGGTTTTTCTGCTCAATTCACACCCTCGGTCAATTGACGGGCGCTACTTCGGCCCCACGAAAATCTCCGATATCGGTGGATCTCTTAGGTTGCTCTGGACTCGGGATAAGCAGACGACGGACATGTCTGTGCAAGGCGATGCAGAGCGTGGGCAGGAATTTTGAGGCGGACCCGGTAGTGCTGTCGTAACCCCGCCCGCACCCTGCCGAGAGTCCGGTCTCGATGGCATCAGGTATGATGGCGGTTTTCACGAAGGGAGACAGCCATGATTGTAT
>PABK01000052.1 GCA_002699145.1 Halioglobus sp.
CCTGAATCCTTTGTACTTAGGGTTCGCGGCAGCAGTATGGAACCCAAATTTCATGAGGGCGACCTGATTTTTGTTGACCCCAATGTTTCACCTGACCACGGAAAGTACGTGGTTGTTCGACTCGATGAATCCAATGAAGCCACGTTCAAGCAGTTAATTATTGAAGAGGGCAAGCAGTACCTGAAGGCGCTCAACCCTGACTGGCCGAATCGCATTATCGAAGTGGATGAAGAAGCGACAATCTGTGGAGTCATTGTCTTCAAGGGTGAGGTGGTGTGAACTCAATCTATTCCTGCAAATAGAGAAAGCACCCATGATCGACATCGTTGATCCCCAGCAAATCACTACACTGATCAACCGCAAGACCCTATTGGCAATGATTCCGCTTTCGGATCGAACCATTTACAACATGGAAAAACGAGGAGACTTCCCACGCCGTATCGTTCTGACGAGTCGAAATGTCGCCTGGGATCTAGCTGAAGTAGGGCAGTGGATCGAAGCCCGAAAGCAGTCGAGTACTCAGCCACACAAGCCAGGCATCTCGTACGAGAGAAAGGCACTCCCGTTTTCAAACTAGTCGCGTTCGTTGGCAAAGATCCATTTAGCTCGCTGATAAAAAGATAGCCAGGATTCTTACTTGAAGTTATAATTAGCTCAGTGCTAATGTTTTGGCCATCCAGACCAGGCTGGCCAATGCTTCACCATTAGCACGAAGAGAAGATGGCCCCGGGTCGCAAACGACCACAGGGACCCGAAAATGAAATGGGTAAAGCTACCCAAATATTGTGAATTGAGCGGTGATACCGCCAACGCGGTTCATGCCCGCCGCAAAAAAGGGCTCTGGTTGGATGGCGTTCATTGTCAAGTCAGGAATCACACCCTCTGGATCAATATCGAGGCAGTTGAAAAATGGGTAGAGAACGGTCTGTTAAGCTCGCGCAAGGCGTAAGAATCCGCACTTACACGAGCGGTAAACAGGCTATTGAAATTCAGTTTCAATATCGGGGCGTACAATGCAAGGAAACTCTGGCGACACTGGATCCTTCGAAAAAGGGTGACCAGCGCTACGCCGTCAATCTGAAAGCCGAAATCGAAGGCGCCATTGCAAGGCAGACTTTTCAATATGAAGCGTATTTCCCGGAATCCAAGCGGGCACGCCTATTTGGTCACGCCAATTCACAGATCACCATCCGAGAGCTGATCGAGGAATGGCTGAAAGATATTGAGCGCACTCACCCGCACAGTACTTATCGCTGCTATCGAAAAAGTTGTAATGCCCACCTGTTCCCCCAGTTTGGCGACATCCGAGCGCGCAATTTAACACCGCAACACATTCGTACTTGGATACGCGAGCGTAGCGGGACCTTGAAAAGTATCCGCAATGATCTGACGCCGCTGCGCGCTGTTCTGGATCGGGCGTTAAACGATGACATCATCGACCGTAATCCATTGGATAAGATCAAGGTCAGCAAGCTAGTAGATCGCAACCAAGCCAAAACCGACTATGAGGTCGACCCGTTCACAACCACGGAAATCAACAAGGTTCTCCAAAGCGCTCTGAATTACGATCCGCGCATCTGCAACCTACTGAAATTTGCGTTCTTCTCCGGGTTGAGAACATCGGAGTTGTTCGGTCTGCAGTGGGGCGATGTCGATTGGGATCAGCGTGAAATACATATCCAACGCGCCGTGGTAGAACGCCAATTAAAGGAAACCAAAACTCGAGCCAGCAACCGGAAAGTTCTCTTGTTACCTGCCGCTTATGATGCGCTAACACACCAGAAGCAATTCAGCTTTGTCGGCAGTGACTACATCTTCATCCGGCCGGACGACAAGGGGCCTTTCATCGACTATGAACATCTAGAGCGCCCCTGGAAACATATTCTGAAAACAGCCAAGGTCCGCTACCGCAACCCCTACCAGACCCGGCACACCTACGCGAGCCAATTACTTTCCGGTGGCGAAAACCCGTTGTTCGTCGCGCAGCAGATGGGACACAAAACCACGGAGATGATCATGCGGCACTATGGGCGTTGGGTCGAACAAGGAGATCAACGTCAGCGGCATGTATTCGTCTCCGATTTCGGCCAGGGCGTCAAGGAGCCACGGCCACCCTACCCGCACGATGGTAACTACGCCTCTGCTGCGTAGGAGTTATAGAGGTAGGCTTGTGACCTACCGTGCGCCAAACACCACCTCACACAACTCAGCTCGCGCAACGCCTCACAGCCATTTTGGCACTTATCGTTATCATTATGTTGGATTTTGGTAACTATAGCGACCACCACAGTTGACAAGCCCATAGTGGACACTATAATTACCATTTTCAGCCAATTTGGTATCTATTGTGACCAGCAAAAAATCGGAAAAGGGTCGATCTGCTGTCGTCTTTCCCAAGAATCGACGTCTTTTGGAACAGCTTGGCGAGAATATCAAGCTGGCATGTAAGCGCAGAGGTTATACCCAGGTTTTGATTTCCGAGCGAACGGGGCTCAGCCGCCTGACCATTCGCAAGATTGAGAAGGGCGATCCCAGCGTTTCAATCGGCCACTATCTTGCTGTGCTTAGCGTCCTGGGACTGGCCGGCGATTTTGCCAAAGTCGCACAAGACGATGAACTGGGTCATAAACTGCAGGACATTAAACTGATGGGCAGGAAGCCAGGAGCCTCATCATGAGTACAGAAGTCTTTGTTTTTGCAGACTGGGAGGAGTTCGAGGAGCCAGTCTTGGTTGGCACGCTTCGGTCATCTCCTGCGCGTCAAAAAGAGCATTTCAGCTTCAATTATGACACTGACTGGCTGCAATCTTCTTATGCACAACAAATCGATCCTGAGCTAAACCTCTATTCCGGCGAGCAGCACGGTGAAGACGACAAGAATTTCCGCGTGTTTCTGGATTCCTGCCCGGATCGCTGGGGTCGCTTATTGATGAAACGGCGCGAGGCCGTCCATGCCCGCCAGGAAGAACGTCGCCCACGAGTACTGAATGAAATCGATTATCTTCTCGGCGTACACGACCTTCACCGGGCCGGCGCGCTGAGATTCAAACGCGAGCTGGATGGCCCTTTTCTCGACAACGATGAACGCTTTGCTGCCCCGCCACTCTCATCCTTGAGAGAACTTGAGCACGCAGCTAGGCAGGTAGAAAAAAACACCGATAGCGATGACCCAGAATACGTGAAATGGTTATACATGCTGATGTCACCTGGTTCCTCCTTAGGTGGCGCCCGACCCAAGGCCAGCGTGACTGACGATGACGGACGCCTGTGGATCGCCAAGTTTCCCAGTCAGCACGATGATTACAATATTGCTGCCTGGGAATACGTCGCTTACCAGTTGGCACTGGATGCAGGAGTAACCATGCCGGAGAGCCGCATCGAGCAGTTCAGTAGTCATCACCACACTTTTCTGACCAAACGCTTTGATCGCACTGAGTCTAGCCGTCTTCACTTTACCTCGGCGATGACTCAACTCGGTTATTATGACGGCGACTATGACGCCAGCTATCTGGAGCTTGCGCAATTCCTGACCGAGCACGGCGCGAATACGAAAGAAGATCTCGCACAGTTATGGCGCCGCATCGTATTTTACATCGCCATCTCCAATACCGATGACCACCTCCGCAACCACGGATTTATTTACCATCAGGGAGGCTGGCTGCTATCTCCGGCGTACGATATCAACCCGGTCACGCCTGCCAATGGCTTGCACCTCAACATCACCGACAGCGATAACGGCCTGGACTACGAGCTGGCCATGGAGGTCATCGAATTCTTTCAACTCGACCGTGGTCAGGCGCTAAAGATTAAAGATGAAGTACTCGCCAGTGTTGCCAACTGGAAGGCTAAAGCAAGTGCTGCTGGACTCAGCAGAAGCGAGCAAAAACTGATGGAACCGGCATTTAATCTCTGAGCCGGATTTTCAGTCATTTTTCTCCGTGGAACGTGAGTGGAACGCAAACCATGAGAAAAACCATATCCTATTGAAATTAAAAGACTTTTATTGGCCACCTTGAAAGTTCAAGTCCTCTCCTGGGCACCACATTTCTTTTAAGCCTTTGATCTCAAAGGTTTTATAGCTCGCATAGCGCCTTGTGCAGCCAAGGTGGTGACACTTTGGTGATACACCGGAGTGTCCTATGCGCAGCGGTCATTTCTTGGTCCGAAACCGCCATCAACATACCTGGCACGCACGGGTGATTATCCCCCTTTCCGTGCGTCATCACTTTGATGGTAAACGCGAGCTCCGCGTGTCCTTAAAGACCCCGGACAAGGCCCGCGCGAAACGACTATCAAGGCTATTTTGGGTACACTGCCAGACAGGCTTTGACCGGCTTAAGACGCGCCCTGTATCAGAGCAATCCTTTGAAACGACGGACACGTTTTTACACTGGGCCGGGATCACAACAGAAACAAACAAGAACAGCGCCATGTATAAAGTGGACATGATTGACATGCTGGGCCGCCGTCACGTCATCGACCTGGATGATCCGGAGGAGGAGGCCAAGCTCGCCCGTGAATTCCAGGCCAATGCCATCGCGGTCTTAAACCAGTTCAAAGACAGGCCGGAAATGCTGGACCGGCTGATGAAACTCGGCGGGACAGAATTCACGAAAAGCGAAAGCCAGCCGGAAAGCACCGCCACCTTCCATGAGGCCATCGACCTTTATATAGAAAAACTGGAGACACAGGGCCGCAAGGGCAGAAAACTCGCGCCGCGCACCCTGCTCACCTATACCGACAAGCTGCGCTTCTGGCAAAAGCATTTCGGGCAGCGCGCCGTCCATACCCTAACGCTCAAAGAGCTCGCCGCTATCCAAAGCTGGCTTGTCTACCTTCCTGCGAATTTCGCCAAAAAAGCGCTGTCGGTCGATCATGCCGTAAAGAAGGCACAGCACAAAGGCGGGCTCCTTCCGCCAATTTCGGATAAAACGCGGGAAGAATACCTGGGCCAGCTCAAAGGCCTGCTCGCATATGTTCACAGTAACGGCTTTATCAACACAAATCTGGCCGTCCATGTTGAAATGCCCAATACCAAGCTCTCACCCGGCATCAGCCGCCTGCCCTTTACGGGAGAAGACATGAAGAGCATCTTCCCCGGCAAAGATTACGGCCATGACTTTGGCAGCCGGATCAGCAAGGATGATTACAATAACCGCTTCTGGTTTCCTCTGCTGGCTGCCTTTTCTGGTGCGAGACTGGAAGAGCTCGGCCAGCTCCAGCTAGAGGACATCAAGACCTGCCCCGATACCGGCATTATCTATGCCATGATCGATAATCAGGGCGCGACCGCAGACGGCACTAAAAAACGCACCAAGAACCTGAACTCCGTGCGCCCCATCCCGATCCATTCCACACTGCTACATATCGGATTTATGGATTACGTCACCGCACGACAAAAGGACAAGAAGGACACCGGCCTCTTCAAACTCAAACGTGATAAACAGGGCCGTTTTGCTAAAGGTATTTCCAACTGGTTCTCCCGATACGAAACCCGCAAAAACGGCCAGGTGGTCAAAGGCTATATCGAGCGACAGGACATAAACAGCAAAGGTACCAATGGAGCCGGTGATAAATGGTCGAAAAGCTTTCACAGCTTCCGCCATACGGTGATCGATAATCTGCGCGGTAAACAACTCCAAAACGGCGAGTTTATCCGCGAGCTCGACATTGCCCTTGTCGTCGGCCATGAGCGCGATAAACGCGAAACTGCCTCCTACGGCATCGACCGCAGCCAGCTTTCCTTACGCAAGGCCATCATCGAAGCCATCCATTATGAAGATGTGGAGTTCGAGGAGATCAGGTGGAAGTCCTGAAAAGACCGGAATTTACCGATTTTCCGAGGTCCCGGATTTTAGTCGTGCGGGTCCCGAACCTTTGCATTCTGAATGATTTGTACGGCGGATAATGTAGGGATTCCAGGGATGGGTCCCGGAAAATTGCATTTTGTTTTATGGGTTGGTGGCGCGGTGAGGAACCTTCGAACAAGTTCAATTCGTTAACAGGCGGTTAAGAAAAAATCTGCTTTGTAAACGCAGTCTTAAAGTGTAGGTTTTATCATAGAACAATAAGAATAAATTTGGTCCTAGGCGGCCACAAACAGCCATGGAGGGCGCTGATAAACCCGATATGACCCATCACACCCATCAGGATCAGAATGCCGATAAAGGCGCAGAAGGCTGCAAAAATAACATAGAGCTCTTTGATGCCATTACGGATCGTCAAGAGCACGGCTTTTGAAAATTTCTCCATGGAGCTATCCTCCGTTGTGAAGTTCTGGGCTGCTTAGAAATCGATCTCCAGAAGCGCTTCCATAACCTTCGTCATCATGTAGATGTCAACGCCATCCTCATCGCCTGCTGAGCCGTGCTGTGCGCTCTCCTGCACTACCGTCTCTTCGTAAGCCTCTGGCGACATCCCGTAGAGCTTTGCGAACTCTTCCCTGATCAGCACTTCAGCAAGCCCTGCTGCGATTTGAAATTCAGCGCGTTTTGATGCGCCCTTGAAGGTCAGAGCCTCAAAGCGGATGATGTTGCTGATATTTCCGGTAAGCGAGAATCCGGTCTGCTCCACTCTGAGGCAGATGTCACGGGCTCTTTCCCGCAGCGTTTGCTCTATAGAAGAATTGATGTACCTGATCATTTCCGGTCTCCTTTTCGCCGTTTTCCATGAAAGGCAGGGCCAGAGTAACCGGCTCCGTAAAAGGGCCTCCTCTTCTGATCCTCTCAGAACGAGAAGAGGAGGCCAGGCCGCTCTACTCCGGAATATCCCAGATAATGATCGGTAGTTTTCTCCGGCCTTTATGGCGTCTTGCTTCTTCTCGGCGCTTTACCATCTGCACGACATCTTCCGGCTTGTTATCAAGCTGCTCCCAATAGGCTTGAGGGGTCATCCCATTAAGCTCCTCGAAGGCGGCGGCGATCACAGCTTCTGCCTCTTTCTGGGTATAGATGGCCCCTGACGGGCTAGCGCCGCACGTGAAACTTATGGCCTTGTGATAAACCACGGTTTCATCATCAAGGCCGAGGGCGTCAAAACCGATCTCTTTCATATTGCGCACCAGCTTTTGGGCGAGCACCCAGTCGCGCGCTGAGATTTCAATATCGGTCGTTGTCATTACGGGTTCCTCCGTTTTCCATTCTTCGAGATACAAAACCGCCCTAGCGCTCATGGCCTTCATGATCGCGATTGCGCGTAACGAGGCGCGCCCGGCTTAAACTGGCTTCGGGACGGCCTTCATCCCTGTCAGAGGACACCCCGCTTAGATCAAGCCTGGGCTGGCATCGGGCCCGCGCTTCTTCGGGAGACTGGCCGTAAAGCGCTTCAAATTCATCCCGGATCAACGAGGCAGCATCGTCCTTAGAAATCTCCTCTCCCGGTCCCAGGCGACCGCTCTCAAAATTTTTGGCGTAGATATCGATCACCTTTTCGGCCTCGTAACCCATCACCGCAAAATCATGTTCTTTTATGATGCGGGCACATGTCCCGGCCGCTTCGCGCATCTCATCGCTGAACTCAGCATTGTTCACATTTTGATCATCACTCATGAGCTCATCCTCCTATGTTGATATGTGTTCATCGCCAGTTTGCGTGCGTTTACAAATCACGATCCTCTTCCGGTCCTCTTGGTTCCCCCGGTGCCTTGCCTGAGCTCCGCTTCCGGCCATAGCGCTGCACGGCGGGCCCTACGCGCGGCCCCGTGCCACCCGCCTGTTCGCCGCTTGCCGCCCCGTCGCCTTCTCCGGCGGCACCCGCGAAGGTTTCGGTGAGATCAATCTCGGCTTTTTCGCTATCACGCGCCTTCTTGAACTGGTCTTCCAGCCCGCGATTTTTGTAACGGTTCTTGGCCTTATGAGGTACAGCGCGCCGCCCCGGCGGAGAGAGATCCAGGTTGAGCGAGGGCATCTGGGCCTTTCCGCCGCGCATGTGAATGCGGGCTTCGCGCTTGATACTTTCATTCAGCGTGGCAAGCTCGCGCTGCTCGACCTTCTCTAGCGACCGCAATTTCCTGCCACTCTCAAGGTTTTCAAATTCATGGCGGCGCTGCTGTTCGGTCTTGGCAGCCTCCTGCCGGGCTTTCAGGTCACTACGCTCTTCCAAATATGCGTCTATCGCCTTACGGTCTTGTCGCTTATGGAGCTTTTCGCGGATAAGGTTAACGCCGCTCACCTTCCCCAAAAAGGCGGCGAGACCGGTCGGTTTATAGCGCCGGTCACGGAGTTCTTTCAGGACTGATAGATGCTGATTACGGAGCTCTTCACGCTCCCTTTTCTGCTCGTTTTGAAGGAATAGCCGCTCTTTATCCTGCCGGATTTTGATCGCTTTCTGATCAGAAAGCAGGTCCTTGCGGCGATGTTCCTGCTTCTTTTTCAGCATGGAAAGCTGCGCGCCGCGCTGCTCTTCCTTAAGGTAGCCTTCCATGATCTTGCGGTAATCAGCGATGATTTTCTTCGCTTCATCAACGCTTGGCAGGCTTTCCGGCGGGTATTCATCAGCAAGAAGAGCGGCAACATCTTTCGCGCGCACGCTCTTGTCATCGATCATTTTCGGCAGCGATGCCATCCCGCCATAAAAGTCAACCAGCACGTAAGGCCGCTTGCCTGTGGCCAGCAAATAGCCCTTTTCCTCTAACGATTTGACGAAGGCTTTTGCGCTATCGGATGCCCGCCAGGCTTCCGTGACCTGCTCCATCCGGTCTTCTTTAGTGATACCGGTGGCGCGCTCTTGCTGCCGCTCAAACTGGGTCGGCGGCTGCCGATCACTACCATTTTTCTTGTGATACCCTTCCGGTAATGAGAGATCATGGTCACGGGCAAACTGCCGGGAGACCGTCATCAGCTTGTCGTGATCAAAGGCAAGATGGACGGCCTTTTCATTTTCTACATCCACTTTTGACCAGACGACATGGCAGTGCTCGCGCCCGTCTTTGATGTGAAAGACGACAGCGCGCGGCTGGCTGGTAAGCCCCAGTTTTTCTTCCGCGCGGGTGATGTAATCATCATATTGCGCGCGCGTAAGACGCCCCTGGCTTTCATCAGGACTGATGGCCAGCGCGTATAGATAGTTCTTGCATTTGGTGAGGGCGTGGGCCTGGAGCTCCCATTCTGCGAACGCACCGTGGAGATCATCGGCCACAGCGCCGCGAATAGAGGCAAGCTCTACATAGTCATTTTGGAAGGCGTTCATCAGGTGGGTGGCATGTTTATCACCGCCGCTGAGTTCCATGGCAACAGGGATCATGATTTCCTCCCTGCCTTGGCCATGAGTGCTTTGCGAATCAGGGAGAGCTCATGCGCTATCTTTTCCAGTAGCTGCTTTATCTCACGGTCGGAAGAATGAGTAGCCTCAAGCTTTCCGAGCGCGGCCTTAATGGCCCCTGCGTCTGCGAGCAATCGTGCCAGCAGCGTTACCTTTTCTTGCGGCGCATTATGCTGCCGGTGTCCCATCTCTCCTGTACAGCGCTCCACCACAAAAGCAGAGAGCGACTTACCGGAGGTTTTCCAGTTGTACTCGAAGGCCGCCCGCCGGTCCTTGGGGACGCGGATAGAGATCGGCGCTTCCCGCTTTTTCTTCTGTTTGTTCTCTATTTGTTCCATACCAGCCATCCTAGTTTTGCTTTCGCGGATGGCTCCTCTTCACATCCTCTCAAAGGTTGTTACTGCGTCAGGGGTTTAAAGGGGATACTTCTCGCGGGGCAATCGCGGTCCACTTTATCGATGGGGTTCCAGGGGGAGAGCTGATTTCTCCCTTTGGTCCGTCTCCAGTGGCGGAAAACACTGGTCAGGGTTGCAAGGGGCATGAAAGCCCTTTTGCTGGATGGGGGTCTGGGGGAGAGCCAATTCGCCCCCAGGACGTGATGAAACGGCGTCACACGTTTCCGCTCTGCCGCGATTGCTGGCATATAGCAGCAGACGCGCTAGAGCGAATCTCTTGGCGGAAAACAGCCCAAAGGCTCGTTTATCCGCCTAGTGATTCCCAGGGGGGTACGCGGGGGACGGGACGTCCCCCCGCAAGGTGGGAGTGGCTGGAGACCACGAAAGTGGTACTACCACTCACACCTTGTGCTCGCTGTCGCTCGCAGAATTGCTGATACAACCAGTGTATCGCGCAATTGGTTAACAAGGTCTTAAGATGGCGTGCGCCTCTTAAGGCTCTATCTGTTTGTAGCAGGCCGTTTCGGACCTGTACAGGGTGAAGAGGATCAGAAGAGGACGCTGCGGATCGGGCGGCCCTATTCTCCTTGAACAAGACGCCCTGGAGCCATCCGATTTTGGATGTACATTAGAAAATTCGGATGTACATTGAAAAATATCCGAATCCGGCACCCCGGGCTCTTTCGTTCGCAAGACAAGGAGAAAAGCCCATGGAGCCGCAGGATACCTCTTCCCTCATCATGAACCCGACCAAGGAGACCTATGATCTGCTTGGCCGGTATTTTGATACCCTTAACCGAAAACTCTTCGGTGATGAACTCCCCCGCGCGCTTGTAACATTGCAGCGCAAGAACAAATCCTATGGCTTCTTCGCGTCCAAAAGATTTGGGCGCGAAGACGGGCATTATTCGGATGAGATCGCGCTTAATCCCGCCCACTTCCGGGACCGGTCTTTAAGCGCCATTCTCGCCACACTCGCCCATGAAATGGTCCATCAGTGGCAATGCCATTACGGCAGGCCCTCTGATCGGGGGTATCACAACCGGGAATGGGCTGCCAAGATGAAAGAGATCGGCTTGCAGCCGACCAGCACCGGCGAAGAAGGCGGCAAGGAAACCGGCTATAAAGTCCATCATCTGGTCATTCCCGGCGGGCCCTTTGAAAAGGCCGCACGGCGGATCGAAGGCGGCGGGCATGTGATCCCGTGGGTCGAGCTGCCAGCCGTCAAGCCGCAAGCCAAAGATCTGCGTGCCGGAGAGGAAGGCCCGCCGCAGACAAGGAGCGGCGAGCGCCTCAAATATGTCTGCACTGTAGAAGGCTGCACCGAGCACGTCAGAGGCCGCGCCGGTCAGCAGCCGCTCTGCCAGGGCTTCCCGCCGGAAGGCAAGGACCACGCCCCCGCACCGATGGTGCCGGAAGTGCCGTCACAGACAGCGGCAACCTGAGCGCGCCAGGCCGCCTCCTTTTAAGACAAGAATAACGGCAAGGGATGGTTGGTCCCTTGCCGTTTTTTTTAGTTCACCTCAAAGAGGCTGAACTCGCTGAGAATTTGGGTGCCGTGCAGCTTGACGTAGATGCCGCCCTTCTCGTTCACCCAGGCTGCGCCGATCCGCTCGTAGGTCGCCTGCTTGCCATGTCCGTGGCGCACTTTGGCGATATGGGTCGGCAGGTTGCTTTCCTGGCGCTCTTCAGCCTTTTCGGTTTGTTTTACATCAGTACTCATTGTCGTTCTCCTTTTTGCTTACGCTGTTAAGGGCTGGCTTATTCCAGCCGTGCCGCCTTAATGGCAAACGGTAAGGGAACGTGTCATGGCCACACGGGAGGGCAGCAACGCTGCCCGAATGGAGCGGGCCCGCCATTGACACGCCGCGCCAGCATTCCCGGCCCGTTTGCTATAGGCGTATCGGTACAAGCTGGAATGTAAGCAAGGCCGCCTAACAGTGTTCAGCCAATTCAAGGGAGAGCGATGTGGACTGATCGTAACGCGATACAAACCGGATGATGAGCGCAGGACAGCGTTCTTTCGGCCTCCAGCCCCACAGCGCTTCGGACAACCCGGCAAACCGTGCTCCTTACGGATCGTGCGTGGCCGGTGAGCGGGATTTATGGGGGAGTCATCCAGAAAGCGTTGCCATAGCCATCACAAATCAAATGCGTTCAAGAGGATGAGAGGAGGTAATGCACGGCAAGACGTCCCTAAACTGATCGTATCGTATTTGTGATAGAGGAAGAGAGGTGTCGCCATGGCCGATAAAATCCATCCGATCATGCAGGATATTCCGCGCGGCGTGGCCGGGCGGTTTCTCAAGCAGCAATCCGCTCCCAAAGCGCAGTTTCAGCGCCCGGAGAAGATACGCGCGGCAAGGCGGCTTGATTATGATCCGGCGGCCCCGGGCAAGAAAATCCTGGTGGGGGCATTAGAAGACAAGCTCATCGGTATCGCCGATGAGGCCCATATGCTGACCGTCGCCGGATCACGCTCCGGCAAGTCCCTTCACGTCATTGCCAATCTCTTGCACTATCGCGGCTCGGTGCTTGCCACCGATCCCAAGGGCGAGCTTGCCAATATCACCGCCGAAAGGCGGGCTGCACTGGGCCAGGCGGTCCATGTGCTGGACCCGTTCGGCTATTGCGCCGAACGTCTTAAGGGCTTCCGCGCCGCCTATAACCCGATGAAGGTCTTAAGCTGGGGCAGTCCCACCTTTATTGAGGATGCGAGCCTGATCGCGGAAGCCCTGGTCGTGAAGGCGCAAGGCAATAAAGACGCGCACTGGGATGAGAGTGCCCAGAACTTCATCGAGGGTGTCATCCTGCATGTGGCCACCTACCCGGCTCATAAGGACGAAAGCCATCTCATCACAGTGCGTGAGCTGATTAAGGCGGCGATGATGCCTCACCCGGATAGCACCGAGGAGGACCCGCTCTGCGATTTGGAGCGGCACATGCTGGAAAATGCGCATTTTCTTAAGAACCACCCCCTCATGAAGGATGTCGCCGGGGCCATCGAAGGCGCGGCGCGCGATTTCTACGAAAAGAGCGACCGGGAGCGCGATTCCGTGCTCTCGGTCGTGCGGCGGCATACCAAGTTTCTGGACTATACCGCGATGCGGGGAGTCCTGACCGGCCATGATTTTGATCTCTCTGATCTAAAGACCGGCAAGGACGGCGTAACCGTCTATATGTGCTTTCCGGCCACGCGGGTCGAGATGAGCAACCGGTGGCTTAGGATATTCATCAACCAGCTCCTGGATGCCATGGAGCGGGAAAAGACCAAAACCGAGGCGCCTGTCCTCGTGTGTCTGGATGAGTTTCCGGTACTCGGATATATGAAGCAGCTTGAGAACGCCATCGGCCAGGTGGCCTCCTTCGGCGTGAAACTCTGGGTCATCCTGCAAGACTGGAATCAGGGCAAAGCGCTTTACAAGGAACGCTGGGAGAGTTTTGCGGCCAATGCCGGAATCATGCAGTTCTTCGGGATCAATGATCTGACCACCGCCGAATATGTCTCCAAGAAGCTCGGCAAAACCCAGATCAAGGTCGCCCGCGAAAGCGAAGTCGGGCCGGAGGCCCAGACGCACGGCCTCAGCGGGCAGAGCGAGGCTATTGAACTCCATGATCTGATGAGCCCGGAAGAAATATCCCGGTTCTTTTCAAGGAATGATGTCAAAAAGCGGCAGCTTGTCATCTGGACGGGCAAGCACCCGATGGTATTGGAGCGGGTCGAGTATTTTAACGCGCAAAGCCCGCTGCACGGTCATTTCAAGGGGCTATACGCGCTACCGGAATAGATCAGGTTGGCCGTCTCGTAACCTTGATACCCATGGTATCTGCCTGCCTGCGTTCCTTCTTGCGGAGGAGCCTGGCAACGGCGGGGTCATGGGCGTGGACGAAGGCAAGCTGAGAGGCAAGCCGTCCTTTATAATCTCGCGCAAGGTAATCAAGGTCCTTCATTTTCACGAGACGGCGCGTGATTTCGCGCGCCCCCACAAGAGCCGCCATGTGAAGCGGTGTAAAACCGCTCCGCGCGCTCTGGCAGTTCATGGAAAAGCCTTGATCAGCGTATGCCTCAAATGAAGAGACCCTGCCCTTTTTGATCATCCCCAAAAGCGCTTCCACTTCAAAGGCCATAGCATTCTCATCCGTCTTCCATGCCCCCTGCTTGAGCCGGTCAAAATGCTCCTGGTCGGGATGATCCTTGGGGCGCAAATCAAGACTATCGATCCTTTTGCGGATCAGCTCTGATATGGCTTCCGCTGAGCTCTCGGGCTTTTCAAGATCAGGGCTCAAGCCCTCGTCATCATCAGCCATGGGCGCTCTCCGGGGCCACTTCCGGCGCTTCTTCATTCACAAGAACAAAATCCGTGATGAGTTTTGATTTTAAAAGCTTCAGATAGCTATCCCGAATTCTGAGCGTCCGCGCTGATACACGCTTTACAGGATCGGCGGGTGCATCTGACTGACTTAACATCAGCACCCGGGCATAAAAGTTATCGTCCTCATTCCAGAGCCCGGAAATACTGGATAGCTCTGTGACGCAAGATTCTTCGTCTTTCAGCCAAAGCGTGATTTTGTTATCAGGGCCCTGAACACCCCAGCCACCGGTTATGAGATAAGCCTGGCGCTTTTCGCGCCGTTCCTGCTCGCTTAGTTCATGTAGTTTACTTGTCACTTCTTCGGGGTAGACGATATCGATGAGTGTGGCCTTGAATACCTTGTCTTGTGCCCAGGGCTCCAGGTAAAGAGCCCTATCGATATAGTCCACCTTGGTTATTTCATGTGCGCTATAGCGTCCGACGGGGATATTGTCATTTTTCGAAGAAAGCCGCACAGGTTCCCAGATATAGCGCGCCAAAAAGAGCGCAAATCTGTAATCGGCACTTTCATCTTCGAGCTCATCAAGCGACAGGTAATCGATTTCAGGGTGGGTCAGAAATGTTACAGCGTATGAGACCCATTCCGCATCGCCCCAGTGACGCCCGCCAATCTTTTTCTTCTCCGGAACACCTTCCACAAATTTGCGTATAGACTCTTTCCCGGATCTAAGACTTAAGCCGATATGAAAGCCGGTGTACTCCAGAATCGCCTGATGGACATCACCCCAGCCAAATTTGTCGTCATTTCCGGCGTGTTCATAGTAACGGTAAGCGGCCAAGGCATCCCGAATACGCCAGAGCTGCCAGTCGCTATATCCTGATTTTGCGCCCATAGATAACTTTCCGTCGGAATTCCCTATTCCGAGTGAACAACGGCCAAGACCGCCCCTGCACTCATCCTAGTTCTCCAATACCTATAAATCAAAGCCGGTTCGAGAGGATGCCGGGAGGGAGCCGGATTCTGCGTCCTGTAGCTTGGGTAACTGAGGTTACAGAGGACAAGATCATGGCTATCAGATCACCTTTTGAGGGTTTCCCGGCAACGTGATGGTACGAGCGCGACGGCAAGATGGTGTTCGAGATCAAGGCGAACACCTTTTCTCCCGATGCCATAAAGGCCATCAAAGAACAGCCCAGAAGATGGGCATATGGATGGGCCGCGCTTCAGCTTTGTTTCATGGAAGAGACCCTGGGAGCTGGCGAGGATTTCGTGCTCTTCATCATTGGTAGTGCCTTCATCGTCTATTTCCTGGCGAAGAAGCTCATCACATGGAGCAATAAAACGCGCACACATATTGTGCTGGATGAAGACGAGTTTCGGATAAAGGACGGACGAGAGTGGGTGTGTTTTGGCCGGCGGCGCAACCATAGCTTCGCCCTGCACCCTCACGAGAACATTCGGAACGAGCAGCGGGAACTTGAGCACAAGCGCCAGCAGGCCGCACGGGAAGGCGAGATCATGAAAATCGAGCCGCTCTACGAGGATTCGTTTCATCTGATCTATCTCGATATGGGACAGCCCTACTACCTGATCGACATACACGGGCTGCGGACGGCAACGGCCATCCACCGGCGGCTCCAGGCCTGTGATGCGTATCTGGATCAGCATATCAAGATGGGCTCAGGCCAGATTATCGATCCGGATGATGAGTGGGACGACGGGCCCGGCGACATTGATGAGTGGGAGTAACAAAGGAAACACATCATGAAAACTTACAAATATACATACGAAACGCTATCGCCGGAGAAAGCCTGGCGCTTCGTTTATGACACCGCTCGTGACCCGGAAGTAGTCGTAGACGGTCTCCATATACAAACAAATGAAGATGCCTTTGCCATTCTTTATCACGCCGCCGTAGCGAAGGGAATCAGGATTTACGGTACATACCGGGATGGCAAGAAAATAGAAATTGATGAACGGATTAAGAACATGCGAAAGAACGAATGGTTTGCCTATGTGCATGAAAGCAATAGAAAATCATCAAAACCAAACGGGTCACAGCAGACGAACGGCAAGGATGATTTTGACATCCCTGCATTGGCCGAGCTGAACGTCTTGACCGGTCTAGTAGAGGTCAAACAGCAAGTTGGCGATATGGCAGCGTTTTTCAAAGTCATGCGCGCACGAGAAAGCGTCGGTCTAAAGATTACAAGGATGGGCCAGCATCTGGTGTTTACGGGCAATCCCGGGACCGGCAAGACAACAGTAGCCCGGCTGGTCGGCCAAATCTACAGAGACCTGGGGGTCATCCGGCGCGGACACTTTATAGAGATAAGCGGACGAGACTTGATCGGCGAATATATAGGACAGACAGCACCCAAAGTGGATGAGGCGGTTAAAGAAGCGCTTGATGGCATCCTGTTCATTGATGAAGCCTATGCGCTCGCTCCTCAAGACCGACAGGATTCGTACAGTGCAGAAGCTGTGACGAAACTGTTAACACATATGGAGAACTACCGGGAAAGGTTAGTTGTGATCGTTGCAGGTTACGACCAGGAGATGGAGCGACTGCTAAACTCGAATCCCGGCTTGAAGACCCGCTTCAAGACAAAAATAGATTTTCCGGATTATGGTCCTGACGAGTTGGTCACTATCTTTGAACATATATGTAAGAAAGAGAGCTATAACCTAACTTGTGAAGCTAAGCACAAAATGGTGCGGCTTTGTGACGATCTCCATCGCTATAAGGGCGAGAACTTTGGCAATGGCCGGACGGTGAGAAACGCTTTTGACAAGGCGGTTATAAATCAGGCCCGGCGTCTATCGGGTATTGGGAAGAAGCCCAACAAAGAGGCGCTGCAATCTCTGCAACCAGTTGATATACCGGATATCAACGATATCGAGTGGTAGATAAGGAGGCCGCTTACGCGGCCTCCTGCTCCTTTCCCTGCAAGCCGTGAAGATAATTGACGGCGCGTTGCGCGTGGGCGGCGGCGCGGAAGATGGCCCGCTTGTCGTCTTTCAGGACTTTCAGCCAGGAGGCTATATAGGCTGAATGGTCATCCCTGTCCTCTAAGCTAATCTCAAGATCAGCGCAGAGGAAGGCGGCCCCGAGTTCGGCGACCAGTTCTTCTTCAGCATAACCTTCATCGCCCCACTTTTTGCGGCCAAAGTCGCGGTCCAGGCGGCTCTCATGCTTGGTCCAGTGGGTCATTTCGTGCGCGAGGGTCGCGTAGTAGCTTTCCGCGTCCCGGAAGGCTTCGATGTAGGGAAGCTTCACGGTATCGGCACCGGCTGCGTAGTAGGCCCGGTCGCCGCCATGATGGATATCGGCCTTGGTGGCGGTGAAGAAGGTATCGGCTCTTTCGATCCGTTCTACCGGATCGCCGGAAGGAACCGGCTTTTCGTAGAAGTGCTCCGGGAGCCCTTCGATCTGCTCGACATTGAAGACGCTGTAGCCTTTCATGTAGGGGATGGTTTGCTCGACCTCCTCGCCCTGGTCGTTTTCTTCTGTGCGGGTGAGCGTATTCGCATAGACGACAGGTGAGCCTTTCTGGCCTTTGATGACGCACCCGCCAAGCTCTCCCGCTTGCCGGAAGGTCATCCAGGTGGACGCGCTAAAGCCCTGTTCCATGGCGCTGCCCCAGAGGGAGAGGATGTTTATCCCCTGGTAGGCTTCCCCGTTATGACGCTTGGGGATGATGATCCGGCCTTCGGTGTTTCCGGCGCTCCAGGGTTTGGTCCAGCTTTTAACCCCGCGTTCCAGATCGGCAATGATGCTGTTCGTGATGCGGGTGTAGATATCGGGCTTTTTGCTGTTTGCGTTTGACATGACAAGTTTCCTTTTTGGTTTTGCGAGAGTGCAAAACGGGGAAGCTTTGCCGGGGATCAAAGAGGACCGGTCAAGGGAAGCTGGCGCGGCCCGCAAGCTTTGCTGAGGACACGGACCCTTGACCGGGCCGCGGCCCCGGCCATAATGCCCCGCACCTCTCGCAGAAGAACCAAAAAGGAAGAACGCCGGAATAAACGCGCTATATCAGCAAAAAGCCCGGTGCACCTTTGGCCGAAGCACGGACCATGCCGATACCTGTACAGGGAAAACGATAGAAACCAAACCCCGCCGGATGAAGGGACAATCCCCCTGTCTGCCAGCGAGAAAGCCAGAGCCTCTCTCCCTTAAAGCGCCAGGGGGCTGCTTTTAAGTGAAACCGTAAAACGGCAGGACCATGGCAGTCATATAGCCAAAGGTCTCAAGACCCGCCGGATATTTTTTGCGTCTGCGCCCGCGTCATGGGGACGAACGGGTATCCTTCATGGACGCGCAGACCGTCCCGGTAACAGCTACAACCGGGATACCAGCCGAACACGAACAAGAAGCCACACACATCACCGCCATGGCGCTACAGCGATGGCACCTACCGGCAACCTTTTAAAGACCGAACTTGCGGAACATCAATGAAGGAACAGGCAAGGGCCATCAATGCCCTTCTCCTCTTCGTTACGACCGCTAAGGGCGGTGCATAGCCTTCCCTGAGATCAGCGTCATCAGTCCTTCCATGAAAGGTCGCGATAGGCGCGGCCTCCACACCATGGAGGAGATTATGAGACTTCTTACGATATTCGAACTGGCATCCCGCAGCGATACTGAACTCTCTGTCATCTATAAGGATATGTTCAATGAACTGGCCCGCAGTGCCGCAGGCACGCCCGAGCGGCGCAATGCACTCGGCAGCCTGGAAAATATCCGGCGGGTCATGCGATCAAGGCCACAGCCCAAAGGGCCATGGCCTTGACCTATGCCGTTTTCCGATAATGAAAAGCTCCTATGGGAGCTTTTCATCGAGTAGCTGGACGATTTCTGCTGGCAGATAGTCATGCGGATCATCGTAGCCAAAGGTGACTTTCGGATCATCATGCGGAATCAGCTCGATACCGTTCTTCTTGATCGAAATAATGACAAGATTGTGCAGACCCCATTCGTCTAACTTCACTTCGTATCCGGCTTCAATCAGCACATCTTCGACATCATGGGTCTGTATCTGGCCGTCACCATCCATGAATCCGAACTTCTCAAACGCTTCGGTCCAGGACCAGTGATAGTTGTTTCCGCAGTGGTAACATTCGTCTATTGGCATTGTTTTTCTCCTATTGGTTGGTTGTTGATTATTTTTGTAAAAACGCGCATCAAAACTCCTGCGCGTTGGTAACGATCAATTCGCGTTCTATTTCAGTGATTTCGCCATTGATCTTCATGTCACGTGCGATGGCGTCATAGTCGATGTAGTAGCGAAGGGTCTCCGGGATTTCGGTCGTCTCATTGATGAGCTCGTAGGCGTAATCGCTCGCTGTCCCTTCGAAGAGACAAACATCTTCGTAGCGGTCCATGGTGTCGCTGATGTTGTAACCGAGGTCGAGTAGAAACATGATCTGTGTGGCAGCGGTTTCATCAAGGTCTTCGAGCTCCTCGTACCAGTCGTGGACACTGCCCTGATGGATGTGGGCGGCGGCGGCCAGGCCGACGAGATGGGTCTCGCCGTCGATCACCTGGATTTCGACTTCTTCACAGCCCTGGCTGTTGAGCTTTTCCATTCCGGCTTCAAAGCTTTCAATGCTGTTGAAATAAAACCCGGTGTGATCGAGTGAATATGGTTGTGCGTAGAATTCGGTCATTTTCCTATCTCCTGCTATTTGTGAAATCGTGGTTTCGGAGAAAGCGCGGAAATATGAGGAACGGAATAGCCCGAAACCCCTCTTGGTGCGGCCCGCAAGGGGCATCGCCCCGAGGACACGGTGAGGGGTTTCGCCGCTAGGGCAGGCTTGCAGAGACGAAGACCGCGCTAAAGTAACCACACTGATATTTCACTTATGGCAGGAGAGAATGACCGGGGCACTACCCCCTATCACGATGACCACACCGGTTATGATCTTTCAGCCTGGAGCCCGGAACTGATCCGTGTCACAGTAAGAACCATGAAGATTTACGGTATCGATTTCACGAGCGCGCCTTCTGCCAAAAAGCCGATCACCTGCCTTGAATGTGAACTCACCGGTATAGAGCTCACCGCAGGAACGCTGACCGAATGGCAGAGCTTCGAGGCGTTCGAGCGCGGATTACAGCGTCCCGGTCTATGGATTGCCGGGATCGACTTCCCGTTTGGACAGGCACGGCGCTTTATCGAGACTATCTTCTGGCCAGAGACCTGGCACGGCTATGTCACCCATGCGGCAAAGCTGGGCAAAGCGGGCTTTGAGCAAGCGCTTGATGATTATGCCGCTTGCCGCCCTGACGGCGACAAGCATCATTTCAGGCGGGATGATAAACGGGCAAACTCCCAGAGCCCCCAGAAGCTGCACTTCGTGCCGGTGGGCAAGATGTTTTTTCAGGGGGCCCCAAGGCTCATAGAATCCGGCGTCACCATCCCCGGTCTCCAGCAAGGTGATCCCGAGCGGATCGTGGTCGAGGCCTATCCGGGTGTCCTCGCCCGCTACCTCATCGGCGGCAGGCCTTACAAAGCCGAAACCAAAAAGGGACAGACAACAGAAAAACACACTGCCCGGCAGGACATCCTCAAAACCATCGAGACAGGAAAGCTTGCCGTCCATTACGGCCTGACGGTCTCAGCGCCAGCAACCCTGGCCGATGATCCGACTGGGGATCATCTCGATGCCCTGCTCTGCGCCATACAAGCAGCATGGGCCTGGTCAAAACGTGACCACAGCTACGGCATGCCGGAGGTGACCGATCCGCTGGAAGGCTGGATCGCCGATCCCATGCCGGGTCGCTGACCGGAAACCCGCGCGAGGGGGCGACGCGGCAGGGCCGAAACCCATAAAATGGGGTTTGGTTTACAAGCACCCGGTCCGCCTGCGGACGCGCCCAAACAAAAACCACGTGTAAAGAACAAAACGAACAGACAAGACTGGACATGGCAGAACTTACCACCCCGACATTGTGGGAACTCTTCAAAAACGGCGTAACCTGGCTTTCTAACCTGAAGCGCGCCAGTCAGGCCCGCAAGAAAGAATCCCGTAAGGCCGTCAGAAGTATCATCACGGCAGCGCGGGAAACGGCTGTCTATATGAGAGAGATGAACGATACCGGCCAGCGCAACCATGGCAAGGAGGCCCGGCTTTCCACCCACTGGACCACATTGGGGTTTGAACTCCAGGATTTGGGGATCGACAAGCTGGCCAAACGCTGCCAGATCAAGGGCAAATACTGGTCCGACCCGGACCACTATGACGGCGATTTCATGGAAAAGGCCGATGTCAGCCTGGAACGCATGGAGCGGCTCGCCCGGGAGATACTTGCCGAGATAGACAAATAGCTTTCAAGAATCTGCTTTGTTCCGCGCGCGTAGAAAATCAGGTCTCGGCCACAATTCTTGCTCACGGGGCAATCGCAGATTTGTCCCGTCCAGCTCCTCCAGCAACTCACGCTCGGGCGACTGAACCGGCGCGTTCGTAAACACCGCTTTTACGGTGTAGTCCTCGGCAATCCTGAGCCACTGCAAATCAAATAACCGGTGGTGTAAAACAGAAAGGAGAATGCCGTTACACGGGTCGATACGCTGGTCCGGTGTAGCCTGCCCCCACGGTATGATGTGGGCCGCTTCGAGCAATTGAGGCGTGCGGTAACCCGACAGGGCACAGCGCCCGCCATAGCTCTTCATCAAAACTTCCCGGAATACCTGTTGCGCCATGCCGCGCACCCTAACACGCGCATAGGCATCACCGGGAGACAGTTTCCGTTTAACAATAGCGTCCGCAATAGACTGAATGGTCGCGCCATCAGAAGCAAATCCGAAGGGGTTTTCTTGGGCGGCCCATGGAAATTCATAAACAAGCGCCAATCCGTGCTCCAGATCGTTTACGTCCCAGGCAATAAATCCGGCTCCCGGCCTCCCGTCTTTCTGGTCAACAACAAGAATTGTAATCGGCGGGAGTTTTTCCAGGAGGCAGTAATCCTGGATTTCCGAGAGCACATAGCGCACGGCGCGATGATGAATGTCTAACTGGCGGGCCAGTTCACCATAGGTTATCAGTCGATTATTCAACGCAACATCCACGAGGATAGGCCAGGCGCGTGCTGCCCGTTCTTTTTGATTTACCTCCGTCATGCGATCACTATGTATGCCTTCCACTAAAGATCAAGCAATATCTCCCGAGCAAGCTCCAGATACCGGCAATGGGCATTAGCCAGCTTCATCTGCCTCGGCGTCCGGCATTCCGCTTCAAACACATCGGGTGAGGCGACCAGAATGGCCAGACACTTGGCACGGGAAATCGCGACATTAAGCCTGTTCGTACTGTAAAGAAACTCCATCCCTCGCGGGGCGTCAGCATGGGACGACGTAGCCATGGAATAGATAGTGACGGGCGCTTCCTGTCCCTGGAACTTGTCCACCGTTCCCACATGGGCACCATGGATAAGTTGCTGTATTTCAAAGACTTGCGCGTTGTAAGGCGTAATGATCAGAATATCATCCAGTCCCAGAGGCCTGATCGTACCGTCCCTGTCGGTCCATACACTCTCCTGTTCCAGCAAGTGATCAACAATAGATTTGACGGCCCGCGCCTCCTCCAGCGAGGAGCTGGTGTTGCCGGAATGGTCCACCGGTACATAACAAAGTCCGGAGCCGTTAAACGGACCGTCAGAATCAATCTGTTGTAATTCACATCCGGGGACAGAGCTCAGTTTTCCCTCGTAGAAGAGCTCGGAAGTGAAGTGACAAATATCAGGGTGCAAGCGCCAGGTTTGCTCTATGAAGAGCCCCTTGTCTTCCGATATTGTTTGCGCCCCTCCCAATATATGGTCCAGTGACGACACGCCCGTCCCGTCCGGATGCGAGCCTTGCGAAGGTTGTTCAAGCTGCTGCGGATCGCCGAGTAGGACAAGAAGCGGGGCGGCCTGCCCTACAGCGACGACGTTAGCAAGTGACATTTGGGCTGCCTCATCGACAACTAACACATCTACAGTGTCAGCCGCATCTTGCCGCGACCAGAAGAAGTGGGTTGCTCCTGCCACCTGGGCTGCTCCTGTACCAAGCGCGCTGATAACGTCGCCATTACCTCTGACAAAGGACAACCGGTCCTTATTGGGCTCTATCGTTCCGGGTTTCTGAACACAACGGACATCAACACCCATTTCATCACCGGCCTCAATGACCTTATCGATCAGGTGACGAATGACTTTGTGGCTGTTCGCTGTAATCCCGACTTTCTTACCCTGCCTCACAAATGAACAAATCATGCGGGCTCCGGTGTAAGACTTGCCGGTACCGGGCGGGCCCTGGATAGGGAGCACACCGGCACTCAAAATTGTGCTGAGCCTTAATGCGGCAGCCAGTGTGTCTTCGCCGTCATTCCGAATAAGCTGATCCTGAAGGTCGGGAGGCAGGCATAAGAGAAGATCACGTGAACTCTTATAGGGGCCGTCCCCTTCAATACCGTTATCGGCAACATATTCGCCAAGCCTGAAGAGTGACGCGGCCTGCTCTTTGCCCGGGATGATCTTGTGGGAAAATACGGCTTCGGGATGGATATCGGCCGTCGCCCCCGACTTTTTTATATCAATCGTGCGCTCTTCCGCATTGATCGCCACAACCGATCCGATCTTTTCCCCTCCGGCTTCCCGCAACTCGTCATCAACACGAATATCGGTATCCTGCTGCACAAAACTATAGCGGTGCGTGGGAATTCCTCTCGCGGAGGCATCAACCTGGCAGGCCAGAGACAGGTGGGCAATACCGGACTTCTCGCTCACGAGCTCATCAGGGGTAAGAGCGGCAAGCCGGAAATACTCCCACCAGATTGCCTTCTCCTCCCGCCTGTGCCACTCAAGCAAATAGGCCAGAATCCAGCGGGCCTGCTGCTCAGGGCTCCGCTCATCGATATCAACGGGAACATCATGGGTCAGCCTTTCAATAAGGGCCTGCACCCGGCGGGACTGTTCATCAAGCTCCTCGCTGGCGCCTTCCAGTCCCGGTGCGGGACGCGGCACGTCCTGACCATCGGCAACAATCCCGGCCCGCAGGGCTTCAAGCCAATCCCGGAGCGCCGCTGTCGCATAACAATCATCGGCGTTATAGCCCCGGACCGTCGCTTTGGTTTCCTCCTCGATGGACGGAACATCGCCCAGTTCGAGCGCAGCAGATAGCCTGGTCAGGGCCATATTTGCATCGTGCAAAGCTACCTGCCGTACGAACCCGAAGAACGGCTCCAGCTTTTTAAGGGAATAGCTCTCGACACTGGCCCTGAGCGCATTCCGCACGACAGAAAGCAGATCAACAAACACTTTGCCCCGCAGGAGATTATCGATTTCAGTTTCCCGTGACGCATAGCGTCCCATAAGCCTTTTGAGCGCGGACGGCTCGTAAGGTGCAAAATGGTAGATATGCAGATCGGGATACTGCACGCGGCGCGCCGTTACAAAATCGACAAATTCCTCGAAACAGGCCTTTTCGGCCCCCCGGTCGAAACCCCACGTACCCGCATATGTGAGGGCCCCGCTTTCATCGGCATAGGCATAACCAAACAAATATTCAATACCGTGCTCACCGACAAATTGGTCGCTCTCGATATCAAAAAAGATGTCGCCCGGCGAGGGCTCAGGGAGGGCCGCCAACCCTGTCTCGGGCAAGACATCAAGAAGCTCATATTGGAGCTCCCCGGCTTCCAGGGCCCTCACCTGAATGGCGGCCTGGTCGCGCGCCTTTTCCAGAGCAAGGGGTGAGCCTTTAGTCGGGGTAAAGGTTAGCGGCGTCGGCAACGCCGCGAGATCATGCCTGGTCTCTACCCCTTGCGCGTGCAGCTCGTTGATCTGGCTTTTTGAAATATTGGCGACAAGACAGAGATGGTCGTCATCACGCCTTCGCTTATCGCAGTCATTTTGCCATCGGCATATATCGCAGTGGGGCTTGGGATCGGGATATGTAGCGTCTTCATAGCCCTCATCTGCGGCGGCCTCGGCGGACTGCTTGACCCTCCTGAAATACGCCGCATATTCAGGAAACCTGAATTTCTGCGGCTCGAAGTCTGTCCAGGGAGACACGATATAGATATTTTCAGGCGGAACACCCTGCATATGGGAGAGCAGGTCGGCATAAAGGCAAAGCTGAAGGACGCTGCCGCCTTTTGTTTCGCGGGCGAGTTTTGTGTCTATGATCTCATAGGACCAGTCACCCAATTCAGACGGCAACGCGACCCGTCTTAAAATATCCGCACGTCCGCTCCACCGGCCATGGCGCAGCGCCGCCTGAACAATAACCTCGCTTCCAGCGCGCATGGCCTCCAGGGTTGCTTCGACAGCCTGGTCAGTAATATCAACCCCTTCAAGAACAGCTATCTCATGTCCGGATTCCTGAAGGTGCGCGATAAAGTCCTGCTCATGCCGAAAACCCCTTTCCCTCAGTACTTCAAGCAAAGGATCGTAGTAATCCGGCTTTGCCAGACTGCCCCGTGCGACCTCCAGATCGAGAGCGCTTAAATGCGAGCAGTTTAGATGTCCGACAAGATCGGAGGCGCTAAGCTGTATCAATCCATCGATATTTTTCATCACTTAATCCCTGATTTTGTGTCGATTGAATTAGCGCGCAAGGGAATGCTGCTACCGACATTTCCGCCTCAACCTTCTTATTCTTGTTTTCAATTCGTCTTCCGGCAGCCAGACCTGCGGATCAGCTTCAAATGCAAGCAAGGCATCTAACAAGGTCTGTGGAGCAATATCGGTATGCTCCTCAAGCATATCAATACCCCAGAGAATCCCGTGTGTTTCGATGTTTTTGCTATCAGCAAGCTGTCTCAAGGCTTTATCTGCCGTAAACAGAATGGACTCCTCTGTTTCTTCGGCGAGCACAAGGGCAAAACAATAATTGAGCACCAAAAGCCGGTTCTCGTTGAAGTAGATTTGAGCCTGACTGACTTGCTCTCCAGGCAGCACAATGACCTCCATACCCAGGGCGATCATTTCTTGCTTTTCTTCCTCCGATATCCTTTCTAGTTCTTCTTTAAAAAGCGGTTGGGGAATCACAAATTGGAAGGGAAGGCGGAACATGGCCCGCAGCAACCCTCCTTTGTGCATATCGATGAGACATGAGCTGTCACTGATGATTATTCTCATTATTGTCTACATTCCCCTGTAACAACCGCTCCATTTCGAAATATGGAATCTGTAAGAATTCGGACGCCTTACTCGGAGAGATAAGCCTCTCCGATAAAGCCCAGTAGCAAAGCCGGTCGAACCTTTTCGGTTTCTCAAACTCCCCTTTTTTATTGCCGGTTTCCAGCGGTTGCGGCTCTTCCTTTCGCCAGCCTCTCGCAAAGGTCTGAAACGCATAGGTAACTGCTGAATCACTTAAGATACCCACCTGCTTAAGACGCATCAGCATGGCTGCGGCAGATACGCGATACATGCGCTTTAACGCCACAAGCTCTGGGAAGCTCACACTATGTCTGTGTTCTCCGATCTCCTCTTTCAAATGCTTGGCATTCACAAGAAAGGCACCCGCAAAGACATCTGAGGCCTTTTCATGATCGACAGGCGAATTCTCGTCTATCAGGCGATGTCCAAGCTCATGGGCCAGAGTGAACCGCCGTCTTTCCAGAGGGAAGGATTTATTGACCACAATGACCGGTACAAACTCCTTATCATCTCCCCGATCAACCATACAGGTGAGGCCAGACACTTTTTCCGGTAGCTCAATAACAAGTACCTTGATGCCCTTTTCTTCCAGGAGCTCGGTCATGTTGGGAATAGGATCGATCCCCAAGCCCCATTTCTTTCGCAATCGGTCGGCCATCTCCGCAGCGTCATCAAGATGATCAAGTACCATCGGTTCGAATGGTTCATGCCAGGCGGCACTTTCTAGATCGAGAATTTCCTCGATAGAAAGATAGCGCTCCACCTTTTCAATAACAGTGGCCTCCACACGCGAGCGGTCCTTGACTGAAGTGCCGGAATGTTTCCGGAACTCGACCCCGCGCAGCTCCTTCACCTGATTGCTCATAAGATATTCCAGATTCACATCCAGAATATCGGCCATGCTAGTGAGCACATCCGAGGCAGGCATCATCTCGTCACGCTCGTATTTACCGATGGCCTGGGCACTGACCTTGTTGTCCATGGCATCGGAGAGAGCGCGCAGAGAGTAGCCTGCCTTCTTTCTGGCCAGCTTTAACCGTTCACCAGGCATTTTTTTCTCCTCGCTCCTTGACAGTTTACATTTTTTTATTTTATAGTGTAATTGTAAACCCAATATGGTTATTTTGTCAACAAAACCAAGATACCTTCAAGGAGGCATCATGTCAAAGAATGATCGCTATGTGACCAAACATCCCGCTGGATGGGCGGTGAAAAAGCCCGGAGCAGACCGCGCGAGCAGCGTGCACGGGACCCAGAAAGAAGCAGAAGGTCGTGCCAAGGAAATTGTCGGCAATCTGGGGGGCGGCGAAGTCCGCATCCAGAACCGGCAAGGGCAGTGGCGGGATTCGGACACCGTTCCCCCGGGGAACGATCCGTGCCCGCCCCGTGACCGGAAACACTAACCCGCAACGAAAGAGGTAAAGAACCATGAGTAACGCACGAGCAGAAAACGCGCCCGGCCAGAACAAGACCCACGACATCATCGTCAATGGTCGTCCCCGGCAGGTTTCGGATCATAAACTGACCTATATCCAGGTCGTTCAGCTCGCTTATCCGGGCGAAACTCCCACCGACCTGATCGTTTTCACCGTCACATTTTCCAACCCGCACGGGAAGGACGGCTCGATGGTGGAAGGCGATAGCCAGGTCATCAAAGACGGTACTATCTTCAATGTCCGAAAAACTGATAAATCATAATCCCGATCTCAAGAAGCTGCGGGACAGCGGGGCCGACATGGAGATCAGGGGCGATTTCCTGATCCTCCACGGCGTCCCCTATGTCACTTCCCAAGGCACGATAGCCCACGCTGCCCTGGTCACGGACCTCCAGCAGAATGGAGACACTGTGCCGCCGCCCAGGAGTCATCAGGTATGGTTTACAGGGGACTACCCGTGCGACAAGAACGGAAACCCCATAGAGGCCATCCGGCATAGCAGTAATAATCAGCCTTTATGCGACGGGATCGTCGCCAAGCACCATTTCTCCTGTAAACCCAAGGGCGGCTACCCGGATTACTACGAGAAGATGACACGCTACGCTGACATCATCTCCCATCCGGCGCGCGCGCTTGACGACAGGCTCACGCCCTACCCCCATAAGCCGATCAGGGCGACCGATGAAGAGAGCATCTTTCATTACCCCGACACGGCTTCAAGCCGGTACGGCATCACCGGACTGTCCGAAAAATGCTCGATGAACAAGGTCGTCATCGTCGGGCTGGGCGGTACGGGCTCCTACATTCTCGATCTGATCGCCAAGACGCCCATCAGGGAGATTCACCTCATCGACGGCGACCGGTTCAGCCAGCACAACGCCTTTCGGGCCCCGGGAGCGCCCTCCCTGGAGGAGCTGGAGAAGATGCCGCCCAAGGTCGCCTACTATGCGTCGCGATACGGCAAAATGCACCGGGGAATCACACCCCACGCTGTTTACCTTGATGATGAGACGCTCCGTCTCCTGGACGGAGCCGACTTCGTTTTCCTGTGCGTGGATAAACCGGCGGTCCGCAAACTGGCCTTCGCTCACCTTATCGCGCAGGGCATCCCCTTCATCGATACTGGCATGGGGCTGGAATATATCGAGGAAGACACCTGCCTGATCGGGGATTGCCGCGCTACGCTCTGCACACCCGCCCAACACGACCATTTGGCCAGGCGCGTCTCTACCGCCGATACCGCGGCGGACGATATCTATGACTCGAACATCCAGGTAGCCGATATGAATATGCTCAATGCCGCCTTCGCCGTCATGAAGTGGAAGAAATATTGCGGCTTCTACCAGGATATCTATAAAGAGCACAACACCACCTACAGCATAAATTCACATCATGTAACACGCGATGAAACAACACTGAAAGCGATTAAATGACAATAAAAACAATAGATTACGAGCTGGTCGAATTCATTCCGGAACAGCTTGAAGACGGTATTCTCTACATATCAGAGCCCTACAATACGGCAGCCCACAAATGCTGCTGCGGCTGCGGCGAAGAAGTCATCACGCCGCTGAACCCGACAGACTGGTCGGTGAAGTTCACGAATGGCAAAGTCAGCCTTTTCCCGTCTATCGGCAACTGGAGTTTTGCTTGCCGCTCGCATTACTGGGTACGCGGTGGCCAGGTCCTCTGGTCCTATGACATGTCCGAGGAGGCCATTCAGCGCGGCAGAGATATCGACAGGAAGCTCAAAGAGCAATATTTCGAGGACATCAATCGCGATAAAGGTGCCGCCCCTTCCTGGACGGCCAGAATCGGCAATATCTTAAAGGCCTTAGGGAAGTGGCTAAAAAAGTAAACACGATAAACGAAAAACAAAACAGCATGATAAACTAGAAATAATAAAGCACAATAAACTAAATATACCTAGACATAATAGACTAAATAGTGTACAACTTAATATACTAGAAATGAAACAGCGCAATAAACTAGATTGAGAACGCCTGTTTACTGCCCAACAAAGAGAAAGGCCGCGCCATGGCTACGCCATCAGAAAAGCTTGCAGACTCCCTGGAGGTCCTAAAGGAGCTACAGGACCAGGGTACTGTGGCGATCAGGTCGCGTGATCTCAGCCGCACACACCGTGAAAGGCTCGCTAAAAGCGGCTTTCTGCAAGAAGTGATCAAGGGATGGTATAGCCCGTCCCGCCCGGATGAGCAGGCCGGAGAGAGCACCTCATGGTATGCCTCCTTCTGGGGCTTTTGCGCCTCCTATCTGGAAAGTCGTTTTGATGAGGATTGGTGCTTGTCGCCGGAACAATCTCTGTCAATCCATACGGGCAACAGGACTGTGCCCCGGCAATTGCTCGTCAGAACAACAAAAGGAACCAATAATGTCACCAACCTGCCCTATGACACATCGCTGCTCGATATCAAATTAGAGATACCGGATAAAAAAAATACCGATGTCATAGAAGGCTTACGCCTGTTCTCGCTACCGGCGGCACTCATCGCCTGCGCGCCTGCCAGCTACAGACAAAATCCGACCGACATCCGCGCCGCTCTTGCCATGGTCAGCGACGCTTCAGACCTGCTGGAAAGACTGCTGAATGGCGGACACAGCACCATCGCCGGACGCCTGGCCGGGGCCTTCCGCAATATAGGCCGGGATGACATCGCGGAGAACATAACCGGCACGATGGAAGCTGCCGGTTATACGGTACGCGAAAGCGACCCCTTTGAGGCCCCGAGCCCGATGACATTCAGCAAGAGAGAGAGCTCGCCCTATGTTAGCCGCATCAGGATTTTGTGGTCACAAATGCGAGAAGAGGTCATCAAAGACTTCCCGGCGGCCCCCGGAATTGCGACGGACAAGGCCGCGTACCTGAAAGAGATTGATGACCTCTACACCTCGGACGCCTATCACTCGCTCTCTATCGAGGGCTATCGCGTGAGCACCGACCTCATAGAGAGGGTAAAGTCCGGGACCTGGAATCCGGATAATGACGAAGGTGACCGGGACCACCGCGACGCCATGGCCGCACGAGGGTACTGGCAGGCCTTCCAGGCCGTCAAAGCGAGTATCGAAAAAATTCTGGATGGTGAAAATCCTGGCACGATAGTCAGACAGGATCATGCCATCTGGTATCGGGAACTCTGGGCTCCCAGCGTTACAGCAGGCATCTTAAAACCCGGTGACCTGGCTGGTTACAGAAATGGCCCCGTCTTTATCCGTCGGTCTATGCACGCGCCGCCAAAAAAAGAAGCCGTCCGCGACCTCATGCCCGCCTTCTTTGATTTGCTCGAAGAAGAAACCGAACCGGCTGCCCGGGTTGTCCTTGGACATTTTATCTTTGTGTATATCCACCCCTATATGGACGGCAACGGCAGAATCGGACGCTTTCTCATGAACACCATGATGGCTTCCGGCGGCTACCCGTGGACTATCATCCCGGTCGAAAAGAGAACGGCGTACATGGCGGCCCTGGAAAGCGCTAGCGTCAAGCAGGACATCAGGCCTTTTGCAGCGTTTATGGCCGATTTGATGAAAACCAACTAGAGACTCATACATGCCGCAACCCGAATTCTCAGCATTCAGTAATGTCATAGCCGGTTACCGCTCGATTGCGGGCCAATTGCCTGAAAAATTGCTGATCTCGAATGGCCCGAAGGGCCTGAGTACGTGGTATGCCCCCTTTGAACACATCAACGTGCGGGCAAAATTTGTGATCTGTGGCATCACCCCGGGGTGGCAACAAGCAGATAAAGCACTCTGTGCGGCCCGGGATGCTCTACGGGCCCACAAATCAGAAAAGGAAGCGCTGGAGATCGCCAAGAACACCGGCAGCTTCGCGGGTGTCATGCGCACCAATCTGGTCAAGATGCTCGACCATATCGGCGCGAATCACTATCTCCGGCTTTCCTCATCCGCCGAATTATTTGGCACAAGAAAAGACCTGGTTCACTACACGTCAGCGCTGCGCTATCCGGTGTTCAAGAATGGGGAGAACTATTCCGGTAGCAGTGTTGATTTGCACTTAAAACTGACCCAGGATTTGCATCTAATATTGACCCACCCTGGTCGCCAGATTATGGCGTAGTTTTAGGTTTCTTGCTGCCTTTTCCTCCCTCCTGATTGATCGTCGAGTGCTTTAGTCGGTAGCTGTCATTGCCTGTCTCGAGGATATGGCAGTGATGGGTCAACCGATCCAGCAGCGCTGTTGTCATCTTCTCGTCTACAAACACCGTCGACCACTCCGCGAAGCTGAGGTTGGTGGTAATGATGATGCTGGTGCGCTCGTACAGCTTGCTGATCAGATGGAACAAGAGAGCTCCACCCACCTGGCTGATAGGCAAGTAGCCCAGTTCATCCAGGATCACCAGGTCGGTGTGGATCAACCGGTTGGCCAGTCGGCCCTGCTGTCCGGCCTGCTTCTCCTGCTCCAGTGCGTTGACCAATTCGATGGTGGATAGGAACCTGACGCGCTGACGGTGGTGCTGTATAGCCTGGACAGCGATGGCAGTCGCCAGATGGGTTTTGC
The DNA here is from genome assembly GCA_002699145.1 of Halioglobus sp. Classification (GTDB taxonomy): domain Bacteria; phylum Pseudomonadota; class Gammaproteobacteria; order Pseudomonadales; family Halieaceae; genus Marimicrobium. The sequence continues at coordinate 32,085 of PABK01000052.1, forward strand.
CAGTGCCTGGGCCTCCCACCAATACAACGTTCTGGGCATCTTCCAGGAACTGGCACCGGTGCAGCGATTTCACCAACGCCTCATCCACCAGGCTCTGGCTAAAGTCGAAGCCGGTGAGATCCCGGTAGGCCGGGAACTTGGCTACCTTCATCTGGTAGTTGATCGAGCGCACATCCCGCTCTGAGGCTTCAGCCTTGAGCAGCATCTCCAGCACCGGGACTGCCTGTTGGTAGGCCGGCGACGACTGCGTAGAGAGCTCGCCGACAGCATCGGCCATGCCGTGCAGCTTCATTGATTTCAGGGTGGTGATCATGGCATCAGGGTTCATGGCGTGTCCTCCGGAGTTTGTCGTAGCGTGCGGTGTCGGCCAAGGGCTCAGTGACCAGCTTCAGCGCTGGCGGTGCCTTAAGCCGTTTGGGCCGTCTGGGTTCCTCTAGTCGGCTGAGGCAATTCAAGACGTGCTGTTTGGAGGGCTCGCCGGCTTCCAAGGCCTTAGCCACGGCTCGCTCTACCTGCTGTTCGTCGTGGAGTAATACCAGGGCGAGGATGTCGACCATCTCCCGGTCGCCACCAGGGCGCTTCAGAAGCCGTGTACGTAATTGCCGGAAGCTCTCAGGCAGTTCCATAAACGGGGCACCGTTGCGTAAGGCGCCTGGTTTGCGTTGCGCCACCGAGAGGTAGTGGCGCCACTTGTAGATGGTTTGCCCCGGCGTGCTCTTGTCCCGATTGAACGCACGGACATGTTCTGCGACTACCTGGGCCTCGGCAACAATCACCAGCCGCTCCGGATAGACGCGCAGACTGATCACACGGTTGGCGAAGCTGGCAGGCACACTGTACCGATTATGTTCGAAGGTGATCAGGCAGGTGGAGGAGACCCGTTTGCTGTGCTCAACAAAGCCGTCGAAGGCGGCAGGCACCTGCATCATCTTCGATTGCTCGTCCTCCAGGCATTCGGCCAGGGAGCGGTTCTTGAGCTGAGGATGGGCAGTCTCCTGCCACAACACCTGGCAGCGTTCCTGTAGCCAGATGTTCAGCTCTTGCAGGGATTTGAACGGCGGGGTGTCGTACCAGAGGCCGTGGCGAGCATCCAGAACCGCTTTTTCAACCTGACCCTTCTCCCAGCCAGCAGCGGGATTACAGAACTCGGGCTCATACAGGTAGTGGCCGACCATGGCGTGGAAGCGCTTGTTGACCTGGCGTTGTTTGCCGCGGCCTACCTTGTCCACGGCAGTCTTCATGTTGTCGTAGATGCCCCGCTCCGGTATACCGCCGAAGGCCATGAACGCGTGGTAGTGCGCATCGAACAACATCTCGTGGGACTGGGTCAGGTAGGCCCGCATGAAGTAGGCCCGGCTGTAGCTCAGCTTGAAGTGGGCGATTTGCAGCTTGGTCCTGATGCCGTTGATCTTTACCCAATCTTCGCTCCAGTCGAACTGGAAGGCTTCTCCGGGGGCAAACTGAAGTGGCACATAGGCCTGCTTCGCCGCCTGCAACTTGGCGTCCTGCTGAGCCTGGCGCCACTGGCGGGCAAATGCCGCTACGCGATCATAAGAGCCGGTGTAGCCCAGGCCCACCAGATCTTTGTAGAGCCGCTTCACGGTACGTCGCTGTTTACGGTGTCGCCGGGATTCCCGGAACAGCCAGTTGGTTAAGGTTTCTTCGTAGCTGTCCAGTTTGCTGGGAGACTTGCGAGAGGGGTACGCCGGTTCGAGATCCTTGCTGGCAAGGTACTTGCGAACCGTGTTTCTGGACAGTCCGGTGCGGCGTGCGATCTCCCGGATCGGCATGCCATCACGTAGATGCCAGCGTCGAATTACACTTACTAGTGCCACGTCTATCACTCCTGTTACCCCTGCTCATTATTTGTGCAGGGAGGGGTTATACGTGGGTCAAAATTCGATGCAAATCTGGGGGGTTAGTGGGTCAATTTTCGGTGCAAATCAACATTTCTGCTCATCACCTGGTCGGCCTCGTTCACTTTTCTGGCGATGGGTAGGTTGTGGCCGTGGGAGAACCCGTGCGTCCAATCTAGCCAGTACGTCGATTCAACACTTGTTACTGATAGAAGGAGAGAGAAATGATCAATACTTTGCAGTTTTCTGTGGCCAGTGCTCTGACAGCGGCGCTGTTATGGATTGGGTGTAGTGTCCTGGTTATCGTCCTACCGGAAGCTATGTGGCAAATGACAGCGCACATGCTGCACGTGGATTTAGCCGAAGTAGACTGGGCGATGGGCTGGACGGGCGTTATTTCAGGGCTTGTGAGCTGGAGTGTTCTAGCTGGCTTGGCAGGCGCAATCCTGTCAGCGTTGTACAACAAGCTATTGAAGTAGGTTCTTTTGTTCGAAAACGTACCTGCTCTTATTGAGGCCGGGTTGCCTAGGAGGAAGTTGTGAACAAGAAATCAGATTTGCCGGACAACTATGTCCCGGCACTGGGCTACGATTGGTTGACCGCAATATATGATCCGGTCGTCCAGTTAACCACGCGCGATACGTTAGTAAAGCGGCGCTTGATCGAACAGGCGAATTTGAATGATGGAATGAAGGTGCTTGATCTAGCCTCCGGTACGGGCACATTGTCCGTGATGATAAAACAAAGCATGTCCAGTGTTGATGTCACTGGTGTCGATGGCGATCTCAAAATTCTGAAAATTGCCCAGTCGAAAGCTAAGAAAGCCAATGTACGGGTCGATTTTGATCAGGCTTTAGCGACGGAATTGCCATATCCCGACAGTAGCTTTCATCGCGTAGTTTCTACGCTGTTCTTTCATCACCTTAACAGATCTGCGAAAGCGGAGGCGCTCGCAGAGGCCTTTAGGGTCTTGAAGCCGGAAGGGAAGCTTGTAATTGGCGATTGGGGAAAGCCGACAGGTGCGATGATGCGGCTATTGTTCTATCCCATTCAGTGGCTTGACGGATTCGAAACCACGCGGGACAACGTCGAGGGCAGATTGCCCGCACTGATTGGGGAAACTGGTTTCGGCAATGTGCAGACTCTAGAATCGATCAATACCATTTTCGGGACGCTTGCGCTATATAGCGCTGAAAAATAAAGATCTAGCGGCGGTTTACCAATGCTAGGGATCGTATAACCAGACAAATATGCTACGCAGCTATCTGAGTTGCTGCCAGAATTTAACATGTATGCACACCTGCCAGTGTAACCTGTAGGCGATTACTGGATTTCGGCATCGAATACATGTATTCCGAGACGGTTTTCTTGGTCCAAACCGGCGAGAGGATGCAATAGAGTAGGGGAGTCATCAGTAAAAGGCCGATTCACCAAATGAGTTTCTATAGTTGTTTCTCCGGGTCCTGTTTCTTAAGAATCCTCATGATTTCCACGTTCTCTCCATCGATGCGGTAGAAGATCGAATGCACCCCGCACACGCTGCGTCTGTAACCAGGCCGAATGTGGTCTACGGCAGGGTAAAACAAGGGGTGCTCTGCCAGCATTGAAAATCGCTGCTTGAGTTGATCGCGATAGCGGTTGGACTGCTCGATGCCGAAATGTTCATCGCCGAAGAGCGCTATGCCTATCAGGTCATGTTCGGCGGCTTTGGAAAGCCGATACTTACCCACGCTGTGATGTGTGCCGCTGCCTGGCCTCTTCCCATATTTCGTCAACACTGCGATCGGTAAAACCGCTCTTTTCGCCCTGAATCAGGGCCGCACGGATTGCCGCGATTTCGGCCGGTGTTTCAGTCTCTCGTAGCTGTCGTTCACGAATCAACTCACGGATAACCTCGCTCTCGTTACCGAAATGACCGGTTTGTATTTGAGCTTTGATCCAGCTGTCTTGTTGCTCTGTGACTGAGATGCTTTTCTTGATCATCCCCATGATGTGCCCTCCGAAGGTCGATCATCGCTATCCTACTTAGTAGGATATACTACTCCCGGTACTGCCCCGCATGCAAGGCGGCTTTAGCTACGGCCACTTACCAATAGTAGTTATAAGGGAAAGCGGCATATGAGCTTTAGTCAGATTGTGCTTTGACCCAGTTTCTTCGGTAATGCTCTGACCGGCCCCGCTCATTCTCCAGAGCTGTCTTCAGGTGGGCATTCTCCTGCCGGATGTCCCCCAGTTCCCTTTTCAGCTTGCCGATCTTGTTCCTCAGCAGGGCTTCGATGTGCCTGGATTCGTCAGCAGTCCGGTTTGGTACCGTGACGCCCTCAATGATGGATGAGCCCGCCCTGGACGCCTCTCGCTCCGCCTGGATGACTTCCCGGAAGTTGTTGTACAGATAGGGGCGGCCGACGCCGGCGAGGGTTGCAACCGCCTTAAAGGTGATGGGTTCGTGTTGTTCTTTGAGTTCATTGAGAGCGTTTTCGACGGCGCGGCGCTTCCTGAGACTTCGTTCCTCCCGGGCCCTGGCCAGCCCCGCCGTCTGTTTACTCATCGTTCAGACCAGAGGTGCGGGCGTTTGATTGAGTGCCCTGGTAAAACACATCATCAACAACGGCCAGAATGATGGAGTGGAGCGAATCAGCCACCTCGGTATTCTTACGCAGACGCCGAGCGGTGATGTCCGCCAGGCGCTCCCGGCCCGATTCTCTGTAGGATTGAATCTCTTCAGATTGTTCCTCGATCAGTTGGGTGATCTGATCGACCTCTGCCTGGAAGAACTGGATGTCCCGGGCGTCGGCTCGGAAGTATTTGCAGGTGTAACAGGCATTGGCGTGCTCGCACCAGTCGCCGATCTGAGCTGGCATAGCGCAGGCGCCGCCGCAAACGCGGGTAGCTCTCAATTGGTCCTTCTTCACCAGCAGATCGCCGATTTTCTCGTCCACACGCCCCTGGATATCAAAGAATCTGCCACTGCCTTTCTCCATTAGGGCTTTCTTCCTTAACTCCAGCCGGTTGTTGACGTAGACCGTGGCCATATCTGGGCTGCTGTGCCCGAGTTCCATCATGATGGACAGAATGTCGTGCCCCTCCGCAGCCATGTTCGAGCCTTTCGTATGCCGGAGTGCATGCCAGGAGAAGCGGAGGACTTTGCCGTCGCCCCCCCGGATCTCACGACCCACACAGAGGTTTTTCAGCGTCTCCAGCGTATATCGGCGGTCCAGGTATGACTCCTGGGTGCCGGTAAAGTGTGGGAAGAGGTACTTGGTGGCCTTGCCGTGCTTCTTGATGACTCGTTCCCGCTGCTCCTCGATGATCGCAATCAGGTAGCCATGGTTTTTATCCGCTTTGGCCAGGGGCTTGGTGTTGTACCGGCGTACCTTGTTCTGCCAGAAGGTCAGAAGCATGAACTGATCATCATCCGGATCAGGCTTCAGGCAGTCGAACAGCAGGGCATGCCCGTCCTCGGCGCGCATGCCCGTACCTAGAATCAAGGTGAAGATAGCGGGTATCGGTGCAGGCAATTCGTGCAGATGGTGTACGATGGCGTTAATCACGTCTTGGGAGTAAGAACGGCCGGCACTTTCTTGATTATGGCCGATCCGGCCGGTCCCCAGGGCATAATGGCCTTTCTTGATCTTCCGCGATTGTCGGCGATCAATGCTGAGGGCTGGCCATAGATCGGGGTAGGCTTTGGCGGCGGAATTGAGCAGCGCGACGGCGTCCGTCCACCAGTTCTTTCCCTTCAATGACTGATCGTTGCCCCAGGCGATGAAGTCATCCTCAATCAGGTGCTCGGATAAGCAGCGTGAGTCCGGGTTCTCGAACTTCTCGCACATGAAGTCGCGTAGGTACTGATAGCGTTTGAAGTAGTTGGGTAGCGTGCCGGGGGACAGATCCCCATCACTGACCTTCATGAGGACGTGGGTACGCACTGCGTCGCGCATCCATTTGGGATACATGTACAGATTAAGGTAGGCATCGCGAACACGCTGCCGGTCCTTGAAGCGCACATCGTCCTCGGTGTACAGATCATTCAGATAGATGATGTTGCGGGCGTTCAGCGGCCGGAACTGATCCTTTTGCTTGATGATCGATTTTTGAATGTCTCCGGCGACGGTGAGGCGCGGTGACCGGTGATACGTCTCCGACAGTTCGCCGTCAACCACCCACTTTCGTTTTTGTAGGGCATAGGTGCCGGCATATTGCTCAAACAGGTCCAGGAATTCGGTGTTATGCAGCCGTTTGCCCCGGGCGGCCACAGGCGCCGGGTAGGTAAATTCGGGGCTGGGGATGGTAGCAATATCCCTCACACCGAATTGTCGGGCAATATCAGCCCAGCACGCACTGAACCAGGACATCGGTACAAGCCGTCTTTCAACGATTGAACGTGAGTTTTTGCGGGGGTCCGACAGTAACCGCGCCCAGTACAGCTTTAGTTCCAGTTTCGGTAATGTGGGTAGGCCGTTGAACGCCAGTGGCGATTTCGGGCCCACATGCTCGTTCAAGAATTCGGGATGAGAGAGCACCAGCTCCCGGGTCCAGGTATCCTGGTCCAATAGGGCAGGGGAGTAGGCTGCCAGTCTTTCCTCCAACTGCTGCTGATAGATTTTGTCGGCGTCACCGTCATAAGCGAGCTTCAGATCCATCGTGCAGCTCTCCCGCTGAGCATCTTCGCGTGGTTGAACTCATCCAGCCGTTTTTGCACGCTCTGAGGGCCAGTCAGGTGGAGTTTGCGGACTTCTTTGCTGAACAGGTGCCGGTAAAAATCGGCGGTAGTCTGCGGGCTGGCATGCCCCAGGCGATCAGCCACCTGGATCAGATTGTAGCCATCGGCAATGGCCTCACTGGCGTGGGTATGCCGGAACATGTGCCAGTTAAAGAACACGCCAGTTCTTTTGGATAAGGCCTCACACAGGTTCTGGGCGTAACTGCGACTCATAGCGCGACCGATCCTGCCGGCTTTGACATTGCAGAACACATAAGAGGTACCAGTTTCAAAGCAGGGGGCGTATTCCTCGCTCGTCACATAGTCTTCGTACATGTTGGTGACATAGGGCATGACCGGAAGTCCGCGGGTTCTGCCTCCCTTGGCCCTTGCATGGTTCTCGTTGTCAGCGCGCGGTACGATCCAGATCACATGCTCCTGGATATCAACATCGGTATGTCGCAGTCCCAGAACCTCGCCAAGGCGCATCCCTGTGTTGTACATAACGGTGATCAGGAAGGCGTCGCGCATCAGGTGACAGCTCTGTATCAAGGTCAGGACGTCCTCCGTTTTCAGCCGTTTCTCGGTGATCTTTTTCTGTGCTCGACCCAGATCACCACTCAAGTAGCGGTCCCTCTGGCGCACAGAGCGACGTTGGTTGATATGCTCGAGGAACGGTTCATAGCTGTGCAGGCCACCATGACGATTCGACGTCTGACTCAGGCCGAATTGCACACCATCAACACTGGACAGGTAGCGATACAGAGATTTAACTGCCAGGTGGATCTGATTTTTCTGGGTGGCGGACAATCGATACTGGTGACTACGCTCAAAGACAGTGATGCTCGCCCAGGCGGCGGGCTCGTTCAGCGCCAGGGGTAACCACTGGAGGAATCGGTCGTAATCGTTAACGGTGATGTCCGTGATGGGTTTACCGATCGCCTTCAAATAGGTCCCCAGCCTGGCTATGTGACGGGCATAGGCTTCAATGGTGTTGGGTGAGAAATGTAACTCTTCGAGATGAACGATCCAGTCCCGCAATACGGTGACCGGTTCATCGTCCTCGACAATGGTCCAGGACAATTGATTATCAACGTGGCGAATGCGCACTAACTCCATGTGCAGTTCCTAAGCAGGTAGTAGTTGTTGGTAGGTGACGGAGCTTAGAGGGAACGCCCCGGGAAGGTAAAACTGGGATTACACGGGTTACATAGGCAAAAGAGGTGTAGGTATCTCGCCAAGGTGGGTTATGCGCATCAGCTACGACAGGTTTTTCAAGGCATCGCTGATGGCTTCTTCCGGCGGTTCATCGTAAATCACTGTGGTGCTGGCTGATTTATGACCGGCGACCTTTTGGGCTACCTTTAGCGATTTCTTTTGCTTGTGAATGATGTCCGTGATGACAGAACGTCGGCCACTGTGGGAGCTGGCTTTTTCGATACCGGCCCAGCCTCTCAGAATCAGGGCCATATGTTCCTGCAGGGTGTTAGGGGAGTAGGCGCCGCCTTTCTGGGTAACAAAGAGAGGATCAGTGGGTTTGGCGCTGGGATCCTTCTCCAGCCGTAGGGCCAGGTAGGCGGTCAGAGCATCCCTCAGTGCTTCGTCCACGAGTGGTAAGTCTCTAGACTGACCCGAACGTTTTTTAACTGCCGGATAAAAGCGCTCTGGGTCGATCTCCACACCGGCTTTGGCCAGATCAACAATCTGCGCGACGACCTGGTCAAATTCCTCGACGGAGAAACTCACGGTCCGTCGTACATATTTGGGTGTCGATCGGCCCATGGCATTGGCACCCTTGGTGTAGGCCGCTGGCAGCGTCATCACCTTGAACAAGGTAAATCCAGGTGGTGACTTTTTCAGGCGGGCGACTTCCTTGATCTGGAGCAGGGCGATCTCCTGAGCGCGCAATCCGAGTTTCGCGCTGATCTGCATAATCGCGGTATTCTTCTCCGGATGGCGGTGGTCCTGGATAACTTCGAAGACCCGTCGCCATTCTTCGGCGGTGGGGACACGTGCCTGGCCTGCTTTTGCCATGGTGGGGTCTCTATAATAATCCGTAATAATCGCATTTTAACGGATTATAGCGAAAGGGCACAGAGATTACAGGGTGTGCATACTCATCAGAAAAGCTGTACCGCGAAGCCAGATTTGCAGCAGATGCTCTGACATTACATAGACACTGCTGGTGTGCGTAGTAACATAATCCTGATTATGCGCATAACGTATTGATATATAAAGTATTATTAAGTGCGCGACTGCCGCCATTCTGCCTCACCGAGACTGCGCACACAAGCTCAATCACGCCACGATGACGTCAGGTTTGGCCCTTCAAGGCCAGAACGGATCAGCCATCCAGTCAGTAATAATTTCGAGAAGCTCTTCATCCAGGATAGCGACGGCATCGAACAGATCGAAACCGTATTCATTATCGTGCCGCCAAACGCCCAGGAAGAAGCGCAACATAATCGCTTTACCATGAGACGTGACGCCCAGGACGAGATCGACATGTTCGGGGTCGTACTCGCATTTGAACGGGTCCCAGAGTTCGGCCAATTCAGGCATTCGCCGGATCATCTTAAAAAATCGAGTTTGTTCGTTGGATCTGGCCATTAACGTGGTTTCACTTGCGGGTTGTTAACCATAGGGCTTCCTGTTCCAAAGCCACTGCTTGTTTTTGCATTGTTTCCGTCAATGGGAAGAGTCCCTGGTCGGCGCCTCTTCCCACCGGATCTGTGCCGTGCCGCCCCCTTTCAATCGTCCCGCAGGTGACTTCCCGCCCGCGCCTTTCTCCAGGTGCTTGTAACGCGTGAAGTGAGGTTCTCCACTGGGCATAACGATGATGGTGCGCCAACCTTGCCCACATCCGTCATCACATTCAATGAACTGTAAAAGCGCGGTATATTCACCTTCCGCATCGGCGTTGAAATGGGTAAGCAAGGTACTGCTGGACCTGGCGGATTTCTTACTGAGATCGGCACTGCATCGCACCTGGGTCGGTAGGGAGAAATTGCTGAAGTGCTTGGTTTCGTTGTCCTCCAGCTCCAGGAAGGCAAGAAAATCGTTGTCGACCTGTTTGGTACAACTCAGGGTCCCCCCTGTCTTGTTGACGAATGTCACGTTCCCCGCCAGTACCATCGGCGAGAACAACATAAACAGTAAGGTAATCCTCAAGCGGTTGCGCATATCGGCTGACCCTGTTCAATGTGAGTCCACATCTCGCCCTGTGCCAGCTTGCGCAAGGTGACCACCGCATTGCGAGAATCTGACTCTGTCACCAAGAACTGATTTTGCATGAACATTTCGGCTTCCAGGTGCTGGCGGCTTTGCGCGGGTAAATCATCGAACACCGTTCTATCACCTTGCCAATACGGAGGAAGTAGCGACGAACACTGCGTACAAGTATGCCTCAGTTCCCGCCGGCCTTGAACATTGCAACCAGGCTTCGATTTGGAGTGTACACACAGCGTTATCTTATGTTCGCGCCGCATACAGGTGGGTATTGCAGTGGCTACATTTGTCCGTCGTGCCGCGCCATTGATGTCCACACGCGAGGCACTGATAGCCGCGCTTGGCCGCGGCTTTCTCTGACGGCTCCTGCTCAGCCAGCCTGGCCAGCGCGCGCTTCTCGGCCTCCTCTTTTGCAGCGTCATACCTGGGGTGGTAGACCCAGGATCGCCCCGTCGTGGAATGCTCGATACAGGTACGGAGGACATCGGTGTACCGCCCCGATTTTTCTTCAAGGAACACCGGGGCTGTGGCGGTCAGGTTCAGTTCAAGGACGCCGCAGCGCTTGATTTCGGGACGCCGAATCACCGTGGGTATCGCTCGTCCGGGGTACGTGCAGTAAATGACGAAGGGGACGTTTTTCACGTGTCCCAAAACATCGACCTCTACGCCCGAGAATGGGCTACCGACTTGCTGTGCTTCAAGCTCAAGCACCGACTCTCTGGCAATAACAAAGTCGAACCTGGTTGATCGATGGATACCCTCGGTAGCGATTTCGGCAGTGTCGACGAACGCTGGCGTTCGCAGCCGTAACCCCTCGATCGCGAGTTGCCGGAACATCAGCCGAACGGACATGTACAGTGAATACTCGCACGTCCGAAGCGACCTGGAAGCCACGTGGCGACTACGATGTGCGAAGTGCCATTCGTTCACCTCTCCTTGCCGGGCGACCAGCGCAACCCCGCACGAGGGACAGATACACCCGCAGCCGCCTCCCCGGGCTACACTGGCGACATCGACCAGGCGGCCGGAATCCTGGTGCAGCCCAAATGGAATCAGTGATTGCATACTTTATAGTGCACGAGCCATTGGCGGATAGGCGGTATTGCCCGGGTTCGCGTGTGGCCAGCGCGGTCGTCAAGATTCTGGACGGTATCCTGCTTCGCGTTCGAACGGAATACCCATACCTACCCCGCAAACCCGTGCACCCGTGACATCGACGGATTTATGGGCTATATTTAACTATCACTAACACTGTTAGGAATAGATAGTTTATGTTGACGGAAGCGGATCGCACAACACTGGCCGAGGCGGGGATCACCAACCTCGACCACCTGGCTTCTGCGGCCGCGGCCTTCCTGCGCGCGCACCCGGTTTACGCGGCCGCGCCGGTGACCAATGCCCTGTCCGTGGCTGAGGAGCACTACCTGCGCGGCGCCGGCGCGCGGGGTATTGGCGTCTGGTCCGAGGCGCAAGCGGCGGACAATGTGGCGATCATCGCTGGGGAGTTCGCCCAGATGGTCACCACGGCCCTCACGCAGAAGGCGGCGGCCGAGCGACTGGGCGTCAGCACCAGCCGTGTCCGCCAGAAGCTCGAAGCAGGCGAACTGTACGCCGTCCGTGCCACCGGTGGACGGGTGTGCCCACGCTTCCAGTTCGGTCCCAATGGCACGCTACCCGGGCTGGAAGTCGTCCTGCGGGCCCTGCGCCCCGAGGCACATCCGGTGGCGGTGCAGCGCTTTTTCATGGACACCCACCCGGACCTCGCATCAGACACGCTGGGCCGCACCCTGAGTCCCCATGAGTGGCTGCTGACCGGCCACCCACCCGCGGCGGTCGTGGACTTGGCCCGCGAGGTCTGATGGGCAAATTCCCGGAACCACCGGGCGTTGAGGTCCTGCGGTCGATCGAGCCTGTCCTGCACCGCCTGGCGGCGGGTACCCTCGTAAGCCGCCTGTACTTCGTCGGCGGTGAGCATCCGACGTCCTGGGACACCTTTCGCCATGTCGGCCCCACCACCAGCCGTTTCGATCACCACCTGCCGGACGGGCAAGGCAGCGCGCAGCAACAGGACCGCGGCATCATGTACCTGGCCACCGGCCCCGAGGCGATCCCGACCTGTTTGGCCGAGGTATTCCAGGCCACGCGCCTGATTGATCGGCATGCCAGGGACCCGGTGCTGACCGGCTTTGCACTGGCGGACGACCTCGCCCTCCTCGACTTAAGCGGTCCCTTCGCCACTGCGATCGGTGCTTCTATGGCCGTGCACTCTGGGCCCCGGCCGCGTGCTCGGCGCTGGGCGCAGCAATTGTACGATGCCTACCCGACGATCGACGGCCTGCTGTACTGCGCCTCGATGTACGCCAACGCGCCGGCCATCGCCCTGTTTGAACGCGGTGCACGCGCGATCCCCGAACGTCCGGTCTTTCACCGCGAGTTGCGCGACGCCGTTATGGCAAACATCCTTACCGAAACCGCCCGGGTCATCGGCTATCAGGTAGTTTGAGCGCCGGCGAGCCGCGTGTCGCGCGCGGATCACACCCCCTCCCCCGCCAGGATAAAGGCGCGGGCTTTATACGCTTGGTTCACAGCTCCGAGGAAAGCTTCCGCTTCCGCGTGGATGAAGCGTGACCATCCCTGCAGGTAGGCGGCGCTGTTCTGGATGCTCGCCTGGCTATCCACCTCACAATCGTGGCACAACATCGCCGCGGTGATCTCCGCGACCAGTTCTTCCCTTGAGTACTCGTCTTTGCTCTCGAAGCGTCCGGCATCGGCGGCGAATCGGCATAGTCGGTGTGGGTGGCCGGTACTGTGGGCCAGTTCGTGAAAGTAGGTGCTGTAAAACTCGTCGGTTGAGACCACTTCCTCGACGGAGGGCATGTATACCCGGTCCAGGGCAGGCGCATAAGCCGGCGCACCGTGACTGACGCTGATCTGTTCACGGGCGAGGTAGCGTGTAGCGATGTGTTCGGCGCCACTCACTCGTACCGATTTCCCTGTAGCCGACTGTGGTATGGACACCATCTGTACGTCCCTGACCAGGTCTAGGTTGAACACAAAACTATGCCGTATCACGAAACGCGCTTGTTCAGTGTCCTCGCTATCGCTTGCATCCAGGCGCTTGTAGAAGATGATCGGTACCCCCTTCCCTTTCGCCTCGGTAAGTTGGCCGCCGGCCTGCTGGATCTGCCTGAAGGTAGCCCAGTAGGGGCTCTTATAGTCCTCGGTATTGGCGACGATCGCGGTAATGAACTGATTGATCCCTTGGTAGGCCTTGCCACTGAATGCATTGGACTGTGCCCTGATCAGGCATGGGTTGTGCCAGATGAGATCTCCCGCACTCATATGGGCTTTCAGGGTTTCAATGACTTTTTGTAGACTCTTGTGCATGCTGTTGTCCTCGCGGTAGCTCATGTGATCGCCCTCTGGGGGCGAAGGCCCGGGACAGCTCGCCCGGCGAGCGACCCGCTGGCTTGGCCGTGTCCGGGCAGGGGGAGCCACCCGGCCTGCAAGGCGAGAGCAACGCGCACAACTGAAGGCCGGGGGATGCCTGGACCAAGGCCAAACAGCGGCTAGGATGAGCCTCTCCCCAGAGGGAGATATCTGGAATTCAGGTCAGGACGCAAGGCAATGACCGTAGAGCAACAACAGGGTAGTTATCGCCAGGAAGGCTTGCTTGGCTAGGCGCACACTTACCTGGCAGGAGCAGACCTATCGCCTGGTTAGGAGTACCTGGCATTTCTGGGGCCAGGCCCGGCTTATCCAGCTACCCGGCGATGACAGTGACATTCGGATGACACCGGACGAGGCCCAGTTTGTTCAGTTCGCAATGGCCGCCGGCTTTGAGCCCGAGGCGGGTAAAGACGACAGCGAGATGTCTGCCGCCTGCCAAGTCTATCTTGCAGAAAGCGGCCACCAGGTCTGGACTGTCAGTGAAGCCTTGCAACTGGTTCGTGACGATGTCGATAAAGCACTTACGGCGCGCCTCATGGACCAACTGATCCACTGGTTTTTCCTGGAGCCGTTTTAGCACAAGCGATTAACCCTTTTCGCTACCGGCTATTACCACTCGCTTGTCGATAGCACCCAAGCCGAACTCTAGTTTTTCCAGGGTAACGCCCGATAGAAGTGTCTTGCGATGTCAAACGCCTCTTCGAACGGTGGCAATGCGCCTTCTACTTCCGACGTCAGGGTATAGTAGTCGCGTTCAGCTCGAGCACGCAGTTCCTCATCGTCCATGGCGTCTTGTGTGGGGTCCAGGCCACGCGCCCGGGATTTGACGATCAGGCTGTCCAGTATTGCGCCCTGCTCTACCTCGTCCAGCGGCTCGCACTGTTCGAGCAGCAGGTGTAAATCGAAAATGTCCTGTCGCCGTGTTCGATTGCGGGAGGCCTGCTGCAACAGGGCCCGGAATTTTTCCGCAACAAGATCGGTAAACGAGTACACCTGCAGCTCGCCATCGTCGCCCATGCTCACATTGTCTACATTGGGGAGCGCTTCATTCAGGCTGTAATCGATGGCGATCGTTGTCGGCGACCGGCCTGCCAGTAATCGCTGATGTTTGGCAGTACCCTTGTAGGCATGCCCTATTCTCAACTTCAACGAAGGATAGGAGGCATCTGTCAGGTGTCTCGGTTGTACTTCCCAGCTTTGTACCCGGCAATCCAGGTCGTATTCTAGTTTCTCTACTTCATAGGCGAGGCTTGCATCAATGACGTTGACGACCTGTTCCGGCTCCAGACCGGCGCCTATCGTCAACGGTGTTGAGAAGTCGATATCGCGGGTAAACCTGTGGCTTTGATACCTGACGGCCAGAAGTATGCCGCCTTTGAGCACCATGTTGGCCTGCAGTTGTTCCTCGCCGGCGATCGCCGCCAGCACCGTATGCACCGCCTGGCGGAATTCGAGGCTCGATTCATCGCCCGCCTGCGCCACCCAGTCCCCAAGGCGGCACTCTTCGAGAGGTTTCATCGACCCTTACTCGAATGTGTTGATGGATAAACACCACTTGTCTGACCACTGTGGAATATATTCTGCCGTGGCATCAAGCTTTCTGGAGCCCCCTCGTTGTGCGTACTGTGCCCAACTGTCGATGACCTCGTTGGACAATGCAAGGCGTTCCTCGAGGATATACCCCGCCCTCACCTTATCAATAGGCTGGCCATGCTGGGTGATTTCATCGGTGATCAGCCTGAGGTATTTCTCCGCGTTGCCCTCGTAGACCTCCAGCACATGTCTGATGCCCCCGCACAGGTCCGGATTTCTGAGCATGTCGAGGAACGTCCGACCGATAGTCGATACCCGCAGATGCCTGTCCCGCACATTCTTGTAGGCGCCCATGTGCTTTGAATGGTAGCGGTGCACTTCGGTTTTACCGATTCGCTTGAAGGCCGTGCGAACCAGACGCGGCATACCGTTATCCAGGTAGGTTTGCTGGTCCTCCCCCAGGTCCGCTGCCATCAGGTCATTGGCGAACTGTTTCCACTCTTGGGGGCTGGGGGAAGAAAGATACAGGGTCGTCGGTATGCGATTGGTCAGGCCGTGGTATGCCATGGCACTTAAGTGCGACAGGTAACAGAACGGGTCTATGACACAGGCGACCTCATCTGCCTCCCAGTCTTTGCGGCCCAGCAGGGAATACACGGAGCTCGGTAACTGACGGGGGGAACTCAGAACCCCCTCTTCCTCTAGCTGACGCAGGGACTTGGTGAAGTCCTGCTGTTCGGCAACTTCTTTCTTGAGCCCAAGGGCTTCACCGGCATACCGCTTCTCTTTATAGAGATTGAAAATGACCAACCCTAACTGGTACCGGGTGATGACCGGGGTATTTAGTTCGCCCAATGACAATGTGATGGCTTTGATTAACTTCAAGTGACCTTCCCCGGTATATGTCCTTAGGACATATACCGGGGAAGGTTAATTAAGTCAACTCTTTTTTGTCTTGTATTCAGGTACCATCGGCGCTGCATGTTGAACGTTTCTAAAGTGCATACTATAATAAGCGTCCGTAGGACGCTTATTATAGTATGCAGTATCCTTTTATATCTGCGCTCTTTTAACTACAGGCCCCACAGGTCTCGGCACATTCCAGGCCCCCGGGCATGTAACCACGCGTGCTCACCGTCGCTTTAGGGACTGATGCCCTCCCGAGCAACCAGCCGCCGCGCAAGACGGTAGCGACGCCACCGGCACCATGCTCACGCCAGCCCCCTGGCGGTAACAAACCTGAACTATTTTTCAGTCCCATAAAGGACTAGGCTGGAACGACTTGGTCGCCACGTTGCGTGGCATTAAGTCGCGGGGACACCCCGCATCTCACGCCGGGACACCCGGCACGATGGCCTGTAAAGGCCGTCGAATGTTCACACCCGTCGGGTAGCCTACCCGACGGGGATGCTATTCGACGTTTCACCGGCAGGAGAAACCTATGAATAGCATTACGAACGTGGTCACAGTGGCCTATGGCCTGGATGACGAGCCCGAGTCGCAGTTTCGGTGCCCGGTGGTGGTCGAGCCCAGGTTACTGAAGGTGCTGCAGGGGACCACCCTGCGTGTGGAGCAACTGGTCAGCGAAGCGGCCAGTGCGATCGAACTGGTAGGTCGTTTCGAAGGCGCGTCACGGTATGTGGATTTTGCGCCCCGGATTGACCTGCCGGCGGGCGAGATTCCCATCGCCCTACGGGTCCAGCTCATCCGGGGTCGCCTGGGCAAGGTCGCCCGCATCGACTTTTCCGACACGGCACGCTGGGGACATCGGCGGCGATCGATAGGGGCTTGAACGTCGTTGGAGACCCTTCACACAGGCACATCACCACTGGTCAGGAACCCTTCGGGGTTCCTTTTTTTCAGGGCCATCCACGACGGGACAGGTAAGGTATCTTACCTTGAAGCGCCCTCCCCCACGTGTAGTCTAGAAGCTGCTTGGTGGCTACTGACAGTAGCATTGAGTGGCAGGGATACCCTGCATCTTTCCCCATTCGGGTTTCGGCCCGATGGGGGCGAAGCCTGCATGGATTTAATTGACGTTAAGGAGATTGACCATGTCGAAGTATCTGAACGTGTTTGTACAGGAGCAGTTCGAGTCCAATGGCGAGCAGAAGAGCAACTACACGAAAGTGGGCGTTGCCTTTCCGCACGACAAGGGCGACGGGTTCAACCTGAAAATCACACCCGGGATCTCGGTCTCGGGTGACCTGGTGGTATTCCCGCCCAAGGACAACGAGAGCAGCTAGGCTTCGCACGAAACTCCCGGACTAAACACCCGGGAGTTTCCATTGACAGTTTTCGCCGCAAGGCATCACCCCGATGGGATATCCCCATCGGGCGTATCTCATCTCTTTTTTAGAGCGAGATATGACCATGGATGCATTTAACTTTGATTCAAAGGACGAGGTGATTGCAGCAGCAATCCGGTTTGTGGAAGAACGAGCCATCTACACATCAGCCACGTTGCAAAGCGCCCGCGAGACCAAGGACCTCCTACGGCTTCGCATTGGCGACCGGGAACGTGAGATCTTCTGTGTGCTGTACCTCAATTCACAGCACAGGCTGATCGACGTGGATGAGCTGTTCATGGGGACCATCGACGGCGCCGCCGTCTACCCCCGGGAGATCGCCAAGGCGGCGCTCGCGCGTAACGCCGCGGCCGTGATCCTGGGCCACAACCACCCGTCGGGCACAACAGAGCCCAGTGCGGCGGACAGGCGAATCACGGAGCGGATCGTCAGCTCCCTGGGCTTGTTGGACATTCGTGTCCTGGACCACGTGATCGTCTCTACAGATGCGACCTTCAGTTTTGCCGAGGAGGGACTGATGTAGGCTGTTTGTTCAGCGTGACTGACCTGCGCTCAAGGGACCCTGCCGGGTTCCTTTTTTTTGCGCGCGAACCCAGCGCAAAAAAGCCGCCGGGCGGGCGGCAAGCGAGATAGCGGCCGGAGAGACTTCGTGTGCCGTATTGCCGCGACACGTCGTTGCGTCCTGACTCGCAGGCACAGGGGACCATGGCCCCCTGTGCGGGTTCACATCAGAACTGCTCGGGCAGCCAGGTGGCCCGGGGATCGTCCTTGGCAGCGGGCTGCTCGCCAAAGCGTTCGTCCAGGCTGTCCACGATGGCGGACTTTTTGGCGTCCTCATGCCAGTCGCGCCACGGCTGTCCCAGCACCGGGCCGAACTGTTCGAGCAGCTGCGGCTTGGTCAACCTGCCGAAGTAGTTATCCGCGTCGGGGCGCCAGTAGCCCGGGAAATCCACACTCAGCAACTCGACCAGGGTGTCCTGTTCCGGCTGGCCCCGTACCCCGATGCGCAGTATCTGCGCCACCGCGAACGCCACCAGCTTGTCCCTGGCCTTTTTCGGCAGGGCGATAAAGGCCGTAAAGCGCGCCGCCGCGTCCTCAAGGCACAGCCAGTCCAGGGACAAGCCACTGCGATCGGCCAGGGCGTCAAACGCCCTGCCCGCCCCGGTATCGCCCCGGCTGGATTCGGAGGCCACCACCGTGAAATTGGCGTCCAGCAGTGTCTTGCCCTCCCAGACGGAGTCGGAAAGCACTTGCACACACAGGGAGTAGTGCAGGACATCCAGCGCCACGGCCGGTTTGCCCAGCAAGGTGGCCTTGGTGGCCTGCTGCCGGTACTGGCCCAGGTCGTTGACCAGCGCCTGGCTCAGCCCCGCCCTGCCCTTCTCCGGCGCGTCACCGCCCGCGCCGGCATTGCCCGTGTCCTCGTTGCCGGTCTGTCTGGGCAGGTCTGCCTTGCGCGCCCAGCCTTTGAGCACATCCAGCTTGCCGTCGTTGTCGAAGGTCACGATGCAGCCTGAGTACCCCATCTGCTCTGGCGTGAACTGCAGGTAGTCATCGCGCCGCTCTTCCAGAGCCCCCGCTTTCGCGTGTGCCGCCTCGATGGCGGCGTAGAAGCTGTCCTCGTCCTCGAAACCCTCGGCCAGTTCATCGTCGTAGTACAGGTCCCCCCACGCGGCGATCTGCTGATCGAGCGCCTCGATTTCCTGCGCGAGTTCCACCGGCACGCCCACATGCTCGGCGTGCAGCTGACGCAGGCCCTCGGTGGCCTGGTGGCGGTCCATGGCCGGCTCGACCCACAACCACCCGCTTTCAGCCTTGGCCAGCTTCTTCGCGGCCCGCGCGAGCTTGGTCTGGGCCAGCTCACACACCAGCGCCGAATCGCACAGGTAGAAGGTGTCCTCGAACAAATCCCCCGCCCCCGCGCCACCGGCCTTGAGGTAGGCAGCCTTGCCGACAAAGGCCCCGATACCGCGCCGGGCGTCCACCGCCTCCCCCAGCAGCCAGCTTTTCACGGCATGGGGCCACAGGCGCCCGGACAGTTCCCGGTAACAGGCCAGCTGCCGTTCGTGATCGTCCGACACCGTGAACGCCATCAGGCACTCCAGCGTAAGTCCGCCCTCGCGGTAGGCATCGAGCAGCGCCGGCGCGACCCGCCCCAGGGACAGGCGCTTTTCCACCACACGCCGGGTCACCCCGAACCGGGCCGCGATGTCCTCCACCGGCACCCCCTGCCCCACCAAATCGGCAAAGGCCTCGAACTGGTCCGCCGGGTGCATGGCTTCCTGCCCGACATTCTCGGCCAGGGAGATTTCGGTGATATCCGCGTCCTTGTCTTTAACCTGGCACGCCACCGCATAATCTGCCGGGAGGGTGTTGTTCTTGGCCAGCTCCTTCAAGGCACGCAGTCGCCGCCCTCCCGCTACCACGCCGAAGGTATTCCTGCCCTCGGGCACCACCACCAGGTTCTGTAACACGCCCTGGCTCACGATACTCGCCATCAGCCGCTTGTGCGCCTCACGGTCCGGGGCGGTCTTGCGCACATTGCGCTTGGACACTGTCAGTTGTGACAGCGGAATCATTTGCGTCGTCATAATCGTATCTCGCTTGAATCAATGGATTGTTTTTCAACCCCCGTCCCTCTGGGGGTGAATACCCCCAAAACGAGCGAGTACGCGAGCGAGCCAGCCGGCGGCCTGGGTGTGTCCAGGCAGGGGGAACCGCCCGGCCTGCAGGGAGGGAACGCAGTGAGAGAGTGAAGGTCGGGGGATGCCTGGACTAAGACCAGACGGCGGCTAGGCTGTCCCCTTCCCCAGAGGGATCGGTACCACAGCGGCCTTGGCAAAACCGCGCGACAACGCGGACGCTCATTGCGCCTGTCACTGCACGACCATAGATAGAACGATTAACGGAAGACAAAAGCGATCGATGGTGACAACACCATTGGCCTTGCAGGACTATTTGGACGGGGCCTGCTTGCGTGTGACGAACCGGCCATTTTTCTTGTCCCTGATGACAAGACCTCCACGCCGGGCCCTCAGCCCCCGCTGACTGGCGATGAGTTTAGCCTGGTCGCCCGTCTCCCTCGCGTGCAATCTCAGCGATTCTTGCTCGGATGGTGTCAACATCCGGGGAGTTGAGGAGGTATCGCGCTTCACTTTCAGTAAGAAGCGCGAAACCGTATCCGAATACCTCACTCCACCAGTCTTCGAGGGCTGCATGTTGGGCTCTCAGGTCCTGCAAGGTTTGTGATTCGCCGGCCAGTGTAGCAGATCGTTTCTTGCCGGTCAGCGTGACCAGACCTACGACATGACCGCCCTGTGCCTGAATATGACCGCGAATATTCGCCAAAGTGCCACCCTGTCCCACAAAATCATCCACGATCAGGTAGTCGCCGGGCTCGACATTGCCGGCAAACAGGGGTGGCGTGGCCAGGCGGTGATAGCCACTGGAGCCGGTATGGCTGACCCGGTTGGCCTGCAGGATGCTGTATTCCACCGACAGGTCGAACGCTCCACCGATGTACTGGGCCAGCGCCGAGGGAATGACGTTGATCGAATTGGACTCCACGGCATGTACCGGCACGATCGTGGGTGACAACCGACGGACCAGCATCGAGACCCTGCGCAGCGCCCCCCGCCGCCCCATCAACTCATCGATCAGCGACATGGCCGCCTCGATATCACCGGTTTTGGCTGCAGCGTAATCGGGGTGCTGTTTGGTCAGTGTCTCGCTGGCCAGGATAGCCACAGGCGGTGTGTCGCCCCAGGCAGTGCGGCTAGGCTGTCGATCGGCGGCGAGTAATTGCATGACGGCCGCCAGTGTAGCGAACCCTCCAAAACACGCCAATGAACGACCGCATATCTCAGCACACCGCCATCCTCGCACCCGGGATACGCAGGGCCAGGTCCCGCAGGGATGCAGCGACAGCGGAACCCGGAGCAGCCCGACCAGGTGCCCTCCCCCACCTCTGATAACCAGCGACAGTAGCATTGCTCCGAAACTACACCCTTGATAACATAAACCGTTCTTCGAAGAACGGTTTTGTTTATATGAAAGGCCAACCCAGCCGATCCAGCAACGACGAACGCCGCGCCCGGTTGACCAGGATGCTGGCCCCCGCCATGAAAAACGTCGAACGTGGCGAGATTAGGCGGGCTCCTTACGCGATCTGCCCCGAAATCCCCGAGGCACAGCACAATGCGATGGTCGACCATGCCCTGGAACTGGGTGGCCCTCCAGGACCAGTGATCGCCCGCAAAATAGACACCCCGGAAGGCCATACGGTGGAGGTCCTACTCGGCTGGGAACGCTTGGAGGCCTTTACCCACCCGGATGCCTTCCCCCGTGCCACCTCGATCCCCCTGGGCATCATCGACTGCAACCTCTCTGAGGCGGCCTTCTACGCCATCGAGTACGCGGCGCAGGACCAGAAAGCCGCCGGGCTAATCACCTCACCCCTGCTCTACGCCGCCGCCGCGCAGACGGCCATCGAGCTATTCTCCCGACCCGACCAAATCTGGAAGATACAGACCCTGGCCAACGCCCTGTGTATCGCGCGCCCCACCCTGTCCAACCGCCTGCGCCTGCTCAGAGGTCTGGCGCCCAGGACCCGGGAGTTGCTGCAGCAAGGGCTGATCAAACCGGAATTCGCCAAGATACTGCTGGCCGAACCCTCTCCCGAACGGCAGGAACACCTGGCCACCCGGGCTGCCCGCGGCATGATGTCGACCCGCTCCCTGTACCGCCTGGTCCACCCGGACTATGAGCCACCAAGGAAAATCGCCGCCCCGCGCGGCCAGAAGAAACACCGCCTGGGGGATATCGGCGGCATGGAACGCGCCCTGTCAGAGAGCTACGGTACCCCCACCACCATCGCCATGGACGCGGGACAACAAAAAGGCTACGTGGAGATGCCCTTCCACAGCCTCTCGGGCCTGAAAGGCCTGTTGGACAAACTCGACCAACAGATCAGTACCGACCCCTTGGCCCGAGGCACGCTGACCCTCAAAGTGGACAACAAGCAGGAGGCCAACGCCCTGCTGCTGGAACTGGGCGCGAACACCGATCCCGACCTGGATACCCCAGACAGCACCCCATAAACCCTGTGCACAACACCCGTAACGAACAATCAGAAAAACGTAATCAACATCAGCCCATTCGTAATCAAAGACTGGAAATTCGTAATTAAACATTCCTAAATCAAAAATATTCTTTTATAAACAATGGGTTATAGGCGCACATATGTAATATTTATATTCAATACTTATACCTTAATCCAGATAATATTATTTGGATGGCTGTGCAATTCGTAATTAAAGTATTCGGCGATTCAATCACCTGCCTCCCCCAGGTCACACAAATTCGGTGAACAGGGCAAAGGGAATCCAGACCACCCTCCTCTTCATCACCACAGGCCGCATACACGCCCTTCGATCCCAATACGCCAAGAAACTCAAACACCACACCGGCGCCCACAGGGCCAACCAGGCACTGTGGAAGAGCGACGGACAACCCCGTAGCCCCGCCCTCCCCCGGCAAGACTTACTTCAGGAAATTGAATAAATGAACAGAAGATCGCGATTCGCTACGAATGCACGGCAGCAAATCAGTTGTCGGTTTTCACCAGTGAGGCAACCGAACCGGCACTGTCCAGCATCACCGAACTCTGGCTGCCCAGCCCGACATAGGGATCGGCGATATCTCGGGTAATATGGATATGGGTATCGGTAATCCGAAGAATGTAACCGAACACGTTGATCGAGGCATTGATCACCTGGTGCTTGCCCTGCACCGCCCTCGGCCGCCCGATCACCAGCATGTTGAACTGCACCCGGGTGATCACCTCGTTGGCCAACAGTGAATCCACGTAATCGACAAAATTCAGCACCACATCGTTGAACCGCTTGATGTGCTCCTTGAACGGGATGCCCGGTGAGATCTCTTTCCAGGCCCGCCGGTGATCCAGGGTTTTGGAACTAAGATTCTGGCCCAGCCGCCGCTTGGCCCACAGGTGGACCCGCAGGAAATACGCTTCGTTGTAGCGCAGCGCATTGGGCGATAACTTGAAGAAATCCCGACCGTACTTGATCAGGCTGTCGTTGATCGTCGGCGGTAAGGTAAAAGTAATGAACGCGGTCTTGTTGACCTTGGCCGTTTTCTGGTAGATCCCGAAATTACCCAACGCCTGGAAGGATTGCTCGGCACGCTCGAAGTCATAACGTTCCATCACCTGCTTCGGCAGGGCCGACAGTTCCACACTGGTCGAGGCCAGCCGTTCGAAGGACGCCAGGGCCGTCTTGGTGTTGCCGCCGGAGGTCGATAGCCCCATCACATTGAGCACGTCACTGACCTTGATAGTCCAGGCGCCGCCGTCGATCACCGACAGCGGCACGCCCTCGGTCTGTACCAGCTCCACCAGGTAGGTGATCAGGCCAATATAGAAACGCAGGTCGTCCGCCTTGCACACGGGGCGCTCGGCCAGTGGCCGCAACGTCACCGGCACATCCTGGCCGTACCAATCCACGATCACCTTGTGGGGGTCGTAGATCAGCTTGCGCGACACGGGCAGGGCGGAGAACAACACCGTGCAGAACAGGTTGTCGACAAAGAAGGGCGTCTCATCGCGCAGGATGGACGAGAACAACTCATGGGAAAAGGAGTGGATCTCGTGGCTTTCGGGCAGGACAGGAATCGGCGCGGGGGAGGGCAGTGCACTGCCGAGGTTGGCCAGGCGGCCCACTTCTGGCACGATCAGCCGGAACAGGGAGACAGGGCGCCGACAGCCCTCGAAGGATACCAGGTGGTGTTCCGCCACCCCGGCGGAGACCAGGACCTTCAATCGGTTGCGTATGGCGGCGGGCTTGAAGCCGATGTAGTCGGCAATCTCCTGGATGCTCGAGCGCCCGCCCTGCTGGTCCCCGCTGAGGGCCATGAATGACAGGATGCGACGATGGGTGTCATCCAGCCCCGGCATCAGCGCAATGATCTGTTGCACCATGTCCGCGCTGATGCGGTGATGGTTGTCGTAGAAGGGTGGGGTGCCCGTCGTCATGCTGTCCGTCCTGCTGTTGTTGCGGATACAGTGGCCAAATAAACACTTAACCTATTGATATATATACAAAATATATAAAAATAATATTCTGGTTTTATTCACTTTTCTGAACACCAGCCGCCACGCCTGGCAGCGAACGGACTCATGTGAATCATTTAAATTGACTTTTTAAGTGAATCAATTATATCCTTGGCGGAAAATAAACGCTAACCCTCACGAGGCAGGGGACCTGGAAAGGGATATGGGGATATGAAAGTCGTTGTCGTCGCCAATGCCAAGGGGGGAGTGGGCAAGACCACGTTGGCTATCAACCTGGCAATCCGCGCCGCCTGTGGCGAGATCCCCGAAGTTGACCCTGACAAGAACATCCTGATCTGTGACATGGATGCGCAGCAAAATACCTCGCAGACCCTGCTGCAGATGGAGAAGGCCGGCACCAACGATTACCTGCTGCCCCCCCTGCACCCGGACTACAACCCGGAGGAGGATTTCGACTGGGACGGCCGCTGCTCCTCCACGGATATCTATTACGACAAGGATGTGGTGCCTTATCCCACGGTGTTCTCCCGCCTCGACGTCCTGCCGGCCAACGGCGATCACCTGGAACTGTTCCAGAACCTGACCAAGAACGTCAACGATGCCAGCCTGCTAGACCAGATATGCGACCACTTCCGCAAGTTCGTCGAGGACGCCGACGTGGCCGAGGAATACGACATGATCGTGTTCGACACCCCGCCGGGCAAAAACTTCATCACCATCCCGGTCTTTCGCGCCGCCACGGACATCCTCATGCCGTTCAAGCCCGAGGGCTTTTCGGTGGAGGGCCTGGCGAAAATGAAGGCGTCCATCGAGAAGGAGAACGAGTACCGCGACACCCCGGTGAAAATCTCCGGCATGGTGCCCAATCTGGTCAAGCACAACAACAAGCACCGCGACACCCTGGCGGGCCTGCACAACAACACCGAGGTGGCGGCCCTGCTGTGGGACACCACCTTGCACGACCGGGTGGCCTTCGTGCTGGACAACATGCCCCTGAGCGAAACCAACTTCCGCTACCAGGACCCGAAGGCGGAAGAGGAGATGTGCGCGCTGGTCGACCAGTTTCGGCGCGAGGTCTACGGCGCCGACATCGCGCACCGGCCGCCGCCCGCCGCCGAGGCAGACGATGAGGATGACGCGGACGACGCGACGGTCGCCGCCACACCAGCAGTCCACGAGACGACGGGGTAAGCCATGGCACTGAAAAAACGCCGCAGGGAAGAACCGGTCCAGGCCAGCGGGGAACCCGAGGGGCGGGCCACCTTGGACAGCCGCCGCTCCGCCGAGGACATTCAGACCCAGCTCAATGACCGCATGGCCACGCAGGCCAGCAAGAGCGGCGAGAAGGTCCGGCTGGAGAAGATCGCCTTGGCCAAGATCACGCCGGACCCCGATAACCAGCGCACCTGGTTTATCAATCAGGGCACCATCACCATCCTGTCCCAGGCGTTTCGGGAAGTGTGGGAGGAGGGCGCCAAGCATGCCGAGATGCCCGAGGCGATACTCGATAAGAGCCTGGACCAGATCACCCGCTACGCGCAGACGCAGGCACTGGAATTGCCGCCGATGGCGGACGTGACCGAGACCGTGCAGGGCATCTGGGACTTCGCCGTTCACCTGAAAACCGAACCCCTGCTACAGCCCTTCGCCGTCACCCTCGGTCCCGGCGGCAAGTACCGCGTGGCCTACGGTAACCGCCGCTTCATCGCCTCCTACATCGCCCACGGTGACACCCACGAGGTGGAGTGCCTGAACTACCAGGCCGAACCGAAATACCCCGCCGCCAAGCGTTTCGTGGAGAACAACCAGCGCGCGGACCTGCCCCTGCAGGCCAAGGTCGAGGACTTCAAGAAGGCCGTCGCCGAGATTCGCCGGCACACCCCGCACCGGGTCAGTAATGTCGAGGTGGCCAACCGCCTGGGCGTGGGGCGCAACCTGGTCCAGAAGCTGGAAAAAATCGCCGGCTCCAGCGACGTCAATCTCCTCATGGCCACCGGCCAGATACGCAGCGTGGAGTTCGCCTACAAGCTGTCCGTGCTGGAAAACAATGACAAGCGCCTTTTCAAGGCCGCCTGCAAACAGATTGCGGAGAAGGGCGAACCGACGGGGGATTTCAACGCCTTCAAAAGCGCTCTGGCTGACGCCCTGCCAAAAAAACCCGCGCGCAAGAGCGCGGGTCGCCCGGCGAAGATCAAGTTCCCCGCGGTGGCCGAGCCCCGGGTGCTGCAACAGTTGTTCGCGCCCGAGGTCCTGGCCCAGCCCCAGTGGCAGCAGCTCGACTGGGGCGATACCAGCAAACCGAACATCGAGCGCATCGAGAAACTCATCAAGTCGACCCTGGATGCCCTGGTCAAGGACCTGAGCGCGGGTGCGTAAGTTCCGGAAAGCCCACGAACTCCCGCACGCGTGGGCGACTCTGGTCCTGCAGTTGCGCAAGTTCCGCACCACCGCGAGCAACCCGGAAAAATCTGCTTACGGGCAACAGGTCCTCGATGGCCTGGAAGAACTCATCGAGGAATATGGCGAGGAGTTGCGCGACGCCATCGCCCTGGTCAGCCAGGCCGACGGGGCGATCAACGCCAGCCGCTCACAACAGATCAGCCAGTACCATCGCAACCGGATCGGCAAGCTGGAAAAAACCCTCGAACAAATCGACGATGCCCTGGAGAGAGCGCCCGGGAATCAGGACGCGCTGGCCCTGGCCGAACTCAACAGCCGCCGCCAGGACGTGGCCTACCAGCTCAAGGACCATGGCGAGAAAATCAACACGCGCGCCCACGGCCTGCACCTGACCCGGATGCGGCGCAAACACCGCTAATCCGCCGTGAGCACCGGCACGCACGTGCAGGCACGCAACGCCGCCCTGACCACCCTGTGGCGGGCGCTGGCCACCCACGACCGGCACGCCTTTCAACAGGACATCGTCCCGATCTACACCGCGCTGCTGGCGCAGCTGCAAACCGCGCTTTCCCCGGCGGACGCGGAACAGCAACTGCTGGCGCTGCTCGCGCGCAGCGCCCGGGCCTGTGATTACCGCTGGACCCTGCGCCTGCCCCTGCTACGCCCCGGCACGGATTACCGTCGCTACGAGGGCATCTACACCTATGCCCTGGTCACGGCCATGGCGGTGGACTGCCTGCAGCGAGTCGCGCACCCGCACGCCGCCCCGGACGCGCTGGCTGCACAGCTCTTGCCACCCGCGGGCCTCGCGGCCCTGCGCGGCGACCCTTTGGTGTGGACAGACTGGCTCGGCTATTTCGAACAGGCAGCGATCGGCGGTCTTTATGCCGTGTCGATCGGTGAGCGGCCAGACACACGCGCGCGCGGCCTCTCACTGACCGGCGACAACACGAGCACCCGCTCGCAAACCCATACACAAACCCATACGCAAACCCCAGGGAAAACGCCGGGGGCCCCGAAGGCCACCCCGGCGCCAGACTCCGGCCGGTCGATCCTCGCGGCCATCCGCGAGGGCCTCGCGGCAGGCGCGCTGTCCTTCAACCAGCCCGGCGACCCGGTGCAGGTGGACCGTGAGGGCCGTACGTTCCTCGAGTACCCGGCGATACTCCACTGGAGCATCGCGCGGCTGGACCTGGACGCGGATTTCAGGACCGTGAAAAACCGCTTCGAGCGTGTGCGTCTCTACCGGCGTGACAAAAGAGGCCGGCAACTGTTTCGCGGCCGGTTGCGGGCTCGTGATCCGCGCGTGCGCGGTTACGTTTTCGAGGACGCCGCAGTGCTCTGGCACACGCCACCCGCACCGGGGCGATTCGTGATTGAGCACCTCACCGCGCTGACGTGATCCCTTGCCCTCGCAAACGCGGCGTAAAGCGCCACACCGGAGGACACCGAACCTCACGCTGGCGTCACTACCGGGCGCGCAACGCGCCCTTAAAAGGGTAGTGACGCCAGCCACCTGGCGTGCCAAACGCCCCGCGTGCGGGGCGTGGCGGGCGTTAGCGCGCCCGCATGCCAGGTGACCGTCAGGTTACGGCTAATCAAGGTTCAGAAACTTGTACGTTGACCCCCGGAAAGGCACCTTTCTACAATAGGTAGGGACAGTCGCCACATAGCGTGGCATGTCGCAGCAGGGACACCCTGCATCGTTCGAGCGCACAGCGCCCGACACCGTCGGCGTCGCCGACGCAGACCCCGCGGGTTGAAGCGTTCACCCCACGGGTGTGCGCTTCTGTCATCAATGCATGAGTAACTGACGGAAGAGGAGGACACGACGTCACACTGCAGTATCGGCGCAGCACCGAACAAGGCTGCACACACCGCTGTCCTGGGCCTGGCCCGGACCGCAATGAGGTATCCGCTTCCCCACAGGGAACGCACCTCTGCCTGAAGACCAGGCAACAAGAAAACGCTTTCAGCTCGTATCCTGCACTGCAGGACCACCGTGTGCCACGGCCCCGGTGAGAGCATGAAAACTTACCGAACGGACACGTACTGACAATAAATCCGGTCGGACAGCGGGCGAACAGGGAACCACGCGGGTGGTCATCGACTGACAGGCGACATACCGGGGCAGGACAGTGCGCGATCTCAACTACGGCTTGAAACAACTCGTCCATGCCAGCCGTGAGGGCTCCCACGCGACCCGCGCCGCGCGGCAGAACATCCTCCAGCAGTCAGCGAACACCCTGCACGAGCTAGGCTTTCGCAAGTTGCAACCGACGGGCCTGAAACCGAAACACGTCGAAGCCCTGATTGCCCACTGGCAGTCACAGGCGCTATCCCCCGGCACCATCAAGAACCGCCTCTCGCACATCCGCTGGTGGGCGGCCAAGGTGGGCAAGCCCGCGGTGGTGGCCAGAGACAACGATCACTACCAGGTGCAACGGCGCGTCTACGTCACCGGTGCGGACAAATCCCGCTCTCTGGATGCCGAGCGCCTGTCGCAGGTCACCGATCCCTACACCCGGTTGTCGTTGCGCTTGCAGCAGGCCTTTGGTCTGCGCCGCGAGGAAGCCATAAAATTCAGTCCCAGCTACGCCGACCGGGGTGACAAATTGACCCTGAAGGCCAGCTGGACCAAGGGGGGCAGGGCCCGGGACATCCCTATCCGGACGGCAGAACAGCGTGCGTTGCTCAAGGAGGTCCGCGCCATGGTGGGCCGTGGTGCCCTCATCCCGGCGAACAAGAACTACTACCAGCAGATGCGCACGTACGAGCGCAACACCGCCCGTGCGGGTCTGGATAAAAACCACGGCCTGCGCCATGCCTACGCCCATGCCCGCTACGCGGCGCTGACCGGCTGGCCGTGTCCTGCCGCCGGTGGCCCAGCACGGCGCTCACTGAGCCCGGCGCAGCGGGAACAGGACAGCGCCGCCCGCCAGATCATCTCCCGCGAACTCGGGCACGAGCGTATCGAAATCGTCAGTGTCTATTGCGGCTAGTCTCGGGAGTTTACTCATACTGGAGGATGAAATGAAAACTCTAGAGACACCGGCAAGCTACTCGTGCATACCGTAGAGTGAATCGGGTATGTAAGTCCGTAGTGAGAATTTTTCAGTAAAGATATTTTTTAGGTAGCGTATCTATCTATTTTCGGTGTTCTTACAAGCGGGATAGCCCAGTCACTCAGCACGGTACAAGGCGCCCTTTTGAAACACACCACCTGAATTTCGGCGCTGCTCATAAGAGCTGAGCATACCGCAAGCCTCTCCACCAGAAATGAGGCACTGCGCTTTTAGGATTCGATACTCGAGATTGTAGTGTGTATCCCCCATATCATGAAAAGCACAAGGCGCATCGAGCACACTGCACCCGAAATTATCGATTATTCTTTTCCCTTGTAGCGTAAACGCGAGAGAGCTGATATTTAGGCCAATATTGGCAGCCGACATCCACGTTTTAAATGCCCCGGTCTTACTCTGATACTTGGCGACGAGATTGGAGGCAAAATCGTCCGCGGTCTGTTCCAGGCGCTTGCTCTCAGTCTCGTCTCGGTTGGTGTTGTCGCCTAGTGTACTAATCGCTCGCCCGGGGTGACCGCTATGGATGTGACCGTACTCGTGGAGTAGGAAATAGCCGAGCGTATGTGGGAGGTTGTCCATGTCCGCGTAATTGGTCTCGCCAACGGTCGAATAATTCTCAACCCAGGAGTACAGCACGCGAGGTTGGACGATCACACATTGGCAGCCACGCGGTACGAACATCATATCCGCAACGGTCTGGGAGATCGTCTTATCGCCCACCCAAAGGAGGGCAATACCCTCTCTGTTGTGTTCCTCGTCATAGAGGTAGTACTCCGGTAAACCCTCTGCATGGAGGAGTATGTTGATGTTCTTGATCGCCTGGCGAGCGATCTCGATATGTAGGACTGTTGGTACAAGTTGGTATTGAGCATAGAGATCGGGCGATCTTGAACAGCCAGGGCTGAGCAAACATATCGCAATGATCAGTGTGATGGCGTAGTAATTCAACGGGATGCTTGCAGTACCATTTCATCAAGCAGCTGTTGCGCCTCGGATGCGGTAGCTGCTTCGAGAACGTTCTTGCGCGTTTCGTAAGCAAGCTCGATGATGGTATCCGCGCGGTCGTAGGCGTTCTGCTTCTGGGTCTGGAGCGGGGCAGATAAGGCGACACAGACGGCGCCAATTGCGGCCAGGATAGAGATCATTCGAACATAACGGTGGGGCAGCCCGGAGACATCAACCTCGGGGGGATCAGCTGCCAGATCTTTGACCTGTCCCTTAAGCCCGCCGATGAGCGTGATAATAGCCGAGGTGATCAGCGCGACCCAATAGCAGATTTTCTCCGCCAGCGAGAAGAGTCTCCCCTGCCGGTTCGCTGTGAATGCCAGCGCTCGCATGTGATCCATGGATGTGTCCAACTCCTCCTTGGCAATGGGTAGCTCTGCGAGAGCGGCGCTGTCGACCCCAAGAATCCTCGGGGCAGCCATAGAAAAGTCACCCGCCACGGCATATAGCACGACCCAAGCGAAGACATAAGCGAGAATGATGCCTCCGACGATTTTGAACTTATTCATCCTGTTCTCTGGTTGAAAACTTCAATACATAGGGTAGACGATTTGTAGTCTAAGGCGAGAGTGCGAGACCGACGTGCCCCAACCCAATTGGCGATATAGTTAAAGGGTGGCCCGAGATGTGGCGGCATGCCAAAGAGTTATAACAATGGGGAGGCGACGACCGATTACTCCTGAACCCCGAAAGGGCCCAATAAACTGGCTTCCCATTCCATACGATTTCACCGCAAGGTGGAAAAGTTAGGAATTTATGATCTACACTCCTTCAGAGCGTTTATACATGGAGGTATCGCAATGGCTAAGGCATTTAGTGTTCTTTCCTGGAACGTCGAGCATTTTGGCAGTACAAATAAAAATAGCTCGGTACCGAAGAAGCCGCTTGGTCCCATATTCGATTTTATCGCCGCTCAAAAGGCAGATGTCCTGGCCATCTATGAAGTGGTGGGCAAGATGGTGTTCGATGAGATCGTCGAGAAGCTTCCCAACTACACATTTCACATTACGGAAGGGCCTCAATCTCAGGAAATTCTTGTTGGAGTCCGTAACAACCTCCAAGCATTTTTCACCCAGAAAACGACCTTCAAGTCTGGTGCGGCCATGCTAAGACCAGGTGCAT
Organism: Halioglobus sp.; assembly: GCA_002699145.1. GTDB lineage: Bacteria > Pseudomonadota > Gammaproteobacteria > Pseudomonadales > Halieaceae > Marimicrobium. Next base: position 63,863 of record PABK01000052.1, read on the forward strand.
TGCTCACCATTACCAAAAATGGCACAAACTACTCGCTCTTGTTCCTGCACTTAAAGAGCCTCACTGTGCCCAAAGGCTTCGGTCTTCGGGACGATATGACCGAACGCGCGATGAAGTTCAAGAAAATCTTGGATAAGGAACACAAGAAGAAGGGGCTCCCCGGAAAATCCAATTTCATCTTCCTCGGAGATCTGAACACGATGGGTATGAATCTGACCTACAGCAAGAAGGATATCAGCGCCCAGGAGGAAATAGAACGGCTCGAAAAACGCTTGTCATCCAAGTCGGTGAAGATGCGGATGCTGACAAAAACAGATTCTACGTATTGGCCTGGCTCAAACTCTTCCTATCCCATTGGCAACCTGGATCATGTGGTTGCAGCCGATCACCTGCAGTTTCGAAGTTTCTCGGGGTCTGAAGTGTCTGTTCGCGGCTGGGTGGATGAAACGACGGATAGCAAGAGAGACGCATGGGTTACGAAGTATTCGGACCATGCTCTGCTGTTCTTTGAACTACAGCAGGTCTAGCAAGTCAATCCGACGGCAGTCGCTAGATAATAGTTAGAGCGGCAATTACACCTGTCGGATCTTATCGCCCTGGATGCCGAAGCAGTCGAGCATCTGTCTTTATGTGAAATAGCCGTGACCTGATCAGACAACTGCGCAGCTATCGAGCCGATAACTGTCAAATTGGCTAGTCGTATGGACCTTTTTCATCGCTTTTCTTACGCCAGTCATAGGGATTGATTGGATTTGGGTCGGCCCAAAGACCCCACTTCCGCGCCTTGGCCTCATCCTCCGCAGACTCGTAGCGCCCTTGGTATTCTGGTGACTGCTCGTCCTTATAATACCTGTACCACCAGGCCATCCCTGCTGTGACTTGCGCCAGATTAGCATCCAACGTCTTTCCACAATCCGGGCAATCAGAGGGCTCTACCCAAACCTTGCCGATAGTGCGCCCGTAGCGATCCATTTTGGTCGATTCAACTCGTACTTCTCTGCCTGCCACCAACCTAGCCAGTTGCTTCCTTGATTTCCTGCCGTATGGCTGGCCTTTCTCAGGCGCGTCAATGCCCCTCAGTCTGACTTTGTGCTCAGTCTTGGTGCTATCCAGAACCTTGATGGTATCACCATCAGTAATGGCTACGACACGACCTGATATGTCGGCCGAGGCGGCAAATGAAAGCAGAAGTGAGAGCGGCAGGGCTCCTAGTATGTGGTAAGCCATTGTGTTCGTTCCTGTGATAGCCCAGTGAGGACACGGATATATTAGTGTTGGAACTATTCCGTAGACAACTACGACCGAAGAGTCGGTACTGATCTCCGGGCCGAGATGGCGGCGAAAGGAACTCAAGTGACAATCGGTCAAGCCTGTGACCGGGCTGACCTGTGCGCAAACGGATACCGGGCCCCGGCCGCGTGTACGGCCGCTGCCGTCATCAGTACCCCAGCCTAATAAACGCCGGGCTGCGGATAGAGCGCGAGTCGGGAGTGGCGAGGAGTGGGTAGTGCTCCCTGACGCTGGTTATGCACTGAGTCATCGCCATGGACACGGTACCCGCAGTTCGGCTGTCTACGTGGCATGGACACGGCAACCTGTCCGGCGAGTGTGTACGCGGACACGTCCGGACTCGGGGTGAACACCCCAACGTTCGTTGAACACTCGCGGGCAGGCGAGATTCGAAGTTAGCTAAGTGCTTGAATTCAGTTTCCTTTACTAATTGACACATCCCGGAGAGCGGGATTGGCACAGTCCCTGCTTTAACTGTGGTGCACGGACAAATGCGCAGACACCCCCCGGTGTACAGCGTGGTAAATAGTAGAGGCTGAGAGTGACCATCGAAGAGGTACTGAAAATCTGGACCCCGGCGCGCCTGTCCGAAGTCTTGGGGACGTCGATTCAGAACGTGTGCGGCTGGATGCGCGAGGACCGTATCCCGATGGGCAGGCAGTACGAGCTGCAGGTCAAAAGCGGCGGCCGGTTGCAGGCGAGCAACTTCGACCCTGAACGGGACTATCTTGCCAACGGTCAACGGCGCGGCAGGCGTCAGCCTTGAACGCGTACACAGCACGCGTGGTGAACACCGCGAACATCCTGCTGGCCGCGTGGCTGGCCCTGGTGATTTCTGAGAACGCACGTGCCAGTGAGTCGATTCCGCTGGAGTACAACGAGACTCATACGCTTGATTCCCGACACAGAGCAGAACAGTGGGGCCTGACAATCACCCAGTACGGTCGCTACGAAATACTCATGGCCGGCCAGCGCGGCCTGTGGAGCCCGGGCCTTGATCCGATCACGGCACTGGGCGTGAGCACCGACTCTGATGCCGAGCGCCGTCAGCTCGCGGAGCTGTTCGTCAAAACCGAATTCGAACGCACGCGCAAGGAACTCGCCTTTCAGCTGGCGGTGGATGCCGCCTGGCAGCGCCTGTACCCCGACACGCCGCGGCTGGTGTCCTTCAATCCAAGCACCCCGGACAGCACCCAATCACAGCGCATAGCCATCATCCTGCGCGCGGGCAGCGCTGACGCGCACGATCTGGTGCAACGCTTGCTCACGCGACAACAGCATCAAAAACACCAACCGGGCACCCTCGATGTGCACGTGGTTGGCACCGCGGGCAACGATGCCACGCTGCGCGCCTGGGCCGATCAGTTGCCGGCGCTACAACAGGCCCTTGCGCAGGGCCGGGCCACCCTCAACCACGGCGACCAGTTCCGCGAGCAACTGGATCTCCCAGCTATTTACCGCAAGGACGGGGCAGGGCAGTGGGTGCGCAGCGAGTAATGCACATGCTAGCAGCAGCCCTGCTGGTGTTCGTGAGTGCGCGCGCAGTGGCCAGCCGGGATCCCTACGATGCGGTCGCGGCCTATGTCGGTGTACCGCAGGATGTGTTCTACGCCATGGCGCTGGCGGAATCCGGCCGCGTTGTCGAGCAACAGTTCGCGCCCTGGCCCTGGACCCTGAACATCGCCGGGGAGGGTCGTTTCTACCCGGACCGCGACAGTATGTTCGCCGCCCTGATGGAGGCCCTGCAGCAAGAGCAGCTGCGCATCGACATCGGGCCGCTGCAACTGAACTGGTACTGGCAGTACGAACGCATCGCCTCGCCCTGGCGCATCACCGACCCGGTGGTGAGCAGCAAGCTCGCCGCAGTGCTGGTCCAGGAACACTACGTGCAAACCGGCGACTGGTGGCAGGCGGTGGCGCGCTACCACCGCCCACGCACGACCACCGAACAGGATCAACAGATCGCCCAGGCCTACCGGGCGCGCGTGCAGACCCTGTATGTCAAACAACAGGCCAAGCACCAGAGCGCCACCCGGGACACTGTCCAGCCAGGGGAGGTTGCCGATGCACGCTAGGGGGTTTGCGCGCCTGCTCCTCACAGCAAGCCTCGCCAGTGCCGCGGCGCACGCGGCCTCGCCGGTGCAAACACCGATCGTCGTCTACCGCGGCCCGGATACGGTTCCCGCTGCACCCTATTGGCAGGCGCTGGATCTCGCGCCAGTCACATCCCCACACCCCGTGACCACCCGGTCCGGCGTGGCACCGCTGGAACACAGCCTGCCCTTGCAGCCTGAGACCCTGCAGCCCGGTGCGCCGCGCGTGCAGCACACCCCTATCCCGGTGCGGCCGTTCTTTGTGCTGGGCATGGACCGTCACAGCCTCGACTGGCTCGCGCAATCGCTGCCGACACTGTTGGCACTCAAGGCAACGGGCATGGTGGTCCAAGTGTCCAGCCGAGATGACTGGCACACACTGGAGAACAAGGCACGCGCGGCAGGCCTGTCACTGGCGCTCTATCCCGACACCGGACTGACCGAGGCCTACGGGATCACCACCTATCCCGTCCTGGTGCTACCCGGGCAGGTCGCGCACGACCCGGTGCAGGACAGCACGCCAATTAAAGAACGCACAGCAAAACGCGGGGAGTTCGGGTTTTGAGCGCGCCCATCGAAGCGTTGTTGCGGCCCCCGGTGGAGCAGTCGGCGATCGCTACCCACGCCGCCCTGGCGCTGCTGGGGATCGGCGCACCCCAGGTGCTGTTGTTGCCCGGCGGGGTCGGCTATGCCCTGGCCGGCGCCTGTGCCCTGCGCGCCCTGTGGCTGACCCGGCGCATGGCGCGCCTGCTGCGCTACCAGCGTCGCCTGCAGGTCCTGCCCAGTTACCGCATCCATCCCAGGCTGTTGCGCGCACCGGCCGGCGAGCTGTTTCTCGGCCGCGGTTTCCAGTGGCACGCGCGGCACACCCAGCGCTACGCCGATACCCAGCGCACCGAGTACAGCCACGTGACCCGACGCAACGGTCTGGCTCAACAGGCCCGCTCTGCGCTCGACGCCCTCAGCACGACCCCCCTGAAACCGTTGCTGGCACCCCTGAACAGTCAGTGGTTGCTGAATCCCCTGCCGCCACGGCCCTATGTGGAGGGCAGCCCCGAGCTGCATGGGGTCGGGCTGTACGAGAAAGAGCAGGACGTCACCCTGCAGCAGGCCGAACGGGTGGCGCACACCTTTGTGGTCGGCACGACGCGTGTGGGTAAAACCCGCCTGCTGGAAGTCATCGCCACCCAGGACATCCGCCGCGGCGAGGTGGTGATCGTGTTTGATCCCAAGGGCGACGGCGATCTCCTGGCGCGCCTGTACACCGAGGCGCAGCGCGCGGGCCGGGCAGAGGCGTTCCAGGTGTTCCATCTGGGCTTTCCCGAACAATCGGTGGCCTACAACCCGGTGGGGTCCTTTTCCCGGGTGACGGAGGTCGCCAGCCGGATCGCCGGCCAGTTGCCCAATGAAGGCAACGCCGCGGCCTTCCGTGAGTTCGCCTGGCGCTACGTCAATGTCCTGGCCAAGGTGCTCGACATCCTCGGTGAGCCGATCAATTACCAGGTCCTGCTCGAATGCAGCACCGACATCGACGCGCTGGTGGTGCGCTACCTCGCCTGCATCGCCGCGCAGAAAGCTGTCACAGACTGGAACGAACAGGTGGCGGCGCTGATCGATAGTGAGGCGAAGATGCCTGCCCAGTATAAAGGCCGGGATCGCAGCGCCTGGGCCAGCGTGGAGGTTTTCCGACGCAACGGCCTGAGTGATCCCACCGCGACCTCGCTGATCAAGACCTTCGAGCACGACAAGAGCCACTTCGACAAGCTGGTGGCAAGTCTCTACCCCCTGCTGGAGAAACTCACCTCGGGCCCGGTGGCAGGATTACTGTCCCCGGAGAGCAACCTGCCTGTACACGACGAACAAAGCATTCACCAAAACACTGAGCGCCTGTCCTGGAAGCGTGCCATTGAGCGCGGCGGCATTGTCTATGTGGGGCTGGACGCCCTCAGTGATCCCGATGTGGCCAGCGCCGTGGGCAATGCCATGTTCGCGGACCTGACCTCCGTGGCGGGCAGCCTGTACAAGGACGCCCAGCGCGGCGCGCCCCTGAAACGCGTCTGCGTGCACGCCGACGAATTTAACGAACTCGTGGGACGCGAGTTCATTCCCCTGGCGAACAAGGCTGGCGGCGCGGGCTTTCAGCTCACGGTGTACACCCAGACCCTCTCGGACATCATCGCGCGCTTTGACAACCCGGCCCGGGCGGGGCAGGTGGTGGGCAACCTGGGCACCATCATCATGCTGCGGGTGAAGGACAAGGCGACTGCGGAGCTGCTGACCCACCGGCTCAAGGACGTCGAGATCAACCAGTTAATGATCGACAGCGGCAGTACCGACAACGCCGACCCGGACAGCGCTGTGCATTTTACTTCCACCACCCGCCAGCGGATCTCCAGCCAGCGCGTGCCGATGATCCACGCCGGGGACCTGGATGCGCTGCCCAAGGGCCACGCCTTCGCCCTGATCGCCGGGCGCCTGTACAAGCTGCGCCTGCCGCTGTTCAGCGACGACGCCGAACTGCCCAGCGGCCTGCAGGCCATGGTAGAGGCCATGCGCCGGGACTACGCCCACGGCAACGTCGAGGGCTGGGCGGACACCACGCCCCTGGGCTGGAAACCATGAGGTGGTGCCCATGACCCGCGACACCGCCACGCACCCCGCGCGGGAGACCACACCGAGCCGTCCGGCCCGGCGCACCCTGGTGGGGTTCACGCTGGCGCTGGTCAGTGCCCTGCTGGGCGCAGCGCTCATGGCCGCGCTGCTCTCGGTGTTACTGGAGTGGGCGGGCATCGGGCTGCACTGGTGGCCCGCGTCCCACAGCCGTGACCTGTTATTGACCGAGCGCGGTTACATCGAGGCCATCGATGACTACCCGCTGAGCCCCCTGCGGCCCACCGAACTCACCGCCCTGGCCTGGCACTGGTTGGACAGGGGGTTTGGCGTTGTCGCCTCCGGCGTGACGGCCAGTGCCTATGTGTTCGCGGCGATCAATACCCTGAAACTGCTGGCGCTGCGCGCGGTGATCGTGCTGCTTGCGCTGCCGGGCTATGCCCTTGCGATTGTCGCCGGCCTGTTCGAGGGACTGGTGGCGCGGGATATCCGCAAATTCAGCGGTGGGCATGAAAGCGCCTACGTGTTCCACAAGGCCAAACGCTGGGTGCTGCCCAGCGTGATGCTCACGGTGACGGTATACCTGATGTTGCCCTGGTCGCTGCCGCCGGCGCTGTTGTTCGCTCCGACGATGCTGCTGGCCGCGGCAATGACCTACGTCGCCGCCAGTCGCTTCAAGAAGTTTGTCTAGGGCATGGGTATGTCAGCCATCTACCAGGCAGGCAGCGTATGCCGCAGATGAGTGAGGCCCAGCAGGCGGCGTTCAACGGCGCCAACGGCGAGTCCGGCGCCACGTTCACGGACCTGCACGAGTTCGTGGTGGGCACCCTGCTGGTGCTGATGCTGGTGTGGCTGGTCTGGGTGAGCCTCAGTGCCTACCAGTCACTGCGAGTTCCGGGGACACACGTCCCGGATGCGGGCGCGAAAGTGGTTCGCGCCCTGTTTATAGCCATCTTCATCATGGCGGTGGCGAACCTGGAATGGTCCTGACCACAGACCTTTTTTGAAACGCGAGGATAGCGACATGCAAGACGATCACAACACGCACAAAGTTCCCGAAGGTCAACGCCCCCGGCGGCGACCGCTGCAACAACTTCTGTTCCTGCTCACGAGTCTGTCGGTGGCCGCCCACAACGCACTGGCGGAACTGCCGACGATGGCGGAGCCCTCCCGCGGGGTCACCGACGGCAACTACATCCAGACCGGGCAGGACTACGCCTACGACATCGGTATCTTTGTCGGGCTGGCCGTGGCGACGATCGCCATGTTCGTGGTCGTGAAAAACTCCCTGGCCGCCTACTCCGAGGTGCAGGACGGCAAGGGCACTTGGGGCCAGCTCGGCCTGAACTTCGGTGTCGGTGTGCTGCTGCTGGTGTTCGTGGTGTTCCTGCTCACCGAGGCCGCGGGCATCCTGTGACGGCCACTGAAATGCCTACCCGTCGCGAGATCGACTTCCTCCCCGACCGGCTCAACGAGGAGCCGGTCGTGTTCCTGTCGATGACCAACTCGGAGATCAAGCTGGCGGCGCTGGCCTGCTTCGCGTTCTGGGTACCGCTGAGCACCCTGGCCGGGGCCCTGCTCGGGCAGGCCCTGATGGGCGTTGCCCTGTCACTGGCCTGGGTGTTCGCCAGCCTCTGGCTGATCGGCAAGCGACTGCGTGTGTTGAAGCGCGGTAAGCCCCGGCAATACCACGTGCTGGCCATCCGCGCGCTGTTGCAGGACTACGGCCTGCTGCCGAACACGCTGGTGCGCGAGAGCCGCGCCTGGGACATCCGCCGCTGGAGGACACCGTGAGCCGCTACGACGACCTGGTGCATTCCCGTGACGCGATGATCCGCCTGCTCCTGGGCGGCATCGCGATCCTGACCCTGTTGTTGCTGGTGGCGCTGGTGGGCTGGAGTCGCGCGCCCCAGCACATCCGCCTGCACTACCCCCCGGATCTGGCTGGCGGGGCGGTGCAACGGGTGGGGGATATCCCGAAAGCCAATCTGTACACCTTCGCCTACTACATCTTCCAGCAACTCAACCGCTGGCCGGTGGACGGCAGCGACGACTACTACCGCCAGATCCACCGCCTGCGCGGGTATTTCACGCCGGCCTGTTTCGAGGAACGCCTGCAGGACCTGGCCGCGCGCGAGCGCGAGATCAGTGGCCGCGTGCGCTCGGTGTGGGAGATCCCCGGACGCGGCTTTGCCAATGCGCGCGTGCAGGCGGTCGGTCCCAACCAGTGGGTGGTGGGCCTGGACCTGCATGTGCAGGAGACCTACCGCGGCGAGCGCGTGAAGGATCGCCTGATCCACTACCCGCTGCGCGTGGTGGCCTACGACGTGGACCCGGAGACCAACCCCTGGGGCTTGGCCCTGGATTGCCTGGCGGCCGTGCCGCGGGTGATCGAGGTCGAGCAGGGGGATAACAGTGCACACCCAGGAGAAAGCCTGTGACACACACTCTTCGTTCTGTCGTTATCGCCATCGCGCTTCTGGTGTGTTCAGTCAGTGCAACCAGTACAACCAGTGCGCCGCAGACAGCAGGCACACCGCCCCACGAGGCGGTGGAGACGGTCACCTGGCTGAAGACGCCGATACCGGTGCAACTGGTCGTCGGGGTAGAGCAGATGCTCAGACTGCCGGCGAATGCCGACGTCGGTCTGCCGCCGCCGCTGGCCAACCCGGATGTGTTTCGCACGCTGGTCACCGGTGGCACCGCCTACTGGACCGCACTGGAACCCTTTGCCACCCAGCGCATCCAGGTGCGACTCGAAAGCGGGGAGTTTTTGTTGTTTGACGTCAGCGCCCGCACCGAGAAAGCCCCGCCGGCGCAGGTCCCGACCCTGCAGGTGGTGATGCCGGGCGATGGTGAGAACGGCGATGTTGGACTGCAGGGCCTGCACACCGCTGGATTGGCGGGACCGAGGGGGCAGGGGACTGCCCGGGGCGAATCGGGGTTATTTGCGCTGGTGCGTTTCGCCGCGCAGTCGATCTACGCACCGCAACGCCTGATTGCGCCGTTACCCGGGGTGCGCGAGATTCCCGTCGGGCTCTCGGGCAACTACTCCCGCTTGTATGACCACGGTCGGCAGCCCCTGGCCATCCTGCCGCACCGGGCCTGGTCCGCCGGTGGCCTGTACGTCACCGCTTTCATCGTCACCAACCAGGCGCGCACCCCGGTGGTCCTGGACAACCGGCGGGTGCAGCACACGCCCCACGCCCTGCGCACCGGGGTTGATCCACACTTTATCGCCAGTGTTTTTTTTACTACGCAGTTGTCTGCGCGTGATTCAGATCAGGCAGGCAAGGCACGCGATTCTGATGAAACCGTCAGTGTTGAAAAAACCGGTGATGATCGCACGACCTTGTTCATTGTCACCGATCGGCCGATTCGTGGCGTGATCCGGGGGATGGGGGTATGACGCAGAACCGTTGGGTACAAGTGGCCAGCGGGCTGTTGCTGCTCGGGGTCATCCTGCTGGTGTTGCGCGGCTGTGAGCGCGAGCACCGCACGACAGAAGAAACCCTGGATGTGGGCGGCGCGCTGCCGGTGCCGGGTGAGCTGGCCCGGGAGCTGGGCATGGAAGCCGATACCGAGCGCGATACCGTGCAGACCCTGGTGGCGGAAGTGAAGAACCTGCGCGACGAGGCGGGCCAGTTGCGCGATGACAATGTCGTGTTGCGCAAGGACAACGCGGAGCTGCGCAAGATGGAAAAGCGCCTCGGCCAGGACCTGGACAGTGACCTGAACCAGGCCCGCCAGCGCGTGCAGAACCGCTTTGATCGCGACATGGAGCTCGCACAACAGCAGCTGGCGCAGCTGGAAACCCGTGCCCGCACACTGCAGGACCGTATGGAAAGCCCCGCGGTCGAGCGCGCGGGCTATGACCCGCTCAGCGCTCACGCGCCGGCCGGCATCACCTGGGTGTCGCCCCTGGGCGCGCGCGCCAGTTCCCCCGGCAACTCGCTGGCAGATCACCTGGACCGGGTGACCGGCCAGCGGACCGTGGCGGGCACGTCGCTCTCATCGTTGTCCCCTGGTGCAGGCGCCGCCGGGCAGGCCGTGGTGCCGTACTACACCCTGCCGCGCAACGCGACGCTGATGAACGCCACCGCGATGACGGCGCTGGTGGGCCGGGTACCCATTGGCGCGCAGGTGACCGATCCCTATTCCTTCAAGGTGATTATCGGCGCGGATAACCTCGCGGCCAACGGCATCGAGGTGCCGGAGGTCGCCTACGCGGTGGCCAGTGGCAGCGCGGTGGGGGACTGGACCCTGGGTTGCGTGCGCGGCGCCCTGCAAAGCCTGACCTTTGTGTTTCAGGACGGGACCATCCGCACGGTGCCGAAACCCGAGGACATCTACGAGGGCAGCGCGCAGCAACGGGACATCACCATCGGTGAGCTGTCCGACGAATACGGTAACCCCTGCGTGGTGGGCCAGCGCATCTCCAACGCCAGTACCTACCTCGCCCAGCGCATCGGTGTGGTCAGTGCCGCGGCCGCGGCGGAAGCAGCCGCCGCCAGCCAGACCACCCAGATCACGACCTTTGATGCCGGCGGTGCCGGGGTCGGTACCATCGTGACGGGGGATACCGGCGAATACATCCTGGGCCAGGCCATCGCCGATGGCACCCTGGAGATTGCCCGCTGGCTGGATGAGCGCCAGGCCCAGCAGTTCGACGCGATCTATGTCGATCCCGGCATGACCGTGAGCCTGCACATCACCGAACAACTGACCATCGACTATGACCCGCAGGGGCGGCGTACCAACCACGTCGCGCACCGCCAGGGAGGCTTCCGTGCACTGGATTGATTTTTATAGCGACTGCCGCCGGGGCGCGGGCCTGTTCTGCGTCGGCGTATTCATGGTACTGGCCGGCTGCGCCAGCCAGGACACGATCCTGCCGCCCACGGACAACACCATGCTCGATATCTACCGCGGCGCGATGCATCACACTCAGGACGATCCGATCGAGCTGCCCGAGCCCACCGCGGTGTGCCAGGAGCTGGCACTGGAGGAGCCCGTTGAGGATTGCGTGTCCAAAGTCGCCGAGCACCGGGCGGCGTTTTATCGGGCAATGGATGCACAGCCCGCCGGCGATGCCCTGGACTACCTGCCCTACACCCGGGAGGTCGCCACCGAAACACAGAACCTGTTCCCGCGGCTGGAAAACCCGGACCTGCTGATTTATGTCTATCCGCACCTGGCGACCCGCGCCCGCGCGCCGATCCCGGGCTATACCACGGTGATTCCCCTGTACGACCAGGTGCAGTACCGCCTGCCCGGGGAGTCCCAGCGCATTACCCCGGTGGTTGGTGATGCGAATCAAAGCCATACCGGGGCGCGCGAAGATAATCTCGGCCGCGATACGGTCAGCGATGCCCCCAACGATTCCACCGTGCATCGAACCACACCACGCGAGCCGCGGTATCACAAACACAGTGACATCGAGGGCGCCCCCCTGGCCCCGCCGGTTACAGCAACCGGCACAATCAAAACCATGAAAAAAGCAGGGGAGGGCGCACCGTGACGGCATCCGAGCCTGACCCCCGGGTACGTCGGCCCGGGGATGTCCTCAAAAAAACGCCGGTGAGCGAGCGTGCACGCCGCAAACTGTACCAGCGCCAGCGGGCCTTTGTGGATTTCCTGCCCTGGGTGGAATACCTGCCCGAACACCAGGCGATCCTGCTCGCCGATGGCATCAGTGTCGGTGCGGTGCTGGAAGTGCACCCGGCGGGTACCGAGGGGCGCTCGCCAGAATACCTCGCCCAGCTGCGCGACACCTTGCAGGATGCCCTGCAGGACAGTTTCGAGGAGCACGACCACGCGCCCTGGGTGCTGCAGACCTATACCTTTGATGAGCCGGACCTGGACAGCGCCACGGCGGCCATAGCGCGCTACCCGGTCCCCGATGCGCGTCACACGCCCTACACCCGGGCGTATCTCGACTTGCTGGCGCGGCATTACCGGGGCATCAGCAAGGCTGGCGGGTTGTTCCACGATGGCGTGGTGACCCAGGCGGACTGGGGCGGTGCGCTGCGCCGCAACCTGCTGGTGCTGTACCGCAAGCACAGCCCGCCGAAACGCCGCCGTGCGCGTAGGAATAAAACAGCTAATAAAATGGCGAACAAGCTGGCGAACAAGGCGGCTAGCAAATCCCCGGGCGAGACGGGCATGGACCGCGCCACCGCGCTGTTGGAGTTGGCTGATGCCGTGGACAAGTTCACCCATGCGCTGGGCAGCGCGGGCGTGGGTCTCACACGCCTGTCCGGTACGGACTTTCACGACTGGTTGCTGGGGTTTTTCAATACCGGGAGTGAGGTGTTCGGCGGTGATACCCAGGCCTTCCTGCGCGCGACCCGGCACACACCGGACACCCTGCCGGTGGGGGACCGCTTCGCGGAGACCCTGTTCTATGACCACCCGCGCAGTGACCAGCAAGGCCAGTGCTGGTGGTTCGGGGCGTCCGCCCTGCGCTGTCTGTCCATCGACGGCCTGCGCCGCCGGCCGCAGGTCGGCCAGGTCACCGGCGAGATTACCCGGGGCGATGCCACCAATACGCTGATTGATTTTTTGCCGCCGGGCAGCGTGTTTGTCTCCACCCTGGTTGTGATTCCGCAGGATTCGCTGGAAGCGCACATCCAGGCCATCGACGCGTCCGCGATCGGCGAGAACAGCGAATCGGCCCAGGTGCGCAAGGACTGCGAGACGGCCCTGGAGATCCTCGCCCAACGGCACAAGTTCTACCGCGCCCAGTACGCCGTGTACCTGCGCGGGTCGAGTGTGGCGCAACTCAATGAGCGCACCACCGCCCTTCGCGCGCGGCTGCTGAACCACGGTTTCCGGGCCATCGCCCCGAAGGACGATTTCACCGCGCTGGATGCGGCGATCCGCAACCTGCCCATGGTCTACGACCCAGCGCTGGATGCCCGGGAGGGCTGGCGCGGCGCCCAGATCACCCTGGTGCAGCACATGGCGAACCTGTCGTGTTGTTTTGGGCGCAACCGCGGGACCGGAAATCCGGGGCTGGCCCTGTTTAATCGCGGTGGCGAGCCCATGTTCTTTGATCCCCTGAACCCCGCTGATCGCCAGAAAAACGCCCACATGCTGATCCTCGGTCCCACCGGCGCCGGCAAGTCCGCCTCGGTGATCAGCATGCTGGCCCACGTCATGGCCATGCACCGGCCGCGGCTGTTCATTATCGAGGCGGGTAACTCCTTCGGCCTGTTGGGGCAGTGGTTCGCCTCGCTGGGCCTGTCGGTACACCAGGTGTCCCTCAAACCCGGTAGCGGCGTGAGCCTGTCGCCTTTTGCCGATGCGCACCTGCTGTTGGAAGGCAGTGTGCTGTTCGATCCGCTGACCGCGGTGGAGCCGATGGACGACGAGGAGGAACCCCGGGACATCATGGGGGAGCTGGAGATCGTGGCCCTGCTGATGATCACCGGCGGTGAGGAGCGCGAGGCCCGGGAGATCCGCCGCGCCGATCGCAGCATGATCCGCCGCGCGATTCTGGAAGCGGCAAGGGTGGCCCGGGCGCAGGACCGGCCCACGCTCACCGAGGATGTACGCGAGGCCTTCCATACTCTTTCAGCTTCCGCACGCACCGACGGCGAGGCGGTGAAGCTGCGCAACATGGGCCAGGCCATCGACATGTATTGCCACGCCTTCAACGGCGAGGTGTTCAACACCACCGGCGACCCCTGGCCGGAGGCCGATGTCACCATCATTGATCTGGCGACCTTTGCCCGGGAGGGCTACGAGGCCAACCTGGCGCTCGCGGTAATCAGCTGCCTGAACCGCATCAACCATATCGCCGAGCGCGACCAGGCCCTGGACCGGGAGATCGTGGTCACCATCGACGAGGCGCACATCATCACCACCAACCCCCTGCTGGCGCCGTATTTGATCAAGGTGGTCAAGATGTGGCGCAAGCTCGGCGCCTGGCTGTGGAGTGCGACCCAGAACATGGAGGACTACCCGGACGCCGCCAAGAAGATGCTCAACATGGTGGAGTGGTGGCTGTGCCTGGTGATGCCCAAGGAGGAAGTGCAGGCGCTGGAACAGTACCGCCAGCTGGACGCGGGCCAGCGCAGCATGTTGCTCTCGGCAAGCAAATCCCCGGGCCAGTACACCGAGGGTGTACTGATGAGCGAGACCCAGGAGTACCTGGTGCGCAACGTCCCGCCCTCGCTCATGCTCGCCCTGGCCCAGACCGAGAAACACGAAAAAGCCCGGCGCCACGCGCTCATGCGCGAACACGGCTGCAGTGAACTGGAAGCGGCCTTGCGCGTGGCCGATGAGATCGACCGCGCGCGCGGGCTGGGCGATGGGGTGTAAACGCACCTGTCTGTGTGCAGGGTGGGTGCTGTTGGTCCACCTGGTCCCTTCGGTGTTCTCGGTCACCCCGGCCCAGGCCACCGAGGTGATGCTGTTCACCGCCGAGGGCTTGCCGGCCATCAAAAACCAACAGGCAGCGACGACAGTGTGGGTGCTGGGGCAAACGCACGGACTGCTGCAGTCCCTGCGTTTTACCCCTTCTGGTGTACCTGAAAACTCCGATGACACCACGCAGCTTAAAAAAGCCGCCATCGAACACCTGAACCAACCCACAGCGCAAGGTGTACTAAAAAAGCTGCGCGAGCGGGCCAATGCCGCGGCCATGGCAAAGCTGCTGGGGATCGAGCGCCTGCCGGCGGTGCTCGTCTCGCCGGGTTATGTGGTGTACGGCGTCTACGACGTCGCCACGGCGCTGGAGAAAGTGGAGGCCTACCGTGCGACGCAGTGAGTGGTGTAAGAGGGGCCATTGGGGCGTTGGTCGCAATACCAGCCTGAACCACAGTCTGCGACACACGCTGGCACGCACCTTGGCAAACACACTGGCTCTCGCCCTGGTGCTGTCTGCACTGTGGTTGCCAGTGCTTGCTCCCGACAACGCTACTGCGCAGGCGGGCAACGCCACGGTCAGCTCCGGGGAGATCGTGAGCGCGGCGCTGGATCTGACCTGCCAGGCCTACCAGGTGATCGGCATTTGCCTGTGGATGACCTGCACCCTGTACACCTGTGAGTTCGACTACTCGATCCGCGCCGAGCATTACATCCCCGAGGTGGTGGTCAGCGCCTACCCGTTTATCGGCAACAGCAGCTGGCCCGCGTCCAACGGGATCGGCACACGCACGCGGTTTGCCGAGGAGGGCGGTGCCAGTGACGAGGGGGGCGCCACCCAGCGCGAGCAGGCATTGAAGTTCAAGAACGCCGATGTGATTGGCTCGCCCGGCGTCCTCGACTACTGGGTGTTGGCCGCGGCCAGTACGCAGTCAGTGCCGTTCTGTTCGCCGCTCACGTATCCCATGACTCCGTACTTTGTGAGCAGCTTCGACCCGGCCTGGCGCGACCCCGTGGTCGAAACCGCACTGAGCCTGGCCAACGCGTTCAACCGTGTGGGCCGTGGGGCGGCGACTTTCGCAGGCCTCTATCCGCGCATCGGCTTCGTCAACCAGAGTCACGATTATAAGAGTGCCCTGGTCGCGGCGATCCGCGCACTGGATATCGTGACACAGGATCGTCAGCCCCATGTGTACCTGCCCCTGGATGCCTACAACACCCCGGCGCAGGGTCAGTGGTCCCCGCGGGGCCGCACCTCGGCGTTGTTCCAGCAGCTGACCCCGAGCCTGCAATCCTGCCGGGTGCTGCCGGACATCGATGACACCCTGTACCCCCATGACCCTTACCGGGGACGTCTGAACCAGGTGCGCGGGAATGCCTGGCAGGTGTGGCGGCCCTACCGCTGCTGCGAGCCCGCCGGGGCGGTGTTGATCCTGACCCTGTAGGAGGAACGCTGTGCACGAATTCCGAAAAATGCGAAAAATGCGAGAAAACTGCCCAATGATTCGATGGCAGTGTGTGTTTGGCCTGATGCTCGTATTGGCCACTGCCAGTATCAGCCTCCCTGTCACCGCGCGGGACGACACGGTGTATTACGGCATCGGTGGCGGGGAGCCGATCTCCCGCCCACCGAGTAACCGCGCGGCCACCGTGCGCATCGCCGGTGACGCGGCCTGGAACACCGACCTCATGTGCGGAAATTTCGACATGTCACTCTCGGTGAGCCGCCAGCTCGCGGGCCTGGAGGGCAGTTTCCAGGACCTGATGGGGGATGTGATCGAGGCGGCCACGGGCGCGGTGGCCAGCCTGCCGGCGCTGGTGATCCAGCGTGTGAACCCTGCGCTGTATGACCTGTTACAAAACGGCGTCCTGCAGGCCTCCGAGGAGTACCACCTCGCCCGGGTGTCCTGCGAGGATCTGGTGGGCAAGATGGAAACCGCCATCGACAACGACCGCTGGGAGACGGTGGCCCGGGGTGGCTGGTGGGGCACGCAGTCCGAGGCAGGGGCAGAGATCCTCGAGACCCGGGAGCGTGCCGATACCGACGGGGCGGACAGCGGGGTGGTCTGGGTGGGGGGCGCCCGCCGCGGCGGCCGCGGCCAGGCGCCCATCGAGCCTGTCGAGGATGCCGCCAAGGCGGGCTACAACCTGCTCCTGAACCGCGCCCCGGAAAACACCGGCTCGGCGGCGGCGATCTGTGCCGGCGCCGCGATCTGCCAGGAGTGGGAGGCACCCCAGGATTTTGCCGACTGGACGGTACAGGTACTGGGCGACAAGGCGATTCGCACCTGCGCTGGCTGCGACAAGCTCGCCGTACAACCGGGGCTGGGCCTGGCCCACGAGGTCACACGCCTGGCCGCGGCGATCGAGACCGAACTGACAACCCTGGTCGAGGACACGGACCCGCCCACCGCGGACGCGCTGGAGGCGGTGGGCGGCGGGCCGGGCATGCGCCTTACCCGGCCGGTGATCGAGGCCCTGCGGGAGGAGGATGTGAACCTGCAGCCCCAGCTCATCACCCGGCTGGCCGGGGAGATGGCCCTGGCACGGACCATGGAGCGCGCCATGATCGCCCGCCGGGCCCTGCTGGCCGGGATGGACGAGCCCAACGTGGCCAATGTGGCAGTCGGGCGTGAAGTGGTGGCGCTGGAGGTCGCGGAGCTGGAGCGCGAGATCGATCACCTGCTCTACGAGATGGAGGTCCGCCAGCGGGTCGCTACCAGCATGCCGGCGGCGCTGCTCTCGCGCCAGCAGCTGCGCAGCCAGGTGCTTCAGGTGGAGCCGGTACCACCCTCGGGCTTGCGCGATGGGGCAGTGCCCCGGTGAGCGGATTGTCAAAAACAGCGCTTTGGCTCGCGCTGCTCACCGGGTTGGTGTGTGCAGTGACGCTGGTGCTGTGGCAAGCGGGGCTGGACCCCCGGGCGCCGGGTGCGCAGGTGGGGCAGATTCAAAATGCCTTGAGTCCCTGGCGCACACCGTTGCAGTTGTTGCGACTTGTCCTGTGGCTACTGGTGGCGTGGTGCTGGCAGGGCGCGTTGGCGCGCGCCCTGCGTATCACCGACGCGCAGCGCCCGCAGTGGAACGCCCTGCGGCCGCGGGTTGTCGGTGGCCTGCTGGCACTTGAGGCGTTAATTGCGCTGGGCCGCCTGGTGGCCAACAACACGTGAAAACGAGCGCGATAACGCGAGTGCAAGGGAACGGGTAACGCGATGGGAGTCTCCAGTTATTTTGAGTTCGTCACCACCCTGTTCGGCTGGATCCTGTACCAGGGCATCTGGGCGGTGCTGGTGGACTCCGGCATCGTGTTTATCCCGATCATCGCCATGGTGCTCAGCCATGTGTTTGACAGCCACAAGGGCGGGGATGACGAGGGCAGTGCGGCCATTCAATCGCTCAAGAAAATTGAAGCGGACTTTATCGCCATGCTCGGCGTGCTGATCTTCGCGGGGATCCCGCTGCTGGATGTGCGCCTGGCGGAGATGCAGTACAGCAAACCGGCCCTGCGCTGCACCGAGGCCGCCGAGACGATTGCCGGCACCGACACCGGCACCACCTACGATACGACCCTGGCCACCCTGTCCGAGGAGTCCGGCGCCATCCCGCTGTGGTGGGCGATGCTGCACTGGCTGAGCAAGGCGGTGACCGCCGCCTCGGTGGCGGCCATCCCCTGCAGCTTCGATGTCGCCAGCGTCGAGTACCGCCTGGCCGAGGCCAACCTCGAGGACCCGGAGCTCAACCGCGAGTTGGAGCAGTTCAAGCGCGACTGCTGGCAGCCGTCGATTGCGCGGCTACACAAGACCGGCCTCGACGAGCTGACCGCAGAAGAAACCGCGGAGATCACCTGGCTGGGTTCGGCCTACCTGCACAGCTCCGGGCTCTATGACCGCTATCACAGTGCGGTGCCTAATCCGCAGTGGGAATTCGATGCAGACCGCGACGCGGGCTTTGAGCAGTACGCCGCCGCCGGGGGTTTCCCGGCGTGCAGTGACTGGTGGAGCCACGACACCGTGGGCCTGCGTCGCCGGGTACTCGATTACCTGCCAGCGGACCTGCGCGACGAGATGATCTATGACGACGACAACCTGGTGGCGCAGACCTCCACGGTGGTCCTGGGTACCCGTGAGCGCGAGGACGTTTTTCTTCGAAAATACCTGTCGGTCAAGCGCGCCGCGGAAGCGGTGGGCTCGGACCTGCCCCTGGCAGTGACCTACGGGGACGGGCGCGACCAGGTCCGCCAGGCACGCTTCTCGGACTGGCGCAACAGCGACAATCCCCTGGTGCAGAACGCGGGCAACCTGCTCAGCGCCGGCGCCTACCTGGTGCTGGGGGATGCTGGTCGGGACATGGGCGAGACGGGCATGGCCCTGATCGGTTCAGCACTGAAGGCTCCCGCGGCCCTTGGCGAAGGCTACGCCCTGCGCAACGGCATCAGCCTGTTCCAGCCCCTGGCGCTGATGATGATGGTCATCGCCCTGCCGTTTCTGCTGATCTTCGGGCGCTACACCCTGCGCACTCTGGCCACCCTCAGCATCATTTATTTCGGGTTCCATTTTTTAAGCTTCATCTGGGCGGTGGCGTTCTGGACCGACAACAACCTGATGCACCTGCTGACCAGTGCCGGCGGCCTCAGCGTGTTCGCCTCGGGCGCCAGTGTCACCCAGTCCCTGATCCTGCTGTATATCTCGCGGTTTTTGTACATCGTGTTTCCGCTTCTGTATCTCACTGCGGTTGGGTGGGTCGGATATCAAGCCGGGGGCGCAGCGCATGAGATGTCGAACTTCGGAACGAGAGCAGGTGCTATTGGGAGCTCTGGTGGTGCATTCGTTGGGCAGGTGGCGACAAAGGCCGCCACCAAAGGAAAAGCCTAATGATTAGCTATGGGCGTCGTGCGTGTCGTGGGGCTTCAGGTAAGCCTTCACACCGTATCGGCCATCTCCGTGAGGGGAGTTTCGATAAAACGATTCGGTTTCATCAGAACAGCGATCCGATGTTTCATCTCGAAAATCCGTTTCACGCAGTGCTTCAACCGCAGCCGTACCCACCCGGCCCAGGGCTTTGCCGCCGGTGTGCGCGAGTTCCTGTAAAAACGTTTTTACTGTCATATCACCGCCCTCCCTGTCGGTGTGTCGTCTTATCAAGCATAGCACGACCAGCGACGGGGCAGGGCAGGGGGTTTGGGGTATGTCCTGCAGACACGATCCCGCAAAATACTGGGTACATCCTGGACGGGTTGCCGGACGCTGCGCATCGGGCGGCTGGGAACCTTTATATCATCTAATTCAGGCAGGAGGCTGGATCATGCGACGTACAACACTCATGCTCGAACTGGAACCCCGGCAGGTCGCGACATTGCTTGCGTTCACGCGGCATGTCGGCCGCGCGGAGGTCAGGCGTATTCTCGGCGAGGATGCCGATGTGGATGCGCTGCTCGCGGCCCTGGAGGAGTTCCACTGGCAGCTCGCGGCCTCGGGCAACACCGAGGCCATCGAGCTGGTGGCACGTCACGGTTAGGAGAAGCAAGGATGCTGATTCTGTCACGGAACATCGGTGAAACACTGCGTATTGGTAAAGAGGCGGAAATTGAAATAGAGGCGGTCAGCCACGACCAGGTGCAGCTGCGTGTGCACAGTGCGCCGCAAGCGGTCATCTCCCTGCCGGCCCCCGCTCGCCGCAAACTCCCGAAAGTGCGCTTCAAGCGCCGGCGCCGCGTATGAGGGTCTTCGTTGCGGAAAAGCCCGCACTGGGCAGGGCTATCGCCGCGGTGCTGCCTGGCCCCCAGCAGCGCCACAAGACGCATATCGTGTCCGGGGAGGGCAACGTGGTGGTCTGGTGCGCAGGCCACCTGCTGGCCCAGTGCATGCCCGAGGACTACAACCCTGCCCACGAGAAGTGGGCGCTCGAGCACTTGCCTATTGTCCCTGACAACTGGCGCCTCAAGCTGACCCCGAAAGCCCGTGAGCTGTACAGCACCATCAATCGCTTTGTGCAGCAGGCCAATGTGATCGTGCATGCCGGGGACCCGGACCGGGAAGGGCAGTGGGTGGTCGATGCGGTGCTTGAGCAGATCGGTGTCGGGAGCACGCCGGTGAAGCGGATGCTGGTCAGTGACCTGAACCCGCCGGCGGTACGCAAGGCCCTGCGCGAGCTCTCGGACAACTACCGTTACCGGGGCCTGCGCGATGCCGCCGTGGGTCGCGCCCGGGCGGACTGGTTGTACGGGCTCAATCTGACACGCCTTTATACGCTCAAGGGCCGCAGCGGTGGCCTGTCCGGCGTGCTGAGTGTCGGGCGGGTGCAGACACCGGTTCTCGGACTGGTCGTACGCCGGGACCGCGAGATCGCCCGGTTTACCGCCCATCCGTTCTACACCGTGCAGGCAACGGTGCAGGCAGGGGGGAGCGAATTCAGCGCCCAGTGGCTGCCCGGTGAGCGGGCCGAATCCTTTCTGGATCCTGAGGGTCGGGTGATCGACAAAGCCTACGCCAAATCAGTGGCCCAGGCCCTGAACGGCCAGGCGGGGGACGTCACCGCTTTCAAGCGCAAACCCGAAAACGTGCCACCGCCGCTGCCGTTCGCGCTACCGGACTTGCAGAAGCTGGCCGCCAAACTGCGGGGCCTGTCACCGCGGCGCACCCTGGACCTCGCCCAGTCCCTCTATGAAAAACACCAGCTGCTCACCTACCCGCGTTCGGACTGCCCCTACCTGCCGGCTGACCACCACGGGCAGGCCAGTGAGGTGCGCGAGGCCATCACGCAGGTGCTGGGCAGGGACCATTACCTGGGCCCACTGGTCGACGCTGTCGACCTGACCCGGCGCGGCCGCTGCTGGGACGATGGCAAGATCACCGCCCACCACGCGATCATCCCGACCACGCGCAGCCTCTCAGCGGCCAGCCTGTCCCCGGACGAGCGGTTTATCTATGGCCTGGTCGCCCACCGGTACCTGCTGCAGTTCCTCCCGCCCCGGGCGCTGGAGAAAACCCGGATCGATGTGCGGGTGCCGACTGCCGCCGGCGACGAATTACTGCAGGCGAAGCAGGCCCTGGAAACCGCAGCAGGCTGGTACGCCTGGCGTCATGCGTTGGAAAGCCCCGAGAAAGACACTGAGAAAGACACCGAGGAGTCGGAGGCACAGGATGGAGCACCCCTGCCGGCGCTGAACCCGGGTCAGTGCGCTGCCGTGACAGACACCCATCTACTGGAAAAGCTGACCACGCCTCCGAAACCGTTCACTGAAGCCACCCTGCTGGATGCCATGACCGGTGTGGCGCGCTTCGTGGAAGATCCGTTGATCCGCAAGGTCCTGCGCGAAACCGATGGCCTGGGTACCCCGGCCACGCAGGCAACGATACTGGAGACCCTGTTCAAGCGAGGTTACCTCCAGAAGCAGCGTAAGACCGTGATGGCCACAGACCTCGGACAAGCGCTGATCGATGCGCTGCCGGAGTTCGTGACCCTCCCGGATATGACCGCCCTGTGGGAACTGAACCTGAAACAGATCGTAGAGGGCGACGAATCGCTAAATAACTTCATGAACAGTATCCAGGGGCATGTGGAAAGCCTGGTGGGCGACGGCGCTGGGGATCTGGCGATACCGACCGCGCTGAAGGGCAAGCACACGTCACGGCAGAAAGCTGCCCGAACGCGAAAACCTACCCAGAAAGGAGGCAAAACAACCGCAACGAGCCACGCGTGCTCCCGCGAAGGGTGTGGCGGGCAGCTGCGCCGCATCAAGGGCAAACACGGTTTTTTCTGGGGATGCTCGAACTACAAAAAAGGTTGCCGGGAGACCCGCAAGGACAGCCGCGGCAAGCCTGTAAATGCAACTTCCAGCAAACCGCGCCGGACGGCGGCAGCGGGCTGACAGTATGGTTGACGATCAGTACGAAAAGCAGCCCTGGCCTGCGACAGGCATCCGGGAGGGCACCAGCATCAGTGACTATGACTGGGGTTATCTCTACATCTACGCAGATGGACGGCAGGCGGAATTTCGGATTGACGAGAAGCCCTCGGAGCGGGAGATTCTTGACAGATGGGGACACTATATTCGGCGGAATGAGCGCGAGTAGCCTACCCGCTACGTTGGAAGGCGCTTAGGCATGGATTTGACCAGCGAGTAACGGGCTCAGGTGTGGGAGCTTCGGTGCTTGGGAGTGCTGCAATACGAACCCCTAGAAAACTGTCGGCAGTCGCACCTTCTGGCAGTCTAGTCCTTGGCTTTAGGGTTAGCGATACTGTGCGAGTGATTACTGTAGTGATATTGGTTGGTAGGAAAAATATTGACTCATCTAATCTGGATAATTCCACTGACGTTACTCATCATCTTAGCTGTGGGTTCAAAGCGTTCTGCTGACAGGACTTCCGGGTCCCCCCGAAAAGTGGCGAAGGGCGAAGCCAGTAACAGCACCGCTTTTACATTGCGCGGTGGGGAGTGGGTGGAAGCGGATGCCGCATTTGACGCGTGGACATCGCAGGATTTGGAGAAGCTTCAGCAGGCGGTTTCACTGAAGACAAATTCAGTGGATCGCCATTTCGTGCTGATGGGGCTGGTAGCGGAAACCTATAGGCGGCGCCAAGACCCTGAAATGGCGGCACTGTGCGCATCCACCGCAGAAACCCACATCAGGGAGTTTCCGACGCTGATGGGGCCCTTGAAAGACAGCCTTGACGGGATTCTGCCCAGGGTGCCGACCTTTCAGCAGTATGCGACTCTGCTTACTGAACAAGGGGATTTTGAGCGGGCAAAAGAGGTTTGCCGCCAGGCAATCGAATTCGGCCTCCTCGACGGCACGAAAAGTGGCTTCGAGGGGCGGATCAAACGCATCGAGAAAAAGGAGCTGGGGGTATTATAATGCCCTCTTTATTGTCAGTGAGCGGAGATGAATGCGCGGGTTCGTTATCGCGGGGCGTTCAATAAATCAGCCTGTTCAATATTTGTGAACAATATCAAAAAATGAACACGTTCTAGGTTGGATATAGATGCCCCGGGTGTATGTTAGCCCGTGGGTTCCGGAAACAGCCCTAGCGTCAAGTGACCGGCCAGCCGGACTGGAAATGCGATCCGTAATGGCGCGCGAGCTGGACGATTATAGTACTCCGGATTTTTTAAGTGCCGAAATAACCTGCCGTGCTTGCCGTTCACCAGTTCCAACGATGCCGGGGACATCTCCAAGGGGAAGTTCACCCCGAGAAACTACGGCACATTGCTGGCCTGTAGTGGCAAGTCGTCTGTGCGCACTTTATCCTCAACCTAGAGCTGGAGATGTTGGCGGAGCTTGTTGGGTTGAACGAGTTGCTTGGACTTCCCGCGGTTTTGGTAATGTGCAACAAGTGGAAAATGGCCTCTATAATTTGGTCAAATATTGACCAGATCATTGTCTTCGTTCTCAGAGACTAAAACAAAAAATACCTCATATATTGCTTACAGAGGAGTTTCTCAAATGCAGAAGACCCTTTGATTTGATCTTAGAAGGCCGTGGTTGCGAGATTTTACGGCATCAGCATTGGAATAGCGCACAATTGGTGTAAAAATGTAGCCGTTTCAAGGGGTTAGTAGTCTGTCGCGCGGTAAGCCAGAGGAGGCTAGTGGTTTGCTTACCTGCAGACTTTGTGGAGGGTGAGTGCGTTGAGTTGATGTGGTTCACGAGAGAGCCTGAACTAGTGCCTTCATCGGCAAACTCGGGAGTTCGGTCGAAATGTCACATTGGGGATCGGTTGATAAATGAACTTGCCTCGGAATAGAGAACAATGAAAGCGACGCAAGAACCGAATTTGCGAACGCTGGAAGAAGTTCGACCTTTATATATGTTGCCGGCAGACCCGCTGGCTGAAGAGGTGTTGATCCCCGGATTCCAGGCAGCAGATAAAGTCGACTGTATGGTCGGCTTCTTTTCCAGTGAAGTTCTGGCATCTCTGGCACCTGGGCTTGCTACTTATATCACCAGCTCAGAGAATAGTTTTCGTCTTATCATCAGTCCCCTGCTCCGCGTCGAAGATCAAGCCGCAATCGAAGAAGGCCTCAAGTCTGCAGAAGAGGTCGCAGACACAGTACTTGAAGATCTGAGCATAACCGAGGACATGATACAAAGGCACACGCTAAAGTGCCTATCATGGCTCCTAAAGGAAAGGCGCCTAGATATTAAGATAGCCTTGATGAAAGATGCGCTGTTTCACCCGAAAGTCTGGCTCTTTGCAAACGGAGACGATGTTCTCGCGGCTCACGGTTCAAGTAATTCCACCTATGCCGGGATCAGAAAGAATATTGAACAGATAGCGGTTTCCAGGTCCTGGCAAGATCCGAATCAAAACTACATCACGGACAAGCTAGGCTATGCGTTCCGCAGGCTGTGGGAAAACAAGGATGAAAACTGCGTCGTTGTCTCCATGCCCGAAGCTGTAAAGCAACAATTGCTTCGAAATTACAGCTCTGAATCCCCACCAACGGAAGAAGAGTTGAACAAACTTTACAAGCGGGCCACCGGCGTAAAGGAAGATCCGCCGATGTTAGAAAATCCGCCCGTTCCAGAAACAGGCTTCGCAATCCCGAATTGGCTGAAGTACGACGAAGGGCCATTCGCTCATCAGGGCAAGGCTGTTACAGCTTGGTGCAAAGCTGGTTATCGCGGCGTGCTGGAGATGGCGACAGGCTCGGGCAAGACGATTACCTCAATGATCAGCGCATACCGGCTTTATGAGGAAAGCAAGCCCCTCTTGATTGTCGTAGCGGCTCCATACGTTCCGCTCATCGAACAGTGGTGCGATGAGATCGCAGAATTCGGTTTAAAACCAATCAACTTGACTACGGTGGGCGGAGCTGCAAAACGCTCAGCTGTACTACAGAAGATAAAGCGTAGGTTCAGAACCGGGCTTTCTGATGTCGAAGTTGTTGTCGTCAGTCATGACACGTTGTGTACGGCTGAATTCTACGAATCGATAGCCGATTTTGAAGGTGAGCAGCTCCTGATCGCCGATGAGGCGCATAATTTAGGACGAGCGTCGTTCATCGAAGATCCGCCGGATTTTTTCAAATATCGTCTTGGCCTGTCCGCTACACCAATTAGGCAATACGACGAAGAAGGTACGGAAGCATTGTTCGAATTTTTCGGAACTGTCGCCTTCAGATTTACACTTGAGGAAGCCATCGGCAATTGCCTCGTCGAATACGACTACTACCTCCATCCGGTTTATCTCACACAAACAGAGATGGATGATTGGTTCGATCTCACATACAAAATCAAACAGAACTCCTGGCGAAGCGAGGGCGGTAAACCAGACGACTATATGTCAAAGCTACTACGCGACAGACGCGCATTGCTCGAAACCGCATCGGGGAAAGTTTCAATGCTGAAAACTCTGCTCGACGAGGAAGATACAAAGACCCTGAAGCACACACTGATCTACACATCTGACAAGGGGCCGCAGCAACTGGACAATGTCAACAGGTTGTTGCGGGATAAGAATCTGCTTTTCCATCAACTCACCGCAGAAGAGACATCAAACCGTGAGAAGACGAAGCGAATCATTAGGTCATTTCAAGATGCCGAGATACAGGTTCTGACGGCGAAGCGTGTGCTTGATGAGGGTGTAAATATCCCCCAGATTTGCAAAGCGTTCATATTGGCGAGTACCACTGTGGAGCGGCAGTGGGTGCAACGACGTGGAAGGTTGTTGCGCACCTGCAGTGCCATTGGTAAAACGTACAGCATCATTCACGATCTTTTGGCCCTACCACCGAAGATGGACGACGGGCTGGATGAGGACGCGAGATCTCTCGTACGATCGGAATTACATCGTGCGCAGGAATTTGCAAGGCTAGCTAGAAACGCGGGTCGGCCAGATGGCCCGCTGGCGTTGATAGACAGCATGGTAGATGCCGTATATTCGTAAAGGACGAGGAATATTAGATGCCCTTGAATGACAAAAAAATTATCTCGATCATCCTCGAGCAGTGTGGAGAGATAGACGAACGCTGCAAGGGGTATCGGGAAGAAATTATCGAGGTGATTTCCGAAATCCTTGAATACGAGCGCGGCCACCGGGTATCGGCCACCAATATTCAGAAGAAAATAAATGACAAATGCAATTCCGCTGCACGGTTCCTAATAGAGCAGAATAAAAAAGAGACCGGAACGAAAGGAGAGGCGCAATGAAGTTACTCCGTGCTGAGTTCCAAAATTTTCGTTTGCTTCGACACCTAGAGCTGGATTTTTCTGTCGATGCTGAAAAGAATCTGACCGTAATCCGGGCGGCGAACGAGTCAGGAAAGACGACAATCCTTCATGCTTTGCAGTGGGCTCTCTATGGTGACAGTGCGCTACCGGGCAAAGGCGATGGCTTTCGCCTTCACCCCATCGACTGGGACGCGAGCGAAGGAAAACGTGTTCCTATAATGGCCACCGTTGAATTTGAGCTCACAGCCCACAGAAGAATAGCCGGTGAAATGCGGGAAACGAGACGACGGTTTCGCCTCGTGCGATCTGCCTTTGAAGATGTCGACAGCCAATCCAAACGCTCACCTTCAACGATGAAGCTTTTCGCATTGAACGATACAGGCTCGGCTCCAATCGACGCACCCGAGGCAATGATCAATGATGAACTACCCCCGGAACTACGCGAAGTATTCTTCACGGACGGCGACCGGGCCCTGAGTTTCATTGAAGCTGACGTGGCGCTTTCCACCAAGAGAGAGCGAGTGCAAAGCGCAATCCGCTCCCTCCTTGGACTGGGAGTAATCGATGACGCTATAAAACACGTGCGAAAATCAGCCGCCGAGGTAAACAAGCACGCACGGCAACTTGGAAGCGATACCGAACTGAACAAGATCGCCTCTCGACTTGAAGCTATAGAAGAGACCTGGAACAAGCTTGAGGATGAACTTGAAGACGCCAAACAGCAGTTCGGCGCTTTTGAAGACAAGGTCAATGAGACCGACAGAAAGATCGCGGCGGCCCTTCAGAAAGGTGACAAAGAACAACTGCAAAGATCGCTCGACCACGTGAAACGCGAGATAAAGCAGCTTGATGACCAGTTGAAGGCCGCAAACAAGGAACACTCAGCGCTTTTTAGAAGCCGGTCGATCGCGACCGATCTCCTCGCTCCAGTGCTAGGAACTGCATTCAAGCAGCTTGAAGAACTACATGACCAAGGTAAGATTCCAAGTACAACAATTCCTGTGCTTCAAGAAAGGCTCTCCGCTGAAATCTGTATATGCGGTGAATCACTCGCCCAAGCTGATCCTGAAGCACAAAGTCGTCTCGAATACATCAATAATTTGATTGAAGACAGCAAGCGCTCCGATGAAATCCAGGAGATGATCACAGATTTGTACTATGGTGCAAAACCTCTGCAACTAGATGATGCCGACAAGCCGCAGACGTGGTTGAACGAATACACCAAGGTGGTAGAACGGCGCGATGGCATTCAAACACTTCGAGACGAAGCAGGTCGTAAGCTAAGGGGCCTCGAACTAGAGCTTGATGCTCTTCCTGATACTGATATTCAGGGACTGCGGGACACCCTGCGGCAGTATAAAGATCAGCGGGACCGATGCCTGTCGAAGCGGTCCTCGGTCGAGACACAGCTTTCTGGTTTGCAGAATGAGCGCGAAGAGCTTGAACGAGACCGTGACCGACTGTTGCGAGAACAGAACAAGGGCGCGCGAATCCTGGCTGAATTGAGTGTGACCCAGGACGTAATGAAGGTCCTGAAAAAGTCCTACGACCGTATCACAAGCGAAGAACTCGCCAAGGTCAGCGATCTGATGAATGAAATCTTCCTCGAAATGATCGGAGCGGACCCCGAGCAAAATGCCATTATTCGCCGGGCCGAAATCAGCCACGAATTCGACATCATCGTGAACGGTCCAAACGAGAGGCTACTCAATCCTGACCGTGACCTGAATGGTGCATCAAGGCGGGCGCTGACTCTTGCCTTTATCCTCGCACTAACGAAAGTGAGCGAGGTAGAGGCTCCGAACGTCATCGATACCCCTCTTGGAATGACGAGCGGCTATGTGAAGCGCTCTATCCTAAAGACAGCTGTCCGAGAAAGTTCACAGCTCGTCTTGTTCCTGACGCATGATGAGATAACCGGCTGCGAAGATATCATCGACGAGGCAGCGGGAACTGTCTTTACATTAACCAATCCAGCCCACTATCCCAAAATGCTGGTAAACGACCCTGGGATCGCAGATCGCAAGGTTATCAGGTGCTCTTGTGATCACCGCAGTGTATGCCAACTATGCGAGCGCCGTGCGGATGCACAGGTTGAACTCGAAGTCGTGTCAGCATAACAGGAGAGAACGATGGCAGACCGTTATTTCAATCCGTTCGGGGGCATCGACATCAACGTGCCGGTCGAATTCCACGATTTTTTCACCCGTTATTGCCAGCGCAGCGCTGACGCAGTAATAGACCATAGTCCCTTTCCACGCATGGTCGACCTTTGGTTCTTGTCCGTGTGCATCGCGGCTCGTCTTGGTCTTGAACCGGCCGATACGACGAAATATGACACAAGGAAAATTATTGAGGGATCAATTTTCGGAAGCGATCCTTGGCGTGTTCACACGCTAATGCTGATTGCCATTGCGCAATCAAGCGATGTGCATATCGTGTCCGAGCCTAGAAAAATTATGGCCGTTGCAAGCGGCCTTGCCATAGCAGGACTTCCTAAGGTCCTCGATATGCTCAAGGATGGAGATGCGGAGCCGATCTGGAATCTTTCAGATGCAGTAGACAATTTGCTCAGAAAACAAAAAGCAGCGTAGGTCTAATATGGTCCATTGGAATTCCAGCCCACACCCCATCTCGGATATACGAGATTGGAGCGAGGCAGGACGCCTCGAATTACGCCCTGATTTTCAGCGGCGCGAAGTGTGGTCTGCAACAGCGAAAGTAATGCTGATGGACACTATCATTCGAGACGTGCCCATGCCAAAAATATTCCTCGCCAATACGATTCGGCAAGGAAAAACGTATCGAGTCGTAATAGACGGTCAACAAAGAATCACAGCAATTCTTGATTTCCTACGCGACAGGTTCACACTGGATTCCCCATATTCTGGGGAAGAAAAGGGAAAGAAGTTTTCTGAGCTAGACCAAGACTTGCAAGATCGCTTTCTAAGCTACCGAATAGATTTCAACGAAGCCATTAATCCCACAGAAGATGAAGTACGCGAGGTTTACTCACGCGTTAACAAGTATACTGTTCCTCTCACCAAGCAGGAACTTCGACGGGCTGACTTTCCAGGTGATTTTCTTCAAATATCCGAAGAACTTTCGGTAGAGGAATACTTCGATCAAGTCGGAATATTCAGTGCTGCTAACCGCAGAAGGTATGCAGATGTTGAATATGTTTCCGAGTTACTGGCCGCAATGATAGGAGGAATTCAGGACAAAAAAGACACATTAGATGATTTCTATGTTGATTATTCAGCATGGGAAAAAAGTCATAAAGAGAAAATAGTGTCGCGGTTTTATTCCATATTTAGCGAGATGGGCACAATTTTTGATGAATCTTTGGTCGTCTCACGGACTCGATTTAAGCAGAAAGCTGATTTCTACACGCTGTTTCTAGTCATAGATGACTTTGTCAAAGAAGGCTTTACAGCGCAAGGCAAGGACCTAGACCCCCTACGAGAAGACCTAAACATGCTTCAGGAAACTATTCGCCCCGAATCCGACATAGAGATTTGCAGCGAGTATGCGATTAAGTGCGTTTCGCAAGCAAACTCAGCATCTAGTCGTCGCTGGCGACATCAGTTTGTTAGAGCAGTATTGGCTGGCACGTACACTGGACGCTCTCCTGACGAAGTAGGAGCAAGAATATTCTATAGACTCTTTGAAGACCTTTCTCAAGGTGATTCCAGCGGAATGTGTCCTTCCCCTGTATTCGAATGCCCGGTTTGCGAAGAGGAGATTTCGGATGACTTTAGTGAGTGCATGATCGCATGGCATCGTACTGCCCCTGTCAGGCAGATCACCAACGCCTCCTGGGTCCATATTTCATGTGTGAATGATCAAGCTGAGTGGCTGGTTACGGAGCGACCCAACGATGACCAACCAAATCTTCTTTGAGCCTGGCGAGTTAAGAAGAGGTAACTTCTTCCGCTTCGACACTAACCTCCGATCAGAAGACGGTACTTCATTTGAGCTCGAAGAGTGGATTGGGCGCGGAGGGAATGCGTCTGTTTTTCGGTGTCGTGAAAGGGGATCTGGCCAAGAACGTGCAGTAAAGTTTTTATTGCAACCTGGCTACAGAAGCACGAAGCGCTTTTTACGAGAGGTAAAATTACTTCAATCTATAACCGGCGACCACATTACTACTTACCACGGCGATGGCCGCATTAAGACTACGCGTAATAGTGACTCAAAGATTGTCAATATACCTTTTGTCATTATGGAATTAGCCGATTGCAATTTGCAGGACCTAATGCGGAGTACAGATCAACCAATCAGTTATGAACAATATGCCGGACAATTTAGAGGGCTGGCAAAAGCCTTGGCCACCCTCCATGCGAAAGCGGTTCACCGAGATATTAAACCAGAGAATATTCTCATTACTGGAGAACGCTGGTTACTTAGCGATTACGGCCTATGCACTTTCGTTACTCCAGGCGAAGAAGATTTAACACCAGAAGGACAAAATGTTGGCCCAAAGTTTTGGCTTTCACCAGAAGCTCATAATCGGCGTCTCGGCTGTGGGGATGCTATAAACGCCGCATCAGACGTCTTTCAGTTGGCGTCGATATTTTGGTATGTTGCCACGGGACGTCACCCTAGCGGTATAGTCGTTGAAGAAGATTGGTAAGCGTCCGGTAATCACACCTTGTCATTCAGTGCCCAGTTATGCGGCAGCAGTTCGTTGACGGCGCTCGCCTTCTGCGTCGGCAGACGCGCCAGT
>PABK01000053.1 GCA_002699145.1 Halioglobus sp.
TGAAAGCCAAGGCCAAGCCGAAGGCGAAAGCCAAGCGCAAGGTGAAGGCCAAGGCCAAGCCGAAGGCGAAAGCCAAGCGCAAGGTGAAGGCCAAGGCCAAGCCGAAGGCGAAAGCCAAACGCAAGGTGAAAGCCAAGGCCAAGCCGAAGGCGAAGGCGAAAGCCAAGCGTAAGACAAAGGCCAAGGCCAGGCCCAAGGCGAAAGCCAGGCGTTAGGCCGCGGCACTGAAAAACCCCGCTGCAATAAAGCAGCGGGTTTTTTTCCATCCTTCCCCTATCCGGATTTCACTCCGGAGGGAGCGCTACACCTTCCCGTGCTTCTTTCAGTCCGAGTGGTTGACGTTGGTGAAGCAATCCGGGCGATCGCTGAAATCCACTGCGACGGCGCCGCAACTGGCGTACCAGGCGTGCACGGCGCGCTGGCCGCTGTCGAGAAACTCCCGCAGTGTGTCCAGGCAGCGTGTGTCGATCACGGCGCAAAGATACTGTGCGCGTTCGCCGTCGTGGGCATACGCGACCTGTGCGGCATTCGCGCCGTGCGCCAGCGCCGTGCACAGGCGGCTGACCAGGTCGCCGGGCAACAAGGGCACGTCGCAGCTGGTGACCGCGAGATAACCGGGTTCGACGTGGGCCGTGGCCGCCTCCAGGCCGGCCAGCGGGCCCTGGTAGTCCGCGCGCTGGTCCGTCACGGTGGTCTTCACATAAGCCTGGTAGCTGGCCCGGTTGCGGTTGCAACTGATGAGCATGCCGTCGACCTGTGGTTGCAGGCGTGCGACCACGTGCGCGACCAGCGGCCGTCCGCGCCACTCGATCAGTCCCTTGTCCCGGTGCTGTACCCTGCGCCCGGCGCCGCCGGCGAGAATGACACCGGTCACCTTTCGTTGCTGCTGCATAAACCTCGTTACGGCGTGTTGGGGAGTGCGCCCGCACTGCCGGCTGTGTGATAATTGCGACTTTGCAAATTAGCAGTTTCGCGGCGCCTTGTGTATGCATGCGTGTGGCGGGACGGAAGGTAATATGACCGGCATTCTCGCCCTGGAAACCGCCACCGAGGCCTGCTCTGTCGCAATCGCGGTGGGCGATGGCGTGTGCGAGCGCCACGAGGTAGTACCGCGTCAACACAGCCAGCGGCTATTCAGTATGTTGCGCGAACTGCTGCCCGGGGGCGAGCTGCGCTCCGCGGGAATAGAGGCCGTGGCCTACGGCAGCGGCCCCGGCTCGTTTACCGGCCTGCGTATCGCCGCCAGCGCTGCCCAGGGGCTCGCCTATGCCTGCGCTCTCCCCGCGGTGCCGGTGTCTACCCTGGCCACCCAGGCCCAGGCTGCCCTGCATCAGGGACTGGCGCAGGCCGATGCACTCGTGCTGAGTACGGTGGATGCGCGTATCGATGAGGTCTACGCCGCGCTGTACGGTTTTCGCGCCGGCCTGGCTGAACTGCTCGAGGGCCCCTGGGTCTTGCCGCCCGCCGCCCTGGCGCCCGAGCGCGACGGGCCGTTGCTTGCCGTCGGCAGCGGCTGCCGCTACCTGGAGGCGTTTCCCGCGCGCTTGCGCTCGCGCCTGCACCACGCCGACGCGACACTGTTGCCCAGCGCCCGCGACATGCTGCCGCTGGCGCGGGAGGTGTTTCGGCGCGGTGAAATTCAGGCCCCCCAGGCGGTCAGCCCGGTCTATGTCCGCGACGAAATCAGCTGGAAAAAGATACCGCAACAGGGAAAGCCGGCGTGATCGACTGGTGGCAGGCTGTCGTCCTCGCCCTCATCCAGGGGCTTACCGAGTTCCTGCCCATTTCCAGTTCGGCGCACCTGGTGCTGCCACCGCTGTTGCTCGACTGGCCCGACCAGGGCCTGGCATTCGATGTCGCGGTACACGTGGGCACCCTGTCCGCCGTGGTGGTCTACTACCGCCAGGACCTGTGGCGTATGGCCGGCGCCTGGCTGGGTTCGCTGGCGGGCGGCGGCGCCAGCGACGACTCTCGGCTGGTCTGGTACCTGGCACTGGCCACGGTGCCCGCGGGCCTGGTCGGTGTGCTCGGCGGCGACTTTATCGAGGCCAGGCTGCGCACGCTGCCGGTGATCGCCACCACCACCCTGGTCTTCGGATTGCTGCTGGCGCTGGGCGATCGCGCGGCGCGCCGGCATGGCGACAGGCGCCGGCTGGACCTTCCCGTGGCGCTGTTGGTCGGTTTGTCCCAGGCGCTGGCGCCGGTACCAGGCGTATCGCGCTCCGGTGTGACCATCACGGCGGCCCTGCTGTTGGGGCTGGGCCGCCAGGCAGCCGCGCGGTTTTCTTTCCTGCTGTCTATTCCCATCATTGCCAGCGCCGGCGCCCTCAAGGCCTGGGAGCTGGCCTCCGCGGCCGCACCGGCTCGCTGGGACATCCTGGTGCTTGGAGCAGGCCTGTCGGGCATTACCGCCTACCTGTGTATCGCCCTGTTCCTGCGCCTGCTGGACCGTGTTGGCCTCATGCCGTTTGTCTACTACCGGGTCTTGCTGGCCCTGGTGCTGTTTGCCGTCTGGCTGCGCTGAAGGAGAGTGCCCGTATGAAGATCGCGTTTATCGGCCTGGGTGTCATGGGTTATCCCATGGCGGGTCACCTGCAGCGCGCCGGGCACGCCGTGTGTGTTTACAACCGCACGGCGCAACGGGCGCGCCAGTGGGTGGCCGAGTACGGCGGCGCCTGTGCGGCGACGCCGGGCGAGGCCGCCGCGGGGGCGCAGCTCGCGTTCACCTGCGTGGGCGATGACAACGATGTACGCGCCGTGGTCAGCGCGGAGCAGGGCGTACTGGCGGGGCTGCCCGCCGGCGCGGTACTGGTCGACCACACGACCGCCTCGGCGGAACTGGCGCGCGAACTGCAGCGGGAGGCGCACCGTCGCGATGTGGGTTTTATCGATGCACCTGTCTCCGGCGGGCAGGCGGGAGCGGAGAACGGCAGCCTGACGGTGATGGCCGGCGGTTCCCGTGACGACTTCGAGCGCGTGGCAGCCGTGCTGCAACACTATGCCCGCTGCGTTCGTTTGCTGGGGCCCACGGGCAGCGGCCAGTTGGCCAAGATGGTCAACCAGGTATGTATCGCCGGTATCGTGCAGGGGCTGGCCGAGGGGCTGGCATTTTCCGAGCGCGCGGGGCTGGACAGCGCGGCGGTGGTGGAGGTGATCGCCCAGGGCGCGGCCCAGTCCTGGCAGATGGAAAATCGCTATGAGACCATGCTCGCCGGCGACTACGAGCACGGCTTTGCCGTCGACTGGATGCGCAAGGACCTGGCCATGGTGCTGGCGCAGGCGCAGCGCATGGATCTGCGCCTGCCCGTGACCGAACTGGTCGACGGATTCTACGCCGAGGTGCAGGCCATGGGCGGATCGCGCTGGGATACATCCAGCCTGTTTGCGCGCATGCAGCGCGGCAGCGACGCCGCCGGTTGACGCTCACCGACGAACTGGACAGGACCATGACACAGGACGAATTCAACGCGCAGCTGTGCGCTTTTCTCGCCGCCTCGCCGACCCCTTTTCACGCCGTGGCCGCGATGTCCGCACAGTTGCGCCAGGCGGGATTTGAAGTGCTCAGGGAGGGTGATAGCTGGTCCCTGCAGCCCGGCGGGCGCTACTTCATCACGCGCAACGACAGCTCCATCATCGCCCTGGTCGTGGGGCGCGATTCGTCGCCCACCGAGGGGCTGCGCATGGTCGGCGCGCACACTGACAGCCCCTGCCTGATGGTCAAGCCCAGCCCCGAAGTGGTCCGCAATGGCTACTTCCAGCTCGGTGTCGAGGTTTACGGCGGCGCGCTGCTGAATCCCTGGTTCGACCGCGACCTGTCGCTCGCCGGCAGGGTCGGCTACCAGTGCGAACAGGGCAGGCTGCGCTCGGCGCTGGTCGATTTCAGGCGCCCGTTGGCGGTTATTCCCAGTCTGGCGATCCACCTCGATCGCGAGGCCAACAGCAAGCGCAGCGTCAACGCCCAGTCCCACCTGCCGCCGCTGCTGTGCCGCCTGGAAGAGGGGGGCTCCCCGGATTTCAGGTCGCTGCTACGCAGCCGGCTGGAGGAAGAGCACCCCGACCGCAGCGTGCAGCAGGTGCTGGACTACGAGCTGTCTTTCTACGACACCCAGGCGCCCGCGGTGATCGGCCTGGAGGGCGACTTCATCGCCTCCGCCCGCCTGGACAACCTGCTCAGCTGCTTTACCGCCATGCAGGCGCTGTTGCAGGCCGACGGCAGTCACAGCGCGCTGCTGGTATGCAACGACCACGAGGAAGTGGGCAGCCAGTCGGCCGCGGGCGCCCAGGGGCCTTTCCTCAAGCAGTTCATCGGCCGCCTGGCCCGGGACGAGAACGAGCGCGCGGCGATGCTCGAGCGCTCGATGCTGATCTCCACCGACAATGCCCACGGCATACACCCCAATTACGCTGAGCGCCACGATGAAAACCACGGCCCGCTGCTCAATGCGGGGCCGGTCATCAAGGTCAACGCCAGCCAGCGCTACGCCACCAACAGCCAGACCAGCAGCCTGTTTCGCATGCTGTGCGCCGAGGAGGACGTGCCCGTGCAGACTTTCGTGGTGCGCAGCGACATGGGCTGTGGCAGCACCATCGGGCCGATCACCGCCGGCGTGACCGGGGTGCAGACGCTGGACATCGGCGTGCCCACCTTTGCCATGCACTCCGTGCGTGAGCTGGCTGGCAGCGCAGACGCCTGGAACCTGTCGCGAGTGCTGCGGCGCTTCTACGGCCAGCCCGGGCCGCTGGCGGCAAGCTGAAACCCGCTTGAAGGTCCTGCTCCTGTCCGCCTACGCGGCGCAGAGTCATCGCCACTGGGCGGCGAGCCTGCAGCGCCTGCTCGCGGACTGGGACTGGGAAGTGCTGGAACTGCCGCCCCGGCATTTCAGTTGGGCGGTACGCGGCAACCCGCTGTACTGGTCCCAGGCGCGAGCGGAAACACTGGCCCGGCCGCGCGATCTGGTCGTGGCCACTTCCATGGTCGACCTGGCGACCCTGCGCGGACTGGTGCCGCGGCTGGCGCAGGTTCCCGCCGTACTGTATTTCCACGAGAACCAGTTTGCCTATCCCCCCGGCAGGCATCGGCACGGCCTGCTCGAGGCGCAGATGGTCAGCCTCTACGCCGCCCTGGCCGCGTGCCGCCTGCTGTTCAACTCCGCGTACAACCGCGACAGTTTCCTGGCCGGGGTGGACGACCTGCTGCGGCGACTGCCCGACCGGGTACCCGCGGGCGTGGTGCAGACCCTGCGTGCGCGCGCCGCGGTGCTCCCCGTACCCTGCGAGATCGAGGCGCTGGCCGCGGCTACGGAGGCGTGGCCGGGCGCCCCGCGCAGGCGTGTGGGGGACCCCCTGCGCCTGTTGTGGGTGGGGCGCTTCGAGCATGACAAGGGCGTGGAGGCGCTACTGGCCGTGGCCCGGGACCTGCAGCACAGTGGCATCGACTGGGAGCTGGCGGTCAACGGGCAGCAGTTCAGGCAGGTGCCGGACGCTCTCGACGTGCTGCGGCGGGAATTCGGGTCGCGCCTGGTGCACGTCGGCTACATGCCGGAGGAACAGCGTTATCATGGCCTGCTGCGCGGTGCCGACATCGTACTGTCGACGGCGCTGCACGAATTCCAGGGGCTGGCGGTGATGGAGGCGGTGGCCGCCGGGTGCCTGCCCGCGGTTCCCGACCGCCTGGTCTATCCCGAGCTGTACCCGGCCGGGTTTCGTTATGCAGCGGGGGAGGGGGAGGCGGCCCGCCTTATCCTGCGCCTGCGCGAGCAACTGCGCGCGGGCACGCTGGCGCCGCCGCCACTGGCTGCATTTGCGCCGCACGCACTGGCTCCCCGCTACCGTGCCGCGCTCGCCGCCGCCGTGCGGCAGGATAGCCAGTAGCGGACAATCCCAGTATTATTGGCGCCTTTTTACGGCGGCATCCATCCATGGCGAAAACGCGTGTACTGACCGGCATCACGACCACCGGTACGCCCCACCTGGGCAACTATGTCGGGGCTATCCGGCCGTCCATCGAGGCGTCCCGGGACACCAGCGTGGAAACCTTTTTCTTCCTCGCCGATTATCACGCGCTGATCAAGTGCCAGGACCCGCAGTTGGTGCGGCAGTCGAGCAAGGAAATCGCGGCGACCTGGCTGGCCCTGGGCCTGGACACGGACAACGCGCTGTTCTACCGGCAGTCGGACATCCCGGAGATCACCGAGTTGACCTGGGTGCTGTGCTGCAGCGCCGCCAAGGGGTTGATGAACCGGGCGCACGCCTACAAGGCCGCGGTGCAGGCCAACACCGAGGCCGGTGACGACCCGGACCACGGCATCACCATGGGGCTGTTCAGCTATCCCGTGCTGATGGCCGCCGATATCCTGATGTTCAACGCGGCAAAAATTCCCGTGGGACGCGACCAGATCCAGCACGTCGAGATGGCCCGCGATATCGCCGCGCGCTTCAATCACAATTTTGCCGAGGTCTTCACCCTGCCCGAGGCCGTGGTGGAGGACAAGGTGGCCGTGCTGCAGGGCCTGGACGGCCGCAAGATGAGCAAAAGTTATAACAACACCATCGCGCTGTTCGCCGAGCCCAGGCAGTTGCGCAAGTCCATCAACAAGATCAAGACCAACCTGCTCGAACCGGGCGAGCCCAAGGACCCCGACGATTCCACCGTGTTCCAGGTCTGGGCCGCTTTCGCGACGGCGCAGGAGACCGAGCGTATGCGCGCCGAATTCGCCAACGGCATAGCCTGGGGCGAGGCGAAGAAGCAGCTGTTCGAGCTGATCGATGCCCACCTTTCCGCCGCGCGGGAGGAGTACCACCGCCTGATGGACGACCCGTCCCACGTGGAAGCGGTACTGCGGCGCGGCGCCGAGCGGGCGCGGGAGCACAGCACTGCCTTGCTCGCCCGTGTGCGCGAAGCCGTGGGTATCGGGCCCATCCGTTAGCGCCCGCCAGGGAAGCCCGTTTCCTTTTCACCGGCGCGGCCACGCGGTCTCGCCGCCCGGCCAGGAACCGCCACGTGACCTGAATCACAGATTGGCTCTCCAGTCCCCGCCTGGCCCGCACAGCGCGCCCCAAAAGCTTCATATTCCCTGTTTAGTATGTCATGGTGGCCTTCGAAGACGGGGTGCCGGAGGCGTATTTTGCCGTGGGCGAGGCGCCCGGCACAGGGGCGCGGCGAGTCGCAATAGCGACTGTTTTATACTACAGTAGCGCACCCAATAATTATTATAGTAAGGAGGACGGAGCGGTAATGAATCGCCCTGTTAAGGATCATGAAATTCTTTCGGCGGTGTTTGCCAAGATGGACGTCATCGCCCTGGCGCTGGCTGCGGGCGTGCTGTTTTCGCTGGCCCTGTTCCTTGCCACCGCCGTACTGCTACTGCAATCCGTACCGGAAAACTACCCCGTCGGTCCCCACCTGAGCGCGCTGGCAGACTACCTGCCGGGGTACAGCGTGAGCTGGCCGGGCACCCTGGTTGGCGCTTTCTACGGCTTTTTCGTCGGCTGCGTGGCGGGTTTCGTCGCGGCGGTCTACTGGAACCTGGCGCACTACGTGGCCCTGGGGGTCATGCTGATCAGCGCGGCCGAGTTGGCGGATTGAGGTTTACGTTTCGATGGGGAATTACCAAAACATGCAGGTAGCCAATAGCAACGTCGACGGGGTCAATCTGAAACTGCTGCATGCCGCCATCAGGTTCAACGCACTGATGCTCGGCCTGACCGGGGGGACCATAGCCGCCGTCGTCATCTACTTCGCCACCCATGCCTCCATGGCCAGGTGGGGCGCCGATTCCGGCAATTACCTCGGTCTGCTGGCTGTGTTCTTTCCCGGCTATTCGGTCAGTTCGGGTGGCGCCTGGATCGGCGCATTCTGGGCGTTCGTCTACGCCGGTTTGTTCAGCTGGCTCAGCTATCGCCTGTACGGGCGGGTACTCGGATCACGTATCTCCGAGCTGCTGCTGAGCGCCGCGCCGACAGACAATCCGGTATTGCGACCGTCTATCATGCGCCTGCACGGCGCCAGTCTCGGCCTCGCCATAGGTGCCATGGCCGGACTCGGGTTGTTCTTCTCTACCACCTGGCTGGTGGTTCGCGGTACCGCGGCCGAGAGCGTGCACGCCGCGCTGCTGGCCAATTACATTCCAGGTTACAGCGTCAGTTTACTCGGCGGCCTGGTTGGCGGACTCGGGTTGTTTGTCTTCGTATTCATCGGCTGCCAGCTCCTGGCCGCGGTGTATAACAAGATTGTAGAGACCCGTCACAAGTAGCAGGCGCATCGACATGAATGATATGAATAAAAAAGAACATGTAGTCATTATGGGTGCGGGCCCGGCGGGCCTGGCCACGGGTCATGAGCTGACCGTCAGCGGCGTGCGCGTCTCGGTTATCGAGCGCAACGATTTTGTTGGCGGCCTGTGTAACACCAACGTGCACAACGGCTACAAGTTCGACCTGGGTGGCCACCGCTGGTTTACCAAGAACGAGGACCTGAACAACTGGTTTCGTCGGCTGATGGGGGAAGAGATCGTCTGGGTAGAGCGGATCAGCCGCATCTATTACGATGGTGGGTACTACACCTATCCCATCAATATCCTCAACGTCATCAAGAACGCCGGTTTCTTTACCATCATACAAGCCGGCATAACCTACCTGTTGTCCGCGCTGCAGTATTCGATCTTCAACAAGTCCATCAACAATATGAAGGACGCCTACGTCGCGCAGTTCGGCAGCAAGCTCTACGATATGTTTTTCCGTCGTTACAGTGAAAAGGTATGGGGCCTGCCCTGTGAAAAGCTGTCCGCGGACTGGGTATCGCAGCGCAGCGCCGGCCTGTCGATCTGGACCGTCATCCAGGAATCGCTGCTCAAGACCAAGTCGGACAATGAAAGCCTTATCGAGGAATTCATGTATCCGCGCGACGGCTACGTGCGTATTCCGGAGCGTATGGCGGAGGATATCGTCAAGGGCGATCCGCGTAATTCCGTGCAGCTCGAATCCACGGTAACGGCGATCAAGTACAACGGGCCCCACGATTTCGACGTCACCTACACAGATACCGAGGGTAACGAGACGACAGTCAATGCCACCTCGGTGGTCTCTACCATACCGCTGGGCGTGTTGCCGCGCATTCTTACGCCGGCGCCTGAGCAGGAGGTCATCGACGCGGCGCGCAGCCTCGAGTTTCGCGACCTGATTACGGTCAATGTCATCCTGAACAAGGAGCAGGTATCCATCGATACCTGGCTGTACGTACAGGACGAGGACATCCTTTTTGGTCGCCTGCATGAGCCGAAGAACTGGAGCAAGGCGATGGTCCCCGACCAGTCCACCACGTCGCTGGTGCTGGAATGCTTCTGCACCAAGGGTGACCATATCTGGCAGCTGTCCGACGAAGAGGTCGGCCGGCGGTGTGTACAGGACCTGGCGAACAAGCTCGGCTTCATCGAAGTGGACGACGTGATCGACTTCCAGTGCGTGCGCACGCTGCAGGCCTACCCCGTGTACGACCTGGAGTACGGCGGCAAGATTGCCAGGATCAACGAATACCTGGCCGGTTTCGAGGGCCTGCATATCGTCGGCCGCGGTGGCACGCACCGCTACAACAACGCGGACCACTCTATCGAGATGGGCCTGCTTCTGGGTCGCAAGATTCTCGGCTATGACGTCGACTACATGGACGTCAATACCGAATCGGAGTATCACGAAATCAAGAGCTCCAGGGACCCGCAGCGGGATTACTACAAGGTCGAAGAAGAAGCCTGAGTGGTACGAGGCTGAATCCCGCCCGGGAGAACCCGTACGCGCATCGAGTGGGCGCGTGCAACGGATGACAGGGGCCGTCGTTGAATATCGGTATTGACGCTACCTGCTGGTGGAACAACCGCGGTTTCGGCCGGTTTACCCGCGAGTTGCTGACGGCGATCTTCTTGCTGGAGCGGGACCACCACTATCACCTGTTTTCCGACCAGCCCATCGACACACTGGCAGCGTATGGCAACGTCACCCTGCACCTGGTGAAATCGGGTCGGCCGACGACCGAGGCCGCCGTGGCCGATAGCAGCCGCTCGCCCATCGACATGTTGCGCATGTCCCGCGCCGTCGCCGCCGCACCGCTGGACGTGATGTTTTTCCCCGCCGTCTACTCCTGGTTCCCGGTGCCGCGCAGCCTGCCGACCATGCTCACGGTTATGGACGCCATCGCCGAGCACTTCCCCGAGCTCATTTTTCCCAACTGGCGCAGCCGCCTGTTCTGGACGCTGAAGATGCGTGGCGCACTGTGGGGCGCCGACCGCGTGCTGACGATATCCAATGCCGCGCGCGACGAAATCGTCGAGTACATAGGGGTCGACCCGGCCATCATCGACGTGAGCAGTTGTGCTCCGAAGCCGGACTTTCGACAGCTCAACGACCCGGCGCAACTGGCGAGCGCGCGGCGCGCGGCGAATCTGCCCGAGGACGTGCCGATCATCGTTTACGTCGGCGGGCTGGCGCCGCACAAGAACCTGCACGGTCTGCTGGACGGCTTTGAAATTGCCGCGGCCTCCCCGGACATGCGCGAGGCGCACCTGGCCCTGGTCGGCGACTTCGCCGGTGCGGGTTTTCATTCCAATTACGACAGCCTGGCGCAGAGAGTGGCGGCCAGTCCCGCGTTGCGCGAGCGCGTGCATTTCACCGGCTACGTCTCCGACGAGCAACTGGTTGCGCTGTACAGCTCGGCGCTGGCTGCCGCCATGCCATCGTTTTCCGAGGGTTTTGGCCTTCCGGCCGTCGAGGCCATGGCCTGCGCCGCACCGGTACTGTCCAGCAACCGGGGTTCATTGCCGGAGGTGGTTGGTGACGCGGGTATCTATTTCGACCCCTACGACACGGGCGAAATCGCCAGCGCCATCGCGCGAATGATCAATGACACCGCGCATCGCGATGCGCTTTCAGCCCGCGCGGTGGACAGGGCTGCGACGTTTACCTGGCCACGCGCCGCGCAACTGGCGCTGGATTACCTGGAGCAGATGGTCGCATGACTACACAATCCGAACCGGTCGACAGCGCAAGCATCAGTGTCATCATGCCGGTGTACAACGGTGTCGGCTTCATCGAGCACAGCCTGCCGCCGCTGGCCGCCATGCTCGAACGGGGCGACCTGGTCGAGCTGCTGGTGGTGGATGACGGATCCACGGATGACACCGTGGCGCTCGCCCGGCGCCTCGGCGCCAGCGTCATGGACTCCGGCGGCCGCCTGGGCCCCGGGGGGGCGCGCAACCGCGCGGCCGCCGCGGCCACCGGCGAGATACTCTGGTTCGTGGACGCCGACGTGGTGGTGCAGGACGATGCGGTGGAAAAGATCCGGCGCGGCTTTGCCGGCGAGGGCGTGGTCGCCGTTTTCGGCTCCTACGACGACCGTCCGCCGGCGCAAAACTTTTTCTCGCAGTACAAGAACCTGGTACACCATCACTACCACCAGCAAGCCAGGCACGAAGCGGTGACGTTCTGGGCCGGTTGCGGCGCGGTAGACCGCGAGCAATTTCTGGCGCTGGGCGGTTTCGATATCGAGCGCTACCCCTACCCGTCGATCGAGGATATCGAACTGGGCAATCGCCTGGTCGGCGCCGGCGGCCGCATCCGGCTCGTGCCGGACCTCAAGTGCACTCACCTCAAGGTCTGGACCCTGGGCAACCTGTTGCACACCGAGGTGTTTCGCCGCGCCATTCCATGGTCGCGCCTGATCCTGCAGGGCGGCGGCTTGCCCGATGATCTCAATACCGGCCTCGCCGAGCGGCTGCGCGCGGTGCTGGCGGGACTGCTGTTGCTGAGCCTGGCCGGCTCGCTGGCGGGGCTGTTGCCCGCGTGGTCGCTGGCCGTGATGCTGCTCGTGGTGACGCTGGCCAACCGGGCGTTGTTTGCCCTGTTCCTGCGCCGGCGCGGTGTGCTGTTCGCCTGCGCCGGCCTGTTGTTTCACCAGGTCTACTACCTCTACAGCGGAGCCGCGTTTGCCGGCGTTTTCCTGGAGACCCGGCTGCGCGGAGGGGCGGGGCAGGCGCGGGACGCGCGCTAACGCGCCGTTGCGCGCAATTCCTTTACCAGCCCGAGGTAACGCGCCAGGTGACTCTCTTCGCTCCACAGTCGTTGCGCGGACTCTCTGCCGGCGTGGCCCAGCGCATCGCGGTACGAGGCATCCTGTAGCAGGCGCTGCGCACATGCGAGCAGTTGCGCCTCGTCCTGGTAGACGAGTCCGCCAGCGGATTCCCCGACCAGCTCCGCCAGCGCCCCCATGTCGTTGACGATGACCGGGGTGCCGCGCACCAGCGATTCGGCGACGATCAAACCGAAGGGTTCCTGCCAGATGGACGGTACA
This sequence comes from Halioglobus sp., assembly GCA_002699145.1. Taxonomy (GTDB): domain Bacteria; phylum Pseudomonadota; class Gammaproteobacteria; order Pseudomonadales; family Halieaceae; genus Marimicrobium. The sequence goes on from PABK01000053.1 coordinate 12,335, forward strand.
ATCACCGCGCGGGCGTCGGCGTAGAGCTGCGCCAGGCGTTCGCCATCGGTCCAGCCCAGCAGCTCGATGTGTGCCGCGCCCTGCGCCAGCTCGCGCAGTTCCGCCTCCATGGCGCCGCTGCCCGCGATCAGCAGATCGGCGTCCGTAAATTCGCGAAACGCGCGTATAACCCGTTGGAACCCCTTGCTTCTCTCCAGCCGGCCGGCCATGAGGAAGTACGGCCGCTGCCGGCCTGCACCCGGCTGCCTGGCATCCGGCGCGCCGGTGTGTGCGGTGAAATTCGGCATCAGCTCGAAACGCCCTTCAATGCCATGGCGGCGATGCAGTTCGATCATGAAGCGACTCGGTGCGAGAAAAGCGTCGATATGCTGCAGGTTTCGCGTCAGCACGCCGCCGTAGCGCCACCACTGGGGAGGGCGCCGCGCGTGCAGGGTGCAGCGCACGCACTGGCGACTGTCGCAGGGCTGGCGGTCGAACTTCCACAGTGTCGACAGGGGGCACAGCAGCCAGTGCTCATGGGTCGTGTACAGCTTGATGGCGTCGCCATAGGCGAGCACGCCGGCGCCGCCCACGAGCGATACGTTGTGATAATGGATGACGTCGAAGGCGCCGGGGCCGAGGATGTCGCGCAGGCGCCGGGCCTTGAATCCTGGCCTGGCGGTCTGCTGGGTGTACAGAGGTGAGAGCAAGCCGGCGACGCTGCGTAGAGAAATCACCTCGAGATTCGGGTGCGTCAGGCGCGCCGGGCCAGGTTCGCGGCCCCCGCTGGCGTAGAACGCGTCGATACAGTGAACCACGGTTACCCGGTGGCCGCGCCGGGCCAGCGCCAGCGCCAGTTGCTGTACGAAGATCCCGTCACCGCCGAAATTGTACGGTGGGTAGAAGCTCGTCACCATGCAAAACCGCAGGGCCTGGCCGGCGAGGTCGGGGGCAGGATCGGCAGCGCCGGGAAGTGGGTCGCTCATGCGCAGGCAGGCTCGCTCATGGAGGGCCAGTATAGAGCAGGGCGCCTGACGGAAACCAGTCTCATCACCCGCCTGAGGGGCGGTCGCAGGCGAGAGTACGAGGGTGTGCAATAGTTGTTCCCGCAACACTTGTGCCCCCGGTGCAGGGACGTATACTTGCGCGCCCCCCGTAGCGAGAACGAGTCCGCCGGCATGCGCCCCGAATCCACAATGCGCGAACTGCTCAGGCTGTCACTGCCTATCGTGGTGTCACAGGGCGCGTTCGCGGTGATGGTGTTCACCGATCGGCTGTTCATGTCCTTCCTCAGTCCGGCGCATATCGCCGCGGCGCTGGGCGGTGGTGTGGCATCGTTCTTCTGCATGTCGCTGTTTCTCGGGCTGATCTCCTATGGCAACGCCCTCGTTGCCCAGTACTACGGTGCAGGCCAGTTGCAGAAATGCCCCCGGGTGACCTCCCAGGCGGTGATTCTCAGCCTGGCCAGCAGCCCCTTGTTGCTGATCGCCGCGCTCTGGGGCGGGGACGTCTTTGCGCTCATGGGGCACGACCCGCGACAGGTACCGCTGGAGCGGGCGTATTTCCAGGTGCTGATGGCCGGAAGTGTCTTCACGCTGATCAAGGTGGCGCTGGCCTCGTACTTTTCCGGTATCGGCATGACGCGGGTGGTCATGGTGGCCGATGTGCTGGGGACGGCGCTGAACGTTCCCCTGACCTGGGTGCTGGTGTTTGGCAAGCTGGGCCTGCCCGCCCTGGGCATCGTCGGTGCCGCCCTGGGCAGCGTCGTCTCGGTGCTGTTCTCCATCCTGGTCTTTCTCTACTTCTATTGCGGGCGGGAGCACCGGCGGCGTTTCGACCTGGCACAGTCACTGCGGTTCGACCGCGGCATCATGCGTCGCTACCTGCGCCTGGGGCTGCCCTCGGGGCTGGAGAACTTCATGAACACGGCGACCTTCAACGTATTCCTGCTGTTGTTCCAGTCCTACGGTGTCGTGCAGGGTGCGGCCATGGCCATCGTGTTCAACTGGGACATGCTGTCGTTCATTCCCATGGTGGGCCTGAACATCGGTGTCATGAGCCTGATCGGCCGTTTCGTCGGCGCCGGAGATATGGCGCGCGCCAATAAGACCATCTCGGCGGGCTTCGTGCTGGCTTTCGCCTACTCGGGTTCGCTGGCGCTGCTGTTCCTGTGCGGGCGCTATGAACTGGTGGCGCTGTTCGATAACGGCGGGGAGGATTTCTCACAGATCCTCGAGCTGGGCGCGAAAATGATGCTGGGACTGGTCACCTACATGCTCGCCGACGCGACCATGCTGATCGCCGGAGGCGCCCTGCGCGGCGCCGGCGATACCCGCTGGATCCTGCTGACCTCGGTGTCGGTACACGGCCTCATGCTGCTGGCGCAGTACCTCGTCATCGTCGTCTACCGCCTTGGGCCGATGACATCCTGGTGGGTCTTCGTGGCCATGTTGATAGTGCTCGCGCTGCTGTACCTGGGCCGCCTGTTGCGCGGCAGCTGGCGTGACCCGCAACGGCTTGCCAGGGTCATGCACGAATAGCCCGCCGCAAGGAATTCGGTTACAGTACCCGGTCGCGAACACTGTCACCTTGAGCCTCCGGCCAATGCAGGGAAAGCACATCGCCATCACCGGGCCGACCGCGGGAATCGGCGCCGCCGCCAGCCGTGAACTGGCGCGCCGGGGTGCGCGCCTGACCCTGTTCTGCCGTAACCCGGAAAAGGCGCGGGCGCTGCAGCGCGACATCGAGCAGGATACCGGCACCGCGCCGGCAGTCATCCTGCTCGACATGGCGGACCTGTCCAGCGTGCGTCGCGCCGCCCAGGAATTCCTGGACAGCGGCGCAGCGCTGGATGTGCTGCTCAACAATGCGGGCGTCATCCATACCTCGCGCCACGAAACGGTGGACGGTTTCGAGGCAACGCTGGCTGTCAATCACCTCGCGCCGTTCCTGCTCACCGGGCTGTTGCTACCGAGACTGTTGCACAGCCCGGGTGCGCGAATTGTGAACACGTCCTCGGGAGCACATGCGTTCGTGCGCGATATGGGTTTCAACGACCTGCAGGCGAAGACCGCTTACCGGACATTCAGCGTGTACGGTCGTTCCAAGCTGGCCAACCTGCTGTTCACACACGAGCTGGCGCGGCGCCTGGCCGGGCGCGACATCACCGTCAATGCGCTACACCCCGGTGCGGTGTCGACCTCGCTGGGCACGCAGAACGGTTTGCTCGGGCGGTTGCTGCCGGCGCTGTTGCGTCCCTTTTTCCGCACGCCGGAGAAGGGCGCCGAAACCTCCATCTACCTGTGTTGCAGCGATGCGGTTGCGGGGACGAGCGGCGGCTATTTCTACAACTGCAAGCCACTGCAACCCAGGCCCTGGGCGCGCGACGATAACGCGGCGGCGCGGCTCTGGGAAGTGAGCGAAGACTGCGTCGATTTCACCTACCCGGTCTAGCGCTAGCGCCCGGCCAATCACCCTGAAGCGGATATACCATGACTTTCACGCCACACTGCAGACACTCCAAAGCCACGCGCACGCTCGCGTTCCTGCTCGCCTGGGGAGTTTGCGCACCGCTACTGGCGCAGGCGCCGCAGGAGCGCGTCTTTCGCTTTACCTACGAGGTGCTGGCCGTTGACCTGCCTCGTGACGCGGCGATTGACATGTATATTCCGCTGCCCCTGGAGGGCGATGGCCAGCGCATCCTGGACGAGTCCCTGCAGGCCTCGCTACCGGGCTCGCGCGGCGAGGAGCCGGTTTACGGCAATCGCTATTATCGTATCTCGCGACCCGCGGGGAGCGATGAGCCCCTCACCGCCACGCTGAGCTGGACCATCGCGCGCAGCGTGGTGGGCGCGCAGCCGGCGCAGCCGTTGACGCCGGCCGAGCAGGCGCTATACCTGGCTCCCAACGCGCTGGTGCCGGTAGGCCATGAGGTACTGAACCCGATTCTGCAGGAGATCCAGCGCGAGCGTGCGGATACCTCGACCGCGGCGACGGCCCGCGCCATCTACGATTGGGTGGTGGACAATGTCGAGTACAAGAAAGTGGGGACGGGCTGGGGCAACGGCGACACCTTCTGGGCCTGCAGCGAGCGCTACGGCAACTGTACCGATTTCCATGCGCTGTTCATTTCCCTGGCGCGCACCGAACAGATTCCCGCGCGTTTCGAGATAGGATTCCCGGTGCCGGATGACCGCAGTGCAGGCAGCATCGGCGGCTACCACTGCTGGGTGCGCATGTACCTGCCGCAGCGTGGCTGGGTGCCGATTGACGCCTCCGAGGCCGCCAAGCACCCGCAGCGGCGCGAACTGCTCTACGGTACCCAGCCGGCGGACAGGATTCACTTTACTACCGGCAGGGACCTGGTAATTTCCGCGGGCTCTCGCGAGCAGCCGCTGAACTACTTCGTCTATCCCTACATCGAGATCGACGGTCAGCCCTGGACGGGGAGGGTGCCCACGCGCTTCAGCTTCGAGGATGTGGCCGATATCGCCATCGCTGCGCCGCGTCAGCATCCACAGCTCGCCGCCGACTGAGGGGCGGCACCCGGGCCGCGCTCCTAGTACACCGGCACCCCGGCCAGCCAGGGGTGCAGGTAGATCACCAGCGCCAGCGTCAGCGCCGCCACGAGCAGGGTGAGGGCCTCTCTGCCCAGGCCGGGCGCGGGTTCCCTGATCCATACACCGTCCCGTCGGTTGATGGCGATGATTTCAACCAGGGCCCACAGCCCCAGGCCGCCGAACAGTACCAGCGAGCGACTGTCGCCGTTGAGCAACAGGTGCGCCGCGGCCCAGATGGCCACGGCGCTGAGCTGTGGGTGGCGGAAGATTCGCCGCAGGCGCGTTTTCAGGTTGCTCGCCGCCAGCAGCAGGAAGGCGAGCACCAGCAGGGCCAGGGCCAGCGGGTGCAGCGCCGCCGGCGGCGGGTAGAGGTAGACCGGTGTCGCGCTGCGCCAGCCGCCGATCATCAGGCCGAAGGCCAGTAGCAGCAGCAGTGAAAACAGGCCCTTGTAGCCATTTTCCCCTAATCTGGACTGCCAGGCGCTCTTTACGCCGGGCGCCAGGGAGGGGATGAAGTGCACCGCCGCGAACAGCAGGACGCCCAGTACGAGTAGCGCCATGGTCGAAATCCTCCGTTGCCAGGTGCCGCCAAGGATAGCAGCCCCGTTTGCGAATGCCATCCTCTACCCCGGGCAGGTCAGCGGATTTCGTAGCTTTGCGGGGCCTACCTCCGTTAAGATTGTGCGATGTTCGACCAAGACACCAGTGCCCTGCCTGTCAACGAGATTCTCGATGAGCTGAAACTGCGCCTGAGCGCGGGCGACGAGGTGGTGCTGCAGGCGCCCCCCGGCGCCGGCAAGACGACGCTGGTGCCCCTGGCGCTGCTCAACGAGAGCTGGCTGGGCAAGCGCAAGATACTGGTGCTGGAGCCGCGGCGCATGGCCACGCGCTCGGCGGCGGCGCGCATGGCGCAGATACTTGGAGAGGACCTGGGAGAAACGGTAGGTTACCGCATGCGCCTGGACAGCTGCGTGAGCGAGCGCACCCGTATCGAGGTCGTCACCGAGGGCATTCTCACGCGCCAGCTGCAACGCGACCCGGGCCTGGAGGACGTCGGCCTGGTCATCTTCGACGAGTTTCACGAGCGCAACCTGGACTCAGACCTGTGCCTGGCCCTGTGCCTGCTTGGCCGCGAGTCCTATCGCGAGGGGCCGGCGCTGAAGCTGCTGGTGATGTCCGCCACCCTCGACGGCGACCCGGTGTCCCGCCTGCTCGGTGACGCCCCGGTACTCACCTCACAGGGACGCCAGTTCCCGGTGGACACACATTACGGCGAACCCTACCAGTTGCGCGACTCCATCGTTGCGCCTGCGGCGCGCGCGGTGCAGCGTGCGCTGTTGGCGCATGCCGGCAGCATCCTGGTGTTCCTGCCGGGACAGCGGGAAATCAGGGCGGTAGCGCAAGAGCTGTCCGCGGCCCTGCGGCGCAGCGGCGACGACCGGGTGCACGTCGAGCCGTTGTATGGCGGCATGTCGCTGGAGCGCCAGCGGCAGGTCATCCGGGCCGCCGCGCCAGGCACGCGCAAGGTCGTGCTCGCCACCAATGTCGCCGAGACCAGTCTCACCATCGAGGGCATCGAGGTCGTCATCGACAGCGGTCTGGTGCGCGAGGCCGTGTTCGACCCGGTGACCGGGATGACCCGCCTGACCACGCGCAGGGTGTCGCGCGCCTCCGCCGACCAGCGCAGGGGGCGCGCGGGTCGCCTCGGTCCGGGTGTCTGCTACCGCCTGTGGAGTGAGCAACAGCAGTCGCGCCTGGTCGCGCACGCCACACCTGAAATCCTGCAGGAGGACCTGGCGCCCATGGCGCTGCAATTATTGTCCTGGGGCATAGATGAGCCCGCGGAGCTGCAGTGGCTGGATACGCCGCCGGATGCGCCGTACCAGCAGGCCATTGCCATACTCGAGTTGTGTGGCGCTGCGTTCAGCTCCGCGCAGGGCCAGCACCAACTGACGCCCCACGGCGTGCGCCTGGCGCAGATGCCCCTGCACCCACGCCTCGCGCACATGCTGCTGGTGGGCTGCGACATCCATGCCACCGAGACCGCCTGCCTGCTGGCGGCCATTCTCTCCGAGCGCAACCCGCTCGCCGAGGGCGGCGTGGACATCGCCGTGGCGGTCGCGGTGCTGATGGGGGAGGACCGCTGCCCCCCCAGCCTGCAGGGCTGGTTCAAGCGCACCTGGCAGCAGGCGCGCCGTTTCGCGCGCCTGGCCAGTGAAATTCACAAACCGCGCAAATTTGCCCTGGGAGTCGCCCAGGAGGACATTCTCGGCATTCTGCTGGCCAGCGCCTACCCGGACCGCATCGCGCGCCTGCGTCCCGGGGACGACCCCAGTCGCTACCAGTTGAGCAATGGCCGCACGGCGTTGTTGCCGGCGGACGACTCCCTTGTCGGCCAGGAATGGCTGGCGGTGGCCGAACTGGGTGGCCAGGTGGGCGCGGCGGAGGACCGCATCTACAGCGCCAGCCGCCTCAACCCGGACACTTTCCGCGAGATTCTCTCGACCCTGGTGACCGAGACGGACAACGTGGAATGGGACTACCGCAACGAGCGCTTCGTCGCGGAGCGTCACCACATGGTGGGGAAGATCCGACTCTCCGTGGAACCCCTGCAGGACGTGGCGGACGACGTGCGCAGCCGCGCACTGCTCGAGGTGGTCAGGCGCAAGGGTCTGGAGATTCTACCCTGGACCCGCAACCTGGAGCAGTGGCGCGCGCGTATCCAGCTGGTGCACCAGGCGCATCGCGGCAGCGGTGCAAACGAGAACCCCTGGCCGGACCTGTCGGAGCAGGGTCTGCTGGGCAGCCTGGAGGAGTGGCTGATGCCCTACCTGGGCGATGTGCGCCGACTGCAGGATTTCCAGCAGCTGGACCTGAAGGGAATACTGCGCGGCCTGTTGCCGTGGCCGTTGCCGCTGGAACTGGAGCGCCTGGCCCCCGAGCGCTGGGCCGCTCCCTCGGGCTCCAGCATCGTCATCGACTACGAACAGGATCCGCCGGTGCTGGCGATAAAACTGCAGGAGATGTTTGGCTGCGAGGAGACCCCGAGCATCGCCGATGGCGCGGTGGCCCTGCAGGTGCACCTGTTGTCCCCGGCGGGGCGGCCCCTGCAGGTGACCCAGGACCTGGCCGGTTTCTGGCGCGGTGAATACGCCGCCGTACGCAAGGAAATGCGCGGGCGCTACCCCAAGCATCCCTGGCCGGAAAACCCACTGGATGCATTGCCTACCCGGGAAACCAAGCGGCGCGCCGGCTCCAGTTGATTACGCGTTAGTTGATGCTGGCCGGGGCGAGGTCTGCGGCGAGTGAGTCGCGTGTGGGTCCGTCCAGGGGCACGCCGCCGACCGTGTAGGCCGGGTGGTCTATGCCGGCGCTGATGGTCGCGCCGCGCTGTACCGCGGCGATCATCGTCGGCGCCAGTTCATAGCGCAGGAAATGTACCGAGGAGGTCTTGTCCGCGCGGCTGCGGTCCAGGTCCTCGTCCGCGATCGGGTAGATCCGCTCGCAGTCCTGCACCTGCAACCAGACCCTGTCCTCGATTCCCAGCAGCCGTTCCAGCTGCTGCGCGCGCTCCGTCGGGTCGGCGTACTCCAGCATGAACGTGGCCTTCCAGTTGCTGCCATCCGGTATCAGCGGGTTGTAGGCGTCCAGTTCCTCGTTGATCGCGTCGGCTTCGAAGACCTTTTCGATACGCAGCATTTCCTGGATCTGGTAGCGTATAGTCAGGACGTCCTCGAAATAGAGGCGCGCGTTCTCCCCGAGGGCGACCTGGCGATGCTTCTTGTGCTGCATCACCCGGGCGCGAAACTGCGCGCGTTTTTCCGCGTATTCCTCCAGTGACCACAGGTCAGCGCGGGACAGTCTGTTCATAGTCGCTTCCTTCGTGGCTACAGGCCGTAGGCCATGCGCAGCAGGGTCATGGGGTGGTGCGCCTGCTCCACCGATTCGGCCAGGTTGGCGATATGCGTGCCGGCCATGGGACAGTCGCTGGTGAAGTGATCGGGCTGCACCTGGTCCACCTTGCGCACCACCGGGCGCGCGATTTTCACCGATTTTTCGTGCGTCTCGAGCTTGACCGCGTAGGTGCCGTCATGGCCGGAGCAGCGCTCCTGGGCGGCGATCTCGGTGCCCGGGACCAGGGCGAGCACGTCACGGGTCTTCAGCCCGATATTCTGTACCCGCTGGTGGCAGGCGACCTGGTAGGCGACGCTGCCCAGCGCGTTGGGAAATTCCGTTTGCAGCGCGCCGCCCTTGTGGCGCAACCACAGGTACTCGAAGGGGTCGAAAAAAGCCGCCTGGACCTTCTTCACATCAGCGTCATCGGGGTAGAGCAGGGGCAGTTCCTGCTTGTACATCAGCACGCAGGAAGGGATAGGGGCGGTGAGGTCGTAGCCCTGGTCCACCAGCGCCGCCAGTCGCGGAATGTTGGCTTCCTTCAGCGCGTTGACGCTGTCCAGGTCGCCCAGCTCCAGTTTCGGCATGCCGCAGCACTGTTCCTTCGGCACCACGTCGATATGCACGCCGTTGTGCTGGAACACCTTGACGAAATCCTCGCCGAGGTGCGGATTGGCGTAGTTGCCGTAGCAGGTCGCATACAGCGCCAGCTTGCCACTGGTTTCGCCCACCGGCCGCGCAGCGATTTCGCGCAGTAGCGGCGCGGCGCGCTTGCGCAGCGTCTTGCTGTGAAACGCGGGTACCGGGGCCTGGTGGTGAATGCCGACGCTCGCCTGCAGGCCCTTGCGCACCGCGCCGACGCCGTTCAGTGCGTTGACCGTGATGTCCACCAGCGGAATGGACGCCGCCCTGAATACCTTGTCGGTGCTGGTCAGCACGCGGTCGCGCAGGGGCGCGCCCTCGGCGCGGAACTTCACCGCCTTGGCGCGCAGCATCAGGTGGGGGAAATCGACGTTCCATTCGTGCGGGGGCACGTAGGGGCACTTGGTCATATAGCACAGGTCGCAGAGGTAGCACTGGTCCACGACCGCGCCGTAGTCCGCCTTGTCCACGCCGTCCACTTCCATGGTGTCGGATTCGTCGACCAGGTCGAACAGGGTGGGAAAGGCCTCGCACAGGCTGACACAGCGCCTGCAACCGTGGCAGATATCGTAGACCCGCTCCAGTTCCTCATCCAGGGACTGGCGCTCCCAGAACTCCGCGGACTGCCAGTCCACCGGGTGCCGGGTCGGGGCTTCCAGGCTTCCTTCTCTCACGCAGACGTCTCCCGGCGCATGTTAAACAACGCATTGGGGCCCCCGCTGGGGCCCCCGTGAGCGGCCCTCAGTCGTCGAGGTTGTCCAGCGCTTTCTGGAAACGATTCGCGTGGCTGCGCTCGGCCTTGGCCAGCGTTTCCATCCAGTCGGCGATCTCCTCGAAGCCCTCGTCGCGGGCGGTTTTCGCCATGCCCGGGTACATGTCGGTGTACTCGTGGGTCTCGCCGGCAATGGCCGCCTTGAGGTTGTCCGCGGTACCGCCGATGGGCAATCCGGTGGCCGGGTCGCCGGTTTCCTCGAGGTATTCCAGGTGACCGTGGGCATGGCCTGTCTCGCCCTCCGCGGTGGAGCGGAAGACCGCCGCGACGTCATTGTAGCCCTCGACATCGGCCTTGGCCGCGAAGTACAGGTAGCGGCGGTTGGCCTGGGATTCGCCGGCGAAGGCGTCCTTCAGGTTCTGTTCGGTCTGGCTGCCTTTCAGTGACATGCTGCTTCTCCTTGAGAGTCAAAAACACCTCCCTGGCGCAGGGAGGCAAGGTAAAAAAATAGTACAGCGCATCGCGCCTGACAAATCAACCGTCGTGCGGCCAGCTACCGCGCCGCGCCGTCCAGCGGGCCGGCGGTATCGTCACGGGCGCCAGCGCCGACCGTGTCCGCGGTGTCGACGCGGTCGCGTTTGAAGTCCTGCAGGACCATGTACAGGCAGGGCACCAGGAACAGCGTGATGACCGTGCCCACCAGTACGCCGAAGCCCAGGGAGATCGCCATGGGGCGGAAGATGTGCGTGGAGATGGTCGTGTCCAGCATGATGGGGGTGAGGCCGACGAAGGTGGTGATGCTGGTGAGGATAATCGGTCGGAAACGCGCCGTGCCGGCATGGCTGACCGCCCACTGTGTGGCGACACCTGCGGCGCGCTGTTTGTTGATGAAATCCACCAGTACCAGGCTGGAGTTGACCACGACGCCAGCCAGGGCGACGATGCCCAGCAGCGAGAAAAACACCAGGTCCCTGCCCAGCAGCAGGTGGCCGAGAATCGCCCCGACCACGCCAAAGGGTATCACGCTCATGATGACCAGCGGCTGCAGGTAAGACTGCAGCGGAATGGCCAGCAGGGCGTAGATGACGAGTAGCGCCAGCAGGGTGGTGCTCTGCAGCGAGGCCATGGATTCGCTGCGCTCTTCCGCCTCGCCGGCCAGGGTGTAGGATACCCCGGGATGCGTCGCCAGTACCGCGGGCAGGACCTCCTCCTCGATGGCGCCGATGACGTGTTCCGGCGTGGTCAGCGCGCGGTCAACGTTGGCGGTCACCGTCACCACGCGGTTGCCATCGATACGTCGTATGGTCGTGTAGCCGCGCGCGAGGGAGGCGCGGGCGACGCTGGCAAAGGGGACCTCGGTGCCATCGGCGGTGCGGATACGCATCCCCTCCAGGTCGCCCAGGGAGCGCCGCTCATCGGCGGGGTAGCGCACCATGACGCGCACGTCGTCCTTGCCGCGCTGGATGCGCTGCGCCTCGTAGCCGTAGAATGCCTGGCGCACCTGGCGGCCCAGGTCGTCCAGCGTGAGCCCCAGGTTGCGCGCCTCCGGGAGCAGGGTCAGCTGCACTTCCTGCTTGCCGGCGCGGAAAGAATCGGTGACGTCCAGCACGCCGCTGTAGCCCTGCAGGGCGATACGCAGTTCGGCGGCGACCGAGCGCAGTTCCTCGAAGTCGCGTCCGTAGAGTTCAAAGGATATGGCCTTGCCCACGCCGAAGGCCTCGGAGGTGTAGCTCAGCTCTATCGCATCGGGAATGCTGCCGGTGATTTCGCGCCAGCGGTTGGCGAAGGTCTGTGTCGATATACCGGAGTAGTTGCGCGGCAGGTTCAACTCGACACCCACCTCGGCGATGTTGCTCTGCCTATCGCTGCCCATCTCGATCGAGCCCTTGGGTATGAACGAGCCGATGGTGGAAAAGACGTGCGCTACCTTGCTTGGCTCTCCGGGCGCCAGTTGCGCGTCCAGTTCGCCGCGCAACACTTCAACCGCGTCTTCCAGGCGTTCCACTGCGCGCGCGGTTTCCTCTATGGGCGTGCCCTCCGGCATGGTCACGGCGGCGTACAGGTGAGTGCCCTCGACGCCGGGGAAGAACTGGAACTGCATACGACCCGAGGCAAACAGGGACATGGTCAGCGCCAGGACCACGACGCCCCCCGCAATGGTCAGGTAACGCCACTCCAGCGCACGCTCCACGGCGGGTTGGTAGAAGCGCGTCGCGGCGCTCTCCAGCGACGCCGAGATACGCCCCTGTAAGGCCAGCCAGCGGTCCATCAGCGCATTGTCTCCCGGTTCTTTTTCCGCCTTGCGGTGGGCCAGGTGCGAGGGCAGGATGAACTGCGACTCGATAATGGAAAACGCCAGGGCGATCATCACCGTGAAGCCCAGTGGTTTGTAGAAGCCTCCCATGGGGCCGGGGATGCTCACTACCGGGATAAAGGTGGCCATGGTCGTCAACACGCCGAAGAACACCGGGATCGCCACTTCCTGGGTGCCGGCGATGGCGGCCTGTGCACGCCCCTTGCCTTGCTGTTCGTGCGCGTAGACGCGTTCGCCCACCACGATGGCGTCGTCGACCAGGATGCCCAGCACCAGGATAAACGCCATCACCGAGACCGTGCTGATGGAAAAGCCCGCCAGGGGAAACATCGCCACGGCGCCGAGCAGAGCCACCGGTATACCGGCGGCGACCCAGGTGGCGAGACGGAAACGCAGGAACAGGGTGAGCACCAGCAGCACCAGCAACAGGCCGCTGCGCGCGTTGCGGCTGAGTGCGTCGAGACGGTCAACCAGGTCCTGGGATTCGTCCTGCCAGATGTTGATGGCGATTCCCTCGGGCACTTCGCGACGTGCCTGTTCCAGGTAGTCCTTGACGCGTGTGGCGATGGCCATGATGTCTTCCTTGCCCACACGCGATACCTTCAGCGATACCGACGGCTCGCCGTCGTAGCGCGCCTGCAGGTCGCTTTCCTCAAAGCCGTCTATCACCGTGGCGATTTCGCCCAGGGTGACGTTGGTGCCGTCGGTGCGCGTCAGCACCACGATGTCCTCGAACTCCCGGCCGTGATAGGCCTGCCCCTTGGTGCGCAGGAGGATCTCGCCGCCGCGGGTTTTCAATGAACCGCCTGGAATGTCCAGGGAACTGCGCGCGATGGCCTGGCCGATGGCCTCGAGGGTAAGTCCGTGGCGACGCAGGGTTTGCTCCGAGACCTCGATCGAAATCTCGTAGGGGCGTGCGAACTGCAGTTCGACCTGGGAGACGCCGGGCAGGGCGGCGATATCGTCGCGCATGCGCTGGCCGATGAATTTCAGGGTGCGCTCATCCGCGTGGCCGGAGACGGCGATCTGCAGCACGGTGGCGAGAAAGCTGATCTCGGCGGTGACCGGCTGCTCGGTTTCCGCCGGGAAGGAGTCGATGGCATCGACCTTGCTCTTGATATCGTTGGCCACCTTGGTCTTGTCCACGCCCCGGACCAGTTCGATGGTGAGCGCGCAATAGCCCTCGGCGGCCTCGGAGGTGATACGGTCGATGCCCTCGGTGCCTTCCACCGCCTCCTCGATGCGGATACAGACACCGGTTTCCACCTCCGCGGGTGCCGCGCCGAGGTAGGGGACACGAACACTGACGGCGTCCACGTCCAGCGTGGGAAACTCCTCCTGATGGATGTTGGGCAGGGCGAGCAGGCCGCCCGCTATCAGCATCATCATCAGCAGGTTGGCCGCAACGGAATTGCGAACGAACCAGGCGATCAGGTTGTTCACGTGCGCCCTTTATTCCTGCACCGGGGTGACGTGCATGCCGTCTACGACGGTCTGCAGCGGAGAGATACAGACCCATTCGCCGTCGGATAATCCCTCACGGACCAGTATGTCATCGTGCTCCAGGCGCAGCAGGCTCACCTGGCGGAAGCGCAGGCGCTGTTCATCATCTACCACCAGCACCTGGTTGTTGTCACGCATCGCCGACCGCGGCAGGCGGATGACGCCCCGGGCACGCTGCCCGCGGATTTCCGCCTGCACGAACATGCCGACGGGGAGGATGGGGGCCTGGTCGGATTCGTCCTGGCGCAGGCGGGTGACGCCATAGATCATGCGCGAACGCTCGTCGATTTCGGCTTCCAGGCGCATCAGTTCACCTTCCCAGATAAAGCGCGCGTCACCGAAGTCGGTGCTGATGGTGACCGGTGGGCGCTGGGCCTCGGGAATTTGTCCGCGGGTGGATATGGGTAGCCCGAGGTAGCGCAACTGGTCGGCCGAGATCGGCAGGCGCACTTCGACGTAATCGGTGGCGTAGATGGCGCCGATACTCTGCCCGCGTGTGACGAACTGTCCGATGTCCACGTGCTCGTTGCGCACCAGCCCGTCAAAGGGGGCGCGCAGTTCGGTGCGCGCCAGGTCACGTCGCGCCTGTTCCAGGCTCGCGCGTGCCTCCAGCAGGTTGGCCTGGGCGACTCTCGCCGCGCGCCGGGCATTGTCCAGCTGCTGCTGGCTGGCCAGTTGTCGTTTGTGCAGGCTCGCCAGGCGTTCCAGTTCCTCGGCGGCGTGGTCGTACTCCACTTCGGAGCGCTGCAGGGCGGCTTCCGAGCGCTGCACCAGGGTCTGGTAGTCCGCGTCGTCGATGCGCAGCAGGATATCGCCCTCGCGGAAGGCGCCGCCGCTCACCAGCGACTGGGACATCCAGTTGACGCGGCCGGAGACCTCGGGAATGAGTTCGCTCTGGCTGCGCGGCTGCACGGTGCCCTGTGAGCCGATGGTCAGGTATTCCTCGTGCACGCGCGCCTGCATTACGCGTACGGTGGGCGCGAGGCGCCCGGTTGCCTGGCTGTCGACCTCGACCTTGTTGCTGCCGACCATGACCGCCAGCCCAAGACCGGCGGCGAGCAACAGCAGGGGATAGAGTACTTTCTTGTTCATGAAGACCGCGGGCAAAGTCGCAATGATACCTTACTGTGCAGCCTGCCTGGCTCAGGCATCGATATTCGAGCGTATCAGTTCAATGGTTGATGCCAGTTCCTTGTCGTCGAGCGGGGCGCGGGAAAAAAACTTCACCACGCCCTGGCTGTCCAGGACAATCAGCCCGGTACCTTCCTTGCCCAGTTCCCAGGTATCCACGCCGGTGCCGTCCTCATCGATGACCATGGTCGCGGTCGGGTGCGCCTTCTTGTTCTTTTTCAGCTCCGACATGACGAAGCCGCCGGTTCCCCAGAGCGCGGCATCCATGTTCAATACGGTGGTGACATGTACAGTGCCGGGCGCGAAGCTTTCCTGGATGCTGTCTGTCAACGGGCTGAACAGGTCCTTGTGGCTCATTTTGGCGCCGAAGTACTGGATGACGTGAACCACGCCGGGATTGCTGCCCGAGCTCCACGGGCGGAAGTCGAAGTCGTCCCCCTGCATGACCAGTTCGCCGCGGTCGTCGATATCCAGTGGTGGCAGGGGCGCGTCCACGACAGGT
Source organism: Halioglobus sp. (assembly GCA_002699145.1). Lineage (GTDB taxonomy): Bacteria > Pseudomonadota > Gammaproteobacteria > Pseudomonadales > Halieaceae > Marimicrobium. The sequence goes on from PABK01000053.1 coordinate 27,571, forward strand.
GCTGCGGCGAGAGCGCCGAGAGAGAACAGGGCGAGCAGGGTGCCAAGGCTGCGGCGAAGCATTTTCATATTGGTTGTCCTCGGGGTCGGTTGCGCCGCGCAGTATATCGCAAATATCAGCGCCTTTTGCGCGCTCGACGCGTGGGTCGCCGCTCGGCGCGCGTGTGCTGGGTGGCGAAAGGTCGCGAGGGCTCCTGGACCACCGCGTGGCGACGCGGCGGTTGGCGCGGCGGCACCAGGTGCATCTTGCCGTTGCCGATCAGGTCGGCGCGCCCCATTTTTTTCAATGCGCTGCGCAAGGTCGGCCAGTTGTCGGGGTCGTGGTAGCGCAGGAAGGCCTTGTGCAGCCTGCGCTGCGCCAGGCCCTTGACGGCAGGTACCGACTCGCTGTTGCGCGTTACCCGACGCAACGGGTTGCGCCCGCTGTGGTACATGGCGGTGGCCGTGGCCATGGGCGAGGGGTAGAAGGTCTGCACCTGGTCGGCGCGAAAGCGGTTGCGCTTCAGCCACAGCGCGAGCTCGAGCATATCGCGGTCGCGGGTGCCCGGGTGGGCGGCGATGAAGTAGGGGATGAGGTACTGTTCCTTGCCGGCTTCACGCGAGTACTTCTCGAAGAGGCTGCGAAAACGCTCGTAGCTGTCGATACCCGGCTTCATCATCTTGTCCAGGGGCGCCTGCTCGGTGTGTTCCGGGGCGATTTTCAGGTAACCGCCCACGTGGTGCGTGACCAGCTCGCGCACGTATTCCGGAGTCTGCACCGCCAGGTCGTAGCGCAGTCCCGAGGCGATCAGCACCTTTTTCACCCCGGGGAGGGCGCGCGCACGGCGATACAGGTTCACCAGCGGCGTCTGGTCGGTATCCAGGTTCTTGCAGATGCCCGGAAAGACGCAGCTGAGCTTGCGGCAGCGCGCCTCCACCTCGCGGCTGTTGCAGGCCAGGCGCCACATGTTCGCCGTGGGCCCGCCGAGGTCGGAGATCACCCCGGTAAAGCTCGGCGAGCTGTCGCGGATCTGTTCGATCTCGCGAATGATGGAATCCTCGGAGCGGTTCTGGATGATGCGCCCCTCGTGCTCGGTGATCGAGCAGAAGGTACAACCGCCGAAACACCCGCGCATGATGTTCACCGAGTGCTTGATCATGTCAAAGGCGGGAATGGCGGCGTCGCCGTAGGCGGAATGCGGCTGGCGGGTGTAGGGTAGCTCGAAAACGGCGTCCAGTTCCGCGGTTTGCAGCGGCAGCGGCGGTGGGTTCAGCCACACCTCGCGGTCGCCGTGGGCCTGCACCAGCGGGCGCGCGTTGTGCGGGTTGGTCTCCTTGTGCAGGATGCGCGACGCGTGCGCGTACAGGTCGGGGTCCTCGCGTACTGCCTCGTAGGCGGGAATGCGAATCACCGTGTCGCTGCTGTCGCCGAGGCCGTCGATGAGGCGCAGTGGCGCGGCGTCTATACCGGCCTGGCTGCACTGCGCGGCGTCGGTCTCCTGGTAGGGGTTGGCCGGCGGGGCGGCCTTGCCGACCACGTCGATACTGGTGGAGTCTATGACCCGCCAGCCCGGGGGCACGCGCTTGCGCACGAAGGCGCTGCCGCGCAGGTCGCGGATGGCGCCGATGCTCTCACCGCGCGCCAGCCGGTGCGCAAGCTCCACGATGGCTCTCTCGGCGTTGCCGTAGAGCAACAGGTCCGCCCGGCTGTCGAGCAGGATGGAGCGGCGCACCTTGTCGCTCCAGTAGTCGTAGTGCGCGATACGGCGCAGGCTCGCCTCGATGCTGCCGATCACCAGGGGTACGTCGCGCCAGGCCTCGCGCAGCCGCTGGCTGTAGACAATCACGGCCCGGTCAGGGCGGCGCCCGCCCGCGTTGTCAGGGGTGTAGGCATCGTCGTTGCGGCGTTTGCGGTCCGCCGTGTAGCGGTTGATCATGGAGTCCATGTTGCCGGCGGAGACCCCGAAGAACAGGTTGGGCCGGCCCAGGGCGCGGAACGGGTCGGGGCTGGTCCAGTCCGGCTGGGCGATGATGCCGACGCGGAAACCCTGGGCCTCGAGCAGCCGGCCGATCACCGCCATGCCGAAGCTGGGGTGGTCCACGTAGGCGTCGCCGGTGACGATAATGACATCGCAGCTGTCCCAGCCCAGGGCGTCCATCTCTGCCCGTGACATGGGCAACTCCGGGGCGGGGCCCAGGCACTCAGCCCAGAATTTGCGGTAGGAAAAGAGGTCGGCAGTCATTGCTGTGTGCGTTTGCAGGGGGGCGACAGTATAGCACTACCGGCCCGCCGCCGCGGGGCCTGCCCCGCGCTGGGCATTATTACTGTTCCGTTGACGCCCCAATCCAGTATCATGCCCTTACCCGCAATAAACAATAACCCAAGGTAGCTGCCGATGAATACATCCCGATTTACCCCGCGCCGCCTGGCCATCGCCGTCACCGCGCTGGCCGCAGTCTCCCCGGCATCGCCCCTGTTTGCCCAGGGTGTGCTGGAGGAAGTCATTGTCACCGCGCAGAAGCGCGAACAGAGCCTGCAGGACGTTCCCGTGGCGGTCACCGCCTTCAACGCCGAAATGCTCGAGCAGTCCGGGGTCAAGGACATGTTCGACCTGCAGGTCAATGCGCCGAGCCTGATTGTCGGCCAGACCCAGACCTCCACGACCACGACGTTCTCCATCCGCGGCGTGTTCACCAGTTCGCAGAACTTCGGCCTGGAACCTTCCGTGGGCCTGTACGTGGACGGTGTGTACCGTGCGCGCCAGGGCTCCATGATCAACAACATGGTCGATGTGGCGTCGGTGGAAGTGCTGCGCGGACCGCAGGGCACCCTGTTCGGCCGCAACACGCCGGCGGGCGCCATACAGCTCAATTCCGTGGCCCCGGACTTCGAGGGCACCGGCTTCATCGAGGGCACCGCGGGTGACTACGACCTGCTCGGCACCAGTGGCGCCAAGTCTTTCACCCTGATAGAAGACGTGCTCGCGGTGCGCGCCACCGGTTTCTACATGGAGCGCGACGGCTACGTCGACTGGCTGGGCCTGGGCGGCGCCTCCGAAGACGACGCCATCAACGACAAGGACCGCTGGGGCGGTCGCTTCCAGGTGCTGTACACGCCGACGGACGCGCTGACCCTGCGCCTGATCGCCGACCACTCCGAGGTGGACGAGACCTGCTGCGCCGCCGGCTCCTGGAAGAGCAACCAGGTTCCCCTGGGCGGCCGCGACCCGGCCGACCCGCCGCTGTACAACGGTTTCCCCAACGGCCCCACGGACCAGTACGTACTGGACGGTGGCGGCACCGTGCTGACCAACGACGATTTCTACGACTACACCGTGACCGCGGCGCGCAAGCCGCGCTCGGAGAACGAGGACGAGGGCATCTCCCTGCAGGTGGACTGGGAAACGGACCTGTTCCTGGTCACCAGTATCAGCGCCTACCGCTCACACGACGCCTACGACGACGCGGACATCCTGTTCACCGACCTGGACGGCGCCTACCGCACCAATGACGCCAAGCAGGAACAGTTCACCCAGGAGTTCCGTCTCACCGGCGAGGGCGATGACCTGAACTATGTCGTGGGCCTGTACTATTACACCCAGGACCTGGACAACGACCGCACCACCATGGTCGGAGCGGATACCGCACAGATCGCGCTGGGTTTTGACAGCAACCTGTTCATCGACGGCACCGGCTCCCGCGACGTGAACAAACAGGAACACGAGAGCTACGCGATTTTCGGCCAGGCCGACTACAACCTGAGCGACACGCTGGTGCTCACGGCCGGCCTGCGCTGGACCTATGAAGACAAGCAGATGACCAACACCTTCACCCAGGACTACCCCGTGGTGGGCGGTGATCCCGGCGATAATTCGGGTTTTCTTTCCTTCCCGCCGCTGACGCCGACCCCCGACCTGGACGAGGATTTCGACGACGACCAGATAACCGGCACCCTCAAGCTGAGCTGGTTCATGAGCGATACCATCATGCTCTACGGTTCCTACGGCACCGGCTACAAGTCCGGCGGGGTGAACACGGACCGCATCAACCCGGCTTTCGACCCGATTTTCGAGGCGGAAGACTCGGAGTCCTTTGAACTGGGCATGAAAGCGGAGTTCCCCGAGCAGGCCCTGCGCGTGAACGTGGCCCTGCACAAGACCGACACCGATGACCTGCAGACCGTATCCTTCCAGGGCGGCGGTTTCACCCTGACCAACGCGGGTACCGCGGAGACCTACGGCGGCGAGATCGACGCCTCCTGGGCGCCGCTTGAAAACACCACGCTCACCCTGGCCTACGCCTACAACCACGGCGAGTACTCGGATTTCGAGAACGGGCCCTGCTGGACTGGCGAACCCTGGCACACCAACCAGCCCGACCCCGGCGACCCGGAGCCGGACAACCTGAATAACCCGTGTGACCGTAGCGGCGGTGACCTCTCGGGCAACCCGGAGAACGTCGTGGTGTTTACCGGCAACCAGGATTTCCGCCTCAGCGACGCGCTGGGCGCTTTCCTCTACGGTGAGTACATCTGGACCGACGAGCGCATGACCGACGTGAACAACGACCCGGAGAAATACGACGGCTCCTACGCGCTGCTCAACCTGCGCGCAGGCCTGCGCTACGAGCCCTGGGATACCGTGCTCACTTTCTGGGGGCGCAACCTGACGGACGAGGAGTACACCACCACGATCGCCGACTCGCCGGCGCAGACCGGCCGCTACAACGCCTACTACAACGAGCCCCTGACCTGGGGTGTGACCCTGCGCAAGGATTTCTGAGCGGCCTGCGCGGATCCCTCCTACGGCGCCGCGGTGTGTTCACCGCGGCGCTTTTTTTTGCTCGAGTTTTCCTGCCCGTTGAGACGGTTAGACGCTTTCCTGGGCCTAACCGAACCTTCCACTTAGGAGGGTTCTTACGTGGGGTCGTTCTTGGGCCTAACCGAACCTCCCGCGGGGGCAGTGTCCCGGTCGGTCGAAAAGCAGACTCCCTCCCCGGGACACTGCCCCCGCGGGAGGTTCTCCTGTTGTTGCGACGCCGCTATCCAACATCTGTGGGGTGTGGCGGTAACGCCACCGGCGGGCGAGGGACTGTAGCGGGCCTCTGACCAGCTCGCCGCTCCGCGGTGCCCTCGGTCGGTCGCGAGCCGCATGGAAACGCGTCTCGCTCCACTCCCTCGGCGGCTGGTTTGCGAGNCCCNCCNCAGCCCCCCGCCCGCCTNGCANTGGGAAGCGGCAGGTGTGGGTGGAGTGATTGTTCGAGAACTCGGCGGGGGTGGCTGCAGCGTTCAGGTGACCGCGCATTCTCGAACTGAAGTCATCGGGAAATCTAGCAGTCCAGCAGTCCGAAACAAGCTACATCACGACCCACCCCCGCAACACGCCAGGACCAGGTAAACACAAACCGCCCCCCCAGACCCCCACCAGCCCCTCCGCCAGAGGCTGCGGGGTGGGAAAAAGCGGCGCGGAACACTTCGCTGGCGCCGAGGGAGTGGAGCGA
>PABK01000054.1 GCA_002699145.1 Halioglobus sp.
GTACTGGCGCGTCTGCCGACGCAGAAGGCGAGCGCCGTCAACGAACTGCTGCCGCATAACTGGGCACTGAATGACAAGGTGTGATTACCGGACGCTTACAACCTTGGCAACTTATCTACTATCCAGGACACCCGCATTCGGTATGAACAGCCAGGGCGCGACCGACAAAGGTACTTACAATGAAATCCTTGCCAGCGCACATGGAGAATTATAAGAGCACCCCCGAATTCGATGAGTGCAGTATTCCCCCGGGGCTGTTGAAGGCGCACCAGACAAAGCCCGGCGTCTGGGGAAAAATCGTCGTACTGTCAGGCAGGCTGAAGTACCGGATTCTGGAACCGGTCCTCGAGGAAGTCGAGCTGTCCGCACAATTGCACGGCGTCGTGGAGCCGGCGGTTCCCCATGAAGTGGAGCCAATCGGGGCGGTAAAGTTCTACGTCGCGTTCTATCGCGAACGAGCTGGCTGACTACAGGCGGCACGCCCCACGGGGCGTCGGGCACCGATCGCTTCAACCTGGCATTTACCGGTCAAGGAAACAATGGTCAAACTGGAACGCATAGAGGATATACTGGATCAGGTTCAGGACACTGTTGAACACCTGGTTGCCGTTGGTAACAGGCTACTGCCGGACGCCCGGATCCTGCATATCGGCAGCAGCAGTATCCCTGGCGCACTGACCAAGGGCGATGTCGATATTCTTGTACAGGTCGACAATAACGAGTTTGCTCAGGCCAGAGGCACCCTGGACGCGCATTTTGCGCACAACCCGGAAATGGAGCCCGAGGAGTTGTTCGTGAGCTACAGCGGTGGCTTTCGCGGCACAGACTATGGCTTGCAGCTGGTGGGTGAGAACGAGAACGGGTTTGGCTTTATCGCTCTGCAGCAAGCGCTCCTGGCAAACCCCGCTCTCGTAGAGCGCTACAACGAGGTAAAGCTCTCTGCCTGTAACGGGTCCATGGATACGTACCGCGCCGCCAAGACCGAGTTTATCGAGGGCGTGCTGGGTGGCACATAGCCGGGCTGCCAGGCGCGCAGCACGGCATAGCTAACGAACCCGGCCATCGATAGAAGGCGTAAGAAAATTTCCCCGAGCATGATCCCCGGCATCGAGCGCCGGGCCAACCTGACCGGCAGTGCCTGGATGGTTGCCGCGATGGCGGCGTTTTCTATCGAGGATGTCTTTATCAAGGCGGCCTCGGCTTCGCTTCCCGTCAGCCAGCTCCTGGTGATTTTTGGCGCCGGCGGAGCCCTTGTCTTCGCCTGTAGCGCGCTTCTGCGGGGTGAACGCCTTGTCAGCCGCGAGGTCGCCTCCGCGCCGATGCTGATCCGCGTACTGTTCGAGGTCCTGGGGCGCCTGTTCTACGTGCTCGCAATCGCCCTGGCCCCGTTGTCCGTGGCGACGGTCATACTTCAGGCGACGCCCATCGTCGTGGTCGCCGGCGCTGCCCTGGTGTTTGGCGAACAGGTAGGCTGGCGCAGGTGGAGCGCCATCCTGCTGGGCCTGGCCGGCGTCATCATCATTATCCGCCCCGGCACCGAGAGCTTTTCCCTGCTCTCGGTGCTCGCGCTGCTTGGCATGCTCGGCTTTGCCGGCCGGGACCTTGCCAGCCGTGCCGCGCCGGCGTCGCTGGGCACCTCGATTCTCGGGCTCTACGGTTTCCTGTCCATCGCCGCCGCGGGCGCACTGTACTCGGCCTGGGAGGGCGCGACATTCGTCTACCCGGATGGCACCACCTGGCTTCTCCTGCTGGGGGCCGTAGTCGTCGGCGCAGCGGCCTACGCCGGCCTGATGAAGGCGATGCGAACCGGGGAGGTTTCGGCGGTGACACCCTTTCGCTACACGCGCCTGCTGTTTGGCATCACCTGCGGTGTCGTACTGTTTGATGAACAACTGGGCCTGCCGGTGGTGGCAGGTTGCGGACTGATCGTCGTATCAGGCCTGTTCATTCTTTACGATGGCGCTCGCCCTGGCCAGGGAGCACGCCTTTGATACGGCACACGGCTCACTCCCTGGCCTGGTCCTGCTCCAGCATCGCCAGCGCCTCATCGCACCAGGCGAGCCTGGCCTGCTCCATCAGGATACCGCGACGCTGGGTGAGGTAGCCGCGGCGAGTATCGATGCCCTGTCGCTCTAACCCGGGCTCGAAGCCCTCCGCCAGACTCCGATAGTACTCGAGATTTCTCTGGTGCGTGGCCTGCAGTTCCCGCACCTGTTCGATAAGAGCCCCGGTCGGACACAGTTCGCCGGCAAAAAATTTCACCAACAGACTCTCGTTGATTGGACCCGGTTGTTGGTGTTCGCGTAGCCACTGGTTGAGGGCTCTCTCGCCGCTGGCGGTGATGCTGTAGATCTTCTTGTCCGGCTTGCCGTCCTGGCTTTTTTCCCTGTAGCGCACCCAACCCTCCCTGCTAAGGCTGGCCAGGGCTCGATACACGGCCTGGTGAGTGGTATGCCAGTAGATGCCCAGTGGGCCGGCGAAGGTCTGGTTGATCTCGTACCCGGTGCATTGGCCTTTTTTGAGGACCACGAGGATGACGTGTTTCAGGGACATGGTTGGCGATCCGGTGCCTGCGGCTGACAACGCATATGATACAGGTTGCATATGAGCATGGAAGGGACTACTGTTATATGCACCATGTTGCATATTATCCTTGGGGCCCGGGTGTGCGCGTCAATCGCCTGCCCGGTCCCGGATCCTGCCACTGACGGAGAAATCGTATGTTCGGGGAATATTCCTGGTTGTTAACCACGGCAGCGTGCCTGCTGCTCCTGCTCCTGCTGGTCCGTTTCGTCCTGCTCAGGCCGCTGTTGAACGCGGCCCGGGCGAAAGCCAACGCGGCCCTGGATGTCGACGGCTACAACCGCGGCAGCGACTATTCACTGCCGGGCTTCAACCCGGTTCACACTGAATTGACACACGCCGCGGTGCGCATCGACGGGACGCTCCCGGCGGACCTGGAAGGGCTGTACCTGCGCAACGGCACCAACAGCCCGTTCGACCGCACCGACAGCCGCCGCCACATGTTCAACGGCGCGGGCATGATTCACCAGGTCTATATCAGCAACGGCGAGGCGAGCTACAGCAATCACTACATCAAAACGCCGCGCTACCTGGCGGAGGCCGCGGCGGGGCGTGAACTGTATATCGAGTTTGGCGACGTTGCCGGCGGCGGCAAGCCGGCCCTGGCGAAGATCGCGCTGTCGGCCATCGAACAGCGCACGGGCCTTGCACCTGCAATTGACACCCTTGAGAACAGTTCCGTGTCTACCGCCATCCAGTTTCATCACGGCAAACTCTATGCACTGCAAGAGACCAGTTTTCCGTTTGAACTGAAGGTCAGTGAAGTTTCTGGAAAGCCGCTAGTTGATGGCGAAGGTCAATACCGAAATTTCGGCGGCGGCCTGGACCATCCCTTTACCGCACATCCCAAGATCGATCCTTCAAACGGCGACTGGTACAGCTACAGCACCCACACGCAAAGCGGCAAGATCCATTTCGATGTATTGAGCAATGGCCAGCTCACACGTCACGAGGAGTTGATGGCGCCGAAGCCGGCCATGGGGTTTCTGCACGACTGCTACCTGACAGAAAACTATTCAGTGTTCCCGGACCTGTCACTGCGTTTCGACGGCGCAAAGTTAATGAGCGACATCGGCTCGGCTTTCTATTTCGACCCGGACTACAAGATGCGCTTTGGCGTCATCCGGCGCGACCACCGCGAGGGAGACAAAATCCAGTGGTTCACCACCGACCAGCCGGGGCACATCTGGCATACGATCAACGGTTGGGAGGAACGTCGTGAGGACGGCGGTACCGATATCGTCATGTTTGCGCCCGTCTTTCGCGACTACGCCAGTAACGTGCCGATTCACAGCTCGCAAGAGTCACCCGCCTACCTTTACAAGTACCGCCTCAACCTCGACAGCGGCGAGGTCACCGAGCAGCGCTGCCTGCTCGAGCACTTCTACGAGCGCCCCAGCTACAACACCGACTACATCGGCAAGCCCTCGCGCTACGCGTACCTGCTCGATGAAGGTGGGGCGAACGGCATCATGGGCAAGGGGGTCTTGAAGTACGACCTCATCGACGAAAAAGAAGTGAAGTATTTCGACTACGGCGAATACCGCGGAGGCGAGGCGCTGTTCGTAGCGCGGAAGAACGGCAGCGCGGAGGATGACGGCTACCTGGTCGATCTGCTGATGAGCGAAGAGCGGGCCTGCCTGCTTATTCTCGACGCGTCGAGCATGGAGGAACTCGCCAGGCTGCACCTGCCGCAGCGCGTTCCTTATGGCGTGCATGCTTGTTGGCTGGGCGCGGAGCAGCTAAGCTCGCTGCGTTGACAGCAGGGAACGGCCGCCGCAGGCGCCCGGCTTGCCTATGAAGATCGAAGCGCACGACGGCGACATCACCGACGAACTATGGCAGTTGCTGCTCGATGCGGACCCGGACAGGGCCACCGTAACGCGCTACCTGGAGGGGTCCACCCGGCTGGTCGCGCTTGACGGCGAGGACATTGCCGGCATTGCAGTGGTCACGACACAGGGCAACCAGGCCGAGCTGAAGAACATCGCCGTACAGCCAAGCTACCGGGGCCAGGGTGTCGCAAAGCAGTTGATCGGGCAGGCAAAGCGGGCGGCCGCCGCGGGCGGCGCCACCTCGATGAAGGTTGGCACGGGGAACTCCAGCCTGGCGCAACTGGCGCTGTACCAGAAGTGCGGATTCAGGATGCACGGTATCGAGCGGGACTTTTTCCGCGCCTACCCCGAGCCCATCGTCGAGAACGGCATCCGCTGCCTGGACATGGTGGTCCTGATGGCCGAACTCTAGCTAGCGCACATCACCCGGCGCCAGCCGTAGCCGTAGAATACCGTTGATACCGGTCGCACCACCGACGCGGCCAGTTCGTCACCCGGGAGGCACGCATGCAATTCGAGATCACCCGCCCGGTATTCAGGTGCGCTGAAGACGAGCAGATTTTCCTCGGCCGCCTGCAGGCCTTGCCGGGCCTGGAGAGCGTGGCCGGCAACGACACGCATATCCTGCTGCGCCTTGCCCCGGGCGCGGAGGCCGTCGTTGTCGCGCAGCTCTCGGAGATTTGCGCGCTCTGGCACACCCGCTACGCGCCGGTCGACGCCTGAACCCGGCAACTGCGGCAGTGCCGCCGGGCGCCCTCTCCATCGCCTTTATATTTCCACAGAGCCTGGAGTATGATCCCGCCCGACTTCGTTTCACCTGCAGCGGCCGGCAAACAAGGGCGGAGCTGCGACATTCTTTACAGGGATTCGCTGCATGGACTGGAAAGTGTTCCTGACAATCTTCGCCTCGGTGTTCGTGGCGGAACTGGGCGACAAGACGCAGCTGGCGACCATGCTGTTCGCGACAGACAGTGATGTGAACCGGTACACGGTCTTTTTCGCCGCCTCCGCTGCGCTTGTCGTCGCCACCGCCCTGGGTGTGCTCGCCGGCGCCCTGCTCGCCCAGCACATCAACGAGCAGGTTCTGCACTATGTCGCCGGCGCCGGTTTCATCCTCATCGGCGTCTACACACTGTATACGGCGTGACGCGCCCGAGCGACCGTGACGCCGCCGCTGCCAGTAACCAACCCAGGAGGAATTCCAGTATGAACGCCCGACCCCACTTCACACTCCTGCCCGCGTGCCTGCTCGTCCTGGCGGGCTGCACCAATCAGCAGCTCTACAGCGCCATACAGGACAACCGACGGCAGGAATGTGCCAAATTGCCGCAGCCGCAGTACGAGGAGTGCCTGCGCGACTACGACACCTCGTACGAGGAATACCTCCGCGCGGGCGAGGACGGTGCAGGCGCACAGGGCGACTGAACAGGCCCTCACCCGGCCACGCCCCAAAACAGCCCGCAAACCGCCCCGCCACGGGCCGCTCGCGCCCCAAAATTGTTACCCCCGCATGGCAATAGTGTTACCTCCTGGTGCGTGCGGCGCACCCGGGGCGCACCAATTTAATTCTTAAAGAACAATGGCTTAGATTTAACAAATAGTTCACAGAAAAGGACTTTCGCGTGTTACGGGCTTTGTGTGAATATAAGTAACACAGCATCACGCTGTTTGTTACGCGGAGGTAACGTCATGAAATATTCACTCGCTCTTTCCCTGTTCCTGCTCAGCGCGACGGCCGTGGCCGAATGCCCGCGCTCCCTGCCCGATGCGGCCCCGGCACTGCCCGACGGCGCCAGCGCCAGCGCCGAGACCATGCTCAGCGCACAGACGGCGACGCAGGCCTACGTGGTGGCCATCGAGAGCTACCTCGAATGCTGGGAGCCGCTGCTGAGCAGCGTCAGCCACAACGGCCTGGTGGTCCGCGCCACCAACGCCGCCGACGCCTACAACCGCGAGCTGCAGCGCTTCCGCCAGCGCAGTGACCTGGCCCTGCGCGACTGAGGCCACTCTCCCGGGGGCGCGAGGGCGCCGCCCCGCCCCCCGGCTTTTTCCGTCCCGCCGCGCCCGCCGGAATGCGACAACCGGGCCAGCGCGGCGAAAGTTTGCTATCCTGCGTGCCCGATTTTTTGCACAGCGCCCGCGCCTGACCGGCGCGCGCCATCAACCGGTACACGCAGATGCCCGACTATCGCTCCAGGACTTCCACCGCAGGCCGCAATATGGCCGGCGCCCGCGCGCTGTGGCGCGCCACGGGTATGAAAGACGATGATTTCTCCAAGCCAATCATCGCCGTGGTCAACTCCTTCACCCAGTTCGTACCCGGCCACGTTCACCTGAAAGACCTCGGCCAGCTGGTGGCGCGGGAGATCGAGGCGGCCGGCGGCGTGGCCAAGGAGTTCAACACCATCGCCGTGGACGACGGCATCGCCATGGGCCACGACGGCATGCTGTACAGCCTGCCCTCGCGCGACCTGATCGCCGATTCCGTGGAGTACATGGTCAACGCGCACTGCGCCGACGCCATGGTGTGCATCTCCAACTGCGACAAGATCACGCCGGGAATGCTCAATGCGGCCATGCGCCTGAACATCCCCGCGGTGTTTGTCTCTGGCGGACCCATGGAGGCCGGCAAGACGAAGCTGTCGGAGAACAAGCTGGACCTGATCGACGCCATGGTCATCGCCGCCGACGACAGCGCCGACGACGAGACCGTCGCCGAGTACGAGCGCTCGGCCTGCCCCACCTGCGGCTCCTGTTCCGGCATGTTCACCGCCAATTCGATGAACTGCCTGACCGAGGCGCTGGGCCTGTCGCTGCCGGGCAACGGCTCCACCCTGGCGACCCACGCCGACCGCGAGCGATTGTTCCACGAGGCGGGCAGGCTGGTGGTAGAGCTGTGCCGGCGCTACTACGAGCAGGACGACGAGTCCGTGCTGCCGCGCAACATCGGCAGTTTCGAGGCCTTCGAGAACGCCATGAGCCTGGATATCGCCATGGGCGGCTCCACCAACACCATCCTGCACCTGCTGGCGGCGGCGCAGGAAGCGCAGCTGGACTTCACCCTGGCAGACATCGACCGCCTGTCGCGCAAGGTACCGCAGCTGTGCAAGGTCGCGCCGAACACGCCCCAGTACCACATGGAGGATGTGCACCGCGCCGGCGGCATCATGGCCATCCTGGGCGAGCTGGATCGCGCCGGCCTGCTGCACACGAACTGCCCCACGGTGCACAGCCCCACACTGGGCGCCGCGCTGGAGCGCTGGGATATCGTGCGCAGCGACGACCCGGAGGTGCACAAGTTCTACAGCGCGGGCCCGGCGGGCATCCCGACGCAGACCGCGTTCAGCCAGGACACGCGCTGGCCGAGCCTGGACGACGACCGCGCCGGCGGCTGCATCCGCTCACTGGAAAACGCCTTCTCCCTGGAGGGAGGCCTGGCCGTGCTCAAGGGCAATATCGCCCTGGACGGCTGCGTGGTGAAAACCTCCGGTGTGGACGACTCCATCCTCACCTTCTCCGGCCCGGCGCACGTGTGCGAGAGCCAGGACCAGGCGGTGGAGGACATCCTCGGCGACAAGGTCAAAGCCGGCGACGTGGTGATCGTGCGCTACGAGGGGCCGCGCGGCGGGCCGGGCATGCAGGAAATGCTCTACCCCACCAGTTACATCAAGTCCAGGGGCCTGGGCAAGGACTGCGCGCTTCTTACCGACGGGCGCTTTTCCGGCGGCACCTCCGGCCTGTCCATCGGCCACGTATCCCCGGAGGCCGCCGCCGGCGGCGCCATCGGCCTGGTGCAGGACGGCGATATCATCGATATCGACATCCCCGCGCGCAGCATCAATGTCAGGCTCAGCGACGAGGAACTGGCCGAGCGGCGGCAGGCCATGGAGGCGCGCGGCGTGAAAGCGTGGCGTCCGGAGCATCCCCGCCCACGGCAGGTCAGCCCGGCGCTGAAAGTCTACGCCAGGATGGTCACCAGCGCGGACAAGGGCGCGGTGCGCGACCTGTCACTGCTGGACTGAATCGGCCTGTCGCTCGGCGGCGGGCGGGCCCTTGTCCTTCTCGCCCTGGGCGACCAGCTTCTCCAGGTCCTCGCGCAGGTCCGCCAGCTTCCTGCGCAGGTGGCGGTCCTGTTTCTCGCTGCGCGAGTTGAGCAGCTCGACAATCGCCTGCTGGATCACCGCCAGGTTGTGGTCGTACACCTTCTGGTACTCGGCAGGCGCATTGCCGCGCCGCGCCTCCACCGCCTCGCGCACACGCAACTGCCAGCCGGGCTCACGCTGTAACAGCCCCTCGAGCTGGCGCAGCCAGGCGGCGCGATCGCCGGCGAAAGCGGCGTCGGAGCGCACCAGGCGGGCATTGGCCGCCTCCAGCATGGCGCGCTGTTCCTGTGACAACCTGCCGAGGTAATCGCGGCTGTTGTCGAGGAAGCTGTCCAGGGTGTCCTCGTAGTACTCCTTGTCGCTGCGCTCCAGGTACTCCTCCCTGAACTCCTCGTGTTCCTCCCACAGGCTCTGCATGAACTTGTCCATCTGCTCGTCCGACAGCCGCCCGCCCAGGTCCAGCAGCCAGTCCAGCGCGTTGTCCTCGATGCGGTACCAGGCGCGCTCGAACCTGCGTGTCAGGGCAGTCATGCTCGCGGCGCTGACCGGCTGGTCCAGGCTGGCCTCGAACTCCTGTAGTGTCTGCACGTACAGCGGCAGCTCCTGCGCGCGGTGCCAGGCGAGAAAGGGGGCGAGCAGTTCGTCGAGGTAGGCCTCCTGCTCGCGGTCGAGATCGGCGTAGCCGTCCACGTACCAGGGCACGATGAAATCGAGGCGGTTGTACATGAACTTGGTGCTGCTGCAACCGAGCAGGAAGAGGCCCAGGCAGGCTGGGACCAGCCAACGGAAAAGTGTGTTCACGCGGTCTATCGCCAGTCGGGTACCGTCTTGGAAATCGGCACGACCTTGACCGGGCTGGTCGATGCGACCTCGACCCGGTTGCGGCCGTTCTTCTTCGCCAGGTAGAGGGCAGTATCGGCCAGTTTCAGCCACTGGTCCACCGTATCCGCCTGGCTCACCTCGCACAGCCCGACACTGATGGTCATGCTGCCCCGCGGCAGGATCTTCGCACCTTCCACGGCCTTGCGCAGCTTGTTGCCCACCTGCTTGCCCTGGTGCACATCCGCCTCGCTGAGCAGCAGGACGAATTCCTCACCGCCGAAACGACACAGGGTGTCGACGCTGCGCACGCGCGCCTTGAGCAGGTCGACCAACGCCTTCAGCGCCCTGTCGCCCTCGGCGTGCCCGAACTGGTCGTTGATGCGCTTGAAGTGGTCTATGTCGATGACCATCATCGTTTCGAGGCGCTCGTAACGCTGCCAGTTCTCCAGGCTCTTGGCGGCGCGCAACTCGAGGTAGCGCCGGTTGTAGGCGCCGGTGAGGGGGTCGGTGATCGCCATGCTGCGCAGGCGCCGCGATTGTTCGCTCACGGCAAACACCAGCCAGGCGCTGACCAGCCAGCTCAGGCCGAGGCTCAGGCCGATGACGAAGCTGGCCATGGGTTCGGAACGCGCCAGGATGATCGGCGCCGCCACCAGGCCGCTGAGCAGCAGGATGCCCGCCGCCCAGCGCATGCGCACCAGCACCGGCAGGGCCACCAGCAAGGGAAACATCAGAAAGAGGGCGAAATCCTGCCCGCGATGGTAGGCGAGCATGACCAGGCCGATGCTGAACAGCAGCACCACGTGCGGCGAGGCCGCCGCCTCGCGCCCGCTGGACAGCAGCGCGATATTGCCCAGCACCACCACCAGCAGCGTCAGCAGGCCGCCGCCGACGAAGATTTCGTCCACGTAGAAGTTATAGCCGGTGACCGGCAGGAGAACGACGCCGATAATGGCGAGAATGTAGCGGTAGGCGTTGCGGCGCCGGCGGTCGCGCCACTCGTCGGTCTTCTCGCCGTCCTGCGCGCGCTGGGGCTTGAGCAGGTCGCCGGAGAAGGACTCGGTGAAGTGGCGCCAGGCACGCTGCCAGGCGCGACCCTCTGCATTGTTGCGGTGGCTGCTGCCCATGGCCGGCTTGCGGGCGACTCAGGCTCGCCCTGCCCTCCACATCACTGGTGTCGCCCCAACATTAACCCAGCGCCGCGGCCGTGGCTACGCATAGTGTGCACAAACGCACACAAATGCCCGAAAATGGCGGAAATCCACCGCGGCGGCTCAGGCCGCCGCGATGTGTTCACCTTCCGCGGCGCGGTTGATGGCGCCGAGAATACCGTCCAGGGAGGCCTGGATGATGTCGTGGCTGCGTCCCACGCCGCAGAAGCGATCGCCGTCGATGTTCAGCTGGATATAGCACACCGCCTCGGCATCCGCGCTGTGGCTCAGGGCGTGCTCGTTGTACTCCACCAGCACGATCTGCTTGCCGGTGAAGCGCTGCATGGCGTCGACAAACGAGGCCACCACGCCGTTGCCCGACCCGGCCAGGGCATGCGTCGCACCGCCGGAGACCAGGTCGGCCTGCAGCTTGTCCACCTTGTCCTCGCGACTGACCTGGTAGTCGCCGAGACGGAAGCGGCCGTCGGCGTCCAGGTAGGTGGCCTCGAACAGGCGGAAGATCTCCTCGGAGCTGACTTCGACTTCGCGCTCCTCGGCGTAGGCCTGCACCGTGCGGCTGAAGTCGATCTGCAGCCAGCGCGGCAGCTCCAGGCCGTAGTCACGCTGCAGCACATAGGCGATGCCGCCCTTGCCCGACTGGCTGTTGATGCGGATGACCTCCTGGTAGGAGCGACCGATATCCGCCGGGTCGATGGGCAGGTAGGCCACCTCCCAGGGCTCGGGCTCGTCGCCCTGCCCGTCACGCACGGCCAGGCATTTCTTGATGGCGTCCTGGTGACTGCCGGAAAACGCGGTGAACACCAGCTCGCCGGCGTAGGGGTGGCGCGGGTGCACCGGAAGCTGTGTGCACTCGCGGCTGGTCTGCAGGATCTCGTCCATGTTGGCCAGCTGCAGCTCGGGGTCGACGCCCTGGCTGTAGAGGTTCATGGCCATGGTGATGATATCCATGTTGCCGGTGCGCTCGCCATTGCCAAACAGGGTGCCCTCGACACGGTCGGAGCCGGCCAGCACGCCCAGCTCGGCGGCGGCCACGGCGCAGCCGCGGTCGTTGTGCGTGTGCAGGGAGACGAGGATGCTGTCGCGGCGCGCCACGCGGGAGCAGAACCACTCGATCTGGTCCGCGTACACGTTCGGTGTGCTCATCTCCACGGTCGCCGGCAGGTTGATGATCACCGGCCTGTCGGGCGTGGGCTGCCACACCGCGGTGACCGCGTCGCAGACCTCCACGGCGAAATCCAGCTCGGTGCCGGTAAAGCTCTCCGGCGAGTACTCGAACACCCACTCGGTGTCCGGGTGGCGCGCGGCGCATTCCTGCACCAGCTTCGCGCCCTGCACGGCGATGTCGACGATGCCCGCGCGGTCCAGCCCGAACACCTGTTCACGCTGCACCGTGGAGGTGGAGTTGTACACGTGCACGATGACCCGGCGCGCGCCCTTGAGCGCCTGGAAGGTCTTCTCGATCAGGTCCGGCCGCGCCTGGGTGAGCACCTGGATGGTGACGTCTTCGGGGATGCGGTCGTTGTCGATCAACTCGCGCACGAAGTCGTAGTCGTGGCTGGACGCGGAGGGAAAGCCGACCTCGATCTCCTTGAAGCCGATTTTCACCAGCTGGTCCCAGAGCTGGGACTTCTGCCGCGCGGTCATCGGCTCGATCAGCGCCTGGTTGCCGTCGCGCAGGTCCACGCTGCACCAGCGCGGCGCGTGCTGGATAACCCGGTCCGGCCACTGGCGACCCGGGAGGGACACCGGCTGGAACGGCTTGTACTTGCTGTGATCGAAGGTGTTCATGTGCGGCTTCCGTGGCAGTGAGCATGGTATTGAATTAGGTGGCTGCTGACCCGCGGTACATGCCCTTTTGGGGCGGCGTACGGGGTGCCCCGGGGCCGGTAAGCCTGGGGGACCCGCCGCGACAGGTGCTCGACAGCCAGGTGCACAGTATAGGCGGGTGGGCGTAGCGAATGTATGCAAATATTTCGCTTGATGGCGGTAAATATGGAATATGTCTCTATAAAATGCCGATTATGTAGTGATAATGTTCCATCAGCGCCCGATAGCCGCCAGGAGACACCATGAAACTCGACCGCACCGATCGCCGCATTCTCAGGCTCATGCAGGGCAACGCCCGCATCAGCAACCTGGAACTGGCCGAGGCGGTGGGCCTGTCCCCCACCCCCTGCTCACGCCGCGTACGGCGCCTGGAGGAGTCGGGCATCATCCGCGCCCACGTCACGTTGCTGGACCAGGCGCGCCTGGGGCTGAAGCTTACCGCCTACATCGGCATCAGTATGGACCGCCACACGCCGGACCGCTTCGAGGCTTTCGAGGCCGAGGTCAGGGACTACCCGGAGGTCATGGACTGCTCCGTGGTGACCGGCCAGTCCTCGGACTACCTGTTGCGCGCGGTGGTGCCGGACATGGAGTACTACGAGAAATTCCTGCTAGGCCGGCTCACCCGCATTCCCGGGGTGACCGGCGTGCACTCCAGCTTCGAGCTGCGCCGCGTGGTGCAGCGCACGGACCTGCCGCTGGACCACATCGGCGACACCACCGAGCTGACGCCGGCGTGAATTGGTAAACCGCCCGCCGCCACGCGGCCCGCGAGACTTGCCGCGCGGCGCGCCGCGGCGCAGTATGGTGCGCTCACCAACATCGAGCTTTCGCGGGGTTTCTATGATCGACATGGCAGGCAAGGTCGCCCTGGTTACCGGCGGCGCCAGCGGCATGGGCCAGATCGCCGCGCGACGACTGGCGGCACAGGGCGCCCGGGTGGCGATCTTCGACGTCAACGACCAGGCCCTGGCGGACACCGCGGCGGAGAGCGACAACATCAGCGCCTACCGCTGCGACATCTCCAACCTGCAGGAGGTGGAAGCGCAGGTCGCGGCGGTCGCCGAGGCGCTGGGACCCATCGACCTGCTGCTGCACGCCGCGGCGCTGATGCCCAGCTACCGCCTGGACGAGCACAGCCACGAGGACATGGAGCGCCTGTTCCGCATCAACTACTTCGGCACCACCTACATGGTGCGCGCGGTACTGCCGGCGATGACCGCGCGCGGCAGCGGGCGCATCATCGCCTTCGGCTCCATTGCCGGCATCGCGCTGGTGCCGAAGATGGGCGCCTACTGCGCGACCAAGGCGGCGGTCAATGCCTATATCGAAGTGCTGCAAAACGAGATCCGCAACAGCGGCGTGCGCGTCCACCTGGTGTGCCCGCCCGCGGTGAACACACCGCTGGTGGACCAGACCATCGCCACCGACACACCCGGCAGCATCATCGAGGCAAAAAAGAAGGGACGCCTGGCGGACCCGGAAACAATGATCGACGCCATCGAGGAAGGCGTGCGCAAGGACCGCGACATCATCTACCCGGGGCAGGCGCGTATGCTGTACCTGTGGCGCGCGCTGCTGCCGAAGTTGTGGTGGAAGGCGGTGATGAACTTCGAGAAATAGGTCTCTCCGCGCTCACCCGCTAACGCCCTGCGGCCGCCCCCGCACGCCGCTGTGGCGGCGCGGCGGCTTTGCCTTATGCGCGGGCATCCGCTAGCATCGCCGCCCCATGTCCGCACGCTTCCTCCACCGCGATTCCCCCTGGCTGCTGGCCGTGCTGGCGGCACTGGTTGCCGTGGGGCCACTGAGCGTGGACATGTACACCCCCGCCATGCCGCTGATGATGACGGCGCTGGACACCGACATCAGCCACATGCACCTGACCCTGAGCAGCTACCTCGCCGGGTTCGCCCTCTTCCACCTGGTGTGCGGGCCGCTGGCGGACCGCATCGGGCGCAAGCCCGTGCTGCTCGGCGGCGGGGCCCTGTTCGCGGCGGCGTGCCTGGGCTGCAGCTACTCGACCAGCGTGGAAGAACTGCTGCTGTTCCGCTTCCTGCAGGGTGTGGGCGCCTGCGTCGGCCCGACCATCGGGCGCACCATCGCGCGGGATATGTTCGGCCCCACCGACGCGGCCCGCGCCCTGTCGCTGATCGCCATGCTCATGGCGCTGGCGCCGGCGGTCGCCCCGACCCTGGGCGGCGTGTTGTTGCTGTGGCTGCCCTGGCCGTTCATTTTTCTTTTCCTCGCGCTGTACGGCGCGGCCACCCTGTTGCTGGTGACGCGTTTCCTGCCGGAATCGCTGCCAGTGAAACAGAGCCTGCACCCGGTGATCATCGCGCGCAACTACGCGCTGCTGCTGCGCGACCCGACCTATCTCACCGCGACCGTGGGCAGCGGCTGCATCTACGCCGGGCTGATGACCTATATTTCCTGTTCCAGCTTCGTCTACATCGACATGCTCGGCGTACCGGTACAACTGTTCGGCTTCATCTTTCTCAGTTCCGTGATCGGGTACATGCTCGGCAGCGCGCTCAGCGCACGCCTCACCCGCAGCCACGCGGCGGAGTGGACCGTACTGTTCGGCGCCTCGCTGAACACCGGCGCCTGCAGCGTGATGCTGCTGGGCGGCTACCTGTTGCCGCAAAATATCTGGGTGCTGATCCTGCCCATGCTGTTCTATGCCGCCGGCATGGGCCTGGTATTGCCCAACGCCATGGCGGTGGCCCTGCGGCCCTTTCCGCACATCGCCGGCACGGCCTCGGCACTGCTGGGCTTCGTGCAGATGACGATCTCGGGCAGCGCCACCGCCCTGGTCGGCCTGTTCCTGCTGGACACGCCCATGCCCATGCTGGTGGCCATGTTCGGCGCCACGCTGCTGGCGCTGGCGCTGTGTGTCGTGCTTTTCCGCCGGCGCGAGCGCGCCCACCCCTGACCCGCGGCGCCGGCCTGTGGCATACTCGGCGGTGATTCATCGGGAGAACAACACGTGCAAACAGCCAGCGACGTCACCGGGCTGATCGGCAACACCCCCCTGCTGCACCTGCAGCAGGTGTCGCAGCTCACCGGCTGCACCATCCTGGGCAAGGCGGAATTCCTCAACCCCGGCGGCTCGGTGAAAGACCGCACCGCCCTGGGCATCATCCGCGCCGCGGAACAGGCCGGGGAACTGGAACCGGGCGGGCGCATCGTCGAGGGCACGGCGGGCAACACCGGCATCGGCCTGACCCTGCTGGCCAATGCGCTGGGCTATACCAGCACGGTGGTCATGCCCGCCACCCAGAGCAAGGAGAAAATTGACGCCCTGGAACTGCTCGGCGCCGACCTGCACCTGGTCGCGGCGACCAGCTACAAGGACCCCAATCACTACATCCACACTGCCGAGCGCATGGCGCAGAAGTACGCGCAAAAGGAAGCGCACGGCGCGATCTGGGCGCGACAGTTCGACAACCTGGCGAACATGGAGATCCACGCGCGCACCACCGGCCAGGAGATCTGGCAACAGACCGACGGCAAGGTGGACGGCTTCATCTGCGCGGCGGGCACCGGGGGCACCATCGCCGGCGTCTCCAACGCACTCAAGGAGCACAACCCCGCTATCGCCATCGGCCTGGTGGACCCGGCCGGGGCCGTGTTATGCGACTACTTCAGCCACGGCGAAGCGCGGGCCTCGGAGGGGGACTCCATTATCGAGGGCGTGGGCATCGGCCACGTCACCGGCAACGCCGCGCAGGCGCGCGTGGACCACGCCTGGACGGTGACAGACGTGGAGGCGCTGCCCTACATCTTCGACCTGCTGCGCCACGAGGGGCTTTGCATGGGCGGGACCTCCGGCCTGAACATCGCCGGCGCGGTGCGCCTGGCGCGGGAGCTGGGCCCGGGGCACACCATCGTCACGGTGCTGTGCGACTACGGCAACCGCTACCAGAGCAAGCTGTTCAACCCGGTGTTCCTGGAGAACAAGGGACTGCCGGTGCCGGAGTGGCTGGCCATCTGAGGAGGGCGCCGCGAGCGCGGCGCCCGGGAAGCTGACGAACTAGCCGCCGGCTTGCTGCGCGGCCCTGGCCGCGCGTTCCTTCTCGACGAGAAAGTCGGCGACCTTGAGCATATCGGCCTGGCTGCCCGCCTTGCCGGCGCTGATGTGGTACTTGCCCTCGACCATCATTGCCGGGGTGCCGGTAATGCCGGCGCCCTTGGCCGCAGCCATGGCCTGGCGCACCTGGCTGCTGACGCCGAAGGAGCCGAAGGTGTTGTCGAAGTCTTCACGGGCAACGCCGTTGGCGACAAACACCTGGGCGATCTCTTCCTCCGATCCCAGGCGCTTGCGGTCCACGTGCATGGCCTGGAACAGGGCCGGGTGCACGGTGTCGACGACACCCAGGGCCTCGGCGGTAAAATACGCCCGCGCGTGCAGTTCCATGACATCGCGCCACACCGCCGGGATCGGGCGCACGGCCACGTCATCCGGCAGGGTCTTCTTCCATTCCTGCAGCATCGGTTCGAAGGTGTAGCAGTGGCCGCAGCCATACCAGAAGAACTCCGCCACCTCGATCTTGTCGCGCGGGGCCGTCCTGGCGACCTGGCTGTTGATCACGTCGTAGTGCTGGCCCGCCACGTAAGTGGGGCTGTCCTGGGCGGAACAGGCCATGGCCAGGAACAGCAGTGACAGGGGCAGGAACAGGCGCTTGATCATCGGTTTCTCCTCGAAGGTGGCGTCGGTTTTGTCGCTGCTGTTTCTGACAGCAAATGGCGCGCGGCGTTCGCGTGGGCGCTTACTTGAGGCCCGCTACATAGCTGGCCACCGCCTCGATTTCCAGGTCGCTGAGGCCGAAGGCGTTACTGCGCATGATCCTGGTGTCACCGTCGTTGGTGCGCCCGGCCGGGTCCTCGTAGCCCTTGCGGTAGGCGCGCAACTGGTCGGCCACGTACTGGGCGTGCTGACCGGCCAGCGACGGGTAGCCCGCCGGGTCGTTGCCCTGGCCGGTGGGAGAGTGACAGGCGGTACAGGCGGCGACCTTGCGCCCGGCCACGCCGCCACGGTAGACCTGCTGGCCCAGCTCGAGCAGGTCCGGGTCGGTGTGGCCGCCGCTGCGCGCCTGCGCGGCGTAGTAGGCGGCGATATCCGCCAGGTCCTGGTCGCTCTTGTTGTCGAGCTGGCCTACCATGGTCGGCACCTGCCGCGCGCCGTCGCGGATATCCTGCAATTGCTTGTACAGGTACTTCTCACCCTGCCCCGCCAGCTTGGGGAAAGGCGCGATACTGTTGCCATCGGCGCCGTGGCAGGCGGCGCAAACGGCGGTCTGGGCTTCGCCCGCGGCGGCGTCGCCGGCGGGCCTGGCGTCTGCGGCAAAGGCGCCGCCGGCCCAGCCCAGGGTCAGGCCGAGCAGAATTACAACGTTTTTCATGTCAGTTCCTAAGGTTGGCGTAGACCCGCTTACTGCGGGGCGGCCATGAATTCGATCAGGGCCTTGTATTCTTCGTCAGTACAGTCCGCGCACAAACCGGTGGGCGGCATGCCGTTGAGGCCGTTTTTAACCGACGCCACGAGCGCGTCCATGCCCTTGGCCATGCGCTCTTCCCAGGCTGCCGTGTCACCGGTTTTGGGCGCGCCGGCCGCGCCGGACATATGGCAGGCGAAGCAGGAAGTCTGGTACTTGGGCGGGGCATCAGCGCCCCAGGCGCTGGCGGCCAGGCTCATCAGTGCGACGGCAAACAGCTTTTTCATGGCAATTCCTCACGGGGATTCAACGCGCCCACACGGCGCTCAAGCATTTGATAACAGGCGAAAAAAAGCTGTGGCATTATATACGAGATCCCCCCAGCGAAAAAGGCGATCCCCGCCGATGACAGATTCCGAGCCAGCATCCACCCCGGAGGTCCCGGACTACCGCCGCGCGCGCTTCCTCACCAGCGCCGCGAAGCTGTCCCAGTGCCCCGGGGACACGGGCTGGGAGGTCGCCTTCGCGGGCCGCTCCAACGCTGGAAAATCCAGTGCTATCAATAGCTTGACTGGTAACAAGAAGCTCGCCAAGACCTCCCGGACACCCGGGCGCACCCAGCTGATCAACTTTTTTGAGCTGTCCGACTGCCAGCGCCTGGTGGACCTGCCGGGCTACGGCTTCGCCAAGGTGCCCCAGGCGGTAAAAAAGGAGTGGACGAAACAGCTCGAGTACTACCTGCAGCGGCGCCAGAGCCTGCGCGGCCTGATCCTGCTGATGGACGTGCGCCACCCGCTGCAGCCCTTCGACCAGCAGATGCTCGACTGGGCGGTGGCCGCCGCCATGCCCGTGCACATCCTGCTGACCAAGGCCGACAAGCTCAAGCGCGGCGCGGCCAGCCAGGCGCTGCTGGCGGTGCGCGGCGAGATCGCGCCGTGGGAAGGCATGGTCAGCGCACAGCTGTTTTCCGCGCTCAAGCACGACGGCCACGGCGAACTCAGGCAGGTGCTGGACGCCTGGCTGACGGACGCCAGCGTCTACGCGCAGGAGGAAGAGGAAGGGCCGGGGTAAAAAACCCGGCTGCCTTTAGGGGCAAGGCAGCCGGGACACCTAGGGTCTCTGGGAACTAGAGACTTTCCATTCGTGACCACGGAGATAGTCACTAACGAATGTAGCAGACGCTACGGTAACTGTGACCCGCCCGCCGCGCATAAGTTCCCGAAGTGTGAGGCAGCTCTCCTTATGCGCCACCCGCAGCGACGGCGCTGAACCAGTGGGCGGCGGGGCACCCCTGTTCAGGCCCTGCCACGGCTGGCGCGCCCGGGCGCGGCCGCTCAGTGGGCCTCGTCCCAGTTGTCGCCGACCCCCGCCTCGACCAGCAGCGGGATGGCCAGTTCGGCGGCGCCGGACATGAGCGCGCAGATCTTCTCGCCGACCGCCTCCACCTCGGCGGCGGCCACCTCGAACACCAGTTCGTCGTGCACCTGCATGATCATGCGCGCATCCGCCGCGCCGCCCTGCAGCCAGTCATCCACCGCCAGCATCGCCTTCTTGATGATGTCCGCGGCGGTGCCCTGCATGGGCGCGTTGATGGCGGTGCGCTCTGCGGCCTGCACGCGCATCTTGTTGCGCGCGTTGATCTCCGGCAGGTACAGGCGGCGGCCGAACAGCGTCTCCACATAGCCCTGTTCCCTGGCCAGGGCGCGGGTGCTGTCCATGTAGTCGGCCACGCCGGGGTAGCGCTCGAAGTAGCGGTCGATGTACTCCTGCGCCTCGTGGCGGCCCAGGTGCAACTGCCGCGCCAGGCCGAAGGCCGACATGCCGTAGATCAGGCCGAAGTTGATCGCCTTGGCCTTGCGTCGCTGTTCCGCGGAGACCGACTCCACGCCGACCTCGAACACTTCCGCGGCGGTGGCGCGGTGCACGTCCTGGCCCTCGTTGAAGGCGCGCAGCAGGCCCTCGTCGCCGGACAGGTGCGCCATGATGCGCAGCTCGATCTGCGAATAGTCGGCGGCGAGGATGCGGTAGCCCTGCGGCGCGATGAAGGCCTGGCGGATGCGCCTGCCCTCCTCCGTGCGAATCGGGATGTTCTGCAGGTTGGGGTCCGAGGAGGACAGCCGCCCGGTGGCAGTCACCGCCTGGTGGTAGGAGGTGTGCACCCGCCCCGTCTCCGCGTTGATCATCCCGGGCAGCTTGTCGGTGTAGGTGGACTTGAGCTTGCTCAGGCTGCGGTACTCCAGCAGCAGTTTCGGCAGTGGGTAATCCAGCGCCAGTTCGACCAGCACCTCCTCGGCGGTGGACGGCGCGCCCTTGGGCGTCTTCTTGATCACCGGCAACTCGAGTTTCTCAAACAGGATCTCGCCGAGCTGCTTCGGCGAACCGAGGTTGAACTCCTGCCCGGCCATGTCGTAGGCCTCCTGCTGCAGTTGCAGCAGCCGCTCGCCCAGCCGGGCGCTGTGCGCGTCCAGCATTTCCCGCGAGATCAGCGCGCCGCGGCGCTCGATGCGCGACAGCACCGGCACCAGCGGCACCTCGATATCGGTGAACACACAGGTCAACTCGCCCTGCCCCTGCAGCTTCGGCCACAGCGCCCGGTGCAGTTGCAAGGTGACATCGGCGTCCTCGGCGGCGTAGGGCCCGGCCTCTTCCAGCTTGATGTCATTGAAGCTCAGCTGTTTCGCCCCCTTGCCGGCGATATCCTCGAAGTGGATGGTCTTGCGGCCCAGGTATTTCAGCGCGAGGCTGTCCATGTCGTGGCGCGTCGCGGTGGAATCCAGCACGTAGGATTCGAGCATGGTGTCGAAGCGGATGCCGCGCAGGGTGATGCCGTGGTTGGCCAGCACGCTGGCGTCGTACTTGAGGTTCTGCCCGACCTTGGCGCGGGATTCGTCTTCCAGCAGCGGCCGCAGCTGCTCCAGCACGGCGTCGCGCTCCAGTTGCGGCGGCGCGCCCAGGTAGTCGTGGCCCAGAGGCACGTAGGCCGCCGTACCCGGCTCCACCGCGAACGACACGCCGACGATGCGCGCGGCCATGTAGTCCAGGCTGGTGGTTTCCGTATCGAAGGCGAACAACTCGGCCTGCTGCAGGACGTCCAGCCAGGCGTCGAGTTCCTCCTGTGCGGTGATGATGGCGTAGTTGACGTCCTGCGCCGGCGCCGCCTCCTCGCCGCCCTCCCCGAGCAACTCGTCGAGCCAGCCGCGAAACTCCAGGCGGGTGAACCAGTCGACCAGCGCGGCGTTGTCCGGCGCCGCGTTGGCCAGTTCCGAGGGAGCCAGGGCCAGTTCGACGTCCGTCTTGATCGTGGCCAGTTCATAGGACAGGTAGGCGTTGTCGCGCTGCGCTTCCAGTTTCGCACCCAGGCTCTTGGCGCCGCGCAGGGACAGCCCCGCCACCTTGTCCAGGTTGGCGTAGATGTCCTCGAGGCCACCCAGGCCCTGCAACAGGCCAAGGGCCGTCTTCTCGCCGACACCGGGTACACCGGGGATGTTGTCGACCTTGTCGCCCATCAGCGCCAGGAAGTCGATGATCCGCGCCGGGGGTATACCGAATTTTTCCTCCACCGCGGCCTCGTCCAGCGTCGTCTCGGTCATGGTGTTGACCAGGGTGGTGTTGGCATCGACCAGCTGGGCCATGTCCTTGTCGCCGGTGGAGATGACGACCGCCCTGCCCTCGGCGCTG
This sequence comes from Halioglobus sp., assembly GCA_002699145.1. GTDB lineage: Bacteria > Pseudomonadota > Gammaproteobacteria > Pseudomonadales > Halieaceae > Marimicrobium. The sequence goes on from PABK01000054.1 coordinate 21,456, forward strand.
GCGCGCCGCGCCAGCGTGCCGATGACATCGTCCGCCTCCACTCCGGGTTCACAGATAAACGGCAGGCCCATGGCCTTGACGATCTCGTGGATGGGTTCGATCTGCTCGCGCAGCTCGTCCGGCATGGGCGGCCGGTTGGCCTTGTATTGCGCGAAGATGTCGTCGCGAAACGTCTTCCCCTTGGCGTCGAAGACCACCGCCACCGGGCTGTCCGGGTACTCGGTCACCAGCTTGCGCAACATGCTGATGACGCCGCGCACCGCGCCGGTGTTGCGGCCGTCGGAGGTGGTCAGCATGGGCAGGGCGTGGAAAGCGCGGTAGACGTAGGACGATCCATCCACCAGGACGATGGGGGCAGGTTTCGCGGGCATAGGACTCACACGTTCAATGGGGTCGGGCGACGCGATCGGCCCGGGGGCGCCCGCCGCGCCGCACGACAGGCATTAAAGCCCATCCGCCGGGAAATTGCCACGACAGGGCCGGGGTGCGGCGGCGACACAGGGCGGCGCGCGCCGCGCGGCCAGGTGCACAACTGTTACTTTTTCACAATTTGCCGTTACTGTTCTTAACGATTGTTAATAAAAAGTCGAGAAAAGTTCAAAAACAACAACTTAACATTGATTCTTCCAGCATTTCTGCGACATTAGGTGATCTGTATCGCGGCCATAGGGGTATACAATGGCCGAAAGATGTTACCATGGTAACACTTACAGTAACACTCGATGGAGAGTAACGATGACTACACGACTGATCGCAGGGCTGCTGACGGCCCTTGCCGCAACCACGGCGACGGCCCAGGACAGCGTGTCGGCCGCCGCGGGCATCGCCCAGGCGGGCTGGGGCAGCCAGCAGGCCGCCTACCGCGACGCGGCGACGAGCGACACTGAGAGCCAATATGAAACTTACACGGTGGAAGCTTCCCTGCAGGGGCAGATCGCCAGTGAGATCAAGGGCGACCTGGACAGCCGCCTGGCGCGAGAGCTGGAGCTGAGCCTGCCCGCCGAGTACGCCGGCGACACCCAGTTAGTCAGCAACAACTAACTGTAAGTCGCCCGCCTCAGAAGGACTTGTCCCAGGCGGTGCGGGCTGAGCGATAGGTGCTCAACATCTTCGCCTGGTCCAGCGGCGCCTTGAAGAAGCCGTGATAGTCCCCCCGGGGGTTTATCAGTACCACATTGGCACTATGATCTACCTGGTAGTCGTCGCCCTGCCCGGGCACCTTGCGGAACGGGGTGTTCAACGCGGTGGCGAAACGGTGCACATCCAGGAACTCACCGGTCACGCCGACGAACGCCTCGTTGAAGTAGGGCACGTAGCTGGCCAATTGCTCCACCGTGTCTCGCGCCGGGTCGACGCTCACCATCACCACCTGCGTATCCGCCGCCTCGTCGTCGTCCAGGGCGCCGACAAAGCCGTCGAGAAACGACATGGTGGTAGGGCAGATATCCGGGCAGTGGGTAAAGCCGAAGAACACCAGGCTCCAGCGCCCCTCGAACCGCTCCCGGGTGAACGCCGCCCCGTGGTGGTCCAGCAGGCGGATCTCGCCGAAATTGCGCGGCGTCTCGTGCAGGTAGAGCCCGTTGACCTGCATCTCCAGCGGGCTCATCGTGCGCGGCACGCCCATGCGGTAGACAAAGCCTCCCACCAGCAGCGCCATGAACAGCAGCAACAGGGCGATGGTCAGGGCGACCCGGCGCGACTGGCTCACGCGGCATAGCCCCCGCTGCCCTGTATGGGAAACAGGTAGTGGTCTATCAGCATGATGACGAACAGGGCCATGAGGTAGATGATCGAGTAGCGAAAGGTCTCCATCGGCGCCTTGGGGTTCCTGTCGCGCAACAGCTCCACGGCCCAGAAGAGAAAACCGCCCCCGAGCACCACCGCCCCAAGCAGGTACAGGGGGCCGCTCATGCGCGTGGCGAAGGGCAGCAGGGTGATCAGGAACATGATGATGGTGTAGAGCAGGATATGCAGCTTGGTGAAGGCCACCCCGTGGGTCACCGGCAACATGGGTATCTCCACCGCCGCGTACTCCTCGCGCCGGGCAATGGCCAGGGCCCAGAAATGGGGCGGTGTCCAGGCGAAGATAATCAGCACCAGCAACAGCGCGTGGCCGTGGATCTCGCCGGTCACCGCGGTCCAGCCGAGCAGGGGCGGGGCGGCCCCGGCGAGACCGCCGATAACGATATTCTGCGGCGTGGCGCGCTTCAGGAACATGGTGTAGACAAAGGCGTAACCGACCAGGGAAGCCAGGGTCAGCCACGCGGTGAGCGGGTTGATCCAGCGCAGCAGGATGTACATGCCGGCGGCGCCCAGCGCCAGGGCGAACAGGCCCGCCTGCAGGTTGCCCACGCGGCCCTGGGCGAGGGGGCGCTTGCGGGTGCGGGCCATCTTCTGGTCGACGCGCTGGTCCACCAGGTGATTGACCGCCGCCGCCGCGCCGGCGCACAGGGCGATACCGAGATTGCCCAGCAGCAGCACGCGCAGGGGCACCATGCCCGGCACCGCCATGAACATGCCGATCACCGAGGTCAGGATCATCAGCAGCACGACATTGGGCTTGGTCAGCTCCTTGTAGTCGCGCCAGGTCGCCGCGCCTGTCTGTTGCATCTCACTCATCGGGGTCTCAGCCACTGGAGTTCTTCAGCAGGAATTTCAGGTCAGCGATGACATCCTTGTAACCGACCTCGCTATTGTAGGACATCATGATCCAGCCGCGAGGGTCCACCAGGTACCAGGTGCTGGGGTCCTGGTCGTGTTCGGGAAACAGCGCGGCCAGGGCCTGCGGGTCGCTGTGCAGGGCGACCAGCCCGCGGTGCTCGCCGTCCACCAGGGCGGCGAGGTTCGGCGGGGCAGGGGGCCCGTCGGACAGCTGCGATACCGCCAGGGCGGTGACCTGCGGCGCCGCCCCGCCGAGGTACACGCGCTGCAGGCGGTTGAAATACTTGCCGGTGGCGACGTGGATCTGCCGGGTCAGGTAGAGCAGGTGCTCGCAGTCGGCGGCGCAGTCCTGCCTCCCGGGCACGAGCATGGTCCAGCGCGGCTCCAGGCTGGCGTAGGGATGGGGCGCGCCATCGGCGTCGCGCAGCGGCGCCGCGTCGATTTGCCGGGGCGGCTGCACCAGGCTGCCGCGGTTGGCCGTGCCCAGGGCGCTGACCAGGTCCAGGTCGCCGCGCACGACGAAGAACCACAGCCAGGTGGCGGCGAGAATCATGGTCAGCGGGATGCCGGCGATCAGCAGCAGCACCATGCGCCCCCGGGCCGGAGTCGTCATGAACTCGCCCCCCCGCGCCGCGCGCCCAGCCACTGGCGCAGGTTGCTGCCGCGCAGGACGTAAAGCAGCGCCAGTACCGCGGACATGGCGAACCACTGCACGGCGTAGCCAACATGTTTGGCCGGCCCGGTATTGACCACTTTCCACGCCACCGACAGGGCGCCGGGCTCACCGGCGTCTATGCGCACGGGGTAGGGGAACAGCTCGCCGGCGCCGGCTTCAGCGCCCAGCTCGGCGGCCAGCCGGTCCATCTCCAGCGCCTGCACGCGCCGCGGCCAGCCGCTGGCAAATTTCTGTTCCTGCAGCAGGTAGGGCTTGCCGGGGGCGACGTAGATCTGCCCGCGCAGGGTGACCTCCCCGGGAACGGGCGGCACCTGGGGCAGTGAACGACGCGCCGGGTCCGCCGGCACCCAGCCGCGATTGACCAGGGCCAGGCCGCCGTCGCCCAGCTCGAACACGCCGACCACCTCGTTGCCGTAGCGCCCGTGCTGCATGCGGTTGTCGAGCAGGAAGTAGCGGTCCTGGAGAAAGCGACCGCGCAGCTGCACCGGCAGGTAGGCCAACTCTTCGGCGGGCGCTCCCGCGAGCTGCGCCAGGCGCGCCGGGTTGCGCGCCTGCTGCGCCTCGAAGGCCGCGCGCAAAGCCGCCTTTTCCTCCGCCCGCGCCAGCTGCCACACGCCAAGGCCCGCCAGCGCCGGCACCAGCAGCGCGGCGAACAGCGTGGTGCGCCACTCCGGCTCGAAGCGCAAAGGCGTGGTCACGGCGCACACCCGGGCCGGGCGCAAGCCGGGCATCCCGGCGCCGCGGGCGGCGCTGGTTTATACTGCGCGCAATGTCTGTTGGAGAATGCCATTGTTAAAAGTCGCGATTGTCCTGTTCATGATTGCCCTGGTCGCCAGCCTGGGTAGTGGATTCTACTACCTGATGACCGACCAGGGGGACAAGAACCAGCGGCGTACCTTCCATTCTTTGGGGGTCCGCCTGGCGCTCGCCGTGTGCCTGGCGGGCCTGATCATCTTCGGCGTGGCCACCGGCCAGCTCGGACACCGCAACCCGTGGGACGCCGGGCCCAGGCCCGCCAGCCAAACGGCGCAGGACTGAGCCTCTGGGCCGGGGGTGTGGGCAAGCGCTTCTGGATCCCCGCTTGCGCGGGGATGACGCGGCGCCGGTGGTGGTCGAATCTCGCGCCCGGACTGGATCCCCGCTTGCGCGGGGATGACGGGCGATTTCGCGCTCCGTGCGGGATGACTGGTGATTTCGTGCTCCACGCGGGGATGGCAAGCGATTCGCGTCTACATGACGGCACGTAGGCAAGCTTCCCGGCGCCTGCAACGAGGCAGGGCGCCGATTGGAGCTGCTGGCTACAGGATGTACACGAACAGGAACAGGAACACCCAGACCACGTCCACGAAGTGCCAGTACCAGCTCGACGCCTCGAAGCCAAAGTGGTCATCCGCGGTAAAGTGCCCGCCACGCACCGAGCGCAGCAGCTGGATCAACAACATGGTCATGCCCATGAACACGTGGAAACCGTGGAAGCCCGTGAGCATGAAGAACGTCGAGCCGTAAATGCCGGAGTTCAGGGTCAGGCCGAAGTGGGCGTAGGCCTCGTAGTACTCCAGCACCTGCAGGCAGAGGAAGATAATGCCCAGCAGCACGGTGATCGCCAGCCACAGGTTGAACTTCTTGCGCTCGCCGTTGAGGATGCCCTGGTGCGCGATGTGGCAGGTGAAGCTGGAGGACAGCAGGATGAGGGTGTTCCACAGCGGCAGCCAGGCGTACCAGGCCTTGGCCTCGGCGAACGCCATGCTGGTCTCGGCGCTGGTGAACGAACCGTTGTTGGCGATCGGCTGGGCCGCGGCGCCGCCCACGGCTTCCTGCGGCGTGATCATCATCGGCCAGGAGAATTCGAAGCCCGGCCAGAGCAGGCCGTTCATGCGTCCCCCGTCGCCCTCGCCGGCCAGCCAGGGCCCGGCCAGGGTGCGCACGTAAAACAGCGCGCCGAAGAAGGCGAAGAAGAACATCACCTCGGAGAAGATGAACCAGAACATACCCAGTACGTAGGACTTCTTCAGCTGCACACTGTTCATGCCGGCGATGTTTTCGCGGATGGCGGTGCGGAACCAGACAAACAGGGTGCCCATGAAAAAGAACAGGCCGCAGAGGAAAATTGACCAGGAACTGGTCGGCTCCGACGGGTCCCCGAAGGTCATGTCGTTCATGATGCTCGCCGCGCCGTATATGCTCAGCACCAGGCCGATCGTCGCGCAGACCGCCAGCTTGCTCTTCTCCGGGACGTAGTACTTCTCGTACTCGGTGGAAGTCGATGTCATCTTCTCTCTCCGTATAATCCGCGCGGTTGCGGCAACCGCGCATCAGCGCGAGGCCAATGCCTCCGCCGCCATATCTGTTACATCAAAAATCGTGTAGGACAGCGTAATCGTACCGATGTCGGCGGGCAGGTCCTGGTCGACGATAAACTGCAGGGGCATCTGTGCGTCGCCAAGGCCTTCCAGGGGCTGCTGGTTGAAACAGAAGCACTCCGTCTTGTGAAAGTACGCCGCGGCCCGCGCCGGCGACACGCTCGGTATCGCCTGGGCGACCATCGCCTGGGGCAGCGGGTTACGCGCGTAAAACACGGTATCGTTCACAGCCCCCGGGTTCACCTTCATCATGGTTACCTGCGGGCGAAATTCCCAGGGCATGCCCTCGTTGTTGGTGGCGATGAACTGGATGGTCACCTCGCGGCTCTCGTCCACGCCGGCCTCGACCGAGGTGTAGGCCTCGCCCGCGGTCTTGCCGTTGATGCCCAGGGCGTCGCACAGCACGTCGTACAGGGGCACCATCACCACGAATACGAACGCGAACATGGCGATCGCCACGACGACCAGTTTGGCCGAGGTGTCGAGCGCCGGGTTGTCGCTGATTCGTAGCATCGCCGCCTTGTTCCTAGGAGTGCGCGTGCGCCGGGTCTATCCGCGGCGGCACCTCGAAGGTGTGGTAGGGCGCCGGCGTCGGCACGGTCCACTCCAGTCCTTCGGCTCCATCCCAGACTTTCTCGTCGGAGACCGGCTTGCCGGCAACGATCGTGGCGATCACGTTGTACAGGAACAGCAGCTGCGACGCGCCATAGATGAACGCGCCGATACTGGACATCATGTTGAAGTCCGCGAACTGCAACGCGTAGTCAGGGATGCGGCGCGGCATGCCGGCCAGCCCGACGAAGTGCTGCGGGAAGAACGTCAGGTTGAAGCCAATGAACGAGATCCAGAAATGGGTCTTGCCCATGCTCTCGTTGTACATCCGGCCGCACCACTTGGGCAGCCAGAAGTAGACAGCGGCGGTCATGGAGAACACCGCGCCGGCGACCATCACATAATGGAAGTGCGCCACCACGAAGTAGGAGTCGTGGTACTGGAAGTCGGCCGGTGCAATGGACAGCATGAGGCCGGTAAAACCGCCCAGGGTGAACAGCACCAGGAAGCCGATGCTGAACAGCATGGGGGTTTCGAAGCTCAGCGCGCCGCGCCACATGGTGGTCACCCAGTTGAACACCTTCACGCCGGTGGGCACCGCGATGAGCATGGTCGCGTACATGAAGAACAGCTCGCCGGCGACGGGGATGCCGACGGTGTACATGTGGTGCGCCCAGACGATGAACGACAGGAAGGCGATGGAGGCGGTGGCGTAGACCATGGAGTCGTAACCGAACAGCGGCTTGCGGGAGAAAGCCGGGATGATCTGCGACACCACGCCGAAGGCCGGCAAGATGATGATGTACACCTCGGGGTGACCGAAGAACCAGAACACGTGCTGGAACAGCACCGGGTCACCCCCGCCGGCGGCGGAGAAGAAGCTGGTGCCGAAGTGCACGTCCATGAGCATCATGGTCACCGCGCCGGCCAGCACCGGCATCACCGCAACCAGCAGGAAGGCGGTGATAAGCCAGGTCCACACGAACAGCGGCATTTTCATGTAGGTCATGCCCGGGGCGCGCATGTTCATCACCGTGGCGATGATGTTGATGGACCCCATGATGGAGGACAGGCCGAGAATGTGGATGCAGAAAATGAAGAAGGTCACCGACGGCGGGGCATAAGTCGTCGACAACGGCGCGTAGAACGTCCAGCCGAAGGCCGGTGCGCCACCTTCCATGAACAGGGTCGATGCGAGCAGCAGGAACGCCGGCGGCAGAATCCAGAAGCTCCAGTTGTTCATACGCGGCAGGGCCATGTCCGGCGCACCGATCATCATCGGGATCAGCCAGTTGGCCAGGCCGACGAAGGACGGCATGATCGCGCCGAATACCATGACCAGCCCGTGCATCGTGGTCATCTGGTTGAAGAACGCCGGCTCCACCAGCTGCATGCCGGGCTGGAACAGTTCCGCGCGGATAACCATGGCGAAGAAGCCGCCGAGCAGGAACATGGCGAAGGCGAACCACAGGTACATGGTGCCGATGTCTTTGTGGTTGGTGGTGAAAAGCCACCGCGAAAGGCCCTTGGCGGGACCGTGATGATGATCTCCCATCGTTATCTCCTCCTTAGCCTTTCTTGTGGTTGTAGACGTCGATCGGCTGGACGGCGTCGCCCATGTTGTTGCCGAACGCGTTGCGTTGATAGGTTATGACCGCCGCCATGTCTACGTCGTTGAGCTGCGCGCCGAAAGCCTGCATGGCCGTGCCGGGTACGCCGTTGATGCCCACGTCGAGGTGGCCGTCGAGGTCGCCGGTGGCGATGGCGCTGCCGGCGATCGCCGTACCCACGCCGCCTTCACCGGACGCACCGTGGCAGGCCAGGCAGTTGCGCTCGTAGACCGCCTTGCCGCGCTCCATGAGCTCGTCCAGGGTAAAGGTCTGCGCCATGAGTTCCTTGATCTCGGCAGCCGCGGCCTGCTTCTCGCCCAGCCACTGGCCGTATTCTTCCTTGCTGACCACGTGGACCACGATGGGCATGAAGCCGTGGTCCTTGCCGCACAGCTCGGCGCACTGGCCGCGGTAGATGCCTTCCTGGTCGGTGCGCGTCCAGGTTTCGTTGATGAAACCGGGGATGGCGTCCTTTTTTACCGCCAGTTCCGGCACCCACCAGGAATGGATCACGTCGTTGGCGGTAATGAGGAAGCGCACCTTGGTGCCCGCGGGCAGGACCAGGGGCTCGTCCACTTCCAGCAGGTAGTGCTCACCCTTGTCCGCGGTGTTGTAGATCTCGCTCTGGGGAGTGCGCAGATTACTGAAAAAGCTGACGTTTTCCCCGTTCTCGTCGAGGTATTCGTACTTCCACTTCCACTGGTAGCCGGTGACCAGCACGTCCAGTTCGGCATCGTCGTTGTCGTAGATGTCGATCAGGGTGCTGGTGGCCGGCACTGCCATGCCGATGAGGATGATGAACGGCACGACCGTCCACAGGATCTCCACCTTGGTGCTCTCGTGGAACGTGGCCGGGGTGACGCCGCGGGATTTGCGGTGGTAGATGATGGAATAGAACATCACGCCAAACACGCCAATGCCGATCACCACGCAGATCCAGAGGATGATCATGTGCAGGTCGTAAATCTGCCGGCCCACCTCGGTGGCGCCCGGCGACATATTGATCTGGTTGGGTTCTCCACCGGCGGCCGCCGCGGAAAGGCTCAACAGCATCAGCACAGGAGCTAGCGCGAGCTTCAACAGCGGCTTCGCTTCAAAACACATTGCCCGTGTCTCCATGTAGTAAAAACTTTTGTACCACTCCCGGCCTCGCTCCCTGTTTTCGTCCGCCCGACGGTCCGGGACGAGACAAGACCCCGCGACAGGCCCCCTGTTTCCGGGGAGACGCGGCGCCTGGAGTGCGTGGAAATACCAGCGGATTGGCGCTTCTCGATGGTGCGACGAACTGCCGCAGCAAAAGAGCGCGCGAATTATAGCGAAACTCTTGGCCAAAAGCATATTGACATGCCGATTATGTCCATTATTCCCATGACACCGGACAATTCGGGGCCAATTCGCGCCGGCTCGCCCGCGCCGCTCGTCCTAGCGAATCCCACAGTATGTACTAGCCTTCTGGGGGTCAAGGTAGGACGCGCGGAGGCGGACACAACGACCGTGGCGCTGGCGGCAATCAGGGACATCATCAACGGCGCGCTGCGCCGGGAAGAGGAGACGGGCGAACTGCGCGGCATGATGCGCCGGCGCGCCCCGGCCCTGCGCGCGACGCTGCAGCTGCCCGAGGACGCCCCCGAGGACGCCCTGATCGAGTTCATCACCCGCTATATCCGCAGCGTGCCGGGCTGCCTGCGCCTGGTGCGCGCGGTCAGCCGCCACCAGGGGTTTTTCGCCTACGCCGCGCCGTTCCTGCACATGGCGGAGGACTATTTCCTGCGTCCCCCCAGGGAAGTGCCAGACGACGAGGGCCTGGGGGCCCTGCTCGACGAGGCATTCCTGGCGCACCGGCTGCTGGAGGAAGTCAACGACCACCACGTGCGCCACCTGCAGCGGCCGCTGCTGCCGGTGGACATGACCGAGGCGAACATCATCGTGCACCACCTGCTCGGCGACGCCTTCGCCACCCGCCTCGAGGAGCTGGTCCAGTTCACGGCGCGCCAGTTGCTGGACCGCGAACACCTGTGGGCGCAGGCGCGCACGGCGCCGGGGACCACGCCGCTGGCGCTGGTGTCGTCGGCGCGCATCATCAACGGCCCGGCGCAGCAGGTGCGCCTGAAGCTGGCGTCCTAGGGTTCGTCGGGCTCGCGCGGATCGACCAGGGTAACCGCCTCGGCGGGGGTCTCCACGCGCCGGGCCGCGGCGCGGCTGACACGGGTGCGCGGTTCCTGCGGGGCCGGGGCGGACGGGCGCTCCTGCTCGAAGCCGCAGCTGACACACTGCAGGCGGTCCGCCTCCTGGTCGACGACGATACGGTCCAGTACGCCGCATTGCGGGCACACGGCTCCTGCGATGAAACGACGGCGTTGACTGTCCTGCATGGCGGCTCCCGCGGTTCTGCGCCGGCCCGACCTGGCGAGGCCGGGCCCGGGGCGCTATTGTAACAGCTCGCCAACCTGGGAGCCCCGTCATGCGCCACCATACCGCCACCAGCCTGCGCAGTTTCCGCGGCAGGACGCCGTCACTGGGCAAACGCGTGCTCATCGACCCCAGCGCCGTGGTGCTCGGCGATGTCACGCTCGGCGACGACGTGTCGGTATGGCCGCAGGTGACGGTGCGCGGCGACATGCACCGTATTCGCGTCGGCGCGCGCAGCAGCATCCAGGACGGCAGCGTACTGCACATTACCCACGCCGGCCCCTACAACCCCGCCGGCTGGCCGCTGCACATCGGTTGCGACGTGACCGTGGGCCACGCCGCCATCCTGCACGGCTGCCACGTCGGCGACCGCGTGCTGGTGGGCATGGGCGCGGTGGTCATGGACGGTGCCGTGGTGGAGGACGACGTGGTCATCGCCGCCGGCGCGCTGGTCACTCCGGGCAAGCAATTGCGCAGCGGCTTCCTCTACGCCGGCAGCCCGGCGCGGGAAAAACGCCCGCTGACGCAAAAGGAGATGGATTACTTCGTCTACGTGGCCAACAACTACGTCGCGCTCAAGGACGAGCACATCGCCGCGCTGGAGTCGGGCTGACGCCGGCCGCGCGGCCGCTGCAGGGGCGCTACGCCGCCTCCATGGCCTCGCGCAGCTGGTGGATCACAGGCCGCGTCTCCGGGCGCATGTGGCGCCAGATATAGAAGGATTCCGCCGCCTGCTCCACCAGCATGCCGAGCCCGTCCGCCACCGCCCAGGCGGCGTGGTGCGCGGCCCAGCGCATGAACGGGGTCGGCGCGGACCCGTACACCATGTCGTAACAGTAGCTGCGGTCGGTGAGCAGGGAGCTGGGCAGGTCCGGCACCTCGCCGGACAACCCGGCGCTGGTGGCGTTGACCACCAAATCGAACTGGCGCGCACCCAGCATTTCCAGGCCGCCGCCCTGCAGCGGCGCGATGTCGGCGAACTCCGCGGCCAGCTGCGCCGCCCGCGATGCGGTGCGATTGACCACGAGAAACTCGCGGGGGCCCTCACGCAGCAACGGCTCCAGCACGCCACGCGCGGCGCCGCCCGCGCCAAGCAGCAACACGCGCTTGCCCTGCACGCCCCAGCCCAGGTTGGCGATCATGTCGCGCACCAGGCCTACACCGTCGGTGTTGTCTCCGCTGATGACGCCGTCCTCGCCCCGGGTCAGGGTGTTGACCGCGCCGGCGCGACGCGCGCGCTCGCTGAGCCGGCCGGCGAAGGCGAAGGCCTCGTGCTTGAACGGCACGGTGACGTTGAGCCCGGCGCCGCCGCCGGCAAAAAAGTCCCCGGCGGCGCGGGCGAAATCATCCAGCTGAACACGCACCGCCCGGTACTGCATCGGCTGCGCGCACTGCTCGGCAAACATGGCGTGAATCGCCGGCGACTTGCTCTGCTTGATCGGGTTGCCGAAAACGGCGTAACGGTCTTTATCGCTCATTGCTGCTGACTTCCGCTTGCGTCCTCCGCCAGCCAGTCGCGGTCGCGGAGGTAGTACTCGGTGAGCTCCGCCTCGGCGGAACCAGGCTGCGCCGCGTAGTCGTACTCCCAGCGCACCAGCGGCGGCAGCGACATGAGGATGGCCTCGGTGCGCCCGCCGGACTGCAAACCGAACAGCGTGCCGCGGTCGTACACCAGGTTGAACTCCACGTAGCGGCCGCGGCGGTAGAGCTGGAAATGCCGCTCGCGCTCGCCGTAGGGCGTGTCCTTGCGCCGCGCCACGATAGGCCGGTAGGCCTCGATGTAGGAGTCGCCCACCGCGCGCAGGAAATCGAAGCTGCGCTCGAACCCCCACTCGTTGAGATCGTCGAAGAACAGGCCGCCGATACCGCGGGGCTCGCCACGGTGCTTGAGGTGGAAATACTCGTCGCACCAGCGCTTGAAGCGCGGGTAGACGTCGTCGCCGAAGGGCGCGCAGGCGTCGCGCGCCACCGTGTGCCAGTGCACGCAGTCGTCCTGCCGGCCGTAGTAGGGCGTCAGGTCGTACCCGCCGCCGAACCACCACACCGGTTCCTCACCCTCCTTGTGCGCGACGAAACAGCGCACGTTGGCGTGAGAGGTGGGCACGTAGGGGTTGCGCGGGTGGATTACCAGGGAGACCCCCATCGCCTCGAAGCTGCGCCCCGCCAGTTCCGGGCGGCTGGCGCTGGCCGAGGGCGGCAGGGCGGGGCCGTGGACGTGGGAAAAATTAACCCCCGCTTTCTCGAACACCGCGCCATCGGCCAGCACCCGCGAGCGGCCGCCGCCGCCCTCCGCGCGCTGCCACTGGTCGGTGAAGAAACCCGCTGCCGAGTCCTCCTCCTCCAGTGCACTGCAGATGTTGTCCTGCAGGGACTGCAGGTAGGTCTTGACCGCTTCGATATCCATCAAACTCGCTCCGCCTCCGGGCGCAGGTGCCGCATTATACTGGCCCCGACTACCGGAGGGCACCCGCGGCGACGGGCAACAGGCGCGCCTAGGCGCGGATGACCCGGCCGCTGGCCAGGTCGCGGATGACACTGGGCCGCACGTACCCGCCCAGGGCGCCGGGCAGTATGTAATCCAGCCCGGTGCCGAAGTAGCGCCGCACCTGGAAACCCGTCCTGGCCGGCTGCGCCCCCCCGGGGTTGGCCGAGGTGGACACCAGCGGGCCGCCGAAGCCACGGCACAGCGCGGCGACCAACGGGTGGGCGCTCACACGCAGGGCGACCGTGGCGTGGGCGCCGCTGATCCACGCCGGCACCCGGCCGTGATGCGGCACCAGCCAGGTGCTGGGGCCCGGCCAGCCCTGCTCCAGCGTCGCGCGCTGCGACGCCGGCAGGTCCCCGACTATAGCGGTGAATTGTTGCAGGTCCGCGGCAACCAGGATCAGCCCCTTGTCCACCGGACGCGACTTCAGGCGCAGCAGGCGCCGCACCGCAGCGCTGTCGGCCGGGTCGCAGCTCAGGCCCCAGACCGCCTCGGTGGGGCAGGCGATCACGCCGCCGTCGAGCAGGGCGCCGACGGCGGCCCGCAGGTGCAGGGGGCCGGGCGGGGGAGGCAAGATCAGCCCTTGAGCTGTTCCTGCAGGGCCGCGTCCTTGGCCTGGATGTTCTGCGCGTTGGCGGCGCGCTCGTCGCGCAGTTTCTGCGCCAGGGCGTCGTCGGACACCGACAGAATCTGCGTCGCCAGGTAGGCGGCGTTCTTGGCGCCGGCCTTGCCGATGGCGACCGAGGCCACCGGGATGCCCGCGGGCATCTGCACCGTCGACAGCAGGGCGTCGAGACCGTCCAGGGAGGCATTCATCGGTACGCCGATCACCGGGCGCACCGTGGTCGCGGAGACCGCGCCCGCCAGGTGGGCGGCCATGCCGGCCGCCGCGATGAAGGCGGCGCAACCGCGCTGCTCGGCGTCCACGACGTACTCCTTGGTGACCTCGGGTGTGCGATGGGCAGAGGTGATACGCGCCTCGAACGGCACGTCGAAACTGCGCAGCACATCGAAACAGGCTTCCATAACGGGCAGGTCCGAATCCGACCCCATAACAATTGCCACAAACGGCTTGCTCATGTAATGACCTCCGGTCACTTTACCAGGCGGGCCCAAATGGCCCGGGAAAGGGCGCGAAAGTCTACCAAACCGGCCGCGCTTGGCAAGGGCGGTGACCGGCGCCGGCGCCGCTCAACAGCGGGCATAGCCCCCGGGCACCCGCTCCACGCTGCCCGCCAGCTCCAGCGCCGACAGGGCGCGCAGGACCTCCGCGACCGGGCGGTCGCAGGCGCGCACCAGGCTATCCACATCCACCGCCTCGGCGCAAAACAGTTCGAGCAGCCAGTCCGCCCCGTGCTGTTGCGGTGGGTCGGCCGGGGCGGCGCACTCGCGGTGGCGGCGATACAACGGGCCCAGTTCATCCAGCACGTCCTGCACCGTCTCCACCATCTTGGCGCCGTCGCGCAGCAATTGCAGGCACCCGCGGCCGCCGGGGTGCAGTGGCGACCAGGGCAGGGCGAAGACCTCGCGGCCCTGTTCCAGCGCGCTGCGCGCGGTGATCAGCGAGCCGCTGGCCGGCGCCGCCTCGACCACCACCACGCCCAGGGACAGGCCGCTGATAATGCGGTTGCGGCGGGGGAAATGTTGCGGCAGGGGGGGCGTGCCGTGGGGGAACTCGGTGACCAGGCAGCCCGCCGCCTGCAGGGCCGCGGCCAGGGGCCGGTGGCGCGGCGGGTAGACAACGTCGATGCCCGTGGCCATTACCGCCACCGTGCTGCCCCCCGCGTCCAGCGCGCCGCGGTGGGCGGCGCCGTCGATGCCGCGCGCCAGCCCGGAACACACCACCAGGCCCGCGGCGACCAGTTCGGCGGCCAGTTCCCCCGCCAGGCGCTGCCCGGCGGCGCTGGCGCGGCGGCTGCCGACGATGGCCACCTGCGGGCGGGCCAGGGCGCTGACGTCACCGAGCACGTGCAGGCTGGCGGGCGGATCGTGGATGTCCCGCAGCAGGGGCGGGTAGTCGACGTCGCCCGGGGCGACGCGGTGGGGCCGGGCGGCCGCCCGGGCGTTACTGTCGGCACTCATACATCATCCTTGACGTGGCGAGCGGAATTGTCGGGGCCGCGGCTTCCCGCCGCGGCCCGCTGTGCAGGCTAGGGGTTTTTCACCTTATCCATGACTTTCAATGGCCGGCTGGCCTTGAGCACCAGGGCGTAGCTGGCCTTTTCAAAGGCCTCGAACACCATGGCCAGGCCGGCGCGGGTATCCGGCAGCTTGACGTTGGTCTCGGACACCTTGTCAAAGACCAGCGGGCCGGACTGGTACACCGCGAGCACATGCCCGATCTGCAGGCCGTCGCGCTTGCCCTTGTTGATGACCACGATGCTCATTTCGCCAATTTGCGACAGGCCGCCGTCGACGGCGATCATGTAGCCCTCCTCAAAGGACTGCTCCGGTGCCCGCGGGTGGAAGGTGGCGTCGAGTATACGCTCTTCCATGGGCAGCAGGCGGTCGCCGATACGCACCTCCTCGGTGACACGGGTGACCTCCAGTTCTGTGACCTCCTGCTTGTTGCTGCTGAGCAGCTTGGCGTTGCCGATATCGTGCGCCTGGTAGCCGAGCAGTTCCTCGGTGACCGGGTCGATGAAGGCCTGGCCGGCGCGGTAGATGCCGTAGGCGCGCTCTCCATCCGGGAACGGGCCGCGGCCGAAGACGCGATCGCCCGGCGCACTGATCAGGTTTTCCTGGTCGCCGGCGACCACGTAGGCGGAGTTGTTCAGGTCGTCGACGCCCATGATGCGATTGGCGCGCAGCCAGGGTCCGATCTGGTCCAGGGGTATCACCGGGATGGCGAGGTTCAGCGGCGTGACGCGCATGTTCGGCACGAGCTTGACGTCGCGGCCGCGGCGCAGGCGCAGACGCGGCTCGCCGTCGACCCACACCAGGTAGAGCTGGTCGCCGGGATAGATCAGGTGCGGGTTGTCGATCTGCGGGTTGACGTCCCACAGCTCGGGCCAGCGCCAGGGCTCCCGCAGGTACATGCCGGAGATCCCCCACAGGGTATCGCCTTTCTTGACGATGTAGGTTTCCGGTATGTCCTCGTTGAGCTCCACCGCCGCCTGCAGCCACCCGCTCAGCAGCAGGGTAATCAGCAGCAGGCAAACAGATAGTGACCTTGTTTTCATTGTTCGCGTCCCTGTATGGCCCCGTTGTCTGCCGCTTGCCGCCACCGCCTCCATGGACGGCGCGCGCTGTCACCCAGGCCGGTATCGGGTGGCCCGCGGCAGCCTGTGATTCGCCCTCGCCACCGGCCACCCCGCGCGCCGCCGCCGATTGGCGGGCCGCGAACGGTATACCGGGCGCTAGGCACCCCATAATCACAAGTTGTATACTAGTCACAGTTTGCTGCCGCCTGTTAACGCTGGCAAGCCAAATGTTATTAATTCACGCAGCCAATTCCGGCCACTTCCCAGCTACCCCGGGCCCCCGAGACCATGGCATTACTGGACATTCTTGAATTCCCCGACCCGCGCCTGCGCACGGAGGCGAAGCCCGTGGCGGTGGTGAACGACAGCGTGCGCAAGCTGGTCGACGATATGCTCGAGACCATGTACGCCGCGCCCGGCATCGGCCTGGCCGCGACCCAGGTGAACGTGCACCAGCGCGTGCTGGTGATGGACGTCTCCGACACCCAGGACCGGCCCCAGGCCTTCATCAACCCCGAATACAAGGTGCTGGACCCGGAGCTGGGCGAGTACGACGAGGGCTGCCTGTCGGTGCCGGGTTTCTACGAGACAGTGTGCCGGCCGCAGCGCATCGAGGTGAGTGCGCTGGATCGCGACGGCCAGGCGTTCACGCTCGAGCTGGACGGCCTCGCGGCGATCTGCCTGCAGCACGAGGTGGACCACCTCGACGGCAAGCTGTTCGTCGACTACCTGTCTCCCCTGAAGCGCCAGCGCATCCGCAAGAAGCTGGAGAAAGACCAGCGGCGTCGCGCCTGAACGCCGTGTCGGGCGCACCGCTGCGGCTTGTCTTCGCCGGCACCCCGGAGTTCGCCTCCGCGCACCTGGCGGCCCTCCTTGAGAGTAAGCACCAACTACAAGCCGTGTATACGCAGCCGGACCGGCCCGCGGGCCGGGGCCGCAAATTGCAGGCCAGCGCGGTGAAGCAGCTCGCCCTGGAGGCCGGCCTGCCGGTCTGCCAGCCGCACAGCCTGAAGGACGCGCAGGCCCAGGCGCAGCTGCGCGACTGGCGGGCGGACGTGATGGTGGTGGTCGCCTACGGCCTGATCCTGCCCCAGGCCGTGCTCGACATCCCGGCGCGCGGCTGCCTCAATGTGCACGCCTCCCTCCTGCCGCGCTGGCGCGGCGCGGCGCCCATCCAGCGCGCCATCGAGGCCGGGGACGAGCGCACCGGGATCACCATCATGCGCATGGACGCCGGGCTGGACACCGGCGACATGCTGGCCAGCGCCAGCTGCCCGGTGGCAGCGCACAGCGGCGCCTCCCTGCACGATGCCCTGGCACAGCTGGGACCGCCGCTGCTGCTGTCTGTGCTGGATGATCTTGACGCACACCTGGCCGCGGCCCGCGCCCAGGACGACGCCGCGGCCACCTACGCGCACAAGATCAGCAAGGCGGAGGGCGCCATCGACTGGTCCGGCGACGTGCTCACGCTGGAACGGCGCATCCGCGCCTTCAACCCCTTCCCGGTCTGCCACAGCTGGCTGGACGGCGAGCGCCTGCGCCTGTGGCAGGCCAGTTCACTTGCCGGCGGACCGGCTGCGAGCGCCCCCGGCACCATCCTGCGCGCCGACGAGCGCGGCATCGTGGTCAACTGCGGCGACGGCCGGCTGGCGCTCACCGAGCTGCAACTGCCCGGGGGCAAGCGCCTGCCCGCCGGGGAGCTGCTGCGCGCCCGGGGCGAGCTGTTCGCACCGGGCAAACGCTTCGCCGCGGCGCCGGAACAGGACACATGAGCCGCGACGTGCGCGCCGCCGCCGCCGCGGTGGTCGGCGAGGTGCTGGGCGGCCGCTCCCTCAACCAGGCGCTGCCGCCGCAACTGGCAAAGGTGGCGCAGCGCGATCGCGCCCTGTTGCAGCAACTGTGCTACGGCAGCCTGCGCGCGGCGCCGCGCCTGGCGGCACTGCTGGCGCAACTGCTGGACCGGCCCCTGCGCGAGCGCGATCGCGACCTGCAGGGCCTGCTGCTGGTCGGGCTGTACCAGATAGACGGCACGCGCGTGCCGGACCACGCCGCGGTCTCCGCCACCGTGGCCGCCACGGCGGCGCTGAAAAAACAGTGGGCCCGGGGCATGGTCAACGCCGTGCTGCGCCGCTACCTGCGCGAGGGGGAGACCCTCGCCGCGCAACTCGAGCCGGCGGAGGCGCAGGCCCACCCGGCGTGGCTGTACCGCGCGCTGCAGGCGCAGTGGCCGCAGGACGCCGCGGACATGCTGCGCGCCAACAACGCGCAGCCACCGATGGTGCTGCGCGTCAATCGCCTCCGCCTGTCGCGCCAGGACTACCTGCAGCGACTGCAACGGGAAGGGATCGACGCGACCCCCGGCGCGCTCGCGGCGGACGCCATCTACCTGGCCGCGGCGACGGACGTCGAGGCGCTGCCCGGCTTCGCGCAGGGCGATGTCAGCGTACAGGACGAGGCGGCGCAACTGGCCGCGCCGCTGCTCGCGCCGCGCCCGGGTGAGCGTGTCCTGGACGCCTGCGCGGCGCCCGGCGGCAAGGCCTGCCACCTGCTGGAACTGCAGCCGCGCCTGGGCGAGCTGGTGGCCATGGACAACGACGCACAGCGCCTGGCGCGAGTGCGCGACAACCTCGCGCGACTGGGGCTGGCCGCGCGGGTGTTGCAGGGCGACGCCGCGTCTCCCCCCGCCGACCTGGCGCAGGCCTCCTTCGACCGCATCCTCGTGGATGCGCCCTGTTCCGCGAGCGGCGTGATCCGGCGCCACCCGGACATCAAGCTGCTGCGCAGGGACAGCGATAGCGCCGGCTTCGCCGCGCAACAACAGGCCATCCTGCGCGGGTTGTGGCCGCTGCTGCGCCCGGGGGGCGCGCTGCTGTACGCCACCTGCTCGGTGCTGGCACAGGAGAACGACGCGGTGGTGCAGGCGTTCCTCGACGCCACTCCCGACGCCGCCGCCGTCGCACTGCGCGAGAAGTGGGGGCGTCCCGCTGGCGCCGGCCGCCAGCTACTGCCCGCCCAGGACGGCCCCGACGGCTTGTTCTACGCCGTCGTGCAACGTCGCGCCGCGTAACTGTGCACAATTTCGCGCAACCCGCCCTTACTTTCCCCGGGGGTTTTCTTTATCGTGCAGTGATCCTGTCGCCCCACAACAACGAGCTCATCGAGCCATGAAAATCATTATTCTCGGCGCGGGCCAGGTCGGCGGCACCCTGGCTGAACACCTGGCCGATGAACAGAACGACATAACCGTGGTGGACTCCGACGGCGACAAGCTCCGCGCCCTGCAGGACAGGCTGGACATCTACACCGTGACCGGCGGCGCGTCCCACCCCAACATCCTGGAAAAGGCCGGCGCCGCCGACGCGGACATGCTCATCGCGGTGACCAACTCCGACGAGATCAACATGATGGCCTGCCAGGTCGCGCACAGCCTGTACGGCACCACGACGAAGATCTCGCGCGTGCGCTCGCCCAACTACCTCAAGGTGCAGGAACAGCTCTTCGACCGCGATCACATCCCGGTGGATGTCATCATCGGCCCGGAACAACTGGTGACGCAGAGCATCGAGCGCCTGATCGCCAACCCGGGCGCCCTGCAGGTGCTGGATTTCGCCGGCGGCCTGGTGCAACTGGTAGCGGTGCGGGCGATTCACGGCGGCCCCATGGTCGGCCACGAACTGCGCGACATCCGCAAGCACATGCCCAAGGTGGACACCCGCGTCGCGGCGATCTTCCGCCAGGACCGGCCGATCATCCCCGAGGGGCACACGGTGGTAGAGGCCGGCGACGAGGTATTCTTCATCGCGGCGAAAAAGGATATCCGCGCCGTCATGGCGGAACTGCGCCGGGTAGACAAGCCCTACAAGCGCGTGATGATCGCCGGCGGCGGCAACATCGGCGCCACCCTCGCGCAGACCATCGAGGACCGCTACAAGGTCAAGGTCATCGAGCGCTCCTACAGCCGCTGCCGCGTGCTCTCCGAGCGCCTGCGCCACACCATCGTGCTCAACGGCAGCGCCAGCGAGCCGCAGCTGCTCACCGCGGAGAACATCGAGGCGACCGACGTGTTCTGCGCGCTGACCAACAACGACGAGTCGAACATCATGATGTCCATGCTGGCCAAGCGCATGGGCGCGAAGAAAGTCATCACACTGATTACCAACCCCGCCTACGCGGACCTGGTGGGCGACGAGATCGACATCGCCATCTCGCCACAGCAAATCACCATCGGCAGCCTGCTCACCCACGTGCGCAAGGGCGACATCAACAACGTGCACTCGCTGCGCCGCGGCGCGGCGGAGGCCATCGAGGTCACCGCCCACGGCGACGCCTACTCGTCAAAAGTGGTAGGGCGCAGGCTGGACGACATAACCCTGCCCGAGGGCGTGACCATCGGCGCGATCGTGCGCGGCGACGAGGTGGTCATCGCGCACGGCCACGTGGAGGTGGAAGAGAACGACCACGTCATCCTGTTCCTGATCGACCGCGGCAAGATCCGCGCGGTGGAAAAGCTGTTCGCCGTCGGCATCGGCTTTTTCTAGGGCGCGCGGCGGACCACGATGCGCTTTTCCGTCACTTTCAGGATTCTCGGCATCCTGTTGATGATGTTCAGCAGCGCGATGCTGGCGCCGCTGGTGCTCGCCCTGCTCGCCGACGACCAGACCGTGCCCGGCTTCCTCGCCGCCCTGTCCATCACTTTCCTCTCCGGCCTGCTCATCTGGCTGCCGGTGCGCAACGCGCGTCACGAACTGCGCATTCGCGACGGCTTCCTGATTACTTCCCTGTTCTGGTCGGTACTGGGCCTGTTCGGGGCCCTGCCCTTCGCCCTCACCGAGACCCTGGCGCTGACGCCGGTGGAAGCGGCGTTCGAATCCATCTCCGGGCTGACCACCACCGGGGCCACGGTCATCACCGGCCTGGACGACCTGCCGCAGTCGATCCTGTTCTACCGCCAGCTGCTGCAGTGGCTGGGCGGCATCGGCATCATCGTCGTCGCCGTCGCCATCCTGCCCATGCTCGGTATCGGCGGCATGCAGCTGTACAAGGCGGAAACCCCCGGCCCGTCCAAGGATGCCAAGCTCACGCCGCGCATCACCGAGACGGCCAAGGCACTGGCCATCGTCTACGTCGCGCTGACCGCCGCCTGCGCCGGCGCGTACTACGCGGTGGGCATGTCCGGATTCGACGCGGTCGCCCACGCGTTTTCCACCGTCGCCATCGGCGGCTTCTCCACCCACGACGCAAGCATGGGTTACTTCCAAAGCGACGCCGTGCTGCTGGTGTGCAGTGTGTTCATGACGATCTCCGCGATGAATTTCGGCCTGCATTTCACCGCCTGGCGGCGGCGCACCAGCCGCGCCACACGCCAGCGCAGGTCGGCGGTGTACACGCGCGATTCGGAAACCAAATTCTTTTTCAGCATCCTGATCATCGGCATCGCGGTAACCAGCGCCTACCTGGTCATCACCGACACGCTGCCCGCCGGCGAGAGCGTGGTGCACGGGCTGTTCCAGGCCGTCTCCATCACCACCACCACGGGGTTCACCACGCAGGACTTCGCCGCCTGGCCGACGTTCCTGCCGATAATGCTGCTGATGTTTTCCTGCATGGGCGGCTGCGTCGGTTCCACCGGCGGCGGCATGAAGGCCATGCGCGTGATGCTGATCTACAAGCAGGGCATACGCGAGCTGAAACAGTTGGTACACCCCAGCGCGGTGATCCCGCTGAAAGTCGGCAGGACGCGGGTGGAGGCGACGGTGGTCAGCGCGGTGTGGAGTTTCTTCGCCGTCTACACCACGTCGTTCATCATCATCATGCTGCTGCTGATGGCCACCGGCCTGGACTTCACCACCGCGTTCTCGGCGGTGGCGGCGTCGCTGAACAACCTCGGCCCCGGACTGGGTGACGTGGCGGCGAACTACGGCGGGATCAACGAGACCGCCAAGGGAATACTGTGCTTCACCATGCTGCTCGGCCGCCTCGAGGTCTTCACCCTGCTGGTGCTGTTCACACCGATGTTCTGGCGCATCTGACGTCCCGCGCCCGCGCACCCGCCTACTTGCGAATGCCCCGCTGCCGGCGCACCTGTTCGTAGGCCGACTGGATCTCCTGCGAGCGTTCCGTGGCCAGGCGCACCATGTCCTCGGGCACTCCGCGGGCGATGAGCTTGTCCGGGTGGTTTTCGCTCATGCGCTTGCGGTAGGCGCGCTTCAACTCGCGGTCACTCACGGAACTGTCCACACCCAGCGCCGCGTAGGCCGCGTCGATGTCCAGGGCGGCGGATGCGCCGCGCGCCCCGGCCCGCTCACCACCCTGGTGGAATTGTCCCTGGGCGCGGGCCATCTGCAGCAGCGCCTCGAGTTGCGCCGCACCCAGCCCCAGCAACGTGGAGATGCGCACCAGCGCGGCGTGCTCCGCAGGCTGCAGCGACTGGTCGGCGTGCGCCAGGGAAATAAGGAAGAACAGCAGCGCCTGCTGCAACTGGCGCTGGCCGCCGGATACGCGCACGAAGTCCGCCACCACCGGCTCCGGGGAGAAGTCGGCCTGCGCGCCGCGGCGGAACAGCTCGATGGCGCGCCGGCGTTGCTGCGCGTCCAGGCCCATCTGCACGAAGACCTGTTCGGTGTGGGCGACCTCCGCCTCGGACACGCGGCCGTCGGCCTTGGCGAGATAGCCGCTGAGCAGGAAGGTCGTCTCGAAGAAGCGCTCGCGAATGAGCTGCAGGTTCTGCGGCGAGGCGAAACCAAGGGTGCGCGACAGGCCGCGGTCGAAAGCGTGGCCCAGCAGTGCACCCACTACCAGGCCGGGAAACCCCGCCACCAGCAGGCCGATGAGGCCGGCGATGAGCTTGCCGAAAAACATGTGCGCTCCCTGTTGCCGCGCCGGCCCGTGGCCGCGAGGGCGTCGGGCGGAATTATCGAGGGCGCGTATTATGCCGCCTAAAAGGCCTGTATAATAGCCGGCTTTTTGCGGCAGCGTGACGGATGTGGCGGTGGCTGAGACCTCACAACAGACAATGACTTTCCAGGACCTGATCATGCGCCTGCAGCAGTTCTGGGCCGAACGCGGCTGCGTGGTGCTGCAGCCGCTGGACATGGAGGTCGGCGCGGGCACCTTTCACCCGGCCACCTTCCTGCGCGCCCTGGGGCCGGAAAACTGGAACGCCGCCTACGTGCAGCCCTCGCGCCGGCCCACCGACGGTCGCTATGGGGAGAACCCCAACCGCCTGCAACACTACTACCAGTTCCAGGTGGTGATGAAACCCTCGCCGGACGACTTCCAGGCGCTGTACCTGGATTCCCTGGCGGCGCTGGGCATCGATTCGGCGATTCACGATATTCGCTTCGTGGAGGACAACTGGGAATCCCCCACCCTGGGCGCCTGGGGCCTGGGCTGGGAGGTCTGGCTCAACGGCATGGAGGTGACGCAGTTCACCTACTTCCAGCAGGCCGGCGGCCTGGAGTGCTACCCGGTGACCGGCGAGATCACCTACGGCGTTGAGCGCATCGCCATGTACCTGCAGGGCGTGGACAGCATCTACGACCTGGTCTGGTCCGAGGGGCCGGCGGGCACCGTCACCTACGGCGACGTGTTCCACCAGAACGAGGTGGAGATGTCGCGTTACAATTTCGAGGAGGCGGACATCGAGCAGTTGTTCGCCTTCTTCGACCACTGCGAACAGGAAGCGCTGCGCCTGGTGCAGAAGTCGCTGCCGCTGCCGGCGTACGAGATGGTGATGAAGGCGTCCCACGCCTTCAACCTACTCGATGCGCGCCACGCGATATCGGTGACCGAGCGCCAGCGTTTCATCCTGCGCGTGCGCACCCTGGCGCGCGAGGTGGCGCAGAGCTATTTCGATGCGCGCGCGGCGCTGGGCTTCCCGCTGGCGGACCCGGCCCTGCGCGACGAGGTGCTGGCGCGACACAAGGCGGAGGCGAGCTGAGCCGTGGCGACGGAAAACCTGCTGGTAGAGATCGGCACCGAGGAACTGCCTCCCAAGGCGCTGCGCACCCTGGGCGAGGCGCTGCGCGACGGCATCGTCGACGGCCTCGCGCAGCGCGAGCTGGGGCACGGGGAGGTACGCTGGTTCGCCACGCCGCGCCGCCTGGCGGTACAGATTGCCGACGTGCAACTGGCCGCGGCCGACCGCGAGCAGGAAGCGCTGGGACCGCCGCTGGAGCGCGCTCGCGACGAGGCGGGGAACTGGACGCCGGCCGCGGCGGGCTTCGCGAAGAAACAGGGCGTCGATCCCGCGGACCTCGAGCACATCGACACACCCAAGGGCACGCGCCTGGGCGTGCGCCGCACGGTGCCCGGCGCGCGCACCGGCGAGGCGCTCAACGCCATCATCTGCGACAGCCTGCGCAAGCTGCCCATTCCCAAGCGCATGCGCTGGGGCGCCAGCCGCGAGGAGTTCGTGCGCCCGGCGCACTGGATCGTCGCCATGCTCGGCCGGGACAGCAATCACGGCGAGGTGCTGGGCCTGCGCACCGGGAACGTCACCCGTGGACACCGTTTCCACGCCCCGGGCGACATCGTCCTGCAGGACCCGATGGAGTACGAACAGGTGCTGGCCCAGGCAAAGGTCATCGCCTGCTTCGAGCACCGCCGCGAGTCGATCCGCGAGCAGGTCGAGGTGGAGGCCAGCGCGCTGCAGGCCAGCGCGGTGATCGACCCGGACCTGCTGGAAGAAGTCACCGGCCTGGTGGAATGGCCGGTCGCCCTGACCGGCGCCTTCGAGGAACGCTTCCTGCAGGTGCCGGCGGAGGCGTTGATCTCCTCCATGAAAGAACACCAGAAATACTTCCACCTGGTGGACGGGCAGGGCGCCCTGCGGCCGAACTTCATCACCATCGCCAATATCGAGAGCGAGGACCCGGTACAGGTCATCGCCGGCAACGAGCGGGTGATTCGCCCGCGCCTGTCCGACGCGGCCTTCTTTTTTGACACCGACCGCAAGACTCCCCTGGCGCAGCGGGTGACGGCGCTGGAGGGCGTGGTCTTCCAGCAGAAACTCGGCAGCCTGGCGGACAAGACCCGGCGGGTCGCGGCACTGGCGGCGGATCTGGCGCCGCAGCTGGGCGCGCCGGTGGACGCGGCGCGCCGCGCCGCCGAACTCGGCCGGGCGGACCTGGTGACCGACATGGTGCAGGAGTTCCCCGACATGCAGGGTATCGCCGGCTCCTACTACGCCGCCGCCGACGGCGAGGACGCCGAGGTAGCCGCGGCGCTGGCGCAACAGTACTGGCCGCGTTTCTCCGGTGACCGCCTGCCGCAGGGGCCGGTGGCCTGCACCCTGGCCCTGGCCGACCGGCTGGATACCCTGGTCGGCATCTTCGGTATTGGCCAGCCGCCCACCGGTTCGCGCGACCCTTTCGCGCTGCGCCGGGCCTCCCTGGCGGTGCTGCGCATCCTGGTGGAAAAGTCGCTGGACCTGGACCTGAAGCAGTGCCTGCAACAGGCCGCGGCGGGCTACCCGGCAGGCGTCATCGCCGCGGGCACCACCGCCGAGGTCTACGACTACATGGTCGAGCGCTTCCGCGCCTGGTACGAGGACGAACAGATTCCCGTGGCCGTGTTCCGCGCGGTCAGCGCCCGCGACCTGCCGCGGCCGCTGGACATCCACCGCCGGGTACTCGCGGTGCACGCCTTCGCGGCCCTGCCCGAGGCGCAGGCGCTGGCGGCGGCGAACAAGCGCGTGAGCAATATCCTGGGCAAGCTGGAAGACACTCACCAGTTTGGCGAAGTAAGCGCCGACTTACTGGCAGAGCCCCAGGAAAAGGCCCTGGCGGAGCAGGTGGCGGCCCTGCGGCAGAGCACGGCGGCGCACCTGGAGAAGGACGAATACCGCGAGGCGCTGGCCGCGCTGGCCGCGCTGCGCGCGCCGGTGGACGAGTTTTTCGACGGCGTCATGGTCAACGCCGATGACGCGGCGCTGCGCGACAACCGCCTCAACCTGCTCAAATCCCTGCGCGACCTGTTCCTGGACGTGGCGGACATCTCCCTGCTGGCGGTGGGCAAGTAGGCCGCCGCGCGGGCCTGCGCGATCAGGCGACAGGTGCCGCCGCGCGCGCCTGATATTTCCCCGGCGGCGCCGCGCTTTGCAGTACACTGGCGCCAGGCACTCACGTACGCGCAAGCCACATGACCATCACCACCGACACGCTCATTCTCGCCGGCGCCGCCGCGGCGCTACTGCTGCTGTGCGGACTGGTCGCCAGTATCTGGCGCGGTGTGCTGGCGCGGCGCAGGCTGCGCGCGACCCTCGGCGAGCTCGCCGCGCGCGAGGCCGAGCTGCACGAGGCCCTGCTGGACAACCACGGCAAGGCGGTGCAGCTGGACAAGCTCACCGAGCAACTGGAACTGCGCGCGGCGGACGCCGGGTCTCTGCAGGACCAGCTCGGCAAGCTGCGCGACGAGCTGGGCGAGCAGCGCGCCGCCCGGGTCAAACTGGAGACACAACAGAGCGAGCGGCAGAGCCGCCACGAGGAACAGATCGCGCTGCTCAACAAGGCCCGCGACGACCTGAAAAAGGAGTTCGAAAACCTCGCCAACCGCATCTTCGAGGACAAGGGCAAGAGCTTCACCGCCACCAGCCGCGCGTCGCTGGAGGACCTGCTCAAACCCTTCCGCGAACAGATCAGCGGTTTCCAGCAGCGCATCAACGAGGTGCACGACAAGTCACTGCAGGGCAACGAGGTGCTCAAGGGCGAGATCGGCAAACTGCGCGAGCTGGGGCTGGAAATGAACACCCAGGCGAGCAACCTGACCAGCGCGCTCAAGGGTGACAAGAAGACCACCGGCAACTGGGGCGAGACGCAGCTCGAGCGCACCCTGGAAATGGCCGGGCTGGTGCGCGACGAACACTACCTGACGCAGGCGGCCTTCCGCGACGAGGAGGGCGCGCGCAAGCTGCCAGACTTCCTCATCCTGCTGCCGGACGGCAAGAGCCTGGTGGTGGACAGCAAGGTGTCGCTGGTCGATTACGAACGCGCGGTGACCGCCGACAACGACGACGAACGCGCCGCGGCGCTGGCCGCGCACGTGCGCGCGGTGCGCAGTCATATCGACGACCTGAACGTGAAGGATTACGCCAACCTGCCGGACATCGGCTCGCCGGATTTCGTGCTCATGTTCCTGCCCATCGAGCCAGCCTATATAGAGGCGATGAAGCACAACCGCGAGCTGTTCGACTACGGCTACGGCAAGAATGTGATCATGGTCTCGCACACCACCCTGATGCCCATCCTGCGCACCGTGGCCAACCTGTGGAAGATGGACAAGAGCAACCGCGAGGCGCGGGAGATCAGCCGCCGCGCCGGCGACATCTACAACCAGGTGGCGCTGGTGGCCGAGCGCCTGGGCAAACTGGGCAGCTCAATGCGCGCGGCGCAGAATCACTACAACGACACGGTGACCAGCCTGGTCGGCAAGCAGGGCCTGCACACCAAGGTGGAGAAATTCGGTGAGCTCTCCACCAAGGCGACACGCGACATGCCCGCGCTGGAGCGGGTGGACGACGAACTGGATGATGCGCGCCTGGAGGTGCTGTCCCCCGACGATGACGGTGCGGAGCGCCCACAGGTCGAGGACGCCCGCGACAAGGTCAAGCCGATCCGCGCCGACAAGGACGCCTGAGAGCCGAGGCACCCATCCCGGCCAGGGCCAAGCCCAGAAGCAGCAGGGTAGGCGGCGCGGGCACGCGGGCGCTCTCGCGGTAGAGTGTGCCGGCTCCCTGCAGGCCCTCACCGACGCCGGCCAGCGCCACGGCGCTCAGGCGCGTGGTCCCGGTGGCCAGTATGCCCACATTGTGGCCGAGTCCCGCGAGGATATCGGTAAAGACCGTGCTGCCGCCCTCGCTGTCCCTGGCGACAATATCGATGCTGCCGAAATCAATCAGCTCCACCACGTTGAACGCGAAAGCGGACACCGCGTCGACAAAGCTGACCACGGTGTCATCGACGAAGAAGTTCGCCGCCACCACGTTCTGCGTTGTGCCCAGGCCCTCGCTCACCCCCATAACCACCAGCTCCGGGCTGCCACTGCCCGGCTCGGCGGTGATGGAGACGCCGGCGGCGACGGTGCCGGCGGACACGGGGCCGCGACCCGCCGCGTCCAGCGGGCCGTCGAAGCTGTCGAACAGGTAGTCCGGATCGAGGGAGAAATCGTAGGCGGCGGAGGCGCTCAGCCCGGCAACCGCCGCGTTCCAGGCGCCCGGATCGGCGTCGATATCGAAAAACACCAGATCGGCGCGGGCCGCCGGGGCCAGCGCCAGGCAGGCCAGTAGCACAAGATAGATTCGCTTAGTCATGGTTGTCGCCCCTTGCAGTCCCCCTGCACACATCGTTGTGGGGAAATACAAGGCCAGTTTCATGCCAGCGCGGCGCCACCGGCGAAGTTTGAGGCTGAACTTCAGCGCCAGTTCACAGTTTCGCGGCCAATTGACGCCGTGACGCCCCTCGCGCGGCGGCGCGTGGCCGCTGCGCAGATACGATTGTTAAATTTTCTGACAGTTACACGGTGCGCAGGGCGGGTACACACGCGGGGCGCGTAAAGCTGCGCCTTGTTACCCGCGATGATTCCGGTATACTCGCGCGCTTTTACTGGCGCGGGCGAACGGTAGCCCGCGCCGCCGTAACGTTCCCGCCCATCCAGTTCCTGTCTACACGCCCTCGTTCATCAACCTGGGTCAAAGCGTGCAGAGTCCGCGACGCTGGGTGCCTAGCTCAAAAGTTACGTTTCGAATTTCCATACCCTGCACACGCATGGCAGGGTGACACGGGTGTAGTACGCAATGATCGAATCTATCAGGCACGATTGGGCCTCCAATATACGCGCAGACCTGCTGGCCGGCCTTGTCGTGGCGCTGGCGCTGATTCCCGAAGCCATCGCCTTCTCTATCATCGCCGGTGTCGATCCGCAGGTAGGGCTTTACGCCTCATTCTGTATCGCGGTGGTGACCGCCTTTGTCGGCGGGCGCCCCGGTATGATCAGCGCCGCCACCGGCGCCATGGCCCTGCTCATGGTGACCCTGGTAAAAGAGCACGGCCTGGAATACCTGCTGGCGGCCACACTACTGTGCGGTGTACTGCAGATACTGGCTGGCTTTCTGCGGCTGGGAGACCTCATGCGCTTTGTCTCGCGCTCGGTCGTCACAGGCTTCGTCAATGCGCTGGCCATACTGATTTTTGCCGCGCAGCTTCCCGAATTGACCGGTGTGACCTGGCATGTCTACGCCATGACCGCCGCCGGGCTGGCCATCATCTATCTTTTCCCACTGCTACCGGGGATAGGCAAATCCGTACCCTCGCCGCTGGTGTGTATCGTCGGGCTCACGGCCCTGAGCCTGGTACTGCAACTCGACATCCGCACCGTGGGCGATATGGGCCAGCTGCCCGATACGCTGCCCGTGTTCCTGTGGCCGGACGTTCCGCTGACCCTGGAAACACTGCGCATCATCCTGCCCTATTCGGTGGGGCTGGCCCTGGTCGGCCTGCTCGAATCCATGATGACGGCGACGATTGTCGATGACCTGACAGATACCCAAAGCGACAAGAACCGGGAGTGCAAGGGCCAGGGCATCGCCAACATCAGCGCCGGCCTGTTCGGCGGCATGGCCGGGTGTGCAATGATCGGCCAGTCGGTCATCAACGTGAAATCCGGCGGTCGCGGTCGGCTCTCCACCTTGTGCGCCGGCGTATTCCTGCTGGTAGTGGTGGTGTTCCTCGACCAGTGGCTGACCCTGATCCCCATGGCCGCCCTGGTCGCGGTAATGATCATGGTGTCCATCGGCACCTTCTCTTGGGATTCCCTGGCCAACCTGAAAAAACACCCCCTGTCCTCGAATATCGTCATGGTCACCACGACCACCGTCGTGGTGATTACCCATAACCTGGCGATCGGTGTGTTCGTCGGCGTACTGCTGGCCGCGTTGTTCTTTGCCAACAAGATCGGCCGCTTCATGGGCGTCAGGAGTGAACTGGTCGAGCAGGGGCACCGCCGCTACGAGGTTATCGGCCAGGTGTTCTTTGCTTCCTCCGAACACTTTATGCAGTCCTTCGACTTCAAGGAAGTCGTCGACCGTGTTTCGATAGACCTGAATTCCGCCCATTTCTGGGATATCACCTCCGTCGCGGCGCTGGACAAGGTAGTGATCAAGTTTCGACGCGAGGGCACCACGGTAGATATAGTGGGCATGAACGAGGCCACGCAAACCGTGGTCGACAAATTCGGTGTGTACGACAAGCCTGAAGAAGTTGAGAAGCTACTGGCCGGTCACTAGCAAACGAGGCAGATACCAGAATGAAGAATCGGATAACCGCCTGCATCGACGGCTCGATCATTTCGTCCGCGGTTTGCGATGCCGCCGCCTGGGCGAGCGGGCTGCTCGGAGCGCCGGTGAAACTGCTGCACGTCCTGGAAAAAACGCTGTCACCCGCGACCGAGGACCTGTCCGGCGCCATCGGTTTGGGCAGCCGCGAGCACCTGCTCGCGGAGCTGACGGAACTGGACGCGCGCCGGAACAGGCTGGCGGTAGAGCACGGGAAACACATTCTCGAGGCCGCAAGACAGCGGTCCCTGGACAATGGCGCCGTGCACGTCGACACGGAACAGCGCCATGATCAGCTGTTGGATGCGCTGCTGGAATGCGAGGCGGACACGCGCCTCTATGTGGTCGGCAGGCTAGGCCAGGACCACTCGATAGACAAGCATGTCATTGGCTCGCACATAGAAAACGTGGTCCGGGCAATTCACACCCCCGTCCTGATGGCGACCAGGCCGTTTACCGCGCCGGGCAATTACATGCTGGCCTACGACGGCAGCGATACCGCCGACGCCGCCATCGAACGCATCAGCACGAGCCCGCTGCTGCTGAACATACCCGGACACATCGTCATGGTCGGCGACGATGATCCCGACCACCGGCAACAACTGGAACGCGTGTGCAACATCATGGAAGAGCGCGGACATCGCATTACGCCGCACATGGTTCAGGGCAGGGTGATCGAGGCGTTGCTCGCTTTCCAGGAAGCCCATAACATCCAGCTCAAGGTAATGGGCGCATACGGCCACTCCCGGATTCGGGAATTCCTGGTTGGCAGCAACACCTCGCGCATGCTGGCGGCGAGTACCGTGCCTGCCCTGATCCTGCGCTGAGCACGACAGCGCGGGCGGGGCAGATGGCCGGGAGCCGTGAGGCGCCGGGACTCAGTATGCCCCTTCACTGTAGATGAGTTCGTAGCTGTGGCTGTACAGCTCGAGGATGTTACCGAAGGGGTCTTCCATGTAAATCATGCGATAGGGCTTCTCGCCGGGGTAGTAATAGCGCGGCTTGTCCATACGCTTCCTGCCGCCGGCAGCGACAATTCTTTCTGCCAGCTCCTCTACATTGGGATCCTGG
Source organism: Halioglobus sp. (assembly GCA_002699145.1). Taxonomy (GTDB): domain Bacteria; phylum Pseudomonadota; class Gammaproteobacteria; order Pseudomonadales; family Halieaceae; genus Marimicrobium. Next base: position 52,809 of record PABK01000054.1, read on the forward strand.
ACACAGAAATGGAAGATGCCGGTTTTCCAGTACTCGAAATTGTCCTCGGGATTTTCCTGGTCGGGGAACTGGAATAACTCCACACCGATGCGATCACCTGTAGAAAGGTGTGCAATCCTGAAACTCCCCCAGCCTTTGCCAAAGACATCCGTACACATTTCGCTTATCGCGCTGTCGTCTTCCTCGATGTCGGTCGGTTCCATAATCAGGTACCAACCCATTACTTCGGTATAGAACTTTACCGCCTCCTCAAGGTTGGGGACAGAGATACCAATATGTGAAAAGTTTCTGGGATAGACATTGGTCATGACGGCTTCCTCTGTAATTCAAATGACGGAAGAAGGTTACAGGCATGATTGCATCATATAAAATTATCATAATTAATTAATATTAGAACATATCGTAATGATAAATCCTGTTCTGCTGCGCAGTTTCACCATACTTGTGGAAACCGGCCATTTCACGCGTACCGCAGAACGTCTTCACATGACCCAGTCAGGCGTCAGCCAGCACATACGCAAACTGGAGCAACAGTTGGGGCAGGACCTGATCGTGAGGCAGGGTAAACAGTTCCATCTCACCGACGCGGGCAACCGCCTCTACCAGGAAGGGCGCAACATTCTGTATAAGCTGGCGGAACTCGAACAGGATCTCAGGACCGAATCGGCAGACGTTGGTGAGATCAGGTTGATGTCGCCCGGGAGCGTCGGCCTGAAACTCTATCCCCAGTTGCTTGATCTGCAGAGTGAAAACCCGGGACTTAGCTTCGACTACCGGTTCGCACCCAACGCGAGCGTCGAGGCAGCAATCCTTGAGATGGAGACCGATATCGGGCTAATGACCAGCCACTCAAATTTGCAGCAGGTCCAATGCAAAGCCATTGGCAGGGAGAACCTGTTACTGGTCACATCCTCTGCTATGGGAGAGCCTGGCTGGGAGCAATTACTGCAGGCGGGATTCATAGACCATCCCGATGGTGCTCACCATGCCAGCCTGCTACTGAGTGCCAACTACCCGGAGTTTGAACACCATACGCAATTTGCAACCAGGGGTTTTTGCAACCAGATAGGCCTGATACTGGAACCCGTAAGCCGAGGGTTAGGATTTACCGTTTTGCCCGACCATGCCATCAGGGCATTCCCGAACCCACAACTTGTCAAGGCCCACCCGCTGGCAAACCCGGTCAGCGAACCGCTCTATCTCGTGACCAACCGCAGTCGTCCGCTTCCGGCAAGAGCGGTAGCAATGATTGATCGTATTGAGGCATGGCTCCAGGTTGCAGACTCGCGCCAGCTATCATGCTAAACGGTCGAACGCCGTGAGAACCAACACTTCGCATACAAAAAACAGCGCAAAGCAGTTATTCACTGGGTCGTTACAATCGCTTCGAGTTCTTGCTTCTTCATAGTGCCTATCCTTACCCAGTGACTGGGTGAATGATAGGCAGTTACACAGATTTAGTTACAGTCTCGAGAACTAAAAATCATCAAAACCACGAATAGCTATCCCTGAATTAACTCCCCCGGTCCTAGCCCACTGAGGTAGTGTCAGTTTTCACGAACCTTCGCTTCCTCGATCCAAGAGGCAAACACAGAAGCAGTTTTTGCATGTCTACGTTTGAGCTCAAACACACCAAAAATGTAGTCCACGGGGTCGCTGGGTTGGCGCTCAATCGCCTCCAGCGCTGTTGATTTGCACTTAAAACTGACCCAGGATTTGCATCTAATATTGACCCACCCTGGTCGCCAGATTATGGCGTAGTTTTAGGTTTCTTGCTGCCTTTTCCTCCCTCCTGATTGATCGTCGAGTGCTTTAGTCGGTAGCTGTCATTGCCTGTCTCGAGGATATGGCAGTGATGGGTCAACCGATCCAGCAGCGCTGTTGTCATCTTCTCGTCTACAAACACCGTCGACCACTCCGCGAAGCTGAGGTTGGTGGTAATGATGATGCTGGTGCGCTCGTACAGCTTGCTGATCAGATGGAACAAGAGAGCTCCACCCACCTGGCTGATAGGCAAGTAGCCCAGTTCATCCAGGATCACCAGGTCGGTGTGGATCAACCGGTTGGCCAGTCGGCCCTGCTGTCCGGCCTGCTTCTCCTGCTCCAGTGCGTTGACCAATTCGATGGTGGATAGGAACCTGACGCGCTGACGGTGGTGCTGTATAGCCTGGACAGCGATGGCAGTCGCCAGATGGGTTTTGCCAGTGCCTGGGCCTCCCACCAATACAACGTTCTGGGCATCTTCCAGGAACTGGCACCGGTGCAGCGATTTCACCAACGCCTCATCCACCAGGCTCTGGCTAAAGTCGAAGCCGGTGAGATCCCGGTAGGCCGGGAACTTGGCTACCTTCATCTGGTAGTTGATCGAGCGCACATCCCGCTCTGAGGCTTCAGCCTTGAGCAGCATCTCCAGCACCGGGACTGCCTGTTGGTAGGCCGGCGACGACTGCGTAGAGAGCTCGCCGACAGCATCGGCCATGCCGTGCAGCTTCATTGATTTCAGGGTGGTGATCATGGCATCAGGGTTCATGGCGTGTCCTCCGGAGTTTGTCGTAGCGTGCGGTGTCGGCCAAGGGCTCAGTGACCAGCTTCAGCGCTGGCGGTGCCTTAAGCCGTTTGGGCCGTCTGGGTTCCTCTAGTCGGCTGAGGCAATTCAAGACGTGCTGTTTGGAGGGCTCGCCGGCTTCCAAGGCCTTAGCCACGGCTCGCTCTACCTGCTGTTCGTCGTGGAGTAATACCAGGGCGAGGATGTCGACCATCTCCCGGTCGCCACCAGGGCGCTTCAGAAGCCGTGTACGTAATTGCCGGAAGCTCTCAGGCAGTTCCATAAACGGGGCACCGTTGCGTAAGGCGCCTGGTTTGCGTTGCGCCACCGAGAGGTAGTGGCGCCACTTGTAGATGGTTTGCCCCGGCGTGCTCTTGTCCCGATTGAACGCACGGACATGTTCTGCGACTACCTGGGCCTCGGCAACAATCACCAGCCGCTCCGGATAGACGCGCAGACTGATCACACGGTTGGCGAAGCTGGCAGGCACACTGTACCGATTATGTTCGAAGGTGATCAGGCAGGTGGAGGAGACCCGTTTGCTGTGCTCAACAAAGCCGTCGAAGGCGGCAGGCACCTGCATCATCTTCGATTGCTCGTCCTCCAGGCATTCGGCCAGGGAGCGGTTCTTGAGCTGAGGATGGGCAGTCTCCTGCCACAACACCTGGCAGCGTTCCTGTAGCCAGATGTTCAGCTCTTGCAGGGATTTGAACGGCGGGGTGTCGTACCAGAGGCCGTGGCGAGCATCCAGAACCGCTTTTTCAACCTGACCCTTCTCCCAGCCAGCAGCGGGATTACAGAACTCGGGCTCATACAGGTAGTGGCCGACCATGGCGTGGAAGCGCTTGTTGACCTGGCGTTGTTTGCCGCGGCCTACCTTGTCCACGGCAGTCTTCATGTTGTCGTAGATGCCCCGCTCCGGTATACCGCCGAAGGCCATGAACGCGTGGTAGTGCGCATCGAACAACATCTCGTGGGACTGGGTCAGGTAGGCCCGCATGAAGTAGGCCCGGCTGTAGCTCAGCTTGAAGTGGGCGATTTGCAGCTTGGTCCTGATGCCGTTGATCTTTACCCAATCTTCGCTCCAGTCGAACTGGAAGGCTTCTCCGGGGGCAAACTGAAGTGGCACATAGGCCTGCTTCGCCGCCTGCAACTTGGCGTCCTGCTGAGCCTGGCGCCACTGGCGGGCAAATGCCGCTACGCGATCATAAGAGCCGGTGTAGCCCAGGCCCACCAGATCTTTGTAGAGCCGCTTCACGGTACGTCGCTGTTTACGGTGTCGCCGGGATTCCCGGAACAGCCAGTTGGTTAAGGTTTCTTCGTAGCTGTCCAGTTTGCTGGGAGACTTGCGAGAGGGGTACGCCGGTTCGAGATCCTTGCTGGCAAGGTACTTGCGAACCGTGTTTCTGGACAGTCCGGTGCGGCGTGCGATCTCCCGGATCGGCATGCCATCACGTAGATGCCAGCGTCGAATTACACTTACTAGTGCCACGTCTATCACTCCTGTTACCCCTGCTCATTATTTGTGCAGGGAGGGGTTATACGTGGGTCAAAATTCGATGCAAATCTGGGGGGTTAGTGGGTCAATTTTCGGTGCAAATCAACATATCTGGCATACCTGACGATACCTGTCGTGAGCGGACTGGTTGGTTACGGAACCAACTGGTTGGCCGTCAGGATGATGATGGGCCCGGTGGAATTTGTCGGCATCGGCCCCTTGGGCTGGCAGGGTGTAATTCCGGCGAATTCCGGCAAGATGGCGCGCATCACGGTTGACCACAGCGTAAAGCGCGTTTTGTCCCAGGAAGAACTTATCGACCGGATTGATCCGGAGCAACTGATCGAGGCCATCAGTCACCGGCTGGACCCCTTTGTGGAGGATGTGGTCGACGAAGTCATGAGCCAGTCGACGCTACCCCAGCTTACACTCAGCAATTTTTTCTGGAGCGCTTCACCCATCGCAATCAAGAAGCGGGTTTATCGGGAAGTGAGAAAGCAGCTTCCGGACGCGCTCACGCGCCTCATTGAAGACCTCAAGCCCAATCTGGGTGAGTTGGTCGATCTAAACGAGGTGATCGTCGAAAAACTCACTGGTGACAAACGTATGCTGGTTGGGATGTTCCGTAATGCGGCTGCGAGTGAATTCAGGTTCATTCAGCGCAGCGGCCTGTATTTCGGCCTGCCTCTGGGCATACCCGTCATGTTCATCTGGTACTTTTTCCAGGCCTGGTGGTTGCTGCCGGCCTTCGGGCTATTGGTTGGTTACATTACCAATGCGCTGGCCATTTACCTCATCCAGAAACCGCTGGAGCCTGTCAAGATTGGGCCCTTTACGGTTCAGGGCCTGTTTATCAAACGCCAGAAGGAAGTATCGCGGTACTACGGCAAGGTGATGGCCTCCGACCTCGTCACCGCCGAAATCGTGGTGGGCGAAATGCTCAAGATAAATGAGTCGGTTGATCGCCTGCGTGAGCTGATCCACCGCGAGGTAAACCGCGCCCTGGAGGAAGCCCAGGGCGTTTTCAAGCCCCTTGCCGTCGTCAGCATCGGCCCCTCGGAATACGCGAGAATAAGCGCAATTGTCGGGGACAGGGCCTTCGAGGAGTTGATCAGGCCGGACAGTCGTTCTTTCGCCTACATTGACGAGGCGCTGGATGTCGAAAACACCATCGCGGAGCGGCTGGGCAGGCTCTCTCCAGCGGAATTTTACGAATTACTGCACCCCGTCGTCGCCGAGGATGAATGGAAACTGGTCGCGGTAGGGGCTGCCCTCGGTTTGGGGGCGGGATACTGGCAGTGGGCGTTGCTCACCTGATTTATGCCGGAGTCGCCCCAGAGCCCCAATCATGTGGGAGCCGTTCAAGTTTTCAAGCTGAAAAACATCCACCGTGCTGGACTGGGTTAACCGCAACGTGGCAGTGTTGTTTGGTGATGGCGCCGCCGCACTGGTGGTGGAGGCCAGCGACAGGGAGGAGGGGCAGCGGGGTGAATCTCTGGGCTGTCTCGCCTAGGCGCGGGACTCACTGTTTATTCAGAACTACGGAACGGCCTTTACAAATCGGCCCGACCTGGTCGCCACATCCTGGGACTTCGATGGGCAGGACATTTTCAGGCGTGCCGTAGGGGGAATGGCGAAAGCCAGCCAGAAGGTACTGGCAGAAGCTAATCTGACGGTGGACGATATGGGCCTGGTTGTGCCCCTCCAGGCTAACCTGCGCATCATCGAAGCCGTGGGCAAAAAGCTGGGCGCTCCCGAACAGAAGCTGTTCGCGAATATCGAGCGCTACGGCAATGTGTCAGCTGCAACCGCGTTGGTAGAAGCCGTCGAGGAGGGGTACGTCAAGCCCGGTGCAAATATCCTGGTGCCGGCTTTTGGCGCAGGTCTCACCTGGAGTTCACACCTGATAAGTTGGGGTGAACGTGTCAAACCGTTGGGTACCAACGACGTGGACCTGCCGCCCTGTGACAAGAGCGGCCTGGAGCTGGTGCAGTCCTACCTGGCGCAGCAGCGACCGCACCAGGGCATTACTGATTGAGGGGGGCGTCAAGGTACGAAGGAGCCGGGCTTCTGCCGCTGGGGGAATTCCTCGAAGGTGGCCTTGAATTTGGCGACCTTGTACATGGCCGGAGCTACCAGGAACAGGTGCTCTGCCGCCCACTGGTTATAGCCCGCGCCTTCAACGTCCATTCGCTCGAAGGGGTCCATGCGCAGGTTGAACACCTTCGGCAGGCGCAAATCCTTATAGGGGTTGCGCCAAACATCAAAGCCGTGGGCAGTCTGCTCGCGGAACAGCATTTTGTAATCGCCGTCACGGATCGCCACCACGTCACCTGTATCGGAGGAGTAGATGAATTCAGTGCGCGGACCCTTTTTCTCCTTGCCGAGGAAGTAGGGCAGGAAGTTGTGGCCGTCCAGGTGCACCTTGTAGGAATTGCCACCAACCCGCTTGCCGTTTTTCAACTCCTCGATGATGTTGTCGTTGCCGGCCGCAGCCATCAGTGTGGGCAGCCAGTCCATCATGGCGATGATCTCATTGGAGATCTGGCCCGACTCGATCTGCGCCGGCCAGCGCACCATCATCGGCACCCGGTAGCCGCCTTCCCAACTGCTGTTTTTCTCGCCCTTGTAGGGGGTGTAGCCACCGTCCGGCCACAGAGCCAACTCGGCGCCGTTGTCGGTGGAGTACATGACAATGGTGTTGTCGGCGATGCCCAGTTGGTCAAGCTTTTCCAGCAACTGGCCTACATGGCCGTCGTGTTCTACCAGCCCGTCGGCGTACAGACCCTGGCCGGTCACCCCATCTGATTCGGGTTTGAGGCGGGTCCACACATGCATGCGGGTAGCGTTGAACCAGACGAAGAAGGGCTTGCCTGCCTCGTGGGACTTGTCGATGAATTTCAGGGCCGCCCCGAGAAACTCTTCGTCAACGGTTTCCATGCGCTTTTTTGTCAGCGGGCCGGTGTCCTGTATCTTGCCGTCGGAATAGCTGTGGATCACGCCACGGGGCCCGAACATCTTCTTGAATTCAGGATCTTTGGGATAGTTCGGGTGCTCAGGCTCATCCTCAGCATTAAGGTGGTACAGGTTGCCGAAAAATTCATCGAAGCCGTGGTTGGTGGGCAGGTGTTCATCCCGGTCACCCAGGTGGTTCTTGCCGAACTGGCCGGTAGCGTAACCCAGGGGCTTGAGCAGGGTGGCGATAGTGGGGTCCTTGTCGGACATGCCTTCTTTCGCCCCCGGCAGGCCCACCTTGGTGAGGCCGGTGCGCAGGGGGTGTTGCCCTGTGATAAAGCCGGCGCGGCCCGCAGTGCAGCTCTGGTCACCGTAGGAGTCGGTGAAGATGATGCCATCGGCAGCGATCTTGTCGATATTGGGTGTTTGGTAACCCATGCGGCCCATATTGTAGGCGCTGATGTTGTAGGGGCCGATATCGTCGCCCCAGATAATCAGGATATTGGGTTTTTCCGCGGCCAGCGCGGCCGGGACAAAGGAGAAGATCAGGCAGAAGAATGCCACTGGAATACTGGTCAGGTTTTTCATTATTTCACCTCGCGTATCTAACCGAATGCGTAAGATAACGCATTCAAACAGAAGCGAAGCCCGTGTTGGCCAAAAGGGCAACATTTTTGTTTCTTCGGTTTGCTTGTAGCTCCATGCCCTATGTAGCATCCGCAATTCGTTGCGGAGCGGGCTCGGGAAGCGAGGCGCGCCGTAGGTGAGCCCCTACACGCTTACTCCACCCCTTTTTCCCGACGGTAGTCGCGGGGTGACTTGCCGGTCCAGCGGCGGAAAGCCCGGGTAAAACTGCTGGTATCGTTAAAGCCCAGCATAAAGCTCATCTCGGTGATGCTCACCCTGGATTGTTCCATATAGTCCAGTGCGAGGGACTTTCGCACCTGGTTCAGCAGGTCCTGGAAGCTGGATTCCCGCGCCGCCAGCTTTTGCTGCAGTGCACTTGGGCTCATGGCCAGTTCGCTGGCCACCTGTTGTTTGGTACAGTTTTCCGACGGTAGTTTCTGCAAGATGACGCGCTTGACCCGGTTGACGATGTCCTCCGCGTCCAGTGCGGAAATATAGCTTTGCAGGATCTTGTCGTGTTCACTGGCAATCTCGCGGTTACCGCCCCGTAGCGGAATGTCCATGACAGCCTGGTCCATGCAGATTTCACAAGTGGTGGTGTCGAATGTCACTGGAACGTGAAAGCTTGTCGTATACAGGTCTTCGTAGCCCTCTGGTCGGGGGCGTGCGAGCGAGACTGAAATAGGCGCAAAATCGGGTAGGTAGATCATCCGAAAAACGCGGATGAGGAATGCGTTCCAGGTGTCGATGGTTTCATAGGCGACACCGTCCGCGATCTCCTCCAGAACCAGGCAGTAACGATCTTCAGACTCATCAATGCGATAAACGCCCTGGTTACTGGCTATGCGGAAATAGTAGACCAGCCTTTCACAAGCATCCCGCAGGCTCGAACTGGCCAACAGGGCATAGCCCAGGGCATGCACGTTGGAGGGGTGCAGGAAGCGCGCTACGGTGAGACCAAATGCGGGGTTTCCGGTGGATTTGACAGACTCACGGAACAGGGTGGCCATCTGGGCCGTGGTATAGCGTTCAAGGGGATCCTGGCTCGGGGTGTCACTCAAGCCTGCCGCCCTGAATACTTCCGAAGCGTCGAAGCCATTTGCTTCCAGCGCCATATGAATCGCCATGGTATAGGACGCGATCGTAGTGGCCGAGGTGGTCTCGCTCATCCTCTTGGAAATTCCTCGTTATCAGTATCTCATCACCGCACACTGCAGGATAACAACTTGAAAAAAAAAGAAAAAGACCTTTTGTTCAGAGCCTGGTTCGGCACAGGGGGAGGTATAACAGGTGGCACGCTCTGACAGTTTTACCGGGTTATTTGTTTTTAGGGCCAAGTAGTGTGTCCGGCTTGGGTTTAGCCTACACAACGAATAACACACCAATCTCCAGAGAGAGGTCTACGTGAGCATCCCCACCCAGAACCACATCATTAACGGAGAGTTTGTTTCTCCTTCTTCCGGCCAGTATTTAGATCTCATTGATCCCGTTATGGGGCAGGTGATCGGCAAGGCCGCCGCCGGTAACAGTGCAGATGTCGATAGGGCTGTGGCAGCGGCAAGCGAGGCATTCAAGAGCTGGAAAAATACCGCTACCAGTGAAAGGGCCAATATCATTGCCCGTATGGCGCTGGTGCTGGGGGCCAATATGGAGGAATTGCTGGGCCTTGAAGCCAAGTGTACCGGGCTGTCGGTGACCCGTCTGCAGGGTTTTGATATCCCCGCAGTGATGCAGTTTGTGCAGATATTCTCGGAGAACCTGGAGAGCTATCCATTCGTCGAGTACCCCCCGGTGCGTGCTGTACCCGAAGCCCACGATGTGAAAATCGTCAAGCAGCCCCTTGGGGTTTGCGGCCTGATTACCGCCTGGAACGGCCCCCTGTTCCTGGCCTTCCTGAAAATGCTGCCGGCGATTGCCGCGGGCAATACTGTGATCATCAAGCCTGCCGAGACTGCGTCTCTGGCGGTAGTTCGGGCAATGGAGCTGATACAGGACCTGCTGCCCCCGGGTGTCGTCAACGTGGTGACTGGGCTTGGGCCGGACGTGGGAGCCGCCCTGTCTTCCCACCCGGGGATTGCCAAGATTTCTTTCACCGGCTCTGGTCGCACCGGTGCCATGATCCAGAAAGAAGCCGCCGATACCATGAAGCGGGTGACCCTGGAACTGGGCGGCAAGGGCCCCGGCGTCGTACTGCCTGATGCGCCGATTGAACTGACGGCCAGGGGGGCGACCTACGGCTTCCTGCTGGGCTCGGGGCAGATCTGCATATCCGGCACCCGTCTGTTTGTTCACGAGTCCATACACGATGAACTGGTGGCGCGCATGGCGGAACTGGCCGGTAAGATGAAGGCCGGCAGCCAGTTCGACCCGGCAACCACCCTGGGCCCCATGGCCTATCGAGCGCACTACGAGCGAGTGCTGGGTTATATCGAATCCGGTAAGGCCGAAGGCGCCCAAGTCGCCTGTGGTGGCGGGCCGCTGTCGGTAGAAGAGTTCCCCGACTCAATGTTCGTACAGCCCACCATCTTCACTGATGTTACCCCCGATATGAAAATCTACAACGAGGAGATCTTTGGCCCGGTGCTATCGGTTATCAAGTACAGCGATGTCGAAGACGCCATCGATATGGCCAACGACAGTTGTTATGGGCTGTCCGCAGGTGTCTGGACCGGTGACCCCATTGCCGCCCAGTCCGTCAGTCACCGCCTGGAAGCGGGCACCGTGTGGGTCAACGATTGGCATGCCATCAGCGGTGATATGTCCTTCGGCGGTATCAAGCAGAGTGGTTACGGACGGGAGATCAATATCGCGTCCATGGAAGGCTACCTGGAAACCAAAAACTATGTGACCAGTTTCGAGACTGACCCGAATGCCAAGGCCATGTATGGCCTGGTGCATCGCAGCGTCTGAGTAAACCGGTCGATCACCCTGAGAGGATAAAAACGATGTCCAGCACTGGCGCATTTCAATACTGGCAGCGGAGCATGATCCACGCGGGTCCCGGCACTGTCATTCGCCTGCCCGGCCTGTTCAGCGGCCTGGGTAGTAAAAACGTTCTCCTGGTCAGTGACCAGGGCCTGAAAGATGTGGGAATTGTCGACAAGGTCGCGGCCCTGTTTGACGAGCAACGCGGTCCTGGCGGAGTTCGCCTGGCGAGCGTGTTTACCGATACCGCACCGGATGCGGAATCCGGTTGTATCGACGAGTGTCTGAAGATGGCGCGGGCTACCGGCGCCGATGGCCTGCTGGCCGTGGGTGGCGGTAGCGTACTCGACTCGGTGAAGTTGGTAAAGCTCGCCATGTACTCCGGGGTAGACAGCGTGGCCCAGTTGTTGAAGTCGCCGGTGAAGATGATGCACTGGCCGGAAGTGCAGTATATGGGCGTACCGCATATCTCGGTGCCCACTACTGCCGGTACCGGCGCTGAAGTGACCAACGGTGCTGTGATTTACAACAAGGATCTGGGCATCAAGCACCTGATCGTAAGCCACTACCTGGAGTCGGATATCGCGGTACTGGATGCGCACATGACCACCGGCCTGCCGCCCATGCTGACCGCCGCCACCGGTATGGACGCCCTGACTCACGCTGTAGAGATTATGGGACATCCGAACACGGGGGATTTCACCCTGGCCCACGCTGAGACCAGCGCGAAGATCATCCTGGAGAACCTGCCCAAAGTGGTAGCCGATGGTTCGAACCTGCTGGCGCGCCAGGCCATGCTCAATGCCAGCGCCATGGCCTGCAGCGCGGTAGTGAACGATTTTGGGGCTGTGCCGGTGCACAATTTTGCTCACGCCTTTGGTGCGGCCTGTCATATCCACCACGGCGAGGCGAACGGTGTACTACTGCCCATCGTGATGGAGGAGTTCGCTGACTTCTACGTGCCGGTTGCCGATCGCCTGAAGGGCGTGTTCGGCGTTGAGGGCGAGGGTCGAGACGCTGTCCTGGCCTGCGCAGCTGCAATCAGCGGCTTGCTCGAAGCGACGGGGCATCCCCGCGACTTCGCCCGCCACGACATCCCTGAATCGAAGCTGCCTGAAATCGCCGCGGCGATCGCCGGCGATCCCATCGCGGCGTTCCTGCCGCTGCCCATGGACCTTATAGAAACGGTGTGCCGCCGGGTCTGCGGCTGGTCATAGGGAAAGGTTGCCATGAGAATGAATTTCAGCACTGTTAGTCAGCGTCTCGCGGATGCCTTCGCAGATCGTGAAGCCCTGGTAAATATCGAGCGCCAGCGGCGCTATACCTTCCGGGAGTATCATCTGCTGACCAATCGCATCGTTAACATGATGCGCCACAAATTGGACCTGCAGCGCGGCGACAACGCGGTGGTGATCCTGGATAACGACAATGCGTCCCTGATTCACTGGTTCACCGCGGTAAAAGCCGGCACGGCCCTGTGTTATACCAATTACCGCGACAGCCTGGACGACCACACCTACCAGGTCGATACGGTCAACGCCAAGGTGGTGTTCATCGAAGCCGACCTGCTAAAAAGCCACTACGAGATGCTGCGCGAGCGCCAGGTCACCATTGTGGCGATGGATACGCCGGAAAAAGAGTACTCTGGCGTGCACCTGTTCTGGGAGTTGCTGGAGCAGGTGGACGACAGCAACCCCAACGTGGTGATCGACGACCGCGAGGACGTGGTGATCATGCGCTTCACTGGCGGCACCACCGGTCGCGGCAAGTGCGCCATGTACACAGCGGACACCTACCTGGCATGTCGCGACTCCTACTGGGCCCTGCCGGATCCGGCCTGGACCCCCGAGACCCGCTTTATCCACCTAGCGCCGATCACCCACGGCAGCGGCATGATGTTTGCGCCGACCCAGTTCAAGGGCGGTTGTACCGTGACCATGAATGTGCCCGATCTGGATGCCTGGTGTGACAATATCGCCGCCGAGCGGATCACTAACGGTTTCGCCGTGCCGACCCTGCTGTACCGCCTGCTGGATATGGACGAGAAGGGTCGGGCGCGGTTCAAGACAATTGAAAACATGTACTACGGTGCTGCCCCCATGAGCCCGTCCAAGCTGGCGGAACTGCAGGCGGCCTTTGGTAACAACTTCATTCAGGTCTATGGCTCCACCGAGCACTTTGGTGTGGCCCTGTCCATGAGCAAAGCCGACCACCTGGTGGAGGACGGCGATGATTCGCACCTGGCCTCCGCCGGCCGGCCTTCGCCTTTCACCGAGCTTGAGATCATGGACGACGACGGCAACCCGGTGCCGCGGGGAGAGACCGGCGAGATCTGGCTGCGTTCCCGCGCCATTGTGCCGGGCTACTTCGGCAATCCGGAGCAGACCGCTTCTGAGTTCCAGGATGGCTTCTGGAAGTCTGGCGACATTGGCAGGATCGACGAGCGTGGCTTCTTCCATATTGTCGATCGCAAGAAAGACATGATTATCAGTGGCGGCTTCAATATCTACGCCAACGAAGTGGAATCCGCGCTTAACAGCCACCCGGCGGTGCTGATGTCCGCGGTGGTCGGTGTGCCTCATGAGGAGTGGGGCGAATCGGTGCACGCCGAGGTCATGCTCAAGGAAGGCGCCGAGGTTGAAGAGGCGGAACTTATCCAGCACGTACGCAACGAGTTGGGCGGATACAAGACGCCCAAATCCGTTGAAATCGTAGAGGAGATACCCACCAGCGTGGTGGGCAAGGTGCTGCGCCGGCAGGTGCGCCAGAAATACTGGGAGGAGGCCGGCCGCAAGGTCGGGTGAGTCCAGCACATGAGCAAACTCAAGCAACTGTCGGGGCTCGATGCCTCCTTCATCTATCTGGACACGGACCGCGCCAGTACCGGCGGCACCATGATCTATGTATACGACCAGTCCACAATTCCCGGCGGTGGCCACCTGCGCTTCAAGGAAATCCTCAAACACATCGAATCGCGCACCGCCACCTCGCCGATCTTCCGCCAGAAGCTCAAGCAGGTGCCGATGTCCCTGGACTATCCCTACTGGGTGGAAGATGAGAATTTCCGCATCGAGAACCACGTGTTCCACGTTGCCCTGCCCAAGCCCGGCGACTGGCGGCAGTTCTGTATCATGGCCTCGCGCCTGACCACCCCCCATTTCGATTTCAATCGCCCTCTGTGGGAGATGTACGTGGTTGAGGGGCTGGACAATATCGACTGGCTGCCCAAGGGCAGCTTCGCCATCCTCACCCGCATGCATCACGCGGCCGTAGACGGCACCGCGGCGGCGCAACTGACCTGGGCCCTGCACGACCTCGATGCCCGGGGTAAGAAGCCGGGGCTGGGCGGAGAGCATGAGACCGAGGGTGTTCGCGCCCCCAGCCAGTTTGAGATGGCCACCCGTGCCTGGTGGAACAATGCGACCTCGCCGATGCGTCTTGCCAGACCCCTGTCCCGCCTGCTGCCCAAGGTGGGTGGCAGGTTGCGCAAGGAGGTGCAGAAACGCACTGTGGCCAGGGTCGAAGAACACAATTCTGGAACGAAGGTGCCGACGACCCGCTTCGACGGCCGGGTTTCTCCCTTTCGGGTGTTTACCACCTCACGCTTCCAACTGGACGAGCTCAAGGGCATTCGCAAGGCCGTGGAAGGCAGCACCATCAACGATGTGGTGACGACAATTATATCCGGTGCCCTGCGCCGCTACCTGGACCACAACGGTGAATTGCCCCGGGACACCATGGTGGCGATGATGCCGGTCAACACCCGGTCCGGGCCCGATGCCGAGCCTGGCGCCAACAACATCACCTTCATGGGGGCCGCTATCGGTTCCGATATTGCGGACCCGAAAGAACGTCTCGCCTATGTGACCGAACAGACTGCTCGCTCCAAGAGTATCGTCAACGCCATTGGCGCCAGTGACCTGACGGACCTCAACAAGCATATTCCCGCTTCTTTGCTGGCGGCCACAGGGAAGCTGATTTCCCGTATTGGTCTCGATGCGGGTGGCACCGGTAAGCGCTTGTTTAATATGGCAATTTCCAATGTGCCTGGGCCGAGCGTGCCGCTGTACCTCCAGGGCGCGAAGCTGAAGTTCTGGTCCATTGTGGCGCCCTGTACCGACGGCATGGGAGCGGTATTCGCGATCACCAGTTACGACCGGGAGATCTATATCTGCCCGACGGCCTGCCGCGAGATTGTGCCGGACCCGGAATTCCTGGCCCAGTGTCTGGAAGAGAGCTATGCGGAATTGCTGGCGGCCACTGGGGCCAAACCAAAGCGTAAGCCGGCGAAACGCCCGCTAAAAAAGAAAACAACAGCTAAAAAGCCGGTGAGGAAGAACCCCGCAGGAAGAAAAGCGGCAAATTAACACGCGTTCCGGGCTGAATGGACAAATTTAATCATTATTCGGCCAAGAGCCGGACGTTTGTTTGCCATGTAATAACCCACAGTTCCATAACTATATAAAGCTCCATAACTATAGAAAGCAGAGGATCACAATGAATATCTCACTCAAAACCAAGCCCCTTGCGCTCGCAGTCGCCGCTTCCCAGGTTCTTCTCTACCAGTCACTGCCCACCCACGGCCAGGCCCTGGAAGAGGTGATGGTCACCGCCCGTAAGCGTACTGAGACCCTGATGGACGCTCCTGTGGCGGTCACCGCGGTATCCGGCCAGGCCATGGAGTCTCAGGGTATCTCCAACATGGAACAGCTTTCCGCCAAGGTACCTGGCCTGCAGATTGGCCGCGGCGCCCAGACCACGAATATTCGTATCCGCGGTGTCGGTTCGGGCATTAACAAGGGTTTTGAGCAGTCAGCGGGAATGTACATTGATGGTATCTACCAGTCCCGTAGCCGCCAGTTCACCCAGTCCCTGGTTGATCTGCAGCAGGTGGAAGTATTGCGTGGCCCCCAGGGCGTGCTATTCGGAAAAAACACTGTGGCTGGTGCTATTAAGGTGGAAACAGCCAACCCGGTAGTTGGCGATGAGTTCAACGGGTCCATCAAGGCCGCGTTTGAGCCTGAGCAGTCCACCACACGTTACACTGGCATCGTATCAGGCAGTCTGAGCGACAGTGTTGCGGCCCGCTTGGTGCTGCGCCAGGAAGACTCCGATGGTTACATGGATAACAGGTTCCGGGACACCGATGAGCAGGAAGAAACCAACAAGATGGCTCGCCTGACACTGGCCTGGGATGCAGCCGACAACCTGTCGATTGTTGCCAAGGCGTCACACGTGGATATGGAAAGTACCGGCAAGGAAATGAACGCCTATACGATTGATGACCGCCTGCCCCCGGCTAGCACTCTGGCCCTCTCTGCCGCACTTACTGGTGGTCAATTTGCGGCGGCCGATGCACCCGGAGGCGATGACTATGAAAGTTGGGTAGGCAACCTGCAGTGGGGCAGGGGTGATACCGAGGACACGACTTCGACCGCCTTCTCTGTGAAAATCGACTGGGATGTCGGTGACTACACGGTAACGTCCTTGACCGGCATATCTGACTTTGAATTCGAGCAGTACCATGATGTGGACTTCCTGCCTCCCAACTTCATCGAGAATATCGACCAGGAAAAGCTGAACATGTTCAGCCAGGAAATCCGTGTTGCTACAAACTGGGATGGCCGGTTTAACTTTATCGCGGGTGTTTACTACGAGGACCAGGAGCTGGAATTGGACGAAGGTACTCACATCGATGGCACATTTGGCGGGCTAGTCCCCACCATTTTCGTGACACCGTTTGGTGAGACAGACACATCGTCCGGTCTGACCGATTTCGACCAGGACACCACGACAATGGCAATTTTCGGTGAAGTCACTTTCGACATCACCGATACCCTGAGCCTCGATCTTGGCGGGCGTTACTCGGAAGATGAGAAGGAAATGACCAAGCTGGTTACCATCGGCCAGGGCGCACCAGGGCAAGTAAACGATATAGTGACTCCTGACATTACTGCCGGGTCCGCAGATCTTATTGAATACCTGACCAATGTCATGGTGGCTACTGGCGATGCCGGTGCGACAGCTGCGGCCGCGGCACATGCCGGCAGCCTGGATCGATACGCTGCCTATTTTGAAGACGAGCGTGATGAAAGTCATTTTGACCCCTCTGCTCGCCTGCGCTGGGAATACAGTGACACCGGAATGGCATACCTTTCGTATTCGGAAGGTTACAAGTCTGGCGGCTTCAATTTCAGCCCGGATACAGCGAATCCCGATGGCTCGTCTCGACCCGGTCACGAGTTTGAAGACGAAGCCGTGACTGCCTGGGAGTTGGGTGTAAAACAGGACTTCATGGATGGCCGTGCGCGCGTCGCGACAGCCATTTACAGATCTGAGCTGGAAGATCTGCAGGTTACTTCTTGGGGTGGCACAAGTTTTGTCGTAGGCAACGCGGCGGAGCTGACCGTCCAGGGTATCGAGATCGAAGCGCAGTTCGCCGCTACCGATGCACTGGAAATCGGCGGCAGCTATGCCTACCTCGATCACGAGTTCGATTCGTATCCGGGGGCGGGTTGTTCCGTTGTCGAGATTGGCCTGGGTACCTGCCCGAACTCCTCTGGTGAGGGTACAAAGGATCTGTCCGGCGAGCGCGGGGCGTTCGCACCGGAGCACAGTGCCTCGCTCTACCTGGACTACAATCACGCATTTGATTGGGCGGAATTCAATTTCCATGTCGATGTCAATTACAAGGATGAATTCTTCCTGGATGGCGACCTCGATGAAAATGTGCTGCAGGATTCCTACACCAAGGTCGATGCCAGTATCTCCCTGATGTCCCTGGAAGGTACCTGGGAAGTTGTCCTTTACGGCCGTAACTTGACTGACGAGACCACTTATACCGCCTCGGTTGATGCTCCCTTGAGCCCAGGAGTTTATATTGGCTGGGTTGAGGAACCCCGCGTCTACGGAATATCTGCAGCATACAATTTCTGATAGTCCCTTTGCGGCGCTTGATGCCGGCACCCTGCCTGGTATCAAGCGCTGTTTTTTTTATTTCTTCCCCGATTCGCCCGAATCGACTCTCAAAGCCCCCGTTAACAATTATCATCCAGACAAGTATTTAAGCTCTGATGACAAGGGGCTTACAGCCGCCTGCGCTTATAGTATTCCCAGAACACGGGAGTGAATACCCAGCGCGGGTTTCCGCTAACAATATCGGTCCACAGATGGATCAGTGTCAGGAGTTTTTCTAATGAGTGAAGCTGCCCTTCTATTCGAAAACAGGGATGGAGTAGCCTGGTTGACCATGAACCGGCCCGAGGCCATGAATTCCATCAGCCTGGAAATGATTACCCTGTACGAGGAGTACCTGGAACAGATTCTGGGGGATGAGTGTATCAAGGTTGTTGTCATCAGCGGTGCGGGCAAGGCTTTCTGCGCCGGCGCTGACTTGAAGCAGGTATTGGATAGCCTCGACGTCCCACCCGGTAAGCCTGATTTCCTCGATCGCCTGTGCGACAGGGTTTTGAACCCGCTGCGCGATTTCCCCAAGCCGGTGATTGCCGCCCTCAACGGTATCACCATGGCAGGTGGCCTGGAGACCGCCATGTGCGCCGATCTCGTCGTGGCCGCTGAGAGTGCCAGGATAGGCGACGCTCACGCCAACTTCGGTGTCTACCCGGGGGCGGGGGGAGCAGCAGTACTGCCGCGTATCGTTCCCCACAACGTGGCTAAGTACCTACTGTTTACCGGCAGAACTCTTTCCGCACAGGAGATGAAAAACTACGGCTTCGTCAATGAGGTGGTAGCCGACGGTGAGCTGCAGGAAGCCGCCCAGGCATTGGCCCTGCATATCGCTGAGAAGAGCCCCATCGCCCTGCGCCGGATGAAGTCCGTGGCTAATGCCGCCGCTGACAAGACCCGAGACGACGCGCTGCGGCACGAGATGTACGAATTCCGCAAGCACCAGCGCTCCTGGGATATGCAGGAAGGCCTGGCCGCCTTTGCCGAGAAACGCAAGCCACGGTTCCAGGGCCGCTAATAGGAGTAGAGAAAATGACAGATGTATATATCGCCGGCGTCGGCATGACCCCCTTCGGTCGGCATATGGACAAGAGCTACAAGGACCTGACCGCTGAGGCTGTACAGGGGGCCCTGACTGATGCGGGTGTAGACAAGGACGAGGTGGGCGAGGCCTTCTTCGCCTCCTGTGTCATCGGCTTTCTGCAGGACCAGCATATGGTGCCCGGCCAGGTGGCCCTGCGCTCCATGGGTTTTGAGGGCATCCCTATATTCAATGTTGAAGGCGCCTGCGCTTCCGCCACGTCCGGCCTTTACCTGGCTGCCCAGGCGATTCGCGCCGGCAGCTGCGATATCGCAATCGCGGTGGGTACGGAAAAAATGTTAACCGAGGACAAGGCGAAGATGTTCGCCGCGTTCGATTCCGCCTGGGATGTGACCACGGTTGAGGCCAACAAGGAGTACCTGCTCAAGATGGGGGAGGGGATTACCCTGCCGGAAGGCTCCCTGTCACCCAAGCCCTACAGCATGTTCATGGATGTGTACGCAGCCTTCTGCCGCCAGCATATGAAGACCTTCGGCACCACCCAGGAGCAGATCGCCGCGGTTTGCGCCAAGAACCACACCCACTCGGTGCACAATCCCCTGGCCCAGTACCAGAACCCTTACACCGTTGAAGAGGTGATGGCCGCACCGCCGATCACTTACCCCCTGACCCTGCCCATGTGCGCGCCCATCTCCGACGGCTCTGCCGCGGCGGTGCTGTGCAGTGCCGAGGGCCTCAAACGGCTCAGGGGCGATGCCTCCCGGGCGGTGAAGCTGCTCAGCTGCGTCTTCCGCTCCGGTATCAACCGCACGGCCGAGGAGTATGAAAAGCACATTACTGCGCTGGCGGCCGCAGAAGCCTACGAGAAGGCCGGCGTTTCCCCGGAGGATGTGAGCGTGGTGGAGGTGCACGACGCGACTGCCATGGGTGAGATCATCCAGGTGGAAAACCTGCGCCTGGTGCCCTGGGGGGAGGGCGGCCCCGCCGCCGCGCGCGGCGATTTCACTGTCGGCGGCCGGGTGCCGGTCAATCCCTCCGGCGGCCTGGAGTCAAAAGGGCACCCCATCGGCGCCACAGGCCTCGGCCAGATATTTGAGCTGGTAACCCAGCTGCGCGGCGAAGCCGGCGCGCGCCAGGTTGAAGGCGCGCGGATCGCAGTACAGGAAAACGGTGGTGGCCTCGTCGGCCTGGAAGAGGCAACGGCCGCGGTAAGCATACTCGCAAAGCAGTAGAGGAGAACAAAGCGATGAATTTCCAACGCAGTGAAGAACAGCAGATGATTATCGAGAATCTGCGCAAATACCTGGACTCGGAGATCGAGCCGGCCTTTCGCGAGCACGGCGAGGGCTTCATACCGCGGGAGAAAATGCAGGAGTGGACCCAGGGGCTGACCGAGTTCGGCTTGATCAAGGCGCCATTCGGTGAGGAGTGGGGCGGCTTTGGCATGGACTGGCTCACCCACCTGATGGTATTTGAGGAGATCGCCTACACCTCTCTGGATATCGCCATCCCCGGTTTTATCAACGCGGTCAATGCCGAGCTGTTAAGACAGCTGGCGCCCGAGGCCATCAAGGAGAATTACCTCGCGGACATCATCAACTGCGACAAGTTCATCGCCATGGGTATCTCTGAGCCGGACGTGGGTTCAGACGTGTCTGCAGTCAAGACGCGTGCGGTGCTCGATGGCGACCACTGGGTGATCAATGGCGAAAAGACCTGGATTACGAATGGCGAGTACTCAGACGTGTTCATCTGTACCTGTCGCACCGGTGAGAACGAGATCAGCCATATACTGATCGACCGTGAGGAGCATGGCTACGAGACGGTGGGAATTCCCAAGATGGCGTTGAACGGTCAGTCCACTTCGCAGGTTTTCATGTCTGATGTGCGGGTGCCGGTGGAGAACGTGGTGGGTGGCCGCGGTACCGGGCTCAAAAATACCCTGAAGATATTCGAATACGCTCGCTGCCACATGGCCATGTGGGGAATTGGCGTGGCGCGTCGCGCCATGGATGAGGCGATCAAGTACGCCCAGGAGCGCAAGCAGCACGGCAAGTTGATTGGCGGTCACCAGCTGATCGCCGACAAGCTCGCCACCATGGCCACCCAGATCGATGCCGCCCGGCTGCTGACCTACCGGGCCATGGATATGGTGATGCGCGGCGAGCGCGCGGACAAGGAGTGCGCCATGGCCAAGTGGTACGGCACCGAAATCGCGGTGACCGCGACGCGCGACGCGCTGGAAATTCACGGTGGTAACGGTGTGACCAAGGAATTCATCGTTGAGCGCCTGGCGCGGGAGGCTATTGTCGCGCCGATCCCCGATGGCACTACCGAAATCCAGAAGCTGTTAATCAGCCGGGCCCTGACCGGTTTGAATGCGTTCAGTTAAGTAAGGGAATTTGGAGGTTTTTGTGAAGCTGAAAAATAGAGTTTTGGTAATCACCGGCGGCGCCTCGGGTCTGGGCCAGGCCACCGCGCGTTATATGGTGAGCGAGAAGGGTGCAAAGGTTGCACTTCTGGACCTGAATGAGGCAGCCGGCACAGCGACAGTAGAAGAATTGGGCGAGGAAAATGCCATTTTCTGCCAGACCGATGTGACCTCCGAGGAGAGCATAGATGTCGCTATCGCAGCGATCATGGACAAGTTCGGCGCGATCCATATGAATGTTAACGCCGCTGGTATCCCGCTGCCCTGCAAGATCCTCGACCGGGAAGGCAAGGCCAGCAGCCTGGCAAAGTACGCTACGGTGATCAACGTAAACCTGATGGGCGTGTTTAACGTGATGGCCAAGTGCGCCGAGCAGATGGCCAGGAACGAGCCGGACGAGAACGGTGAGCGCGGTGTGATTGTGAACGTATCTTCCGGCGCAGCCTTTGAAGGCCAGATCGGCCAGAGCGCCTACAGTGGGTCCAAGGCGGGCGTGAATGGCATGAATATTCCCGCTGCCCGCGAACTCGGCCCCCTGGGTATCCGGGTGAATTCAATTGCCCCGGGACTGTTTGGAACACCTCTGGTGAAGGGGCTGGACCAGAAAGTGCAGGACTCACTGATCGCGATGTGCGAGGCGCCCAAGCGCATGGGCGAGGTGGATGAGTTCGCCCACGCCTGCGCCTTCCTAGCGGAGAATGGCTATATGAATGGCCGGGTCCTGCGCCTGGATGCTGCCACGGTGATGCAGGCCAGGTAGGCCATACAACCAACGCCTTGAGGAGAGAGACGTGGGACCGCTAGCCGGAATCAAAGTTTTAGAAATCGCCGGTATCGGGCCCTGCCCGATCGCCGGTATGATGCTGGCCGATCTGGGGGCGGAAGTCATCCTGGTTGAACGCGCAGCCGCTAACAAAAACGCGGCTGAGGTGGGTCAGAACGGCTTTTTCAACCGAGGCAAACAATCCATAGCTCTGGACCTGAAAGACCCGAAAGCGGTGGAAAGTGTGTTGCAGTTGGCGGAGCAGTCCGACGTGCTGATCGAGGGCTTTCGCCCCGGTGTAATGGAGCGGCTGGGGCTGGGGCCAGAGGTCGTGCATCAGCGAAAGGCCTCCCTGGTCTATGGTCGGATGACCGGCTGGGGGCAGGATGGCCCCCTGTCGCATGCGGCTGGACACGACCTGAATTACCTCGCCATCTCGGGGATTCTCCACTACGGCGGCCTGCCGGGCGATGCGCCTTATCCCACGCCCACAGTGCTGGGTGACATCGGTTCCGGTTCGAATATGTTGGTATTGGGCATCCTGGCAGCGCTGCTGCACGCGCAGCGCACCGGCGAGGGGCAGGTAATCGACGCAGCCATCTGCGACGGTGCCATCTATAACCAGACCCTGATCGCGGGCCTGCGAGGGGAGGGCGCAATCAGCGAGACCCCCAGTGAAACGTTCTTCGGCGGGGCATCACCCTGGTGCAACAGCTACCCCTGTTCGGACGGTCGCTACATTACGGTACAGGCCCTTGAACCCAATTTTTACCGAGAATTGATTGCCCTGTGCGGGTTTGAAGACGATCCTGACTTCGCCCGCCAGCACGACAAGAAGACCTGGCCTGCCGCCCGAGAAAAAATGGCGGTCCTGTTTGCCAGTAAACCCAGGTCACACTGGTGCGAATTGCTGTCGGGCACCGATGCCTGTTTCGCACCAGTACTGTCGCTGCCGGAAGCGGCGGAAGACGAGCACATCAGGGCACGCGAGTGCTTTGTTGCGGGTGAAGGCCTGTTGCAGCCAGCTCCTGCGCCGAAATTCAGTGCGACCCAGCAGGAGGTCGGTGATGTTCCGCGTTCCGGCGAACACACAGAGAGGATTCTGCGATCCCTTGGCAAGGCCGGCTGAAAAAAGGCGCTGTTTTTTTCATCGACTAGCGCACTTTGTCGATCCCCGGGCTATGCTGAGCAAGGTTGTGCTGGCCAGGAAGTGGCTGTACAATTTTTGTCTCAAAATGAGAGTGACAATTCGTCAAAGGAGTGAAATCAATGAAACTATTACGAATGTGCCTGGCCGCGATAGGGACCTTCCTGGCTGCAGGCCTGATGGCCACCGCAGGCCACGCTGCCGACAAGCCCAATATCCTGGTGATATGGGGCGATGACGTCGGTTGGTTCAATATCAGCGCCTATAACCACGGCATGATGGGGTATAAGACCCCCAATATCGACCGTATTGCCAATGAGGGGCCATGTTTACCGACTGGTACGGCCAGCAGAGCTGTACAGCCGGTCGCGCGGCGTTCATCACGGGCCAGTCCCCCATTCGTACCGGCCTGACCAAGGTTGGTCTGCCCGGCGCCAAAGAGGGCATGAGTGAGAAAGACCCGACCCTGGCGGGGCTGCTGAAAAACCACGGCTACGCCACAGGCCAGTTTGGTAAGAACCATCTGGGCGACCGGGATGAGCACCTGCCCACCAACCACGGTTTTGACGAGTTCTTCGGTAACCTCTACCACCTAAACGCCGAGGACGAGCCTGAGAATGTCGATTACCCCAAGGATCCGGAATTCCGCAAGAAGTTCGGTCCCAGGGGCGTGATCCACTCCTTTGCAGATGGCAAGGTTGAGGATACTGGCCCACTGAACATGAAGCGCATGGAAACCGTTGACTCAGAAGTCACCGCCAGCGCCCTCAAGTTCATTGAAAAAGCTCACAAGGACGGCAAGCCGTTTTTCGTCTGGTGGAACTCCACTCGTATGCATGTGTGGACCCGTCTTGCTCCCGAATCAGAGGGTGTAACCGGGCTGGGCATCTATCCCGACGGTATGGTCGAGCACGACGGCCATGTGGGCCAGTTGTTGGACAAACTGGATGAGTTGGGTATCGCCGACAATACCATCGTCATGTATTCCACCGACAATGGCGCTGAGGCCATGACCTGGCCCGACGGTGGTACCATTCCTTTCCGCGGCGAAAAGAACACTAACTGGGAAGGCGGTTACCGGGTGCCCATGGCCCTGCGCTGGCCCGGTGTAATCGAGCCGGGTACCGTCAACAATGAAATCGGCGCCCACGAGGATATGCTGCCCACCCTGATGGCCGGTGTAGGCGAAGCCGATATCAAGCAGAAACTGCTCAAGGGCCACCGCGCCATGAATCGCAAGTACAAGGTGCACCTGGACGGCTACAACCTCCTGCCGATGCTCAAGGGCGAGGAAGAGAAGAGTCCGCGCCATGACTTCCTTTACTGGACTGACGACGGAGATATCGCCGCCCTGCGCTACAACAACTGGAAGCTGGTGTTCATGGAGCAGCGCGGCCATGGTTTCGACGTGTGGCAGGAACCCTTCGTACCCCTGCGGTTCCCAAAGTTGTTCAACCTGCGCACCGACCCCTTCGAGCGCGCTGATCACGAGGGCATGGGTTACCAGCGCTGGCGCGCCGAGCGCATGTTTGTCCTGGCGCCGGCCCAGACCTATGTGATGAAGTGGCTGCAGTCCTTTGAGGATTTCCCTCCGAGGCAGAAGCCGGGCTCATTCAGCCTGAGCGATGTGATGGACGATCTGAGTACGACGGGGCCTAGCAACTAGATTCCGCTGGACAGCGTAAAACAGAAGGCCGTGCCCGGTTAAGCCGGTCAGGGCCTTTCAGCGCTTTGAGAAGTTTCCGGAACGCCGTTCGGACACTGCACTGATGCCTTCCCGGTGGTCTTCTGTCCTGGACAGGCGTTGCTGCTCAGAAAGCTCCCGCTGCAACTGTTTTTCCACCGCATCGGCGAGGCCCATGCGCAGGGTTGCGCGGGTGGATTCCACGGCCAGTGGCGCCGCCTCGGCGATTTCAGCCGCCAGTGCCAGGGCATCTGCCAACAAATCCTGCTCAGTGGACAGCATATCCCCAAGGCCCATGGCCATGGCCTGCTCTGGCCCCACGCGTTGCCCGGTGTACAGAATGCGCGCAGCGTTTTGCTCGCCGACGATGCGGGGGAGGGTGTGGCTGATGCCGAACCCGGCGTGTACCCCCAGTTTGACGAAGTTGGCGGCGAACCGGGTGTTTTCACAGATCACCCTGAAGTCGGCGGAGAGCGCCAGGCCCAGGCCGCCGCCGATGGCTGGGCCCTGTACCGCGGCAACCACGGGCTTTGATGCCCGGAACATACGCACCGCATTGCCATAGAGAGCGCCGGCGTTGCTGTCCTTGTCGTCGCTGAACAGGGTGCGCCCGGTGCCGGCTTTGAAATCGGCCCCGGCGGAAAAAGCTCTGCCCTGGGCGCAGAGGACGATAACCCGGCACTCATCAATAGTATCCAGGTACTCATAGGCATCGGCCAGGGAGCCCACCAACTCCGCATCGAAAAAGTTGTAGGGTGGCCGCTGCATTTCTACCAGAGTCACATGGCCCTTCGCGCGCAAGCCGATATCGCCGAACTTCTTCTTCATTGCTCCCTTCCCGCTATATTATTTGCCCTGTTGCGCACGTACCCACTCGAGGAACCTGTGTATACCATCGATAGTGTGCTCGGTACGCACAGAGCGAATTGTATCGTATGCATGCTCTGCGCCGGGCAGTTCCAGGTATACCACGGGATTTTTGGACACTTCAGCCAGTTTTTCACTGAAGACGCGCCCCTCGGTTACCAGACAGAGGCTATCGAAGCTGCCGTGAATAATCATGAACGGCGGTGCATCCGGATGAATGTCTGAAATCGGCGAGGCGAGTTCCCACAGGTCTGGGTTCTCCTCCGGTGATTCAAACAACACTTTTCCTCCCAGGAAGTCCTCCCACATTGCCTGGTTCTCGTGCTGGCCGTAGCGCGACAACAGGTCATAGAGGCCGTAGAAGGGTACGACAGCCTGCAGAGAGGTGTCGACATCAGGAGTGTCCTGCTGCAGTTCGGGCTTGTTGCAGGTCAGCCCCATCAGGGCAGTCAGGATGCCGCCGGCAGAGCCCCCGGTCACCGCGACAAAATTCGTATCCATGCCGTATTCGGCGCCGTTCTCCTTTATCCAGCAGAGTGCACGTTTACAGTCCTCAAGATGGGTAGGAAAGCCGACGCTTGGGCTCAGGCGATAGTTGATGGAGACGCCGATCCACCCACGGGACGCCAAGGTGTGCAGCAGGGGCTGTGCTTGCTGGTCCTTGTTTCCCCAGAGAAAACCACCCCCGTGAATTTGCAGCAATACGGGTAGTGAATTTTCGGGCAGGTTGCGAGGGCGATATATGTTCAACTGCTGTCGGATTCCGCCGGGGGCGTAGGGAATGTCTCTAATAACCTCGACATCATTCCGGGCGAATCTAATCGGGTTACACCAGTCGGAAAAATGTACCTGCTCGCGAAAGGTTTCGCGGCTTGCCTCGGGAATATCGTCACGATAAGTGTCTCCCAATGACTTACACAAGGCATCTTCAACGATCACTTCGGTGCCTGCGGCTTTCCAGATATTCCAGGCCAGTCCGGGCCAGGTCATCAGCAGTACTGCCAAGGCCAGGGGGCCGAGGGCACTTTCAAGTGCGCCCCCCCACGCCAGCAGTGCTGTAATGGATATTTGCATCGGAAGCCAGATCCAGGACAGTTCGGTGGCTGGCAGGGCGAAGGCGAAGATTCCGAAGGGTACGGACTTGCGTGGCACGATCCTGGGCGAAAAGACCAGTACCGTTGAGATCAGGTTAAACAGAGCAAGCAATGAGAGAAGCCAACTCAAGATTACGTCTCCTACTTCATATTACAGACACGATGGTTATTTGTTGGCTCCCAGTAGGGTCTGGGGTCCGCCACGGCCCAACTCAACGAGTCTTGTATCCTGCTTAGCTTAACGTAAATCATGCAGTGCTCGGGGTGTTAAGGCTGTAGGGGCAATAGATATGTTTGTTTAGCAATATGGGGTACTAGGGATTTTCCGTCCAAAAACGACAAGAATCGCTGAAAGCCCCGCCATCCGAGGCCTCCCAGGGGGTATTACTTTTCCCGAACCGGTAAATATCCCTCGATTGTGCGCATCAGTTCCTCCAGATCCGGTAGTTTTTCACTCATTTCGAAGGTATAGATACCCTTCAAGTTGATGTTATACCAAGCCACTGGAGAAGCCTGTTTGACAATCTGTATTCGCTTATCGTCATTCTGATATTCGAAGCTCGTCAGCAGCTGGCTGAGTATGCTGGAATTGAAGTAAATAATGGCGTTGGTGACCAAGCGCGCGCATTCGTTCCATAGTTGGATTTCTTCATCAGAGCTGCCCCGGAACTGATCCCCATTGACGTTGCTGATTGCTCGACGCAGCTGGTGGTAAGCTTCCCCCCGATTAAGGGCTCGCTGAACGTAGTTACGCAGGCTGGCATCATCGATGTAGTTCAACAAGTAATTCGCTTTTACCAAGCGGTTGTACTCCGTTAGGGCCTCCAGCAAGGGATGGTTTTTCTTGTACCCGGAGAGTTTACGAACCAGCGTGGCCTGTGTCGTTTTTCGCTCCTTGAGTGACACTGCGATCCGTTGGATGGTGTCCCAGTGCTGCATGATACGTTTGGTATTGATGGCTTTTTTCAGGCGTAGCTGAATTCTCTGATCTTTGTCTTCTTTTACATCAAACATCTCGTTGATGACGCGACTAACCTGCGCGTAACGCGGTGCAAAGCTGTATCCAAACAAGTCTAGCAGAGCGAAGTTGACGTGATTAACTCCGTGGGTATCCGTAGAGAGCACGTCCGGAATGATTTCCGAGCTGTTATTCATCAGCAAGTCAAAGATGTAATGGGATTCGTGTTCATTCGCTCCGATCACCCTGGCGTTAATAGCGGCATGGTTAGCGATTAAGCTCATGGCCGAGACGCCTTTCTGAGTTCCAAAGTACTTCGATGAATAGCGGGTTTTGAAGGTCTCTCGCCGGGCCTCAAACTTTTGACCATCGGCACTGGCGTGGATAATATCCTCTTGGATATTGTAATGCTTGAAGATTGGAAGCATGGCCGTCGCATTGTTGATGTTGTCGTTGGCAGCATTCAGGGTTTCCAGTCGCAGGTAATTCGCTTGGATGGTACTGAGCTGATCATAAGTGCGATCGGAGATTTGAGCCATGCCGTAGATGCCTTGGTTCGTTGCATTCCCCACCAGAATCGCCAGAAGGTCATATTCGTGGGCTCGGTTCTTGGACTGAGCGCCCAGCACATGTTCAAAGCACTCAATGAAGCCGGTATCACGGTCCACCATGCGCAGCACATCGGCAACGCCCGTCGTCGGTATCTGCTGGAAGAAGGGGTTGTTGACCAAGTACTTTTTACTCCCCGTCGGCAACCGCCATAGGCGCTTACCCTTCGGATTACGTAGGATAATGTTCCGGTTGTCATCCTGTTCCAGGTAGTCACTGACCTCATACAAACGGATCTCCAGATCATTGGCTGTTCGCTCGATCAGCTTACTCGGTTCAGCGGTCAACTTTGGTAGCTGAGTTTGCTCCAGCAAATTGTGCTTTTCTCTTCGCCAGCGTTCTCGACTCACCAGATCTGCATCCAAGGCCCGGTATTTAATGACATCAGGCAAGGTCAGCTGGCCATTCAACCGATCGGGGATCTGTAGATACAGGTACCATTCGTAGCGATCTGGGTTAAACGTCCCACCCTCGTCCTGCAAGAACGGTAATTGTTTCTTGGAGGGCAACCGGGCGTCTATCGTTGCATTTGAGATGACCCCTTGTGCTGCAAGATCAAGCCGAGCGTGATTCAGTGCTGCTGCCAGGCGTTGGGCGCCTGCGCTGGCTTCATAGCGTAGGCAAAGAAACAGCTGCCGAAGCAACCCTTCCCTTAAGCTATCTCTCTGGTCATAGTATTGCCACATAGCTTCCTCAACGGAACGCTTTTGTTCATTCAGGAACAGGTAGACAGACTTCAGATCTTTCTCCGCAAGCAGCTTCAGCGCTTTCTGTCTTACCGCCCCAAACGGTTGCTGTTGATCGATGCTATCATCAATGAACAGATGTAGAACTTCCGCAGCCTTGCTGACATTTTTAGCGGCTTTTTGCCAATCTTGATAAACTACTTCCTGCGCATAAGCCTTCGATTTATTCTTGGCCTGTCGGACATGATGAACAAAACCATCGGCTATGCGTTCCAACGCCTGCTGCCAGCGGAACTGCAAATAGCACAGGAGATAAAGCCTCTGATTTCCCACAGACTGCCGCTTCAGTTTAGCCCCATAGTAATCGACCCGTTCTGCAAAGTGCTGCTGATTTTTCTGGGACAACGATAGCGTACTCAATATGGCATTCACTTGCGACATCCAGTGCTGGATGTGGCGATGTACGGTCAGCTCCTTCTCCAGCTCAGTTCCTGTGAAGTTACGGGCAGATTGACGTAACTGTCGCAACGTTAGCGATCCGTCTACGTTTACGAGGGCAGCCAATGCGTCTTTTAGCTCCTGAGGCAGTTCGAGATCTACGTGGGTAATCAGCCGATCTTGCTCCTGACCAACAACCTGGCTGATGATCTTTTGCAGGGTGCTGTAGGCAGGGATCGCAATTTTCTGCCCTGATAAATACTCAATCGCTGCGTCGAAGAGGTGCCTCGGAGCAGACCAGGCTTTGGCCTGCTGCGTTAGGTGGGCTACCAAAGCAGATCCATGGGCTTTAAAACTCCAGCGCTGGTATTCGCAGAGTTCGAATATCCGCTTGTAAATCCTCTCGTTTTCTTTCTGCGAGAGATTGAACGGTCTGAAGCCGGGTCCTGGCAGTACCGTTTCGTGGACGTGCTTTAGATCATGTTTTATCTGATGAAATCCAGGATTCAGCACTACAGGTTTAGCCTTAAAATAACCCAGCAGCACAATAAACATGTAGCGCTGCCCACGATTTCGGAATTTATTAGCGACAGCCAGTTCCTTGTCGTTCAGAGCGAAAATGAAGCGTTGATCGTTGGACGTGAAAATTGGGGGCCCATAAAAATCGTCTTGTTCTGCATCGGACAAGATTTGAACACGTTCTTCATATGCCATACGTTTAGCCTAAAAAGGCCAAATCTTAACCAAAATTGGTGTAAATATGGACTTCAGAAAAAGCAATCCCCTCTTGGAGGCCCCGGATGGCGGGGCTTTCGGCGATTATTGTCGTTTTTGGACGGAAAAACCCTAGTACCCCATCTGCCAATCCATTTCCACGTTCAGTCCTTCCAGCCAAGGGCGCTTGTCGCAGGCGACATGCACGAGGCACAGGCCAACCGAAACGGCAGACGGCGCTTCCAGCGTGACGACCATGCCGAGCACGCAGCGGGTGAACACGTCGATGGCGAGGGTCAGGTACGGGCGGCCAATAGGTTGCCGGTCGCGGTCATCGACCACGATCAGGTCGATGACCGTATGGTCTATCTGCACCTGCTCCAGCGGCGCGGTCACGGCAGGAGGCTCGCCGCCCACACCTTGTAGGTCACGAGCGGCATCCTGGCCTTCCCGCCGGCGGATGACCTTGCGCGGGTCAAGGCTAGCGATCCGTAAGGCCACGGTATTGCGCGCCGGCACTCGCAGTTTTTGAGCCTTGCACACCTGAGTGACTTCGCGGTGAAAGGCCGCTAGGCTGCGCTTCTGCTTGGTCAGGAACCGCTTTTGCAGTAGCTCGTGGATGACGCGCTCGACCGGTTCCGGCAAGCGCCCCTTACCTTTACCTCCACCGGACTGGCCGGGCACCAGATCCGTCACGAGGCCGCTGCCTTGCCGGGCACGCCGGATCAGAACGTATACCTGGCGCCGAGACAAGCCCAGCGCCTGAGCCGCCATATCGGCCGCTTCGTGCCCGACCGTCTCCGACTGCGCCAACGGACTGATGATCTCCGCACGACGGCGCGCACGCTCCCAAGCCTCATCAGGCAGAGTGGCCACGCCTTGTTCTGGAATCCGTGGGGTGTCCGTCGCCATGCTCACCTCGCTTTGGTGCACACGAGTATTGAGCATAGTCGAGATTGGTGCAGATCACTTCTGATATTGAACTGTCAGGAGCTGGCTGCACAACAGCCATTACGCCCAATCAACTGGTGCAGTCGTCTTCTGAAAATGACATCTTTCAAGGCCTGTGCGAATCAGTTAATAAAACGAGGGTTTTCTTTACTCTACAATTATTAAAGTAAATATATATTTTATAGTTATTGTGGTATAGTGCCTGTAATTGGCATTGAGCACTTGCTGGAGGTACCGCGATGCAGGCCGTAAATGATGAAGCCATCCAGGTAGAGAATCTGAAAATCCGGGCAACCCTGGCTCGCGCCGTGCGCGATACTCTGGTTCAAAACCATCTGACCCAAATCGAAGCCGCCGAGCGTCTTGGCATTTCCCAGCCACGGGTAAGTGCGTTGCTTAAAGGCAAAGCCAGAGAGTTCCGCGTGGACGCCCTGGTCAACATGGCGCTCAAGTTGGGTTTGAACGTATCCCTGGAGGTCGATGCACTCCCTAAGCGGGATGTTCTGACGCCCGGTGGTGTTCTGGATCGCATGTGCGAATCAGCCATTCAACAAGACACAGTGGCCTTTATGGATGACGTGCAGCTTTTCTGGCGCAAGGAGTGGGATTTGGCCCTGGTGCCGGATCCCCACGAAAAAGATGCGCTGAAATATGCGCTCAAGGCCTGCTTCCTGGAGCGCATGGCCGAAGTCTGGTCGGAGCCGCCGAAGTCTCACCCTGCGCAAGCACCTGACTGGTGTCAGCGCGTACCGGCAGTACAAAAAGAATTTTCTGTCATCCCTGAAGAATATCGGGAATTTTACGAGGGAGACTTGGTGTCGCCCATTTTCAGCAAGCGCAATATTTTTGCGCCACGCGACTTCATGTTTTTTGTATAAGGACTTTTCATGTACCAGTATTCCAGCACCGGCAAACAAATCAGTATCCATACCTTGACCCAAGCACTTAAACGCTTGGGTGATTTGCTCCAGAAGGAAAACAAGCGGCTGGAACTCACCTGTTGCGGCGGCATTATCAGCTTGATGTATTTCCACTCCCGCGCCATGACTCAGGATGTCGATGCTATCTTTCCCGAGAATCCGGCCAACAAACAGTTGCTGATTAAACTGATCAAGCAGGTCGGTGAAGAAATGGGGTTGGCGGCTGATGAAAAATCGCTGTGGTTCAATGACAGCGTGAGCTTTTTCGGTCTGGAAACCACGTCCAATGTTATTATTTTTCAGCATCCCTTCCTGGTCTTAAAAGCCGCGAGCTGGGAAGAACTCCTGGCCCACAAAGTTCACGCCTCACGCCATGACAAAGACATTCAGGATGCGGTGCGCCTGTTGAAAGAAATCAAGGGTAAGGAGAAAGAGCAGATTTACGAGGCCGTAAAAAAGTACGCGCCTTTTACCCCGCACGTCCCGGAACCCTTGCTGAGAAAACGTTTTGAAGGGGTCTGGAATATCGCCTTCAAGAAATAGCCTGGGATTTCGTCATGACCGCCAAAGAGAAGTTCCTGACCCAGAGGCAGCGTTACCAGCCGGTGACATTGCCGCAGGACTTCTCCGATGAGGAAATGGCCAGGGACTGGACGCTATCTGAGACCGACAAGAAAGAAGTCAATCGCTACCGCACCAACTCCCGCTTATTCATTGCCATCCAGCTTTGCGCCGTGCGCCTGTATGGCCGCTTCCTAGTGGAGGTCAACGACCTGTCGCGGCGCATTGTGAGCTACCTGAATAGCCAGCTTGAATTGCCGCCATCACTGACCATCAGCACCCCGGATCGAGATGCCACCTTTTCCGAGCAACGCAAGAACATCCTGACCTACCTGGGCTTTTCCAAATACGACGATACCGCACAGGCCAGTCTGGAAACGTGGTTATCCAAGCAAGCGGAACAAGGTTACTTGCCTGACGAATTGTTTCTGCGTGCAGAGCAATATCTTCTGAGTACCAAGGTAATATTGCCGGGGCCAAGTGTCATGGAGCGCTTGATTATCAGTGTCTGCTCCGATGTTCATGAGCGACTGTTTGAATCTCTCTACCAGCAACTGTCCGTGGAAATCCGGCAGGCCATCGATGAGCTGTTGATTGCCGCACCAGGTGATCAACGATCACTGTTCTACCTTCTGAAAGAATATCCACCTTCAGCCACCATCACCTCGATTCAAAGCTACCTGGAGCGTTATCGCTCCCTTGACGGTACCGGCATCGATGCCATTGAATCCAGAATCGTGGATCCGGCGTTTATGGATTACCTCTACAAACTGGCTCGCCGCTACAACGCCAAGGACATCAAACGGTTCAAGGAAAACAAGCGTTACTCGTTGATGCTGTGTTTCCTGCTGGAAACGCGCAAGGTACTGCTGGATCACCTGGTGAAAATGCATGATCAGTACATCCTGGACATGCTGCGCAAGGGCAAGCAGGTTCATGAGAAAAAGCACCGTGAATTTCGCAAACGCCAAAAGAAAGCCATCGATACAGTGCTGGACGCGACCCACTTGGTTCTGGACTGGCCGGATGAGAAGCCGCTGACCAAGGTGGATCTGTGGCAACGCATCGATGAAAAGAAGCTGCTGGAATCGGTGGATGATTTGCATATCTTCAAGCGCCTGGAAGAGCGCGGCTACGGTGATTTGCTGCTGGCTCGCTATCCCAGTTTGCGCAAGTATTTCCCGGAGTTCCTGCACCTGCCGTTCCAGGCCAAACCCGGTACTGAACCCCTCCTGAAGTCCATACAACTGATTCGCCAGCTCGATGCCGGGGAGCTGAAAACCCTGCCCGATGACGTGCCGACCTATTTCATTCCCAAAGAACTGCGGCGCTGCCTGAAAGGCAAAAACGGCAAGATCCAACGCAACGCCTGGGAGCTGGGCGTGGCTATGGCCATGAAGGAGGCCTTGCGCTCCGGGGATCTGTTTGTACCCAAAAGCAAACAGCACGTGTCTTTCTGGGATCTGATGTTGAATCAGCACCGCTGGGAGGACACCCGCGAAGCCGCTTATGAAGACCTACAGCAACCGTTCAAAGACCAGGTGAAAGCGCAATTGATTCTGCAATTCCACCAAAGTGTGGGGGAAGCGGACAAGCGTTTCGGCCTGGATACCTTTGCCGACATCAAGGATGGCAACCTTAAACTGAAGCGCGATGACAAGGCAGAAATCCCTGAGGCGGTGAAGAAACTCCAGAAGGTCATCGATGCCAGTATGCCCACCATTCGCATTGAAGAATTGCTGATGGAGGTGGACAGGGAAACCAATTTCACCCGGCACTTTATCCCGGTGCAGCAACATCACTCCAGGCCCAAGAATTTCTATAAAACGCTGATTTCGGCCCTGATTTCCCAGGCCACCAATCTTGGTGTCGTGGCCATGAGTGCAAGCGTTGATGACGTAACTGTGGACATGCTGCGCCACGTCTTGCAGTTTTACGTGCGCGAAGAAACCATTACGGCGGCCAGCGCCGAGATCGTGAACCAGCACCACCAATTACCGTTCAGTGAGGTACACGGATCCGGCCAGGTGTCGTCATCGGATGCGCAACGCTTCCGGATCCGGGCCGACAGCCTGTTGGCGGCCTATTATCCCCGGTACTACGGCTACTATGAGAAAGCGATCGGCATCTACACCCATGTGTCCGATCAATACTCGGTGTACAGCACCAAGGCCATTTCCTGTAATCCCAGGGAAGCGCTGTACGTCCTCGATGGAATATTGGAAAACAACACCATTCTGAAGATCCGCGAACATACCACCGACACCCACGGCTACACCGAAATTATCTTCGCCTTGTGCTATTTGCTGGGGTATTACTTCATGCCCCGGATCCGCGACCTCAAGGATCAACAGCTCTACCGGGTGGAGCGTAACGTCAATTACGGCGTGTTCACGCCCTTACTGAACAAGACGGCGGATCTGGATATTGTTGAAGAGCAGTGGGATGAAATGATTCATGTGGCCACGTCGTTAAAGGAACGCACGGCTCCGGCACATGTGATTGTGGAGCGACTGACCAACAGCTTTCCCTCCGACCGGCTGGCGAAGGCCTTCACCAACCTGGGCAGGATCATAAAAACCGAATACATCCTGCGTTACATTACCGACAAGGATTTGCGCCGCACGGTTCAGCTCCAACTCAACAAAGGCGAGTATCGGCACAACCTGCCGCGCTGGATCTTCTTTGCCAACCAAGGCGAGTTCACCACCGGTGATTACCTAGAGATTATGAACAAGGCCAGCGCTTTAAGCATGGTGTCCAATGCGATCCTGTACTGGAACACCTCCAGGATCAGCAATATCGTTGATGAACTCAGAAAGCAGGGTGAGACAGTGGATGACGACCTGCTGGCTCATATCTCCCTATTGCCATATAAACATGTATTGCCCAATGGCACTTACTTTATTGAACAAGAGGATACGAAATAGATGGGCGAAATCCACAACTTCCTGCCACGCCTGACAGTCAATCAATTGTTGATCCGCGATCTTATGGCCGCGCAAGCGCCGTGTTTCGCCTTGGGTTATGTGGAGGATCGGAAAGAAAAGTGCGGTTTCATCGCGGTGCGGCCAGAGAGTCCAATACCGAACCAGGTAACGCAGCGAGGCATGAACTTCGGCCACTCAGTTCTTGGCACAAGCCAGTACAAGGTGCTTCACTTTGGGTTTGAATTCTATGGCCATGCGACGTATCACGGCCTGGTACCTGCCGGAAATCCGATCATTCAGGCCGTAATTGCAACCATGCTGGATACCCAGGACTACTTTTTCTTCGCCATCAATCCGGATCAAACCGTCACAGCCTTTCGATCACAATTCGAGGCCCAAGACCTTGCGGGACTACGTACCAACCAAGAACAATTTGGCGAGGACAGCTGCTCTTTAGAGCAGTACGAAAGCGCGGTAAAGACCTTTACTAAAAACCCGGATCCACCGGGTACAGTGATGAACTGGGTATGCAGAAATAACTGGGATTACCTGGATTTAAAGAAGTATCCGCTAGATCTCAATCCCCGGCCATGAAATGAGGCAGGTGAATATTGCGCAGGAATTTACGGTTTGAGGTGGATCCGTGAAGGCGAAACCGTAAGTTTCTGTTCAAATGCCCCCGCTAGTCCTTGTACTACCACTCCTCGGTTGCATCTGTCTGGAACCAGTACTTTTGAGAGCTACTCTAGTAGAACAAATGCGATCAAGGTAACTGCTAGTCCGAAATGTATTAGCATAAGATTATTTGAAGAATCTACGTGGGTTTGTCAACGCTAATAAAAAGTAGCGCATGAAGTGTTACGTTGAAAGTGAGCTTGGGGCTGATATCAATGAAGTTCTTATCAGTAAACTGGCGCCGCCGCAGCAAGAATCCGAGAGCCATAACTACATAAATTGGAAAGGTAACCGACAGACTAAAACTTAGAGCGGCAAGTAGATTAGACATCTCTTCTGGTGTACACCGCTTCAATGACGGGGGTATTTCAGATAGCTGTAGTTGTATTAGTTCAGATAGCGAGCGTCGTCCGAATTACCCGGACGACTTCACATCAATTCGCTGCTTTGCTCGCATGCTCGCTCTTAGCTGGCCTCGCACTAGACAAAGCGCATGGACAGGTCAACAGCTTTACAGTCCTTCGTAATAGTGCCAATGGATATGTAATCTACACCGGTTTTTGCTATCGACAGTAGTGTCTGTTCATTGATTCCCCCGGAGGCCTCAATTTTGGCCTGCTTGTTGGTTCTTTTTACCGCTACGCGCATATCGTCAACGGAGAAGTTATCCAGCATGATAATGTCGGCCTTTGCTTCTAGGGCTTGTTCAAGCTCATTTAGGTTTTCCACTTCAACTTCCACGGATTTACCTGGCGCAAGTTCTCTGGCAGCCCTGACTGTCGCTGCAATGGAACCACAGGCGTTGATATGATTTTCCTTTATTAGAAAAGCGTCATACAGGCCAATACGGTGGTTGAAGCAGCCTCCAATGGTTACGGCGTATTTTTCAGCAATTCGCAGACCGGGGAGAGTTTTTCGGGTGTCGAGCAACTTTACCTTCGTTGATGACACTAGTCCGGCGTAGTGCCTGCAAACGGTCGCCACACCTGAGAGGGTTTGCAGGAAGTTGAGGGCAGTGCGTTCGCCACTTAGCAGTGCTCTGGCATTTCCCGCTATTTCTACAAGACATTGGTCTTTAGCTACTTGCTGTCCTTCTTCGACTTGCCACGAAATTGCAATATTGGGATCAAGACGACGGAATATTTCGTCGACCCATGGAGTGCCGCAAAGAGTCGCCTCCTGACGCGAATAAATTTTTGCGCGGGCGGTTGTATCCAGCGGGATGAGCTGTGCAGAAATATCGCCAGTGCCGATATCTTCGGCTAGCGCTGCATCCACATTTTGCTTTATTGCTGCATTAAGAACGTCTAAATCAATCATGAGCTGGCTTTGCCTCATTCAAAAAAAAGCCGGCCCATAAAGAGCCGGAAATAACGCTGGGTGGAACAGATGAGCTCAAAACTGGCCGAGAATAATCCTGAGAGTCACGAAATCCCTTTTTTGCCAAGCCCTTACCATTGCTGGAGCTTCTTCTCCTCACGTTCTTGAGGATCAGACCAGTCGGTTTCCTTCGGGATAATACCTTGCCAAGAGGGAATAATCTGCTCAGGTCCTTTGCGAAATATGGATTTTTCGAACGCCTTGCCTTCCTCTTGGTACTTGCTCAACTGAGCCATCATATAGCGGCGAAATTCCACTACCGCAGCGTCGCCAGCACCTAGTGTATCTTCAGAGCGATTGGCAATGGGGCCCATGGTGATCCACATAGCCATGTCCTGATTGGGAATGCCGATGATCCCGGTAAAGTTACCGTCCTTCATCATCTGTCGGTCTTGTTGGAACCAATTGCTTAGGTTGCGCTTAGAAACCCAATTTTGATCTAGATGTTCGCCCAGTGTCGCACCTAGAAAGGCGCGCCATTTTTCGGTGTCCATGGCGTTCTCACCCCAACCAATGAAATGGAATGCGGTGTTGGTGTCGTCAATAGGAACATTGATGTTTGCGACATTGTAAGACGCGTTCGGCGGGATCAGCACGGTCATCGGGGAAACGAAGACTGAGGTCCGCACATAACTGTGAGTATCCGCCTTTTTAATAGGTCTTCTGATAGCAGCGTAGTGGAAGCCATACTCGGTTGATTTGGAGCGCATGCTCGGGTTCTTGTCCGTAGAGGGTCGGTACCAAGCGTTGTCATCAGCCTCAGCCTGAACGACACGTGAAGGAACCATGTCGCTGGAGTGAAGGCTGGAGCTGTGTGAGCTGTCAATCGCGCCCTCAAGAATCTGCGCCCAGTTACACGGAATTTTGATCTTGGCAATACTGACTTTGGTATCAGCGTTGGGGGCCCATGCCGGCGGAATAAATTCAGGTACGCTATTTGCCTCCCCAAGGAAAACCCACACCAAGCCTGCCCATTCTTTGACAGGGAGAGCGCGGTGCTTGACCTTGTCTTTCAAGGGGCTCTCCGGCGGCTCAGAGGGCATATCCACGATGTTGCCGTGGCGGTCCATTTTCCATCCATGGTAAAGACAGCGCAGGCCACATTCTTCATTTCGTCCCATCACCAGTGAGGCGCGGCGGTGGGGGCAAAGCTCATCCATAACACCAACTTCGCCATTACTATCGCGAAACGCAACGAAGTTTTCCCCCAGCAACCTTACCTGGATGGGCTTGCCATCGGCTTCTGGAATTTCCTCCGATAAGCACGCGGGCATCCAATAGTGACGCATGATTTTCCCCATCGGGGCGTCGCCCTCAACTCTGCACAATAGTTCGTTTTCGGCTGGGGTTAGCATTCTGCCTCCTAATAGACCACGAGCAAAAGAATTGCATTTGATGCCCATAAATATACTTCTATATAGATATTTATTCAAGCCTTTTGTTTTGCCGCAATTGAGGCTCCAAGTTATGTGTGCACCGTGTTGAAAAAGGCGCTGCGAACGCAATTTCCGTGAATTCTCAGATCTCGATTTTGGTCTATGAGTGACTATTTTTCGCTGACGCTTGGTCTTTTTAGGCTGCTTGGTTTCAAGTTGATGGTGGTGAGTCCGAGAGAGAGTGGGGAATATTGCAAAGCGAATATCGAAGGGTGTACACTATTAAGCTTCTATAGAGAAGTATATTTGTGAGTGTTTCAGTTGTGGTCTGAGCGAGTATGAGTGGGAACGAACCGAGTTTAGAAGTTGTTATTAAAAGCAAAAGTCAAATTGCAACCAATATCTATCAATTTGAGCTGGTGCGGACCGACGGTGCGGCGTTGCCAGGCTGTGAGCTTGGATCACACATTTCGGTTGAGGTGCCCAGCGGGGCGCATCGCTGGTACTCCATTTGTGATGTGACGGAGAATAGCCAGTCCTATTTTATCGCTGTTAAGCGCGAGGCAGGCGGTCGCGGTGGCTCGGTCAGTCTGATTGACGATACTGAGGTTGGCTCGGTGCTGACCATCAGTGAGCCGGAGTGCGAGTTCGAGTTTGTCGACGCCCCAGGCTATTTGCTGATAGCAGGCGGCATTGGTATCACCCCTATTTATGCGATGTTTAAACACCTGATGAAAATCGGGCATCCCGATTTCAAGCTGATCTACCTGAGTCGCTGCGTTGCTGACGCACCCTTTATAGAAGAGTTATCACAAGCTAAGTACAAGGAGCATGTGTTGATTCATCACAGTGACGAGGTTGGAGAGCGCTTCGACTTTTGGGATATGCTGGAAAGGCCGACGGCACAGCATATTTACTGCTGTGGCCCGAAGGGATTGATGTCCGAAATCAAAGATATGAGCGGCCACTGGCGTCAGTCTCAGCTGCACTTTGAAGACTTCAAACCTGTTGAGGCGGTGCGGGTAGATGATAAGCCTTTCATCGTGCGTCTGGCCGGGTTCGATACCGAGGTTCAAGTCGGAGAATCCGAGACAATGCTGGATGCTCTGCGGCGCCAGGGTATTAAAGTGCATAGCTCCTGCGAGAGTGGAACTTGTGGCTCGTGCAAGGTTGCTTACCTAGACGGAGAGGTGGATCACCGCGACCTCGTTCTAGAAGGCGATGAGAAGAAAAGCTATCTAATGGCTTGCGTGTCGCGTGCCGCGGGTGAGTCCATTACCGTCAAAATTTAAGATTAATCAGAGCTAGGTGCATTGCATGAGTGCGGATACCGCCGATATCAAACCAGTCAAGCTCGGCGTGGTGGGCTTGGGCCGCGGTTTTATGTTGATGTTGCCGACCTTTTTGGACGACCCTCGAGTTGAATTAGTCGGTGCAGCAACGACCAGTGAATTGAAGCAGCAGGAATTTGAAAAGCGGTTTGGCTATCGTGCAGTGTCGACGACAGAAGAACTGTACGCCGACCCGAATATTGAGGCCGTCTATATCGCAACCCCTCACGAGATGCATCGCGACAATGCGATTGAGGCGCTGGCTTCGGGGAAGCATGTACTGGTGGAAAAACCGATGACGATTCGTGTAAGCGACGCGGCAGCCATTGTTGAGTCGGTGGAAAAATACCAAAGGGAAGTGATCGTCGGCCCCAGCCACAGTTTTGACGTACCAATAGTGGAGGCGGGAAAATTGATTGCCAGCGGCAAGTATGGTCGGGTCGGGATGATTCACGCTCACTACTACACTGACTTTGTTTTCCGCCCCCGACGCCCTGAAGAATTGGACTCCGCTCACGGTGGGGGAGTGGTGTTTAATCAGGGCGCCCATCAGGTAGATATGCTACTAACATTGACTGGAGCGATGCCAGTGAGTGTTTATGGATGCGTTGGCAACCTTGACGCCCGGCGTCCCTGTGATGGTGCATATAGCGCCTTAATTGAGTTCGACAATGGATGTATCGGTTCAGTAACTTATAGCGGCTATGGTCATTACGACAGCGATGCCGACCAAGGTTGGATAGGGGAAATGGGTGCGCTGAAGCCGCCTAACGTATATGCAGTGGCTCGAAAAAATCTATCGCAGGTAAAAAACGAAGTGACGGCAAAACAAAGCCGTGGTTTTGTCGCGGGCAGTCACGTCGGCGATGTTCCGAAATTTCATGAGCACTTCGGCAATATTGTGATCAGTTGTGAGAAAGCTGACCTGCGGCCCACTGCCAAAGGCATTCATGTCTATAGCGACGATGGTTACGAGTTTATTCCCTTGCCCTTGGAGGGATCTCCCCGGGCCGAGGTTGTTGCAGAGCTCTATGCATTGGTGCGCCATGGTATGTCCCCGGTGCATTCGGCCCGTCGTGGGTATGTCAATGTGGCGCTTTGTGAAGGCATTTACGAATCGTTTCGGAGCAAGCAGCGGGTTGAAATCAGGATGTCTGACTAAGTCGCTGCGCAATAATCAGAAATTACCTATTAGCTAGGTAATAGAACGGAGAAATCTATGTCAAACCTGTCCCTTTCTGTGGCCATCGGGAATTACGATCGCAACCGTGCTTTGATCGACGGCGAAGTCCAGATCGATGGTGTTAACCCCGTATTTATGAAATTGTCACCGGAGGAAATTTTCTTCCGGGCCTTCCGTCATCAGGAATTCGATATTTGTGAGCTGTCGTTTAGCAGTTATACGCTGAGCGTCAGCCGCGGTACCAACGACTATATTGCCATTCCGGCCTTTTTGTCCCGAGCCTTCCGCCACAGTTGTATATACATCCGCAATGACAAGGGCATCAACAGTCCGGAAGATCTGAAGGGCAAAAGGATTGGTGTGGCCGAATACCAGCTTACCGCTAACGTCTGGGCGCGCGCACTGCTGGAAGAAGAATATGGTGTTTGCCCCTCTGACATCACTTGGGTTCGCGGTGGTATGGAAGTGGCCGATCGCCCGGAGAAGGTTAAGTTAACCCTGCCTAAGGGTGTAGTTATGGAGCCTGCAGCGGCGGGCCGCACGTTGAATTCGCTGCTGGAAGAGGGTGAGATCGACGGCTTTATTGGGCCTCGGACCCTGTCGTGCTTCGACAAAGGCCACCCGAATGTCGTGCGTCTGTTTTCGGACTCCCGCGCTGCG
The DNA here is from genome assembly GCA_002699145.1 of Halioglobus sp. Classification (GTDB taxonomy): domain Bacteria; phylum Pseudomonadota; class Gammaproteobacteria; order Pseudomonadales; family Halieaceae; genus Marimicrobium. The sequence goes on from PABK01000054.1 coordinate 94,725, forward strand.
GGCACCAAGTACTATAAAAAAACTGGCGTTTTCCCGATTATGCACGTTGTTGGCGTTCGCCGTTCACTGGTGGAGCAGCACAACTGGCTGCCGATGGCTCTGCTGAAGGCATTCGAGCAGTCCAAGGCAGCAGCGTTGGCTGCACTGTCTGACACATCAGCAACTAAAGTGACGTTGCCCTTTGTGGAAGAGCAGATTGAAGACGCGCGCAAGCTTATGGGTAACGACTATTTTTCCTACGGCTACAAAAACAATCTGAAAACCCTGGAAACCTTCCTGGACCATCACTACCGGCAAGGCCTGTCCGAACGTCCCGTGAAGGCCGATGAGTTGTTCTGGCCTGCTACACAGGAAGGCTACAGTATTTAATCTAATTGCTGTGGCCGGGACGCAGCGTTGAAAATAAGCCAGGAAGGTATTTGGCCCGGGCTTCCTTTCCGTAGTCAGAGTTGTACGGCGGCGTATAAAGCGGGTAACTGCGCCGCCAATTGGTGTGCGATCTGAGCTAAATGCAATACCGTAAGATTGGACACTGGCAAGTCCCAGCTGTCGGTTTGGGATGTATGAATCTGAGCCATGCTTACGGTCATCCGCCGACTGAGGCAGCGGCGACGCTAGTGCTGGAGCGGTCCTTCGACTTAGGTATCCGGCATTTTGATACCGCTGCACTCTACGGCTTTGGCGCCAATGAAGCCCTGATTGGTAAGGCGTTTAAGTCCAAACTCCATCACATCCATCTCGCCAGTAAGTGCGGTATGACCGGTGTAGATGGAAAGCGGGTAATTGATGGACGCCCCGAAACTCTGCTGAAAACTGTCGACGAGGCGCTGTTGCGTCTGCGGGTGGAGCATATCGATCGGAATTACTTGCATCGCTGGGACAAATAAATTGCCATTGAAAAAAGTCTGGGAGCCATGGCCAGGATGGTAGAGCAAGGCAATGTTGGGGCGTTGGGATTGTTGGAGGTGTCGGCTGATACACTACGCAAAGCGCATGCCGTGCACCCCATTTCGACGGTACAGACAGAGTACTTGTTTTGGACGCGAAATCCTGAAATCGCCGTACTTGATGCTTGTTGCGAGATCGGCGCAACCTTTGTTGCTTTTTCTCCTCTTTGGCGGGGCCTTCTGGCAGGGGCGGTAGAAGACCTGGATTAGTTCCCGACAAAGGAAATTTGCAATGCGATACCGCGATTTGCAGAGCCGAATTTTAGTGTCAATCAAGTATGGCTCAGCTCTCGCTAGCCTGGTTGCTGGCCCGAGTAATCACGTGTTGCCGATTCCCGGCACCACCTCGCTGATCGGTCTGGAAGAAAACTTTAAGGCGGCGTCGGTCCCCATAATAGATAGTGACATTGAGCGGCTTGATGGCCTTGTTAATCAGGGCGCCGTTCACGGTCCGCGCTATGGCAGTACGTCGCAGTTGGAAATTGATACGGAAGAGTTTGCCTGAACTCAATTTTGTACAGTACATCCTCCATCGCCGGATCACTCCGGTGATATATAACAACGGTAGCCGAAGGAGCAGCATGACCAATTGGGTTTGCTGTGGCACTCCATTCCTACTATTTGGGTAGTGCCCGGCGGAGCCGTTTTCCCCAACTTGGCCAAAAGCATAAAACCATATGCAATTTACGGGAGCAGGCCCTGCCGAATCCTTAGCCTTTTGATGTTTGAACAGTTATCTCGCATCACTGGGTTTGTGCGTAGGCTTCATAGCAATTAGACAATGAAACCGGCTCGTTACTGCGAGGTTAAGTTGCAAATTAAATAAGAAGAGTAGCGCAGCGTCTTTTAGGATCGCGTGTTGAAGGCCATATTCGATAATTAAATCTTTTATTTATTGGTGGTCGCGCTGTGATACTTAAGGTCTATTTGAAAAGCCATTTGTGAACTAGTCTGGTATATCTGGGCATGATCATGTACACCATAAGGAAAACGGCGACCGCAGTAACTGCGAGCGTATTAAGCAAGCGATTGTGCTGGATGCCTAGTAGGTTAAACAGGGGGCTAAGTATAATGGGAATAAAAAGCACTAAAGGGTAAATCGCAGACCAGGTTAGCAGGTACTGTTTCCAGCGCACCGGGATTTTTGCTCGGACGTTTCTTGGAGTAAACCAAAAGTCCAGCCCGCTAGTGATATTGAAATCATCATTTCCGGAAATGAAAGGCCTAGCCTTATCGATTAGCTGTTGCCGTTTTGGAGAAGTCATCCAGCTTTTTAATTGTTCCGCCGTTCGGAAGCGGATCATAATTGAATAGGTATCGGTGATGCCCGGTACCGGCCTGACGATATGACGATCTAGGAAACCGGGAGAGGCTTCGCTAAGCGGTATAATCTCATTAAGCCAGCTTTCGTATTCTGGCTTTCTGTTGTGGTGAACCCGGTGAGATATAACCACCGTTGCGCCGGAATTCCGATCAAGGTTATCGTGCGTCAATTTGAGGGCTCCTTTTGAGGGACTGGTGACAAAAAAATTCTCAAGAAGATAAATTAAAAGGGCCCCTGCGGTACACGGTTTGGGGTTCAAAAAATAACGCGCCTTCTGACATTGGCAGACATGCCTTTTTGTCCGGCGGAAACGGCTCAAAAGTGATGAAATCTTAATTGCCGAGTGAGACTGTCACCTCAGATAACGCCGTAGCTAGGTAGCGATCGAGTTCTTTTTTATGATGAGTATGCCGTTTTCCAGATCAAAATTGTCGTGAAATCTGGGGGCTGACATAGTAGCAACGACCTTTCCGGAGAAGGATAAGGTGGCGGTTTATGCCACCTTTGCCTTTGTAGTCGGCATAACGCGGTGGTTTATAGCGACTTCCAATCAGTTGTAAGCACTTCACTGCAAACTTCTAGCGGAATTTTCTCGATGCCCACAGCGGAATTTTACCGCGCCCAAGTCCAAAATTGTCGATTAACCACTAAATTGTTTGCGGAGGGCCTTTTTGTCGGGCTTTCCCAGATTGGTGACGGGGATGGCGTCGACGAAATGGATAATTTTTGGTGTCTGGTGGGGGCCTTTTGTGGCGCGCACCAGTTTGGAAATATCCTCGGCAGAGGCTTCCATGCCGGGTCTCAGCGCGACTGCTGCAGTGACCGCCTCGCCCCACTTTTCGTCTGGAGTGCCAAATACCGAGACCGCAGAGACGGCCGGATGGGTGGCAATTACATCTTCTACCTCCCGCGGGAACACATTGAAGCCGCCGGTAATGACCATGTCTTTAGCGCGGTCGACAATTCTTAAGAAACCATCGGGGTCCTTAATTGCAATATCTCCAGTGTGGAGCCAATCGTGGGCAAAGACTTCCTCCGTAAGATCGGGCTTGTTGTAATAACCTGGCATCACCAAGGGCCCGCGGGTGCAGATTTCGCCGGGCTCGCCATCGGGCACTGGATTGCCCTGGTGGTCGAGAAGCGCAACATCAATCCAGGGCACGGGGCGGCCGCAGGACGACAGGCGCTTGGGGTCGTCAACCAAATGCTCGCTGCGGCGCATCACCGAAATCGTCATTGGGCACTCGCTCTGGCCGTAGAATTGGAAGAAGATCGGGCCGAATTTTTTGATGGCTTCCTGCAGGCGTGGTACTGACATTGGCGAGGCGCCGTAAATTATGGTTTCCAGGCTGCTCAGGTCAAACTCGGGTGCACGAGGGTGATCCATCAGAGCGTAGATCATGGTTGGCACCATCAACATGCAGTTAATTTTATGCTCCTGAATCATTTCCATGACTTTGACTGGTTCAAACGCGGGGATCACGTACATGGAGCCACCGGCAAGCAGGGTGGGTAGAAATAGGGTGCCGCCAGTGTGGCTCAGGGGCGAGACTAGAAGTTGGCGCGTGTTTTCGGGCCATTCCCACTCCGCCATCATGATTTGGGTCATTGTCATAAAGCAGCGGTATGAGCCTTCGATTCCCTTGGGTTTGCCCGTTGTGCCGCCGGAATAGGTTAGCCGGTATACGTCTTCTCCATTTACCTCGGGGGCAATTAGCGGCGCCGCATCGTGATTAGACACAAAGGGCAGGAGGTTCTCGCCGGAGTTACTCTGTCCCAGCGACCAGACACGTTTTAGCTGGGGGCAGCGCTGTTTAAGTTCGCCAACCAAGTGATCGAATTTGGGATCGAAAATAATGGTGTCGATATTGGCGTCTTCGACGACGTACGCGAAGTCATCGACTGCGCCCATTGGGTGTAGAGAGGTGATAAGCATTGCCTCCAACAGCGCGGCATCAGTGACGTGAATAACTTCTACTCTATTGCCGGACAGTAAGGCAATACGGCTAGCGCGATTGAGTCCTTGGGCTCGGAACGCCTGGCAGTAGCGACTGGTTTCATCGGCAATCTCTCTTCCGGTTCTTGAGCTGCCGTCGGGTAGAAAGATAACTTCGCGGTCGGCATTGTCCTGAAGTGCTCGGATGAGCAGGTGTGGAGTAAAAATTTCTTTATGCAGTTGTGTGCGCATCGAACTCTCACTTTGTACGGCCGAGTAAAACTCAGCGGTGAATAATTGCCTGATTAGGAGCTGTTGAGGTTGTACAGCTGCAATCATCCAGAACGGCGCTGTATACCGTTCAATTTTTCGATACTTCGGTATCGGACATCTATTGCTGTGCTAGATCAGAGCGATTTATTCTTTCATTTTAAACACAGTATAACCTGTTTTTATTGTGGGTCAATTGAAGTTTGTCATTGGCGCTGATTAAGGCTGGCACTTCGCGTGTTCGCGCTGAGTACGCGGGCTTTGGGGCGATGGATGCCTACCTGCAGGTTAATCGTTTACATGGTTCAATTGAAGGGTGATGACCGGCTTCAGGTTTGGTGGGGAAAAGTGCTCTTGAAATGGCAGCGTAAAGACAGTATAACCTGTTTCTAAGAATCCTAGGGGTTAAGCCCGGCTCGCAGTATCCGAGATTCGTGCTTGCAGGTTTAGAGATCTAAGAAACATGGAGTGGGTCAGAATATTCTACGGCCCATCCCTGTTTGCATAGTTATTTTTCTCAGAGGCGGTTATGACTGAAAAAGTAGAGTTCCCACTGGCTAATTGCGAGTTGCGTTCTTTCGTTGGTGAAGACGCAAGGCTGTATTTATCGCTGGAGGTAGTGGAGATCGGTAGTCCTGTGGGGGATGAGTTGGTGGTGAGGGTCGAAGGAGCGCCGATGAACCCTTCCGATCTTGGGTCTATGCTGGGTGGTGTGTCCGCTGATGCATTTCGGCTTACCGACAATGGTGGGCTCGTTGCGGACATTCCAGAAGCCGATTTTGGGCGGCTTTCTGAGCGAGTTGGCCAGTCCATTGGAGTAGGTTTGGAAGGAATGGGCACCGTGGTGGCCGCCGGGGAGCTGGCCCAGCACTTGGTCGGCAACGTGGTTGCCATGGTCGGCGGAGGCATGTACACCCAGTACCGCAAGATTAATGCTGGTGATTGTCTGGCGCTGCCCAATGGCACAAGCCCTGAAGATGGCGCTGGCGCATTTGTAAATCCGATGACATCCCTGAGCTTGGTTGAGACGATGCGCCGAGATGGTCATACGGCCTTGGTTCATACTGCTGCAGCCTCAAATCTCGGTCAGATGCTAGTAAAAATCTGCAAGTCAGATGGCGTTGGCCTGGTAAATGTTGTCCGCAGCGAGGCTCAGGTGACGTTGTTAAAAGGTCTGGGCGCCAAGTATGTATGCAATAGCAGCTCGCCCACGTTCGACGATGAACTGGTCGCTGCTATCGGCGAGACGGGGGCAACCATTGCCTTTGACGCTGTTGGTGGTGGTGACCTTGCCAGCCGCATACTTGCAGCGATGGAGAGGGCAAACACCGGAAAAACACCTTACAGTCGTTACGGATCAAACGTATATAAGCAGGTGTATTTTTACGGAGGGCTCGACACCAGTCCCATTGTCCTGCGTAAGAACTACGGTATGGCCTGGGGGGCAGGTGGTTGGTTGTTGTTCCCCTTCCTTGAAAAGATTGGCAACGAGGCGACGGCGGCATTAAAGGCACGTGTCGAACGGGAAATATATACAACATTTGCCAGTGAGTTTGGGCATTCGGCCACCATTAGAGAAATTCTCTGCCCCGAAAAAATCCGGGTGGCGGCTGCGCGTTCGACGGGGTCCAAATTTTTAATAAAACCCAATTTGTAACATGTGGGTTGCCCTGGGCGGGTTCTGCTGGTGGTTGAGGACGCTATCAGTCAGGCATTTGGCGCGGGTGGCCTATGATTATCTTGTCAGCTTGAAACAGATGGTGAAATGATAATGACAAAAGTGCTTCATGTTCATGCAAGTCCCAAAAGGGAATATTCAGCTTCCGGCCAGATGGCGGATATCTTTCTTGATGAATACCGGAAAATTAATCCCGCTCACGAGATTGAAACCCTATCGCTGTTTGAGAGTGATTTGCCCGAGTTTGGCTTTGATCAGACTACAGCCAAGTTCGCGCCCATTTTTGGCGATCAGCTAACTCAGGAGCAAGAGCAGAAGTGGCAGGTTATTCTCGACGTGATCTCGCGTTTTGATAAGGCTGACAAAATCATCGTTTCCACGCCGATGTGGAATGGTTCGATTCCTTACAAACTTAAACACTACATCGACATAATTGTACAACCTCTGGTGACCTTTGGCTTTAACCCAGAGACTGGGGAGCATTTTGGTTTGCTGAAAGATCGACCATTGCAGTTCGTTCTCACACGCTCCTCAGTACCGGTTGGTGATCCGTTCGATAATCAGCTGCCGTATCTCAGATCCATTTTTGGCTTTATGGGTATCTTGGATCATCGAGTTGTGGTGGCTGAGAGTACAACTAGGCCAACGTCTGAAGAGCGTGCTCAGTATATTGCAGAATTTTCCGAAATTCTAAAGCAGGCGGCCGCCGAATTTTAGGCGTCTGGAATATATGATCTGTTGAGTGGGTATTCAGGTCTTCTTGTCATAATTTACTTTGAGGATGTACTAGTGGACGTTATTCAGAACTTCGTGCTGAGCCACTTTTTGAGCGTCAAAGCTGCTCATATCATTTCGGCTTTTTTGTGGTCATTTACCACCATTTCTCCAATGCTGTTTTACGTCAATCCGACAATGAAAAAGCTAAAGGCCAATCCCGATGATCCAGAGCTAAAGCGTCGCGGGGAATGGGTTCTGGAACAGATGGACCGGGTTGTTATTCTTGAACATATTGCGCTGGCAGTGCTGTTAATAACCGGGTTAATGCTTTACGCCTCTGGAGTGGCGAGTTTTGCCAGTGGGTGGTTTTTTGCAAAGATGTTGATAGTGGTTGGATTCTTTGTGCCTATGGAAATTTACGATATCTGGTTGACTCATGTGAAAGCGCCACGTATGGAGCGAAACAAAGAAGCCGACAGACCAAAATACGAAGCTTTTCGGAAATTTTACTACAAATACCTCACAAGGCTAGCGTATCCGATTGTTGTATTTATCCCTGCCGTATTAATTTTGGCCTTAACCAAACCATTTTGATTGACAAGTAAAGGGGTAAGGAGATGAGCCTAAGAAAAGCAAGCTGCGCCTGTGGTCAGGTAGTAATGGCAGTAGACGGTGAGCCAGAGATTGTTGCGATCTGCGGTTGTCAGCAGTGTCAACGTCGAACAGGTAGCGTGTATAGCACGCACGCATTTTTTGCCCAAAGCGGTGTAAAAATAGAGGGTGACTATAAAGTATTCGCCCGCAAAGCTGACAGCGGCAATACGGTCACGTTTCATTTTTGTCCGGAGTGCGGCAGTACTGTATTTTGGCGCGCGGAGGGACGGCCCAATTCCTGGGGGATCGCGTTGGGCGCATTGTCAGGAGTGGATATGCCGCCGCCGATTGCTGCTGTGTGGGGAAATGAGGTGAAGAAATGGGTACCGCTTCCTGAAGGAATAACTGTTTTCTCGCTGGGCGCTGATTCACCTAAATTGCGAGGTTGAGCCTTCGGAATCCCTGTGTTGGCGTTTGCGCGGGGGCGTGACGTAATTGAGTGGAGATGTGGTATGAAACAATCCTCCCTGGCGACTCCGGTGAGCGATTACGCTGTGGAGATGGCAGCGCGGGTAGAAAAATTTGTGCGCAATGTGATTGTTCCCTATGAGAAAGATGCCCGTCGGGATAGTCATGGTGCGCCCACCGAAGAGCTTGTGATGGAGATGCGTCACAAGGCGCGGGAAGCTGGGGTAATGACACCCCATATTCGACCAGATGGTCATCATCTCACTCAGCGGGAGACAGCTCTAGTATTGATAAATTCAGGATTGTCTCCCATCGGTCCTGTAGCCTGTAATACAGCGGCGCCGGACGAAGGCAATATGTACCTAATGGGGCATGTCGCCAGCCCCGCCCTCAAGATGCGCTTTTTGGAGCCGATAGCCTCCGGCGAGGCGCGGTCAGCATTTTTTATGACCGAGCCAGCGAGTGAGAACGGTGCAGGCTCCGATCCATCTATGATGAAAACCACCTGTCGTCGGGATGGTGATGATTGTGTGATCAATGGTCGGAAGGCTTTTATTACTGGTGCCATAGGTGCAAAGGTCGGTATTGTTATGGCCGCCGCCGAAGAGGGGGCCTGTATGTTTTTGGTGGATCTCCCCAACCCGGCGATTCGCCTCGATGAGCTCCCTCACACCATCGATAATGCTATGCCTGGCGGGCACGGCACCTTCACGATAGACAATCTCCGGGTGCCGGCTGAGCAGATGCTTGGGGAGGCTGGTGAGGGCTTCAAGTATGCTCAAGTGCGTCTATCCCCAGCCCGGCTTTCGCACTGTATGCGCTGGCTCGGTGCGTGCAAGCGCGCCCATGAAATCGCGACTGATTATGCCTGTCAGCGAGAGGCTTTTGGGAAACTGCTAGTTGATCATGAAGGTGTAGGCTTTATGCTTGCGGAGAATCTGATTGATCTAAAACAGGCCGAACTAATGATCGACTGGTGTGCCGCCGTGCTTGATAGTGGATCGCTTGCGACTGTGGAGAGTTCCATGACAAAAGTGGCGGTTTCTGAAGCTCTCATGCGCATTGCTGACCGTTGTGTTCAAGTTATGGGCGGGACTGGTGTGACTCAGAATACAGTTGTTGAACAGGTCTTTCGTGAGATTCGTGCTTTTCGCATCTACGACGGTCCAACCGAAGTTCATAAGTGGTCCCTGGCTAAAAAAATCAAGCGCGATTGGAAAGCGATGTAGTTATGAGTGCTTCCGATCATTCATCAAATTCTGGATCAACCCCAGTTCGGGAAGGGTTTGCCTTTAATGAAGCCGCGCTGGCTAACTGGATGAAGGCCAATGTAGAGGGCTTTGAGGGACCTCTTCGAGTTGAGCAGTTTAAGGGGGGGCAATCCAATCCCACCTATAAACTGATCACTTCTGGCCGAAGTTACGTTTTGCGGCGCAAACCGCCGGGAAAGCTGGTCAAGGGGGCGCACTCGGTGGAGCGTGAAGCCACTGTGCTGATTGGGCTGGGTAAAGCGGGCTACCCTGTCGCTCATGTTTACGGATTGTGCACTGATGAAACGCTTATTGGCAGCAATTTTTACATTATGGAGATGATTGAGGGTCGCATTATTTGGGATGCTACCTTCCCAGATGTGGCCAAGTCTGAACGCCGCGCTTACTTTGACGCCATGAATGCGACTATCGCGCAGTTGCATACCCTTGATTACCAAGCATTGGGCTTGGGCGATTATGGTCGCACGGGTAATTACTTTGAGCGCCAAATTGCCCGTTGGACGAAGCAGTACCTGGACGACGGCGACGCTGGCAGAGATGCCAATATGGATCGCCTTATTGAATGGCTGCCGGAAAACATACCAGAGGGCAATACTACAACGCTTATTCACGGCGACTTCCGTTGTGACAATGTCATTTTTCACCCTACAGAGCCGCGCATACTCGCAGTGCTAGACTGGGAGCTGTCTACTTTGGGTGACCCCCTGTCGGATTTTGCTTACCACGCAATGATGTACCGGATGCCGCCGAATATCGTTGCGGGCCTGTCGGGGGCGGACCTGCATGAGCTAGGCATTCCGACGGAGGAAGACTATATTGCTGACTACTGTCGTCGTACCGGGCGCAGTGCTATCGCCAACTATGATTTTTATATTGCTTTCAACTTTTTCAGACTGGCCGCGATTTTCCATGGTATCAAGGGGCGGGTGATAAAAGGCAGCGCCGCGTCTGCTCATGCCCGAGATCGCGCGGCATCTTTCCCGACCCTGGCGGAGCTGGCCCGCAGAGCAATGGAAGCCTGTCAATAATGTGTTATGCGTCTGGCTTTGGTGCAGGGGATAAACGTACTTTAATCATTGGGAGCTTGTTGTGACCTTGCAGGTTATTGGGGCCGGTTTCGGTCGGACGAGTACAAATTCTCTTAAGGTCGCTTTGGAGAGATTGGGTTATGCCCCATGCCACCATATGAAGGAAGTGATGCCTCGGCGCGACCAGGTCGATTTGTTTAATCGAGCAGGTGCGGGGGAGGCGGTTGAATGGAGTGTCATCTTTGAGGGCTTTCAGGCGGCTTGCGACTGGCCCTCGGCCAAGTTTCATAAAGAGCTGGCAGCCCATTATCCCGATGCCAAAATTGTTCTTTCTGTACGTGACGCAGACAAATGGTACGACAGCACCCGCAGCACTATATTTGCTTTTACCCAGAGCATGCCCCGCTGGTTGCGTTGGTTAAGTCCGCGGATGCGCACCATCCATCAAATGGTGACAGGGGTTGTTTGGGATGGGGTGTTTGGCGGTCGATTCGCTGACGAGGCGTATGCGAAACAGGTGTTCCTGCAAAATACTGAAGACGTCAAAGCGTACTACCCGCCTGAGCGCCTGCTGGTGCACCACCCCGCTGATGGATGGCAACCGCTGTGTGAATTCCTGGGGAAGGATATTCCTGCTGAGCCATATCCGCGGGTGAATGAGGCCCATGAAATTGAGCGCATTGTTAAAATTTTCAAGGCTCTAAGTTACCTACCTTATATCTTGATGGGGCTGATTATTATGCTTTGGGTGTTTTAGCGGCTACTCTCTATCGCGATTCGCCAACTATTGTGTTTCGGAAGTTGCCCCGGAATAGTGAGCGGCATGGAATTGTAGGGAGCTGCAGTGTTGTCCGTATTACAAATAGTTGCGGCTACTTGTTGTTGCCGCTTGGTAATGCCGGTAAGAGGTGAGGGTTTTTGCACTTTATCGATGGTTCTGTAGGCACGGTTTGATGGTTGCGCAGAGCTTGGAATTGTGCTTGAATCCACAACTATATAGACAGTACAACCTGTTTGTAACATGCCCGAAAGGTCCGGGCCTTATAACTTCTGGATAAGGTAGCTGAGGAAAAATAATGAGTGACAATATCGATATGAAAAACATTCCGTCCCTGTGGGAGGCTGCAAAGCAGGAAATGGAGGGATACAGCTTCCTTGGGGACTACGTGCAGCCAAAGTGGGATGTGCCTGAAATTATTGGTATCTCCTGTGCAGTATCAAATCGTTTTGGCGATGACGCAAAGGCCGGTGCATCCAAATCTTCTGTTGAAAAGTACATTGATGAGGCCTCTGCAGTAATTGAGGAAGGTGCTTGGTCTGTCCACATTGATTTTACCTGGGTGACGGATGAGAAGGGCCGCCGTTTGGACCAGATTCCCCCTACTGAAGCTTACCCGATGGTGCTTGAGCCGCTGCGCAAGCGTTATGGTTATAGCTTTATGGCAGACCTGAATGTTCTGAACGGAGCGACCTTCGAAGAGTGCATGAGCCCGGTGAAAGCCGGTTTGGCGGAGACTGCACCCTGTGCTCCGGGTCACCCAGAAGTGTTTGTGACCAATGCGGTCAAGACATTGTTCGAATACGGCGTACTGCCCCAAGTGGCAATTCACAACTCCGGTGAAATCGAGTTGATGAAGCGCCGTATTATCGACAAAGGGCTGATGAAGGGGCCGGTTCTGTGGGGGCTGCTGTTCGGTCTGCCTTTTGACGTAGGGCGCACGCTGTTGTCAGGTAATACGGTAATGGATATGGATGATTTGGTTCGGCAGATGCTGCTGCTGCAGCACCAGATACGGAAAATCGATCCCAACGCCCAGTTCATTGGTTGTGCAGCAGGTCGTGGCACGATGTACTTCACCACGCTGGCGACCATGCTGGGTATGCACATTCGAGTTGGTACTGAGGATACCGAATTCAAGTATCCTAACTCTGATGAGAAATTCACCAGCAACTTAGAAATGTTCAAGCGCGCAAAGGAGATTGCCGAAATGCACGGTCGCAGACCTGCGACCGCCAATGAAATGCGTAGAATGTTCGGTATGCCCGAACGATAGCTTTTGGATTTTGATGGTTTATTTTCTAAATACGAAGGTGGGCTCGGAGCTCATCCGTCAAAGTACTTAAGGTCGTTGACGCAAGTTATTTTTGGAGAGATATCATGGCATTTACTGGTGTACACCATGCCGCTTTCATAACAAATGATATGAAAACGCAAATTGAGTTTTATACCCAGGTTCTCGGTATGAAGCTGGTTGGGATTTTTCCTATGCACGGAGTTCCTGGTGCTTCTCATTGCTTTATTGAAGCGGGGAAAGACGCATATGTGAGCTTCGTGCAAATAAAGGACGTCAATGTCGAGCCTGTCTATGGCGTGAGCCACGCAATTGACACCGCGCACCCGGTGGCTGGCGGTGCAATGCAACATATGGCCTTCGGTTGCGACAGTCTTGAGGAAATGATGACCCTGAGGGATCGCCTGAGAAGCAATGGCTACGCTGTTTTTGGTCCGCTGGAGCATGGCATGAGTCACTCCATGTACTTTGGTGGTCCTGAAGGGATGCAACTTGAGTTTGCTACCACGGATCAATGTGAGCCAGTGCGAGCGGAAGACTGGGTCGACCCTAGTACCGCTAAGACACTCGGAATGAGCGAAGCGGATTTGAAACGCTACCTCAATCCACCGGCGTTTGCCAGTCAAGGAGGTGCGGTGAAGCAACCCAGTCTGGATAACGCTATGTACCCGACGCCGATTCCACGGCCGATGTTTGACGCTCTTGGCTATCTTTCTGACGAAGAGCTCAAAGAAGCAATGCGATTCAATGCGCCTGAGTAATCGTCAGCAAGCATGGAGCGGTGAGGGTTATGGACATAACCCAAGGTCTTTGACGTCATAACGATCGCCTTTGTGTTGTCGAACTTAAGTTGATTTGAAGCAGGCGTAAAGGATTAGCACAATTTCGACAGCGTCGCACAAAGCGTTGAAGAGGCTGGTTGAAGTAGCATGGAGCGGGCTGGCCTCTATCATCTGCACTGCTGCCTATTTTGATCTGCATATTGTTCATGCTGCGGGGTGTTATGGAAATATCGAGCTGAAGGTAGTTATAAAACACCCTGGGTGGTCTGCGTTCAATCTCAGGCATGTTGACAGTCCAATTCGAAAACCCAGGTACTGACCAAGTATTGAATAGTTTATAAGTGTCATGCCTTCAAGGCCTCTCGCGCTTTCGTTTTCTAGGATTGGCTCTTCGAGGCATGGTTATACTTCCTTGCCTTTAAGGAGTAACCCATTTAACATCACAGGGTACTGCCGTATTCTGAATTTGTTTCGTTGATTTTCCGGCTCTGTCATCCCCCCTAGGTAACATGTCTGCAGACAATGCTTCCAAGTACAAAAAAGAGTAGCCCCAGAAAAAGGCGACGCACGCAAGAAGAGCGCCGCAGTGAAACGTCTGGTAAACTCCTTAAGGCCACCGTCGACCTCCTTCTTGAAAATGGTTATTCGCGCTTTCGAATAGCCGATGCTGCTGCTCGTGCTAAAGTCTCCAGGGGTGGTCAAACCCACCATTTTTCCACCAAAAAGGAACTTATTGAAGCGGCAATCGAGCGTCTGTTCGAGAGTGAGGTGGGGCAGGCCGAGTTTGATGCGGCCAAAACAGCGGATGAGGACGTTATTGATCAGGCGGCCCGCCACGCTCAAGATTTTTTAACGAGCAAATTATATACCGTTAGTTTAAATATGCTGGTTTCTGCGGGCGAAGAGGAGCATCTTGCTGACGGCGTCAGAGAAATCTCAGCAAATAGTCGGGTACCAATTGAAGAAGCGTGGGTTCATCGAATTGCCCAGTCAGGTATCAGCCGCCAGGAAGCTGCAGCAATCCTCGTGCTGTTGTGGAGTATTCAGAGGGGTTACGTTGTTGGCCGAAAAATAGAGGGCGGACGTGGGAAGAAAAATGCTGGCGAGCTCGAATTTGCTGTAGGCCTTCTTACCGGTTATCTCAAGTCGAAAAGACTTGGCTCTCCCGCTCTGCCAAGCTCTCCCCCGAGTCCGCCCGGGTCGAAGCTAGGCAATGGCATACCTGTGGAAGGGGCAGTCGATCATAAAGGCCAACAAGGGCGCAGTGCCTCCACTCGGGACCAAATTCTCGATACAACGTACCAAATTATGCGGGATTTGGGGCATGCTGGACTCCGTTCAGCCAAGGTTATCGATCAGTCAGGAGTCTCCCGGGGCGGGCTGTTACACCATTATCCTACCAAGGACCTACTCGTTGCAGCGGTATACGAGCGTATAGTAGACCGGATAGAACAGGACAGTTTGCGTCGAATTGGCGCAACTAAAGATGCAGACATCCTATCTGCTATTGTCGAGGATGCTCAGGCGCGTTTCTTTGATGATTCTTATAAAGTCACGCTGGATATACTGATCGCTTCTGGAAAAGATGAGTCTCTGGCAAAGGTGCGCAAAGCGCTGGAGGAGCGCTATTCTCCGGGCGCTCAGAACCAGTGGGCGAGCCGTTTGATGGAATCGGGGGTTGAGGCCGGTAAGGCCTACCAAATCACCAGTTTTTTGTGGAATATGGTGAAGGGCATTGCAGTTCGGAATTTGGTCCAGAAGCAGGGGGACTTGTCAGAGCAAGTTATTGCTCTTGGTCTTGAGTTGGCAGGTCAGGCGGCGCGGTCGTAGCTTGCGTCGTTGTGATCTGTGGGTTTTGCTGCGAGACGCAGCATTGCGCTGGGCTTGGTAGAGTTTGGTTTTTTATTCTTGCCTTCTCTGTTGGCGACCGAATTGCGTTGCGAGTCTTCGTTCTGGAATTAGGCTTCGACTTCTTTCTCCCAGCTAGCGGTAAGTTGAGGATGCGGGCGATTGCGGGTACGGCGGGCAAGGGAGATAAACATTGGCGTCACTTCCACCGAAGGCGAGTCTGGGCTATCAGGTTCGCATAGCGCATAGAGCTTTTGATCGTTTACTGGCAGCTCGACTAGCGCCGTTTGGTCTTAAGGCGGGCTACTGGTACTACTTGAGGGTACTCTGGCTGCGTGAGGGCCTGACGCAAAAGGAGTTGGGTGATGCTATCAATGTCAAGGAAAACACCACGGTAGCGATGATTCTGGGCATGGAAAAAGATGGATTGCTAACCAGAAAGCGGGACGAAATTGATCGTCGCAAGATGTGTGTTTATTTGACTCCGAAGGGGCGTGATCTCGAAAAGAAGCTTATGCACATTGCGCCTGAAATTAATGAAGCTGCGACTAAAGGCATTTCAAAGCGGGAATTGGAAAAGTGCCTGATGGTGCTTCATCACGTCAGTGAAAACCTTCAAACTATCGACTTCTAGGCGGCAGCTTTTCATGCTGTGGAATCGGTTATGTAGATCGGGGTTCCCTAAAAGTTGTCCAGAAGCGCTAGGAAGCGTTTCTGCAATCGTGTCGGCTGCCAGTTTTTCCTAACGGTTATTCCTATATCGCGACCCGTTCCCTCGAGAGGCTGGGGACTGGCAGCGAGTATCCCCATCTCCACTTCCAGTTCAACCTGCCGGGCGGGGAGCAGGGCGACCCGGTCGCTGTCTAGTAGCAGACTACGGATGGCAACCAACGAACTGCATTCAATCATTTGTGTAGGCGGATCAAAGCCCGAATCGGCAAAAAAACGGCTGAAGGTTTCTCGCGCAGGGGTATTGTGCTTGGGCGCAATCCATCCCAAGTTGCGCAGTTCTGCTGTGGGTGGCGCAGCGCGGCCAGCCAGGGGGTGGCTTGCACGTACCACCAAGTGGAGGGAATCCCGAAATAAAAATTGTTGCTCGATCTCTGGGCTAGGACTGGGGTGGCGCAGCGCGCCGACTATCATGTCCAGCTGGCCGTGCAGTAAGGCGTGTAGCTGTTCCTCGTAAGGCCCATCGATAATACTGATATGTGCTGCAGGAAATTCATTCAGTAAGTGCGTGACCGCATGCGGAACCAGTTTGGTTCGCGCTAGTGGCAGGCAGCCAATCCGCACACTACCTGCGCTAAGCCCTTTCAGCTCTTCGACTTCTTCGCGACCCAGGCGAATTTCGGAAAGAAAGAGGCTTGTGAGTCGAGCCATTTTTCTGGCCAACCAGCTCGGCTCCATACCCGCTGGTGAACGCTGGAATAGCTCCTGGTTACAAACAATTTCCAATTCTTTTATCGCGCGGTGCACTGTGGGCTGGGTCAGTCCAAGGTGCTGTGCTGCCCGAGAATAACTGCCTTGTTCGACAACGCTGAGTAGGGTTCTGAGTTGGGTGGAGGTGAGGCGTCGGTATAGGGGCTGCGTTTTTCGGCCTGAGCGTAGGCTGGTGGCTTGCTCAATGGCGGTCAGCCAATTCACTGCCCGTTCGGCCCGGCGAAGAAAAATTTCGCCTGCCTCGGTGGCATGCAGGCCAGTACTTGAGCGGGTAAAGAGCAATATATCCAGTTCTTGCTCCAGTTTGGCCAGGCCTTGGGTGATGGCTGATTGGGATAGATGCACGCTAGAGGTGGCGCGGCTGATGCTGCCCAATTTCCATATAGTCAGAGCGGCGCTGAGGTGGCGCAAGTTGGGTGGTGAGGGAGCGGTGTCTCTCATGGACATAACTGAGTCGAGGTGCAGTGAAATAAGAACATTATAGAAAAAACTTATACCTGGGTACAGCTTTCGAACATGCCGAGATGAGTACGCTGGGCCATAATAAAGTTCGGAATTTTAGTAAATAGGGGAAGCGACCATGCCTGTTTGTGTAACCGATATTACGCGTGTTTCGGCTGAGGTGCTGGAACAGTACCAAGGTGCTGAAGTGGCCACTGTTCACGAGGCGCAAGGCCGCAAGGGCTTGATGGCTTCGTATATGCGCCCTATTTACCGCCCAGCCAAAATCGTTGGCACCGCCGTAACCTGTGAAGTGGCGCCAGGTGACAACTGGATGCTGCATGTGGCTGTAGAGCAGTGCCAACCAGGCGATGTGTTGGTTGTTGCTCCGACTAGCCCTTGTGAAGACGGTTATTTTGGTGATCTGTTGGCCACCTCATTGAAGGCGCGGGGGGTTGTCGGGCTGATTATCGATGCTGGCGTGCGGGACATTGCCACTTTGACCGAGATGGGATTCCCGGTGTGGTCCAAAGCGGTGTTTGGTCAGGGCACGGTTAAAGAAACCGTGGGCAACGTCAATGTGCCGGTGGTATGTGCGGGCGCGTTGGTCAATCCCGGTGATTTGATTGTGGCCGACGATGATGGCGTGGTGGTAGTGCGCCGCCAGGAAGCCGAGGCGGTGCACACCAGTGTGCTCAAGCGGGTGGCTAACGAAGACAGCAAGCGCGAACGCCTGGTCGCCGGTGAACTAGGGCTGGATATCTACAATATGCGCGAGCGTCTGGCGGAAAAAGGCCTGCGTTACGTGAAGTCGCTGGACGAAGCCTAATCATGCAAAAGGCGATTCCCTGTCAGGTTATGCGCGGCGGCACTTCCAAGGGCCTGTATTTTCTGGCCAGTGACTTGCCTGCCGACGCCGAAGCTCGCAACCGTTTGTTGCTGGCGGCGATGGGCTCTCCGGATGCCCGCCAGATTGACGGCATGGGCGGTGCTCACCCGCTGACCAGCAAGGTGGCGGTGATCTCGCCGTCATCGCTGCCCGGCGTCGATGTGGACTATCTTTTCCTACAGGTGGTGGTCGATAAGGCCGAGGTCAGTGACGCCCAAAACTGCGGCAATATTCTGGCTGGGGTGGGACCTTTTGCCATTGAGAATGGCTTGGTCGCGGCTCAGAACGGACACACCGATGTCAGCATCCATATGGTGAATACCGGTGCCCGCGCGGTGGCTCGGGTGGAAACCCCCAACGGCTGTGTAAATTACGTCGGGCAGGCCCGTATTGACGGCGTGCCGGGTACGGCAGCGCCGATCCCAATCGATTTTCTCGATATTGCCGGCTCCAGTTGTGGTGCCTTGTTACCCACAGGTAACACCCTCGATGTGATCGAAGGAATTGAGGTGAGCTGCATCGATAACGGCATGCCGGTGGTCTTACTGCGGGCGGCAGACTTTGGCCTGAGCGGGTTGGAGTCTCCGGCGGAGCTGGAAGCCAATGCCGAGTTGAAAGCGCGCATCGAATCCATCCGTCTGGCGGCGGGCAAACTGATGAATCTGGGTGACGTGACCAGCAAAACCGTGCCCAAGATGAGTCTGATCTCTGCGCCGCTGGCCGGCGGTTCGATCAATACCCGCACGTTTATCCCTCACCGGGTTCACGAAGCCATTGGTGTGCTGGGTTCGGTCAGTGTGGCCTCCGGCTGCATGTTGCCGGGTTCGGTCGCGCAGTCCGTGGCAGCGGTGCCTGCGGCCGATGGCGTATGTCAGCTGGAGGTGGAGCACCCGACCGGGTTTTTCACTGTAGAGATGGAAGTGGCCGGTAGCGATAGCCTCGATAGCTTTACCGTTAAGCGCGCGGCCCTGTTGCGCACGGCGCGGCTGCTGATGCGCGGTGAGGTGATGGTGCCCGCCGAGTTGGAGAGCGAGCATGGCTGACCTTGAGCTGGCTAAAGTGAAGCGCATCGCGCTGATTGGTTTAGGCGAAGTGGGCCTGGCCGTGGCCGAGGACCTGCTGGCGAAAACCGAACTGGACTTGCAACTGTGGGACGCGCAGTTTGGCACGACCGGCAGTGCGGCAGAAGCGCACTGGGCGTCGTTGGCATCCTCTGACCGGGTGAGTCGGGCTGCGGATGCGGCAAGTGCTGCCAAAGACTGCCAGCTGGTGCTGTCGATGGTGACCGCCGAGCAGGCGGTGCCCGCCGCGGAGTCGGTGTTGGCGGGACTAGCTGCCGAGGCTTGGTTTGTCGACCTTAACTCCATCTCGCCGGCAGCCAAAAAGCAACTGTCAGAAATGGTGACGGCCGCAGGCGGACGCTTTGTCGAGGCCTCGGTGATGTCGCCGATTCACCCCAAGCGCACCGACGCGCCGATCTTGTTGGGTGGCCCCCACGCGGCGGCCTTCGAAGCTATTGGAGAGCAGCTGGGCTTTAGCGACATGCGTGCCACTTCGGCGGAGCTGGGCATCGCGGCGGCTACAAAAATGTGTCGCAGTGTGATTATTAAAGGCATGGAGGCACTGGTAACCGAGTCCTTACTGGCCGCGCGGCACTACGGTGTTGATGAGGTGGTGCTGGCCTCGCTGAATAACCTGTTCCCCCGCCCCGACTGGCCGGAACATGCCCACTACCTGATTACCCGCTCACTACTGCACGGAGAGCGGCGCGCGGCAGAAATGCGTGAAGTGGCCAAGACCGTCAACGAAGCGGGTTTGTCACCGTGGATGAGCGCGGCCTGTGCCGAGCGCCAGGACTGGGCGGCAAAATTCAAAGCCCAGCTGAGTGAAACAGAATTGAACCCTTTGCTGGACGCGATCAACGCCCAAATTAGTACTATGAATGGAGAAGCCTAGAATTATGAAAATTATCGATTGCCACGGGCACTACACTACTGCTCCAGAACCCCATCAATTGTTCCGTGAGGCACAGCTGGAAGCCTTTAAAAAAGGCGAAGCGCTGCCTGAAGTGCCGCAAATCAGCGATGACCAGATTCGTGAGAGCATCGAGCAGAACCAGATGCGCCTGCTGAAAGAGCGTGGCGCCGACATGACCATCTTCTCGCCACGCGCCTCCACCATGGCTCACCATGTTGGCGACGAGGCGGTGTCCAAGCAATGGACCAGCGCCTGTAACGATCTGATTAAGCGAGTAGTCGATCTCTACCCCGAAACCTTTATTGGCGTGTGCCAGTTGCCTCAGTCGCCCGGTGTGCCGATTGCCAACTCCATTGCCGAGCTGGAGCGCTGCGTCAACGAGCTGGGTTTTGTCGGCTGTAACCTGAACCCCGACCCTTCCGGTGGTCACTGGACTTCCGCGCCGCTGACCGATAAAAGCTGGTACCCGTTCTATGAAAAAATGGTTGAGCTGGATGTGCCGGCGATGGTGCACGTGTCCGGTTCCTGCAACCACAACTTCCACGCTACCGGTGCCCACTACATCAACGCCGACACCACCGCGTTTATGCAGTTTCTGCAGGGCGATCTGTTCAAGGATTTCCCTGAGCTGCGCTTTATTATTCCCCACGGCGGCGGCGCGGTGCCCTACCACTGGGGTCGCTACCGTGGTCTGGCCGACATGCTCAAGCAGCCGCCGTTGGACGAGCACGTGATGAAGAATGTGTTCTTCGATACCTGTGTTTACCACCAGCCCGGTATCGACCTGCTGTTCAAGGTGATCGACATCGACAATATTCTGTTTGGCTCGGAAATGGTCGGTGCGGTGCGCGGTATCGACCCGCAAACCGGACAGTATTTCGACGACACCAAACGTTATCTGGATGCGTTGCCGCTTTCCGACGAAGACCGCTACAAGGTCTTTGAAGGCAATGCCCGCCGGGTGTATCCACGACTGGATGCCTCATTGAAGGAGCGAGGAGAATGAGCCAGTTCACCCCCGACGCCGACTGGCTGCACTGGCACCAGTCGCCCAGCAAACCGAGCTACGTGCCACCTGCTGGCGCGGTAGATGCCCACTGCCATGTGTTTGGCCCCGGGGATTTATTCCCCTTTGCGCCGGAGCGCAAGTACACCCCCTGTGACGCCTCCAAAGATCAGTTGTGGGCGTTGCGGGATTATCTCGGCTTTTCCCGTAATGTCATTGTTCAGGCAACCTGCCACGGCGCAGATAACCGCGCGCTGGTTGATGCCTTGAACCACTCCAATGGTTTGGCTCGCGGCGTGGCCACGGTCAAGGCCAGTGTCACCGACAAGGAACTAGCAGCGCTGCACGCCGCCGGCGTGCGCGGTGTGCGCTTTAACTTTGTGAAGCGTCTGGTGGATGCGCTGCCCTTTGACAGCCTGAGCAGTATTGCCGAGCGTATCAAGCCGCTGGGCTGGCACATCGTGATTTATTTCGAGGCGCAGGAACTGCCCGAGCTGTATGACTTTTTTACGGCGCTGCCCACCACTGTGGTGGTGGACCACATGGGTCGCCCCGATGTCAGCAAGCCGGTTGACGGGCCCGAGTTTGAGTTGTTCGTCAAGCTGCTGCGTGAGAACGAGAATTTCTGGTCGAAGGTGACCTGCCCCGAGCGTTTGTCGCTGAGTGGCGCACCGACCTATGACGACTTTGTGCCCTTTGGCCGCCGCATTGTAGAGCTGTTTCCCGACCGCGTATTGTGGGGCACAGACTGGCCGCATCCGAATATGAAAAGCCATATGCCCGACGACGGCCATCTGGTTGATATGATTCCCCGCATTGCACCCACCGCCGAGTTGCAGCAAAAACTGCTGGTGGCTAACCCGATGCGGCTCTACTGGTCGGATTAAGCGGCTGGAATAACAGGAGGCTATTTATGGCACTAGACAAACCCTATCAGGATATTCCCGGTACCACGATTTTTGACGCCGATATGGCACGCCAGGGTTTCCACCTCAATCAGTTCTGTATGTCGCTGATGAAGGCGGAAAACCGCGAGCGCTTCAAGGCGGATCAGCGCGCTTACCTAGATGAGTGGCCGATGACCGAAGACCAAAAGCTGGCGGTACTTGCGCGGGACTACAACCGCATGATGTCACTGGGCGGCAATATTTATTTTCTGGCCAAGATTTTTTCGTCGGATGGACTGAGCTTCCAGCACGCAGCGGCGACTATGACCGGCATGAGTCAGCCTGAATACGCGCAGATGATGCTGGATGGGGGTCGTTCTCCAGAAGGCAATATGTACAAGTAACGCTCTACACTTAATACGCTCCGGTTGGGGCGCAATGAGGTACCACAATGGCAAAAATTACCGCGAGTGTATACTCGTCGCACGTGCCGGCCATCGGCGCGGCACTCGATAACGGCAAGTCTGGTGAGGACTACTGGAAACCACTCTTTGCCGGTTACGACTACTCCAAGGAATGGATCCGCGAGAACAAACCTGATGTGGTGCTGCTGGTATACAACGACCACGCCAGCGCCTTCGACTCCAATTTTGTCCCCACCTTCGCCATTGCCACCGGTGAGGAATTCCAGCCCGCCGATGAAGGTTGGGGGCCGCGCCCGGTGCCGGTGGTCAAAGGCCATTCGCGTCTGGCGGCACACATTGCTCAATCCGTGATTCAGGACGAGTTTGACCTGACGGTGGTCAATTCTCTGGACGTTGACCACGGCCTGACCGTGCCGCTGTCACTGATGTTTGGTCAGCCGGAAGAATGGCCTTGTCTGGTGATTCCTGTGGCGGTCAATGTAGTGCTATATCCGCCACCATCAGGCAAGCGCTGTTTTGCCTTTGGCGAGGCGCTGAAGCGGGCAGTCGAGTCCTTCGACGAAGACCTGAACGTGCAGATCTGGGGCACTGGTGGCATGAGCCACCAGCTGCAGGGGCCGCGTGCGGGGCTGATTAACAAGGAGTTTGATAACGCCTTTCTTGATCGTCTGGCGGATGATCCTCAGGCGCTGGTGGATATTCCCCACATTGACTACGTTCGTCAGGCCGGCTCAGAAGGTATCGAGCTGGTAATGTGGCTGGTTGCTCGTGGCGCCATGCAGAGCAAGGTCGTGCAGAAGCACCGCTTCTACCATGTGCCTGCCTCGAATACCGCAGTAGGCCATATGATTTTGGAAAATCCCTGAGTGATGTTGCAACATCAACGACGCCAAATGAATTAACGATATAAGGAGAACGCAATGAAGGTTCTGGTTTCTGGCCCCGGCGCTTTTGGTATCAAGCACCTGGACGGCATTAAAATTATTGATGGTGTAGAAGTGGTGTCGCTGGTTGGCCGCACCCTAGAAAAAACCCAGGCAGTCGCCGATAACTACGGCATCAAGCACGTCTCGACTGATCTGGCTCAGGCGCTGGCAGAGACCGAAGCCGAGGCAGTGATTCTGTGTACCCCGACTCAGCAACACGCCTCTGAATCGATTCAGTGCATGAAGGCGGGCAAGCACGTACAGGTAGAAATTCCCCTGGCTGACAGCTGGGCCGATGCTGAGGCGGTAATGAAAACCCAGCAGGAAACTGGCCTGGTTTGCATGGTGGGTCACACCCGCCGCTTTAACCCCTCTCACCAGTGGGTGCACAACCGTATTAAGAATGGCGAGCTGAATATTCAGCAAATGGATGTGCAAACCTATTTCTTCCGTCGCCAGAACATTAACGCCAAGGGTGAGGCGCGTAGCTGGACGGATCACCTGCTGTGGCACCATGCGGCTCACACTGTCGATCTGTTTGCCTACCAGGCTGGCGATCCGATTGTGAAAGCCAATGCGGTACAGGGGCCGATTCACCCCGAGCTGGGCATTGCCATGGATATGTCTATCCAGATGCAAACCGCCAGCGGCAAAATCTGTACGCTGTCGCTGTCGTTCAATAACGATGGCCCGCTGGGAACCTTCTTCCGATACATCTGTGATAACGGCACCTATATCGCCCGTTACGACGATCTGGTGAACGGCAAGGAAGAAGCAATTGATGTGTCGAAAGTCGATGTGTCCATGAACGGTATTGAGCTGCAGGATCGGGAATTCTTCGCCGCGATTGCTGAAGGCCGCGAGCCTAACTCCAGCGTTGGCAAAGTACTGCCTTGCTATAAAGTGTTGCACGACCTCGAGCAACAACTGGCTGGCTAAACAAACACCAAAGAGAAAGAAAGGGAAGGGCAATGCAACAGCGTAATATCGGCAGTCATCAGGTTCCGGCCATCGGCTTGGGCTGTATGAATCTCAGTCACGCTTACGGCCACCCGCCGAGTGAAGCCGATGCCATTACGCTATTGCATCGCGCCTTTGAACTGGGCGTGCGGCATTTCGACACCGCGGCACTCTACGGTTTTGGCAGTAACGAAACCCTGGTGGGCAAGGCGCTTAAGTCGCTGCGCGGTGAAATCCATCTGGCCAGCAAATGCGGTATGACCGGGGTTGATGGCAAGCGGGTGATCGACGGTCGGCCGGAAACCCTAGTGAAAACCATTGACGAAGCCCTGCAACGCTTGCAGACAGACCATATCGATCTCTACTACCTGCACCGCTGGGACAAAAGCGTACCCATTGAAGAAAGCATGGGTGCGCTGTCGAAAATGGTGGAGGAGGGCAAAGTCGGCGCACTGGGTTTGTCGGAAGTTTCGGCGGATACCCTGCGCAAGGCCCATGCTGTACATCCTATTACTGCCGTGCAGACCGAGTATTCGCTGTGGACACGCAATGCGGAAATTGCAGTGCTGGATTTGTGCCGTGAAATCGGCGCGACCTTTGTGGCCTTTTCACCGATTGGTCGCGGTTTTCTCTGTGGCGGTATCGACCGCCCCGAGCAGCTTGTAGAGGGCGATATTCGTCGGGGTATGCCGCGTTTTCAAGAGCCATACTTAAGCGCGAACCAGGAATGGATGGCGAAGTTTGCCACTCTGGCGGCCGAGAATAATTGCAGCATGGCACAGCTTTGTCTGGCCTGGTTGCTGACCCGTGGTGAGCATGTGCTGCCTATTCCCGGCACCACCTCACTGGCTCATCTTGAAGAAAACGTGGGCGCGCTGGAGTTGGTCTTGTCTGAAGAAACTCTGGGCAAACTCAACGAACTGATTAACCCGAATACGGTTCAGGGGCCGCGTTACCCGGCGGCGACCCAGCAGGAGATCGATACAGAAGAGTTTGCCTAAGCAAGCACTCTTCTCTGTATTGGCTCGGCATTTTGCTGAATCCTACTTGCAGAACCTCACTTAGCGCGCCATATAAGCAAGACCAAGAGCCGTTTGCTGTTCAGTCGGTGGCTATTGTTCGGATTTTTTCCAAATCTGGTGAAGGCTGGCCTTTAAATACCGCGTCCAGCGCTTCCCGCCAGATTGGGTCGTGCCACTCGGTAATCGCTTTTTCGTAGGCGGGGCGACTCTTCAAGCGGCGGCGATATTTGGGAGCTTTTCTTCTTCAAGAATTGCGCCGAGTGCAACTTCTTCCAGTCGGTGGAAGTGTGCCGCCATCATAATATCGGCTTGGCTGAATTCGCCAAACAAATACTCCTGTCCTGATTGCAGCATAGCCTCGATGTTTTTCAATTCCTCGCCCACATTTTGCAGTGATTTTCTGGATAGTGAGGGCGGTAACGGTAGCGAGCGGGCCATACTTATACCCCAGCGGCGTGCGGGAATAGGGTGCTTGCGGTACTTCCACAATACTGAGAGCGCCGGTTGTTGCTTAAGGCAGTAGCGCAACACCGGTAGTGTGAGCACGGGAGTTGAGGTGCCGAGTGATACGCCCAGGGCACGGGAATCATCCAGTGAAGCCTGTTCGATAAATGCACGCATTTGCGTCTGAGTATTGGCATTCTGCGGGGTCAGCATGGTGCCGCTTTAAATCTGCTTGTCCAGATAATCAATAATCACCCAGCTGTCGTAAACGGGCTGGCCGTTATGAACAAGGGTAGGTACCAGCCTTTCGGGTTAATACGGAGGTACTCGGGTTTGAAGTTGTCGCCTTCCCGTACCAGTTCATTGAGAATGATGGGGCGCGATTTCCAGCTAATACCTTTTTCTTCCAACGCCAGACGAACGGCCTGAGAGCAAAGTGTAGTGGTCAAGCAATCTTGGACACCAAATTAATCTGATTCTCAGCCACTCCCGGTGATACCCCGCCATTGGCAGCATGTGGTCGTCGCCAGTTGTAGTACCGCATAAAGTAATCGTTGATGTCGGCCTTCGCTGCAGCGAGGCTTCTGTATCCGAGTGGTGGCACCCACTCCGACTTCAAGCTTCGGAACAGTCTTTCCATCGGTGAGTTGTCCCAACAATTGCCACGCCGGCTCATACTTTGCTGAACTCGGTGGCGCCACAGAACACGCCGGAAGCGCCGGCTGCCATATTGGCTGCCTTGATCAGAATGGAACATCAGGCCCTTGGGGTAACCACGTGATTCAAGAGCGATTTCTAGCGCGTCGATAACGAGTTGGGCATTCGGTTTGTCGCTAATCGCTGATCCCACGACGCGACGAGTACATAGATCCATCACGACCGCCAAGTAGTGCCAACGATCACCAGCCCAAACGTAGGAGATGTCGCCGCACCAAACCTTGTTTGGCTCTGGCACATCGAACTGGCGATCGAGAAGATTCGGTATATCAACGCGGGCCTGCCCGTATTTCTTGTAAGGACTGGGCCCTGGTTGGCGAGACTTCAATCCTGCTTCGCGCATCAGGCTGCGGACTTTGAACCGACCGATAGGGAAGCCGGCATCGTTCATTTGATCCTTCAGTGTCCTGCTGCCAGCAGAGCCCCGGGAGTCGTTGAAGAGCTCCATGATTTTGATGCGTAATCTGATTCGCTTCACATCCGGTTTCCGCTTTCTTGCTTTGTATGCGTAGTAACTGGACCGGTTGATGGCCAGCGCTTCACACAGCTCGTTGACCCTAAAATGCACTCTCAGCGCGTCGATCAGTGCGAACGATCGATCTCGTCGGATACCAAGAGTGCGGTAGCCTTTTTTAGGATCGATTTCTCCCGCTCAAGCTTGTTGATCTTGGCCTTGAGGGCCTGAATTTCCTGCTGCTCCGGAGTCAGTGCCGCCGTTTCTGGTACACCACCGTTACGCTCAAATTGAACCTGCTTAACCCAGCGCCGTAGCGCACCATCCTGAAGATCAAACTGCTCACAGACCTCTTTAACACTGAATCCCTGATCCAAGACCAAGCAGGCAGTTTCTCGTTTGAACTCTCGGGTAAAAGTACGTCTCGTACGCATCTGAACACTCCTCCATCGGTGGTAGGCTACCACCTAAAAGCGTGTCCAAAATCATTGAACCACTACAATCAGTCCGATAAGAAGTGAACAACCGTTAGCCGAACTGCAAAAACTCGATGCACTGATTACGGAAAACCTCCCTGAAGTAAGCATTATTGACATCCTTACCGACACTGAAAAGTGGCTTGGTCTGCATAAACTATTTGGGCCGTTGTCAGGGAATGAATTACGTATAGATGAACCCGAAAAGCGTTTCATCACCACGTTATTTTGCTATGGCTGTAATCTAGGGCCAGTTCAAACAGCCAAGTCTGTGAAGAATATCAGCAGAAAGCAGATTGCCTGGCTCAACCTTAGACATGCTTCCGAAGATCGCTTGGACAAAGCGATCACCCAAGTCGTCAATGCTTACAATAAATTTGATCTACCTAAATACTGGGGCAGCGGCAAGCACGCGTCGGCTGATGGAACGATGTGGGATCTGTACGAACAGAACCTGTTAACGGAATACCATATTCGATATGGCGGTTATGGTGGTATTGGTTACTACCATGTTTCCGATACCTACATTGCATTGTTCAGTCATTTTATTCCATGCGGTGTCTATGAAGCGGTGTACATACTAGACGGACTAATGAACAACAAATCTGACATCCAGCCCGATACGTTACATGGCGACACACAGGCGCAAAGCTATCCAGTATTTGGTTTGTCACATTTGCTGGGCATCAATCTCATGCCTCGAATCCGCAACATTCAGGATTTGTTGCTTTTCCGACCTGACAATCGATATCGATACAAAAATATTGAGCCCTTGTTTGCAGGAAGCATAGACTTCAAATTAATCGAGCGGCATCTTCGAGATATGCTTCGCGTCGTCATATCGATCAAGAAAGGCAAAATTACCGCCTCAACGATTTTGCGTAGGCTTGGGACCTACAGTCGTAGAAACAAGCTATATTTGGCATTTAAAGAGCTGGGAAAGGCGATAAGAACACTCTTTTTACTGCGCTATATCGATGAAATTGAGCTTCGAAAAACCATTCAATCAGCCACAAACAAAAGTGAGGAATTTAACGGTTTTATTAAATGGCTCTTTTTTGGAGGTGAGGGCATCATTGCAGAAAACGTCCGTCATGAGCAGCGGAAAATCGTTAAATACAACCAGCTAGTAGCTAATATGGTGATTCTCTATAACGTTGAGAAAATGACCCATGTTCTGAAGCATTTGTCGAAAGAGGGTGTGATAATCAACAAAGAGCTGCTTAATGGGCTCTCACCATACCGAAATTCTAATATTAATCGCTTTGGTCACTACAATTTGGATCTGGAAAAAGTAATTCCGCCGCTGGATTTTGGAATCAAGATACTGGAGACAGAAAAAGCGAAATAAGACTTATATATCAATAATTTAAGGTACAATTGGCGAATTTTTCCAGAATGACGGCCGACCCTCTATCTGGAACGGCAAGGCCTGCTGGAACGGGATGTCGAAAACAGCTATCTGGCCTCGGATGCGGTGGATGACGACCCGATGACACCCCTGCTGGGGCA
>PABK01000055.1 GCA_002699145.1 Halioglobus sp.
AGTAGTCAGCGGATAGGTGACCTGATCTTCCACCACCTGCGGCGCCTGCCCCGGATAACTGGTTTTGATAATCACCTGCACGTCCGACAAATCGGGAATGGCATCTACCGGCGTGTTTTTCAGGGACCAACCGCCGATCCCCACCAGAATCAGGGTGGCCAGCAGCACAAAAAAGCGGTTTTGGACAGACCAGCGGATAATACCTTCAATCATGGCTTGTCCTCCCCGTTGCGCTGGCCTTGATCCATATCCATCCCATCATGACTCATACCCTGATGCTGGCTGTTGTCCATGGATTGCCCGTCCCCCTCCCTGGGCGCATCTTCGGACACCTGTTCCAGTCGATGGATCTGGTTGATCACGTAGTGGTTGTCCCCGTTCCGCTGAATCTCCACATGCAACTTCATGCCGGGTTTCAGCCCACCCAGATCCACCCCGGGGTCCACAGTAAAATCCATCGTCATGGCCGGCCATTGCCAGGCATCGATGGGGTCGTGGGCCAGCGTGAGCATCCGGTGTTCGACCATGACGCCTTCAACGCGGGCACCGACCGATACCGATGCCGGTGTTTCAGGCTGGGTATCGTCATCCCGGCTGTGGTTCATGCGACGAAAATCCGAGGTCTTGCTGGATTCGGAATCAATCAAAAATTGAGCGGAAGTCACAAGCCGGTCGCCCTCGTTGAGCCCCGACAGAATCTCCACCCGGTTCTCGCCAATCCGCCCCACCTCGACGGCGATGGATTTAAAGCGCCCGTCACCTTTAGCCAACACGACCCGCGATTGACTACCCGTGCGAATCAGTGCTTCACGGGGAATGAGCAACGCCTCCCGAGCGGGTTGTGTCGCTATCGTCATTTGCGCAAACATACCCGGTTGCAGGTAGCCGTCCGGGTTGTCGAATCGTACCCGCACCCGAGCTGTTCTAGTCTGGGTATTCAGTGACGGGTAGATATAGTCAACCATGCCAGACCACGTGCGTCCTGGCAGATAATCGAGGTACATGCGCACTGCATCGCCCTCTCGTACGCTCATGACATGACGCTCGAACACTTCTCCTATGACCCAGATATGTTCAAGCTGCCCGATGGCCATCATTTCCATACCGGGTTTCACAAACATGCCTTCACGGACCATAAGATTGTCCAATACGCCGGATTGCGGGGCCGCGATTGTGATGGTCTGACTGACCTTGCCAGATTTTTTCAGTCGGTGGATTTCCGATTCCGGCACCTGTAAAGCCGACAGCCGCTCCATGGCAGCAGTGATTAGTGTTGGGTTATTTCGCTTTAACGCCAGCAACAATTCTTCCTGGGCATTGACCAGGGTCGGCGAATATAAGGCATAGAGCGCTTCGCCCTGAGTGACCGGATCTCCGGCGGCTTTGACATGGAGTTTTTCAATCCAACCCTCCACCCGTGGATGAATGTGAACAAGACGGTCTTCATCATATTGCACATAGCCCACGGTATTGACAGAGACGTCCAGCTGCCCCCGAGTAGCAGACGCTGTACGTACGCCAAGGTTATTGACCACATCGGGAGAGATGGTGACTGTGCCAATCTCCTGATCGCCGCCCGCGTCTTCATACACTGGTATCAGATCCATCCCCATAGGGGATTTACCCGGATTATCGCGCTTATAATTGGGATCCATCGGCGCGACCCAGTAGAGTGGTTTTTTCTCGGTTGCAACGTCATCATCGCCCGTGATCCCTTTCATACGCCATAGGGCCGAGTAGTGGGCAAGGGTCGCTGTCGCAATCAACAAGGCAACGGTAATGAAAAAAGATTTATTCAATTGAATCTTCATGGGGTTAATCCTTCCGCGTGGTTACTGCTGGTGGCGGGAAACGGTTCTGAACCATTTTTGGACAAGAGGTAATTCAACTCGGCAATCATCTTCAGCCGATCAATCCTGATCGTTAAAAAGTCGATCTTGGCATTTAACTCAGCAATGCGGGCGCGCACCGCTTCGGCAAAGTCGCCGTCGTCGTTGTTGTAGGCGGCCAGGGCAGCTTCGGCCTGCTCTGACATTTGCGGCAATAACTGCTCGGCGTAGAGCGCGCGACGATGATTCAGACGCTGTAGCTGAACCAAGGCCGTATCCAGGTTCGCCATCAGCTTTCGCGCCATCAGTAACTTGTCAGTTTTCAAGGCCTCGGCCCGAGAAGTGGCCGCACTGACGTCTTTATCCTGTCGCTTGCCGGTGAAAAGCGGCAGATCAAAGGTCACACCGACAGAGAACAAATCAGCGCGGTCGCGACCCATGGGATCATCGTCCCTATAGCCGTATTGGGCGGAAAGACCCCACTCAGGTTTATATTTCTGGCGCGCTAATTCGACCCCGGTCTCCATGGCATCAATACGCTGATCAAGTGCCAGCAAGAGTGGGTGCCGGTTGACCTGTTCATAGAGCCAACGATCACTATCCGGCTGACCTTCCACCGGCGTCGGCTCATCACCGTACTGACTGGGCACAAGCTGCGCTAACGGCAGACGGGCGCGACCGCCGACCCACTCGGATAAACGCTGTTGGGCTGACTCCGACTGTTGCCGCAGCACCGTCAAACGATCGTCCAACCGGGTAAGCTCCAATTGGGCCCGGATAATATCCTGCTGGCGGGCACGTCCCAGTGCCGACGAATAGCTCGCTTTGGTTGCATCCACCAAATGTTCAAACAGCGAGCGATCCCGCTCAATCAATCGAATGCTCTCCTGGGCCCTGAATGCTTCCAGCCACAGCTGCGAGACAGTAGCCGCTACCTTGGCCTGGCGATTCTGCCTGAGCAATGGCTCCTGTTCCGCCAACTCCTGTTTCTGACGGCTGGACAGCGCCAGACTATCGCCGCGAGGAAACATCTGACTAACACCTACAGTGAGCTGCGTCATAGGCTCCTGGTTGATATCGAAGCTATCGGTAGGAAAGTTAGCCGCCATCAGGCTGACCTTGGGGTCTGGAAGCGTCGATGCTGAAATTGATTCGCTGGTCAAAGCGTCTTCGCGATGCCGGCTACCGTTCAGCCAGGGATCCGTGGCAATGGCATGGGCGATGGCCTCATCCAGACTCAACGTATTAGCCGGGCTCTGCGCAAATACAGGAAGCCCCACCAGCAAAAACAATAAAAATACCCATTGAATGTTCATCGTTATATGTCCTATTGCTGATCGCGACTATTCACAGATGCAAACACGTCAGCCGAACCGTCTTTTTTAAGCAGCCATACCTTGTAAGGCGTAAACCTGTCACCCATCTCCATACCAGGGCTGCCTGCCGGCATGCCAGGCACACTAAGGCCGATGGCGTCATCGGGAGGGTTTTCCAGAAACTGCTGAACAAAGCGCGCAGGGATATGGCCTTCGAACACATAACCGTTACTCGTCACTGCTGTATGGCAGGACTGGAACTCAGGTGCTATGCCATAGTCATTTTTAATGCGATTCAAGTCCGACGGGTGGTGGGTTTTTGTGTCAAAACCAACATCTTCCATATGGTGAACCCATTGCTGGCAGCATTGACAGGTGCGGCTTTTATAAACATCTAACGTGGCAATCGTTGCGCTTTTAGTTGCGTGATTTACGCTTTCGGAACAAGCGGTAAGAAATAACAGGAATACGATCAGCGCCGGAAAGCGCAGATAGGTATGTAACGGCTTCATGATGACTCCCAATCAAGAGTTGCAGTGAACGCGCTCGTAGCGGTGGCGCGTTTTAAACATACGTTATGGGAGTTTTGATCTCCCGCTTATCGAGTCGTCAGACGCCTGAATTTCAGACGTACCAACCCTACTTCAGCGGGAAATGGGGGGGCGAAACAGCGAGGAAGCTGCCTGGGAGAGGAAGGAAACCGAATACGCTGTATTGAGGGTTTGAGAAAACTGGACGGAAAGCGGCGACAGTGTACTCACCACCGCAACGCTTGCAGAGATGCAATCCAGCTGAGAGCAGTGTTCCTGGCTGCAACAATCAGCGGCATCAGCCGTAAGGGCATTATTGATCTGGATATTGTTTGCCTTGGTATGGCTTCCATGATCCATTGCCCCCGTCATTACTGGAACATAGGGTTCGTGACTCATCTTGTGGCAGGGCAATTTCGCAACAGCGAACGACTGGCTGGTAAAAGCCAGTAACGCGAAGATCGCCATGTAAAATCTGAACCTGCTAAGCCACATAATCTGCAAATGGTTATATTAACCTTAGGAATGATACCTTATTCTCTTGAAAGTTCAAACGAAACAGAACAAATAGCTGATCTGGATCAATAAAATCAACTTCCGCGAAACATCATTGCTATAATCAGTAGGCTGAAGTTACAGACGGTATTTTAGAGACTACTGATCACTCTTTGGCTACGCTGATATTCTGGCGTAAAGTCGTCATAACTTACGACAGGAGTTGCTCAACAATCTGCCAGGAGGGGTTCGACGAACCCATGCAACGCACGGTTAAGGAAAATTGCAACGTCCTGCGCTTCAATTCAGCGGAGTTTGAGAGGGAATCATGACCTCAACAGCCGAAAAATCCCGTACTCGCCGAGTATTACTGGCCATATTGGCGGTGGCAACTGTCATCGGCCATTTTCTGCGCGATGTGCTTGGGTTTTTCGCTGAAAGCGCCGAAACGGACTCTGATAAAACAACCTCTGACTCTGTTCGTGGAGGCGTACTGAATTACCGAACCGGCAAACTCGACGATGGCACGGATGCCGCTGGCTGGTACGAAAAGGACTAACGCTTCTTGCCCTTGGTTAGCGCCATTTTCCCGATACTTCCCCCCTGGTTTCCCGCGTCCTGCGCGGGAGCCTTGATGGGGCTCGTCGCAGCATCAATAGACCGCCCTACTTTCACCCCCGCCCACGCCATCATCCCACTCCATAGCAGCGGCAATCCCAAATAGAGGCTGGTTGTGATCATATTCAGTAACATGCGCTTGGCATCGTGTTCGCCGGGGTTGGCGAAGATCTGCAGGAAGACATTGACGTCCGGGTACATGGACAGAATCAGGTTCTGATCGACCCACATGGCCAGATACCAGAGCACTGTCCAGAACTTGATGGTGAAGATGGCCATGCCGCCCACCACCATCATGGCAATCGAGTAGCGGGACAAAACCACCACCAGCGGCAACAACGCATAGATGCCCAGCAGCATAATGGCCTGCACCATGGGCAATGACTGCAACACTGCGGTCATGGTGACGGAAAACAGGGCAGATGCGGTGACCACACCACCGGTCGCCAGGCCACCTTTGACAATATTTCCTGCCGTATTGAACAAACCCGAGCCGGAGGCATTATTGGCGATCAATTCATTGCTTGACCAAGAGGGCGGCGCATTGGTGAGAACGGTTTTGGCGACGGCGTCGTTTTGTTGTTCGCTGGCCAGGGCTGGCGCGATAGCAACCACCAAACCGGAAAAGCCGGCCGAGGTGGCATCCGCCTCATTGATCAGTTTCTCCCGCAAGCCGATGGCCCCATCCTCCCACCACTGCTTGCAGTAAGGTTTGCCCCAGGCTGGCGGAGTAGTCGGGTCGTATTCCGTATCCCTGGCCGCGTTGTAAGCCCAGCCGGTAATTTGGTTGGCCGGGCGCAGCGTATCGTAATAGCCTGCGGTATCCCGGTAGACGTGTGAGCCCATCCAGTCGGGGTCATCGGCGCCGTAGGTGGTTAGAATGCCATTGATGGCCGCTGTGTTTGGTCGTTCAGCCTGGTATTTGGAGCGGGCCGGCACATAGCACTGGCTGAAGAAATCGCTCACCTCCTGCCGGAGTCGCGGATCGGCAATGGTGGCCAGGTGTGCTTGTTGCTCGAAGGTGCGCATATCTGCCACGGTTGGCAGGCCTTCAACAATGGCGTGATTCAGGCCGGAGCTGAGGGCGATCACGCCGTACCACCAGATGGGAACATTGACGGTTGCGGCAGAACCCGTAAAACCGGTCGTGCCATAGGTGCTCTGTGGGGCCGCTACGGTCGCGGTTGTTGGCGTTGGATTCAGCAAGGTCGGCGGTGGCGAGTAGGACAAGGTGCCGGCATTGAGTGGCGTGAGCGCAGCGGGTTGCCCCGCAAGCACAACCACCAAGAGCGCGATGAACACCTCGATCTCCATGCGTCGCAGTGAGAGGCCACTGGCATGGCCCACCTCACCGCCCTGCGCCGGTTCGCGCCAGTTGTCGATCAGGATTCCCAGAAACGGGAGATAGACAATACCGGTACTGACCAGCACATCCCACAGAATACCGTAGAAAGTCCAGCCAAAAAGGGAAGTAAAGAGCTCCAGATAGCTATCGACACTCATTGCCCTGCTCCAACGATCAAGCTCTAACCATCAAGCCAATAGCATTGACCAATACACCCTGCCCTAACACCAATTCGAGCAAAACCAACCAGGTGACGGCGCGCCAGCGTAAGCCTGTTAGTCTGGTTGCTTTGGCCTGGCTCAGGATTTTTGCATCAGCCAGCCAGGCAACCAGATGATTCCAGCCAAAGGCAATGACAGCGATCACTGTCCAGCGCATGACTGTAAGTGTCGTCCGCCAGGCGTCGATGCTCTGTTGAACGGATTGCACGGAATCCGTTTGTAATCGATGCATCAGGAGATACCCCACCAGCGCTGTCAGCAACACGGCCATGGTGGTGAATAGCAGAAAGTTTTTTCGCCGTGATCGGAGGTTATTGAACACGCCCACCTCGCAATGGGTTGGGATCCAGGGTCGGCACTTCCGGTACGGTAAGTGAACTCTGCCGTTTGGCAGCTGCTCGTTCGAGCAATGTGGCAACGGTGTCGGACACCACCTCTTTGCGTACACGGGTTTCAAACAGCAGGTTTTCGATTTCTTTATCGAGCTCGGCGATGGAGTTGTCGGCATGCTCGCGGGCCACTTCGGTGGCGTAGACCTCAGGAACCTGCCGCCCCGACAGCAGCAGACGCCGGGCGTACAGTGCCTTCTCGACCGTGCGCGCAGTGCTGATCTCGGAGACCAGGCGGCCCATGATCAGGCTCTGCTCTGAGGCCGGCATCTCGCGGATGGCTTCAATGACCTGCCGGGTGATGGCCACGCCGGGGGCGGTAATCTGGTCGAGATTGGCCAACGTGGGCGGTGTCGCGCCACTGACCAGGTTCTGGATCTCGGCGGTGACGGTAGCGGACTCCTGATAGAGCTTCGGCAGCAGGCCCGTACCGGGAATGCTGTCCTTGCGGCAGGTGTCGCAGGTAGTGACGATGTTCTCGCCCACCACATCCACGGTCCAGTCCCGGGCTTCGGCGGGCGACGCCCAGATTTCCGACAGGCGGGTGGCCGATGCGGCCGGTACCGGGCTGGTGTCAGTCACGGCGCGATTCATATTGATGTTGTAACCGGCCTCGACGATATCGCCGGTGAACTCCAGCACTGGCTGGCCGGCTCCTCCGGCCTGCCCACCGATCCAGGGCACACCGTTATCGCCGTTAGAGGATTCCACCGTGTCTTTGGCGGTGACGGCATCGTTGCCACCAATACCCATTTGCACCTTCCAATCGTTACCTTTGGATAAGGTGATCAGATCGGCGTAGGGATTCTTGCCCTGGGCAATTTCCGCCTCCATCTGCTCGCAGGACTTGGTGGCCAGTTGCATGGTTTCTTCGGCTTTGATCAGGGCATTCTGGAAGAGATCGTACAGGCCGGGGTTGGCTCGCTGCAGAATGAGCGCAGGTAACGACGCTATGGCGCTGGTGGCCGCTGCCGTCATGGCGTTCATCATGTTGTCGACACCGGAACCGATGTCGTTCAGGGTATTGGTGACCGCCGCCACCGGATCGAACTTGCCGCAGCTGTAGCCGAGTCCCAGTTGGGCAGAGCCTCCCAATGTCGTGGAGACCACAGCAGGATTGGCCGGTACCGAGACCGGTTCGGCGCCACCGATCTCGTAATACCACAGCCCATCTTCCGTGGGCGCCTGAGCGGCATAGCTGTCAGAGCCAATGACGACCGCCAAAGCGATCAGCAGACAGTGGATAGGGTTGTGTTTGATCATGGCGGGTAATTGATCCAGTTGATGTCGAACAGAAAAAACTGGCCTTCTTTTTCACAGCACTGATAAGGCCTCCACAGGTTCCAGGCGTAATCACCCTCCTCGTCCACGCGGCCACCACCCCAACCATTGGCGCTGGCGAGATCGTTGGTGCCAAAAACAGCGCAGCTTGATTCTGCTTTGGGGAGCAACATCTGCCACTCACCGGTGGCGGGATCGTCTTCAACCAAGGGACCCGGCGACCAAATCCGCTGGTCGGAGCTGGAAGACGGTTCGATCTGATCGTAAATGTGCGGCTGACCGTTCCGGGTCACGATATCCCCGGCTCGCTGCGCATTGATTGCCGCGGCCTTGGGCTCCTCTGCCTGTGTGGTCCAGCCTGTTCTGGGGTAGACACCACCCCAGGTCTGCAGAGGCCAGGTGCCGATTTCCCGCATGCCGGGTATCAGACTCGCTGGATAGAACATCTCCGGGATTTCCATACGCCAGGAGAGCGCATCCAGGCTCGACATGAAATAGGGATAAAAGGAGGTGGTTTCCGATTCACACAAATAGCCGGTACCCGCCAGGACACCCGACAGCGAACCTAAAGGATGGCCGATGACATCGGTCTCCCGAAAGATCAGATTGCGGTGATCTTTGTTGCCCTGCCCACCTTCCGTTCGATTCCCGGCGCTCTCGATGGGCACGGCCAGCAAGCTGCCGATCAGTCCTGTCGCGGCGGAACTTTGAGCGGCCCCAAGAATACTGCGGATCTCTGTCCAAGGATTGCTACCGAGTTCGTTGTAACTGCTCACCACCGCATCCGGCTGGTAATGGCCAACTTTGATTGAGGTCTCGACATCGCATTCATAAATGGAACAGCGCAGCCAAAAGCACATCCCCACCGGCATCCAGCGCATACAGCTGAGCGCGGCACTCGTGGTCTGGGAAACGATTTCCGTGGTGGAGATGGTTCCAGCATGGCTCATGAGGGGCGCCCACATCAGCAGGATGAATCCACAACGGCGGATAGCGCGCATCATGGTCGAGCCTCCCCGGCCTGCCACTGCTGATACCGCTGGGTTGCCGCTCGAACATCGGTGATGCCGTAAACCACCGCTTTGCCATCGAAGACAATGGCCGGGTAGCGATCAATGCCGTATTGCATCGCCTGCACCAGGCCGTTTGCAGCATTTTCCAATTCACTGCTGAGATGGCTGTCAATGCGTTGGAAGCGATGAAGGGCCGTCTGTTTTGCGGTTACCGGATCCGCTGGCAAGTCTTTGGAGAGTTCTTTCTGAAGTCGATCAATGCGGTCTATGTAGTACACCGTTATACCGTCCGCATTATTCGCGACCGGGTTCATTGAATCGGTAAATACCTCGATCGCACTTGGGGGTTTGTCAGCCAAAACCGGCTCACAGAGCGCCACTGTTAGAACGATCGAAAGAATGAAATGAGCTCTTGCACTATTCACTGGCGGCCATCCAGATCCACATATCTTTGACAGAGCATTCATGCTGAAGGATTGACGGTGGGGGATAAACGGAAAATCCAGACATGAAGGGTCGATGTTTCTGGCCGACCGGAAGGGACATTCCTATAATGGCGGGACATTCATAACGGAAGAAATACAGGAATGGATTTCAGCCCCATCATCCAACAGGTCTACGGCGCGCTGTGGTACCTCATACCGCTCGCCATCCTGGCAGGTATTCTCAAGTCGCCCTGGTTCAAAGGCATTACCGGTGAGTTTCTGGTGAATACGGCCGCACGGCTGTTTCTTCCAAAGGGCGAATACCACCTGATCAAGGACGTGACATTACAAACCGATGATGGCACCACACAGATCGACCACATCATTGTGTCGCGCTACGGCGTGTTCGTAATTGAAACCAAAAATATGAAGGGCTGGATATTCGGCTCGGCCAACCAGAAGACCTGGACCCAGAAAATCTACAAACACACCCATAAATTTCAGAACCCACTGCACCAGAACTATAAACACGTCAAAACCCTGGAAACCCTGCTGGATATTCCGGCTTCCGCGATTCACTCGCTGGTGGTGTTTGTCGGTGATTCGACGTTCAAGACGGAGTTGCCAGAGAATGTGGTTTATGCCGGTGGGTATATCCGGTATATCAAAGCGCGGCGCGAAGTGATCCTCAGCCAGGCCGCCGTGGATACTATGACGGCACAAATCGAACAGCTGAGATTACAGCGGGGGTTTACCACCAACCGACAGCACGTCAAGCATTTGCGCCAGAAGAAGGCTCCCTCACCGCCAGCCGCCCCCGCAGTCGTGCCGTCAGTCACAGCGTCAACGACGCCCCAAAGTCAAAAACAGTGCCCAAAGTGTGGCGGTACGATGGTGCCAAGAACGGCCAGAAAGGGACAAAACGCCGGCAATCAATTTTGGGGATGCGCAACCTATCCGGCCTGCCGTGGAGTCGTGAAACACCCCTGAGATCAGTAAAACTGCTACGCACGAGACTGTTCGATACGCTTGGCGATCTCGTAAACCGCCTCCAGCTCCGAGCAGTTCTTCTCACGCATAATCGCTGCACGTTCAGCCTTCTCATGCTTTTCGGTCATGGCCAGGGCGAGCGATAAGGCTGGCGGTACGTTGCGGAACAGCGCTTCGACCTTGTCGGCCAGGACGACTCCNTCCACGTATTTTCCCGGCTCCTTGCGGGCAGACAACAGCAGGTTGCGCTGTTCGTCATTGAGATCCTTGAAGCGGGCGATCTGCTCCACCTCTTCTTTCGGCATGACCAGGCACAGCCACCACTCCATCATGTTGAGCATCTTGCGGCTGGCGTCCGGAAAGTCTTCCAGATTCTGGGTGGCGATCCAGAACCAGGCACCGAGCTTGCGCCACATTTTGGTGATTTTGACCACGTAGCGTGCCAACAGCGGATTGGTGGTGATGATATGGCCTTCGTCAGTCACCACCAGCGTGGGCCGATCGTCGTGTTGATGACGTTCCACCAGGTCATTGATATGGCTCATCATGGACAGGTAGGCAACGGTGAGCTGATCCTCGTAGCCTTCTCTGGCCAACATGCCCATTTCGAGGATGGTGACATCGGCTTCTGGCCAGGACTGCCCCGGCCGATTGAAAAAGTGGCCCGCCAGGCCCGAACAGAACAGCGCCATACCGTCCCCCATTTCCAGGGCTCGATTACGCCGGTGTTCGGGCAATTCCCTGTTGGTGGCGATGGTCTGGAAGGCGTTGACCACATCCTGGGTAATCACCTGGGTTCGAGTGGTCTCTTTCAGGGTTTTTGCGGCAAGGAAGATGGCATTGCGGATCAGCAGTCGGTCGGCCCGGGTCAATCGCGCGTCTTCGCGCTCATCGCCGCCGGTGATCATGATCCGTGCAGCAATCTCCATCTCGCCGAGAATATCGCGGCCGCCCCCCTCCTCCTCGATCTCATCATCTTCGTCTAACGTCTCTTCCATTGTAGATTCATCGACACTGAGCGGATTAAACGCATGGCGCCGATCCAGAAGTCGAAGCGCATCGGCAAAGGGCGGCAGGCTGACATCGACATTGGGGTTCAGGGTGATCTGATTCACTGACAGACCGTGGTGCGCAAAATGCTGCCCCAGCAACGAAAACGAAGCCCCGGCCTCGATGATAAAAAACCGTGGCCGATGCCGTGCCATCATTTGCTGCAGCAGATACACCAACAGTGCCGACTTGCCCGCCCCCGTCGGCCCGAGGATCAGCATGTGGGCATTCTTCTTGCGGTCATCCCGGTGCAGCGGGTCGAAGACCAGCGGTTCGGCACCCCGGTTGTAGAACACCAGGCCAGGATGACCGGTGCCACGGGAACGGCCGTAGAACGGTACCAAATTGGCAATATGCCGGGAGAAGATCAGCCGCGAGCGACGGCGGGATTTGTCCAGGTCGGCGTCGTAGGCCATGGGCAGGTTACGGATGTAACTGTCGAGCGACAGCAGGTCAGCTTCCTGGGCAATGGGCTGCAGACCATTGGGCAACAGCAGCGCGTGGAGACGATTCAAATTGTTCCGTAGCGCCTTTTGATTATCTCCGCGCACATAGAAGGCCATGCTCACAGGATACAGCTTGTTGCCCTGCGCCATTTCCCGCTCCACTTGTTCCGCATCTTCCCGGGTGATCGACGCCTCTGCGGAATCACCCACCGCTGCGCGCTTGATCTGGGCAATGTGATTGCGGGTGGTGTCTTGCGGTTTGAGCGTGAGTGTTATCGCCATGATGGTGTGCTCAGGCAGGCGATCGAACAGGGAATACACCTGATCCCCCGCCTGACGCTCCGCCGTGAAGTGCCCGATGTCCGGGGCCCGCCGCAAGCTTTGTACGGTCACGACGGTGTGCGGCAGTTCATCGAAAATCCAGCTCGAGGTTGCCTCGTCGGAGTGTGGCATCGACAGGGTCAGCTGCTCGGCAAAGTCATAGCCGAAGGGTAAGTGGTCATCACCCAGGTAGGGTGCCAACTGCATCAGTGCTTCCGGATTACCGTCTGCCAGCGGTGGATTGGGATTGAACCAGCTCAGCAACCACTGATAAAACGCCTGACCATTGGCCCGTTGGGCATTGATTCCGGCAGAGGCCAGTGAGGCGATCCATTTGGTGGCCACGTCATTGAGCGCCTCCTCCACTTCAACAGCGGGTGGCATTTTGCCGTTGCTTTTCAAACGGCGGTAGAGCACAACGCGGATCCGTCGTTGCTGCCCCTGCCAACGCGAACCGGTGACGGTGGTATCGTCAAACAACCCACCCGGTCGGGAAATCGCTTGCAGGTGCTTCGACATCACCGACTGGTAATGTTGAGAGTAATCCGAAGCACGAACCGCCGGCGACGGATAACGGGCCAACGACTCATTGAATTGGGTTAGCCTGGGCTCGTCCTGGACATAGATCTGTAATACCCAAGGTGCGTCGTCGCGCTCGGGAATGGCCTCGTTGATTGCCGTTTGAATGGCGTCACGCAGCTGCGTCATAAAGGCTGGCGTCCTTGCCTCACAACCGACCGGCTGCACCTCGAACAGCGCGCCGAGGCTGACCCCATCCTCTAACAGAAAAGCTCTACTCTCGGGAATGTATTCCATCCAGGGCAGCAAATCGGTAAACGACGGCGGGCGGGTATAGTGTTGTTTGACCGCGGCAGTGGTTAAGGGCGAACCCTCGGGAAGGTTAGGTTTATGTTTTGGCATCAAGCGTTCCTACTGATCCAACGTCGAGTGATTGGCCGTTGCGGACGATTCACCAGGCACTTCCCCCGGCACTTCTCCAGGTAGGGCGTACTCCACCTTTTCATAAAAGGGAAAGGTGGTGACATAACCTGGTACCGGGGTGCGCTCACTGCCCGACAGGTGGGGAAAGATATACATCACCAGCGTAGGATTCGGCAGACGAGGAAATACCGTGTCGATTTCATTAGCAGCCTCTCGCACAAAGCCCTGATAGTGGTCGATACCAGATTGCGGTAACGGCTGACCACCGATGACTCGCCGGTGGTCTGGCTTCTGAACATCCACCATGTGCTGATCGTAAATGGACTTCATGGTCGGACCGTCCTGCGGTAGTACCGTCTCTTTAGTGCTGGCGCAGCCGACCATCAGGGCGCTAGTCCAGACCAGAACCAGTGGTAAACGTCGCTTGTTGGAAAAGATTAGTTTCATGATGAAGTTTCCTGCCGTTGGAATGGAAATCGATGGGGAGTTCATGATCAACGTGGATTGCCAGCTCGACACCGGCGGGCACGAAGATCGCATCGAAGCTCTGTGCCTGACGCTCCCGCAACCACTGGGCGACTTCGTCGCTACCGCCGCTCAGGGTTTTGCCCAGTACGTATTTACCGGTCTCACCNGAGACCACACTGGTGGCCGAGCCNGANTCATTGATCAGCGTTGTGGTTTCGGCCTGTGCTGCCGCTTCACCNGCNGCTTCGAGGGCCATNACNCCAATGCGTTGTGTCAGGAATGCGGGAGCGTTGGTCTTGCGTTCGCCCGTGATACAGGGGATACCCCGCGCATCGGAGATCCAGCCCAGCGGTCTATCGCTGCTTCCACTGGAACCACCCCGTTGGTTGTCATCGCTGGAGAGGGTCTGAATGGTGCCATCCTCGAACACGAAGGTCACCGATTCCAATTTCCCAGTCACACAGGAGAGCGTCCAGTCGCCAACAGCCGTTCCACTCCAGATCATGCCTTCAATGCCTGGAATGCGCAGTCCATTGGCGGCCAGGTTTTCTTTGCCGGTAATCACCTTGAACGGCATGGGGTCGCGCACCTGTCCCTGAATTGGCACCCTGCCCACCAAGGCGGTCATGCCAGTTGATCCAATCAGGGTGGCATTGCGCGGCACGGTGTAGACCGGCAGAGCAGTATTGAGGGCTTCGGATCCTTTCGNTACNAGCGATTTCACTTCCGGACCGGCGCTATCTAACGCATTGCGACTGCCGCGACTGAAGCGGTTGAGCAACGTCTCCTTATCAGCATCAGGCGATGGCGCAAGCTCCAGGGGGTTGACCCACACCAGTGGTTCCGCTTCCGCCGCCGATGTGCTGACTCCATCCAGACCGAGCCCGACCGGAATATCAGAACCCGTGGAAGACCGCTGTGTCGATGANGTCCCAAAGCGGTTGGCCAGGGAATCCACCCTCGCCGTCAACGCGGCGATGGCCGACGTGGTTTCGTTGGGCGCGGCGTCCGTACGTTTTGCCTCCAAAGCTGTCTGCACTCTCGACAGCACGTTGTTCTCGATCTGCTTTCGGTCTTCGATCAGATCGCGATTCTCCTGTTTAAGTGCGGTATTATCCCGGCGCAGAGCATTGAGCTCCGAAGTCATGGCGCTGACGTTGGCCGTCAGTGTCTTAATGGTATCCGCCGGTGTATCGGCATCCGGTTTCGGTGCCTGTGGCACGGCTTCCAACAGCTGGGGTTGCTCGCCGCTCGGGGAACAGGACTTCACCGCGACGAGCACTGCCATCAGCACAACGGAACCGGCAAGAAGTGGTAACAATCGATTACTGGTGATCATCGACATGGGGTAGATTCCTATCCTCTCTCAAAGCGCCACATCAAAAGGCCGCATCAAAGCGCCGATCCGACACCAGATAGGCGGCTGTGGTATCGGCCTCACTGCCAGCGGGTAACAGGCGATTGTGCTGAAAGGTCGCCGCCAGCCATGACCCGCGCAGTTCGCGTGGATCCAGCACGACGGGGCTTTGGGCACGATTGATCAGCTTGACGGCAGTGACGTACCGCAAACCCGCCTTCCAGGCAGCAACCGGCACGGCTTCGATCTTGCCGCCCACTACCAGATCGACCGGTTCGGGGTTCACGGGTATGGCAACCACGCCCGGCTGCTGGGGGATTAGTCGTGTTGGTGCATAGAGTTGTTGCGCGGCATACCGGGTTAAAGCGGCATAACCCAAAGACTGTGATTGCTTGTCCGATGTTGACTGATCGGCACCGGCATCTTCCGACAATTCCTGCGGTGGCTTTTGTGATGCTT
This sequence comes from Halioglobus sp., assembly GCA_002699145.1. Classification (GTDB taxonomy): domain Bacteria; phylum Pseudomonadota; class Gammaproteobacteria; order Pseudomonadales; family Halieaceae; genus Marimicrobium. Next base: position 15,496 of record PABK01000055.1, read on the forward strand.
GGAGCAGTACCTGCACATCCGGCAATGATCCACTGTCGACTCCGCCTGGCGCCGCTGAAATATCAAGGACGTAGATTGGGCCGTCGGTTTCCGAGCGCACCATGACACGGGTGGGCTCAAAGGCTTGCCTGGCCAACAGGTATAGGGTGCCGTTGATGCTTTGGCTGCGCAGCAACGGTGTCAGTGACTGCGGCAGCCCAATGCTCACCGAATCCGGAAAATGCACCAGGCGCTCTTCACCAACGACCAATGGAATTGCGATGGGCGCTTTGTTCCAGACAACGCGTTCCGGAGTGCTCAATGCCGCGTCATCGACTTGTGCAAAGGACAGCAGCGGGAAACACAGTCCGAGCAAACCGATCCATCTAAATGGCGTAAAGAAATCACGAGGATTCATTGGGGGGATTCCTTATTGGTAATGGCGCCAGTCACGCTGGGTTCAGCCAGCTCGGCATCGGTTAATCGCCGCGGGCCGTCGCTAGAGTACCCATCGAGTGCCAGGCCCCAGGGATTGGCTTCCGGATCGATAGCCTGACGCACCACCCGAATCGGGTAGCGAATCGTGGTTTGCTTGACGGTCATGCCTTTCACGGACTCCAGCAGATCCAGATCCAGCCAGACAATCCAGACATCGGGCGATAACACATCGACGCGGCGCTCCTCGTAGCCGTGCCCCGGCACTTCATGGACACCGCGCACCCGGTAGGCCAACTCGCCGCGCCGGGCTTTGAGTTCCATATCGGCGATCAGGTCATTGCGGTAGCGCGGTGTCAGGTAGGGCGAGATCCGAAATATTGCGCTGCCGTAATCCGTTGCGCCGTTTTCTGGCCAGCGATTGAGCTGCTGGAAAATGTAGAACGCAAAGGCATAGACATTGGCCGGAGGCACCTCCTCAGCCGCCAGAACTGCACCCGAGCGCAGATCGGGGGGCACATAAACCCGCAGCTGCTTGGGTGCCTGGCTCCAGCCAATCCAGAGCGCAAGAATGATCAATCCTTGCAAGCCAATCACGACCCACAGGGAGCGCAAATGGGACCGCACGTTATCGATTTCGAGTCGGTAGCGGCGCATAGTGCGTTCTCCCTATATCCCAGGAACCGCTGCGTAGTACCCAGGGCGTGCGATACAGCCCCATCGTCTGCAGACGAATACGCAGCCATTGCTGGTAATAGCCTTCAGGCCGGCCGCGTTTGATACGCTGAAACAGCGTCGCCAGAGTGACCACAGTGGCCACCACACCGACACCGGCAATACCAAAACCCATGGTGATGGCGCCGAGTAGCCAGGCCAGCAACAAACTGAGGGGCAGCCATATCACAATGGCCAACCCCACAATCATGCCCAGCTCAGAAGAAGAGCAACCTTTAAAAATGGCGGGCTCGGCATTGAGCCGATCCGCCAGAATTTCATGGTCGTTGGACATTCGCGTCTCCTACTGCAAGTTGATATTGACGTCGGGTGTTAAATAACGCCGGCCGCTTCTGTGAGCAGATAGCTGGCGAAGATCAGCACGATCGCGCCGACAATCCCAAGCACACCGACTTCAGCCCACTCCGCCTTGCCCTGGCGAGCTTCATTGAATTTCGCGAAGCCCAAATAGGCGATCCAGAGAAAACCCAGCACTGCGATGGCCAGGCCGAGCACCAAGCCACCATCCTTGATGTAGCCCTGAATCAAGCCGATCCAGTCACCCGCTGGTGGCGCCGTACTCGGCGCAACCGGCGTCGGCAACGCCGCCCAGAGCGGCAGTGGTAGTAGCACCGCGACCGCTGCCGATAGCGACTTGCGGATGGCAACAGATTTCTTGTTGAAACCGCTTTTTGTATTTGATGTGTCCATAACAAATGTCCTCTTCTGTAACGCTGATAAAAAGGGGAACTACCCCCGCATCCCACTGCGCTGCATCGCCGTTTACCCTTACCGGACTTTCTCGGTCTCAACTCGATCGACTCACCGCAAATAGAAACCCAAAACCATCAACACAATGCTTGCCCGCAGGGTGCTCCAGGTCAGATCAAATAGCGTGGCCTGCCCCTCCTGCCAGGCCCGAAAAGTGCCTAACGCCACCCAGATCACCCAGACAAACGCCAACACCAACACCATCGACGCAATGGCCGTCAGCATGGTGGCAGGGGTAATACCGGAACCGGATTGAAAAGCAGTTTGTTGTGCGGCGTTCATGACGAAACCTATCGACGGTAATCGCCGCGCAATGGCGGAAATGCGCGAGGCTGAGCACGGGGAGAATCGATGTGTGACTGGATGCCGTCCTTGATCTGCTTCAGGTCCTGACGCAGCCAGTCATAACGAAATCGGATACGGGAATTCTGCTCGGCGTTGGTCTCGGCACGCTTGATTAATGAGTCGAGGGCATTGAGCTCATGGATTATTTTGGCGAGCGCCTCGCGCTCGGCGTCTGCATCGGCAAAAGCCGTCGGCGTGACAACCAAGCCTATAATCAGAAAAGAAGGTAGCCAGAGATGGCGTTTCATGGCACTGCTGCTCCCGTGAGTTGTTACGGGACATAGTGCGAGAATTAGTTGGGATGGACGATGGGAAATCTATTCGGTGGGTGGGGTGGTTTTTTTAGATCCTCAGGCAAAGTCAGATTGCGGCCAGGAGCGGACATTAAGAGTTTTTACTCCGACCCCAAACTCCTGAAAAACTCCAGATGCTCTAGGCATCAAAATTCTGAGCAACCCGTTCTCGTTTCAATTTCGAAGCAGATAGTTTTACAGTGGCGTCAATCAAAATGACCCTGTTACGCTCTTTTATTTCCAATGAATCCAGGAGCTTGATGCACTTCGCTTTCTCTTTGTCATCAAAAAACAATTCACCGTATAATAAAAATTTGTTTCGTTTGCTCTGGCATATGCCTTTACCTGATCGGGGACGCTATCCATGAGAGCTGAATTCTTAGCTAACTTAAACTCTACAACTGTTGTATCTTCGTAGCCTCTTGTAATCTGGAAGTCTACGTAACCTAGACCATTCCCAACCTCAGCATTTACTTTGCTCTTGGTATTCGCCCACACCAATTTAAAATGCTGCTGGATTGTTTCCTCTGAAACCATATCATCGACAAGAGAACCATTTTTATAGAACGCTCTATAAAGGTTTTCATTTTCAATTTTTTGTTTTAGATATTCGATTCTTTCGAAAACCTCATCGAAGGTATTTTTATTTTCTTTTTCGATCTCAATATACTTCCGTATATTCTTTAACTCTTGATTTTTTGGCAGCTCTTTAATCGCGCCCTGTAAAAATTGGAGCGCTATACTAACATCTCCCGTTGACCATAAAAATTTTGCGTAGCTTATATATATGGCGGCTTTGTTATTTGATTTGACTGACTCAATTGCCTCTTTGTAAACCTGTCCGGCTTCTTCAATTTTATCTTGTTTGGCCAATAATTCCGCAAGATTTTTATAAGCTCTCCACAAGCCGCTAGCTCTTTTATCTTCAAGAACATTACAGAGAACCGACTCAGCTCGATTTAAATTTCCTACAGAATCTAGTCTTTTAGACAACTCCAATGCGATTGCAACCCTGTCACCAACAGCTGGTGCCTTCAGTCCCTCTTCAAGAACATCAATCGCATCTTCGACTCGTTCTTCCTTCGATAGATACTTACTTGCATCCATGTAGGCTTGATAAACCGAAGAGCAATTAGGATCGAAAAAAGCGGTGTTTAATACATTGAGGCAGGCTTCTATATCGCCCTCCCGGTAATATCTATCGGCTAGATCTCTATAAAACCTCAATTTATCTTCGATGAATGGATCGACTACAGCCGAATTCAAAATTCGAATCGACCCTATTAAGTCTCTTCTCGAAAAGTAATAGTTCGAGCAATACTCGTAGGCTACCGTCTTGTCGATACCTGATGTAGACTGTAAATAACCCTCAAGTATCTTTATAGCTTGATCAGAACTCCCGGTTTTTTCTAACTTTTTCGCGTAATCAACATACATTGCAGGCCGATTCTTGGGCTGAGTACGCTGCAACTGCTTTTCAAAAAGGGCGATCGCATCCTCTAACCGCCCTTGCTCGGTTAGAATCTCTACGCATTTCTCCACCAAGCGGATAGGATCTTCTCTACCTGTATTGTCTATCGAATTCTGTAAAAATTCGACAGCGTCTTTGTTTTTATTTTGAGCACATAAAATGTCGGCCTTAATCAATCGCAAAACCCATTTTTTCGATACTCGCTCATCTTCTAATCCACGCTCGGCCAGTTTAAGTGCCTGATTTTCTTCTCCCGCTTCAAGTAGGAGTCTCGAAGCTGACTCATAGATGGTAGACACACGCGTGATGCCGGGTCGATCTAAACACTCCAATAGTAGAGTTAAAGCCGCTACATCCCTATCTAACTTACGGAGTAAACGGGTATAGGCGGGCACTATTTCAACCAAACATTCATCTGGGATGAATTCAATACCCTGCCTGAAATAGGCTTCTGCTTTGTCTAGGCGTTTAGCCTCTTCAGCTAGATCAGCCGCTTTCCCATAAACTGACGCTGCTTTTTTCCGATCACCCGAAACTCGTCTAAAACGTATCAATACTTCATCCACAGCATCGATACCGTTAAATCTATACTCCAACTCTAACCTAAGCAGCCAAGATGCATAATAGATGTTTTTAGATTCTGCCTTCCGAATATGGCTTAGCGCTTTTTCTAAATCACCTTCATTATTTCTTGCTCGTAAACAAAGCGCCAAATGATAATTCATGCCATTGGAACGCTTATCTTCAGGTAAACAAGAAATCAATGCAATGCGTTCAGCCAAGGTTACTTTATTTTTCGGAACCTGAGATTGCATTTGTTTAGTAATTGATTTAGAAAGCAAAACAGTCAAACGCTCGCTAATAGTAAATAGCTCCAAAAGGCGATTTGCTTCAAGAAGATGATGCCGAAGTTCAGCATATGAACTAGCTAATTTTAAAGCACCATCCGATATCGTGTTTCGGTATGAGTCAAGAAGAAAGTCCGATGAAAGACTGTGGGCAGCTTGCCAAGCTGCCAAATCAATCTTCAAGCTAGAAATCTGAGAAGCTCGTACTATCGGGTGTATCGAGTAGTTACCTCGGTATTCATCAAGTATATAGCGTTCTAGCAAGCCTCTCTTAAGGTTTTCGCCATCTAAGACAATATCACGATCATTTAAAAATTTAAAAAATGAGCGAGAAAACGATCTTCTAAACAGCGAGCAGTAATTCAGGACGCTCCGTTCTGTTTCAGAAAGCCTTTCTAGAGCCTTTGTAAGAATTGTTCTTTCGAACTCCTCTAAAAGCTCTTGACTGTATGTGTCGTCCCCTGGAGAAAACTCTTCAGGAACCCATGACATTAAGTTCTCTAGACTTTCAAATTCGAGCCCAGCGTTTACAAGGGTCAATATAGCTCTGAAATTTCCGCCTAATCGCCTCGCTACAGATTCACACTTTTCTTTTGGTAGCTTTTCAAGTAAACCCTTTCGCTTAACAAGTGAGAGAAGAAAACTCGAACCTTCGCTTGGAGAAAGCCCCTTCAGCGTATGTGTATAAGCCGACTCATTCCATGAATCAGTTTTGGGTGAATGAGTAGTCAGCAATAGAATCTTACTTTTATACCGAGGAGATCTGGATAGATCTGAAAACAAACTAGCAAGCCCTTTAGATTTAATAAACCCTTTGTTATCTATTAATAGCTCTAAGTTATCGAATATAATAAGCAAGTCCTCTCGACTAAGAATTTTTTTAGTAAGCTCAAGGGTGCTCGATTGTCCTATCTCTGTTTCAAGAACCTTGTTGTTATCCAAAGATTCCAAGCTAGAGGACAGATCAAAATACATTGACGAAACTGGATCCTCGCTGTCTGCATCCAAAGTTAAAAATAGTGCTTTCCTTTTAACTTGTTGTGCGAGTAGATAAGAAACCGTCTTTTTTCCGACGCCGGGAAAGCCCTTTAATATCGCAAGCGAGTTTCCTTTCTTAACCCACTGTTCGCTCAAGCCAGAAATGCAACTTAACTGTTCACGAGAACGAAAATTTATTTCCATATTAGTTCCTATGATTAAAAGATAGGTCCTGTGGTTCTAAAATTAGGGAATTATGGGGACTGCTTATTTAATTAGTGTCCGCTTTGGGCTTACCGGACACATTGACCTATTCTTAACGATCATGACTCAAGGTTCAAATTTAATCCATATTACCACTGCGCCTCATCACTTCTGCAACTTCCGCTGCCTGCCTGCTATCAATCGCTGCCCCATGAACTCCATCCTTTTTATCTCTGAGATTTTCAACGCCTAGAACTTTCGTCAGCACATCTAACGATGGACCTCTATGACTACACGGCAAATTCATCGCCTGCGCCCAGGGAATAGCTGCTTTCTGACTACAAAACACACCTTGAATTGGCGGTATTGATAAACCGTATCGGGCGACGTGATCCAGCAGGATCGGCCAGTCAAAACTGGCGTTGTGAATGACGATGAGCTGATCTTTCAGGTAGTCGGCAATCTGGTGCCATTGGGCATCGAAAGATTCGAATTCGACAGCCTGTTCATTGGTGATCCCGTGTATTCTTTGTGCTTCTTCTGAAATGTGTTTTTGTGGCCGCGCTTTAAACTCGACGGATTCCGCTACCGTTCGATTTCTTACCACGGTGATGCCAAGCGTCACAATATCCGGCAGGCCATTGTCGTCAGGCAGGCCAGTGGTTTCGGTATCGAGGACGATGTAATCGTCCGGGAGTTGGGTGAAGATCCACAGCAGTTCTTTATACATTGCCATCACCTTCTGCCACTGCCATCGAGAGATTCGACGTTGACGATCGCTCCTTGGTCATAGTGGTAGCGCAGATAGCGCCAGTGGATGGCATCGGACAGCGCTCGGGCACGCATCACTCCGTAGCACTCCCCTTGCGCTCTCACGCTTCGGTAGTGAACACCGAAGCTTTTGGCATCGCGTAACGTGTAACCGAGCTGCTGGGCTTCGCCGTAATTCTCGGGATCGTAGATGGCGTCTTCGGCTAGGTGACGTACATCGTGAAGGGTTGTCGGCCCCAGCTGTACACGGATTACACGCATTTCCTGGGTGGTCTTGTCGATTCTGGACTCACGCAGGAAGCGCGCCCGGTGGTAGGACGATTCGGCGATGGCGACCGCTTCATCGGCAGCGCAGTAATAGATGCCGAAGTCCCGGTTGAAGCGACCACCTCGGCCATCGACCGGCGGGTGGGTAAAGGCCGCCATGATCCAGGATGCACCGTCACCGTAGACGCGGTCTTCCGGCGGCACCAGGCGAATATCACCGACTTCATCCCGTAGCCTGGGATTCGTCAGGGACTCGACAGCGTAGAGCACCTCCCAATCCTGTGGGTTGGAGACGCGCTCGAACAGGTGGATCTGCGGGTAGCGCGACAGTATGACCCGATAGACCGGTTCATTGACCTCGCTAGTGGGTAGCGTATCGATAGCGATCACCAGCCACCCCGCTCCGCATCAAGAAAATCCCTGACCACGGCCAGGTCGACCACCTGACCAGCGAGTATCCGGTCCAGCGGCGCCATGCCATTGAACAGCGGGTTGTCGTTGGGAGTAGCCAGCCACTGGTCAGCCAGCACCTGATCAGGCAACAGGATTTGCAAGGACTTGTAGATCCCCAAAATGTAGCTGGCCCGTTCCAACAGGTCTCGCGTCAGCTTGGCCTTCTCGGGTTGGCTCTTCCAGTTATAGAGGGTCTTCTCATTGCTGAGCCCCAGTAGCGTCATCTGCTGGGCACCAGTGAGGCGCCACTGGCTGAAGATATTGAAAATCGCCGGCAGCAGTGAACTGGTGACACTGGAACCACGTTGCAGCAGTTGTTCGGCTTGAGCGATCATGATTACCTCCTAAACAGCATTCAGACTGTACCTTTACAGTGCTTAAATGCAGCCTAGCAGACTGTAACGGTACAGTCAACTGGTTCAATGACTTTGTATTAAAGGTACTTTTTAAAGGTACTGGCTGTGATGGTGACGGCGAAGGCAAAGGCCAGCGCGAATGGCAGGATGATCCAGGACGGGTGCAAACTGAACGGCAGCGCCAGGTAAAACACCCAGGCCATGATGATCAGCGGTATGGCGGCTTTCTTGGCGTAGTGGTACACGAAAGAGCTTTCCCTGCCGCCGCCCCAACGTCGCAGGTCGCGCCGCACCAGTCCATCCACCAGCGCCACCAGGGTGAACAGTCCAAATACCGGCGTGGCCAGCGTCAGGATGGCGAGTCGCACCGCAAAGACCTGGGTGATTTGCATACCCGCGAGCACATAGTCAGCGACGGGCCTGTATAACCGGTGCAGTACCGCTCTCAGACCGGTTTCCTCCGCAGACGGTACCGGTGTAATCCAATGAATCAGATCCACGAGCCCCGTCCACTCGAAGGCAAACTGGTAGACGCGATCCGAGAGGTTACTGGCGAACACCATCGGCTGGGCGGTTAACCAGCTACGATGAAAGTCGGTGCCGAGGAACTGCAATTCGTTCACCAGCATCTGTCGACTGTGGCCAAGTCCTTGCTCTTCCCACCAGAACGCCATGCCGATCCACTCCACCAGAATGGAGAACAACAGGGAGAGAAACAGCCATTTGAGGCACTGGGCGATGCCCGTCAGCAACCGGGATACAGTACCCGGCTGTGCAACCGGCCGTCGGGGATCGCGGGGCTCCACCGTGCTCAAGCCTGCTCACCGGCGTCTGAGGGTCGGGTCGCGGCCTCGGAGACGGCGTGCCACCAGTGGTCGGTGACCCGGTACCAGTGATCGTTGGTGACATAGCTGCGGCGCATGGCCTCGGCTATCGCCTCAAAGTCATCGGGCATGGCCGTATCTTCGCGGTCGTCCGGCAGCGGGATGCGGATTTTCCAGAGCTGACCGCCTTCCAGTAAAGCGAAGGCCTGCCCTTTAGGTAAGGTGACCATATCGGCGGCAGTTAGCATCGGCACTTCCGAGACACTGATCCGGTCTTCGTTGCGGGATTTGAAGTCGACCCCGGAACCGGGATCCGACGAATCATCGACGCCGGAGACACTCATCAGGGTGAAGACTTCAACCCGCGGTAACTGCTCGGTCAGCATGGCGGCAGTATCCAACTCCTTCACTCGTAGCATCAGCATAGTGTTGAAGTTACCGGCCACCTGCCCCGCTTTGGCTCTACTGCCGATTCGCGCTTCCACGTCCGACCAGGTCTGGGTATAGGCCGTGACCTGAAAGCCTGCCCCGCCGGCCTTGTTCAGCAGTGGCACGAATTCATCACCGATCAGCTCGTTAAACTCATCCGCATGCAGTGAGATGGTGGGGGTCGAGCGTGATTTGGTTTCCGGGTCTGGCGCATCAGTATCCTTAGCCGCGACACCGTGCTTGTAGATATGCCCCGCGACGGACACCAGATCCGCAAACATCGAATTGCCCACNGCNCTGGCNACNGTGGTNTCNGTNAGNGCATCNAGTCCNACNTANACNATGCCNTTGCGGCGCACCACATCCATCCANTCAAAGATCGGCCTNGCATCNTGCTCNTCCTGGTAATCCGGTGAGATCAGCCCGGCAATGGTNCCGGTGGTCANCTTTTCCATCAGCGGGCCGACGGAGCTNACGATNTTGTCGAAATAGGTCTTGTCGTATTTGAACGCGGAAATCAGNCCGTCCAGGACGGGNTCNTAAATGGCCTTCTCCTGCAGCAAGCGCATNCANGCGATGGCTTCCATCGACCGCCCACGNAGGGCATTGGGCAGGTTGCGCTCTTTGATATCCGCCGCGCGCGCTTCAACCAGAGACGCCCAGGCTTCGATGCCAGCAACACCAGCACAGTGGCCGGCGTATTCCACAAACAAGGGCTCGATGTCGTTGATGTAGCGACGGATCTGCTGGTAGTCCGGCCGGCGTTTTAGAGCCACCAAGGCGCGCGCAATGATATTGACGAAGCGCCAGGCGAACTCCTTGAAGGCAGCGGAGTTGCCCTCGTTGGGCAGCTGATTGGCGATGCGGGTCGCGACCTCGGTGATGCGGGAGAAGTTACCGATGGCGTTGTAACGCGCCGACAGTTCCGGAAAGCCGAGATGGAACAGATAAAAATCGTCCAGCCGACCGGCGCGCTTCGCCTCGGCGTAGATGCGACGCAACAGATCGGCGTCCCCTTTCGGATCGAAAACAATGACGACATCGCCCCGGCGGATATCCTGGGTAATCAGCAGTTCCGCCAAGCGTGTCTTACCGACACGCGTGGTGCCCAGCACCAGCGTGTGCCCGACCCGTTCACCCAGATCCATCCACACGGGCTGCTCTTGCGGTTCAACCGCGTGCAGGGCGGGCTTGCCGCCGACGGCCGGTAATGGCGCCAACGGGTTCCAACGGCTGCGACTGCGGAGGGCTTTGGCCAGCAAAGACAGGACTGGAATCGATTCCCAGGCAACTTCCTTTTGTCGCGCCCACTGGTAGAGTGCGCCCGGCTGAACGTAACGTTGAACCTCGGGCTTGAGGGTATCGCGCAGGCGCTGGGTGTGTTGCTGGCTCCAGCGAAAGCCTTTGCCCAAAAACAGCTTATGGCGACTGACGGGAATCTGGTTGGCCCTCACTTGGTAATCCGGCAGCCGCTTCATGTGATGCTGATAGCGCAATACGCGCCATGCTTGACGGCCCCGCCACAAGCCAAAACCGAAAAAAGTCAGGCTGGTGGCCATTGCGATACCCGGTGGCATCATCAAGGCCCAGGGGGCGAGCCAGGCCAGCGTACCCGCCGCGAACGCNGTCGCGGTGGACCACAACTCGACGGGGGGCCGCAACAGCGCTTCCATCGGATGCGAGCTCATTGCCGGATGCCATCACGGGTAATCAATACCGGGTAATGATGNATACCCAGTGCGGCGGCCAGATCGCTCCCGGAGCCCANGGTGATGGATAAGCCCTGCGCCNCCTCGGCAACCCGTCGCACATCCGCCTCGGTATCGGCCTGTACCAGCATGCCCACCGCACCCAGGGCTTTGAGAGTGTCGTGGTGAGTCACCAACCATTGCACTGACAACGCATCCGAGCCGATGAGAAAGAAGGGGCGTGGATTCCCTTGCGCCAAACGCGCCAGGACCTCGGGATTCAGTTGGCTATCGGTGGTATCGCCGACGGCCAATCCGGGTGACCGTATGGGCAATAAATTGCTGAGAGTCGCCGGACCGAGCAAGGACTTTGAAGATGGATTCTGCTCGCTCGATTCAGCCGGGTTGGTCGATTGAGCCTTCTTCGACAAAAGTGGGCTGAGTAACGGCGCTAAGGGTCGTGTCTCACCACTGTCATAAATCACCGTCAGCTCAGCCAATACGGAGGAGTTCATGACCAGCCCGAGCACGAGGACTGGTAACGATCGTTGCTTACGGATTCTCAAGGCGCACCTCCTGTGGTGTATCGGTCAACCGCACCCAATGCGCCTTGACCCGCTGCCCGAAGCGATCAGCCCGGACAGGATCGTTGGGTGCGTGATAGCAGCCGGCGCTTTGGATCCAGCGGCTGTGCTCGATGAAGCAGTCGCGTAGGATCGCGGCGGCCACACGCAGGTTGTGGTAGGGATCCAGCGCTTGCCAGGACGAGCCAAGGACTGAACGGTGGTAACGCCAACTGATTTGCATCAGCCCGATATCCACCGAGGTTTTCGTTTCCGTCAACACCGTCTCCAGTGCCTGCCATGCCATCTGACGCGACGGGAAATAGTGTCCTTCCCCATCAATATTGAGCGCCCACGGCCAGGGGCGGAACTGTCCATCGCTAAGCGAGCTTTGTCCGCTCTCGGTCAAGGCCACCGCGTAGAGCAGGCCCGGAGGCAGGCCGTATTCGCTCGCGACTTGCTGATACCCCACTGGCACGGATTGCGACTGCGCGGCCGTCGACCACCACAGCAAACCTATGACACAAGGTATGATCGGCCAACTCCCCATGACCGGCGCCCGCTAGAATCGTGATAGCGGCAAGGGCATCAAGCGATCATCCCGCCGCAGTATCAGTACGGGCAAATCTTGTCCTTGCAGACCAGTATGTGCGGAGACCTTACCTAGCGCACCATCGTCGATGTTCAAGGTAATCTTGTGCTCACTCACCCATTGTGGATCGATCTGTTTCGAGGCCGCCCAGTCACGTATGCGAGATTCATCACCGGCAAACACATCGACCAGGTACAGATCGATGCCGGAGAACTGTTTGATCTGGCTGACCAATCGCTCCAGCACCGCATCACAGGTCGGGCATTGGGTATCGGTAAAGAACAACACCCGGTCCGACGACTGCCACACGAATTTTCCAGCCAGACCTTGATCCGGCTTGGTGGACGCTACAACACCGGGGTCGATCAATAAACCGTTGGGGAACAAGCGCCGCTGGGCGTCGTCGTAGGCCCGCTGAAACGCCAGAATGCGCTCGGCATCGTCACGCATCATCACTGCCCATTGTTCAGCGTAGCGCCGACGCTCATCGGCACTACGGGCGTGGATGCCCAGCACTTCGAGAGGTGACAAGGTCGCAGGACTCACGCTGCCCCGGATACCCTGCAGCAAAGAGTGGTAACGCTGCCATTCCGATTCATCTAATCCCCACTGGTCAGCACGAAACGTCTGAGAGTCGATACGTTCTGTTGCAGATTGCTCGATCGCCAGAGTGTTCGAAGGCTGTGAATCGGCTGCCTGTCGGGTATCCGCGTTAACGGGCAACGTGATGCAAAGACAGAACCCGACTAATGCGATGGCAGGTTTTCTCATGTGATGCTCAGTGGTCATCTTCATTGACCTGTTGATCGATGGGCACGGTCAGGTCGCGCTGATTGATCAGCTGATACTCCTGATCACAAATACGCACGGAGCATTCTCGATCGTCTATCTGATCGCCGATCGAAACCGCCTCGCTTTCAGCACGCGATTCCGGATCAACTTGCCTGGACTCAGCACCCATAACCCATGCAGTAACAAAAACGATGGCAATGACAAAGGCTTCCATTACTGTGCACCTCCCGTCGCATTGGGGACTGAAAACTCCGCGCAACGCTCGAACGCAATGAGGCGGTGAACGGGATCCTGGATGAGATGAAAAGCAGGACCGATCATAAGTCCCATCACGGTTTGCAGTGGCATGGGCTCAAAGCGGCGATGCACCGCTGGCAGTGGCAGCCCCAGCATGGCTTTCGCCTCCTCCGACAGCACAGCATCGGCCGCCAGGCGATAGCCGGAATCTCGCAACATCCAGTGGAAGGCCTCCCCCACACTTTCGATGTCGCCTGGAATGGTGATCGCTCTCATCACCGATAACAGATCCCGCTGCCCGGTGGTCGGCTGAGCGGCCATCACTGAATAGCGACCCGTTTGTGTCAGCGTGGTCATTGTTGTGACGGGCCGCTCTGCCGCCACTACCGAATGGCTCCCTGCGGCAGCACCAGAGCAGCACACCAGTATCGTTAGGAGACGAGGGATTCCGTGATGTTTAAACGAAGACATGTTTTGGCCTCGATCGTGATGAATGGCATCATGATCGCCAAGTGATCTTCTGGCGTGAATGGTTAATCCACTCGGTGAGTGTCGTGCTTATCCATGAGACGCCTCGGCCCAAACTCATCGACCTAAATAAACAGCGCTGATCTGCTCGCGGGCGTGGCCCAATTCGCGACTGATGGTGAGTCGTGCTTGATGGTCCTGCTGTCGTTGCTCGATGCTCAAACTGTTTGCAACCGGTCCACCCGCCGCAGGACAGGCCCAACCCGTCAACGCCTGATAGCGTGACTGGGCATACGCATGGCGCAGGCCATGCAGTTTCGATAACCCTGCCTGAGTGGTATGACGTTCGTAGGTCCGCAACTGTTGGATATAGGTTTTCTGCGGTGGAATCAGGGAACCAGATCCCACCAGTCGGTGGGCACGATTCAAGACGGCACGCTGTTCCTGGGTGAGCACCGGCACGATTCGCGTCTTGCCTCCTTTCGTCCAGGTGGCTTTCAGGCGAACGTGATCACCCTGGTCGGCATAAGCTGGGATAAATTTGATTGCCTCCTCCCTGCGCAATCCGAAGGCACGCTGTAACTCCAGAGTCATTCGCACATGCTCATCTTTAACGCTGCTCAACGCATCGTTACCGACAACCACTGCCTTGGAGTGTTGACTGACGAACTGCCGATCGGGAATGCCGTAGAACTCATTCGATCGGGCGATAACATTGCGCCTATCCACCTTGGCAGCCCACC
>PABK01000056.1 GCA_002699145.1 Halioglobus sp.
GAAACCCCGCGTCGCTACGCTCCGATGGGTGGCAGCCTTGCTCCGGTCCGGGTGGCAGGCTTCACGTGGAATGGGTGGCAACCTTCAGCGGTTTACGCAGCTATATCATTGCCTTAAAAGCAAGTAACCACCTGTTATTAAGGGATTTATTTCTGAAAAAATGTGTCGCCAAGGCGGACACGATACGGCCAGAGATCAACCCCAGACTTTAATGTCTTAGAAAAAATGGATGAAAATGGATGGGCAAATGGATGGATTCGTGCCATGTTAGAAATGGATGGAAATGGATGTCTAATTGGATGTAGAAATGAATATCGCGACGCTTAAAGTATCGAACGCTATTCTGGCACTGATCTCCGAGCTTGATGAGTTCAAGGGGGCTTGGCAGGCCATCGGGCGTATTGCACCTGAGCGTCTCTCAAATCTGCGTCACGTCGCAACGATAGAGAGCATCGGCTCATCTACCCGCATTGAAGGGGCGAAGCTATCCGACCGAGAGGTAGAAGCCCTCCTCTCCAACTTGGATAGCCTGTCCTTTGCGAACCGAGATGAAGAGGAAGTCGCAGGCTATGCATCCGTGATGGAAACGGTCTTTGAGAACGCCAGAGACATTCCCTTGACGGTCAACTACATCAAGCAACTCCACGGGCAGCTCCTACAGCACTCCCAGAAAGACGTTCGACATCGAGGGGAGTACAAGACCCTCTCAAGCAGTGTCGAGGCGTTCACGCCCGAGGGAGAGAGCGTAGGCGTCATCTTCCAGACAGCAACACCTTTTGATACCCCTCGCCTCATGAATGAGCTCATCGAGTGGACGAATACCGCCTTCGAGGAGAAGTCACTCCACCCGCTGCTTGTCATCGCAGTGTTCACAGTGGTGTTTCTTGAAATCCATCCGTTTCAGGATGGGAATGGCAGGCTATCGCGGGTCCTGACCACACTACTGCTATTGCAGGCAGGTTACGCCTATGTGCCCTATAGCTCGCTGGAGAGCGTCATAGAGGCGAATAAGGAAGGCTACTACCTCGCCCTTCGACAAACTCAGGGGACGATCAGAACGGAGACACCGAACTGGCAACCCTGGGTGACGTATTTCCTGCAATCGCTTGTCAAACAGAAGCAAAAACTGGACGCAAAAATCAAGCGTGAGCGCATCCTGCTGGGAGACTTACCGGAGCTATCGGTGCAGATTCTGGAAGTTGCGCGGGAGCATGGCAGAGTGACCGTCAATGACGCAGAAAAGGCGACCGGAGCTAACCGCAATACGATCAAGGATCACATCAAGTCATTGGTGAAAAATGGGCACCTGGAACGCCACGGTGCTGGCCGTGGCACATGGTATTCTTTGAGCTGAAACGCATCTCAAATGACTCGACTCCCACTACATTGGGGTGGTACACCTTACCCATTCCTTGAACGAGAGGAAAGGAATTAACTCCCTAAATATCAATCAGTTAAAAGAGTTTTGCGGCGCTAAGCGCTCGTGTGTCCCAATCCTCTCCCAGGCACCATATTCCAAGCGCTTGTTCGGCTACCGCATCAACAATGGGATGGGCATCCATACGTACCCGGTTGCTAATGCCGTCCCACCCTCTGTGGGTCAGCACTCTCAACCGGTAATTCTCAGGCTCCAGAAATAAGCGGCCAGCTACCCCTGCTGCACGAACTGTCGCCAGCCGCCCAGGCCGGTAATGTCCGTGGCGCCCTCGAGGCCCCGGGACTCGCACAGGAAGCCGCTGACCCAGCGACCGTCCTCCAGCTCCACCTTGCCGATCGCGAGCGGCGCCGGGATGGCGGCGACGAAGCTGCCGAACTCGGCGGCCGGCACGGACCACACCTCCACCTCGATACTGGCGCCGCCGGCCGAATCGCGCACCAGGCCGGGCCGCCGCGGCGGGCCGCCATGCAGTGCGTAGAGACGGTAGTCGGGGCTCGTGCGCGCGCCCTGGCGCAGCCGCGCACCGCGCTCGCGCAGCTGCCAGTTCAGCGGCATGCCGTCGAGATGGGCGCCACACACGGCGACGTCGATGGTCGCGCCCAGGACGGCGGGTTGTGGCGCGTCTACCGCGGGCGTCGCGGTGAGCGCCCCCACCGGGTGGGAGAAGCGCGCCTGCCAGGCCTCCGCGCAGGCCAGCAGGGCCTGGTCGCGCATCGCCGGCGCCGCCAGGGTGACGCCAAACGGCCGCCCCTGGCCGTTGAAGCCCGCCGGAACGGCGACGCCGCACAGGTCCAGCAGGTTCATGAAGTTGGTGTAGTAGCCCATGTTGGCGTTGAGCCTGACCGGGTCGGCCTGCAGCGCGTCGATGGTGTACAGCGTTGGCGCCGTGGGCAGGACCAGCGCGTCCAGCTCGCCGAACAACTGCGCGGCCAGCGCACGGTATTCCTGCATGCGGTACTCGGCGCGCCACTGGTCCACCGCGCCGAGCGCCGCCGCGGGTTCGATGATGCCGCGCACCACCGGGTCCATGGCGTCTGCGTGCTCGCCGATAAATTCGTCCAGCGCGGCGTAACGCTCCGCCACCCACGGCCCCTCGTACAGCAGGCGCGCCGCATCCAGCAGCGGCGCGATATCCACCTCAGTGAACTGCGCGCCCAGCGCCTGCCAGCGCGCCAGGGTCTCATCGAACAGGGCGGCGTTGGCGTCATCGCCGCAAAACTCGCGCTGCTCGCGGTGCGGCACACCAAGACGCAGCGGTGCCGGCGGCAGACCGGCGCCGCGGGCCGTGTTGGCGAACGGGTTGCGGCGCGCGTAGGGGTCGCCCGGGTCGGCCACGGCCACCACCTCGAACACGCGCCGGGCGTCGGCGGCGCACAGGGCGAAGATACTCGGGCAGTCCAGGGAACGGCAGGCGGGCACGACACCGCTCATGCCGAGCAGCCCGCGGCTGGGCTTGAGCCCGTAGAGATTGTTGAGCATGGCGGGCACACGGCCGGAACCGGCGGTATCCGTGCCCAGGCTGAAACTGGCCAGGCCCAGCGCCACGCCCACCGCCGAGCCGGAACTGGAGCCGCCCGAGATCCACGCGGGATTGAAGCTGTTCCGGCACACTCCGTAGTCCGGCGCGCGGGTGCCCACCAGGCCGGTGGCGAACTGGTCCATGTTGGTCTTGCCCAGGGGTACGGCGCCGGCGGCGATCAATTGCTCGACAACAAACGCGCTGCTGCGCGGTCGGTAGGCGAACTCACGGCAACCGGCGGTGGTGGGGACGCCCGCCAGGTCGATATTGTCCTTGACCAGGAACGGCACACCGTACAGGGGCAACTCGTCAATGCGTTCCGGGGCAAGCGCGGTCAGCCACTGTTGCACTTGCTCCGGGTCGAGCCGCGTAATGAAGATATTGAAATCGGCATAGACCTCGGCGCGCCTTTGCAGCACGGCGACCACCTCGGCGGGTGTGAACTCTCCCGCACGGTAGCCGCGCCGCAGCGTGGCGATATCCGGTACCAGTTGCTCAAGGCTCATGCGCGCGGCTCCAGGTGCACCAGCGCCTGCCCGGGCTGCACCGCCACACCGGCCGCACCGGACAGGTGGCGCACGGTACCGGCGACGGGCGCCTTCAACTCGATTTCCATCTTCATCGATTCCAGCACCAGCAGGCAGTCGCCGGCAGCCACGCTCTCCCCCTCCGCCACTTTCACCTGCCAGATGCTGCCGGACACGGGACACTCCACCCTGCGATAGTGAGCGGGCGCGGAGATTTCCGCCGGCGGTGGGGGCTCCTCGGCGACCTCGAAGTGGAACTGCCCCTGGCGCCTCCAGTTCGCCAGCTCCTGCTCGAACGCCGCCTCGCGCCGCACCTGGAACGCCTGTATGCCGGCGCGGTTTTCCTGCAGGAAAGCCTCGTACACGTCGAGGTCGAACTCGGTGTCCTCGATCTGCAGCGCGTGGCCGCCGCCGAGGAAGTCCGCGCGGATGCGCTCCAGCTCGTCGCGCTCGACCGGGTAGAACCTGAGCTGGTCGAAGAAGCGCAATAGCCAGGGCTGCTGGAAATCCGCGGTCTTGCGGTAGCGGTTCCACATCTGCAGGGTGCGGCCCACGAACTGGTATCCGCCCGGGCCCTCCATGCCGTAGATGCACAGGTAGGAGCCGCCGATACCCACGGAATTCTCCGCCGTCCAGGTGCGCGCCGGGTTGTACTTGGTGGTGACCAGGCGGTGGCGCGGATCCAGCGGCGTGGCCACCGGCGCGCCCAGGTACACATCCCCCAGGCCCATGACCAGGTAACTGGCGTCGAACACCGTGCGCCTTACCGCGTCCACGGATTCCAGGCCATTGATGCGGCGGATGAACTCGATATTGGAGGGATACCAGGGCGCGTTCGCACGCACGCCCTGGTTATACCGTTCCACCGCGAGCTGGCACTGGGGATCATCCCAGGACAGCGGCAGGTGAATGATGCGCGACGCCACCGGCTCGGCCGGCTTTTCCGCCACGGCGCGGGCGCGCTCCAGCAATTCCTCGACCAGCCTCGCGCCGCTGATCGCCGCTGGGGAGTAGTGAATCTGCAGGCTGCGTATGCCGGGGGTGAGGTCCAGCAGGCCGTCCAGCGGTTCGCTTTGCAGCGACAGCATCAGGCGGTGCGCGTGAAAGCGCAGGCGGATAT
This sequence comes from Halioglobus sp., assembly GCA_002699145.1. Classification (GTDB taxonomy): domain Bacteria; phylum Pseudomonadota; class Gammaproteobacteria; order Pseudomonadales; family Halieaceae; genus Marimicrobium. The sequence goes on from PABK01000056.1 coordinate 4,605, forward strand.
CCAGTACCGGCGGGCCGTACTCCAGCAGCAGCCAGGCGTCGCCGCTGCGGCGCAGCGTGATGGCGATGCCGTTGGACTCGAGGCGGTGAATTTCCGGCGCCGCCGTTGCCGCCCGCGGCAGGGAAGGCGCCGGCAGGCCGCTGGCCGCCGGCTGGCCCTGCAGCGCCGCATCCTGCGCCTGCAGCGCCGCTTCCGCCGCCTCCAGGCTGACCGGCCGGAAGCGCAAGCTGTCACCGGCGGCGAGTTGCCCGAGCTTCCACAGGTCCGCCGCGATCACCGTCGCGGGGCTGACGAAGCCGCCCAGCGAAGGGCCGTCAGGCCCCAGGATCACCGGCATGTCGCCGGTGAAATCGATCGTGCCGACTGCGTAGGCGTTGTCGTGTATGTTGGACGGGTGCATGCCCGCCTCCCCGCCGTCGTCACGCGCCCACTGCGGCCGCGGCCCCACCAGGCGAATGCCGGTGCGGCTGGAGTTGTAGTGCACGCGCCAGCGCGTACGGTAAAACTCCTCGAGGTACTGCGCGCTGAAGTACTCGGTCGTACCCTGAGGCCCGGGAATGACATGCAGCAGCCAATCCTCGCCACTGCCGGGGAGCAGCGGCGGCGGGGGCAGCCGCGCCGGGACGGACGCCGGCGCCGCGGGCGCCCCGAGCCGCAACACGTCACCGGCGCGCAGGGCCCGGCCGCCATGACCACCGAAGCGGCCCAGCGTAAACGTGGCGCGGGAACCCAGGTAGGCCGGGCAGTCCACACCGCCGTCGAACAGCAGGTACGCTCTCACGCCGCCTTCTTGTGGCGCATCCATCGACAACACCTGCCCGGCGCGCACCGCGGTAACCACACCCGGCTGCAGGCGCTCGCCGTCCAGGCGCGCCACGACAGGCGCGCCCGTCAACACGATGCGCGTGCGTGCGCGGAAGCGCAGTTCCGGGCCCTGCAGGGTAATCTCCAGCCCGGCGGCGTGCGCCGGGTTGCCCAGCAACTGGTTACCCAGGCGGAAACTCAGGCTGTCGAAGGGACCGGACGGCGGCACGCCCACGTCCCAGTAGCCGCCACGTCCCGGGTAGTCCTGTATCGTGGTGAGCGTACCACCGGCCAGCACGTCTACAGCCGACGATTCCACGCTGATCTGTTGCAGTGACTTGGTCAGCACCCTGCCCCGCTCGACATCTGGCATATCCAGCAGCGCACGCAGGTAGTCCAGGTTCGACTCGATACCGCTGATGCGCGTGGCAGCCAGCGCCTCGCCCAGGCGCGCCAGGCTCTCCCTGCGGTCGCCACCCTGGGCGATGACTTTCGCCAGCATCGGGTCGAACAACCCGCTCACCTCGACGCCGCTGTCTATCCAGCTATCGATGCGCAGCTTGCCGGGGGCAGCTTGCGGGAACGCTGCCTCGGTCAACAGCCCGGCCACGGGCTGGAAATCCCGGTACGGGTCCTCGGCATAGATTCGCGCCTGAATGGCGTGTCCCCGCGGCCGCAGCTTGCGCGCCAGCTGCGCCAGGGGCGCGAGCTGGCCCAGGCCCAGTTCCAGCATCCAGCGCACGATATCCACGCCCCAGACAGCCTCGGTCACGCCGTGCTCCACCTGCAGGCGCGCATTGACCTCGAGAAAATAGAACGACTGGGTACTGGCGTCGAGGATGAATTCCACGGTGCCCGCGCTGCGGTAGTTCACCGCCGACAACAGGCGCACCGCCGTGGCGCAAAGCTCCTGGCGCACGCTGTCATCCAGGTTGGGCGCCGGCGTCTCCTCGAGCACTTTCTGGTTGCGTCGCTGGGCGGAACAGTCGCGCTCGCCCAGGGCGATCGCCTCGCCGCGCCCGTCGCCAAACACCTGCACCTCGATATGCCTGGCGCTGGCCAGGAACTTCTCCACGATCAGCGCGCTGCTGGCGAAATTGTTCTGGCTGATCTGCTGCACCGAATCCCAGGCCCTGCGCAGTTCCTGTTCGTCGCGACACACCGCCATGCCGATACCGCCACCACCGGCAGAGCTTTTCAGCATCACCGGAAAGCCGATCTCACCGGCGGCGGCCAGCGCCGCGTCCAGCTTCTGCACGACACCGCTGCCGGGCAGCAACGGCACCGCGTTGCGCGCCGCGAGTTCGCGCGCGCGGTGCTTCAGCCCAAACGCCTCGATCTGCTCGGGCGTCGGCCCGAGAAATACCACGCCACGCTGTTCGCACTGGCGCGCGAATTCGGCGTTTTCGCTGAGAAAGCCGTAGCCCGGGTGCAAGGCCCAGGCGCCGGCTTCAACGGCGATGTCGAGCAGGCGTCGCTGATTGAGGTAGGTGTCCTGCACGCTGCCCTCCCCCAGGGAAAAGCGCAGCACGGCCTCGCGCACATGCAGGGACTCGGCGTCCGCCGCGTGGTAGACGACGACCGGCTCCATGCCCATGTCACGCAGCGTGCGCGCAATACGCACCGCGATGGCGCCGCGATTGGCGATCAGGACACGGATGGCAGTGGCTGGCTTATTCATCCCACACCAGCACTTCAATCGGCGTTGGATTGAACCCACTGCAGGGATTGTTCAGCTGCGGGCAGTTACTGATCAGCACCAGGACATCCATGCGCGCCAGCATCTCCACATAACTGCCCGGGGCCGATATGCCCTCGGCGAACTCCAGGCCGCCCTGCTCCGAGATGGGCACGTTCATGAAAAAATTGATGTTGTGCGTGACGTCGCGCTTCGTGACCCCGAACGCCGGGTGTCGCGCGATGGCATTCATCCAGTTGTCGCGACAGGAATGCATACACTTGCGATCGTGCGCATAACGCACGGTGTTCGATTCGCCGGCGCAGGCCCCGGCCAGCGTGTCATGCCGCCCGCAGGTATCGGCGACGATCTCCAGCATGGGGTTGCCGCGGGTACTGAGCAATACGCTGCCGGTAGACAGGTAGACATTGCCCTGTTCTCGCACCGTATCCACCGCCGAGTAGCGCTCGGCGGTATCCTCGGCCGAGTAGAACAGCGTGTCCACGGCCTCGTTGCCCTCCAGGTCGACCAGGCGCAGCGCCTGCCCCCTGGCCACCGGGGCAAACCAGAACTCCCCGGCCGGCACCACCTTGCGCAGGAGCGCATCACTTTCGGATCGTTGGCTTTGCGCGAGCATGTCAGGCCTCTCCCCATTGATGGTATCGCTGGTTGTTGTCGAAGCCACGCCGGTTCTCCTCGCAGGCGTTCAGGCACACGTCATCGAATGCGACAGGCGCGGCCCGGCTGATATCGAGGGTTACGGGCGTATCGGGGTACTCGCTCACTGGATTGAGCGGGTGCGGGCAGGTATGCAGTAGCACCAGCGTGTCCATTTCGAAACGCAGTACCACCGAGGCGCCGGCGTGACTGTGCCCGGTCACGTAGCGCAACACGCCCTCGGCATCCGCGACGACCTTGCTGAAGAAGTTCACGTTGGCGGCCAGGTCGCGCTCGCCCAGGCCGTGCTTGGCCATCTCCACGCGCAGGGCCTGCTCACCGCTGACCGTCCACCCGTTCAACGCCTGCTGGTACGAGCGCACTGTATACTGCGCCTGCAAACGCCGCTCGCTGAGGTTGCCGCAGACAGTATCGTGCCAGCCGAGATCATCCTCGATGACCGAGCAGAATATCCGGCCCATATCGGAGTACAGGCAGTGTCCACGGGTCAGGCGAAAGGTGTGCTGGCACTTGAGGGTATCGGGGGCATTGTAACGCTCGAGTTTGTCCAGCGGGTTGTACAGCAACATACCTACATTGGCGCCTCCAGCCACATCGACCAGGCGTAACTGCGAACCCCTGCGCAGCAGATACGACCAGTGGGAGCCGGGCGCGAGTTCATCGCGAAAATTGAATTCGGGTTCGGGTATTTGTGGACTCATGGTGTTCGCCAGCGCCGTGTTGACTACGGTCTTCTATTGTCGGGCAAGCAGGCAGCCGTTAGTATTAGTTGTTCGTAAAGTCGACTTTCGCCACGAGTGAAGTGTCGCCCAGCGCAGAGCAGTCTCCCCATGCCACGGTTCCCATGCTAGGCCGACTCCAGGACGCAGACATCAAGCTGCTGCGCCTGTTTCGCACCATCGTGCAGTGCGGTGGGTTCACTCCCGCCCAGGCTCAGCTCAATATCAGCCAGTCCGCCATCAGCACACAGATGGCACAGCTGGAAGCCAGGCTGGGCTGCCGGTTGTGCGAGCGTGGCCGCGGCGCGTTCGCGCTGACCGCAGAGGGCAAGGCCGTGATTCAGGCGAGCGACAAGCTGTTCGCGGCGCTGGAGGACTTCCGCACGGATGTCGCCGAGGCACAGGGACGCCTGGGCGGAGAACTGCGACTTGGCCTTATCGATACTACCGTGACTCACGCAGATGCTCGAATTCGCAATAGCATCAGGCGTTTCAGCGAGACAGCGCCCGACGCGGATATCAGCATCTATGTGGGGAATGCGCTCGAACTGGAGCAGCAACTTCTCGACGATCGGTTACATGTAGCGATCGGAATCTTCAACAATCGGCCGGACACACTGGTGTTCAGCGAACTAATTGAAGAACAACAGATGCTCTACTGCAGCAGCGAACACGAATTGTTTCGCAGCGCCACGGCTATTGACCAGGAGACCATTGCTGCGCTGCCCTACGTAAGCTGGGGCCACGCCGAGCGCGAACCTTCCACTGAAGGGCCGGTCGTATTCAACCGCAAGGCCCAGGCACAGCATATCGAGGGTGTCGCCTACCTCATTCTTACCGGGCACTACGTGGGATTCCTGCCCACCCATTACGCGCACTACTGGGTTCAGCAGGGATCGATGCGAGCGCTGCTACCCGCAGAACTTCAGCGTCGGTCTATACTCAGCACTGCCTACAAGAAGGCGGGACGAAAGTCCAAACTGACCGAATGCCTCTTGCATTTACTGACGCATTCCGCAGACGCCAAATAGAAAAAACGGAGGGGCAGGAGATCCCCCCTCCGCGAAGCCGGCAATCGTGCCCGTATTGTCCGGCCAAACTAAAACGCTGCAGCGGCGCTAGAACCAGGTTCTGACCGTCACACCCACGGTTCGCGGCCGCAACACAGAGGTCTCGACGAAGTTCTCCTGTTCGTTGCGGAAGCCGAACGTCGCCGCGCGTTCGTCAAATACATTGTCGGCAAACAGGATGAAGCTCCAGCGGTCAGACTCCAGGCGCAGGTTCACGTTGGTCGTATAGAAATCCCCGGTCTCGGTACGCGGCGCTTCTGGATCCGAGCTGAACTTGCCGAGTATGTCGCCGACATACTGCACGCCCAGATAGCCCGCTGCAGTCCATTGCTCGTTGATCGGCATCGTGTACTCACCGGATGCGGTGAACTGCCAGTCCGGCGCGCCGGGCAAGCGATCGTTCTCCTGCGCATTCAGGTCCGGCTCGTCGTTGTCCAGCACCGAGTCGACATACGATCCGCTCAGGGAAAGCAACAGCGACTCGGTCGGCAGTGCGGTCAACTCCAGTTCCACACCCTCACTGGTCGCCGAGGCGGCATTCTGTACAAAGAAGATTCCGCAGGTCGAGGTGCCACCGAGAAACAGCTCTACCTGGATGTCCTTCCAGTCACTATAGAATGCGGTGGCATTAAGCTGCACCGACCCATCACCCATGGACAGCTTTGTACCGATCTCGTAGGTTTCCATCGTGTCGGACTTTACCGCCGAGGGGGGACCGCCGAGGACGTCATTGGCCAGATCCATACATTGCGGGGGGATAAAGGGCGCTTCTTCGCCACCGCCGGGCCGAAAGCCCTCGGAGCGCTGCGCGAACACCATAAAGTCCTCGTTCACGTCGTAGGATACGTTGAACTTGTACACGGTATCCTCCTCGTCGAACTCCGGCTGCTTGAATGAGTCCGTGAACGCGTACTCCTCACCAGTGATATATTCAGAGATCAGGGCATCCGCGCTGCGCGAAGAGGTCACCTTGACGGTACGCGCGCCGACCGTGGTGCGCAGCGAATCGGTCCAGTGCCAGGTAAACTCGCCGAACAGGGCGTGTTGCTCCTCCTTCTTGTGGCCCTTCTCCTCGAACAGGGAGTCATTGTAGCTACCGTCGGGATTGGGCAGGGCAAACTCCTGGCCCGGAATCGAGCCCAGGTACTCGCCAGCACCCTCGCGTACATAGTTGTTACCCAGGCCGAGGAAGTCGCCGACATACTGGTCGTTGTCGTCATCCGAGTAATAGTAACCGGCGACCCAATCCAGCTTGCCGAAACTATCCGGCGCGGACACCAGCCTGATTTCCTGCGAGAAACGCTCGTGGTTGACATCATCCAGCACTGCCTGGCGCAACTCGGGATCGACCTCGGCAATACCCAGGAAGGTCCTGTCCTCGGTGAGGTAGGAGTCGAAATCCAGATAGCCCGTTACCGATGTCAGGTAGCCCCAGCCGAAATCGTACTCGAAGGTCAGGTCGTAGAGACGGGATTTCTCACCCATACCTTCCTGCAGCATTTTGTCCTGGTTGAGCTGCTTGTAGTCGCCCTGGGCCTGGAACCAGCCATCCTGGTCGAGCTTGGAATAGTTGAATGAGGCGAGCACAGTGGCTTTTTCGGTCGCGTTCCACAACAACGACAACCGTGCTCCCTCTTCATCCACAGCACCCTGGTTGTCCTTGCCGAGAAAATCATTGTGATAGAAACCCGATTGATCCCCGCTGTAGCCAACCACGCGCGCCGCCAGGACGTCTTCGATGATCGGGATGTTGGCCATCGCATCAAAACTGTAGTTGTCCTTGCCTTTTTCCGTGTCCGACCAGCTCGCGGCGATATTGCCGTGGTAGCCACTGGGGTCGGGTCTGTTGGTAATGTAGCGAATAGTTCCCGACACCGAACCGCCGCCATAAAGCGTTCCCTGGGGCCCCCTGAGCACCTCGATGCGAGCGATATCGAATGTCCTGGGGTTCACGGTGAACCTGTCAGCCGTCACCAGCAGGTCGTTGATATAGACAGACGTCAGTGAATTCTCGAAACTTTCGCTGGTTTGCAACCCGCGGATGATGATGTTCTTCCGGCTGGCGCCATTGTCGAGGATATTGAGGCTGGGCACCTTGCGGTAGTAGGACTCCATGTTGGTAATGCCCTGGTTGAGAATCTCCTCCTCTCCGATTGAAGACATGGATATAGGGATGTCGAACAGGGACTCAGAGCGTCTGTTGGCCGTGACCAGCACTTCCTCCAACTTGGGCCCTGAGGACGCTTCGGCCGCCGCGGCTCCCGGCGATACGTACAGCGGAGCGCTCGCGACCGCAGTGGTCAACGCGAGGCGCTTGAACATGACGAGATGGCTGGCGCCGGACGTGGTTGTTCCGTACTTCATACAGGGTTCTCCCGGTCCGCCAGGCAGACCTTGGTGTGAATTGGGCGAGATCCTTGCGGAGAACCCTCGCAGACAATCTGGGGGACGTTCTTTTCCTGCCCTGCTCAGGCAGCGCCGTCCTCTCTAATCAATGTGGTATATCGTATACAATATCCTATTTGCGGTCAAACCTCCGGCGCAACTTTTTTCCTGATGGCGTGGTCGCAGGATGATTGGGCGATCACGGGTTACACAACACACCCGGCTCACCAAATACCGGCTCCTGGTCGTACTTCTCCAGGGCGGCCTCATCCACCCAGCGGACCGCGTTGAAATAATCGTGCCTCAGAATGACGAAGTAGCTATCCCGGTCCACTAGAATCAAGCCCTGATCGACCAGCCAGTCACCGATATCCTCGATAATGGTCTGGTGAATAACGGGTCTGCCTGTAAGCCGCACAAGGGCGCGCCGGGAAATCCGGTAGTTACCCGCCTCAAGCCGGTCAGCCTGCTCAACAAACAGTGTCGCCAGCAAACGGGCGCACTCCCTTGGGGTATGCATTACAACGTCTCCTTCATCACTGCCATCCGGCGTCGACTGCCTGTAGCCCCCCACGAGCGGGGCAGATTTATCCTGCAAAGGCAGCGGCACGAATTCGTCGCCGCTCACTACAACATAGAAACTGTCGCGATCGACCAGAATCAGTCCGTGGGGCAGGAGCAGGTCGGCAACGTCATCCACGCTGGTCTTGTGGAAGACCGGACGTCCGGTGATACGGATCATCTGTTCACGGGTGATCCTGTAAGCGCCGTCCATCGCCCCGCCAAAACCGCTGTGATAGATTGCGTGCAACATCGTCGCACAATCCGCGTGGGCTACTACGGCCATGGTGCTGGATACTCCCGAGTCTGGACAGTTTTCACACTACTTCGCGGGCGAGACCTATAGCGGGCAGGTATAGGCTGTCTTCACGCTGGTATAGAATTCACTGGCGTAACTACCCTGTTCCCTTGGGCCATAGCTGCTGGCCTTGGTGCCACCGAAAGGCACGTGGTAGTCCACCCCCGCCGTGGGCAGGTTCACCATGACCATGCCCGCTCGACTGCGACGCTTGAAGTCGCTTGCCATTTTCAGCGAACGTGTGCAGATGCCGGCCGAGAGGCCAAACTGCGTATCGTTGGCAATCGCCAGGGCTTCCTCGTATCCGTCGGCCCGGATAACGCTCGCCACCGGCCCGAATATCTCTTCCTGGTTGATACGCATACTGTTTTGCGTGTCCACAAAAAGCGCGGGTGAGAGATAGTGACCAGGCGTAGAGCGCTGCAATCGTTCACCGCCAATGACCAGCGATGCCCCCTCTTCCTGGCCCACCGCGATATAGTCGAGGTCCTGCTGCAGTTGCAGTTCGTCGATCACCGGCCCAATCTGGGTATCCTCCTTGAGCGCATCACCCACCACCAGGTTATTGATCGCCTCGACACACTGGTCGACGAACTGCTCATGAATGCCCGGCGTGACAATAATTCGCGAGGAGGCCGTACAGCGCTGGCCGGTAGAGAAGAACGCGCTGTTAACCGCGCAGTTCACAGCGTTCTCGATGTCCGCATCGTCCAGCACCACGAGCGGGTTCTTGCCGCCCATTTCCAGCTGGTACTTTGCGCCCCTGGCACTGCAACGGCTTGCCACCGTGGCGCCGGTGTGTACCGAGCCGGTGAAACTGACGCCTTGTACACGCGGGTCATCCAGAATGGCTGATCCCACGACGCCACCGGAACCCATTACCAGGTTGAACAGCCCCGCAGGCAGCCCCGAGCGACTGATGATCTCAGCCAGCGCCCAGGCGCTGCCCGGCACGTTGCTGGCCGGCTTGAATACGACCGAATTACCGAAAGCGAGGGCCGGAGCGATTTTCCACGCCGGAATGGCAAGCGGAAAGTTCCACGGAGACAGGATGCCCACGACGCCCAGCGGTTCTCGCGTTATTTCCACCTCCACGCCCGGCCGCACGGAAGGCAGCAGTTCGCCCTTCAGGCGCAGCACCTCGCCGGCAAAGTACTTGAAGATCTGCCCGGCGCGCACGACTTCGCCCGTGGCCTCGGCCAGGACCTTTCCCTCTTCACGCGCCAGCAGGACGCCCAGTTCGTCTCGCCTGGCCAGGATCTCGGATCCTATCGTGTCGAGAATCTCACTACGGCCCTGTATGCCAGGACTCCGGTTCTGGGCAATCGCGTTCGCTGCCGCGGCGACTGCCTCCTGCGCCTGGCCGGCATCGGCCACGCAGTAGTGTCCGATTTCATCACCTGTATCAGATGGGTTGATGTTACCCATGGTCGCCGTTGAGCCGACCCACTCGCCATCTATATAGTTGTGGAATTCCTTCATTGTAGCCCTCTCACATACCGACGCGTCGCCAGACTGGCTGAGTAAACAGTTGTTTGCAGTGTACGCTCAGTTAAACACCGGTCGGGTTTCCAGCGCCTGGCCTATCACGGAGCTGACCATGTCACGCTCCGCGCCCTCCAGACAAAGGCGCGGCCTGCGCACCCATTCGGCGCCCTCCCCGACAATCTGGTTGGCGTACTTGATGTACTGCACCAGTTTGACGGCCACGTCGAGGTGAAGGGACGGCATGAACCAGCGGTACAGGGAAACCGCCTCCGCGACACTGCCCTGGCGGGCAAGCTTCAACAGCTCCACGGCTTCGCGAGGAAAGGTATTGGCCATGCCGGACACCCAGCCGACAGCGCCGAACAACGCGTTCTCCAGCGCCAGGTCGTCGACGCCGCAAAACAGGCGGTATCGATCGCCGCAGCGGTTGATCATGTCCGTCACCCTGCGGCTGTCATGCGAGGACTCCTTGATCGCGACGATATTCTCCAGGGATGCCAACTCCTCGAAATCATCCGGGCTGACGTCCACGTTGTAGGTGACGGGGTTGTTGTAAATCATGATCGGCAGGTCCGTCGATTCGGCCACAGCGGTAAAATGGGCGATGGCCTCCCGCGAGTCCTGCTCGTATACCATGCAAGGCAACACCATCAAGCCATCGACACCCGCTGAGCGCGCGGTCTTCGCGTGTTCAATCGCAATATCGGTGGTGTACTCCGCGACACCGCTCAGTACCGGCACCCGCCCCGCCACTGTTTCCGCGGCCATGCGCAGTACAGCCTCTTTCTCGGCACGTTCCAGCGAGTTGTTTTCCCCCAGGGTGCCAAGCATGACAAAGCCTTCAACCCCGGCGGCGAGGCATGACTCGATATGCCGAGCAGTAGCTTCAAGATCAAGGCTGCCATCGCGCCTCATCTCCGTCATAAGGGCCGGCATTACGCCCTGCCAACTAACTTCCATAGTAGTTACCTCTGCTTTCTTAAGTATTTGCGCGCTTTTCCATACCACTTTCACCGCGCTGATGTGTACCCGGCACTCTCGGTGGCCGGCTCGATAATGCAAAATGCTTTGCCATTCTCGGCATAATGTATATTATATACATTATTGAGGGCGGGGCTACAAGCGAAATCACCTCACGAGCAGAAGATCTCTTCCAGCTGCGAACAAAACGATATTGCGCCCAGGCGGGTTTTCCCCGAGTCGGTATACAATTCACTCATTGGTAGTCAGCGGGAATCATCATGAAAAAACAGACTTACGGAATCGGACTTGTCGGCATTGGCATGGGGGGAGTAACGCACGCCACCCAGTTCGCGGAAATTGATGAACTCGAGTTCGTCGCGTGCTTCGGACGCAACCCGGAAAAAGCAGAGGCCTTCGGCCGCAAGTATGGCGCAAAGCGCTGGTACTCTGACTTCGACGCATTCTGCGCCGATGACGACCTTGACTTCGTCGTGGTATGCACCCCCAATGGCCTGCACGCAAAGTACGCAATTCCCCTGGCGGAAGCAGGCAAACATCTTATCGTCGAAAAACCGCTGGAAATATCGCGCGAGGCTGCACACTCCATAATCGACGCCTGTGAAAAAAACAATGTTTCGTTGTCCACGATCTACCAGATGCGGTTTGGTGAGGCAGCGACAAAGATCAAGCAGGCTGTCGCTGCTGGCGAGCTGGGCGATATTCTTCAGATCGACGCTTACGACAAGGCCTTCCGGGAAGTATCCTACTATCGTGACGATGCATGGCGCGGCACCGTGGAGTTTGAAGGCGGTGGCACATTGACTACCCAGACCACGCATCTCATCGACCTCATGCAATGGATCGGCGGCCCGGTGGAGAGTGTCTACGCGGACTGCAGGACCGCCTACCACGACATCGAGGTCGAAGACCTGGCCAACGTCATGCTGAAATTCCAGAGCGGCGCCAACGGCGTTATCGTCAGTTCCACCTGCTTCCGCCCTGCCATGAAATCGCGTATCGAGATTCATGGCACCAAGGGCAGCGCCATCTTCAACGGCGAGTATGACGAGCTGTATTTCTGGCAGGTCGATGGTGATCCCGAGAAGATCGATGCCCCGGAGGGCTTTACCTTTGGCGATGTCACCAACCCGTACCTCTTCCCCATGGAGAGACACCGTGCGAACCTGCTGGAGGTACTGGCGGCCCACGAAGAGGGGCGCGAGTCCATGGTGAGCGGCCGTGAGGCGCTGAAAGCCGAGGAGATCATACTCGCGATATATGAATCCTCCAGGCAGGGCAAACGTGTCGATGTCAGACAGCCCTGATTCTTCGTTCACCTGACAATTGCGCCACCGTCAGTAGCGGCTCACGACTGGTCCTCGGCTTCCCTCGCGGGTGCCGTCGACCAGCCGTGCTGGAATGGCGTCAGCAGCTGTTGCCAGAGGTTCAGTTCATTCCGTGGCTGAACACCTACGGGGTCAATCACCGTTCCGGGGTCAAACGTACCGAACAGCCTATCAAACAGGATCAGGCTGACACCGTAGTTGCAGTCGCCCACCGCCCGGTTTCTACGCGTGTCAAACGCACTGGAGTGATGTTTGAAATGGTACTGCGGTGTGACGAACAACCAGCCCAGCAGTGCAGGATTGGTGCGGATATTGGAGTGAGTAAATACCGCGACCAGTAATGGAAAGGTAAAGATATACAGTGCCTCGTCGTCGGGTTCTATAGAAAACAGCAACGAGGTAACCAGCCCTGCCAGCGGAAACAAAGCCAGTTCGACAGGGTGCGCCGTAATGTACTTGGCCCACATCATCTTCCTGGAATAGTGGTGCAGCTTGTGTGTACGCCAAAGAATAAGTAGTTTGTGCTGTGCTAGGTGCAACAGGTAGAACAGCAGCTCAATCACTATATAGACTGACAAAATCTGCACTGGCCTTGACAGTGAGCCATTGAGCGACAATTCCCAGCGCTCCTTGAGCGCAATCGAATACTCGTACAGCGGCGAATAGGCCCAGGTGTAAAACGGGTCGAATATAAAGATCGTGCCTATCAGGAAAAAGGCGTTCTCCAACCATTCTTTCCGCGTTTGTATCCAGTCTCTACGATACGGTCGTCGCCATTCAAGCAGCGTCAGTACCACAAATCCCAGCGCCAACACCAGCAATGGATCTCCCAGCAGGTAGTAAGCCAGTACCGTGCCGACCATGAACAACGGCTGCACGAGCGTTTCGAACAAGGTGTAGGACTCCCCGACGGCCGCGGAACCTGAGCGTGTCAGGGGTTGAGTTTCTCCGGCAGTCACGGTCTTTCTACCTGGCCCAGCAGTTGTGTCGCATGCATTTCGGATCGATCACGGCTCACAGAGAACGCGCGGTACGCGAGGAACAGACAAAGTGTAATGAGCATGAATGCAGCCCCGTGCAGAGCCTGCGCGGCCGCAGTCCCAAGCATTGCCGCCAAAGCGCCGATCTCGAACTGCCCCAGTGGCCCGAACCCACGCGCCAGGTTCCACACGCCGACCACCGCGCCGCGTTCAGTATCCGCCACACCCCGCTGCAACACCGCTGGCAGCAGGGAGTCCAGCAACGACCAGAACGCACCGATAAACAGCATGATCATACAGGCCAGCGCAAAGGTGGGCGCAAATGCCAGCAGGAAGAGGTTCGCGCCGAACACCAGCGCGGTCGCGAACAGGGCCTTTTCCGGGTTGAGGCGTGTGGATAGCATGGACAGGGCCAGCAGACCCGCGAAACCACCTGCGCTGTTCAGGGACACCAGGGTTCCCATACCCACCTCCCCCACCGCAAATACATCCCTGGCAAAGGAGGACCAGAGTACTTCCGTCGAGTAGGCAAGGACCTCGGCGCTGAGCGTGACAGCGCCAAAGACGATGACAAAGGGGCTGCGGATCATATCCAGAACCACGCGCCCAGGCGACAGCGATGGACTTTGTCCCGACGTGGCGGCCTGTTCGTCACTTTCTTCCCGGCAAGGAGCGCCTGGCCGAGGCGATATCGCATGCAGGACGACCGCGCTACCCAAGTAGGCAAGCCCCATCGCCACGAACGCACCCTCCCCCCCTGACAGCGCCAGGACGACACCCGAAGATAGCCCGGCAACCACGCCAAAGCCACGATCGGCCAGGCGCATCATGGCCATGCCGTGCACTGACCTGTCGCGCCCCACCAGGTCGTAGACATAAGCGTAGGAGACCGTGGTCTGGATGACATCGAAGATGCCCACCAGCGTCGCCAGGGCCAGCACCACGTAAATATCCACAGCACCCAGGGCACTGAACAGGACCGCGACAAACGCAGCCAGCGCCCCCAGGTAGTTGTTTACCTGTAGCATACGCTTGCGCGAGACCCGATCCGACAGGTATCCCACCGGCAGGCTGAATATGAGCTTGGGTAGCGAGCGTGACATGATAACCATGCCCACACCCAGAGCGGAGTCAGTGTACTCCAGCGCCAACCAGGCCAAGGCCACACTGCCCACGGTATTGGCGAACGCGTTGAGGCCGACGCTTATCCATAGACTGCCAAATCCCTTGTTGCCAAAGGGTCGTGTAATCTCGGACAGCGCCCCGCTCATCAGCAGTACAGTTCGAACAAATCAGTAACACCCTCCTGGTGTTGCAGATTGACCAGGTGGCCGTCCTTTATACCCAGCCGCACATCACGCTCGCTGGAAATGTCCTCCAGCGGGTCCTCATCCTGAGTGGCGCAGATCGTCGGAACATTGAAGGCGTCCTTCTCCAGCAGCAGTTCGAAGGGCGCGCCGGTACAGTCAATCAGGTGGCAGTTGGCCAGAACGGTCCTCATGCAAGGCCTCCCAGACCCAGATCTTCATTCAGTACATTGTCTTTACACATCACCGTGCCATCGCATTCGATAGTGCCCGTGGTGAGTACCAGGTCGCAGTGCACGCCACACTCGGGCACGTTGCCGCCAAAACCGGGATCCTGCTCGCCGAAACCAAAAGTGATTGCACCCAGCACGTGCTCGTCCTGGTGCACACTGCCGGTAGTCCTGGCGCGGGGATTCAGCCCCAGCGTGAAGTGGCAGAGATGGGTCGCGATGGGGTCTCCGCTCTGTGCAAAATGGGCGCGCAGCGCGGCGGCGTCTGCGCCGCCTTCAATATCAGTGATCACACCGCTTTCCAGGGTGACCACCACCGGGGCTTTCACCAGCCTGCCCGGTGGTATGTTGCCGTCCACCACCAGCTTGCCGTTGATCGTGTCCTCGATCGGTGCATTGGCCACGGACACTCCCGGGAAGAAATTCGACTGACCCGGTTCGGATACGATGCCGTTGCCGATATCAATGGGCCGCCCCAGCAACGAGAAGCTGATGTCGGTTCCCAACTCCGAGGTTACCCTGCAGTGCCGGGTTTTCTCCCAGATCTTGCCGATCTTCACCGCGATCTCGTCCATCAACTCGTAGTCAACGTTGCTGATTCCCTCAATCGCGAACTCCTCCATCCCTGTGACATCGGTGGCGGTGACACGCGCACCCTGCTCCCGCGCCTGGCGAATGGCGTCCTTTTCCATGAACATGGTCGGACACAGGCCAATAATGACGTCCGCGCCCACCATCGCACCGGTGATACTGGCATTGAACTCGGTGGTATCTGTTGGCGCCATCCTCGGTATCACCAGAAGTTGCGCGAGGGCGCCGGCATTCATTCCGGCAGTCAGGCACGCCTCGGCGATATCCATGTCTGTCCAGGTATCGGCCAGGATCAACAGGCTTTCTCCGGGTTTTACAGTCGCCATCTTGTGAATGGCGGTATGGGCAAACTCGCCCCAACGTAAACTTCTCATCTTCTGGGTCCTTCACTGCTCTGTTTTTGTGCATCTGCACTATTGGTGATCACGACGCGAAAGCTTTCGGCGTTATCGCGACTGTCGGGTTCAACGGCATCCCCGAAGGTGCTCGCCGCGCGCTCCTCCTCCACCAGGAACGCACCGTCACGCATACACCTGAGCATCTCCGGCCCGGCGTCCAGCGCTTCCCGCCCGTCGTGGACATCGTAGGGGTCCGCATAGAGCGGCTCTTCAAAGCCCGGGCCCCAGACAGTGCGCAGCCAGTCCCAGGCGTTGCCCGATGCATCAAACATGCCAAACAGGCTTTTCCCCTCGGGATAACAGCCGACGGCAACCGTGCTTTCCAGCGCCGCCAGCGCATCGCCCAGGCTGGGTCGCTCTACAGGCGTCATCCCCCCCGCCTCGATCAGCCCGACCAGCGCCTGCTGGATACCTGCGAGCCCACCGGAAACCGCTATCGAGCTATCGGTATGTTGCATAAACTCCCCTTATGAGGGATTCCGCCAACTAGTGTCGCACCGACTCACAGGCCCACCTGGACAGGCGAACCTGCGTGCCGATGGGCTAACTGTATATTGTATACAACGGGAACACAAGCTCTCGCGCTCGACAATCACCTTGCCTGCCACCCTAATGGTATATAATATACGTTTTTCAACTAACAAACCGGAGCGCACATGTCGCAGGCCTGGGCCAGATCGGTAAGAACCGTCGACTCACACACAGAAGGCAATCCCACCAGGGTCATCGTCGGCGGCGTCCCGGTGCCACCGGGCTCGACCCTGCTGCAGCAACGTGACTGGCTGCGCGACCACGACGACGGCCTGCGCAAACTACTGAACTTCGAACCCCGCGGTTCTGGCCTTATGTGCTCGGTATTGCTGCTGCCACCACACACACCGACCGCACACTTTTCCGCGATCATCATGGAGCAGGAAGAATACGTTCCCATGTGCGGCCATTGCATCATTGGTACGGCGATGACCGTGGTGAACGAGGCAATGGTAGCGCTTACCGAGCCTGTCACGACGGTGCGCTTTGATACGCCGGCCGGCCTGGTGAGCTGCGATGTGGCGGTAGCAAACGGCGTCGTCGGCGCGGTCAGTTTCGACAACGTTGAGTCTTTTGTGCTGCATCGCAACGCAACGCTCGTCGCGCCACCCCTGGGCGATCTGGTGGTAGACGTCACTTTCGGCGGAGATCTCTACGTTCATGTGGACGCAGACCAACTCGGCCTGGAGTTGTCACTGGCGAACGACAGTGCGTTAATAGATGCCTCCGGACATATTCGCGCAGCAGTGGCGCAGCAACTGGACACCACTCACCCGGAAAACCCTGACATCAACCGCTGCTACCAGGTGCTCTTCACGTCTGCCAGGGTAGCTTCCGGCGATTACAAACAGACCATCGTCTGCCCGCCAGGCTCGCTGGATCGCTCGCCCTGCGGAACAGGCACCAGCGGGCGTGTAGCCCTGCTGGTCGATAAGGGCGCTATGGCAATGCACGAGACGAGAAAGTTCGAGGGGCCGCTCGGCACCTGCATGATCGGAGAAGCCGTGCACAGGGAAACCCGCAACGGCATCGATTTTATCACCCCGAGGATTACGGGAAACGCCTACGTTACCGGCTATCACCATTTCGTCCTGGCGCAGGACGACCCGCTGTACGAGGGCTACCGGGTCGGCCCCTCGGGGAACTCGCAGGGGACGCACTGATGAAGATTTTCGCAATCACCCACGGCCATCGAACACACCGTCTGGCAACAGGAGAACGCAGCTCATGCGTATAGGCTTTGTCGGGACCGGGGTAATCTCCACTGCAGTGGTTACCGCCTTGATGTCCTCGTCTAACAGTCCCACACAAATAGTGGTTTCTCCCAGGAACGCGAGCCGCGCAAACGACCTCGCACAGCGCTTCACAGCGGTCACAGTGGGCCGTGACAACCAGGACGTCGTCGACAGGAGTGACGTGATCTGCCTGGGTGTGCGGCCCCAGGACGCCCAGGCTGCACTGGCCGCGCTGCGCTTTCGCTCAACACAGACGGTCATCAGCTTTATATCCACGTTCTCCATGGAGGACATCGCGACGCTGGTGCAGCCCTGCGCAACTGTCTTTCGTGTTGTGCCGCTACCCCCTGTCGCCCGGCGACTGGGACCGATCGCGGTATTTCCCGCTGGTGGGGTTGTCGAAGAGGTCTTCGGCGACCTCGGCAATCTCGTGGCGGTCGCCGATGAGCAAGAGCTGCAGACCCTGTGGTCCGCTACCTCGATGATGGCCTCATATTTTCGCCTGCAGGAGAGCGCCGCCAGCTGGCTGGTATCACAGCAGGTCGCGCCGGAGCGCGCCAGGATGTTCGTTGCGTCGATGTTCCATGCGCTGGCTGATACAGGCTTGCGCGAGCTCGATACGGATTTCGCTCAACTGGCGATTGACCATGCGACACCAGGCGGATTGAACGAGCAGCTTATGCGCGAACTGGAGACGGCGGGGTGTTTTGACACGGTGCAAGACGGGCTGGCGCTCATCCTACGGCGCATGCGCGGTGAAGCGGGCTTTGATGACACGCTGGATCAGCGCCTCTAGCATTTTCACGGGACAGACCATGGCTCAGTTCAGCTTTTCCTGCATCGACGCCCACACCTGCGGCAACCCTGTCCGGGTGGTAACCAGCGGCGCCCCCTTTCTCAGCGGAGACGACATGAGCGAGAGACGCCTGGATTTCATCCAGAACCATGACTGGATCAGGCGCAGCCTGATGTTCGAGCCGCGCGGACACGACATGATGTCGGGCACGATTCTCTACCCGCCAGTCAGCAGCGACGCGGATATCGCCGTACTGTTCATTGAAACCAGCGGCTGTCTGCCCATGTGTGGCCACGGCACCATTGGCACTGTGACGGCGATCGTCGAACAGGGACTGGTCAAGCAGCCCAGGGCGCCCGGCCAGCTGACTATCGACGTCCCCGCCGGGCAAATCACTGTCAGCTACCGGATGAACGGGCCCCACGTGGAGTCCGTACGCCTGTACAACGTGCCCAGCTACGTTGCGCATACTAACATCACTGTTGACTGCCCTGGCCTGGGCCAGTTGCGACTCGACGTCGCCTACGGCGGCAACTACTACGCCATCGTGGATGCACAGGAGAATTTTCCGGGCCTGGAGGCGTTCAGCGCAAAGGATGTACTGCACTACAGCCCTGTGGTGAGGCGCGAGGTCAACAAGCTGGTTGAATGCGTTCATCCGCAGGACCCGAGTGTCGCCGGGGTATCCCACGTCATGTGGACAGGCAAGCCCACCGCACCCGGCTCGACGTCCCGCAATGCCGTATTCTACGGCGACAATGCCATCGACCGCTCTCCCTGCGGCACAGGCACGAGCGCCAGGATGGCCCAGTTACACGCCCGGGGAGAGCTGCAGGCCGGCGATGTTTTCATTCACGAAAGCATTATTGGCAGCCAGTTTCGCGGCTGCATCGAGGGGGCCACAAAGGTCGGCGCTTACGACGCTATCAAGCCCAGTATCGGGGGCTGGGCCCGGGTAACCGGCTTCAACCAGATTCTGGTTGATGACCGCGACCCCTACGCCCATGGGTTCCAGGTTCAGTGATTTCACTCTGGCAAGGTCAGCGTCATGTCGGCCAGCAGTAGTTACGACGTCATCGTCATTGGCGCCGGTATCATCGGCGCCGCGATCGCCTGGGAGCTGAACAGCGCGGGGCGCCGGGTCACTATCGTGGACCGGGGCGACCCGGGTATGGGCTGCTCCTATGGCAACGCGGCGCATTTCGCCACCGAGCAGATTTTTCCCATTGCCAGCCCCGCCATCTTTCGCGACATACCCCGCCTGCTGGTCGCCAGGAACAGCCCGCTTACCTTCAATGCACACAGCCTGCTGTCCACCCTGCGCTGGAGCCTGCGCTTTCTGCGCGCCAGCAATCGGTCGAGCTATACCCGCGGCACCCGCGCCCTCGCCGCGCTCAATGCGGGAGCACTATCTGACTGGCAGGCACTATTGTCCACTATCGGCCAGGCGCAGCTGCTACACCGCACGGGTACCCTGCAGCTGGCCGAAAGTCGCAGGGGTGTACGCGAACTTGCAGCCATGCAGGTCGCGTTGAGCGAGCACGAGGTTCCCAGCCGTATGGTGGGGCGCGACGAACTGCCCGACTACCTGCCACAACTGCCGGATCTCGCGCAGGGCGGGCTGTACTTCCCGGAAACCGCGTACTGCCTCGATCCCTACCTCTTTTTCCGCACGGTTTTCGATGCATGCCTCGCAAATGGCGTATCGTTCCATCACGCCAATGTCTCGGCCCTGGACGACTCTAACCGACCTGGAGTCACGGTAGTGACCGATAGCGCAAGACTGCAGGCCAATACCGTCATCGTCGCGGGTGGCGTACACAGCGGCGAACTACTGCGCCCCCTGGGACACCGCATACCACTCATAGCCGAGCGCGGCTATCACCTGCTGCTACCGCACACACGGCCAACGCTCAAGCTTCCCGTCACGTTACACGAGCGGCAGTTCATCATGACTCCCCTGCAATCGGGTATTCGCCTTGCAGGAACGGTGGAATTTGCCAGCCCCGACGACCCTCCCAGCATGCAGCGCGCACAGATGCTGTACACACAGGCCAACGAGGTATTCGGGGGACTCGACGCCACGGGCTCCAGCCAGTGGATGGGCTGCAGGCCGACACTGCCGGATTATCTGCCGGTTATCGACGCACCGGACAATAACAGGAGCCTGATCGTCGCCACGGGCAACCACCACCTCGGCCTGACCCAGGCAGCGACCGTTGCGCGCTGTGTCCGGCACCTGGCGCAGGGTACAGCGCCACCTGTCAACCTGGCGGACTTCCGCCTGAGCCGGTTTTAGTCGTGTTGCCAGCGCTCATAGCGGGAAAAACGCCTTGCCCAGGCAGACGGATGCCCATAGAATCGGACACCGTTGTTGGTGTGATACACCTGCATAGCATGCGAACCGCACCCCCCGGAGGTTCCTCAGGTTGGTTCTAAAAAAAAAAACCATCACCACACTTGTCGTAGAACACCTGCGCGAGGGCATACTGTCTCGCGAACTGGTGCCCGGACAGCCACTTAGGCAGGACGCGATCGCCGCCGAGTTGAGCGTCAGCAGAATTCCCGTCAGGGAAGCACTGCTGCAACTGGAAGCGGAAGGTCTCGTCAAGATCATACCGCACAAGGGAGCGATCGTTACCGAGGTCGACCCCGCGGAAGTACAGGAAATTTTCGACCTGCGCGAGATGCTCGAGTGCGACATCTTCAAGCGCGCATTCTCGTCGATCTCGCGCGAAGACCTGGACCGCGCAGAGGACATACTGGACGAATTCAAACAACTGCTGCGGCCGGACGCGGATGTCAGCAGGTGGTCGGCGCTCAACTGGGAGTTTCACAAGACACTGTACGAGCCCGCACACAAGGATCGTACGCTTGAACTGATCAACCGGCTACACTCGGACTGCAACCGCTACCTGCAAATGCAGATCGCTATTTCTGACGGCTACAAACTGGCGGACAAGCAGCACCGCGACCTGGTGAAGCTCTGTCGCCAAAAGAAGAAAAAAGAGGCGATGGCACTGCTCAAGGAGCATATCCGGGAAACCGGCAGATCGCTGATCAGCGCTATCGAACAGTGATTCCACCCGCGTCTTCAGCCACCAGGTCGGCCAGCGTGTAACGGTTCATCGTTTCGACAAAGCTTTGCGTGGCCTCGAACAGGTAGTGTTTGAGCTGGCACGAGTCGGTAATTCGGCAGGTGTTGGTTTGCGCGTCGAAACACTCGACCATTTTCATGTGCGGCTCCAGCTCGGCGATCAGGTCTCCCAGCCGCAGCGCAGTAGTGTCCGCGGCCAGCTGCACACCGCCGCCCTTGCCCTTGCTCGTTTCGATGTACTCCAACTGTGCCAGGCGATGCACCACCTTCACCAGGTGATTGCGCGAAATGCCGTAGTACCCGGATATCTCTTTTACGCTGCTCGTCTGCCCCGGTCGGGCCGCGAGGTACATCAACGCGCGCAAGGCATAGTCGGTGAACGAGGTCAGTTGCATGCGTTCACTATAAAACAGGCTTGCAATTGCGCCACGGGAATCTTAATATGTATTTTCAATACATATTTAGAAAGGGATTTCATATGCTCCCCCAGCAGGCCATCAGCATCGTCAAGTCCACCGCCCCGCTAGTACAGGCACACGCGGAGGAACTTACCCGCCATTTTTATCGTCGCATGTTCAGCAACAACCCGGAGGTGGCGCCGTACTTCAATCCCGGCAACCAGGCGCAGGGTACACAACAACGCGCACTGGCCGGCGCGATCTGCGCCTACGCCGCCAACATCGACAACCTCGAGGTGCTGGCCGATGCCGTCGAGTTGATCGCACAAAAGCACGCCTCGCTCATGATCAAGCCAGAGCATTACCCGATCGTCGGCGAAAACCTGCTGGCCTCCATCGCCGAGGTTCTCGGCGACGCGGCCAGCGAAGAGGTAATCACCGCCTGGGGCGAGGCCTACGGACTGCTCGCCGACATCCTGACGGGCCGGGAAGAGCAGATTTACAAGGAGAACGCGGCAAAACACGGCGGCTGGACCGGCTTCAGGGAATTCAAGGTGGCAAAGAAGGCGGCGGAAAGCAGCGTGATCACCTCCTTCTACCTGGTTCCCGCAGACGACGGCCCCGTACCGGATTACCTGCCGGGACAGTATTTGACGCTGCGCCTGCGCACGCCCGACGGCTCGACCACCATGCGCAACTACAGCCTGTCGGACAAGCCGGGACAGGGTTACTTCCGCATCAGTGTGAAACGGGAAACCGGGGCAGAGGCCGACAAGCCCGCGGGTTTCGTCTCCAACCTGCTGCACGATGACATCCAGGTCGGCGATTCGCTGGAGATCGGCCCACCCTGCGGCGAATTCATCCTGGACATCGACAAGGAACAGCGGCGCCCGCTGGTGTTGCTGGCCGCCGGTGTTGGCACCACCCCGCTACTGAGCATGTTGCAAACCGCGCTTGACGCCATGCCAAACAGGGAGATCGTGTTTGTTCAGGCCTGCCTGAACGAGCGAGTGCAACCCTTCAGGAAGACGCTAGACGCGCTGGCCGCAAACCATCCCGGGCTGACCGTCCACTACCGCTACAGCGACCCCGAAACCGACGCCACGACGCGCCAGGGTGACAGTTCCACCGGATTCGTCGACGCGAAACTGCTCGCATCCCTCGTCCCCGGACGCGACGCGGACTACTATTTCTGTGGCCCGAAGCCGTTCATGGTCAGCGTCCACCGCATCCTGCGGCAATGGGGCATTCCCCAGGATCAGGTGCATCTCGAGTTTTTCGGGCCCAGGGAGGAACTGGAAGCGGCGGCCTGATTTCACCTGCAGGGAGGATCGGGTCAGGCCGTCCCTGTCAGGCAACGGGACCGCTACCGGCGCCAAACAGTGGTACTGTAGGCAGTACACGGTTGCGGGAGGAGCGGTTGTGAGCAGAGCGACAATGCCCAGGCGCCGATTCGTCCAGGCCATGGGGGCCGGCGCCGGTGCCCTGGCCCTGGCGGGCTGCACCGGCGAAGCCGAGCCGGGACGTTACAGCGAGGAGGACCGGGCCCTGCTGGCGGCACAGCGCCGGCAGGAGTTGGAAGCGTCCGGCCGGGGCCCTTACGGTGCACACCTGTATCGCGGCTACCGCGGCCTCGCCGAACTGCCCTGGTTCGACCTCGACGACAGCGGCCGTTTGCGGTGCACGGACGAAAGCGTGCCCGAGTCCATCGACATACACTGCCATCTCGGCATGTCAGTGCTGTTCGAGCCGGAACTCGACCTGCAGGCGCGCACCCCGCGCGTGCGCCACCTGCTGGACTGCGACGCCGAAGAACCCGGCTGTCCGCTGAACCTGGATGTCTACGCCAACAGCAACTTCACCGACGACATGCTGGCGGACCTGCGCGTGAGCACATTTGCGCAGGCACTGTGGGGCAGCGACTTCGCCGCCACGCAAACCATCCCCAACCTGCTCGACGAGATGGACGCCATGCGCGTACAGCGCGCCATGATCCTGCCCATCAAGATGGGGCTGCCCTTTGGCGACCGGCAGACCGAGCACTGGCGGGACGCCATTGCGGCGGCGGGTGCACAACAGCGCCTGGTCAGCGGCCTGTCGATTTTCCCGCGCGGGGAGCAGNGCATCGAGGAGATGCGCGCTCACGCCGCCAGCGGCGCGCGGCTGATGAAAATTCACCCGACCGTGCAGGCCTTCTACCCGGACGACCCCGGCATGATGGAGGTGTACGAGGAGGCCCAGCGGCTGGGGCTGGTGATTTTTTTCCATGGCGGACGGGCGGGTATCGAGCCGCAATCACGGCAGCGCTACGCCATGCCGCGTCACTACGAGGCGGTACTGGCCAATTTTCCGCAGCTGCCGGTCGTTCTCGGGCACGCCGGCGCGCGCGACGGGGAAGCGATGTTGGAACTGGCGCTGCGCCACGACAACGCCTGGCTGGGGATACACGGACAGGGAGTAACGATGCTGGAACGGATCATCCGCCGGACCGGGGGCGAGCGCCTGCTGTTCGGCACGGACTGGCCCTTCTACCACCTGGGTATGTCGCTGGCCAAGGTGCTGATCTGCACCGACTCACCACAGCGCGCACAGCTGCGCCGACGTATACTGCGCGACAATGCGCTGCAGCTGTTCCCGGAACTGCGCGCCCCGGCATAGCGTACGCGGGTGCGGCGTTGCGCGCCGGGCGGCCGGGGCGGGTTAACCCCCCGCGTACGCGCTCACGGCGCCGCCGATGCCGTGAATCAGCATCTGCACGCCGATCACCGCCAGGATCAGGCCCATCAGCCGGGTGATCACCTTGATACCGTTGTCGCCGATGAAATTCACCAGTCGCTCGCCCGAGACGAAGAACAGCCAGGTGATCACGCACAGCACGACAAAGGCCGAAACGGTGACGATAAACTCCATCAGCGTGCCGGTGGAAGCGTAGTTCATCGCGGTGGCGATGGTCCCCGGGCCCGCCAGGATGGGCATGGCCAGCGGACTGATCGCCATATCCAGCGCCGCGTCGCGGCTCTGCGCCTTGTCGTTGTCGCTGGGGTGCTGCACGCTGGAGTTCTCCCCGCCCTGCAGCATGTGGAAGCCCACCAGGGCGACCAGCACGCCGCCGGTGATGCGGAACGCCGGCAGCGTGATGCCGAACATACTGAAGATGAAGGAGCCCGCCGCGCAGAACACCATGATGATCAGCGCGCTGACCAGCAGGGCCCGGGTCGCCACCTTGCGTCGCGTCGCGGCGTCGTCCGCGGCGGTCAGGCCGAGAAAAACCGGCGTATTGGCGATCGGGTTCATGATGGCGAAGAAGCCCATGAACACCGTGGCGATGTGTGTAACCAGGTCTTCCATTACCTTTCTCCCGCGACGGTGTCGCCCCAAAAGTCCGTAAACTATAACAGCGAGCGCCGCGAGCGCCATNCCCGCCGGGAGAAAAATGACCTACTTGCGCCGGCGACCGGTTTGGCCAATGCTGCGCCTGAAGCAACAGCAGTACAGGCAATTGGCACAGCGAGCGGGAGGCCCCATTGAAGAAAACGCTGACAGCTTTACTCGTGATACTCGCCGTGCTGGGTGCCGGCGCCTGGCTGTTGCGCGAACAATTGATGATCGCACTGATGGCGACACGCATCGCGCCGCAGCACGATTTCGACCCGGCGCTGGCGCCGGCGCCTCCCGACTACCGGAGTGACAGCGCCTGGGCCGCACTGCCCGAAAAGGACGACCCCGCCGATGACCAGCCGGGCTCTCACCCGGACAGCGGCGCCCCGCGCCCGGTGGGCGTGTTCTTTGTGCACCCGACGAGCTACTTCGGCCGGGACAACTGGAACCAGCCGCTGGCCGACGCATCTGCGAACTGGATTACCGACAATCGCGTGCTGCGCCATCAGGCCTCGGTTTTCAACGCCTGCTGCGAGGTCTTCGCTCCGCGCTATCGCCAGGCCACTTTCTTCTCCTACCTGGACGATGCGGGCAACGGGGAGCGCGCCCTGGACCTGGCCTACACCGATGTCGCCGCCGCCTTCGAGGCCTTCCTGGCGCGCAACGGCGACCGCCCTTTCATCCTTGCCGGACACTCCCAGGGCTCCCAGCACGGCGCCCGCCTGCTGCGCGAGCGTATCGCCGGCAGCCCGGCGCAGTCGCGCATGGTCGCCGCCTACCTGGTGGGCTTCGCGCTGGACCGGCAGGACATGGGCGGACTGCCCGTGTGCGCCACCGCAACCGCCACGGGCTGCGTCATCGGCTGGAACACGGTACAGGGGGAGTCCGCCGGGCTGAACGGCGCGGGCCGCGACCTGGTCTGTGTCAACCCGCTGAGCTGGCGTGCCGACGGCGCGCACGCGCCGAACGCACGCAATTCCGGGGGCATCGGTTTCGCCAGCTATACGCAGCCGGCCGAGGGCGAGGACGTCACGGCAATGGCCATCGAGCCGCAGGTGGCCGACGCGCAGTGTCGCGCCGGCAACCTGGTGGTGCGCGAGCTGCGCTCGGACAACTTTCCCTCGCGCATGCCCGGCAACAGCATGCATGTCTACGACTACAGCCTGTACTACCTGAATGTCCGCGCCAACGCCGTGGCGCGTGTGGACGCCTTTCTCAGCGGTTCCTAGTCCGGGGCCCGCGCCAGGTCCTGCGGCAGGGAGCGCGCCGCCAGCAGGAAGTGCAGCGACGACCAGGTGAGCATCGCGGGAATCAGGTACAGCATCGCATGGCGCAGGGCCTCGTCGCCCAGTGTCGGGGTCAGGTAATCGGACAGCATCCCCACCATCCACGGCCCGGCGCCCAGGCCGATGATATTGAGAATGAAAAACAGCAGCGCGGAAGACAGCGCGCGCATGCGCAGCCCGACCAGGCCGTGGGTCACCGCCAGCGTGTTGCCCAGGTAGACGTTGTGCAACAGGCCCGGCACCACCGCCAGGGACAGGGCGACATAGGGGCTGTCGACCAGGTACACCACCGCGGCGAACGGCACCGAGATGAAACCCGCCAGCGCTGGCAGCCAGGCGTACCAGCGCTGGTTGCGCGGCGCCAACCGGTCGGCGATATAGCCGCCGAAGAACACGCCGATGGCGCCGCCCAGCCCCATGATCAGCGCCAGCCAGGTGCCCAGCTCGCCCGTGCTCATGCCGTGACTGCGGATGAAAAACGAGGCGCTCCAGCTCGAGGTCGAGTAGCCGGCGAAGGCGTTCAGGGCCGCGCCCAGGGCAAAGTGGCGAAAGGTCATGCGGCTCCACAGCAGACGCAGAACCTCGCTTATGGGGACCTGCGTGTCCGCTACCGTGCGCTGCTCGGCCAGCCCGCGCACGGGCTCGGCCAGGGTGAAACGCACCAGCACCGCGAGCAGGATGCCCGGCAGCCCGACGACCATGAAGGCGACCCGCCAGCCGAAAAACTCGTTCAGCCAACCGCCGAACAGGAAGCCGAACAGGATGCCGATATTGACCCCGGTAGAGTAGAAACCCAGCGCGCTGGCGCGCTGCTGCGGCGGGAAGATGTCCGAGATGATCGAGTGCGAGGGCGGGCTGCCCCCGGCCTCGCCCACCCCCACGCCTATGCGCGCCAGCAGCAGCTGGATGTAGTTCTGCACCAGGCCGGACAACGCGGTCATGAAACTCCAGGTGAACAGCGCCAGGGCGACAATATTGCGCCGGTTGGAGCGGTCCGCCCAGCGCGCGATGGGGATACCCGCGGTGACGTAGAACACGGCGAAGGCGAAACCGGTAAGCAGGCCGAGCTGGCCGTCACTCAACAGCAGGTCCGCCTTGATGGACTCCTGCAGGATGGCCAGCAATTGCCGGTCGATGAAATTGAAGCTGTAAACCACCGTGAGCAGGCCCAGCGCGTAGTAGGTCGTTTTCTGGCTGGCGTAGGGGTTGCTCCCCGGGGCAGGGCTTGGAGAGGGCATGCGTAGACGTCTTATTGTTAGCGGCCGTTCAATATACCCCAGATCGCAGTGCCGGGCGATGCGGCCCGCAGAGCGAGCAACGCCGGGGGCTGACGGGGAAAACAGGCAAGAAAAGTTTGTAATTCCCGGCGGCAGTGGCCAGTATTAACGGCAGGGCCGCTGCGCTGACGTAACAGGGGAGACGTCATGGAAATTTCCACCATCGTGTTCTGGCTGGTCATTCTCGGGCTGGTGATCTACATCATCAGCATCTACAACACGCTGGTGACGCTGAAAAACCGCTACCTCAACGCCTTCGCGCAGATCGAGGTGCAGCTCAAGCGTCGCTACGACCTGATCCCCAACCTGGTGGAAACCGCCAGGGGCTACATGGCCCACGAGCGCGAGACCCTCGACGCGGTGACCACGGCGCGCAACGAGGCGGCGGCGGTGCTGCAGGCCCTGGGCGACGGCAACGCCGGCGGCGCCGGGATGGCGCAACTGGCGGAGGCCGAGGGCGCCCTGCGCGGCGCCCTGGGCAGGCTGAACGTAACCATGGAAGCCTACCCGGACCTGAAGGCCAACGAGAACATGATGCAGCTCTCCGAGGAGCTGACCACCACGGAAAACCGCGTGGCTTTCGCCCGCCAGGGCTTCAACGACGCGGTAATGGCCTACAACACCTATCGCCAGAGCTTTCCGCCGGTCTTCTTCGCCAGTGCCTTCGGCCACCCCGTGGACGCGGAACTGCTGGAGTTCGACGACAGCGAGCAGATACAGGCGGCACCGGAGGTGTCTTTCTAGCGCGCGCCACCGGCCGCCATGGATTTCTTCACGCAGCAGGATATCGCCCGGCGCAACACGCGCCTGTTGCTGTTGTTGTTCCTGGCGGCGGTGTTGCTGCTGGTGCTGCTGGCCAACGCGGCGGTGGCCGCCTTCCTCTACTTCGGCCAGGACTACAACCTCTACAGTGGCTCCCGCGGCGGCATGCCCGGCTTCCTGTCGTTTTTCACCTGGGCGCGCTTCGGCACGATCGGGCTGGCAATCACCGCCACCATCGCCCTGGTAGTGCTGGTCAAGTGGGTACAACTGGCCACCGGCGGCAAGGTCGTGGCCGAGAGCATGGGCGGGACGCGCATCCTGCCGCAGACCCGCGACCGGGCCGAGCGCCGCTGCCTGAACATCGTCGAGGAAATGGCGCTGGCGGCCAATATGCCGGTGCCGCCGGTGTACGTACTGGACGGTGAGCGCGGCATCAACGCCTTCGCCGCGGGGGTGACGCCCGCCGACACGGTGGTCGCGGTGACCCGGGGCGCTATCGAGCAACTCAAGCGCCATGAATTACAGGGCGTGATCGCCCACGAGTTCAGCCATATCCTCAACGGCGACATGCGCCTGAATATCCGCCTGGCGGCGCTGCTCAAGGGCATCACCTTCATCGGCGACGTGGGTCATATCCTGTTGCGCAGCGACAACCGCGCGCGCACCGGGGGCGCCGGTCGCGGCGGCGAGGGCGGCGGCCTGCCACTGCTGGGACTGGCCCTGTGGCTGCTGGGCTGGCTGGGGGCACTGGCGGCGGGCTGCATCAAAGCGGCCATCAGCCGGCAGAAGGAGTACCTGGCCGACGCCGGCGCGGTGCAGTTCACGCGCAGTGCCGGGGGTATTGGCGACGCGCTCAAGGTCATCGGCGGCTACCTCCCCGGCACCCTGGTGCACGCCGCCCGCGCGGCGGAGATGTCGCATATCTTTTTCGGGCAGATCGAGCACCCCCTGTGGCAGATGTTTCCCACCCACCCGCCACTGCGCAAGCGCATCGAGCGCATCGACCCGGCCTGGGACGGGCAGTACATCAAGCGCAAGCCACGCGTCTACGCCACGCAACCCGAGCGCCCCGGCCACGGTGAGGTCGGCGTGGGCCGCGCGGCGCTGGTGGCGGCCGCCGCCGCGGCCGCACTGCGCGAGGACGAGAGCGCCGACGCTGATTTCGGGCCGCCACCCGAGGCGCTGGAGGAAGCCACCGCCGCGCGCGAGGAGATCCCCGTGGCGCTGGTGCGGCATAGCCACGACCCGCTGGGCGCCCAGGCGCTGGTGTTCTGCCTGCTCATCGATGGCGATACGCAACTGGCGCGCGAACAGCTGGCGCTGGTCGGCCAGACCGGGGTGCTGGGCCTGGAGGAGCTGGTCACCACCCTCTACCCCGGCGTGCACGAGCTGGGCGCGCCGCGGCGCCTGCCGCTGCTGGACATGACCCTGCCCGCCCTGAAGGCCATGTCGGCGCCGCAGTACCGCGTCTTCAAGGACACCCTGCTGCGGTTGATCCAGGCCGACCGGCGTACCCAGTTACACGAGTGGTGCCTGTTCCAGCTGGTGCGCCACTACCTGGATCCCGAGTTCGTGCAGGTGCGCCCAAGCCGGCCGCGCCACCGCAAACTGCAGAAGGTGGCCTACCACCTGCGGGTGGTGCTGTCGGTACTGGCCCACCACGGCGGCGGCGAGCCGGTGCACCGCTTCCGCCGCGGCGCCGACGAACTGGGCCTGCACGGTATGCATATTATGCCGCCGGACCAGGCGAACGTGGCGGCCTTCTCGCGCGCGGTAGGGGAACTGGCCGACTGCTATCCGCTGCTGAAACCGCGCGTGCTCAAGGGCATGACCCTCACTGCCAGTTACGACGGGCAACTCAACCCGACCGAGCGCGAAATCATCGCCAGCGTCGCCGCGGTGATGGACTGCCCGGTGCCGGACTGGGAAGTGATCTAGCCGCGTCTGGGCAAATGCGGTCATCGCGCCGCCAGCGCTTTACCCCTGCCGACCCTGTGCTACCTTGAAAACACCGGCCCCGTCTCAGGCCGGCGCACCCAGATTCCGTTCACCACGACAAGGATGTTATGGCTATGGAACGACCGATCACGTCTGAAAACGGCGCGGGGGAGCTGTCTCCGCCCGCTGACAAACCCGGCTACATGTCCCTCTCACGCACCACCGACAAGGTGCTGCAGATCCTCATGGGCGGGGACCTGTCGCGCCTGCGCGCCGACTCCGTGGCGGAGTCGCTGGGCATGAGCGGCACCACCCTGCGGCGTCGCCTGCGCGCGGACCACACCTGCTACCAGTTCCTGCTGGACAGGGCGCGCCAGTACCGTTGCGAGCGGATCCTGCGCAACATGTGGCTGCCAGGCAAGTGCCTGGCGGACGAACTGGGCTACCTGGAAGTGAACAGCTTCTACCGCGCCTTTCGCCGCTGGACGGGGCTGAGTTACAGCCAGTACAAGGCGCGCTACGACCGCTGAGCGCGCCGGGCCCGCCCGGTGCGGCGCTAGAGCCAGCCGCGATAGCGGTAGTAGAGATAGCCGGCCAGCTCGTGCAGCGCATGGCTGGAGCGCGACAGGTTGCCCGTGCCGGGCAGCCAGCCCGGCACCACGCCCTCCCCCACCAGGCGCTTGAAGTCCGTCGGGGCAGGGTCGACTTCCAGGCCCTGGGCGCGGAATACGCCGGCCGCGCGCCGCATGTGGAACGCCGAGGTGACCAGCAGGATGCGCCGCAGGCCGCGTGCGTGCAGCAACTGCGCGCTGAACAGCGCGTTCTGGTGGGTGTCCAGGCTCTGCTCCTCCAGCAGGACAGCGCGCGGCGGCACACCCATGACACGCAGCAGGTCGCGCATCTGCTGCGCCTCGCTGGGGTTGTCGCCCCAGGCGCCGCCGCTGGCCAGCACCAGCGGCGCCTTGCCCGCCTGGTACAGGGCCGCGGCGTGCACCAGGCGGTCGCCGTGCTGGTTCAGGTCGGCCAGGGTCGCCATGTGGGCGTAGCCGCGCGTACCGCCGCCGAGCAGCACGATGGCGTCCGCCGGGCGCACCGCGCCCATGGCGCGCGCGGGATAGTCCCGCTCCAGCACGCCCATGAGGAAATCGGCAAAAAACGCCGTGGAGCACAGGTAGAGCCAGCCCAGACCGACAGCCAGCAGCGCCAGCGGGCCGCGCCGCCGGGCACGCCACAACAGCAGCAGGGCGAGCAGGCACAGCAGCAGGCTGAGGCTCAGCGGGTACACCAGCAGCGCGACGAGCTTGGTGGCGCCAAATGACATCGGCCTGTGCGCCGCCTCAGCCGTAACCGCGCGGGTTGTCGGACTGCCAGCGCCAGCTGTCGATGCACATCTGCTCGAGACTGCGCGAGGCGCGCCAGGCCAGCAACTGCGCGGCGCGGCCGGGATCGGCCCAGCAGGCGGCGATATCGCCGGCACGGCGTTGCACCACCTCGTAGGGGATCTGCCGGCCGCTGGCGGCCTCAAAGGCGCGGACCATATCCAGCACGGACACGCCCCGGCCCGTGCCCAGGTTGATCACGCGCAGCCCCGGCCCGGCGATGATGTCCTGCAACGCCAGTACATGGCCCTCCACCAGGTCCATGACGTGGATGTAGTCGCGCACCCCGGTGCCGTCCGCGGTCGGGTAGTCATCACCGAACACGAACAACCTGTCGCGCTTGCCCACCGCGACCTGGGCGACAAAGGGCATGAGATTGTTGGGCATGCCACGGGGGTCTTCGCCGATGCGCCCGCTGGGGTGAGCGCCCACCGGGTTGAAATAGCGCAGCAGGGCGACGTTGCGCGCGCCGTCGGCGCACTGCCAGTCGGTGAGAATCTGCTCGACCATCATCTTGGTGCGACCGTAGGGGCTGGCCGGCGCGAGCGGAAAATCCTCGCTGATAGGCACCGTGGCCGGGTCGCCGTAGACCGTTGCCGAAGAGGAGAACACCAGGTTGTTGACCCCGGCTGCCTGCATGGCCGCCAGCAGGGTGAGCGACCCCGTTACATTGTTGTCGTAGTATTCCAGCGGTATTTCAACCGACTCCCCCACCGCCTTGAGACCGGCGAAGTGCATCACCGCGACGATATCGTGCTCGGCGAAGATGCGGTCGAGACAGGCGCGGTCGCGGATATCCCCGCGCACCAGCAGCGGCTCCTCGCCACACAGCTGCCCCACCCGCTGCAGGGACTCGGGGCTGCTGTTGCACAGGTTGTCCAGCACGACCACCGGGTGCCCCGCCTCAATCAGCGCCAGGCAGGCGTGGCTGCCGATGTAACCCGCGCCGCCCGTGACCAACACGCTCCCCGCCATACGATTCCGCCCCCGCTACCTCTCCCTGTGGAAGCCCGCAGTATAACGGAACGCCCGCGGCGCGTACCGGGCGTAGCGCGGAGTTGTGAAAGGGCGCAAAAAACTCCGCCTCGCATGCTACTTCTGCGGGCGCGGCGATAGTAGAATGCCCGACCATGCACCTGCTTGTTACCGGCGCCGCCGGCTTCATCGGCTACCACCTCTGCGAAAAATTGCTGGCGCGCGGCGACCGCGTCAGCGGCCTGGATAACCTCAACGACTACTACGACGTGGCCCTGAAACAGGCGCGCCTGCAGCGCCTGCAGAAGCAGCCGGGTTTCCATTTCGTGCGCGCAGACCTGCAGGACCGCGCCGCCCTGGAAGCGTTGTTCGCAGCCAACTCGTTCGACGCCGTGGTGAACCTCGCCGCCCAGGCGGGCGTGCGCTACTCGCTGGAAAATCCACAGGCCTATATCGACAGCAATATCGTCGGCTTCACCAATCTTCTCGAGTGCTGTCGGCACCACCCCACGGGCCACCTGGTGTACGCCAGCAGCAGTTCGGTATACGGCATGAACACCCATATGCCCTTTTCCGTGCACGACAGCGTGGACCACCCGGTGTCCCTTTACGCGGCGACAAAAAAGGCCAACGAGCTGCTGGCGCACACCTACTCGCACCTGTACGACATCGCCACCACGGGCCTGCGTTTCTTTACGGTCTACGGGCCCTGGGGCCGCCCGGATATGGCGCTGTTCCTGTTCACCCGCGCCATCCTCGCCGGCGAGCCCATCGAGGTGTTCAACCACGGGCAGATGCGCCGGGACTTCACCTACATCGACGATATTGTCGAGGGCGTGGTGCGCGTCATCGACCGGCCGGCGAGCCCGGACCCCGACTGGGACGCCGCGCGGCCGGATCCAGGCGGCAGCAGCGCGCCCTACCGGCTGTACAATATCGGTAACAATAACCCCGTATCCTTGCTCGAATTTATCGAGGCGCTGGAGGAGGCCCTGGGCAGGCAGGCCGAGAAGAAGCTGCTGCCCATGCAGCCGGGCGACGTGGCCGCAACCTGCGCGGATATCGACGCTCTCGCCGCGGCGGTGGACTATCGGCCGCGCACCTCTATCCGCGAAGGCATCGAGCGCTTCGTGGCCTGGTACACGCACTACACCAACAGGGAATCCAGATGAAAGTTGTCATGATCGGCGCGGGCTACGTGGGGCTGGTCTCCGGCGCGTGCTTTGCCGAATTCGGCGCCCACGTCACCTGCCTGGATGTCGACCAGGACAAGATCGACGCCCTCAGGCGCGGCGAAATCCCCATTTACGAGCCCGGCCTGGACGACATGGTCAGCCGCAACTGCGCCGCCGGGCGGCTGGATTTCACTACCGAGTTCGCCGGCACCATCGAGGCGGCGGATATCATCTTTATCGCCGTGGGCACGCCCACCCGCCGCGGCGATGGCCACGCCGACCTGAAGTACGTCTATGCGGCGGCGGAACAGATCGCCGCCCACCTGCAGGGCTACACGCTGCTGGTGGACAAGTCCACCGTGCCGGTGGGTACCGCGCGCGAGGTCAAGCGCGTGGTGCGCAAGGCCAATCCCGAGGCCGACTTCGACGTCGCCTCGAACCCGGAATTCCTGCGCGAGGGCTCGGCCATCGGCGACTTCATGCGCCCGGACAGGGTGGTGCTGGGTGTGGATAGCGAACGCGCCGAGAGCATCCTGCGCGAGCTGTACCGC
The DNA here is from genome assembly GCA_002699145.1 of Halioglobus sp. Lineage (GTDB taxonomy): Bacteria > Pseudomonadota > Gammaproteobacteria > Pseudomonadales > Halieaceae > Marimicrobium. The sequence goes on from PABK01000056.1 coordinate 38,879, forward strand.
CCGATCAACCTGATCGAGGCGCCCATCGTGGTGACGGACCTGGAGAGCGCGGAAATCACCAAATACGCCGCCAACGCCTTCCTGGCTACCAAGATCAGTTTTATCAACGAGATCGCCGACCTGTGCGAGAAGACCGGCGGCGACGTGCACGCCGTGGCCCGGGGCATGGGCCTGGACGGCCGCATCGGCAAGAAATTCCTGCATCCCGGCCCCGGCTACGGCGGCTCCTGCTTCCCCAAGGATACCCAGGCGATGATCCGCATGGCCCAGGAAGCCGGCAGTTCCAGCCGCATCGTCGAGGCGGTGGTGCAGGTCAACGCGGCGCAGAAGACGCGCATGGTGAGCAAGATCGAGGAGGCGCTGGGCGGCAGCGTGGCAGACCGGAACATCGCCGTCCTCGGACTGACCTTCAAGCCCGAGACCGACGACATGCGCGATGCGCCCTCGCTGACCATCCTGCCGCCACTGGTGCAAAAAGGCGCCCACATCCGCGCCCACGATCCCCAGGGCATGGAGGAAGCGGCGCGGGAACTGCCCCCCGGCGTGGAATTCGTCGACGATATCTACGACACGGTGCGCGACGCCGATGCCGTCGTACTCATCACGGAGTGGAACCAGTATCGGGGCCTGCCGCTGGACCGGGTAAAGTCACTGATGCGCGGCGACGTGTTCGTGGACCTGCGCAACGTGTACGAACGCGAGCTGATGGCGTCCCACGGATTCCGCTACACCTGTGTAGGACGCTGACCCGTCCGGCGCACAGCCGTCGCCCCCGCTAGGCGGCCAACAGGCGGTCGAAGTAGGCGATGGTCTTGCCCAGCCCCTCTTCCAGCTGAATGCGTGGCTCCCAGCCCAGCACTTCTTTGGCCTGGCTGATATCCGGTTGGCGCTGCATGGGGTCGTCACTGGGCAGCGGGCGGTACACCAGCTTGGATTTCGAGCCGGTCAGCGCGATGACCTTCTCCGCCAGTTCCCGAATGGTGAATTCGTTGGGGTTGCCCATGTTGATCGGCCCGGTCACGGTCTCATCGGTGTCCATCAGCGCCAGGAAGGCCGAGATCAGGTCGTCCACATAGCAGAAGGAGCGGGTCTGCTGCCCGTCGCCGTACAGCGTGATGTCCTGGCCCTGCAACGCCTGGACGATGAAGTTGGACACCACCCTGCCGTCGTTGGGATGCATGTGCGGCCCGTAGGTATTGAAGATGCGCCCGACCTTGATCTGCAGGCGGTGTTGCCGGTAGTAGTCGAAGAACAGCGTCTCGGCGCAGCGCTTGCCCTCGTCGTAGCAGGAGCGTTCGCCGACCGGGTTGACGTGCCCCCAGTAGGTTTCCGGCTGCGGGTGCACTTGCGGATCGCCGTAGACCTCGCTGGTGGAGGCCTGGAAAATTTTGGCGCGCGTGCGCTTGGCCAGGCCGAGCATGTTGATGGCGCCGTGGACACTGGTCTTGGTGGTCTGCACCGGGTCGTGCTGGTAATGCACCGGCGAGGCGGGACAGGCCAGGTTGTAGATCTCGTCCACCTCCACGTACAGCGGGAAGGTCACGTCGTGGCGCATCACCTCGAAATGCGGCTCGTCGAGCAGGTCGAGAATGTTGTCGCGCGTGCCGGTGAAGAAATTATCCGCGCAGATGACATCGTGGCCCTGGTCCACCAGGCGCTTGCACAGGTGGGAACCGAGAAAACCGGCGCCGCCGGTGACCAGTATCCGTTTTCTGAAATGCATGATGAGCGTGTTCCTTGTGCTGACGGGAATGCCCGTCATCATATTGAAATATGCGCCGGCGGCATACCGGTGCGTCGGCAATTTCCACGTCGCTCCCGGGCAATTGTTGTAACGCCGGTGTGAACTGCGTCACAGACCGACGCCAGGGCCAATCCGCCGGAATCGCCGCGGTGCTATAGTTCTGCTTGCAGCAACGCACGGTAATACAGTGGTAATGATGAACCTCAAGCGCAAAGGCGACCCGCAGGGTGGCCGCACCCATTTTCGCTCCGACCGTATACAACAGGAGGGCGGCAAATGGTACTTCTCCACCCGCGAGGGCACGCTCGAGGGCCCCTACGACACCGTGTACCGGGCGCAGGAAGCGCTGCAGGCCTACATCACGGCGGCGCGCTTTGAGCTGATCAGCCCGAACTCCAACCTGTCCCTGGTGGACAACACCTGAGGCGCCCTAATCCCCAAAGGGATGGCGCAGGATGATCGTCTCCACCCGATCCGGCCCGGTGGAGATGATGTCGATCGGCGCACCCACGACCTCCTCGATCTTGTGGATGTAGTCCCGGGCCGCCGCCGGCAGCTCTTGCAGTGACCTGGCGCCGAGGGTGGATTCGCTCCAGCCCGGCACTTCTTCGTATACCGGCACCAGCCCCTCGTAATCATCCGAGTCCACCGGGCTGGGCACCGGGTCGCCCTGGCTGTCGGTGTAGCCGACGCAGATGCGGATGGTTTCCAGACCGTCCAGCACGTCCAGCTTGGTCAGGCACAGGCCGCTGACCGAATTGATATTGACCGCCGTGCGCAGGGCCACCGCGTCGAACCAGCCGCAGCGCCGCGGCCTGCCGGTGGTGGCGCCGAACTCGTGCCCTTTCTGCGCCAGGTGTTCACCGGTGGCGTCGAACAGTTCCGTGGGGAACGGACCGGAGCCCACCCGCGTGGTGTAGGCCTTGGTGATACCCAGCACATAGTCCAGGTAGAGCGGGCCGAAACCTGAACCGGTGGCCGTGCCGCCGGCGGTGGTGTTGGAACTGGTTACGAAGGGATAGGTGCCGTGGTCTATATCCAGCAGCGAGCCCTGGGCGCCCTCGAACATGATTTTCGCCTCGGTCAGGCGGCACTGGTGCAGGATCGCCGTGACGTCGGCCATCATGGGCAGCAGCTGCGCGCCCATGGCCAGCGCCTCCTCCGCCACTGCCTGCACGTCCAGCGGCTGCACCTTGTAGTAATGCTGCAGGGCGAAGTTGTGGTAGTCCATGACTTCCTGCAATTTGCGCAGGAAACGCTGTTCGTCCTGCAGGTCACCCAGGCGCAGTCCGCGACGCGCCACCTTGTCCTCGTAGGCCGGGCCAATGCCCCGCCCGGTGGTACCGATTTTCTCGTTGCCGCGCCTGGTCTCGCGCGCCTGGTCCAGGGCCACGTGATAGGGCAGGATCAGCGGGCAGGCCGGGGAGATTTTCAGGCGCTCGCGCACCGGCACCCCGCGCGCCTCCAGTTGCGCGATTTCCTCGAGCAGCGCCTCCGGGGACAGCACCACACCGTTGCCGATCAGGCACTGTACGTTGGCGCGCAGGATGCCGGAGGGGATGAGGTGCAGCACGGTTTTCTCGCCGTCGATGACCAGCGTGTGCCCGGCGTTGTGACCGCCCTGGAAACGCACCACCGCGCTGGCCTGGTCCGTCAACAGGTCGACGATTTTTCCTTTGCCCTCGTCACCCCACTGGGTGCCGAGTACGACTACGTTTTTGCTCATGTACTTACTCTCTCTGCCATCACTGCCGCCGGGCTCTTGGGGTCTGGGCTCTTGGGGTCAGGTCTTGCATTTCACACCTTAAACTGGATCCCCGCCTGCGCGGGGATGACGGAAGCGGGGGCTTCTGGGGTCAGGTCTTGCATTTCACACCTTAANCTGGATCCCCGCCTGCGCGGGGATGACGGAAGCGGGNGCTTCTGNNNNCAGCCGCGGGGATGACGCGGCTTCTGGGGCTTCTGGGCTTCTGGGCTTCTGGGCTTCTGGGCTTCTGGGGCCAGGTCTTGCATTTCACACCTTAAGCTGGATCCCCGCCTGCGCGGGGATGACGGAAGCGCATTGATCCCGACCGCCGGGATGACGGAATGGTATTGATCTCATAATTCCCGCACTTCCCAGCCATCGTCTGTTTCTACCAGCTCGCGGTCGCAGCGCGGGTCCGGGCTGCCCGACAGACAGTTGATCACTATCTCGCCGCAGGCGCGCAGCCTGTCCACTTCGGCGGCCAGCTGGGGATCGTCCGCGTCGGGCATGCTGATTGCCCCGGGGGGCTGCTCCGCCGCCGCCATCAGGGCGACCAGGGCCTTCAGGTCGGTGGCGAAGCCGGTGGCCGGGCGCGCGCGGCCGAACACCTGGCCGACGTCGTTGTAGCGCCCGCCGTTGGCCAGCGCCTGGCCGTGCCCTGGCGCGTAGGCGGCAAAGACCAGGCCGGTGTGATAGTGGTAGCCGCGCAGCTCCGCCAGGTCGAAATAGATATCCAGCTGCGGACGGCTGCGCCGCAGTTCCGCCGCCAGCTCCGTCAGCGCGTCCAGCGCCTGCAACGCCTCTGGGGCGAAGCCGGCGTAGAGTTCGCGCGCGCGCGCCAGCACCGCGTCGTCGCCGTGTAGCCCGGCCAGCGCGATGATCATCTGCGCGGTCTGTGCGGTCACCCCGGCGAGGGCAGCTTCGAGGTCGGGCACGGATTTGCGCTGCAGGGCGTCGAACACGGTGCGCTCCAGCCCTTCATCCAGTTCCGCCGCCGCCAGCACCGCCTCGTACACGCCCACATGCCCCAGGTCCAGCGTGACGCCGCGGACTTCCGCGACCTCCAGCGTCTCCAGCATCAGGCGCACGATTTCCACGTCCGCCGCCGGCGAGTCGTCGCCGTACAGTTCCGCGCCCACCTGTATGGGTGAGCGCGAGGCGAGCAGGGTCTTGGGCAGGGTGTGCAGGGTGGAGCCGGCGTAACACAGGCGCGTGGTGCCCGGCTCCGCCAGGCTGTGGGCATCGATGCGCGCCACCTGCGGCGTGATATCCGCGCGAATACCCAGACTGCGGCCGCTGAGCTGGTCGGTCATGCGGAAAGTCAGCAGGTCCAGGTCCTCGCCCAGGCCCACCAGCAGGGATTCGCTGAATTCCATAAGCGGCGGTATGACCAGGCGATAGCCCCAGCTGCGATAGAGGTCCAGCAACTGGCGGCGCAGGCGCTCCACCACCTCCGCGCGTGGCGGCAGCACCTCCTCCACCCCGTCGGGCAATTGCCAGTGATCAACCGTCGTCATCCGTGTAACTGCCTAGTTCACCAGGTAAAGTAAAACGACCCCGCACACCATGCTGCCCAGGCCGATGCCGCGTATGGCGCGATTTTCCATCTGCCCGACCACCAGCAGCATGGCGCGCCAGCGTTGCGGGCTGATAAAAGGCAGCAGGCCCTCGATGATGAGCACCAGGGCGAGCGCGACCGGTAATACCTGCCAGAAATCCACTCGTTCGCCACTCCGGGGCACCACTGCGGGCACAAAAAACCGCGGGGCCAACGCCTGGTTTAAAACGCCGGAACCCACGGTTGCGCAAGTCTACCACAGGGGCGCAGGAAGGCGCCTGTGATTTTTCCCGCCGGCGACGCCCTCAGTCGCCGCCGCGGGAATCTTTCAGGTAGCGGAAGAATTCGCTGTCCGGCTGCATCAGCAGCAGGTCGCTGTTGCCCTCGAATGCGTCCTGGTAGGCCCGCAGGCTGCGCGTGAAGGAGTAAAACTCGGGATCCTGGTTGAAGGCCTCGGCGTAGATACGCGTCGCCTCGGCGTCGCCCTCACCGCGGATCAGCTCGGCGTCGCGGTAGGCGTTGGCCTTGATCACCGTGACCTCGCGGTCCGCCGCGGCGCGGATGCCCTCGGCCAACTCCTGACCCTGTGAACGCAGTTCCCGCGCCTCTTTCTCGCGCTCGGCGTTCATGCGCCGGTAGACGGACTCCGAGACATCCTTGGGCAGGTCGATCTGCTTGACGCGCACATCGATGATCTCCACCCCCAGTTCTTCCTGCGCGACCCGCGTCAGTTCCTCGGTGATCACCTGCATCAGCTGGTCGCGCTCCCCGGACACCACCTCCTGGATGGTGCGCACACCGACCTGGTTGCGCAGGCCGGTGTTGATGCGCTGGGCCAGCAGCGTCCTGGCGCGACCCTCATCGAAATTGGTCGCCGTGTAGAAGCGCGTGGTATCGGAAACGCGGAACTTGGCGTAGGAATCCACGATCAGCGCCTTTTTCTCCTGGGTGATGAAACGCTCCCCGGGAGAATCCAGGGTCAACACGCGACCGTCGAACTTGCGCACGTTGTTGACGAAGGGGATCTTGATGTGCAGCCCGGGCTGGATGTCCGGGTTGACCACCTCGCCGAACTGCAGCAGCACCCCGCGCTCGGTTTCCTTGATCACGTAGAGGGAGCGGCTGAGCGTGAACAGCACCAGCAGCGTGATAAACAGGATAACGATATTGCGTCCGGACATGATCAGCGACCTCCCCTGCTGCGACTGTCAGACACCGCGGCGTCGCGGCGCAGCTGTTCCATCACGGCATCGGTCAGCTCGCGGATATTGGAGCTGTCTATACGCAGTTCGCGTACCGCCGCGGCCGACTGGCGCTGCGCCGCGAGTTTGTCCAGGGGCAGGTACATGACGTTGTTACCACCCTCCACGTCGACCATCACCTTGCTGTTCTTGGCCAGGACCTGCTGCACGGCGTCGAGGTAGAGCCGCTCGCGCGTCACCTCCGGTGCCTTGCGGTACTCCGCCAGCAGCTTGCTGAAACGCTGCGCCTCACCCTCGGCATTGGCGATGACCTGGTCCTTGTATGCGCTGGCCTCCTCGATCTGCCGCTGCGCGAAACCCCGCGCCTCGGGGACGATGCCGTTGGCGTAGGACTGCGCTTCGTTCTTCACGCGCTCCTCGTCCTCGCGCGCCTTGATCACGTCGTCGAAGGCGGCCTGCACCTGGGTCGGCGGCCTGGACTTGTCGACGTTGACCTGGGTGACCAGGATGCCCGTCTCGTAGCGGTCCAGGTAGGTCTGCAGGCGCTGCTTCACCTCCTGGGCGATCTTCTCACGGCCGGTGGTGAGCACCGGGTCCATGGTGCTGCCGCCCACCACGTGGCGCAGCGCGCTCTGGGTGGCGTGTTGCAGCGAGCGCTCCGGCGCACGCACCTTGAGCACAAACTTGTTGGGGTCGTTGATGACATACTGGACCGAGAGGTTCACCTCGACGATATTTTCGTCCTGGGTCAGCATGATCTCGGTAAAGCTGTCGTCGCGCACGTTGGTGGTGTTGACCACCGTGACCTCGTCGATCAGGGGCGGGTTCCAGTGCAGACCGGGCTGCACTGTCGCGTGGTACTTGCCGAAGCGCAGCACCACGCCGCGCTCCTGCTCGTCGAGCTGGTAGAAACCCAGCAGGGCCCAGACGACCACGAACAGTGCCAGCAGCGCCACCACGGCGGTGCCCGACACGCCGCTGCCGCCGCCGCTACCACCGCCGGAGCCCGCACCAAACATGCCGCCGAGCTTTTCCTGCAGCTTTTTCAGCGCCTCGTCGAGGTCCGGCGGACCCTGGTCGCCACCGCCCCAGGGGTCCTTGGGGTTGTTGTTGCCGCCACCCGGTTCATTCCAGGCCATACGTTACTCCCAAATCAAAGAGGGCAAAGTCTATCAAATCTGAAAACAGGGTCAGTAGCTTTTTCATCGCGCAATTCGGGGACAGTGTACTGAATTCCCGGCCCCGGGGCCTGCCTGCCTCGTAGCGGGCAAGCGGGCAACCTGTCGCGAGCTAGAAAAGCGGCTCCGGGCCCTTCTTCATCAGTCGGTTCCAGTCGGCGCGGGGCAGGCGCACGCTCAGGCGCGCCACACCATCGGCGTCGTAATCCTCGGCCTGCACCGCGCCCAGGCGGTACAGCGCCGCGCGCAGGCTGCCCTGGTCCGGTTCCAGCTGCAGCTCCTGCGACACCATATCCTGACCCACCCGCTCGGCGACCGCCTGCGCCAGCAGGTCCATCCCCTCGCCGGTCGCGGCGCTGAGCCACACCCGTCGCGCCACGCCCTGGGCGTCACGATCGATACGGGCGGGGCGCTGCAACAGATCAAGCTTGTTATAGACCTGTAACTGGGGGATGTCCTGCGCACCGATCTCCTCCAGAACCGCGTCGACCTCGCGCACGTGATCCTCGCGCTCCTCCACGGTGGCGTCGATCACGTGGAGCAGCAACTGGGCGTTGCGAGTCTCTTCCAGGGTAGCCTTGAAGGCCTCCACAAGGCGGTGCGGCAGGTGGGCGATGAACCCCACCGTATCCGCCAGGATCACCGGGCCCACGTTGTCCAGGTCGATGCGGCGCAGGGTCGGGTCGAGGGTGGCGAAGAGCTGGTCCGCCGCGTACACCGCGGCGTCGGTTAAGCGGTTGAACAGGGTGGACTTGCCGGCGTTGGTGTAGCCGACCAGGGATACCGTGGGGATTTCCGCGCGCTGGCGTGAGCGCCGCCCCTGGTCGCGCTGGCGGCGCACCTTGTCGAGCCGTGCGGTGATGGAGCGTATGCGCGCGCGCAGCAGCCGCCGGTCGGTCTCCAGCTGGGTCTCGCCGGGGCCGCGCAGGCCGATACCGCCCTTCTGCCGCTCCAGGTGGGTCCAACCGCGCACCAGGCGCGTGCTCATGTGCTGCAGCTGGGCCAGCTCGACCTGCAGCTTGCCCTCGTGGGTGCGCGCTCGCTGGGCGAAAATGTCCAGGATCAGGCCCGTGCGGTCCAGCACACGGCACTCCAGTTCGCGCTCCAGGTTGCGTTCCTGGCTGGGGCTGAGGGCGTGGTTGAACATGACGATCTCGGCCTCATTGGCGCGAACGCTGGCGGCGATCTCCTCCAGCTTGCCACTGCCGACAAACGTGCGCGGGTGCGGCGCCGCGCGCGCGCCCATGATATACGAGACGGGGTCGCCCCCGGCGGACAGGACCAGCTCCTCGAACTCCCGCGGATCTTCCCGCTGGGCTTCGCTCACCAGGTCCAGGTGCACCAGAACCGCGCGCTCCCCCGAATCGGGGCGATCAAAGAACAATGACTACCTCTTTGCTGCGGCGGCGTATCGCGACGGGCGCCCGGGGCGCCCGTTCGACGCTGGCGTTACTTGCCGCCCTCATCGTCCTGCGGGTTTTGCAGCGGCAGCCGCACGACCCGGGAGGGCACCACCGTGGATATGGCGTGCTTGTACACCATCTGGCTGACGGTGTTCTTCAGCAACACAACGAACTGGTCGAAGGACTCAATCTGCCCCTGCAGTTTGATGCCGTTGACCAGGTAAATGGAAACCGGAACACGTTCCTTACGCAGGATGTTCAGGTAAGGGTCTTGTAGCGTGTGCCCTTTTGACATAGCTCTCTCCTAACCAGGCTCAACTCGAGCCGAAAAAGATTAAAAAAAACAACCTCTTAACCCATACCGCGTGCTTATCCCTACCAACGCGCGGGGCGGGTATCGGGCCTTGAGATACAACGTAAAGCATTATAGAGCATTTACACAACTCTATGTTGCGGCTAAATCGAGATATTTCAACGCCACACCCAGGGGCGTGCCTTCGTCGGACACCTCCGGGGCAAGCTCTGACATCGCCATATCGCTTAAGTTCCCGTCACGATCACAGTAGATCCACTGCAGATCGGGCCATTTTCGCAACCAGGTGAGTTGCCGCTTGGCCAGTTGGCGGGTCGCGGCCAGGGCGCGCTGGCGCGCCTCCTCCAGGCTGTACTCCCCGGCCAGGTGATGCCAGAGCTGGCGGTAACCCACCGCACGCATGGCCGGCAGTTCCGCGTGCAGGTCGCCGCGCCGGAACAGGCCGCGCACTTCCTCCAGCAGTCCCGCCGCCAGCATCGCATCGAAGCGCAGCGCGATCCGCTCGTGCAGCACCGCGCGCTGCGCCGGGCAGATCGCCAGCTGTACCACCCGGCAGTGGGCAAAGGGATCGAAGCGCCCGGCCTCCCCGCCGCGGCGGTGCCACTGCGTGAGGGTGACGCCGCTGGCCAGGTAGACCTCCAGCGCGCGGCTGATGCGCTGCGAGTGGTTGGGGTGGATAGCTGCGGCCGCCTCCGGGTCGACCGCGGCCAGCTCGGCGTGCAGCCGCGGCCAGCCCTGCCGCCGCGCGCGCGCCGCGAGATCGGCGCGGACCGCCGGGTCCGCGGCGGGCATGCGCGCCAGCCCCTGCAGAAAGGCCCTGAAGTAGAGCATGGTGCCCCCCACCAGTAGCGGGGTGTGGCCACGCGCCAGGACGTCCTGCACCACCTGCGCACAATCGCGGCTGAACTCGGCCGCCGAGTAGGCCTGCGCCGGGTCGCGGATATCCACCAGGTGGTGCGGGTACTCCGGCTTGGCGCTGCCGATATCCATGCCGCGGTAAACCAGGGCGGAGTCGACGCTGACCAGTTCGCAGTCCAGGCGTCCGGCCAGCTCGATCGCCAGATCGGTCTTGCCCGAGGCGGTGGGGCCCATCAGGCAGATGAGCAGGGGCGCGGTCACCGTCCGCGCAGGAACAGCTTGTCCAGCTCGTCCAGGGACAGCTGGGTCCAGGTCGGCCGGCCGTGGTTGCACTGGCCGGAGCGCTCGGTCTCCTCCATGTCGCGCAGCAGGGCGTTCATCTCCGGCACACTCAGGCGGCGATTGGCGCGCACCGAGCCGTGGCAGGCCATGGTGGACAACAGTTCGTCCATGTGCGCCTCGATGCGCTCCGAGCTGCCGTACTCGATGAGGTCGGCGAGCACGTCGCGCAGCAATTGCTCGACATCCGCGTCGCGCAGCAGCACCGGCACCTGGCGGATGACCAGGGCCTCTTCACCGGCGGTCTCGACCACCATACCCAGCCCCTCGAACAGGGCCGCGTGTTGCTCCGCGACCTGCACCTCCCGCGAGCTCACCGCCACCGGGCGCGGCACCAGCAGGGGCTGGCCGCGCAGCAGCCCGGCCTCTTGCCGCGCCGCCTTCAGCCGCTCATAGGTGATGCGCTCGTGGGCCGCATGCATATCCACCAGCACCAGGCCCGCGGCATTTTCCGCCAGGATGTACACGCCCTTCAGTTGCGCCAGGGCATAACCCAGCGGCGGCACCTCTTCCGGCGCCTCCTGCTGCGGCAGGCCGTGCAGGCGGCCGTAGTCGCGCAGCTGGCCGGCGACCTGCCCCGGCCCGGGTGCACGCACCGTGTGCGCCGGCGGCCCCGCAGCCGGAGCGGACTGCGCCGCCCCCCAGGCCAGCGCTCCCTGGTCGTGAATCTCCCCGGTGCGCGTGTCCACGGCCATGCCGTCGGCGGTCGCCAGGGCGGGGGCGGCGCTGGCGTCGCCCGGGCGCACCTCGGCCAGGGCGCGGTGCAGGCTGGAATAGAGGAAATTGTGCACGCTGCGCCCGTCGCGGAAGCGCACCTCGTGCTTGGTCGGGTGCACGTTGACATCCACCTGGGCCGGGTCCAGCTCCAGGTAAAGTACAAAGGCCGGGTGGCGGCCGTGATAGAGCACGTCGCGGTAGGCCTGCCTGACCGCGTGAGCGATGAGGCGGTCGCGGATGATGCGGCCGTTGACGAAAAAGTACTGCAGGTCGGCCTGGCTGCGCGAGAAGGTCGGCAGGCCCACCCAGCCAGCCAGGCGCAGTGGCGGAATGTCCGCCGCCACGGCGATGGCCTGTTCCATGAACGCCGGGCCGCATACCGCGGCGACGCGGCGCGCGCGCTCCGCCTCGCTGGCGGCGGCGCGCAGATCGTGGATGACGCGCCCGTTGTGACGCAGCTGGAAAGTGACATCGAAGCGCGACAGGGCCAGCCGCTTGACCACCTCCTCGAGGTGGCCGAACTCGGTTTTTTCCGTGCGCAGGAACTTGCGCCGCGCCGGCGTGTTGAAGAACAGGTCGCGCACTTCCACCGTGGTGCCGCGCGGGTGCGGCGCCGGCCTGACCTCCACCTCCATGTCGCGGCCCGCACAGGCCGCGCTGCTGCCGGCACTGCCCTGGTCCGCGACGTTACTGGTCAGGGTCAGGCGCGATACGGAGCCGATACTGGCCAGCGCCTCGCCGCGAAAACCCAGACTGGCGACCCGCTCCAGGTCCTCCAGTGAGTTGATCTTGCTGGTGGCGTGCCGGGCCAGCGCCAGGGGCAGGTCCTCGGCCGGGATGCCCACGCCGTTGTCGCGAATGCGGATCAGCTTGCTGCCGCCGCCCTCGACATCGATATCGACGCGGGTGGCGCCCGCATCGAGGCTGTTCTCCAGCACCTCCTTGGCCACGGAGGCCGGCCGCTCGACCACCTCGCCGGCGGCGATCTGGTTGGCCAGCCTGGAGCTGAGCAGGTGGATTCGGGACATGTGGCGCCGTCAGCTTTTCGGGATGGTCAGCTTCTGTCCCACCATGATCTTGGAGCCGTTGATGCTGTTGTAACTCTTGAGATCCGCCAGGGAAACACTGAAGCGATGGGCGATGCCCGACAGTGTATCACCTCTGGCGATGATGTACTCCTGCCCGCCCTGCTGCTTCTGCCAGGCGACCAGGGTGCCGGAGGGCGGGTGCGCCAGGAACCAGTCGCGAATACCGCGATGGATGGCCGCGGCCATTTTCTTCTGGTAGCTACGCGTGGCCAGCCGGGAGGCCTCCTGCGGATTGGAGATAAAACCGGTCTCCACCAGGATTGAAGGTATGTCGGGCGACTTGAGCACGGCGAAGCCCGCCTGCTCCACACGTTTCTTGTGCAGCCGGGCGACGTTGTCCATGTTGCGCAGCACACGGTCCCCGAGCTTCAGGCTGGTGTCCAGCGTGGAGGTCATGGAGAGGTCCGCGAGCACGCCGGCGAGCACGTCGTCCTTGTCCGACAGGCGCACGCCGCCGACCAGGTCGGCGGCGTTCTCGCGCTGGGCCAGGTACTTCGCGGCGGTGCTGGTGGCGCCGCTGGTGGAAAGGGCGTAGACCGAGGCGCCGTTGGCCTCGCTGCGCCTGAACGCATCGGCGTGGATGGACACGAACAGGTCAGCCTGCCGCTTGCGCGCCAGATCGCGGCGCCCCTTGAGGCTGACGTAGTAGTCGCCGGTGCGAATCATGGTGGGCGCAAAACCCCGGTCCCGATCGAACAGCGCCTTGAGCTCTTTGGCAATGGACAGCACCACGTCCTTCTCGCGCACGCGCCGGGGGCCCAGGGCGCCCGGGTCCTCACCGCCGTGACCGGCATCGATGGCGATGATGATATCGCGCCGCGCGGACTGGTCGACGCTTTTCTTCACCGTGGCGACCTGCGTGCGCTTGTCGTAGAGGTCCAGCACCAGCCGGTCGCCGGCCTGCTCGTTGGCGCGCAGCGCGAAACTGCGCGGGTCGACCTCGGCGCTGACGTCGAACACCACGCGCAGGTCGTCGCCGTCGCGAATGCCCGAGCGCACGCGCGCCACCGGGGTATCGTCGAGCTTGAGCCCGGCGAGGTCCGCGGCGAGGCGGGTGTCCTGCACGTCCAGGACGATACGGCTGGGAGAGGAGAGTACGATCAACTTGTGTTGCGCCGGCGCGGTGAGGTCGAAGACGATGCGCGTGTGATCCGGCGCGCGCCACAGGCGCACGTCGCGCACCTCGACCGCCGCGGCGGCCAGGCTGAAGCACCCGGCCAGCATGGCCAGGCACCAGCGTCCCACTGCCAATCGCCCTGTTATCACTCTTTATCCCCCCGGTGAGGGTGGCTCAGGCCCGGTACCGTTCGCCCAGCCGCTCCAGCGCGGACCTGCCCCGGTCCGATGCCCCGGAGACGGACAGGCGCCGCCCTGAGTTCTCCGTCTCAATACTGACCACTATATCGGCCGCGGGTAAAACCCCCAAGCCCCGATCGGCCCACTCCACCAGACAGACGGAATTTTCACCAAAATAGTCGCGGATTCCCATGAATTCGAGTTCCTCGGCGTCACCCAGGCGGTATAGATCAAAGTGGTAGATGCTGCCGGTGGCCAGTTCGTAGGGCTCCACCAGTGTGTAGGTCGGGCTCTTCACCGCGCCGCCGTGGCCCGACGCGCGCAGGAACCCCCTGGCCAGGGTGGTCTTGCCCGCCCCCAGCTCACCCTGCAGGAACACCACGCTGCCGCGCGCGGTGGCATCGGCCAGGGCCGCGCCGAAGGCCTCCATGGCGGCCGCATCGGCGATGTCGAATACCTGCACGGACGCGCTCATCCCAGCAGGGAGCGCAGCTGCGGCATCAGGTCCGTGGCGGCCAGGCCACGCTGGCCGTCGACTGCGGCCAGGTCCGCTGCGGCGCCGTGCAGGCAGGTGCCCAGCGCCGCGGCCGCCACCGGGGCCAGGCCCTGACCGAGCAGGGCGCCGAGCACGCCGCTGAGCACGTCGCCCATGCCGCCGCTGGCCATGCCCGGGTTGCCGTAGTCGCACAGCAGTGTCTGCGCGTCGTCGGCGACCAGTGTGCCGTTGCCCTTGAGCACACAGGTGCCGCCCCAGCGTGCCTGCAGGGCGGCGGCGGCCGCGAAGCGGTCCGCCTGCACCTGGGCGCCGCTGCTTCCCAGCAGGCGCGCCGCCTCCCCCGGGTGCGGCGTGAGAATGCAGGCGCTGCGCGGCGTGAACTCCACGGCGCCGTCGGCGACCAGGTTGAGCGCGTCGGCGTCCAGCACCAGGGGCTTGCCCGCGGCCAGGACGCAGCGCAGTCCCTGCCGCGACCAGTCCGAACGGCCCAGACCGGGGCCGGCGACCACCACGTCGGCTTGCTCCAGCAACGGCTCCAGTTCCGCGGATGACGCCACTGCCGTGGCCATGATCTCCGGCACCCGCGCCACCAGCGCCGCCACGTGCTCCGCGCGCGTGGCCACGCGCACCAGCCCGGCGCCGCAGCGCAGGGCGGATTCGCCGGCCATCAGCGCCGCGCCGGCCATGCCGTGGTCGCCGCCGAGCACCAGCACCGTGCCGTACAGCCCCTTGTGGGCGGTGGCCGGGCGCGGCGGCAACAGTTCCAGCAGGCTCTCCAGTTCCAGGCGGCTGCACTGGCTGGGCACCGCCTGGTAGACCTCGGCGGGGACACCCAGGTCGCAAAACTGCACCGCACCGGTGTGATCGGCCCCGTGCAGGGCGAACAGGCCGCGCTTGAGACCGATAAACGTCACCGTCAGGTCGGCGCGCACCGCGCAGCCCAGCACCCGCCCCGTGTCCGCACACAGGCCCGAGGGAATGTCCACCGCGAGCACCGCCGCGCCACAGGCATTGACGGCCTCGATGGCGGCGGCGTAGGGGTCGCGCACCTCGCCTCCCAGGCCCGTGCCCAGCATGGCGTCCACGACGACGCCCTCCGCGTGCAGCGGCTCCTCGCCGAAGGGGCGGCAGCGCACGCCGTTGGCGAGCGCCTGCGCGCGCGCGGTCTTCGCGTCGCCGCCGATCTTCGCCGGGTCGCCGAGCAGGTGCACGGTGACCGGAATCCCGCGCTTGTGCGCCAGGTCCGCCAGCAGGAAGCCGTCGCCGCCGTTGTTGCCCGTACCGCACAACACCTGCAAGGCGCCCGGCTCGGGCCAGGCGTCCAGCAGGTAGCGAAACGCCGCGTCCGCCGCCCGCGCCATCAGGGTGCTGCCGGGAATACCGTGATCGTGTATCGCACAGTGGTCCAGCGCGCGTGTCTGTTCCGCTGTGTAGAGTTTCTCAGTGCCCAACATAGTCGCTGCTTCCCGCTGCCTGCTCATGGCCGTCCCCGACACCCGCCCGACGCCGGCCGCCCGCAGCAATATTGCGGCATACGCGGCGCGCCCGTTCTGGCAAAATTATACCTCCTCGTCCCGACCGGTGACCCCCTTGTCCGACCAGCCCCCCCAGGCCAGCCCGCAACAGCTCGACCAACTCGCGCGCGATATTCGCGGCTGGGCCGCGGAGCTGGGCTTCGCCCAGGTCGGCATCGCCGGCACCGACCCCGGCGAGCACGAGCGCTACCTGCAGCGCTGGCTGGACGCCGGCCACCACGGCCAGATGGACTGGATGGCGCGCCACGGCAGCAAGCGCAGCCGGCCCCCGGAACTGGTGCCGGGCACCTGCCGGGTGATCTGCCTGCGCATGGACTACCTCGCCCCGGACACCCGGCCCGAGCAGGTCCTGGCCAGCCCTGACAAGGCCTATATCTCCCGCTACGCCCTGGGTCGCGATTACCACAAGCGTGTGCGCGGGCGCCTGGCGCGGCTGGCGCGGCGCATCGAGGACGCCGCGCAGGCGGGCCACTACCGCGCCTTCGTCGACAGCGCGCCCGTACTCGAGCGCGCCTTTGCCGAGCAGGCGGGACTGGGCTGGATCGCCAAGAACACCATGCTCATCAACAGCGATGCCGGCTCCTGGTTTTTCCTCGGCGAGATTTACACGGACCTGCCCCTGCCCCTGGACGAGCCGCAGCGCGACAAGCACTGTGGCAGTTGCACCGCCTGCCTGGACGTCTGCCCGACAAACGCGTTCAAGGGCCCCTTCGAACTCGATGCCCGGCGCTGCATCTCCTACCTGACGATCGAGCACGAGGGCAGCATAGACCCCGAGCTGCGACCGCTGATGGGCAACCGCGTGTTCGGCTGTGACGATTGCCAGCTGTGCTGCCCCTGGAACAAATTCGCCACCCCGACCACGGCAGAGGACTTCGCCCCGCGCCACGGGCTCGACGCGGCGCAACTGGCGCAGTTGATGCTGTGGGAGGAGGAGGACTACCTGCGGCGTACGGAGGGCTCCGCCATCCGCCGCATCGGCTACGAGCGCTGGCTGCGCAACCTGGCCATCGCGCTGGGCAACGCGCCCGGGGAGGACGCCGTGATTGACGCCCTGCAACGCCGCCGCGACCACCCCTCGGCGCTGGTCAGGGAGCACGTGGCCTGGGCGCTGCAGCGCCACGGCGTCACGCCAGGCGCAGGAAGTGCTCGCGGTAGTAGCGCATCTCGTTGATGGATTCGCGGATGTCGTCCAGGGCCAGGTGCGTGCCGGTCTTGACGAAGCCGGCCTCCAGTTCCGGCCGCCAGCGCTGCATGAGAATCTTCAGCGTGCTGACGTCGAGGTTGCGGTAATGGAACCAGGCCTCCAGCTCGGGCAGGTGCCGCGCCATGAAACGGCGATCCTGGCAGATGGTGTTGCCACACATCGGCGAGGCGCCCGCCGGCACCCACTGCTCCAGGAACGCCAGCGTCTCCCGCGCCGCGGCCGCCTCGTCGTGGCGACTCTCCCTGACCCTGGCAACCAGGCCGGAACGCGTGTGGTGCGTGGTGTTCCACTCGTCCATCGCGGCCAGCCGCGCATCGTCCTGGTGGATGGCGATCACCGGGCCCTCGGCCAGCGTGTTCAGGTCGCTGTCGGTGACGATGGTGGCGATCTCGATCACCGCGTCGCCCTGCGGGTCCAGGCCGGTCATCTCCATATCCACCCAGACCAGGTTGTTGGCGTCCTGCATGCTCAAAGCCCCAAGGCAGTTACAAAGTCTCGAGTGTAACAAATTGCCTCGACAGACCCGGGCGGCGACCCAATAATGCGTCCATGGGCAAACGCAAGCTGAGCCGCCAACAGGCCTGGCGCATCGAGAAAATCCAGGCCGAGCGCGCCGAGCGGGCCTCGCGCCGCGATGCGCGCGCGCAGGAGGCGCTGGCCGGCGGTGAACTGGGGCCTGAACGCGAGGGCCTGGTCGTCGCCCACTACGGCACCCAGGTCGCCGTCGAGTCCGCGCCCGGCCGCGCCAGCCGCTGCCACCTGCGCGCCAACGTCGACGGCCTGGTCACCGGAGACCGGGTGGTGTGGTGCGAGGGCGATGCGTTGGGCGTGGTGGTGGCGCGCCTGGAGCGCGACAACGCGCTGTCGCGCCCCGACGCCCAGGGCAGGCTGAAGCCGGTGGCCGCCAATATCGACCAGATCCTGGTAGTCCTTGCGCCCTACCCCGAACCACACGCCATGCTGCTCGATCGCTACCTGGTGGCCGCCGAGGCGCTGGGCATCGAACCGGCCATCCTGCTCAACAAGCGCGACCTGCTCGATAGCGAGCCGGGACTGCGCGCAACAATGGCCGAGCTGCTGGCGCCCTACCCGGGCCTCGGCTACCGCGTGTTGCACACCTCCACGCGCCCGGGCGGCGGCGACGAGCTGGCGGCCGCGCTGCGCGGCCGCACCAGCGTGTTCGTCGGCCAGTCCGGCGTGGGCAAATCCTCCCTGGTCAACCTGTTGCTGCCGGATGCGCAGTTGCGCGTGGGCGCCCTGTCGGAGCACACGCGCAAGGGGACCCACACCACCACCGCCGCGACGCTGTTGCACATGGACTGCGGCGGCAGCCTGATCGACTCGCCGGGCATCCGCGAATTCGGCCTGTGGCACATGCGTCGCGACGAGGTCGCGCAGGGGTTCCGCGAGTTCCAGCCCTTCCTTGGCCACTGCCGCTTTCGCGATTGCCGGCATGAGCAGGAGCCCGGCTGCGCCGTTCTGGCGGCGCTGGCGCAGGGAGCGATCAGCAACCGCCGCATGGACAGTTACCGGCATATCGTCGCCAGCCTGGAAGGCGCCTGAGCGTCAGTCGCCGCCGAGCAGGTCGCCCAGTTCCTCTCCCAGGCGGGTCGGCGTGCCCGCGACATATCGCTCGCTCCAGGATACTGCGTTCTCGGGAAACAACAGGATGACCGTGGAGCCGAGGCGGAAACGCCCCATCTCCTGGCCCCGCTCCAGGGCCACCGCGTCCGGCGGTTCAGTGAAATCCAGCGTGACGGGCCGCCGCGGCGGCGGCACACTGCGCCCGCCCCACACGGTGTCGATACCGGCGACGATCATCGCCCCCACCAACACCATGGCCATGGGTCCGGCCTGGGTGTCGAAATAGCACACCAGCCGCTCGTTGCGCGCAAACAAGCGGTCGACATGCCTTGCGGTGACGCCGTTCACCGAGAACAACCGGCCGGGGATATAGGTGGTCGCGGTGAGACGCCCATCCAGGGGCATGTGCACGCGGTGGTAATCCCTGGGCGACAGGTAAATGGTGGCGAAGCGGCCGCCGTAGAAGGCCGCCGCGCGCTCGCCGTCGCCGCCCAGCAGTTCGGTGGTGGTGTACAGCCGGCCCTTGGCCTGCAGCAGCAGGTTGGCGCGAATATCCCCGACCTGACTGATCACCCCGTCCGCGGGGCACACCAGGTCCGCGTCGGCCAGCGGGCGGGCGTCTTCTCGCAGGGCGCGCGTGAAGAACGCGTTAAAGCTGTCGTAGCGGCCGCAGTCGGGCTCCGCAGCCTCCTCCATGTTCACATCGAACACGCGCACGAAAAGCTTTATTACCTTTGAAATCAACCACTTGGGTGATTTCAGATCGGCCAGCCAGGCCGTGCAACGAGACAGCAGGTGATGTGGTGAATAGTACTGAATGAGGATGAAAATTCGCTCCATACGCCGTAGTGTAATCCGGTAAGTGCCGATAGGTAAGTAGCGCTGAAGTATGAAAAACGGCTTTTTCATCTTCCTCCTGGCACTGGCCGCAGTGGCGCAGGCGGATGTCGACCCCGCCGGCCGGGAGGGCGAGCAACCCCCGCCGCCAGCGAAGACGCCGGGGGATGACGACGAGCTGTCCGTGAACTGGATGGACAGTGGCCACGCCTATGCCACCGAGCAGGCCCAGGCGCTCACCGAGTGGATGGACGGCTTTTTCGGCGACCCGGTCTACGACCTGGAAAAACCCGAGAGCCTGGTGCGTCTGGAATGGGAAAACGAGTGGGACGAGGAGGATGACCACAAGAGCCGCGTGCGCCTGCGCGGCAAGATTCGCCTGCCCAGCCTGTCCGAACGCCTGAACCTGGTGTTCAGCGGCGACGAGGGCGACAGCCTCGCCGCGGACGAGCGCGATTCCGGGGACCGCGTCGGCCTGCTCTACAACGTGGGGGAGAAAAAGCGTTCACGCGTGGACCTCACCATGGGCCTGGACTGGGGGGAACTCGAGCCAGGCATCCGCTACCGCAACCAGGGCCCCATCGCGGACCGCCTGCGTTACCGTTACACGCAGCAGCTGGAATGGGATGGCGATGACGGCTGGCAGACGCGGGGGCAGGTCAACCTGGATCACGCGGTGAGCGAGAAACAGTTGCTGCGCTGGAGCAACCAGGCGGAATACGGCGAGGAAACCGACGGCGTGGAGTGGCGCAGCAAGCTGTCCTTGCGCGAGCGCTTCGAGACGCCCCGCCTGCACGACCCCATCGTGGTCGCCTGGTTCGGCGCCGTGAAGGGCGTCACCGACCCCTCCTACGTGAAAAACTATCGCTTCGGCATGCTCTTCCGCCGCCAGGTGTGGCGACGCTATTTCTTCGCCGAGCTGGAGCCCTCGTACAATTTCCGCAAGCGCGAGGACGAGGACCGCAACGGCGCCTGGGAAATCGTGCTGCGCCTGGAACTGCTGTTCGAACCGGCGCGCAAGCGCACCGAGGAAATCCTCGCGGCAGAGCAGACGGAGGAGCCCGGCTACACCACCGGGGGCGAGTAGCCGGGCACCGCGCTAGAGGTTTTCCTCGGCGAAGGCCGCCAGCCGCGAGCGCACGATGCCGTTGACATGCATGATCCCCGCGTGCGGGTACAACTTGCCCTTTTCCACCAGGTAGGTCAGGCCCGAGGTCAGCGGCGAGATGTACTTGTTGTCGATCTGCGCGAGATTGCCCAACACCACGATTTTCGAGTCCGCCCCCACCCGGCTGATCACCGACTTGAGCTGGAACTGGGTCAGCCCCTGGGCCTCGTCGATAATGATGTAGGCGTTGTTGAAGGAGCGCCCGCGCATGAAGTTGAGCGATTTGAACTGGATGTTGGCACGCTCCTTCACGTACTCGATACTGCCGTGGCAGGACTCGTCGCTGCCGTGCAGTATCTCCAGATTGTCGTCGAAGGCGGCCAGCCAGGGCGCCATCTTCTCCTCCTCGGTGCCGGGCAGGAAGCCGATCTCCTCGGCGATGGGCGGCGTGGAGCGGGCGACGATCAGCTTGCTGTACTTGCGCTGCTCGAGAATCGCGTGCAGGCCGTAGGCCAGCGCGAGCAGGGTCTTGCCGGAGCCCGCGGGGCCGGTCATGACGGTCATGTCCACGTTGTCGTCGTCCAGCAGCGACATGGCCATGGCCTGCTCGAGATTACGCGGCGCCAGCCCCCAGAAGCGACGGTGCATCAGGTTGTCGCGGCTGTCGCAGCGCAGGTAGACGTACTCCTGGTCGACGCGCTTGACGAAGGCGAGGAACTCCTGGTCATCGTACACAAACATGTTCGGGTAGGCCTGGGGCAGTGACTTGCGCGGGATCCGGTGCAGCGTGCAATCGGCCTCACGCAGGGTGTCCACCTCGCTGATGGTGGACCAGAAATCGCCGGGAATGTGCTCGTAGCCGGTGGCCAGCAGGTCGATATCGTCCAGCACCCGGTCGCGCCGGTAGTCCTCCACGTGCACCAGGCCGGACCCCTTGGCCTTGATGCGCATGTTGATGTCCTTGGTCACCAGACACGTGATCTCGGCCTGGTTTTGCGCCTGCAGCCGCAGCGCCACGTTGATAATACGGTTGTCATTGGCCTGGTCCTGGGTGCCGTCGAGGTAGGGCACCTCGGAGTCTTCCGTGAGGCACTGGTCGGGGTAGATGGCCAGGGTGCCGGGACCCAGTCCGTCCAGTTCCGTACCGGGGATCTCCACCCCCTCCTGGATCTGCTGGGGCGAGGCGGCATCCACCACCTTGTCGATCATCTGGATGGCGATGCGCGCTTCCCTGCTCACGGTCTTGTCGCGGCGATCCTTGATGTGGTCCAGTTCCTCCAGCACGGTCATCGGGATGACCACGTGGTGTTGCTTGAAAGCGGTGACCGCCATGGGGTCGTGCAGCAGCACGTTGGTGTCCAGGACGTAGGACTTCCTGGTGACGGGTTTCAGTTGGGTGGGCTTTTCTACGCGCAGGGTAGAGCCTGAGTCCATGTACAAATCCTCATCGGGGGAAAACAATCTGCGGTGTGTGTCAGGGGGGCCGGCGACGGGGGCCGGGTCAGTAATGGGCGGGTGGGTGTTCGGTGTCTGCGGGACAGGCGTCGCCGGGGTGTGTTGGACCCGAGCGGCAGAGGCTCCGGTGTGGCGCTGTAGCGCGGGCTGGAAGACACGCGTCGGCGCCTGCGGCGGCGGCGCGGTGTCCTGAGAGTTGTCAACGGCACGTCCCGGCGACTCTTTCTGAAGAGATTATTTGCACGCGCTCGCGCGACTGTCAATGGCGCTGCGGAAAATCTGACAAGCTTTTGCAAATTCCGCGATAACTCCCTGACAGAGGTGGCAATTTGGGCTAGGATGTGACGCTTATATTGCAGACTTCCCGACAATGCTCAGCCAAGAGTCCCTCTCCCAACTGCAAGGCCTCAAATCGCAAATGGAGGCCGACAAGGAGCGCGCCGAGGCGGTGGTGAAAGGCACCCAGGCGCGGTATGGATTCGCGGTACTGGACGACGGCAGGGAAATCTTCATTCCGCCGCAGGAGATGCTCAAGGCGTTTCCGGAAGACCGGGTCCGCGTCTGCATCCGTCCCGCCAGGGACAACAAGACCATCGCCGACATCGAGAAGCTGCTGGACAGCCCCCTGGGGCAGTTCACCGGTCGCTGTGTGCGCAAGGGCAAGGCGCTGTTCGTCGAACCCGACCTGCCACAGATGAAGCGCTGGCTGTTCATTCCCCCGCACGCGCGCAACGGGGTCAAGGAGGGCGACTACGTCAGCGGCGCAGTGCTGCGCCACCCGATCCGCGACGGCAAACCGCAGGCGAAAGTCCTCGCGGTGCTGGGCAACGACGACACGCCGGGTATCGAGAATCTCTACAGCATGGCCAAGTACAGGCTGGGTCCGCAGTGGAGCGCCGCGAGCCGGCGCGAACTGGAGCAGGGCCTGGCGCAGACACAACCGCTGGAAACCGAGCGCCGTCGCGACCTGACGGACCTGGAGTTCGTCTCCATCGACGCCGCCAAGACCCAGGACATCGACGACGCCCTGTACGCGGAGATCAGCAACGACGGCTGGACGCTGTTCGTGGCCATCGCCGATCCCACCGCCTATATCGCGCCGGATACCAGCCTGCACGAGGATGTCCGCGCACGCGGCACCTCCGTGTATTTCCACGGCGACGTGCTGCCGATGCTGCCCGAGGAACTATCGCAGGACACCTGCGCCCTGTCGGAGGGCATGGACCGGCCCGCGCTGGTGTGCAAGGTCGCGATCAGCGACAGCGGCGAGGTGGGCGAGTTCGAGTTCATCGAGGCGCGGGTGCGCTCGCGCGCCAAGCTGTCCTATTACGCGGTCGACCGCTACCTGAACGGCCAGTACGACGAACTCATGAGCCACGCGACGCCGCTGGAAGCGCTGTACCAGGTGTACCGCGCGTTGCGCGCGCACCGCGAGCAGCACGACCTGGTGATGGAAGAGCGCCGGGAATACCGCTGGATCCTCGACGACAACAAGCAGATCGAGACCATCGAGCCCTACGAGAAGCTGCTCTCCCAGCGCCTGGTGGAGGAGTGCATGGTGGCGGCCAATCGCTGTGCCGCCCGCTTCCTCGCCGAGCACGGCGCCAGCGGCCCTTTCGTCACACACCGCGGGTTTCGCGAGGAGCGCCTGGACGAGATCCAGCGCTTCCTGCAGATGCACGCGCCGGAACTGGCGGACACCGACCCGCGCGAACTCGACGGCTACCGCGCGATCATGCAGGGTCTGTCGGCGCCCGGGCGCGAGTTGCCCCTGCGCGCCATGGTCAACCGCCTGCTCGCCCGCGCGTCGCTGTCCAGCGAGCCCGGGGTGCACATGGGCATGGCGCTGCCGTGTTACACCAATTGCACCTCGCCACTGCGCAAGTACGCGGACTTTCTCGTGCACCTGCAGATCAAGTCCCTGCTGCACGGCGGCAAGGCGCGGGAGGTCAGCCAGCAGACCCTGGAGCACCTCGGCCAGCGCCTGGCCGACAGCAGAGCCGCCACCCTGGAGGCCGAGCGCTGGCTGGCCAGCCGCTACCTGGACCGGCTGGTCGCCGCCGACCCCGCGGTGACATTCCATGCGCGGGTCGCGCACGTCAACAGCAGCGGCTTCAACGCGCGCCTGCTGGACAGCGGACTGGAGGGCTTCGTCGACCTGCGCAAGGACCCGGAAAAGTTCAGTTACGACAAGTGGACCGCCAGCCTGACCAGCACCACACGCCGTTTCAGCCTCGACCAGGAAGTGGAGTTGCGCTACCTCGGAGCCTGCGCGGAAGACCGCTGGCAGGCGCGTTTCGAGCTAATGGAAACCTGCGGCTTGAAGCCGCCGAAGCAGGAGCCGGCGACCGGGGCGGAACCGGACTGAGCAATATCAGTGCGGGCGGCGCCCCGCGCGGCCCTTGCCGTGCCCGGCATCGCCGCCGGGCTCACCCGCCGCCAGGCCGGCCTGTGCCTGGATGTGCTCGCGGATTCGCGCCACCAGGTGGATCATTTCGCGCACGCCGAGATTGCGCAGGTACTCGCCCATCTCCGGCAGCGTATCCATCAGCACGTTGTCGTCGACGCTGCGGAACGCCTCGATAATGACCTGTTCGCGGGCGCCCAGTTCATCCGCCTCGTCGAAGATGAGGCGCGTAAAGGTATCCACCACGGCCATTTCGCTGACCGGACTCACCTGAGCAACATCGATACTCGAGCCTGGATCCCTTCGCGCCATGTCACCTCTCTCCCGCGCCCGGCGGCCGGGCATTGTGTTTTCCTGCCTTAAGTATGGCGAAGAAAACCGCGCGCCTACCCCTCATTTTAGGCAATATTACGCAAACACCCGGCGCCGGGGCGGGAAATTGACCGCTTTGGGTCAGGCTGTCAGAAGGAGGCGTTGCCCGGTGTGCGCGGGAAGGGGATGGCGTCGCGCACGTTGTCCATGCCGGTGACGTAGTTGAGCAGGCGCTCGAAACCCAGCCCGAAGCCCGCGTGCGGCACGCTGCCGTAGCGCCGCAGGTCACGGTACCACCACAGCTCCTCACGCAGGTGCGGGTCCATGCGCGAATCCAGCACGTCCAGGCGCTCCTCGCGCTGGCTGCCGCCGATGATCTCCCCCACCCCCGGGGCCAGCACATCCATCGCCGCCACCGTGCGACCGTCGTCGTTCAGGCGCATATAAAACGCCTTGATGTCCGCGGGGTAGTTCATCACCACCACCGGACGGCCGACATGCTGCTCGGTCAGGTAGCGCTCGTGCTCCGAGGCCAGGTCGATGCCCCAGCGCACCGGGAATTCGAAACGCTCGCCGCAATTCTCCAGGATGCTGATCGCCTCGGTGTACTCCATGCGCTCGAAAGCGTTGTCGACCACGCCGCGCAGGCGCGGCAGCACCGTCTCGTCGATACGCCCGGAGAAAAAGGCCATATCGTCCTCGCGCTCCTCGAGCACACGCGCGAGCACGTGACGCAGCAGGTCCTCGGCCAGGTCGGCATCGTCGGCCAGGTCGGCAAAGGCGATCTCCGGCTCCACCATCCAGAACTCCGCCAGGTGGCGACTGGTGTTGGAATTCTCCGCGCGAAACGTGGGGCCAAAGGTGTAGACCTTGCTCATGGCCAGACAGTAGGCCTCCACCTCCAGTTGCCCGGAGACGGTGAGAAAGGACTCGCCGGAAAAGAAGTCGCGGCTGAAGTCGACGTCGCCCGCGGCATCCCGCGGCAGGTTGGCCAGGTCCAGCGTGCTGACCCGGAACAGTTCCCCTGCCCCCTCGCAGTCGCTGCCGGTGATGATCGGGGTATTGACCCAGTGGAATCCGCGCTGGTGGAAGTAGTTGTGGATCGCGTTGGCCAGGGTGGTGCGCACCCGCGCGATGGCGCCGAAGGTATTGGTGCGCGGGCGCAGGTGGGCCTGGCCGCGCAGGTACTCGAAGCTGTGCCGTTTCTTGGCGATGGGGTAGCTCTCGGCGTCGTCGACCACGCCGACGACCTGCACCGCCCTGGCCTGTATTTCGACGTTCTGCCCCTTGCCCTGGGATTCCACCAGTTCGCCGCTGACCACCACGGCGCAGCCGGTGGTCAGGTGCAGGATGTCGTCGGCGTAGTTGTCCAGGGTATCCGGCACCACGGCCTGGATCGGGTCGAACGACGAGCCGTCGTGCACCGCGAGAAAGGAAATACCCGCTTTGGAATCGCGTTTGCTGCGCAACCAGCCGCGTACGGTGACGCTCGTGCCGGGCGTCACCTGTGCGGAGAGAAGGGCTGCGACAGGCGTGTGATCTGACATGGTGCGACCTGGTCCGGCTATGCTGACCCGGCGCAGAATACCGGACTCGCCCCGCGCTCGCCAGTTATCCGGCCCCTTCTCCCGGAGCCCCGTGCCGGCGGCTCAGCGCACGATGCGCGTGATGCGGTCGCCGTCCAGCACCAGGTCGGAGACCAGGCCCTGGTCGGAGAAAATCATGCCGACATGGGACTCGCGCGAGTCCAGCGCGTCGCGACCGGTGATCGCCACCGGCACGCTGACGTGCTGGCCGACCTTGAGCGAACGCCGGGCGCGAAACGCCTGCAGCGCGTCATCGGTCATGAAGAAAATCACCTTGGCCTTGTACTGCGTCTCGGCAGCCATGCCAAAGGTGCTGCCGGCGGTGGCGTAGTAGTCCACAGGCTGCCCGTCAACCAGCAGCGCGCCCTCGCCGAACTCGCCGCCGACGCCGAAGCCCATCTCCACCACGTCGGGGAATACGAGTACGCCGGCGGCGCTGTCCAGAAGACGCCGGGCATTCTCATCGGAACCGCGCAGCCAGGTCAGCGCGCGTTCAGTATTGGCATCTATCATGGCCTTGTCGTCGGCGTGCCCCGTGGGCGCCGACAGGCACAGCAGCGAACCGACCAGGCCCACCGCGACAAGTACGGATTTTTTCATAGCTAATGCCCTCTTTCCGTTGTCAGTCGAAAGCGAACGTCTGCTCCACCAGTTGCTCTGAGAGGGCCCAGAGCCGTTCGGCGGCGGCAGCATCCAACGCATAGGATTCTACTCCCGCGGAACTGTCGGGGGCAGCTTTTTCCGCGATTTGGCAATTTTCCAGATAAATACCCCCCTTGCCCTCCAGTTCGGGAGCAGTGGCCGCCCACACGCTGGTGGCCGCGCCCTGTTCCACGGTTTTCAGCGCCAGGGCATCCGGGGAGCGGCTGCGCGCCTGCAGTGTGGCGAAATCCGCCTCGTCCATGTGTCGCGCCAGCCCGGTCATGATGACCCCGGGGTGGACGGCGAAGGCGCGCACGCCATGCGGCGCCAGGCGCCGGTCCAGGGCGACGGTGAACAGGGCGTTGGCCGTCTTGGATTCGCCGTAGGCCTGCCACTTGTCGTAGTCGCGCTCACGGTAGTTGGGGTCGTCCAGGTTGATGTTGGCGAAGCGGTGCCCGCCGCTGCTCAGGTTGACCACCCGGCCCGGGGCCCCGGCCAGCAGCGCCGGCGCGAGCAGGCAGGTGAACAGGAAGTGGCCCAGGTGGTTGGTGCCGAACTGCATCTCGAAGCCCTGCGCGGTGCGCATCAGCGGGCAGGCCATGACCCCGGCGTTGTTCACCAGCAGGTGCAGGGCGCCATAGGTCCGCACCGCGTCCTGCGCCGCGGCGCGCACGCTGTCCAGGTCGGACAGGTCCATCAGCAGGCTGCCCACTTCCGCCGCCGGCTCCGCCGCGCGCACCTCCTCGACCGCCGCCTGCAGTTTGTCGGGGTCGCGCGCGGACATGATGACCCCGGCGCCGGCGCCAGCCAGCGTGCGCGCTGTTTCCACCCCCAGGCCGGAGGAGGCCCCGGTGACCAGGGCCAGGCGGCCCGCCAGGGAAATGCCATCGATCACGTCGGCGGTGCTGGAGGTGGCGTCGTAGCTGCTCATATGCGGTGGTTCTCCTGTCAGTCGGGCCGCTATTGTGGCCCCGGCAAAATGAAGATTTAATAGTAGCAGCGGCCAGAGGATATTGACCGGAAATGAACAGCGCGGACAGCGAGTTTCTCGAGGCGGGCAACTACATCAGCTTCGCCACCCGCAAACGCTCGGGGGAGTGGGTCGCCACGCCGGTGTGGTTCGCTCCCGACCGGGGCAGCTACTACGTGTTCTCCGCCGGCGACGCCGGCAAGGTCAAGCGCCTGCGCAACTTCAGTGCGGCGCGCATCGCGCCCTGCACCTTCTCCGGCACACTTACTGGCGATGTGATGGACGTCCACGCCTACCTGCTGGAGACCCCCGCGGACGAGGCCACCGCGCTGGCCGCCCTGCGCCGCAAGTACGGCTGGCAGATGTACACGGCGGACCTGTTTTCCTCCCTCACCGGGAAGATGAAAAAGCGCGCGTACATCCGCATCGACCCCTGAACCCGGCGTCCGCGCCGTCGCTCACATCACCCCGGAGCCGGCGCGGCGCCGGCGCGCGCCGACTGGCCGGACTGCATCGCGCGCAGGCGCAGCCGGTAGGCGTCGATGTCGGAGCGCAGGGTGGCCTGTTCGATGGCGCGCCGCACATACCCGGTGGCCAGGTCCCGCTGGCCCAGGGCATAGTGCACGTTGCCCAGCGCAAACAACAGGCGGCTGTCCTGCGGCAGCAGCTGCAGCGCCTTCTCGTAGTAGACCAGCGCCTGTTCCCAGTCGTTCTGCCCCGCGGCCTGCTCGCCGAGCCAGGCGTGGAAATAGGGGTTGTTCTTGCGGTAGTCATCCACGCGCCGCTCCCACAGGGCGCGCTCCGTCTCGCGGCCCTGCAGCCCGTACAGCACCACCAGGTTGTTCATGGCAGAGTCGTTGCCAGGGTCCAGCTGCAGCGCGTGCAGGTAGTTGGCCTCCGCCTCGCCATGCTGGCCGGCCTGCCGGTAGATCGCCCCCAGGTTGACCCACAGGTGCGGCATCTGCGGGCTGAGCTGCAGGGCGCGCACGCTGTGCAGCCAGGCGTCGCGCGCCGCGCCGACGGCCAGCGCCTCCATGGCGATGTTGCTGTGATACAGGGCCTGGGCGTCAGCGTCGCTGAGGGTGCGGCTGCCGGCGATGTCGCGTGTGGGCAGCGGGTCGATATCGACCATGAACTGCCCGTGACGGCCGACGTTGACCAGCGCGTTGACGTGCAGGCGCACCAGCACCCGCTCGCCGCGCACGGTCCACTGCGGGCGCACGCGCAACCACTGGTAGCGCGCCTGCAGCCCCGCCTGGCGCGCCAGCGCGATGAACATCGAGGCGTAGGACAGGCAGTTGGCGCGGCCGCGGTGGAACACCTCGGTCGCCGTACCCTCGGCGGCCGGGTCGTAATCGATACCCAGGCTCGCGAAGCCACGAATGGCCTGGTGCAGGGCGAACAGTTGCTGCCGCGGGCGCACGATACCGGCGGTATGGCGCTCCACGAACGCGCGCATCGCGGCATCTGTGGCCAACAGGTCGGGGGTGGTCACCTCCAGGGCGACGTCCTCGACGCGCACGGCGCCGCTGTCCAGCTGCAGGGCCGGCAGCGCGGCGACGGGGCGGGGGTCGGGGGGAGAGCCGGCGCAGGCGCACAACAGCAGGGTCAGCGGCAGCAGTACCTGCCTCCACCGCGAGGTAAACCGCGCGCTGCGGCCGCAATGGCCGCCGCCACGGCGCGCCGTCGATGCCTGCCCGGGCAATACCATGGGTACACCTCCGCCGGGCAATTATAACGCAATGGAGAGGGGCGCCGCCGCTGGCGCCCGTGCTGCGGATCAGCCGCTCAGGCCTGGGTGTGCAGGCCGCACTCGCGGCCGTCCCAGGCCTTGGTGGGATCGAAGTAGTGTTTGCAGGTGGGCAGGGAGTGCTGCTCCATGTAGGTGTCCACGTCGTCCTCGGACCAGTAGAAAATCGGCGCGACCTTGATGATGCCGCGGCCGTCGACGGAAATCACGTCCAGGGTCTTGCGGTGTTCCGTCTCCTCGCGGCGGATGCCGGTGAGCCAGATATCCGGCTTGAAATCGTCCAGGGCGCGCTCGAAGGGCTCGAGCTTGACCTGGCGCGTGAACTCCTGGTGGCGCTCCTCCTCGTCCACCGTCGGCACGCCGCCCATCAGGGCGTTGCGCCGCTCGGAGGTCATCTGCGGGGAGTACACGTGGATGTTCACTTCCAGGTCGCGGATCAGGCGCTCGGCGACGACGTAGGTGTCGCGCAGGTTGTAGCCGGTGTCGACCCAGATGGTCGGGACCGTCTTGTCCACCTCGCTGACCAGGTGCAGCATGACCGCGGCGTTCTTGCCCATGCTCGTGGTGGCAATGGTCTTGCCGCCCTGCGCCAGCGCCCAGGCGACGATCTCCTGCGCGGAGGCGTCGCGCAGGGTGGCGTTGGCACTGTCGATATCGATTTCCACGGGCGGGAGCACCCTTGTCAGCTGGTCGTGGGTGCGAACTTTAAAGAATCAAAAACTTGCAGACAAATAACTAGAACTTATAAGGATATTCTGTCGCGGGCTCAGGCGGCGGCGCGCGCCAGGGTTTTCTCCAGTTCCGCGTGCAGGTCCAGGAACTGACCGGTGAGCTTGTGCCCGGGGGCCAGGTCGATCAGCGGCCGGTGCTCGCGGTGGGACTCCTTCATCTTGACCGAGGTATTGAGGTAGGAGGAGAAGACCGGCAGGCCCTCCTCTTCCAGTTCTGCCACCAGTTCCGCCGGCAGCCTGGCCTGGGAATTGAACTGGTTGATGACGATGCCCTCCACCTCGAGGTCCGGGTTGTGGTCTTCCTGCAGCTCGCCGATGTTGTCCAGCAGGGAGTACAGGCTCTGCCGTGCGAAGCTGTCACAATCGAAGGGGATGAGCACCGAGTCGGCAGCGATCAGCGCCGCCTTGGAATAGAAATTGAAGTTCGGCGGGGTGTCGATATACACCCGGTCGTATTCCTCGTCGAGCTTCTCCAGCGCGTCGCGCAACTTGTAGATCTTGTAGCGCGACTCCAGCTCCTTCTCCAGGTCGGACAGCACCGGGCTCGAGGGCATGATGAACAGGTTTTCGTAGGGCGTATCCCAGACAAAGGAGTCGGGATTCTGGCGCATCTTGCGCGAACCGACAGTCTGCTTGAACAGCCCGGCCACGCCCTGCGCCTGGGCGGGAAACGCGTCCGCGTCGATGTCCCCGACCAGGTAATGCGTGGTATTGCCCTGCACATCCAGGTCCACCACCAGCGTCTTGTACCCCATGGCCGCGCCGATCGCCGCCAGGTTACAGGTGATACTGGTCTTGCCGACCCCGCCTTTCTGGTTGAATACAACGCGTTTCATGGCAACACATCCATCCTCGGGAGAGTGGGAGGCTTCACCTGCAAGTGTAAACCCTGCCGCCGGGCTTTGTAAGCGCGCAGGGTGTTCGGCGGGTATTTTTTCGGCTCGGGTCCGTGTGCGGGGTCGGTTCTCTGGCCCTGGGGCGGAAACGCCTGGCGGCCTTGGAAGGCTGATTTACGGGTTAACTGGCCTGGAGGGTCAACGGGTCCAGGGCTCGGAAGGCCAAGATACTCGCTCTGGACCCGTTGACCCTCCAGTCCTGGGTGACGCCTGCATATTCGCAGAGAAGTCTGCGGGAGTGGTTCGCTGGGTCACGGCCGCGCGGTGGGAAAAAGCGACGCTGCACACTACTGGCGGCCCTCCGGGCTGCCCTCGGTCGGTCGCGAGCCGCGTGGGGATGCGTCTCGCTCCACTCCCTCGGCGCCAGCAA
>PABK01000057.1 GCA_002699145.1 Halioglobus sp.
GAGGCCGGCGAACGTCGTCTGCTTCATTGGCGGCAGTCCTTCATCCCAAGCTCAGCAGCATTATCGCCGATCTTGGCTTTCAGATCAGAGTTTCCCTAGCTTGTAGGACTTCTTCTTGTAATTCCAAAACAGCCAGTTATTCAGCTCACGAATCTCACCGGCCCGGTACAAATCAAGAGGGTTCGCCTCTTTGCCAAAACTAGTTACGAATCGAACCTTACAAGACATGAGATCATCGATGCCCAATAAGTCATTGAGTTTAATCTGCGATTGCATAAATTCTCTATCCTACGTGACATGCGTATTTGTAGCGAGGCACGACTTCTCAGCTCTCGTCCTTCTGCGGCACTTGTCTGGAGTTCCCTGGATTTTTAGAAACCAACGACTCTCACGCATCGAGTTGAGATTTGCAGAGGACTTCAGGCAGTTCATTGACTAGCTCCCAAGAAATTTGTGATCGAATAGATTTAGCGTCGTCTCAACAGCCTTAGCCATATCGCGTAACACACTGATGATATACAGACGTTCAAAGTGCCTCAGTTGCGGGAAAGATATGCAGACCGTTGGCTTTATATCGCTTTCGAAAACACAACCCTCTGGAACCGTTAAAATATCAATGCTGTTTCCGTAGTCGTCGGCGACAGCCACCAAAAAGGTGTTGCCTTGGGAGTCAGCGGTATAAGTTGGGCGCTTTTCGTCGAGCTTTTGGATCATGCCGCCTTGTTCTTTGCTGTACACCAGATGCTGACCCGTGGCAGGTCCAAGACGAATCGGTTTACAGTTGAGTGTACGCAGCGAACCAACGCGGATTCCGGGCCTAATCTGGAACTGCTCCCCTCGATGTTTGTCGTCACGATTAGAGTCATGTAGCAACCAGAGTAGGTCATTGCCGCCAAGGTAAGGCTTTACTTCCCTGATCGTGTCGGCGACCGCTAACGGAAGGCGGGACCACGGCGGTGAACAAAGCGCCTCCTCGAGTCCATCCGGAGACTTTCGTACGGGAAAGTATGTCCGGTCAGTCGACTGACCGTATGCAGCGACAACGGCTACGGCGAGATAATCGAGAGCGGACTTTAGGTCATGCAGGATATGCCCGACTTTGATCTCGATTTCCCAGGGCATCGGCGGTAAATCGATCACATACGTACGCTCAGTTCCTGTGAGATCAAGGTAGCTGCGCTTAGCGTAAGCGTGCTCTTCAAAAAAACCGTCGATCCTATGGTCAAGTACATCTATATCGCCTTTCGCCGCATCCACCTTCGCGAAGGCCAAGCTCACAGGTTTGGAGCGAGAGGGCTTAATACTTCTATTTTCCAGGACGAACTCCACTGGTAATACGGGTTAGGTTCTGGTGAGCACGATGTTAACAACATCTCCACTCCCGCCGCTCAAACATCACCCTAACTGGGCTAATTTTCTGCTTCTCCTGGCCTGGAAACGTTGTCTATGTCAACAGATGGCTAGATAAGTACTCACCCACTTACTCGAAGGGTGGCTGAGGGTCGTGGCCGTATGATAGCGCCTTGAATGGGCATTTCACCGCTTTGCCACGGACTGTTCAAAGAAAAACACATTTGAAGGCGGATGCCGCGGTCAACCCTTCGCGTTGCCCGGCCGTGTTAGCTACTCGTTACACCTGCTTTCCGCTGTGCTCACCAAACGCAGGCGTGTTTCAAGACGAAGTTTTGTTCGGTCATACACCTGTTCCCGAAGCTCGCGGATGATTGCTTCAATGTCCCGTTTACTGGAATTTTTTTGTAGCTGGATCCCACCCGCATGGGAAATTGCTTCGTTTGACGTCCAAAGTACGACATCGAATTGCTCCTGCCGTTTCCTCGCCTCGGCCAGAAAGCTATCCGGGTCCATATCCTCTATGTCGTCGTCAACCCAGAGGAGGAATATGGATTCCTGCTTGAGTACCGCGAGGGCCTCTATCGCCGTATCACTTTGCAGCACTTTCAAGCCCTGGTCCGCTGTGCCAACCTCAATCAACTGCCGATGGGACTCGCTCAGCCCTACCGTGAGTACGGTTGGTCCGCGCCGGGGGGCGTGATCCGCGATGGAGCGTTTTCCTGAAGCCACCGGTAGCCGAACCGAAAACTCACTTCCAATCCCCTGCTGGCTAACCAGGTCCACACGGCCCCCCTTTGAGGTCAGTAGCTGCCGGACAATGTATAGCCCCAGCCCACTGCGCGGAACCGCACGCTGCTCGGGGCAACAGTGGGTGTACCGATCGAAAACCTGCTTCTGATATGGTTTAGCGATGCCAATGCCGGTGTCCTTCACCGCTACCACCAGTACCGGACTCACCGCCCCGCCCTCTTCGACCTGCCAACGCACGCGTACCTCCCCTTCCGGCGTGAAGGCGAGGGCGTTGTCCAACAGTTTCTCCAGCACCGTGTCGAGCGTGCCCGTATCGACGCAGAGGGGGTTCAAGAGTCGGGGGGTACAACCCCGTACATGCAAGGCTAACCCTTTCCGCCGAAAACGGGGCCCATAGCGATCCAACAGTTGATCGAAGTACGCGTAAAGATCAACCTCGGTCGCGATCGGCGAAGGCTGCCACTCTTCGAGCGTTCCGAGCATCGCCAACACCGACAGCTTGATTCCCTCGGCGCTATGTAAAAGAAGCGCGGGATCCACCAGTGCTATCGCATCCGATTCATGCAGCTTCAGCAACTCCACCAGCTGGGTTAGCGGATCCACGATCTCTCGCGTCGCGGTGTCAAAGAAAGCACACCCTGCGGCGTCAACGCTCCGGTCCCGCGTCGCCACCACTCTCGACCAGGGTGCAGCGCCCCCCTGCCCCTGTGCCTGCCCCTCCCCATGGTGGTTCGTCGGTCGGGAAAGGCGGGTTATTACTCCGACGATGGCGCCCAACACTGACGAGTGGGCGTTATCGTCCTTGGGCGTGCTGCGCACCGGTACCGCATTGTGGCGCTGACCGTCTCGAATCACGGCTTCCGATAGCCACACCGTTCGAGTGGCGAACGGGTTTCGCAGACCTCTCAACCAGGGGGGAAAGATATGTGCCGCCCGTAGCGGCGTCTGCCAACGTTCTTTCACCACCGACCATCTCCCTGTCTAGCCCCGTCACACCCCCTCTGCAATTTCTTTGCCGACTTCAATCGGTAGAAGGAAAATCAAAAGTAGCGGCCGGGCCGTAATCAGACGACGGTAGAGCTCCCCGGCCCTCACAAGTTGTTTCATCCGGTTAGAACCGATCGGCCGCTAGCGCGAAGCGCTACGGCGAGCTGGTCATACCAGTACTTTCGTGCCGTTTGGGCTGCGGTACGACCACCGCTCGGATCTACCCGTAAGCGGAAGAGGGCCAACGCCGGCCCCTCACCGGGCCAATGAAAAGCAACGAATCGGCTACGCCGCTTGCGTCCTGGGGGGCTCGTCAGGCCAGGCGGACGCGTGCGCCGGTGGTCGCGGACGCGTCCCCCGGCGTCCGTTCCACGGACCGCCCGGGCCACAGGCCTCTTCCCTATCAAGCCTGCGACGGTGAATAATGGGCGCCATGGCAAGGTCTCCCCTCATTACTGAACAGCCCCTGATCTTCTCCCCCACGCTGGCAGCGACGATCGGGTTGGAGGAAGCGATCCTGTTGCAACAGTTGCACGCCCTGATCCCGCATCGAGAGACAACCCTCCGCGATGGTCATCTCTGGCTGGAAGTCGACTACCGTCATCTTCAGCGCCTGCTCCCTTTCTGGGAGCTGCCTCAGGTCCATCGCATTCTGAGTAGTTTGGTGGATAAGGGCGTGTTGCTGATCGATGCATCGGCCGCCAAGGACGACCGCCATCTCCTATTTGCCCTGAACGAGGTCGTGCACGACGGCGCAGCCGACACCATCACCGCACCCAGCGTGACCGCGAATAGCTCGGCGCCACCGCAACGCACCGAACTCCCGGAGAACTGGGAGCCCAGTGAGGACCTGCTGCAACAGCTGGCTCAACAACACAATGTGCCGCGCCAGTTTGCGACGGACCAGCTCGACGAGTTTGTGAAGTACTGGCGCGAACGTGGCGAGCGCCAGCTCGACTGGGACGATCGATTTTGCCGGCATGTATCCAATGCCTGGCATCGCCACCAACAAACGCTGTCCGACGCCGGTCATCGCCCCGAGCCAAGCCCGCTCAATCAGAACTGGCGACCCAGCAATGATGCCCTGGAGGTCATGACCCAGGGCGGCATTGATCAGCGATTTATTGAAGAGGCCATCCCCGAATTCATCCTCTACTGGCGCGAGCGCGGACAGGCACCCCGGGAACTGAACACCAAATTCATTCAGCACATCCGACGGCAATGGACTCGCTACCAGAGCGTGAGCCAGGGCAGTGATTCCACGACCATGAGCAGCGACTGGCAGCCAGACCAGGAGCTTTACGACATCCTCCGGCTATCGCATATCGACGAGCACTTTGCCCGTTCGCTAGTTCCCGAGTTCGTGTTGTACTGGCGCGACAGCGGCCAGGTACACCGCTCCTGGAACAGCAAGTTTCTCCAGCACGTGAAGTTCCATTGGGCCAATCGCCATGAAATGCGCCAGCCAAGCTTTCGCTCACCGGGGAGCACACGGGATCGCAGTCTGGAAGACGACCTGAG
The DNA here is from genome assembly GCA_002699145.1 of Halioglobus sp. GTDB lineage: Bacteria > Pseudomonadota > Gammaproteobacteria > Pseudomonadales > Halieaceae > Marimicrobium. The sequence goes on from PABK01000057.1 coordinate 4,612, forward strand.
CGATACGTCCTGGGCAACGTGACGGGCCACCGTCGACACGGAGTCTTCCGAACACACCGCGTATCGATCACGAGGCCCACGTTCAATCGAACTGCTCGATCCTGTCCCTCAAGCGACCGCCCGTGTAATAGCGACGCTTGCCAGCGGCTTGGCCCAGTTAGGCATGGGACGCACGGGCGGGCGGGCGAACTGATCGCCCTGGAGGGCGAACAGACAAACAGGATCGGGCCCGCTGCCCGTATCTTCCGCCGAGTTGTCAAAGACGGTCACCGCGGCACAGCGCGGAATCAGCCCCATCAGGTTGTGAATTGAACTGACCCAGCGCTCACGAATTTTGCTTTCGGGGATCGGGTGTCCGCCGCGGCTGACTCGCGCTGCCACACGAGCAATATGTAATTCCGGTGACGCCAGGCCCACAAAAAACACTCTGACCGCCTCACCTTGGTCGATCGCATCGTGGAGAGTGTGACAGATGGTATTCCCGCCAAGGGTCGTCTCAAAGAGATAGTCCTGCCCTTCCTCAATCGCGCAAAGCAACTGCTCGTAGCCCATTTGCCACGCCCGGGCGTTGGCCTCGGTTTCAGCCAAACTCGGATTATCGGCTCGCAGTTCACGGGCAATTTCATCGGGATTAAAGTAGTCAGCTCCGTTGTAACGGAGGTTGGCACCGGCCACCGAGCTCTTGCCGGCCCCGTTCACCCCAGCGATCACCGTGATCACTGAGTTTCCGTCTTGCCTGGTTTATAGGTTTGCCGCAGTTCCTCGCCGGTGACTGAGAACAACGCATCGGCGGCTTGGCGGGACGCCGGCGCAGTAATGCGCTGGTAGAGCGCCTCATATTTGTCGGCGGCTCGGGCAATCTCCCTTTCCTTAACCCGGTCCACCAGCTCGGCGCACAACTCTTTCATACGGACCATCTCCTCGTAGTGATCAACACTGACCACCACCGCCGCATCGCGCTTGCGAATCTGCAAGCGCATGACACCCTCCCCTTCGCTGATTTCAGCCAACGAGGCCTCTATCTGGCGACCAAAATCCCGACCACCCTTGCTGCTCAAACCGGCCGCCGGCGTCAGCCAGGAGAGGTTTCGCATCAACTGACGCGCCTGGGCGACCACGCCCCGTTTCCGGGTTTCGCTCACCGGTCCCTGGACCGTATCGTTTTCCATAGCGACCGCCTCCTTCGATCTCACCAACTGCCAGTATAGGCTATAAGACATCTAGTGCCACCAAGGCCACTTTATGGATCGTTGTGCCACATGGTCCACCCGTCCCCCGCTCTGGCATTAGTCTGTAACGTCCGTGGAATACCCGGCCTGGCAACCAACACACCGCGCTGGCTTATAACCCGGGGTGAACGCTACCCGCAGTACACCGCCACGATGGCAATTCGTTCATGACCGAGCTCCCGAGACACCTGCTGGCGGGCTTCACGGTCACGCTCACGCTGGTCAGGCGTTAAGACCTGCCGGGGCGGGCCGCCTGCGGCGGGACAGGGCCAGCCCGCGATCTCGGCGTAACGCCGTTGGGCGTAGGCATGGCGCAGGCCATGATTTTTGTCGAGACCCGCCCGAACTGTGGCGCGTTCATAGGTACGCAGGTGCTGAATATAGGATTTGTTATCCGGTATCAGTGATCCACGGCCAGCCAGGCGCTGGGCCTCATCCAGCAGCGCCCGCTGCGCCGGCGTTCTGATCGGGATTTCCCGCGCCCTGCCCCCCTTGCACCAGGAATCCTTGAGCCGGATATGGTCTCCACGGTCGGCGTAGGCGGGACTGAACTTGAGCGCTTCCTCGCGCCGCAGGCCGAAGGCTTCCTGCAATCGCAGGGACAGACGAAGGTGCTGATCGCGAATCTGGCCAAGCCTTTCCTCACTCAGCTGTCGCCCCTTGTCTTCACCCGTGACAAACCGCCGGTTACCAATGCCGTAAAAGGCATTTTCCCGGGCGACGACCGGCGCCTTGTTGATGGCCCCAGCCCACCAGCGAAGGTGCGCCATACGATTCTTCATGGTGCCCGCCGAAAGCCCTTGTTCCTGCCAGTGAGACACCAGGGCCTCGATGTGTTTCGGTTTCAGGCTTTCCGGCTTCATTTTCCGAAAGCCCAACTCATGTAAGGTTCGCGCCGCCTGCATCAGCACATTTTCCCGCGCAGCCCGGGTGCCATACGCGGTACGAGAGGCCCGGCGCACCATCCCGCGCAGTGCATATTCGAGGTCCTGCATCCCCTGTCTGTCTCCTCGTCTCGGGTTGTCCTACGCTAATTGCCTATAATTTTGCGTTCCTTTGGGTTAGTTGGTGCTTACTCTTTGTCCGCGCGATTGACCGAATTGTTTATTCGTACCCACACCCATGCTCAGTGTTTATGTTCAGCACAATCGCCGTGGCGAGCTGTGATTCCGCAGCGCGGAAAACGAACATAAAGCGTTTTATGGTTGCCTGACTTTGCAGACAAACGGTGGGTTACCCGGTAGGGAATCCCGACCGTTCAGCGGTCGAGGGCGATGCCCTTAACTGCGGTTTGATGCTGACTTGCGGCGCAGCGCACCGTCGTTCCGTTTACGACCTCCTTGGCCTCCTTCACCATTTTCTGTTGCTCAAAAATGTTGAAGCGCGCCCCCGAAGGGATGCGCTTCAACCCCTCGGGTTTGCGTCGGATTTCCCGTGACCAGGCCGACGTGGACCCGACCCTACGGGCCGGTCCGTTGCTGGTTAACCAGCCGATGCGGGCATTGCCCGCGTGCTTAGATGCAGCCGAAGGCTGCGCTAAAGCCCGGATATTTAGCCGTGGGAGGCTCAGGGCTCGCAATAGTCATTTTGCTTCCAGTAATTTCCGGGTCACTCGGGAGGCGGCCGTGTGGCGGCCGCGCGAGCCCAGGGTTTACCGGGCTTGCCAACGCCAGCGCGCTGGCGTCACTACACCACTACGGCTGCGCCGCGTTCCGTAGTGACGCCAGCGGCGTCGGTGTGTTCCCGGGGCATGCCCGATTATCCAGAGCTTCACTGACAGGGGGTTCCAGGAATCGCCGGCGGATTCACCCCGCCCTCAGACCACCGCGTAGCCAATCGCCCGGCCGGTCTGGGTGAGAATGCCGGCCATGACCGTATCGCGCAGCTCCCGATGAAAAACGGGCCGCTTCGGGATGGCCCGGGCCGCGCGCTCGAACAAGGCGACGGCGGGCGCATTGCCGTACATCGACGCGCAGTAAAGCAGGCCATCGATGTCGGGGTACGCGACATAGAGCTGCTGCGCCCAGCGCTGCGCCCGTGGCCTCGACCCCGCGTGGATGGCCATGGAGGCACCGATCGCGGTAGCGAAGGGGCCGGTGAGGTCAAGCAGCACCAGTGGCGCGGCGAGCCTAAATCCGCTGAGCACCGGATCCCGGGCGTTGCGGTCGATCAGGCGCGTGGCCTGAAACACCTCGGCCAGGCAGGTAGGGATGGCTTTCGGGCCCGTCGCCAGGTACATGATGCCCCGGTCCTGTATCTGCGCCCTCCCCTGTCCATCCCGCAACTGGTGATCGAAGCGGCTGGTGGTCGGACCAAAAAAGCGAAAGCAGTCCCAGGATGTCGAAAACTCACCGCCGGCAAAGCACAACCTGGCCATGGTGCTGCCTTCCGGAAGATGATGCAGCACCGCAGGAATCCCCCGCAGGGCTTCCACACCCGGCGGTTCAGGGAACTTGGCCATCAGACCTCGCTGGCCAGGGCGGCGGCAGGCGCCGGTGAATGGCCCGTGAGAAGCCACTCGTGGGGGCTCAGAGCGCGATTGAGGGTCTCGGATTCCAGATCCGGGTGCACGTTCATAAAAAAGCGCTGGACAGCAACGGGGTGGACTTCTGGGCGCAAGGCTCGCAAGACGGCCTCCAGGCCCGGCAGCGCGCCACCGGCACCGAACTGGAACCGAGGACACACCCGGCCATTGGCTGTGTGTAGGGCGAACAGCTCGCGCGCCTCGAGTTTTTGGCGGATACGACTGGGGCTTACACCCAGCAGCGCCGCGACCTCTTTCTGGGTCAAGGCCGTGGTGACCAATTGGGCAAACTCTCCGGCAATAATCGCTACGTTGCCGGCGGCGGCCTCGTTGGACCAGGACCCAACACCGTGTGCCCCGGCGCTACGCAGAAAATCCTCTTCCGTTTCTGACAGCGCATTGGTCACGGGCGACGCCTCGTACACCGGGTGTGCACGCAAAAATGCCGCCGCCGCGGACGCCAAGTGGTCAACGCTGGTGATACCGGCTTTCGCCAAGGTGGTGCGATCAGCTTCCGACAGCATGCCTATCTATCTCTAACAACGTTAATGGTAGTTAATTATAGGCCGAGCTATCACCGCTGTCACGCCAGCGGTTTCTGGCGAAACTGGACGGCACGCTACTGCGTCAGGTGACGGATAAAAAACTGGCCTGTCGGGGGCTTTCCGTCCCAAAACAGGGCCGGGTCCTCGATCACAAAACCCTGTTGCTCACCGTTTTGATGGCGGCGCCCGCCGCGAAGCAGATTTTGACCGTTGCGGCTTCGAATGCAGACGTGGAGACGGCCGAACTGGTTAATCAGGGTTTTGGGTGGCACATCTGGGTTCAGGCGCGCATGACACCACTCAAACACTTCCGGCACCTGCAGGAAGGTCCGCCCCTCCTTGTCGACCTGCACCCAGGAGGCTTTGTCATTGTAGGAAAGCGAACCATCTCGCAAGCCTTCACGAATCGTGTCCACCAGCACCCAGCCTTTTGCCTGGGGGTTGGCTCGCCGGTGACTGGGGGGCGACAGGAATGCATTGCCGGTCCCATCGCGATGCTGCCCAGCGGGTGTTTTTGAAGCCTCCTGCCTGTCGCCACACGAACGAGGCAAGACTGCGGTTGATTCTGCTTCGGAATCGGTGGGTAGCGACTGCCCCGCTATCTCGCGCAAGCCGCCATCCGCGTTGCCGCTAAAAAACGCCTGCCAGTGTTCCCAGACCAAGGGCTCCTCCCGGAGGCGCTCTAAGCCCATTGATGGCAATAGTGTCTCAGCAAGCACCCGTTCCTCTCCCGGCTCCAACCCCTCGGCCTCCCGGTACCAAGTGATCGCCATGGCGCTGATCAGCGCGTAGTTGTAGCGCGTTTCATAGCGCCGATAGTCCGACACCGGAACGCCTAGGGGTAAGCGGACATTAGCCGCGCGCCGGCAAGCGTCGACGATCGAGGTCATTAGCCTGATGAGGCTTTGGTCTGCGGTCGCTGGGTCACGACGCCTTGCCGCTCGGTGGAGGGCGTGGAGCAGCGGTAAGGTTTGTTGCTGAAATTGGTGGTTGGACTGGGTGCCGTCAGCCCGATACAGGGCGCGCAGGGGCTCATCAAGGGGATGGGGTTTCGCGGGGCGAGCCAGCGCCTGAACCTTCGTCGTGCGCCGGCGCCGGTAAAACGGTCTCATCGGTGGGAACGTGCGAGAAAAACCACTATATCCTTATATATCAACAACTTATAATAGTTAACCAGTGGTTAACCCCCCTCCTCCGACCTTAACAGTGAGCGAACGGCGTCAGTGAGCAGCTGCTCTGCTTTGTCGCCCGCCTTTGCCTGAAAATCTGGTTCCAGTGACAACGTGGCCTTGCCCCCGGGCTTGCGCGTGGTGACCAGCAATTTCCGTTTGCCGTATTTGAAATGCACCACCTCCTGCGCCTCCGGTTTATTTCGTGGCGCACCGGCATTTTTCAGCGCAGCGAGAATGCTCGGGAGGCTGGCGCCCTCCCCCGCCCCGAGCTCCTTCGCTGCTTTCAACAGCCTCGCCTGCGCACCCTCGTTCTCCAGCATCACGACCAGGTCCGTGGCTTTTTGCAGACTCAGTTCGCGGGTGTAGGGCTCGAGCAGCGTTTTCAGCGCGTCGTGTTCAAACAACCGCGCAGCGCGTAGCAGTTTGGAGATATAGGGTTTCTTCACACGAAGGGAATCCGCCAGTTCCGTCTGTGTTGCAAAGACGCCCGCATGGATGAGTTCGTCAAAGGACAACGCTTTCTCGAACTGACTGATGTTTTCGGATTCTTCGTTCTCAATGTGCATCAGGCGCGCACATTCCTGGTCATCTGCATCGGTGACGCGGGCTTTGAATTTCGCCCCGTCGATCTGCGAGGCCGCATACCAACGGCGCATGCCAAAGATGATTTCGTAATCAACGCCCTCCTCGCCCCGGACTTCCCTGACCAATCCAAGCTCCTGCTGCCCTTCCTTGCGAATGGACTCGATCAGTGTGGCGCACGCGTCCGGTGTCAACCAGACCTGCTTGCGGTTGTGATGGGCCCAAGGTCGGCACTTGGATGGATCGATCTCCTTGAACTTCAGGGTTTTTTGGATAGCGGTATTCGTTCGTTGCACGGCATCGGCGGCCGGGATCGCCGGCTCCGGTGTTTTCGTCGAGGGCTCCGGCCGCGGCTCGCGTGTCTTTCCTGCAATGAGCTCTGATAATTTTGGTTTTTTACTCATCAGGCTACGTCCTCCCAGGCTTTACGTATCAGGGCTTCGATTTCACCGAACACTTCATCGAGCATGTCGATGATCGCGTTGTCCCGTTCGCCTTTGGGCAGATCGTACAGTGTCTTGTACACGCTGGCGGCATTGGGGATCGCGGACGTCGAGGTGAAGATGCTTCGAAGCATGGACAAACCGAACCGATCGCGCATGATGTCCAGAAAGTCCATCTGCCTCGCCTTGTTCCGTTCCACCTTGGTCGGCATCACTTTGATGAAATCAAACCGCTTTTCCGGCGCTACGGACTGAACCACCCGCTTTACCATCTTGAAATACTGCGTCGTTGACGCAAAGTCATACATGCTCGGTGGCGTAGGAACGACAACCCCATCAGCCGCAGAGAGAATATTGATAGAAATCATGCCCAGAGCCGGCGGACTGTCCATCAACACAATGTCGTAGTTGACCTCCACGGTGCGGATCGCCTGACGTAGCTCCTGGTAGTAACTGAGACGTTCTTCTTCGGTATCGGCATGGGTGACCGCATTAAAGAGCCCGAATTCCACTTCATACCAGGGCAAACAGCTCGGTACCAAATCGATACCGGGAAAATAGGTGTTCTTGATCGCGTACTCAATGGAATCTTTTTTACCATCGATATAGGGGATCATCGTGTCTTCTTCGGTAAACGCGTGATCCGGGATGAAACCGAAACTACTGGTCGCCGATGCCTGGGGGTCACAATCGACCACCAGCACGCGATACCCTCGAATCGCCAGATACTGCGCGAAATACACGGTGCTTACGGATTTGGCCACGCCACCTTTAAAACTCTGCATGGACAGCACTTTGCAGGGCTGGCCGTTTTTGCGCCGGGGAGAGGTTCCAAAAATGTCGCGCAGTTCGTTGATCTGGGTGAGGGTGTATCCGCGCACGCGACCCGACTTGGGATGTTTCATGGGGATCACGGGGCGGTCCGCGTCTTTTTCCTGGCGGGAGAGGGTGGCTCGGGAGCGACCCACCATCGCCTCCGCTTCAGCTACACTGAACTCACGTTCGATGTGCTTTTGCATCTGCGGTGACATACCATGTTCGCGGAGGATCTCCAAGGTCTCCTCGCACTTGCCGATGATTTCGTCCAGTTGTTCAATGCCAGGTGAAAACACTTTTTGAGCTCCGCAATAATTACTTCATGACGACTATTCTAATTAAAGCACAGTTATTTTTCGGCTTTAAGTTAAGAAACCTTCCATTGCGAGATAATTCTTCATGTTGTAGGCCAATTGCTCCAATTGGACGCGAAATTATCGTCATGCGGGATGAAATAGTATTCAACCGTGTTATTAAACCCTGTTATTTATCTTGTTATTAGATGTTCCTGTATCCTAATTTACTTGTTGTTATTCAATGGGTTAGCGATGTGCTTGGCGGGCAAAGGTGACATGGAATGTCGTTAACGGTGCCATCAAGCGTCGTTAAGGTGACCCGGAATGTCGCTAAAGGTGACCTAAAGCGTCGTTGTAATTTTTCTGCCCAGTGCGGAAAAGGGTAGGGGGATTCTGGCGTTCTGGGCCCAATATATAGCGGCTCAGGGTGGTCGAAATGGGTGTTCCAATCCGCTAGATCACGAAAGGTGACATAGAATGTCGTTGAATTTACCGCTTGTCTGACACCTGATTTCTACCTATATTGGTGACATTACAAAAATCGGATGTCACCTATGGGGTTTCTAGAGCCGCGGCGGGAAAAGTCGGTCACTCAGGATTACGACCTCATCCATTCGGTGCAGCGATTGGACGTACGCCCAAAGCAGTTACTGCTCACGGCCATTTCCCATGTTAATCCCCAAGTGCCGTTGGCAAAGCAACCACGACCGTTTTCCGTAGACATCACGGCTCAACAATGGATTGAGACCTGGGGAGAGCGGTTAAACCCGTATCGTGATTTAAAGGAAGCGGCGGAGCAGCTCAACGGCAAGCGGTTCTGGCTTCGCGATGACAACAAAAAGAAGTCCTGGCGCAACTGGATTACGGGTGCGGAATATCACGAGCGGGAAGGGCGGATCACGGTACAGCTGCATCATGAGCTCATGCCGTATCTATGTGGTGCAATGCCGTTGTTTTCGACGCTGAAGATTCTTCATATCAAAGGATTGCGTTCCTTCGCGAGCATTCGCCTGTACGAATTAACCAATCAGTTTCGTGCGTCAGGCGTGCGCCAAATCTCGTTGACTGAGCTGCGGGATTTCCTTGCGACCAAAGATGCACACCCTCGCTTTGCCGATTTTAAGCGCAAAGTGATCGACAAGGCGGTGGCAGAAATCAACGATAAAACGGATCTGGAGTTGTCCTGGCAGCCGGTGAAGAAGGGTAGGGCCGTTGCGACGATTAAGTTCTTCATCAAGACCAGCCAGCAAGCGGAAATGTTTCCCCGTTGATGTACTCTCGATGCGGTTCAGCGGCGCCTTACCTTCGGGAGCAGCCGGAATTTTTTCTAAGCCATTGAAATAAAGTAATAAATAGGGCGCTTCGCTTTTTCTGGCCTGCGCTACTCCGTGTTGAACTACGCCAGCTCAGGGTCGCTATTGGCGCCGAGCTCCAACAACAAGGCATTGGCTTCCCGGGCATTGTCCACGGACAGGTTTAGCTGACCTTTGAGCAGCGTGTCGGTCTGCAGCTGCTGATCGAGTTTATCCAATAGCCCCTTCAGCTCTGACAGGCTGTGAAACGCCAGTTCCACGGACCCTTTAGCACCTTTTTCATCCAGCGTGATGGCGGTGGCAGTCCCGTATTGCTCGGCCAGTTCTCGTTCCATCATGGCCACATCGCCCAAGCGGTCGGTCGTTCTGCCCCGGGGCTTAGGTACCAGGCGCGGTGGCTCATACCCCGGATGCACCAGACGGTAGAGCTCCCGGGTAGACATCATGCTTTTCGCGGCCTGAATAGCCAGGTTTTCCTGTCGCGTGGGGGAGGGCTCGGCCAGCAGGATCTTGGCAAACTCGGCCTTGATTTGACCGGTTTGTAGCAGCTCCCGTGTTTTGGGCATCAGTCCCTTGAGCAAGCGCAGGCGGTTAGACAGGGTAGGGCGCGCGATACACAGCGCATTGGCCAGGGTTTGGATTTTCCACGGTGCGCCGGGTTTCGAAAAATGCGTGATAGCCGTCTGCGCAGCGGCTGCGTAGAGCAGGGGAGACGTGATGAGACCCGCCGCTTTCTGGTCCTGAGCCGCGTATTCGATGGCATAAAACGCTGCGTCGGAGGCATTGCATTCAATGACCCCCAGGGGGATCGAGGTGGCCTGGGGGAATGCATCTGGGTGAGTAAACGCTGCCAAGCGCTCCCATCCAATCAGTACTTCTACCGTATGGCCTTCAGGTGTGGCGATTTTCCGGGCGATCACGGTCCCTGGAGGACCACCGAGCTCCAGCGCATGGTCAATCATCGCCGCATGTTGGGCCTCAGGAATTTCGGGGGAGATCGCGTACGGTGCCCGCCGAATTTGAGCACGTTCGATGTTTTGTATGCCCGGAGCCAGCGCCCTGATCAAACGGGTTCGTCTGTTGGTGTTGGTTTTACGGTTCGGCGGATTACTCATTATGCACTAAACCGTTCTTCGAAGAACGGTTAGGTTACCGCGCCTACATTTCCAGCACAATTACGTTGTCGATCCCCAAGAGCAGTCTTGGATACTGGGGGCTCGCTGCCCGGGCAGGAAAGTAGAAGCAGGTAGGCCAACATCAGCGTGCACCTACGGAGCTCGAAATGGAGCTGGGTCGCGCTCGGCGGGAGCTTGCCAAGGTCAATCAGGAGCGCGATCTGCTAAAAAAGTTTGCGGCATACTTTGCGAGCGAGTCCCGGTGAAGTACGCGCAGATCCACAGGCTCAGGCACCAGCATTCGGTCGCCGCCATGTGCCTTGTGCTGGATGTATCCGAGAGCGGTTACTACGCCTGGCGTAAGCGGCCGCCGTCGCCACGGGAGAAGGCCGTTGAGCGTCTCACATTGGAGCCCAAAGCAAGTAGGCTACTTCGATCGCCTGACTATGCTTGGCGAAGGGGAGTCATGCGAAAGTTCGACAAGGTTTACTCGAATAGCGAATCCCGCGGCATACGCGCCAGCGAACGAAACTGCTTCTTCAGGCGCAGGTTTATCGAACACGTCATGCAAAGATGGTTTAACCGAATATGCTCCCACGAGTCTGAGCGAAACAACGAACACCTGCTCGCCGTATCTGAAGATTTCTGCATGCGTTAAGCGCGCTGCCTCATCGATACACTGAGCTCGGTCGATGGCGTCTCGGCCGATGCAAAGGGATGGCTGATCTTCGTTGCTTTGATAGGTGAGTTCGTAAGCAGAATCCAGCCAAGTCGCGCCTTCAGCAATCTCGTCTTCCTGCGGTTACTCCAGGAGCACGGAGTTGGGCTCGAAGTCGGTCTCGCCACAGTAGTCTGGTCCGAAACACACCAGATCCATCGAGTCCTTTTCAAGCACGCATTGCTGAGCGAAAAGCTCCGATGACGCCTCAGTCTCAGCGTCGCAGTTGAACCTGAATTCCAGGCGGTCGATGTGATCAACAATGAGGGGGTTCTGATGGCAGTTGCCGAACGGCCCGACCACATCCGTTGATGTCTCCGTGACGCGTAAAGCCAGAAACTCCTCAGGGCATGCGGTGCCTCGTCTCCGACTACCCGATTGAATCTCTAGATCGCAGGGAGAGCGCGCGCCGTACTTTTTGGCACAGAAAATTTGAACTATCCGGTGGAGCTATGGCGACAAGTCAGCGGAGGTAAGGAAGCACTAAGTTAAGCCAATAACTACCATATTCTTATATTTTTTATTGACTTAGGAGAAGTCTATGGTGGCTAGAGAAATAAAAATTTGCCTAGAGATGTAAGCGTGGTTCCATCGAGTGGTGCAGCACGGCGATGATCTCAATACGTGCATCCGTGATGCGGTAATAGATATTGTGCTTCTCAGCCTGGATGCTGAGATACCCCGGTTTGATATCTGAGCGTTCCTTGCCCTGGTGCGACTGCCTGGATGCGTTACCACTGGCGAACGATGTGCACAGGCAAAACGCGGTCTTCATAGTGAATAACGCCTTTAACAGCCTTACGCCATCCAAATAAACGTGTATACAAAGGTAATTACAATGTGTATACATATTGCATGGCTAAGAAATCGCGGGCATTACAAATACGGATCGAGGAGCAGCTCCACCAGGAGTTCCTAGACACCTGTCACAACGAAGACCGCCCCGCAGCACAGGTACTGCGGGAGTTCATGCGCGAGTTCATCGCCGAGCACCAACCGCAACAACCGCTTTTCACTGACGAGCCTCGCTCGGCATGAGCAGGAATACTAAATCTGCACAGCCAGTCGGCGAATTCTACGAGTTCTTCGCTGGAGCTGGCATGGCAAGAGCAGGCCTGGGCAAAGGCTGGAACTGCCTTTTCGCCAATGATTTCGACCGCAAGAAAGCAGCGACTTATCGCCTGAATTGGGGCGAGAGCGAGATGTCATGCGGTGACGTGAAGGCCGTAAAGACTGACGACCTTCCCGGCATTCCAGACTTGGTATGGGCTTCCTTTCCTTGCCAGGACCTGTCTTTAGCTGGTGCCGGTGCCGGGCTGAAAGGCGAGCGTTCGGGCACGTTTTGGCCCTTCTGGAAGTTGATTAGTCAGCTTGATGAAGAGGGCCGGGCGCCATCACTTATCGTTTTGGAGAACGTTTGTGGCACCTTAACCTCTCACGGCGGGAAAGACTTCACCGCTATTTGTAGAACACTGCGCGAGGGCGGCTACCACTTCGGTGCCCTGATCGTCGATGCTGCCTTGTTCGTGCCACAGTCTCGTCCACGGCTTTTTGTTGTCGCCATCCGTGATGATTTGGATGTACCCGAGTTCTTAAATGGTGCCGAGCCAACAGAAGAATTTCATCCTCGAACACTACTGAACGCCTACAACAGACTTCCCAAAACGCTGAAAGAACATTGGATTTGGTGGGATATCCCAACGCCCCCAAGAAGAAGTGTCGGGTTTACCGATCTGATAGAAGCCGATCCAGACAGCGTTGCATGGCACACACCGATGGAGACCAAGAAGCTCCTCGGAATGATGAGCGATATCAATCTAGAGAAAGTCAGGGACGCCAAGCGCGAAGGACGCCTGATGGTAGGCGGCGTTTACAAAAGAACACGCCGCGATGAAACCGGCCGCAAAGTGCAGCGCGCTGAGGTTCGTTTCGACGACATAGCCGGATGCCTACGCACCCCAGCAGGGGGATCTAGCCGTCAGCTCATTATCGTCGTGGAAGGCAGAAAGGTTCGATCTCGGCTGATTTCTAGCCGCGAAACAGCGCGATTGATGGGGCTACCGGATGAATACTCACTCCCGGACAACTACAACGAGGCCTATCACCTCACCGGGGATGGCGTCGTGGTCCCAGTTGTCCGATACCTCGCTGATCAGATCTTCGAGCCGATCCTCGCCCTCATTGCTAAGTCCAAGGTGGCTGCATGAGTGTCATCCCCTGCGAGCAAAATAGGCAGCTTCGAAAAAAGATCGAGGAGTTTGCAGAAACACTTAAAACAGAATCACACAATCTCGGGGAACATGGGTTAACCGAGCAAGAGTTCTATAACAGCGGGCTTTTTCGCGGTGCCATTGAGCGAGTAAGAGGACAGTTCTCCGCAACGATGCGAGAGAAACGAGAGTTCGTCCAGCATGTTCTGAACCATATGCAAGATCAAGGATTCATCGCCGACTGGGAATCCGCAGGAGAGGCCAACAGACATGATTACGCTGTTCAGCTACCAACAGGCCGGACAGCGATCATAGAGCTGAAAGGCTGCCTTGATGGTAACAACACCAACATCTTTGAGCGTCCTCCCCACGCGAATGAGTTCATAGTTTGGAGCGTCTGTACAAACGCTGGCGCCGATCCCCGTCATAACGCATGGTCTGGTATTCACACCAGGCTGAGCGCTGAAATCATCTCGCGTGCTCAACGCGTTGATGGGATTGTTATATGGGACATGGTTTGCGGCACCATCGGCCGACCGTGCCCAAAGCTTCTGGCCGACCCTACTCGAAGCACGGAAGTTGGCCCGTTTTCACTGCCCCCACCTTGTTTATACGTACTACCTGCCACCATTCCAAGTCCTAGGAACAATCCAGCTCCCCAGCCACAGGCTTTAGCAGAAGTTCAAATACTTCAAGCATTCAACGACTGTTTTGGATGCACTCAAGATGAAGTCAACTTCGTTAGCTTCGAGGTGTCCCACCAAGAAGCCGAAACCGTCAGGAAAACTAAGATTGAGCGTGCTGGAGAGGTGCAGCGAGAATCTGACCCTACAGCGATAAGACGCTCTTGACCAATTCTCAAGGTCATCTAGGAGCTGTAGCAAGCTATGCAGGAATCGCCGCAAACATAGCGACTGTGCTAGCTCTCGTTGTCGCTATTTTCTCGATTAGTGAGGCATCAAAGACGGCGCGAATTGTCCATTCGGATGCATTTTTTGCATAAAAAGGTACTCTTCTGAGTTGCTGGAAATCGGTCACCTGAAACTTGCCATCGTTACTCGTTCTAAAAAACGGTGCGTTAGTCGTGGCCCACGCTGTTCTATCCCAGTAGCGAGCTAAGACGGGGAATAATGCATATTTTGTGGAGGTGATCAGGTTTTGCTCTTTTTCGTAATACTCTTCGCCGTCCGCCAGGCATGCCATGCCCTTATCGACGGAATGTAGCTCTGCGGCCATGATGTCGAACTGCCAGCGGCCCTCCTCAAAGCAGTTATCGTGGATCAGGGTCCCAAGCGGCGAAACCTGAAAATCTCCCTCCCTGTATGCCTTGTTGGGCTCCACCCAGTGTTCGGCAATTTCTCGGATGTCGCGTTGGTGCTGGAGAAACTGGACCTTGTCGTCGTCACAGGTCGTGCAGTTCTTTTTGGCGGATTCCGCGCCAGCGGTGTGATCGAAGTGCGAGACAACGCCCTGATAGTAGGAGTCATCGGGCAGGGTATCGACTCCCGCATCGACCAGCCTTATGGACTCCCCTTGGCGGCGATAGGTTTCGTAGACGATCGCGGAGCCCGTAGTGATCTGACGGCGGATCTGTGTTTCACGGCCCTCGACGTAATGACTGCGCAGTTCACAGATCGCATCGAAACAGCGGTAGTAGTACCCCGGTGATTGACCCACCGTCACCGGGTGTTCGCCAGAATAGCGTTGGAGCTCGCGGCGCGCATCATCGATGGCGTCCGCCCGGATAGTACCGGTAGACATCATCAGCAAGGCGCCAAGCGTCAGGGCTTTGCATCGGATCAATGCTGTGAGCTGCATCGTTGCCAGGCCGTGATGGTGAGGGCATTCAGCTTCTCAAATTACTCTGAGGGTTTACAAGTTTGTGGGACAGCCATGAATGGACCTTCGCGCAATCGTATTAATTGCTGGCATCGCCAGCGGTGATAAACCGTGGTTCCAGAAAATAGAAATGCCGGAGCTGATCAAGGAGCCGGGCCGCCATGGGGTGTTCCGGTGTTGTGGTCAGTAGTGTCAGTGCTTCGTCAATGTTCCACAGTTGGAGTCCCGCTGCGGTGGCGGTGTTTTCCAGTGCGTCCAGATCGTCGGCGTGATTGGGTATATCAACCGGGAGCTTGAGCTTGGTCAGGGCGCCAAGGAGGGCGTGTGAATGGCAGCAAAACAGCACCGTATCGTCCGGTGTGAGCAAAAAGCGGGCATCGGGCCAGTGCTCCAGGGCCTGGGAGTTCACTCTGTAATACTGTCCTTGCCAGGACACGTCGTGGTTTGGGCTGATGGTTGTGTACCGTACCCCCTATCTCGCTGGGGCTGGATGACGGAAGGGAAAGGTAACAGGTGATTGTGCTGACGAACACCACGGGGGGTGAATTTCGGGGATTGGCGAGCAGGGGGTATCCATGCCTCGTGGAGGAAGCTGGTTCGGAATCTTTTCTTCCAGTTGACCGTAACCGGTGTCCGAGTGCAGCGGGGACTTAGTAGCATAGCGGCGCAGCAGGTGAATGGGGGCTACCGGGAAATGGAATCACGTTGCCTCTTGAGAGATCCACACGCGTAGGACAACAACGGAATAGGGCGGGTTGGGCGCCCGGGCGGGCTGGCTTCGGGTTTCGCCTGCGCTGCATCCCGGGGGGACAGGCCCTGCGCATCCCTGGCGCGGGGAGGGTGCTGTCGCGGGTCAATACGGGAAAGGCGGTGCCTTCGCGGCGGTGTGTTTTGGGGCGGTGTTTGTCGGCGGGTCCAGCACCGCCAAACCAGCAAAAAAAAGGGAACCCCGTAGGATTCCCGGTCAAGCACACGTCAGTGGCGATACCTCAGATCAAGCCTTGCTCGGCAAACGAACAATAGCCCGTCGTCGAGACGATCACATGATCCAGTACCCGGATATCGAGTAAGCCCAGGCTCTGTTGCAGTCGCTCCGTGATCCGTCGATCCGCCGCACTGGGTTCCACCACACCACTGGGGTGATTGTGGGCCAGAATCACCGCCGCCGCATTGTGCTTTAGCGCTGATTTTACGACTTCCCGGGGATAAACAGCCGCACCATCAATAGTGCCCTGAAACAGTTCCTCCACGGTGATCACTTCATGTTGGCTGTTGAGAAACAGCACGGTAAAAACTTCCCGCTCCCGCTCACCAATGCGCAGGCGAAGGTAGCGCCGGGTTGCTGTGGGACTGCTAAGCGCTTCACCATAGTGACGTGACCTTTCCTCTAGAAAGCCGATCGCGGCCTCTATCACTGCCTCCTTCGAGGCGTATTGTAAATTCTCCATTTTGTCGCACCTTGAAAAACTCTCCCAGGATGCGCCCCAGGGGACGGATCCCGTGGGGAGGATGCCTTGCGGCGTTGTTGTAAATGCAAAGGCCACTGGCTTGCGCGAGTGGCCTTTGCAGGCTCTGGACTAGGCGTCCGGGTTGTCGTTTCTGGGTTTGGGTGGAAATGCCACCAGCTCACCGCTGACGGCAATACCTGGCTGGATCAGCACGCTGAACCCTTCACCTTTTGTGTGGGGAAAGAGTTTCCCCACCTGGGTGTAGTTCTTGCGCTGCTCACCCCCACTTTCAAACTCGTCAACCACATACACGTTCAAATGCTTTGCCATGGATCAATCTCCTATTGGGTACGTGATCCGCCAGAGCCTCGTCCCGTGGGGCGATGCCCCAACGGGAGATGCGGAAAGTTCCGCGACTTAATGCTGC
Organism: Halioglobus sp.; assembly: GCA_002699145.1. Lineage (GTDB taxonomy): Bacteria > Pseudomonadota > Gammaproteobacteria > Pseudomonadales > Halieaceae > Marimicrobium. The sequence goes on from PABK01000057.1 coordinate 21,289, forward strand.
TGTGAGCAGCGACTAAGTGCCTTCCACCTTCCGGGAAGGGAGAAATACTGTCAATGGAAGGGTTCTTACAGAGAAACGATCCGGTATCGGTGGTCGGCCGAGTTCCGTATCGTATGAATTTTTCTTAATTGACAGAGCACGGCGAATCGATAGTGATTCAAAAAGCGCTGCCCGGAATCCCGGGGCAGCGCAGGCTGCAGTCAATCGCGCGCAGGATCACCTAGCATTCAGCATGCTCCAGTGCCCAGGCACGTGAGGCTTAAAACAGCTTGTTGAAGTGCTCAGGTTCCGGAACCGACCCCGGATTCTTGCCGAAATGGTGAAAGTATTTGAAAAACCAAGAGGAGTGAAGTCTTTGAAGAATATAAAGCGGATATCACCGCTGACCTGGCAGCACAACAATTTCTACGGCCAGTACCAGTTTGATTGGGAGATGGAACTACTGAATCTGAGGGCGATGGCCTCCAAAATCACCGATTCAGGTGTTCTACCATAGAGAAATCATGCGTAGTGATATAGGGCCGATCTTGGCTACTGCACAGTTTCGGCGGTTTGGGCCAAAATAGCCTGGCACTGGAAACCCGAGTCACAGAGCTTGGCCGACAAAACGAAAAGCTCGGTGGAGAACTTGAAGTGCAGTCTCAACGTGCGTCAGATCTAGAAACCCAGCTCGTTGAGCAAAAGTCGGCTACGGCATCGGTCGAACGAGACTTCGACGCCTACAAAGAAGAACATAAACTGGGGGGGGAGCTTGGGGCACTCTAGGAAGCCGTTGCGGTCCTCCAAGATCAACTGCGTGACAGACCCGGCATGACAAAGAAATGATTCGAGTACTTCTTATATTGTGGCCGTAACTTTTGGAGGAAAGCTCTGAGAAAGTGCTCCTTTTAGGGGTACCCGGGACATCCCCGCCGCAAATAACGCTTCGCCCTGAAACCCAGATGTGGCGCGGCTTTCAGGGGTGCCCTACTTTTTCGCTCAAATATCACCTCAGGGCCCTTCTGCAACGAAAAATCAATAACTTACGGCAACTATGTGAATTCGGGCGGGGATGTCCCGGGTACCCCATAGAGCGAATTCCGGATACCACGAGATCCCAGCCGCCGTGCAATAGTTGAGGCGGAGACTTTCCCTTCCTTAATGGAAATGGCGATTCGCAGCATATCCCGGTAATTGTCGCGGATGAGTTGGTAGTTGATGCCCTCCGAGAACAGCTCATCAACATGCTTGTAGCGTATACGCCGGTCTGGCTTGAAGAAGAGCAGGGAGTTGATGTTGCTGATACGGGGCATCAATTTGATCCCCAGCAGGTGGGCGAGACCAAATACGATGGTGCTCTGCGCATGGGTATCCCCCTGAACTTTGTCAGGTTGGATATCTGATTCGTTCTCCATAATGGCGTCGAGCAGATGCATCGCCTCACGAACACCACAGGGAATGAAGCGGCTGAAGAGAGCGATGTATTTGTCGCTCACCAGGTAATAGCCAATGCCACCATAGGACGCATATCGGAGATGATATTCCGAGAGTAGATTCTGCTCATACATATCAAAGCGGGTGCCGTCTACCGAGGCATTCTCCCCGGTACCCCAATACTTCGGCAGGTCATACTCGTTGTAGGTATTGATGATTTTCTCGGTCGCCTTGGTCAGGTCTTTTTCGCGGACGTGGGATAGATTCAGGTAAGCAATCTGCTTCCGGGTCAGTGATTTGATGGAGCGGGCGGTCTGGGATGGTCCCAGGTTACAGCCGAAGCAAAGTAATGACGCCACCAGGCGCTTTTTGTAGTCCTTGACCTTCCTTTGGTGCCCGGAGAGTGGGCCGAATAGTTTTTCGATCTCCGTCCAGTCAACCGTCTCAATCAGCAGGTCAATGATGTCAATATCGGCGAGATTGTCTCGCAGGGCTTGATCCACCTTCTTGGTATGGCGCTTGTCTTTCTCGGTTTTACGCTTTTTCAAGGAGATCGAGTCCCGATTCAGCACGACGAAATTGTCATCGGGAATCTTGTCATCAACCGCTTGAGCCGTATCGGTAAACGTCCGCTTCAAATCGCGGACAAAGGTGGCGGGATCCTCACTGAGGCCAACTTCATCACAGAAATCTGAAACCAGTTCGTAGTATTCGTCCCAGGTTACAAGGTGCTGACGGTAGTCATCATACTTCGTGCTCTTTTGTACGAAGATGTCGCCCGACACAAAGCGCCGTGCGATCTCGGTCATCACACTGAGCTCGAACATGCCGTGATGCATAAATCGATTGATACGATTTGGCTTTTGATCAGTGAACAACACCGTATTCCACTGATCGCTGATCCAGTCGATGGCCAGGGAACCATCGTTGTTATTTTCGTAGTCAACAGCGGATACGGCCAGTGATTTCATTTTCTCATTGCGATACCTGGCAACCGCATTCAGGCATTTCAACAAGTTTCCGCCATGGGCTGTATGATCGATCTCAAGCAAATCGAGGCAGTCCAGTAGCGCCTTTCTCAGTGGCCGGGTATAGCGCCTGGGCAGGAACTGGTGGTAGTTATTGAAGCCGTGTAGCACGAGCCTGTTACAGCGAGCCTCGACTTCTGTAGGATTGTTGTCCAGCACAGTGGAAATGTTTGCCATGACTGTGGCCGGCTCTCCTTGTGTCGCCATCTCCACAGAAACGTCTCTCAGCATGCAGATTAGATCTTCGCTTTCCTGCGTGGAACCTTCCTGAAAACTCTTAAGATCTTTGCGCGCGTTGTTATGAACTTTCCGGATTTCACGAATGAAGAAATCAATCAGGAAGTCGGTACAGCAGTAGAGCTGTTCATTGACCAGCAAGGCGAGCAGGGCTTTACGCTTTGTGGATTGCATTGCCTTCATTCTATCCGCGGTATAGGCCCTGGCTTCCAGGATAAACTGGGCCCGCTTTTCCTCGGGTATTTCAGGAAGTGGCCCGACTTTTTCATGCAGATCTTTGATCCATGCGGTATGTGCAGTGAAATCGGTCAGTCCCTGAACGCTGGGTTTCTTCGGTTCGCTCTTCAGAAGCTGCCAATGGGTGACCCCACTGTCCGTTTTCGCATGCAGCAGCGCTTCGAGAATTTCGTCGGTTTCCGCATCGATTACCTCGCTGATGGCGCGGAAGTATACTCTGTTGGCATGGGCTCGTGCGGTAAACGCGATGCGTTCCAGCGTTGAAAAAGCAGGCAGTTCAATCGAGTCCTTCACCAGGATCTCGAGCATGGCGTTGACGATGTCGACAACATTCTCTTTAGTTCTGGCAATGTCTTGTGCGAACGATTTGATCCAGGGACCCTGAACTTTAAGGGTGAAAGATTCGACGCCAGAGTACCCCCGGATGGCATCCTTGATCCGTTTAAGGGTAGCTTTGGGCACGGCAGGGAGGCGTTGGTAGTCTTCCTGGTGGAACCGGGTAAACCCGGCGACGTAGTTGATCACGGACACCGGAATGTCACCGGGTTTTGGAAAGTAGCCCAGCCGTTGAAAACACTTCAGGTAGACCAGGCAGGTCAGCGACTGCTCACCCTTGAATCGTCGCTTTCTAAGCCAGGCGATTTCTTCATCGATCGGCGTGTAGACGCGAGTTATCTCTTTCTGGGTCAGGTTGTATTTGAGTCGAGGGTACGCAGTGTCGTGGATGGCAGCCATAGTTCGCTCGCAAAAAGCGCGTGACTATGGCGAAAATTGAGAGGGGAGGGAAGGGGCAGCCTGAGGTGGTCAATATTTGACCGATTTGTGCTGTTTGGCGGCTTTTCTGAGTTTTGGCGTTTACAATGAAATCAGAGAGTTAAGGCACTTTCGTGGAACTTTTTACATGAATCTTGGCCGGACCTCCAATCGGCTTCAACATACGCGGCGCCTATGATGCGGTGAGCACCAGCGGCGAGCCACTGGATGACTACGAGGTGCTGGACCTCAGCGCCGACTGGCGTGTCGTGCAGGGACTGCACCTGTTTGGCCGGGTAAAGAACCTGACTGACGAAGACTATGCTGAGGTAGCCGGTTTCAACAGCGCCGGGGCAGCCGCTTACCTGGGCGCCCGCTACAGCTTCTGACAGCGGGTCAGCGGCAAGGCCTGGCGGTGTCGCCGGGCTTCGCACTTGCAGGAGTCAATAGGCTGGAATGCGACCGGTAATCGGGCACGGGGGCTGTGCTGTAAGGGTTTCACGCAGAGTTTCCCCTGGCGGTGGGCAGTCGTAGATGATGCGCCCGTTTTCCCCATGCAGAAAATCCATTGCCCGCAATGACGCCTCCGACGGGGGGGCTCCGGTGGTGGGCGCTTCCTGCAGTTCTGACAGTGGAATGGGATAGGTCGCCCAATCCAGTGGCGCGCGCCATCCGGGTGGTGGCGCGATGTGGCCACGTATGCCGTTGACAGGATGCAGCGACCGCCAATGCTGTATCTGCTTGCCCAATCGGGCGACTATTTCCGGATGCCGGTCTGCCAGGTTGTTGTACTCATTGGGATCCTCGCCAACCCTGAACAGGTAGTTCCTGACCTCGGTCGCCAATTGGCCCTGTTCTATCTCCTGGACAAGTTTCCATTCATCGTTAAAGGCCGTCAGGTTGAAATGGCCGTAGATGGGTATTTCCGAGGCAAAGTACAGGTAGTCTTCACGGGCTTGTGTCTCGCCCTCGCTAATAGCGGGCCACATGGAACGGCCATCCAGCGGACGCCGGTTTCCTGCAGCGATACCGGCGGCCTCCGCCAGGGTCGGGAAGACGTCCATTACCGACATGATCTGGTCCAGTTTGCTGCCGGCAGGAATCCGTCCGGGCCAACGTAACAGCGAGATGACGCGAATTCCGCCCTCGAAAGTTTCACCCTTGCCGCCGCGCAGGGGCGCGTTGTCAGCCCCGCCAACCGAGTAGGCCGCGCCGCCATTGTCGCTCATGAATAGCACGATGGTATTGTCGGCTAAACCCTCCCGATCCAGGGTCTGAAGTACCTGACCGATGGCCTGGTCCATGGCATCGACCACAGCAGCGTACATGGGACGGGCACTGGGTTCGCCCCGTTTCCTGGCCATTTCGCGGGTGGCATCGGTTGTTCCGGACCGGGCCGGGGCCAGGTCCGTATTAATGTCTTTGTATTTCTGCTGCAGTTCCTCCGGTGCGTCCAGTGGGGTATGGGGCGCGAGAAAAGGCATATAGACGAAGAACGGCTTTTGTTTGTCTCGCTCGCGGATATAACGGGATACCTCATTGGCGAGCAGGAAGGTTTCGTAGCCATCATCGTCAATGGAGACACCGTTGCGCTGAAAATCCTTACCGCCCTGGTTGGAAAATGGCGGGTAGAAACCGACTTCCGTATGCAAGTGCCCGTAGAAGTGTTCAAAGCCACGCTCGTTGGGGTGATAGGTCTGCTGCGCGTGGCCCAGGTGCCACTTGCCGACCATGGCCGTCTGGTAGCCCGCTGCCCTGAAGCTCTGGGGCATGAAGTGCTCATCCGGATGCACACCGTTGGTGTCCCAGGGCATGATCACGCCGTAAGCGACGCCCAGTCGCATGGGATCGCGCCCGGTCATCAATGCCGCTCGAGTCGGCGAGCATATCGGCGTGGTGTAGAAGCGGTCCAGTTGCATGCCTTCCCTGGCGAGCAGGTCCAGGCTAGGGGTGTCGATGTCCCCGCCGTGATAACCCACATCGTTCCAGCCCAAATCATCAGCGACGATCACAATGACGTTGGGCCGCTCTTCAGCTGCCAGCGGCCAGCAGAGGAGGGCACTGATGAGCACAAGTCCATACACGGCGTTTTTATACATGGTGCGTTACTCCACAATTGTGTCCGGGGATAGCAGCCCCGCTGCGGAGACAAGAATACAGCAGCCCCGCCGCCACCCCGGTTCAATCTCTCAAACGATTGCCGCTATTCCGGAGCGAGGTACCAGAGATCAGCACAGTCCAGGCGAGAGTTTCGGTAACGGGACTGAGGGCGCCCACCTGGCGATCAAAGCTGTTTTTCCCGGCGATAATTACCGGGAGACTGCCCCTCGAGCTTTTTGAACACTCTGGAGAAATAGGCGGGATCCTTGTATCCCAGGAAGTAGGCTATCTGGTCCAGGGGCTGTTGGGTGTAAACCAGGCGCCTTTTCGCCTCGGCGATAACCCTGGCGACAATGATGCCTTTTGCGTTGCTACCAAATCGCTCCTGGCACATCCTGTTCAGGGTGGATGTCGAAATATTGAGTGCTTTTGCATAATCGGCCACCTGCCAGTGCTCCCTGAAGTGTTTTTCGATAAGCCTGCGAAAGGCATCAAAGGTCCTCAGGTTTGCCGGGGCCGCCGCGGTGTCCATGACCTGGTAATCGAGCTGTCGCTTGACGGTGATCAGCAGCAGGTTGACCAGCAGCAGCAGGGAAGTGAACTTGGCATCGTTAGCCGCGCTGAATTCATAACGCATAAGTGCAAGATACTGCTGTAGTTGTCGGCGTTGATCACCTTCTTTTTCCAGGTCGATCACTGCCGCGTTTTCGAACACCGGGCGCAGGTAGTCGGCATCCTGCAACTGACGTATTGAGCTGAGTGTGTCCTCCGAGAGCGTCACCACAACGCCCTCGCTGTCGGGTTTAAAGCTGAAGCCGTGAACCACGCCGAGGGGGATGGTAACCAGGCTCCAGCCGTCGATATTGTGGCGCTTGTCATCCAGCTGTACGGCAGCTTCACCGTCGAATATGCACAGGATCTGGAAAAGATTGCCGTGTCGATGCGGTTTTATGACCCAGTTCTGGCCCCTGCTGCGCTCCTCGATCTCCTCTATATGAATACCGATGGCCGCGGCCGAGTGTCGGGATTCGCCATAAAGGCCGTAATTGGGTATGTACTGTTGCATTGTGCCAGTCACCTCGGCCGAGTCGCTACAGTTTGCTGCTATATGCCCGAAAAGTACAAGAATATGAAGCGTTAGTGAATGGTATCAACAGTGTCGCGGGCAGAAAATGTCCCACTCTGGACATCACCATCATAAGAGCGAGTCAAGGCAATGAACAAGATAAGTACACAGGTGGCAATCATTGGAGCCGGTCCCTCCGGCCTGTTGCTGGGCCAGTTACTGCACAAGCAGGGTATCAGCAACGTCATCATCGAGCGGGTCACGGGAGACTATGTCCTCGGGCGTATTCGCGCCGGTATTCTCGAACAGGGTTTTGCCGACCTGGTTCGGGAGGCCGGCGTAGCAGAGCGCATGGACGCAGAAGGGGAAATCCACGAGGGAGTGGAGATCGCAGCGGACGGTGAGCGTTTCCACATTGACCTCAAGGGCCTTACCGGTGGCGATGTGGTCATCTGTTACGGCCAGACCGAGATTACCAGTGACCTGATGGCGGCGCGGGCAGCGGCCGGGCTGGAAACCTACTATGAGGCGGAAAACGCGCAACTGCATGAAGTGACTGGAGATAAGCCCTGGGTCAGCTTCGAGCACCAGGGGGAGCAGTACCGGCTGGATTGTGACTATATTGCAGGCTGTGATGGTTTCCACGGGGTGTCCCGGCAGACCATACCCGCCGACAAACGCACCGAGCATGAGCGGGTATATCCCTTTGGCTGGCTGGGCCTGCTGAGCGATACGCCGCCGGTCAGTGAAGAACTGATTTACTGCAAGAGCGAGCGTGGCTTTGCCCTGGCCAGCCGGCGCTCAGCGACCCGCTCACGCTACTACCTGCAGGTTCCGCTGGATGACACGGTGGAGGACTGGAGCGACGAGGACTTCTGGCAGGAGCTGAAAAAACGCCTGCCAGCGGATGCGGCAGACGCGCTTGTTACCGGGCCCAGTATCGAAAAGAGTATCGCACCCCTGCGATCCTTTGTCTGTGAACCCATGCAGTACGGAAAACTGTTCCTGGTGGGTGATGCTGCCCACATTGTTCCTCCAACCGGGGCGAAAGGGCTTAACCTTGCCGCTTCCGACGTCGCCGCCCTGTACCAGATATTAACCCGCGTGTACCACGACAACGATACTGATTGTGTCTCCCGATACTCTGAAGTCGCATTGCGTCGGGTCTGGCACGGTGAACGGTTCTCCTGGTGGATGTCCAATATGCTGCATGACTTTGGTGACGAGGTGGCAACCGGTATGGACAGCAAGACCTTTTCCCGCTTCATGGATTCGGAGCGGGACTATTACCTTAAGACGGAGGAGGGCAAGACCGTAATTGCCCGGCAATACGTTGGTTTACCTTACGAAAAGGTGTAGTGTCGCCACTCGGGAGCAGCTATCAGTTGATGGCTGCGGAATCTTCACTGACGGTGTTTCCCGGTGTTATGTGACATCCCGGTTCAGGAGGCAATATGAAAGCTAAAACCCTGTGTGATATCCCCGGCAAGGTGTTCAAGGAGGATCCAGAGGCGGTAAAGAGCCTGGTGCGGGATGCGCAATTTATCTGCAGGAAATGTTTTCGTTCGGCAAACAGGAAAAAGCACCTGTGCAAGGCGGAAAAATTGTTGGATGCCTGAACCCAGGCGTACTTGATCAGCTGTCATTCAGCACTCCTGTTGCAACCGTTGCAGAAACTGTCGTTGCACCAGAGTCGGTTTCCAGCCTTTACGTTGGGTAATACCAATTTTTCGCCCGGTATTCCTGAGCTGGGTGCTGCTCACCGCCAGCAGGCCGAATCCCACATCCGTGTCTACCTGTCGGGCTGAGAGCAGGGCAGCGCGATCGCTCTCCATCAACATGCCCCGGGTTGCTACCAGTGAGCTGCACTCGATGACGTGCTCCGGGGGCGACAGCCCGCTGTTCTCGAAAAACTGCACAAACGCTTCCCTGGCCGGGGTGTCCTCTCGCGGGGCTATCCAGTCGAGGCGACGCAGTTCCTGGGGGCTGAGGGTTTTCTGCTGTGCCAGCGGATGGCCGGGACGGAAAACAATGCTGAGAGGGTCCTCAAACAACAGTATCTGTTCAATTTCCGGGCTGGGGGCCGGGTCCCTCAGTGCACCAACGATAACATCCAGCCGCCCATGGAGCAGGGCGTGCAGCTGTTCATCGTAGGGGCCATCGATGATGCTGACCCTTGCCTCCGGGAAGTCTGCGAGCAACTTGACCACTGCGCGCGGTACCATGCGGGTCCTTGCCAGTGGCAGGCTGCCGATACGCAGCCGCCCGGTGATCCGGCCACGGTGTTCCTCGACTTCGTCGATGCCCTGGGCCAGCTCGGCAAAAAACAGGGAGATATAACGGGCCAGGTGTCGCGCGTACCAGGAGGGTTCAACCCCGGCCGGGGACTTGCTGAACAGGGTTTGCCCGCAGACGCTTTCCGCCTCCTGGGCCGCCCGGTGCACCGTGGGTTGGGACAGCTGCAGTCGTCTGGCGGCCAGGGTATAACTCCTCTCGTCAACCACGGTCATCACTGAGCGGAGTTGGCTGACAGTGAGGGAACGGTATAGCGGCATTGCCCCGCCATTCGCCTTCCGGCCCAGTAGTTGGTCCATTCGCGCCAGAAAACCAATAGCCGAATTTGCCCGCTGCAAAAATATCTCGCCGGTTTCCGTTGGTGCCAGCCCTTCATGGGAGCGGTCGAAGAGCTTGAATCCCAGCTCTTCCTCCAGTTTGCCAATACCCTGTGTGATCGCCGATTGTGACAGGTGGACGGCGCGGGTGGCACGGCTGATAGAGCCCAGACGACGGATTTCGAGGGCGGCGGCCAGATGGCGCAAATTGATCCTCAAGGACATGAAAAACCCCCTGTAAAAAATCAACTATAGTAAATTCTAATACCCTCCGGCAACATTTGAACATCCCAGGACAGCCTGGAGCTTGTATGCTTTGCAAATAAGTCATTACCCAGGGAAGCAAGCATGCCCGTATGCGTGACCGATATCGAGCGAGTACCGGAGGACATCGTCACCCTGTACAGCGGCGCAGAATCTGCCACCGTTCATGAAGCCCAGGGCCGCAAGGGGCTGCTGGCGAGCCATATGCGGCCGATATACCGGCCGGCAGCCATCGCTGGTACGGCGGTAACCTGCGAGGTCGCACCCAATGACAACTGGATGCTGCATGTGGCAGTGGAGCAGTGCCGACCCGGCGACATTCTCGTGGTCACCCCCACCAGCCCCTGCACCGACGGCTTCTTCGGCGACCTGCTGGCAACCTCACTCAAGGCACGCGGTGTGCTCGGCCTGGTCATCGATGCCGGGGTGCGGGACATAGCGACCCTCACCGAGATGCAATTTCCGGTCTGGTCTCGGGCAGTGCACGGCCAGGGCTGTGTCAAGGAAACGGTCTGTAACGTGAATGTACCGATAGTGTGTGCCGGTGCCCTGGTGAACCCCGGTGACCTGCTCGTTGCGGATGACGATGGCGTCGTGGTGGTACGCCGGGAAGAGGCAGGTGACGTCCAGGTCAAGATGGCCCAGCGACTGGCCAATGAAGAGGCCAAGCGGGAGCGTCTAGCCAATGGCGAACTCGGCCTTGATATTTACAATATGCGCGAGCGCCTGGCGGAAAAAGGCCTGCGTTACGTGAAGACATTGCAGGACATCTGATCAATGCAAGCGGCGATCCCCTGTATGGTCATGCGAGGAGGTACGTCCAAGGGACTGTACTTCCTCGCCTCTGACCTCCCGGCAGGGGAGGAGGAGCGCAATCGTATACTGCTGGCCGCGATGGGATCACCCGATGCCAGGCAGATCGATGGCATGGGTGGCGCACACCCGCTGACCAGCAAGGTGGCTGTGGTTAGCACCTCGCAGGATCCCGACAGTGATGTGGACTACCTCTTCCTGCAGGTCGTTGTCGACAGGGCCGAGGTATCAGATGCGCAGAACTGCGGCAATATTCTCGCCGGAGTCGGTCCCTTTGCCATAGAGCGTGGCCTGGTATCAGCTGATGATGAGCTGACCGACGTGCGTATCCGCATGCTCAATACCGGCGCCCGTGCCATCGCCCGGGTGATGACGCCCGGCGGTCAGGTGGAGTACCAGGGGAGTGCGCGCATCGATGGCGTACCCGGTACCGCCGCGCCGGTGCCGATCGACTTTCTCGATATCGCCGGTGCCAGTTGTGGTGCCCTGCTGCCTACAGGCAAGGTCATCGACATCGTGAACGGTGTCGAGGTGACCTGCATCGATAACGGCATGCCGGTGGTACTGATGAGGGCCACGGACTTTGGCCTTGACGGTGCCGAGGCCCCCGGAGAACTCGAAACCAATGAATCGCTGAAGCAGCAGCTGGAGTCCATCAGGCTGGAAGTCGGGCCGATGATGGGCCTGGGTGACGTCAGTAACAAGACTGTACCCAAAATGTGTCTGGTGTCTCCGCCATGTGACGGCGGCGCGATCAATACTCGCACCTTCATCCCCCATCGGGTGCACGAAGCAATCGGTGTGCTGGGTTCGGTGAGCGTGGCAACGGCCTGCGTCATGCCGGGCTCCATCGCCTGGCAGGTAGCCGGGGAGCAAACCGGAAGCGGGCAGCTTACGCTGGAAGTTGAGCATCCAACCGGATTTTTCACCGTTGAGATGACGGTCGAACAATCATCCGGGACAGGGGGCGTGGCAGTAAAGCGGGCTGCGCTGCTGCGCACGGCGAGATTGCTGATGCGTGGTGAGGTGCTGGTGCCGGCGGAGGCCCCGCAATCATGATTGATCGCGTCGGCATCATCGGCCTCGGCGAGGTGGGCCGCATCCTGGCGGAAGATCTGCTGGTGCGGACCGCGCTGGATGTCCGGGTCTGGGATTACCAGTTCGATAACGCCGCCAGCGTGGCCGCAAAGAACCTGGCTGACTTGCAGGACAACGCCCGGGTCAACGCCGCTGCCAATGCGGCGGACGCTGCACGTGGATGTCAGGTCGTGCTGTCCGCTGTCACTGCCGATCAAGCCTGCGATGCCGCCGAATCGATTTTACCGGGCCTCGAGCAGGGGGCGCACTTTGTGGACCTCAACTCGGTGTCTCCGGGGACGAAACTGTCGGTATCCGAATTGATAGCCAGTGCCGGCGGCCACTTTGTGGAAGCGTCAGTGATGTCACCAATCATGCCGCGTCGCTCCGATTCACCGATTTTGTTGTCCGGCCCCCATGCCGCCGACTTTGCCACCCTCGCCCCGGTACTGGGCTTCGATAACGTAGAGGTGGCCTCCGCAGATCCCGGTGTCGCCTCGGCGACCAAAATGTGCCGCAGCGTCATCATCAAGGGTATGGAGGCACTGGTCACCGAGTCACTGCTGACGGCACGTCATCACGGGGTCGAAGACGCTGTGCTGGCATCGCTGGCGAACCTGTTTCCGGGCACGGACTGGAACTCACAGGCACGTTACCTGATCTCGCGGACGCTGGAACACGGTGAACGCCGCGCCGCCGAGATGCGCGAGGTCGCCAGGACGATAAATGAAGCCGGATACACTCCCTGGATGAGTGAAGGCTGTGTTGAACGCCAGGCCTGGGCGCCACAGTTCGCAGCCGCTCTGGAAGAGGACTCCCTGACCGCTATGCTGGACGCCATTCGCACCCAATCAATTACCAAGCAAGCTGGAAACTCCCAATGATTATCGATTGTCACGGCCACTACACAACAGCGCCCGAACCGCATCAACTCTTCAGGGAAGCGCAGCTGGAAGCTCATGCTTCAGGCAAGCCGCTGCCCGAACTGCCACAAATCAGCGATGACCAGATTCGCGAGAGTGTGGAAAAAAACCAGTTGCGCCTGCTGCGCGAGCGCGGTGCCGACATGACGATTTTTTCGCCCCGCGCCTCGGCCATGGCCCACCACCTCGGAGACCGGGCGGTGTCGGAACAATGGACCATGGCCTGCAACAACCTGATCAAGCGGGTTGTCGACCTCTTTCCTGACTATTTTATCGGCGTCTGCCAGTTGCCCCAGTCTCCCGGTGTTTCCATCGAGCACTCCATTGCCGAACTGGAACGGAGCGTGAATGAGCTGGGCTTTGTCGGCTGTAACCTGAATCCGGATCCCTCCGGCGGTCACTGGACATCGGCGCCCCTGACCGACCGCAGCTGGTATCCATTCTTCGAAAAAATGGTCGAGCTTGACGTGCCCGCCATGATTCACGTCTCCGGTTCCTGCAACCACAATTTCCATGCCACCGGCGCGCACTATATCAATGCCGATACCACGGCGTTCATGCAGTTTATCCAGGGCGACCTGTTCAGGGACTTCCCCGACCTGCGCTTCATCATTCCCCACGGCGGCGGTGCGGTACCCTATCACTGGGGTCGCTACCGGGGCCTTGCGGATATGCTCAAGCAACCCCCCCTGGCCGAACACGTAATGAAGAATGTGTTCTTCGACACCTGCGTGTATCACCAGCCGGGTATAGACCTGTTGTTTCGGGTGATCGATATCGACAATATCCTGTTCGGCTCGGAGATGGTCGGTGCCGTGCGCGGCATCGATCCGGAGACGGGTCACTATTTTGATGACACCAAGCGCTATGTAGACGCCCTGGGTCTTTCGGATGAGGATCGCCACAAGGTTTACGAGGGCAACGCCCGCCGGGTGTATCCGCGGCTGAACGCTGCCCTGGAAGCGAGAGGCAAGTAGGCCGTGAGTGACTTCACCATGGATTTCGGTTGGCGTGTCTATCACCCGAACCCCAGTAAGCCCGCTTTTGTCGCCCCGCCGGGGGCAGTGGATGCCCATTGCCATGTATTCGGCCCCGGCGACATTTTCCCCTATGCGCCAGAGCGCAAGTACACGCCCTGCGATGGCCCCAAGGAAAAGCTGTGGGCGCTCAGGGACCACCTGGGGCTGAGCCGTAATGTGATCGTACAGGCCACCTGCCACGGCGCCGATAATCGGGCGCTGGTCGATGCGCTCGATGACTCCAATGGCCTGGCGCGAGGGGTGGCCACGGTAAAACGCGACGTCTCCTCAGAGGAATTGCAGGCCCTGCATCAGGCTGGCGTACGGGGTGTGCGCTTCAACTTCGTTAAACGCCTGGTGGATAAACTGCCGTTCGATTCACTGGAGGAAATTTCCGCGAAAATTGCCCCCCTGGGCTGGCATGTGGTGATCTACTTCGAGGCGCCGGAGTTGCCGGAACTGTATGACTTTTTTACCTCGCTGCCGACCGACGTGGTGGTAGACCACATGGGCCGCCCGGACGTCGCCAAACCGGTGGACGGCGATGAATTCGGGCTGTTTCTGCGACTGATGCGCGAGAATCAGAACTTCTGGTGCAAGGTCAGCTGTCCCGAGCGCCTGACCCAAAAATCCGAGTACAGTTATGACGATGTTGTGCCCTTCGCCCGCACGGTGGTGGAAAGCTTCCCCGACCGGGTGCTGTGGGGTACCGACTGGCCGCACCCGAACATGAAATCGCATACGCCGGATGAAGGTATGTTAGTGGATTTTATACCGCGAATTGCCACCACAGCTGAGTTACAGCGCAAACTGCTGGTGGACAACCCGATGCGATTGTACTGGCCCGAGGAAATTCCGGGCTGATCGAAATTTGAACAACTACAGGAGAAACTGCAAATGAAAGTCATGCTTTCCGGACCGGGTGCCTTTGGCATCAAACATCTAGACGGCATCAAAAACATCGATGGTGTAGAGGTCGTCTCCCTGGTCGGCCGCGAGCTGGAAAAAACCCGGGCAGTCGCGGATGAGTACGGTATCGCCCACGTGGATACAGATCTCGGGCAGGCCCTGGCGGTGACTGAAGCGGAAGCGGTTATCCTGTGTACCCCGACCCAGCAGCACGCCGCCGAATCCATCCAGTGCATGAAGGCCGGCAAGCACGTGGAAGTTGAAATCCCCCTGGCGGACAGCTGGGCAGATGCCGAGGCAGTCATGAACATCCAGAAGGAAACGGGATTGGTCTGTATGGTGGGCCACACCCGTCGCTTCAACCCCTCGCACCAATGGGTGCACAACCGTATCGATGCGGGCGAGCTCAATGTCCAGCAGATGGATGTACAAACCTATTTCTTCCGCCGCAAGAACATCAATGCCAAGGGTGAACCCCGCAGCTGGACCGACCACCTGCTGTGGCACCACGCGGCGCATACCGTGGATCTGTTTGCCTATCAGGCAGGCTCGCCCATTATCAAGGCAAACGCCATCCAGGGGCCGATACACCCGGAACTCGGCATTGCCCTCGACATGTCGATCCAGATGCAGGCGGAGAACGGCGCCATTTGCACCCTGTCCCTGTCCTTCAACAACGATGGTCCACTGGGTACCTTCTTCCGCTACATTTGCGACAACGGTACCTATATCGCGCGCTATGACGACCTGGTCGACGGCAGGGAAGAACCGATTGATGTATCTGAGGTCGATGTATCCATGAACGGTATCGAACTGCAGGATCGCGAGTTCTTCGCCGCCATTCGGGAAGGTCGTGAGCCCAATTCCAGTGTCGGCAAGGTGTTGCCCTGCTACAAGGTGCTGCACGACCTGGAACAGCAGCTGGCCGGTTGAGCGAAACGATCATGGAACAGCGCAAGATTGGTGAGCGTCAAGTGGGGGCGATCGGACTCGGGTGTATGAACCTGAGTCACGCCTACGGCCATCCTCCTGCGAAAGAGGATGCGGTACGGCTGCTGCACAGAGCCTACGATATCGGTGTCCGTCACTTCGATACGGCGGCGCTCTATGGTTTTGGCAGCAATGAAAAACTGGTGGGTGAAGCGCTCAAAGACCGGCGTAATGATATTCACCTTGCCAGCAAGTGCGTGCTGACAGGAGTTGATGGTAAGCGGGTTCTGGATGGCCGCCCTGAATCGCTGCTGAAAACCATCGACCAGGCCCTGCAAAACCTGCAAACAGATCATATCGATCTCTACTACCTGCATCGCAGGGACAAGTCCGTGCCTATCGAAGAGAGCATGGGGGCGATGGCGCAAATGGTGGAGCAGGGCAAGATCGGCACGATCGGGCTTTCGGAAGTTTCCGCGGAGACGTTTTTCAGGGCGACCAGCGTGCATCCGGTGACTGCCGTGCAAACCGAGTACTCCCTGTGGAGCCGTAACGCCGAAATTGCGGTACTCGATGCCTGCCGCGAACGAGGGGCCGCGTTTGTTGCTTTCAGTCCGCTGGGCAGGGGTTTTCTGGCCGGTGGGGTCGGCGGCGCCGAGACCATGGCCGAGAAAGATATCCGGCGCGGCATGCCTCGATTCCAGGAACCGCACTATTCGGCGAACCAGCGCTTGTTCCAGGCATTTTCCGAATTGGCGAGTGAGGCCGGTTGCACACCAGGGCAACTGGCATTGAGCTGGTTGTTGCAACAGGGCGAGCACATCATTCCCATACCCGGGACAAGGTCGATTGCCCACCTGGAAGAAAACCTGCGCGCTGCAGAGATTGAGATATCTACGGCGATCATCTCCCGTGCTGGAGAGCTTATCAACCGCGACTCTGTCAGCGGCGAACGCTATCCACCTGGTACCCAGTTGGAAATTGACACTGAAGAATTTCAAGATCTAGCGCGCTGAACGGGAGTGGGCGCGCCTGACCTAGAGGAGCATAACGATATGAATTGGCAAGAACATGAGTACGACAACATACCCGGTAGCTATGTCTTCGATGGTAAGCGTGCCCATAGCGCTTACGCGCTGAACAAACTGTTCTACTCCTTCAATGAAGAGAGTTGTCGGCGTGATTTCGATGCGGATCCGGCAGCGTACTGCGACAAGTTCGGCCTCAACGAAGAACAGAAGAAACTGGTTCTGAACCAGGATTTTCTCGGGGTACTGCGCTCCGGCGCAAACATTTACTACATGGCAAAGTTTGCGATACCCCGGGGTATGAGTGTCCAGGATGCCGGCGCTGCATTCCAGGGCATAACGGGTGACGAGTTCAGGGAAAAGCTCCTGGAAAAGCGCGAGGGCCTGGAAGAACGATTGGAAAAGGAAGGCGGATACTGGAATGGCTGAAATTATTGGTGGCATCACCACATCACACATACCGGCGGTGGGCAATGCCATAACCGACGGGCTGACCCAGGAACATTACTGGAAGCGTTTCTTTGATGGTTACAAACCCGTGAAAGCGTGGCTCGAGGAGAAACAGCCTGACCTGGTTATCGTGGTTTACAACGACCATGGTCTTAATTTCTTCCTGGACAAGGTGCCCACATTCGCAATTGGCTGTGCCGACAAATACGAGAACGCCGATGAGGGCTGGGGGCTCAAGCCCACCGCCCCCTTTGACGGGGACGCACCGTTCTCCTGGCATGTAGCGGAGTCCCTGATCAACCAGGAGTTCGACATGTGTACCTGCCAGGAGATGCTGGTGGACCACGGTTTTGTCAATCCCATGAGGGTGCTATTCGGTGACCACGAGGAATGGCCGATTAAAGCCATTCCCCTGGCAGTCAATACGGTGCAGCACCCCCTGCCCAGTGCCAGGCGCTGCTTCAAGCTGGGCCAGGCGCTGAAAGTTGCGGTCGAGTCCTATCCGGAGGATATGAAGGTTGTTATTGCTGGAACCGGCGGTATGTCGCACCAGCTTCAGGGAGAGCGCGCCGGCATGATCAATGTCGACTACGACCTGGCCTGCATTGAAAGCATCATCAATAATCCGGAGTGGTTCGCCGACCAGAGTAACAGCCACATCATCGAACAAGCCGGTACGGAAGGCATAGAAACCATTATGTGGATGGTGATGAGAGGCGCGTTGGGCGAAAAAGTGAACTGCCTGCATAAACACTACCATGCGCCGATTTCCAACACAGGCGCGGGTGTGCTGCTGCTGGAAGGCGCGGGTTAAAGCGCCCAGGGGGTATCCATGTTGGAACTGATTGCCAGGACTTCGAAAAACCCCGATGTGTTGTTGAATCTTGCACAACACCATTTACAGCATCATGAGTGGGGGCGTGCCCGCATGGTGCTGGAACAGGTGGATGCCAGCGACAGTTCCGCTTATCGGGATCAGGTAAACGAGTTATTACAAGACATAATACAGCGGCTGGATGGCTGCTACTCACAGGAGAATCAGACATGAACTTTGAGCGTATCAACCCCTTGACCGGCGACGTCGCGAGCACTGCCACCGCCATGCAGGTTGCCGACATCCCGGCGATTGCCGAATCAGCGCAGCAGGGATTCGAGGCGTGGTCCAGGGTAGGCCCCAACGACCGGCGCAGCGTCCTGTTGGCGGCCGCAGATGCCCTGCAGGGCAAGCAAACTGAATTCGTCGACGCGATGATGAGTGAAATCGGTGCCACTGCCGGCTGGGCCATGTTCAATCTCGGCCTGGCGGCCAGCATGCTGCGGGAAGCGGCCAGCATAACGACCCAGATCTCGGGAGAGGTCATACCCTCGGACAAGCCTGGCTTGCTGGCGATGGCCATACGGGAGCCGGTGGGGGTCATTCTCGGCATTGCGCCCTGGAACGCGCCGATCATCCTCGGTGTGCGCGCTGTGGCTGTGGCCCTGGCCTGTGGAAACTCTGTGATCCTCAAGGCCTCCGAACTCTGCCCGCGCACCCATGGCCTGATCATCGAGGCGCTCGCCGAGGCGGGCTTTCCCCAGGGTACAGTCAATGTGGTGACCAACGCGCCTGAAGATGCCCCTGAAATCGTCGGCGCACTGATCGACCACCCCGCCGTGAAGCGAATCAATTTTACCGGCTCCACTGCCGTGGGCCGGGTGATTGCCAAAAGGGCGGCAGAGCACCTCAAGCCCTGCCTGCTCGAACTGGGCGGCAAGGCGCCGCTGATTGTGCTGGAAGACGCGGATCTCGAGGAGGCGGTAAAGGCGGCGTCCTTCGGCGCCTATATGAACCAGGGTCAGATCTGCATGTCCACCGAGCGCCTGGTGGTGGTGGAAGCAGTGGCAGACGAGTTTGCCGCCAAACTGGCGGCGAAGGTTAACACCATGGCATCAGGAGATCCGCGGGAAGGTAAGACCCCGCTGGGCGCTGTGGTAGACATGGGGACTGTGGAGCGGGTCAATATGCTTATCGATGATGCGACAAGCAAGGGCGCCAACCTGCTCGCCGGGGGTAAGGCCGATTCGGTGCTGATGCCGGCGACCTTGCTTGATGGTATCACCGACGAGATGAAACTTTACCGTGATGAAAGTTTTGGTCCGGTGGTGTCAATGATCCGGGCCAGGGACGAAGCAGACGCTATCCGTATCGCCAATGACAGCGAATATGGACTGAGCGCGGCCGTATTCTCGGGCGATGCCGCCCGGGGGCTGAAGGTTGCGCGGCAGATCCATTCGGGGATCTGCCACGTCAATGGGCCCACCGTGGCGGACGAGGCGCAGATGCCCTTTGGCGGTGTCGGCGCGTCCGGCTATGGCCGTTTCGGTGGTAAGGCGGGAATCGACAGCTTTACGGAATTGCGCTGGATTACCGTGGCCTCCGAGCCGGGCCATTACCCCATCTGATCCCACAGGAGAGCCCCAATGGCAACCGCAGCAGATCCGAGAGAACTATTAGAACACTCCGCCATGAACGGATTCCAGGTGATGGCGGTGGTGATCTGCATAGCCCTGAACGCCCTCGACGGCTTTGACGTCCTTGCGATCAGCTTCGCCTCGCCGGGCATCGCCGCCGAGTGGTCCATCAACCGCGCCGAACTCGGCGTTGTGCTCGCCATGGAACTGGTAGGGATGGCCATAGGCTCGATTACCCTGGGTGGTCTGGCGGACCGGATCGGGCGACGGCCGACTATTCTCGCCTGCCTGGTGCTGATGACAGCAGGCATGTATATGGCCTCATTGTCGCAATCGATCTCCGGTCTGTTAACCGTGAGATTTGTCACCGGTCTTGGTATTGGCGGCATGCTTGCGTCAACCAATGCCATGGTTGCGGAGTATTCCAACGCCAGGCGCAGAAACCTGGCGGTTATCCTGATGGCCACAGGCTACCCCCTGGGTGCCACGCTCGGCGGTTCTGTGGCTTCCGTGTTACTGCAGCATTCGGACTGGCGTGCAGTATTCGAATTTGGCGCCATATGCACCGGTGCGTTTTTTGTCATTGTCTGGTTCTGGTTACCGGAATCTATCGAGTACCTGTGCAAGCATCCCAATGAAAAGTCCCTGCTGCGCGTAAACCAGACGCTTAAAAAGATGGGACACGAGACCGTCAGTGAATTGCCGGCAGTGAATGGCGATCAGCCCAGGCTCAATTACGGTGCATTGTTTTCCGATCGCTTCCGCAGCCTGACAGTGCTGCTGTGTTTCGCCTACTTCTTCCATATCATGACCTTCTATTACATTCTCAAATGGATCCCGAAGATCGTCGTGGATATGGGCTACGAACCGTCTTCTGCCGGCACCGTTCTGGTCTGGGCAAACGTCGGCGGCGCCTGCGGTGCCCTGTTCCTGGGCTTGTTCTCCAGCCGCTTCGGCCTGCGCAGGTTGCTGGTGATCCTGCTGGTTATTGCCTTCCTGATGGTGAGCTTCTTCGGCCTGGGGCAGTCCTCCCTGGCGACCCTGTCTGCGGTGTCAGCCGCCACAGGATTTTTCACCAATGCGGGCGTGGTGGGCTTTTATGCGCTATTGGCATCGACGTTCCCGTCAGAGGTCAGGGCGAGCGGTACCGGCCTGGTGATAGGCATTGGCCGTGGCGGGGCGGCGCTGGGGCCGGTGGTGGCGGGTATTCTCTTTACCTCCGGNTCNNGNNNTGCTGGCTACCTCGGTGGTCATGGGGCTTGGCGCGCTGTTTGCCGCGGTTGCGATACTCATGCTTCGCGGTGTGCTGCAACGGCATGAAATTGCCGCGAATGTATAGCCAATGACGGCGGCCAACAGCTTTGTCACCGACTTCTACTACCTGGCCAGGGAGAAAGGCCTGGATGCCGAACAGCTGATACACGACGCCGGTATCGACCCCAGTGTCATTGGTGCCCCGGAGATCCGGGTCGCCACAGAAAAGCTGGCTGCATTGCAGGTTAGTGTATTTGACCAGCTCGGTGACGAGGCCATGGGCCTGTCGGATTCACCGATACCCCGGGGTGCGTTTTACATGATGGGGAAGATAGCGGTGGGTGAACTCACCCTGCGGGATGCCCTGCTGAACGGGGCCAGGCTCTACCAGATGGTCACTGATGCTTACCGGGTGCGCCTGCATGAACAGGACGAGGAAGCGACGCTGACCTTCGAGATGTCATCGCCGCAGCAGGACAAGTACGACCTGTTCGCGGTAATCACCCTGCTGGCCTGGCATCGTATGTCCTCGTGGTTGATTACCGAAAACGTAAGCCTGCACGAAATTTACTTCGACTATCCGGCACCCGGGCATGTGGACGAATATTCCTACCTGCTGCCCGGTCAGCATGTATTCGACTCGCCGGTGCTCGGCTTTTCCTTCAGCAGGCACTTCCTGGACCGGGATGTTAGCCAGAACGGTGGTACCTTGAAGAGTTTTATCAACAACTGCCCACTTGAGTTGTTTTTGCAGCCGCGTCAGGATTTCAGTATCTCCGCGGCTGTAAAGAAGATTCTCAAACAGGAAATCTGGGACGGGTTTCCAAAAATTGAAGACACCGCCGATCGCCTGCACCTGACCCGGCGTACGCTGATGCGAAAACTCAAGGAGGAGGGGACTTCCTACCAGGAAATCAAGGACCTGGTGCGCCGCGACCGGGCCGTTTACCTGTTAAAAAACCGCGGAATTCCAGTGAGCGAAGTCGCAGAGGCGGTTGGGTTCTCTGATCCCGCGGTGTTTGCCCGCGCTTTCAAGCACTGGACTGGCGTCTCGCCCAAAGAGTACCGATCCGATAACAATTGAACCGCCTGGCGTGCACAAAGTGCACGGAGGCACTAAATGCACATTTTATTGTCACCAACTGCAATTCTGAACCCTCTGTACCTGACCTATAGTCACGCCCAGCTATGCAAATAAGCCTGATAGATGCATAGATGTGCACAACATTCAAATAAACTAGGCACCGCAGAAAGGTAGTTGGGGTACCCGGGACATCCCCGCCGCAAATAACGCTTCGCCCTGAAACCCAGATGTGGCGCGGCTTTCAGGGGTGCCCTACTTTTTCGCTCAAATATCACCTCAGGGCCCTTCTGCAACGAAAAATCAATAACTTACGGCAACTATGTGA
This sequence comes from Halioglobus sp., assembly GCA_002699145.1. Lineage (GTDB taxonomy): Bacteria > Pseudomonadota > Gammaproteobacteria > Pseudomonadales > Halieaceae > Marimicrobium. The sequence continues at coordinate 43,262 of PABK01000057.1, forward strand.
ATTCGGGCGGGGATGTCCCGGGTACCCCGTGCAGGGGCGTACATGCAGAATAACCAACTAAAATAGCTTCTTACCATAATATGATTTATTATTACCTTAAATGCACGTTTACGACAGATAAAAGATGGGAATAGAAGAGCAGGACCCACAAAAGGCCCTCGTACGCTGGCAGGCACTGGTTGCCGGTGACAGGTCGTCCTCGCGCATCAATCCCGCTACGCTCTACCTGGCTAACCTCCCATCGGAAGCCAGTCGCGATACGGTACGCTCGGTCATGCGTTCCCTCGCCCGAATGCTGGGATACGCGACGCAAGTGAAACCGGGCGCCCTACCTAAAGCGCAGGTAAACCCCGAGACTGTCCCGTGGCAGCGACTGGACCGTCTGGTGGTACTGGCCGTCCGAGAGCTGTTGCGACAAGATGGTAAATCAACCGCAACCATCAATCTCTACTTGAGCGTGATGAAAGGCATTGCAAGAGAGGCTGTTCGGAATCGGCAGATGGAGGAACACCAGTTCCTGATGATCGAGCAAGTGGCCTCCCTGCGAGGATCGCGACTTCCCGCGGGACGCGCCCTACACGTTGTTGAAATAACCAAACTCGTCGATCATTGCTTGAGTGCTGAAGGTTTGGCGGGCATTCGCGATGCGGCGCTGCTCGGCATGCTGTTTGGTTGTGGACCCCGTCGAGCAGAGGTCGTCACCATTGATATTGGCAAAATCAATTTCGCTGAAAGAAGCGTGCGCGTCATTGGAAAAGGCAACAAGGAGCGAGAGCTGGAGATGCCAGAGCGCACTATAGACCTTGTCACCACCTGGCTGGACGAGTCGGGCCTGAGCCAAGGCGCCCTCTTTCGGCCGGTCACACGCTGGGGTGCTATCGTTCGAGATCGGCGGTTGACCCCACGCGGGGTGTACGACGTCGTAACGCGCCGAGTCAAACAGGCCGGGCTCGACAACGCCTCACCTCATGACTTGCGACGTAGCTTCCTAACCTATCTACTCGATAACGAGGTAGATTTATCGACCGCCGCTGATCTGGCCGGTCATGCGAGCACTGACACGACAAGGCGATATCTACGCGGACAAAAACGACGGAATCGCCAAGCGGCTGATAAGGTGGATTTCTGAAGACTAACCCCCCATGGGGTCGCCCGGAATTTCCGGAAGTCCAGTTCAGAGCTATTTTCTGATCGCGCAGCTTTCCTTACTGTTACCGGCGTCCAGATATTCCTTGAAAACCGTCGGTGCGCGCCCGCGGCCGGACCAGAGGTGCTCTTTACCGTCCACGACCAAGCGGTACTTCGGAGCGACCTTGCGCTTTTTCGCCGCAGCTTTAGCCTTGGATTTCACTGCCGTCTTTTTGCGGCCCCGACGCTTCGCAGTGTCTTGCAGGTCCGCTGCGTCCAGACCGCTTTCTTCCATCAATGCACGGATCTTTGCAATCTTGGCATTTTTGGCGGCTTCGGCGCGCGCCTGTTCTTTCTTGATCTCAGTTTCGAGAACTGCTGAGAGGTTCGAAATCAGTTTTTCTATTTCCGAGGATGACATCCCCTTGAGCGCTGCGCGCGCCTTTACTTTGGACTTGGCAAGACCTGCCAAAACTGCGTTACCAGTTGCCATATTACTTCCCTTTTTAAAACCACAAATCTAACCTGAATATTCTAGCAAAAACAAAGTCGCGGGTTAATCGATCATTCTGAGCTTCTGTGTTAATAAGTGACTCAAGCAGGATTCGCGCTTTTTCTTTAGCGCAGCTGGTGGACTTCCCCGGGTTTAGATGACACTCCTGGCCTATTCTTCTACAAATAGACATAGGTGTATTCAGGTAGTTGCTAAGGTATTTGGAATATATCGGGCAATGGGCTGGACGAGGCCCGGATAAATGCGCGTTAATAGGTGCTTAGGACCTCATTGAGAACTATAGCTTAAGCACCGTGGACACCAATCCTGCCACATTTCATGCTGGGGAGAATGTCTCCCCAGCATGCCTGAACGAACTCGTCGGGCGTCGCTCTGACACAGGTTACGGTGGATTTGTTGATCTGAATAACGACCTGGGGCTAATGGTCGATGATCTATCCGATCCTGGTCCAGCCATACTCATGCCATACTTTTATGCGCGTAGAATTGCAGCTGCCGGTATGTTTCACCAGGGTGTCATCAGCGATCGGGCGCTGACTAGCGTTGGGGGCCTATTCTTTAACTATATGGTTCAAGTAGGCACGAAACTGACGCAAGAAGAGCAGGTAGTGTTTCAGGAAGCCTCCCTGGACAGGGCCTTGGAGCTATTTGAATCCTATTTACCAGGGATCACCAGGAAAAGTACGCAGTTCATGCTCGCCGCAGCCCAGGAAGACATCTCTTTGCGGAGCTGCCTCGCCCACGCTCTGGAACAACGTTATGACGGGATCGAGAATCTCGGTGAGCCCGTGATGTATCGTGATGGGGTCATGAAACCAGAGTTTGTTGGGGGGTACTTCGCCACTGGATGGTGGGAACCGGGGGATGACTTTGAGGCGTCATCTAAGAACGTATTAAAGTACTTTTCGTCGATCGGCGTGTCATTCGAACCACAAGACCCAGGGATAGAAGAGTCGATGCCCGCGACATATACCGTTTCGTATAAGAATCGAAATTACGTGCTCATATCCCAATCTGATGGGCTGTTTCTGTTCGAGGACGAAACACAGGCGAAATGGCGAAAGTACCTGGTACACGTTGCTGATAGACACGGTAGCCCCTATCTTGTGGCCTGGAATGGGCAACGGTTTTCGGAGTGTAAAGAGCAGGAGCGATTCAGGAGGCAGGCGCCCCATGCCGAACAATGGGCCATAAGTGTGTTAAGGGAATGTCGCTCCGACCGACCCAAGACCCCAGAAACCACGGCAGCGCTTTCCGAGCCGAACGAGCAAGACAGCATCCCGCGTAGCGCCGCCTTCGATTTGCTGCTGTTCGATCTCGACAATACGCTCATTAGATCCAACGATCTTCAGTCGTATCGCGGATCTGAGTTCTGCGGGGCCGTACCAAGCGATTATGTTGATGCCCTCAAACAAGCGGTGATGAGCAACTCCGAACGACAAATTTATACGGAGCAGTATTTTCGTCAGCTTCTATCGACATTCCCCGAACTAAAGTTGGGTGTCGTGACCCAGGCACCGCGTATCTACGCAGAGACGGTATTGCTGGCTCTCTATCCCAGCATCCCCTGGAGCACGTTGGTAGCCTTCGACGACGTCACCATAGGGAAACCGCACCCCGAAGGCATTATCCAGGCGATGGCAGCCAGTAACGTGAATGATAGCAGGCGGGTCGCCATGATTGGTGACTCTGTCACTGATACACAGGCGGCGTACTTTGGTGGTTGCTGGACGATCCTGGATAAGTCAGGGTGGGACTCTTACAATCGATCTGTCGTTGAAAAGATCCCCGACGCAATTATCAAGGGGCCTGAAGAGCTCGAACAGGTCATCGAGAACCCTTCGAATTGTCTCCCTGCACTAGAGATGTTGATGGCCTCCCCGAACACAGCGATTAGTTCGCACTTCTTCCGGGTAGATAGGGTGAAACACATATCCCCAGTGCGTGGCATTCGTAGTGCTGTCGTGCATGTGCTGGGTAGAAGTTGGGGTACTAGGGACATCCCCGCCGCAAATAACACTTCGCCCTGAAACCCGCGCGTGGCAAGGCTTTCAAGAGGACCCTACTTTTTCGGTTTCCCAGATTCACCGGTCAACGGGCTTAAGATCTCCGTCATATTGATCATATTTTGCTCAAACGTGAAGCTGTAGGTGCCATTGAGATTCACATTTAGCCAGGCCACAGGGGACACCTTTTTCACCAGCTCCAGATTTTCCTGATCACCGGCGGCCCGGTAGTACGCCAGCAAATTGCTCAGTATGAGCGAGTTGAAGTAGATAATTGCGTTCGTCAGCAGCCGGGCGCACTCATTCCAGATGTCGATTTCCTGGTCGGAGGAACCGCGGAACCGATTGCCGTTAACCGAGGCCACTGCTCTTCGCAGCTGATGATAGGCCTCTCCCCGGTTCAGCGCCCGTTGTACATAGTTGCGCAGGGCTGCATCGTCAATATAGTTCAATAGATAACTGGCCTTAACCAAGCGGTCATACTCCGTCAGGGCCTGCACCAGCGGGTGCGTATTGCTGTACGTGGATAGTTTTCGGATCAGCGCAGCCTGCGATGTAGTCTTGCGCTGAAGCGAGATGACAATGCGCTGGATAGTCTCCCATTCCTGCACAATGGCGTCCGCGCGGATCGGCTTTTTCAGGGACAACACGGGCTTATCCTCATTACTGACGTTGACCGTGAACATTTCCTCAATAACCCGCCCGAACTGGGCGTAGCGCGGTGCGAAGGTATAGTCAAAGAGATCGAGTAGTGCAAAGTTCACGTGGTTCACGCCGTGCGTATCCGTGGACAGAACATCCGGCTTGATCTCCGATGTATTGTTGAACAGCAGGTCGAAGATGTAGTGGGACTCGTGTTCGTTGGCACCGATAACCCGGGCGTTCACCGGCACATGGTTGGCGACCAGGGTGACGGCGGACACACCCTTGTTGGTGCCAAAATATTTGGATGAGTAACGTGTTTTGAACGTATGCAGCCGAGACTCAAATTTCTGCCCGTCGGCGCTGGCATGCAGAACACCTTCCTGGATATTGTAATGCTGGAAGATCTCCAGTTTGGCAATGGCATTGCTAATGGCATCGTTGGCCTGGTTCAGTGTTTCCATGCGCAGATAGTTGGCCTGCGTCGAGCGCAATTCTTCATAGGAACGATCTGAGATATGCGCCATGCGGTAAAGGCCGTAGTTGGTGCCGTTGGCAATGATGGCAGCAATCAGGTTGTTGGCGTTCACCGCCTGCCTGGCTTGCACTTGC
>PABK01000001.1 GCA_002699145.1 Halioglobus sp.
CACCGTGAACTGCGCCAGCTCGCCCTCCTCGACCGTGGTGCCATCGCCCTGCACACCGCTGATTTGCACCACCGGGCGGTCGGAATCGGTGATCTGGCCCTGGGCGCTGTCGCTGTTGCCGCCCACCAGTTCACCGGTAAACGTGAAGTTCTCCAGCGGCTCATTCAGCGGCGGGTCGTTGTCGATGGTCCTGACATAGACGTCTTTGCTCGTCTCACCCGGAGCGAACACCAGGGCGCTGCTGATCGGCTGGCCCAGCGCGTCGTAAAACTGGATATTGTCGTAGTCGCTGCTGTCAGCCGTGCCGTCGGCCAGGCTGAGATTGACCGTCTGCGCCTGTGCGCTGGCCACGGTGAGCGCCACCGTGAACTTCGCCAGACCGCCCTCCTCGACCGGCCCGTCCGCACTGACATTGACCTGCAGGGTCTCGTCGTCGAGGATCGTGCCCAGGCCGGTGGCGCCGTCAACGCCGTCGATACTCAGGATGAAGGTCTCGTTGTCTTCCTCGACCAGATCCTGCGCGCCGGCTACGGTCACGGTAAAGGCGGTCAGCCCCGCCGGCACCGTGATCGTGCCGTTGCCGTTGTCCACCACCCCGTCACTGAAACTGATACTGCCGTAGTCCGCCGGACTGGTGGTGATATCGGTCAGGGCGAAAGTGTGCACACCCTGGTCCGCGTAGACACTGAGCGGGTGCAGGCTGACCTCGAACACCAGGTCGTCGCCTTCCACTTCTGTCTCGTCGCTGACACTGACGATTTTCTGCGGTATGTCGATATCGTAGCTGCGCTCGGCGTCGGCCTCGTAGGGCTGGCCGAAGTCATCCTGGCCACTGACACTACCGCGCACGGTATCGTTGTCCAGGATAACAGCGACCGGCACCTCGACCTGGAAGGTATTGCCGGGCAGCACCGTGGTGAAGAGCACCTCGTTGGGGTCCTGCTCGTCGCCAAAGCCGATGCGAATGGTGTCGCCGGGACGCGCGTCGCCGCCGACGGTGCCGGTAATAATCAGGGTCGGTACGCCGTCCACCTCACCCAGGGCGACGTTGTCGTCACCGGCCACCGGGTTGATGCTGATCTGGGCAGCCGGGGGCGGCGGTGCAAAATCGTCCTGGATCGTGACCTCACCGCGATCGTCGGCAATGCTGGCGTTGGTGGCCCCGTCCAGGCGCACGCTGAACACCTCGTCGGGCTCGTCCAGCTGGTCCGCATTGGTCTGTACCACCACGGTCAGCTCCGTCTGGCCCGGCGCGAAAGTCAGTGTGCCGCTGACCGGGTCGTAGTCGCCACCGATCACCGTGGCGCTGCCGTTCTGCGTGGCGAACTGCACGGTCACCGTCTCCTCGGAGGGAGCGGACAGGCGCACGGTCAGTTGCGCCGCCTGACCCTCACGCACGATATCGTCGCCGATACTGATGGTCGGCTCGGTCGGTTCCGTCGGCTCGGTCGGTTCCGTCGGCTCGGTCGGTTCCGTCGGCTCGGTGGGTTCGGTCGGTGTCGGCTCCCCGACCACCTCAACGGTCACCGTCGCGGTGTCCTGGCCGGTGCCGTCGGGGCTGGTGGCGGTGTAGGTGAAGGTATCGGTACCGCTGAAGCCCTCATTGGGCGTATAGGTGACAGTGTCGTCGTCATTGATGACCACGCTGCCGTTGAGCGGTTGCGTGACGTCGGTCACCAGTGCACCCTCGATGAACTGGTCGTTGTCCTCTACGCTGATGGTCACCGGGGTGTCTGCGTCGGTAATGGCCTCGTCGTCGATGGCGTCGACGGATACCAGGTCGTCGCCCTCCTGGAAAATGTCCTCGCCGCTGGTGTCGAGGGCGAAGCTGGTGATGTCGAATTCGCCGGTTTCCTCCGCAATACGCGTCAGGCGCACGAAGCTGTTACCCTCGTCCTCTCGCTCCTGCGGGCCCGCCGCGGGCGGCTCGACGACCTCGTCAACCTGCTGCCCCTGTTCCAGGGCGGCGAGGATGGCGTCGACGCTCTCGTCCTCGACTGCGCTTTCGTCAGCGCCGCTGGCCGACTCCGCAACCAGGTCGCGGGTGATGGCCATCTGCTCCACGCCGCTGACCTGCAGCGGGTTGCCGTCGGACAGCACCAGCTCCACGCTGCCACCGTCCGGGGTGACCACGGTTTCGCCCTCGCGCAATACGTCGCCGACGCGCAGCGCGCGCAATTCGCCGTCCGCGTTGCGCGCATAGGCCTTGCCGCTGATACCAGAAACCGTTGCCGTTACTTCATTAGCCATTGTCGAAACCCTTATGCGAGATATCCGTACTTTCCTGAGCAGCGATACTACGCAGGCCGCGGCGGCGAAACATTGTACTTTTGTGCAGGTTCGCCACGGGTGTGAACCGGTTCACATCAGCGGCGCCGGCAGGCCGCAGACCCGACAGGGGGCGCAACGGCCCGGGTTGGGCCGCACAGTGTGACTCAGTTCACGGTACTGTGGGTGGAGATGTTGTTCATCGCCAGGGCGAGCTGCACACGGTCGCGCACGCCCAGCTTGTCGAAGATCGCTGTCAGGTGGGCTTTTACCGTGCGCTCGGAGATGGACAGGGTCTGGGCAATCTCGCGATTGCTGGCACCGCGCGCCACCTGCTCGGCCACCATCAGCTCGCGTGAGGTGAGCGCGTCGAGTTCCAGCACCTGCGGCGGCGGAGTCGGCACCACGCGCAGGGACAGGCCGAGCACGCGCTGGGTCAGTTCCGGCGGCATCCACAGGCCGCCGTGCTCCACCACCAGGGCGATTTCGCGCAACTGCTCCGGCGCTGCTTCCAGATGGCAGTAACCGCGGGCACCAGCCTGCAGCAGGGCAAAGGCGTCCGCCTCCGACGGCACCGGCGCCATGGCGATCACCGGCCGTCCCGCGGCCACGGCGTCACGCACCGCCGCCTCGCGCCGGGCCGCCCGCGCCGTGTCCAGTTCCAGCCACACGCTGGCGCAGCCGGCCGCAGCGGCCGGGTCCAGGCCGACGTCGGCGCGCGCGTCCTCGAAGGCCGCAGCCCAGCGCTCCCGCAGCTGCCCGGAGCGGCTGATGAACAGGCGTGACATCAGCGTTCCGTCAGCGCGTACTGCTTGGCGCGCAGTACCGGCTTCATCAGGTAGGCCAGCACACTCTTCTTGCCGGTGAGAATGTCCACCTCCACCGTCATGCCGGGAATGATCGGCTTGTCCTCGGCGATGCCGGACTCGTGGGTGCGCACGTACACCTTGTAGAAGGGGTTGCCCTCCTCATCCATCACCGTGTCCGCCCCGATGTGCTCCACCACGCCCTCCAGCCCGCCGTAAACGACGAAATCGTAGGCGGTGAATTTCACCATCGCCGCCTGCCCGGGCACCAGGAAGGCGATATCCTTGGGCCGGATGCGCACCTCCAGCAGCAGCGTGTCGTCCGCCGGCACCACCTCGATGATTTCCTTGCCCGGCAGAACCACGCCGCCGATGGTGTGAAAATACAGTTGCTTGACCGTGCCGTGCACCGGCGAGCGCACCTCGGTCTGGCGCACGCGGTCGGACAGCCCCTCTCCCGCCTCGCGCAGGCCGTTCATGCGCGAGAGGGTCTCGGCCAGTTCCTCGCGCATGCGGTTCATGAATTCCGCCTCCACTTCCAGCAGCTTGTTCTGCGCCTCGACAATGGCGGCGTCGATTTTCTTGATCTGCGCAGCGGCCTGCTCGCGCTCGCCGCTGAGCTGGTTCACCTCGCGCTCCAGGCGCAGGATTTCCACCTGGGACACCGCCCCGGATGCAACCATGGGGCGGGTCACCGACAGTTCCTGCTGGCTCAGTTCCAGCGAGCGCGCTGCCTGGCGCTCGCGCGCGGTCACCTCGGTGAGTTCCTCGCGCCGCTGGGTGAGTTGCTGCCGGGCGATCTGCTTCTCGAACTCCAGCTCCGCGCGCAGGGACTGCAGCAACGCCGTTTCCTGCGCGACAATCCGCGGCACTGCCTCCACCAGCGCCGGGTCGGGCTGAAAATCGTTCTGGTCCAGCACCGCGCGCAGGCGTTCAGCCCGCACCGACAGCGCCTGGAACTCGGCGCGATTCTCGCGAAAGGTGGACTGGGAGCGGGTCTGGTCGAGGCGTACCAGCAGTTGGCCCTTCTCCACCGCATCGCCCTCGCGCACCAGTATCTCGGTGACGACCCCACCGTCCTGGGACTGGATCACCTGCACCTGGCGCGAGGGAATGACCTTGCCGGTGCCGCGGGTCACCTCGTCGATCTCCGCCAGCGCCGCCCATACCACCAGCGCCACAACGGTCACGGCCACCGCGTAGAGCATGGCGCGGGCGCGCAATGGCTGTTGCTCGATGAAGGCGCGGTGCGCATCGTTCTGCCAGTCGTGGGCCGCGGCCTCTTCCTCGCGCATCCACGGCGCGAACAGCCAGTCCAGCACACCACGCGGGCGGCGCCTGTCCGCGCCGCCGTCGCCGTCCGTCCGGGTCATGTCCTGCCGCTCGCTCATTGCGCCTTGCCTATGCGGCCCTGTTGCAGGGCGTTGACGACGCTGTCCCGGGGCCCGTCCGCGACCAGCTTGCCGTTGTCGATTACAATGATGCGGTCCACCATCTCCAGCAGTGAATTGCGATGGGTCACCACCAGCCAGGTGCGCCCCTGGATGAATTCAGCCAGCTTTTTGCGCACCGCCACCTCGGTGGAGTGATCCATGGAGCCGGTGGGTTCGTCCATCAACAGCAGGTTCGGTTCCTGTATGACGCCGCGCGCCAGGGCGACGCACTTGCGCTGACCGCCGGACAGCGAATCGCCGCGCTCGCCCACCACCATGTCGATACCCTGGGGATGACTGTTGACGAAGTCGGCCAGGTTGGCGATGTCCACGGCACGCACCAGGGCGGTGTCGGATACCTGCGGGTTGGACAGGGTCAGGTTGTCGCGCAGACTGCCAAAAAACAGGGTGACGTCCTGGGGCACGTAGCCGATATGCGATCGCAGCTCCGACGGGTCGATCTGCCGGATGTCGATACCGTCCACCAGTATCGCGCCGGCGGTGGGCTGGTACAGGCCCATGGCCAGCTTCTGCAGGGTCGACTTGCCTGAGCCCACGCGACCGAGAATGGCCACATGCTCACCGGGCTTGATCCTGAACGAGACGTCGGTCAGCGAGGGCACCTCCGCCCCGGGGTAGCTGAAGAAGACGTTCTTGAACTCGATCTCGCCGCGAAAGCCCTCTCGCGACAGGAACTGGGCGCCCTCGGGGCGCTCCACCGGCTGCGCCATCACCTCTTCCAGACTGTGCAGGGCGATCTGCGCGTTGTGGTACTGCGTGATCAGCCCGGCGAGTTGCCCGAAGGGCGCCATGATGCGACCGGACAACATGGTGCAGGCAATCAGCCCGCCCATGCTCAACTGCCCGGAGGTGATCAGGTAGACACCGGTGACGATGACGAACACGGTCACCATCTGCTGGCCCCACTGGGTGACGTTGATGGCGGAACTGGACAACAGGCGCAGCTTGACGCCGACATGGGACAGGAAGGTCGTGGTCTCCTCCCAGCGCCGCTGCATGCGCGATTCCGCACCCATGGCCTTGATGGTATCCAGGCCTACCAGGGATTCGATCAAGGTCGCGTTGCGCAGTGCGCCGGCGCGATAGGTGGTCTCCGCCAGTTCCTTGAGGCGGCCCTGCACGGACAGCGCAAAGCCGAGCACCACGGCCAGCCCAAGTAGCAGCGGCAGCAACACCGGCCAGGCGATCCAGCCGATGACCGCAATGAAGATCAGCGCAAACGGCAGGTCGATCAGGGTGGTGATCGAGGCGGAGGTAATGAAGTCGCGCACCGTCTCGAAGGAGCGCAGGTTGACCGCGTAGGAACCGACCGACGCCGGCCGGTTCTCCAGGCGGATGCCCAGTACCCGCTCCATGATCAGCGCCGACAGCCGGATGTCCACACGGCGACTGGCCAGGTCGAGAAAATAGCCGCGCATGGTGCGCAGCACGATGTCCGCGAGCAGCACCACGACCACCCCGGCCGCGAGCATCCACAGGGTTTCCGTGGCGTAGTTGGGCACGACCCGGTCGTACACGTTCATGGTGAACAGCGGCAGGGCCAGCGCGAACAGGTTGATGAAGAACGCCGCCAGCAGGACATCGCGGTAGATCGGTGTATTGGCGCGAATCGCGTCCCAGAACCAGTGGCCGCGGCTGTCGCTGCCGGCACGCGGCGTGCGCGCGTCGAAACGGAAACGCGGCCGCGCCAGGATGATAGCGCCGCTGTGCGCCGCGAGCAGTTCGTCGCGCGGCACGCTGACCACCGCGTCATTGAGTTCAGGGTAGATGACGCGGGCGCTGGCGCCGCCCGCCTCCCACTCCACCAGCACGCAGGCGCGCTCACCCTCCAGCAGCAATACCGCCGGCAACAGGGCCGTGTCGATTTCGCCGGCGTCGCGATACACCACGCGGCTGGCCAACCCGGCGCGGGCGGCGGCGCGCTCGAACAGCGCCGGCGTCAGGCGGCCGTCCTCCAGGGGCAAACCGCCGCACATGGCCTCGGCGGTGGTGCCACTGCCATGGTAACGGCACAGCGCCAGCAGGCACTGCAGCAATGAATCGTCTGCACTGGTCATTCCGACGTTTGCATCCCCTGTCACGTCGTGGTAATCCGCACTCTAAGCTGCTGAATATACGGATATTTCTAATCCGTCACAGGATATGCCAGCGGGCCGGCATTTGCCACGCCGGGAATGACAAAAAGAGCGGGTTAGGCAGACGAAGTGGACTTTTTTCGCCGCGGCGGGGACAAATGTGACCCATGTCACACTGTATCGCTGCGTCTACTCCGCCGCGGCCAACCGGTACTGGCTGGCGTCGGTGACGAAATCGGCGTGACCGTAGCTGTCCAGCAAGCGCGCCAGCCTGGCCACCAGCTGGCGGTCCACCGCATCGCGCAGCAACGGCATGCGCATGCCCACACGGTAGCTCGCGGCGCTGGCCAGGATAACTGCCAGCGCCACCGCCGCGGCAACGCGATCGCGCAGGTCGTAACTCACCCCCATGGCCCGCGCGCGCGACGGCTTGCCCTCACAGAACGAGCGGATCAGGAAGTAGCGGGAAAAGCCGCGCTCCATCCAGCGGTGCGCACGGCCACGCAGCGAGGTGTCATTGCACAACTCCGCCTGCATGGTGCCGCGCACCAGTTCGCCGCAGGTGGCGTCATCGTACTCCTCGCGCAGCGAAACCGTGCGCGCCATCATCAGGTCGACAATCTCCTGCGGCGTCTCGCCGAGCAGGTCCTGCGGCAGGCCGAGCAGGAAACAGCGATAACGCGCCATTTCCACGCGCTCGCGCTCCTCCGGCGTGAACACCGTGCGTCCCTTCGCCAACAGTTTGAAAGACAGCAGGAATATGCCGATCAAACCGGCCGGCATCTGGTCCACCTGGGGAATGGGAATCCCGTAGGTGGCGACGTCCCACTGCCCGCTCTGCATGATATTGAAGCGCACCATGGAGTGCATCAGGCGCACCTTGGCGGCCGCGCGGAAGCCCGGACCAAAACGCCGCAGCGCGCCGGGCATGGCCGTGGCGGTGAAAAAGCTCGCCGTCTCGAACACGCGTCGCGCCGATTTCTCATCGGACAGCGTGCCTGTCATGGTCATGGGCAGCGCGGTGTACTTGTTCATGAAGGTGGCGATAAAGGCGCCGCGTATGGCGAAGGGCGAAATGGTGGCCAGGGGAACGCGCTCCTGGCGTGCCCCGCGCTCGACCATGTCCATGTCGACCCAGTCCGGGGTCGCTTCCATGGCGCGGATCAGGGCCAGCAGTTGCGGCGGCGCATCCGGCACCGCCTCCACCCCCCCGTCGCAGGCGTCCTCGAGCATCTGCACCAGGGCGCGGAAGCCGTACTGCGGGATCAGCGCGGCGTAGGCGTCCGCCACGCGATCGCCGGTCATGGTGTAGTTGCGCACCAGCTCGACGCGCCGCGGGTCGGCCAGCGCACTGTCGACATAGGCGCGCAGCTTCGGCGAGCGGTAGCGCTCCCTGTCGACGTCACCGACGTAGCGCTCGGGCAAGATGGAGAAGTCCACGTCACCGTAGATGGCGGGAATCTCCTCGGCCTGGCGCAATACGTGTGGGGCATACAGGGGGTGATGGGACTCGTTCATACTGACGCACTCCATGTCAGGGCGTGGCTGAAACGCCGGGAATCGCGGTCCGCGAGAGATGGCAGGACCTGTCGCGCGGCGCGCACAGCGCGGCGCCTCCCGGGGGCCTGCGGCCCGGACGAGCCGGACATGACCCGCTCCCGGGGTACCGCGTTATTGTTATCTGTCGCGACCACCGTAGGTTCTCCTTTGCCGCACAGCAAGGACAGTACACTGGATAACATAAAATTCGCCGTCCTGGCCACTATGTTGCACCGACGCAGAACGCCGCCGGCGCCGCGCTTGTCACTCGCGGCGGGGCTAAAATACACTGGCGCCAACGCGCTACGCCAATAGAGGAAGCAAGCGATGTCCAGGGTGTTGATGATCAGCTCAGACTGCCACGCGGGCGCCCTGCCCGAGGGCTACAAACCGTACATGGACAAGCAGTATCACGCCGCCGCCGACCAGTGGTGGCTGCAGTACGCGCGAGAAATGATGAAGCGCATGGGCACCTTCTTCGACCAGGAGGCCACCGAGGAATTCAACAAACGCTCCGGAGACCAGGGCGCCGGGCGGATGGACCCGAACGCGGCGAAGCAGGCCTACGAAGCCTCGGACAAGGAACTGTGGGATTTTCTCTGCGACCCCGACAGCATGATCGCGCCGCGCCGCGGCGAGTACCTGCCCGACGTACGCCTGCAGGAACTGGAAGACGATGGCGTCGCCGGCGAGATCATCTTCCCGCAGATGGCGCCCTTCGGCGCCGGCCTCATGCAGTACCGCCACGACATCCCCGAGGAGCACAGCCTGGCCGGCAACCAGGCCTACAACCGCTGGCTGGCGGACCTGTGCCGGGAAAACCCGGGGCGTCACGCCGGGGTGGCGATCATCAACGTGGACAATATCGAGACCTCCGTACAGGAGGTGCGCGAGGCGCACAAACTGGGACTGTTCGGCGGCGTGCTGCTGCCTACCAGCACCGGCACGCACCCGTTCTACCACGACTACGAGCGCTACGCGCCCCTGTGGAGCGTTTGCGAAGAGCTGGACATGCCGATCCACACGCATTCGGGCTGGTCGCCGGATTACGGCGACTTCGCCGCGGCGACGCCCATGTACATCAGCGAGGTGGATATGTGGGCGCAGCGCCCGTTCAAGGCGCTGCTGTGGTCCGGCGTGTTCGAGCGTCACCCAAAACTCAAGCTGGTGTTCACGGAAACCGGCTGCGGCTGGATTCTCGAAATGCTGCGCGTGCTGGATTTCAAGATCGACAACCCGATCTTCGCACATTTCACCACCGGCCTGACACTGACCCCGCGCGAGTATTTCCAGCGCAACTGTTATATCGGCGCGTCCTTCCTGCCGCGCCACGAGGTCGGCTCGCGCCACGACATCGGCATCGACAAGCTGATGTGGGGCTCGGACTATCCGCACATGGAGGGCACCTGGCCCAACACCATGAACAAGCTGCGCGAGACCTTCCACGACGTGAACGAGGCGGAGATTCGCGCCATTCTCGGCGGCAATGCGGTGGACGTGTTCGGTTTCGACCGCGCGTTGATGGAGGAGACCGCGGCGCGCATCGGGCCGCAACTGGACGATATCCAGAGGCCACCGGAAGCGGCCTGATGGGCCGCATCGACGCGCGGGCATTTTTCGCTCGCTCAGCGCTGGAGCAACCCTGCGATCTCTACGCGCGCATGCGTGAGCTGGCGCCTGTCTGCGCCATCGGCGACACCGGGGCTTACCTGGTGAGCACGCACGCCGCCATCGAGGACGCGGTGGCGCGCCAGGACGAGTTTTCCGCCAACCTGCGCCGCGTGCTGTTGAGCACCGGCGCTGAGCCGCCACGGCTAATTCCCATGCAACTGGAAGAAGGCGGCCTGGACGTCATCGCCACCGCGGACGACCCGGCGCACAGCGTGCACCGCCGGCTCATGATGCCCTCCCTGAAGGCCTCGCGCATCGCCGCCCTGGAAGAGGAGATGCGCGCGTTTGCGCGCGAGCGGGTCGACGCCCTGCGCCGCGCCGGAGGCGGTGACTTCTGCGCCGCCCTGGGTGAGCCCCTCCCCGCCTGGGTGGTTTTGCGCATGCTCGACCTGGGCGACGACGCACTCGAGGCGATCAGGCGCTGGGCGATGATGGGCGGCGATATTCTCGCCGGACGCCTGGACTCGGCGCGCATGAGCTTCCTCATGCACGAGGCAGCCGAGCAGTTCCGCTACCTCGCGGCGCACCTGGACGAACTGCGCGCGCGCCCGGCCGCGCAGCGCGGGCAGTCGCTCAGCGCAACGCTCGCCGAAGGCGTCGACCAGGAGCGCGTGAGCCGCGAGGAAGCCATCGGCATCCTGTCCATCCTGTTCTCCGCCGCCGGCGAGTCGACCGCCGGCCTGCTCGGCTCAGCCACACGCCTGCTCGCCAGCGATCCGGCCCTGCAGCAGCGCCTGCGCGACGAGCCGTCTCTCATCCCGCGCTTCGTCGAGGAGGCCAACCGCCTGGAAACGCCGTTCAAGTTCCACTACCGCAGCGTGCAGCGCAGAACGCAGTTGTGTGGCACCGAACTGGTCGAGGGTGATGTGCTGTTACTGTGCTGGGCGGCGGCCAACCGCGACCCGCAGCGCTGGGACGCCCCGGACGCCCTGCGCCTGGACCGGGCACGGCCGGAGCGCCACCTGGGTTTCGGCCACGGCATCCACTACTGCGTCGGCGCGCCCCTGGCGCGACTGGAGGTGAAGGTGGCGCTGGAAGAACTGCTCGCGGGCACCCGGGAACTGCGCCTGGACGAGACCACGCCGCCGGCGCATGTGCCGAGCATCATGGTGCGGCGCCTGGCGCAGTTGCACCTGTTGGTGCGTTGATCCGTTCACAGCGGCGCTCTACCCGGGGCTGTGCGGTGAGCGCCGCGCCAACGGGGGTCAGGCGTCCACGACGTCGAACCTGACAGGCATCTTCTTGATACCGTGGATGAAGTTCGAACGCAGCCAGTTGATCTCGCCGTTCAGTTGCGGGTTGCGTATGCGCCCGAGTATTTCCTCGAAGATCACTTTCAACTCGAGCCGCGCCAGGTGTGAGCCGATGCAGAAGTGCTCGCCCACGCCGAAGGCGCGGTGGTTGTTTTTCACGTCCTCGCGTTGCTGGCGCGTGATATCGAATACGTCGGGGTCGTTGAAGACCGTCTCGTCACCGTTGGCTGACTGGTAAAACAGCACTACCTTGTCGCCCTTTTTCAGTTGCTGGCCGCCCAGTTCGATGTCCTCCATGGCGGTGCGCCGGAAGGCGATCACCGCCGGGTTGAAACGCAGGAACTCCTCGATAGCGCCCTCCAGCAGTCCGGGATCGTCGACCAGCATCTGGTACTGCGCGGGGTTTTCCAGCAGGTTGCGCATACCCTGGGAAGTGACGGTACGCGTGGTTTCGTTGCCAGCCACGATCAGCAGCAGGAAGAAATAGCAGAATTCCTCGTCGGTGAGAGGCTCCTCCTCCACCGTGCCGTTGAGCAGCACATTGACGATGTCGTCCTGGGGATTGCTGCGATGCTGCACCGCCAGTTCCTGCGCGATGAAGAACATCTCCATCATTGCCTTCTCACCGTCTTCCGCGGAGGTGCTCAGCTCCGGGTCATCCATACCCAGCATGATGTTGGTCAACTCGAACAGTTTCTGCCGCTTGTCCAATGGCACACCCATCAGTTCGCAGATGGCGATCAGCGGCAGTTCGGCGGCGATGTCCTCGACGAACTCGCATTCGCCGCCCTGCACGGCCTTGTCGACAATACCCCGGGCGATTTCGCGAAAGCGCGCCTCGTAACTCTCCACCTTTTTCGGCGTGAAGGCGCTGCGCACCAGGCGGCGGTACTTCAGGTGCTGCGGCGGGTCCATGTTGATCATCTGCAGGCGCAGCAATTCCAGACGTTCCTCCGGGGGCTCCATGAGGAAACAGGTGCGTTCGGCGGAGGAAAACAACTGCGGGTTCTTGGAGACGAAATCCAGGTCTTCATGGCGGGTAATCGCCCAGAAACCCACGCCCTGGGCCGGGTCCTCGTGCCAGTAGACCGGTTCTTCGTTACGCAGGTAGCGGAATACCTCCCGCGGCACCTGCGCCTGGTAGGTCTCCGGAGAGGTGAGGTCGAAATGGGGGCAGCCGGACATGGTGGACTCCTTGGACAGCGTTCTGGCGGGGGGCTCGAGGCTCTGAACCCAAGACTATACACTATTAGTCTATAGCCACAACCCCGGAACCCGTCTCCCGGTTACTGCTGATGACGTTCGCGGAAACTGTCGTACCAGCGGCTGATATTGGCGTAGCGGCGAAAGGCGTCGAAGTCGAAAAACTCGCCGAACTGCAGGCCCGCGAACAGCGTGCAGTCGACGATCGTGGGCGCGGCACCCATGGCGAACGGCCCGGCGCCGATGCGCTCGTCCACACGCTGCAGCACCGCCGGCAACCTGCTCTGTTCCTGTTCAGCCACCTGCGGGCAGGCCGGCAGCCCCAACGGTGAGCGCGTGGCATGGACAATGCGCGCGACGGGCAGCAAGACTCCCAGGTCGACCTGGCGCTCGAAGCTGCGCGTGTGCGCCCGCGCCATGGGCGTGGCACCGATCATCACCGGCCGCGGGTAGAGTTCCTCCAGGTATTCCATGATGCTGAGGCTCTCGCTCAGGTAGTGCCCCTCGACCAGTTCCAGCACCGGCAGTTCGCCCGCCGGGTTGCGCGCCAGGTGCTCGGGCGAGCGCTGTTCTCCCTCGATGAGGCTGACATTCACCGTGTCGATGTCGATGCCTTTCTCCCGGATGTAACACATCACCCGGGTCGGATTGGGCGCGATATCAAAATAATACAGCTTCATGCTGGCTCACTCCCTGTGGCGACAGCCGTATGTGCCCCACTTCAGTCCAGTCGCAGGCGACCTGCGTATCCGTCCCGCAACAGCCCTGCGGAGTATAGCGGGCCGCACCTGCTCGCGCTCACGTACCGCCGCGAGTGCCGCTGGCTAGGCCTCGCTGTCCAGTTTCCACACGCAGCGCGAAGCGCTGCTGAGCGCCGGCCTGGCGGCCAGTCTTGCCCGCCGTTTCTCCGCCTCGCGGAACAGCGACACCGTCATGGCAATACCGCCGATCACGACCACGTGGGCGAGCCAGGTCAGGCCGAAATGGTAGATGGACAGGAACATCAGGCTGAATACCATGCTCCACATCCACCCCAGAACCTGCATGAAGTAGTGCTGGGACGCCATGTCCAGGTGCCGCAGCGGGTTGCGTTGATTATCCATCACCGCAGCCCAGCAATCGTTGAGAAAGCGTTTCATTCCTGCCTCCGCATGTGGTGGTTCAATGGACAGTACGCAACACCGGGCAGGAAGGTTCACGGCTGGCATTCCTTTGTCCGAATTTTGTTCAGCCAGACCGCCAGGCGAGGGCGACGGATCTGGCTTGACGTTCGTATATACGGCATGACAGGACCCGCGCTAATTCTGCTACTTGGAGACCAGCTCACACACGACCGGGGGGCCCTCAGCGCTGCGCGCCCGGGCACGGACCACGTGGTCATGGCCGAGGTGCGCGCCGAGGCCTCCTACGTGCGTCACAACCGCCACAAGATCGCCCTGGTGTTCGCGGCAATGCGGCACTTCCGCGACGAGTTGCGCGAGCGTGGGTTCGCCGTGCACTACTACTCCCACGAACAGGGCGTGGAAACCTTGCTCGACGCGGTGCGCGACGCACTGCAGCACTGCGCGGCCGAGGTGTTGCGCTGCTGTCATCCCGGCGAATACCGCCTGCTGCGGGACATACAGGACTGGCGCCTGGCCGTGCCGGTGCAACTGTGCGAGGACGACCGCTTCCTCGCCTCCGCTGCGCAGTTCGCCAGCTGGGCCGAGGGTCGCAAGCAGTTGCGCATGGAGCACTTCTACCGCGAGATGCGCCGCAAGCACGCGCTGCTGCTGGACGACGCCGGCAAGCCCGAGGGGGGCAAATGGAACTACGACGCGCGCAACCGCAAGGGCTGGCGCGCGGAACAGGCCATACCGCAACGTCCGCGACCGCGGCAGGACGCGCTGACCGAAGAAGTGCTTGCACTGGTGGCGCGGGAATTTCCCGACCATCCGGGAGATCTCGACGCCTTCTACCTGGCCACCGATGCCGACGGCGCGCGGGCGCAGTTCGACTGGTTTGTCGACCACGCCCTGGACAGCTTCGGCACCTACCAGGACGCCCTGGCGGAGGAATCGCCCTGGCTGTTCCATTCGCTGGTGTCCATGTACCTGAACATCGGCCTGCTGGATCCGCTGCAGGTCTGCCGCCGGGTGGATCAGGCCTACCGCGACGGTGCCTGTGAACTGGCCGCCGCCGAGGGCTTTATCCGCCAGGTGCTGGGCTGGCGCGAGTACGTGCGCGGCATCTACTGGCTGCACATGCCGGACTATGCCAACGGCAACAGCCTGCAGGCGCACACCCCGCTGCCGGCGTATTTCTGGGATGGTGACACCGACCTGCGCTGCCTCGCCGTCGCGCTGCGCCAGTCGCTTCAACTGGGCTATGCGCACCACATCCAGCGGCTGATGGTCATCGGCAACTTCTGCCTGCTGGCGGGACTGGACGTGGACGCGGTCTGTGACTGGTACCTGGGGGTGTACGTGGACGCCTACGAGTGGGTGGAACTGCCCAACACCCTGGGCATGGCGCTGCACGCGGACGACGGCCTGATGGCGAGCAAACCCTACGCCGCCAGCGGCAAGTACATCCAGCGCCAGGGCAATCACTGTGCCGGCTGTCGCTACGACCCGCGCAAGACCACAGGCGAGGGAGCCTGCCCCTACAACAGCCTGTACTGGCGCTTCATCGACAGGCACCGGGACCGCTGGCGCGCCAACCCGCGCATGCAGTTGAGCCTGCGCAACTGGGAGAGAAAGAAAGCCGCCGAGCGTCGCGCCATCCTCGACTGGGCCGAGGCGGAGTTCACCCGCCTCGTCGACCCGGGAACACACCACCAGGCACGCCGGCGCAAAAAAACCCTGCCGCCATAGGGGCTGTTCCTGCCCGGCGGTCCGCGCTACACTTGCGCACGACTTCGCAGGTGGCGGCGCATGGGCAATCCACTGCAACTACGACATGGCACTCTCGCACGCGCGCTGGCACTGCTCGCGTTGCTCGCCGTGCTCGGTGGCCAGGTGCTGGAGACGCAGCACAGCCACGCGCTGACCGACCCGGTTGCCGGCTGCCTGCTGTGCCAGGGCGCCGCGAGCGCCGCCCTGCCCGCGGCAGACTTCGCCACCGACCTAAGCGACCACAACACCGCTCCCCGCATTCACACAACCGGCGGGGACGTGCGCTCGTACACACACCACAACACTGCCAGGGGACCGCCTTACAACGCCTGATTGCGCGCTACTTTCGTTCACAGCACATCAGGAGTTGACATGAAACGCATCCTTATCACCGCCGCGGCGCTGTCCGCAGGCGCGGCCTCGGCTGAGCAGTTGCCCCTTGAGCACGTTCTGGTCTCGGTACCCATCCACAAGAAACAGGCGGAGACCGCCCTGCCGGTCACCGTGCTCAGCGGTGAGGAACTGCAGCGCCAGGCCGCCGCCACCATCGGCGAGACGCTGAGCAACCAGCCTGGCCTGGCCAACGCGTCCTTCGGCCCGGGCGTGGGCCGCCCGGTGATTCGCGGCCAGCAGGGACCGCGCGCCGTCACCCTGCAGAACGGCACCCTCAGCGCCGACGTCTCCAGCCTCAGCCCGGACCACGGTGTCGCCGTGGAGGCCCTGCTGGCGGACAGCATCGAGGTGCTGCGCGGACCGTCCACCCTGCTCTACGGCGGCGGCGCCATCGGCGGTGTGGTGAACGTCATCGACAACCGCATCCCGCGTACCGCCATCGACGGCATCGACGGCGCGCTGGAGTACCGCTACGACGACGCATCGGACATGGACAGCGGCGTCTTCCGCCTGGAGGGCGGCAACGGCAGCGCCGCTTTCCACCTCAGCGGCACCAGCCGCGAGACCGGCAACCTGGATATCCCCGGCATGGCCATCGACGAGGCGGCCCTGGAGGAACAGGAGGAACTGCTGGGTGGCCACGAGGACCACGACGAGGGCGAACACGAAGAGGAAGAGGTAGAGAACACCGACGGCTACATTGCCAATACCGATACCGACTTCGACATGCTTACCGCCGGGGTGAGCTACCACCTGGGCGACGAGGGTTTCGCCGGCTTCTCCGTCAGCCACCTGGAGTCCAAGTACGGTATCCCGCCGGGCGCCCACGAGCACCATCACGAAGATGAGCACGACGAGGACCATGACGAGGACCACGAGGAGGATCACGACGAGGACCACGATCACGAGCACGAGGAAGACGAGAACGTGCGTATCGACATGGAGCAGACCCGTTACGACGCGGTCGCGCACCTGCACGAGCCGATGGCCGGTCTGGACGTCATGCGCGGCTTCGTCACCTACACCGACTACAAGCACAAGGAACTGGAGGGCGCCGTCACCGGCACCCGCTTTGACCGTGAGACCTGGGAGACGCGCCTGGAACTCGTGCACAAGCCCATGTTCGGCGCCGAACACGGCGTGATCGGCCTGCAGTGGCGCGGCGACGAGTTTTCCGCCGAGGGCGAGGAAGCCTACGTGCCGGAGACCGAGTCCAACGAGTTCGGCCTGTTCCTGGTCGAGGACTTCCACCGCGGCGACTGGACCTTCGAGACCGGTCTGCGCGGCGACTGGGTCGAACGCGACCCGCAGGCGCGCAACGCCGACGAGGAAGACTTCCTCAGCGCCAGCGTCTCCGCCTCCGCCCTGTGGCAGTTCGCCAGCCAGTGGAGCAGCGGCCTGTCGCTGTCCAGCGCGCAGCGCGCACCGACCACCGAGGAACTGTTTTCCAATGTCGACGCCGACTCCGCTGAAGCGTACGTCACCCACGCCGCCACCGGCGTGATCGAGGTCGGCGATCCTGACCTCGACGAGGAGCACTCCCTGAACGCCGACCTCAGCCTGACCTGGCTGGGCGAGCGCTCCTGGGCGGAGCTGGGGCTGTTCTACAACCAGTTCGAGGATTACATCTTCCTCAACAACAGCGGCGAGGAAGTGGATGAAACGCCGGTGTACCACTACATGCAGGACGACGCGGAGTTCTACGGCGTCGAGTTCGACAGCGAGTTCCACCTGCTGCGCCTCGGCCCGGGCGACCTCGCGCTGGGACTCAGCGGCGACTACGTTTCCGGCGAATTCGACGACGCCGGCGACGTGCCGCGGCTGCCGCCGCTGCGTGTCGGCGCCGAGTTGAGCTGGCGCGGCGACGCCTTCAGCACCTGGGTGCGCGTGCAGGACGCCGACGACCAGGACGATCCGGGCGACTTCGAAACCGCCACCGACGGCTACACCCGCTGGGACGCGGGCGCGGATTACCGCTTCGACCTGGGCGATACGCGCGAGCTGCTGGTGTTCCTCAAGTGGAAGAACATCTCCGACGAGGAGATCCGCCTGAGCACCTCCTTCCTGCGCAACGTGGCGCCGGAAGCCGGTGAGTCCATCGAGGCGGGACTCCGCCTCTCGTTCTAGCCCTCCCCGCGGCCGGGACAACCCCGCGCCAGCGGGGCCCCGGCCCGCCCGTGCAGGCTATCCCCAACCCGGTGTGCCCCGTCCCTCTGACGGGGCCATCGTTATTCCCGCACCGTTCGTTACTCCGGCTTCGACTGGATTCCCGCTTGCGCGGGAATGACCAAGGTGAGCGAAAATGATCTACCCACCCGTCATTCCCGCGCAAGCGGGAATCCAGTCCAGGCGGGAATACACCCCCGCCCACCCGTCATTCCCGCGCAAGCGGGAATCCAGTCCAGGCGGGAATGCATCCCCACCCACCCGTCATTCGCGCGCAAGCGGGAATCCAGTCCAGGCGGGAATGCATCCCCACCCACCCGTCATTCCCGCGCAAGCGGGAATCCAGTCCAAGCGGGAATGTATCCCCACCCACCCGTCATTCCCGCGCAAGCGGGAATCCAGAATGACCCCATTCCCATCATCCATAGCCAGACTGTTCTGCCATAAGCCCATACCCGGTACCTTCCACCTCTCCGCCCCACACAAGATCCCCACATGGCCAGACAACCCGCCGTCTACATACTCGCCAGCAAACGCAACGGCACACTCTACATCGGCGTGACCAGCAACCTCGCAAAGCGCGTGTGGGAACACAAGCACGACCTCTGTCCAGGGTTCAGCCAGAGGTACGCAGTGCACAGGCTGGTCTATTTCGAATGCCTCGACAGTATCAGCGAGGCAATTCGACGCGAGAAACAGCTGAAGAAGTGGAACAGGAAATGGAAGCTGGAGTTGATCGAGGCCCGCAATCCCCAGTGGAGGGATTTGTGGGAAGAGGTGATCTCGTGAAAGCACTGGATTCCCGCTTGCGCGGGAATGACGGGGGGGAATGAGGCAGAATCGACGGCGTGGGCGGCATTTTTTCCGTCTTTCTGGATTCCCGCTTACGCGGGAATGACTAGAGGAGAAAGGCGGAACCAACGGCGTGGGCGGCTTTTTTCCGTCTTTCTGGATTCCCGCGTACGCGGGAATGACTAGAGGAGAAAGGCGGAACCAACGGCGTGGGCGGCTTTTTTCCGTCTTTCTGGATTCCCGCTTGCGCGGGAATGACTAGAGGAG
>PABK01000002.1 GCA_002699145.1 Halioglobus sp.
AAGGTGATCAAGCGAATGGCCTACGGCTATCGCGATACTGACTACTTCTTTTTGAAAATCCGTGCAGCATTCCCCGGTAATGCGCGATGAACCAAAAAAAAGCCCCGCGATAGCGGGGCCCGTGTGCTTGCGCGCTGGTGCACTAGCGTTGCAGAAGCTCCAGCTTGTTCGGCTTGCCCGCCCACTCCTCGGCCTCCGGCAGGCTGTCCTTCATCTCGGTGATGCAGGGCCACACTTCCGCCAGCTCCGCATTCAGTTCCAGGAACACCGCCTGGTCCTCGGGCAGTTCGTCTTCCGAGAAAATGGCGTCGACCGGGCACTCGGGTTCGCACAGGGCGCAGTCGATGCACTCGTCCGGGTGAATCACCAGGAAGTTCGGGCCCTCGTAAAAGCAGTCTACCGGGCACACTTCCACGCAGTCGGTGTGCTTGCAGTTGATGCAGTCCTCTCCTACAACAAAAGTCATTCCAGTTGGGCCTCGTTTAGTGTCAGGTTGACTAAGGGGCGTTAGTTTACCCGCAAGGCGGCAAGAAATGAAGGGCTCTAGAGGGCGGAAATTGGCCAAAACCGTCAGGGATTTTTGTGAACCAAGTCCTTGAGTTCATAGAGCTTTTCCAGCGCCTCCCGGGGCGATAGCCCGTCTGCGTCCAGCGCCTCCAGGGCGCCGACCACGGGATGCGGCTGTGGCGCCGTGAACAGGTCCACCTGGGCGGGCGCCGGCGCCGCGGCCGCCGCGCCGGGTTCGCCGCGCTCCAGTTCGGCCAGCTTGTCCGCCGCGGCGGCGAGCACCGCCGCGGGGATGCCCGCCAGCTTCGCCACCTGCAGGCCGTAGCTGCGGTTGGCCGGCCCCTCCTGGATATTGTGCAGGAACACCACGTGGTCCTGGTGCTCCGTGGCGTCCAGGTGCACGTTGGCCATGGTCGGGCAGTGTTCAGGCAGGGCGGTGAGTTCGAAGTAGTGCGTGGCGAACAGGGTGAAGGCGCGCACCTTCTGCGCCAGTTCCACCGCCGCGGCCCAGGCCAGGCTGAGGCCGTCGAAGGTGCTGGTGCCGCGTCCCACCTCGTCCATCAGCACCAGCGAGCGCGGCGTGGCGTTGTGCAGGATGTTGGCGGTCTCGGTCATCTCCACCATGAAGGTCGAGCGCCCGGAGGCGAGGTCGTCGGAGGAGCCGATACGGGTGAAGATGCGGTCGATGGGCGCCAGGCGCGCGGCGCTGGCCGGGACGTAACTGCCGATGTGGGCGAGCAGGGCGATGACCGCGTTCTGCCGCATGTAGGTCGACTTGCCTCCCATGTTCGGGCCGGTGATAAGCAGCATGCGGCGCCGCGTGTTGAGCAGGGCGTCGTTGGCGATGAAGGGCTCTTCCAGGACCTGTTCCACCACCAGGTGGCGGCCCGCCTGCACCTCGAACACCTCGTCGCGGCAGAACTCCGGGCGGCACAGGCTCAGCGCCTCGGCGCGTTCGGCGAGGTTGGCCAGCACGTCGATCTGCGCCACCGCCGCGGCGCAGTCCTGCAGCGCGGCCAGGTCTTCGTTGAGGCGTTCCAGCAGTTCCTCGTACAGGCCCTTTTCGCGCGCCAGGGCGCGGCTCTTGCTGGACAGGGCCTTGTCCTCGAATTCTTTCAGTTCCGGGGTGATGAAACGCTCGGCGTTCTTCAGTGTCTGCCGGCGCACATACTCCGCCGGCGCGCGCCCCGACTGCGCGCGGCTGATCTCGATGTAGTAGCCGTGCACCCGGTTGTAGCCGACTTTCAGCGTGTTGATGCCGGTGGCCTCGCGCTCGCGCTGCTCGATCTCCAGCAGGTAGTCGCCGGCGTTCTCGGAGATGCGCCGCAACTCGTCCAGTTCCTCGTCGTAGCCCGGCGCGATGACACCGCCGTCGCGAATGACCACCGGCGGGTTGTCGATAATGGCGCGCTGTAGCAGGTCGCACAGCTGCGGGTGCTCCCCGGCCTGGCGCGCCAGCTCGCCGAGCAGCGGCGCGGCGCACTGCGCCAGTTCCCGGCGCAATTGCGGCAGCGCCTGCAGCGAGGACAGCAGCCGGGTCAGGTCGCGCGGGCGGGCGGAGCGCAGGGCGACCCGGGTGAGGATTCGCTCCATGTCGCCGACGCCCCTGAGCGGTTCGCGCACCGTCTCGTAGTGGTAGTTCGCGCACAGCGCGGCGATGGCGTCGTGGCGCGCCCCCAGGGCGTCGATAGCGGTGAGCGGGCGGTGCAGCCAGCGGCGCAGCATGCGGCTGCCCATGGCGGTGACCGCGCGGTCCATGACCGACAGCAGGGTGTTGTCCTCGCCGCCGGCCAGGTTGCGGTCGATCTCCAGGTTGCGCCGCGTCGCCGCGTCCAGGATGACGCTCTCGGCGCGGTTCTCCGGGCGCATGTCGCGGATATGCGGCAGCTGGCCGCGCTGGGTGTCCTGCACGTACTGCAGCAGGCAGCCGGCCGCGCCGATGGCCAGGTGCATGTCCTGGCAGCCGAAGCCGCGCAGGTCGTGGGTCTGGAACTGGGTGTTCAGGGCGCGCTGCGCCGCCTCCAGGTCGAACTCCCACGCAGGCTGGCTGCGCGCGCCCGGGCGGGCCGTCACCAGCGGGTGGTAGATCGCCTCGTGATACAGCACCTCCGCCGGGTCCAGCCGCTGCAGTTCGCCGCTCAGCGCCTCCTCGCCGCTGACTTCGAGCACGCGGAAACGACCGCTGGACAGGTCCAGGTAGGCCATGCCGTAGGCCTCGTCGCGCTGGCAGATCGCCAGCAGCAGGCGCTCGACGCGGTCCTCCAGCAGCGCCTCGTCGGACAAGGTGCCGGGGGTGACCACGCGCACCACCTTGCGCTCCACCGGGCCCTTGCTGGTCGCCGGGTCGCCGATTTGCTCGGCGATGGCCACCGATACGCCGGCCTTGACCAGGCGGCCCAGGTAGCCCTCGGCGGCGTGGTAGGGCACCCCCGCCATGGGAATGGACTCCCCGGCGGACTTGCCGCGCGCGGTCAGCGTGATGTCCAGCAACTGCGCGGCGCGTTTGGCGTCGTCGTAGAACAGTTCGTAGAAATCCCCCATGCGGTAGAACACCAGGTCGTCGGGGTGCTCGGCCTTGATGCGCAGGTACTGCTGCATCATGGGGGTGTGTGTCGCGGTCTGGTTCAATGTGTGGGTGTGGTCGCTGTGGACAGGCTCACTGGCACAAAGGGGGCTATCATAAGACAAACCGGTCGCCAGGACACGGTGACCGCGCGAAAATGTCCACGACGGGGTAGGCATGAACTGCTCTTACCGCATGCTGCGCCTGTGCCTCGGCCTGCTCGCCGCGGCCTTGCTGTGTGTCCTGGTCCTGCTGGTCTGGCTGTTGGCGCCGGTGATGGCGCAGCCGGATTTCGCCGCGCGCAAGGGCGAACTGGCGCGCGCCCGCACCACGCTGCAGTGGAGTGTGCCCGGGGGGCGGGTCGCGCAGGTCAGCCTGGAGTCCACCTCGGGGCTGGCGGTGGAGCTGGCCTTGCTGCTGCCCGACGAGCCCCTGCCAGGGCGACCGCTGTTGCTCATGCTCGGCGGACAGGAGACCGGGCGCCAGGCGGTGGAGTTGTTGCCCGATACGCGCGGTGTGGCGGTGGCGGCCCTGAGCTATCCCTTCGGCACCATCCCGCACCGCGACAGCCTGGCACTGGCGCTGGCCCTGCCGCGCATCCAGCGGGGCATCCTCGATACGCCGCCGGCGGCGATGCTGGCCCTGGATTACCTGCTCGCCCACCCCGACCTCACCCCGCAGCGGGTGGAGATGGCCGGCATCAGTTTCGGCGCGTTTATCGCGGCGGTGCCGGCGGTGCTGGACCCGAGGGTCCAGCGCCTGTGGCTGATTCACGGGTCCGCTGATCCGCAGCAGGTGATCGCTGCGGGGCTGCGCGGGCGGCTCTCGCCGGCGCCGCTGCGCGAGGGCGTCGCCTGGTGGCTGGCCGCCGTCGCCGGCGCCCACCATCTCAGCCCGGAGCACTGGGTGGGGCGCCTGCCGCCGCGTCCGCTGGTAGTGATCAGCGCGGCGCAGGACAGCGCGCTGACCACGGCAGCGGTGGCGCAGCTGCACGGCGCCCTGCGTCCCCCCTTCGAGGTTTTCTGGAGCCCGGGTGATCACGTGCATCCGAAGCGGCCCGAGACGATACGTTATATAACCCGGCTGTTGTTGCACCGTATCCGGCAATCCGTGGAGGAGGGGGCATTCGGGGGCGACGGTTTGCCACAACCGGCTGGCGGGGTCGGACTCCCTTGAGCGTGTCGGTGTCAGGGAACGGTTGTGCGCGTAGGCCCGTTACGTCCGCAGAAAGACGAGCGGCACAGCGTATTCCTGGTGCCCTGATTCAGTCGTCGCCCATCAGGTAAGTGACGCTGTTGGTCAGCAGGTTCACAAATACAGGGTCCTGCCACTCGTCACTGTTGTGGCCCAGGGTCAACCCGATTATCCGTGATTTTCCACGTGACGCTTCCCAACCGACGACGGCCGAATCGCCCCCCTGCCTGCCCTGCAGCAGCGGCACGACGCCGGGGGTGACGTAGTGGTTGTTGTACAGTTCGGTGTGTGCAGTCTGGTATTGCGCGGGCACATCGGCGGTAACAGGGTGTGTCGCCAGAACCGAGAGTTCGATCGGTGCTTGCGGCCCGTGCCTGGTGCTGGCGATACCGGTAAAATCGCCCCAGGCAGGCAGCGGCCGGTGCGGATGTTCCCGGGTCCATTGTTTCAGTAACCGCCTGTTCGCCCGGGCGAGTCCCAGCGCATTGCCCTCGATCGGCCTGC
The DNA here is from genome assembly GCA_002699145.1 of Halioglobus sp. GTDB lineage: Bacteria > Pseudomonadota > Gammaproteobacteria > Pseudomonadales > Halieaceae > Marimicrobium. The sequence continues at coordinate 4,769 of PABK01000002.1, forward strand.
CTTTCCTGAAGGTGTCCCACCAGCTGTGCATGGCGCAGTGCACAAGCACTGCCGGCACGCCGCCCTCGCGGGTCTGGCGCATCAGGTTGTCCATGGCCGCAATATCGCGACTGTCGGCCAGGCAGAAATTGTAAACAATCGCGTCCTGCCCGGCGGCGTAATCAGGACGGCGCAGGAAGGCCAGCATGGCTTCCTTGTCGCCGCTGATCACCGTCAGGTCCCAGCCGGCATCGGCGGCAATCGTCTGGAAAACTTCTCGCTGTCGGGTGTAGTCGTGCCAGCGCCCGGGCTCATGACTGACATACAGGACCCTGGTCCCGGCCAGGACAAAGCCTGGCAGCAACATCGCCAGGGCGGCAAGTGACCACCCCAGGCTAGTACGCACGGCTCCGGCCGGGCTGGGGGATTGCATAGCTGCCATCGGCCAGCGGCATGACGGGGGGATCGGACTCCCATGACAGTTGCCCGGATTCGGGCACCAGCCGCTGCCCGGAAGCCAGCGCCTTGTCCCATTCAATACGCTTGCCTGAATAGGTTGCCATGCGGCCCATGATGGCCGTCATGGTCGCCTCGGCGCCGTAGTGCGCCGCATTGATGTGGCCGCCGGCGCGGATACTGGCAAACAGTTGATCGTGCTCTATCTGGTAGGGCGAGGCATCGAACATGCCGCTGTGCTTGTAGAGGGTACCCCCGCCGCGTTTGCTCACCACGCCCGCATTGCTGCCGCTGGTGAAAATGCTGCCGCCGGTGGTCTGGAAGCGTTCCTCGACCATATTGACGCACCCTTCCTGGTGCCGGCACTGGCTACTGATCACCGCGCCATTGGCATAGCTGAACTCCACGAAGTGATGATCGAATATCTCACCATACTCCGGCCCCGTGCGGACCTGGCGGCCGCCCATGCCCTGTGCGCTTACGGGTACGGCGCCAATATACCAGTTGGCGACGTCGATATTGTGGATGTGCTGTTCGAGGATGTGATCGCCGCACAGCCAGTTGAAGTAGTACCAGTTGCGCATCTGGTACTGCATTTCGGTTTGGCCGGGCTGGCGTTTTCTCACCCACACACCGCCTGAATTCCAGTAGACCTGGCCGGAAACGATTTCACCGATCTCGCCGGACTGGTAGTGCTTCAATGTCTCGAGATAGGAGCGCTGGTAGTGGCGCTGCAGGCCCACCACGACATTCAGCTTTTTCCTGTCGGCCTCCTCGGCCGCACGCATCACCCTGCGCACGCCGTAGGCATCGGTGGCGACCGGTTTCTCCATGAAAACATGTTTGTTGCCGGCCACCGCGTATTCGAAGTGTTCCGGACGAAACCCGGGCGGGGTGGCCAGTATCACCACGTCGGCGAGGTCGATGGCCTTCTGGAACGCATCGAAGCCATCGAAGGTGGTTTCCGGGGTGACCTTGACCCGCGTTTTGCCGAAGATTCGGCGCAGCCTCTTGACACATTTCTCCGCCCGGTCGGGGAAGGCGTCCGCCACTGCCACCAGTTCCACGCCTTGGTCCGCTTTCATGGCCTGGGTGGCGGCGCCGGTGCCGCGGCCGCCACAGCCCACTACCGCGAGCTTCAAGGTTCCCGATCCACCTGCATACGCGGCACTGGCTGTGCCGGGTGCAGCCCCCGTGGCGCAGCCACCAAGGCCGCTGGTCACCAGGATGCCGCCTGCCAGCACACCGGTCTTCTCGACAAACTGGCGCCTGCTGAGTTCTCCCTGCGTCTTGTCGGTTTGGTCAGTCATGTTTATACCTGTGTTCTCTAGATACCATAGTCTTCGATCGCCTCCAGCCAGTATTCCGCGACAGCCTGCGGGTCAGGCTGCACTCGCGGCCTGACCAGGCGGAACCCGACGAAGGGCGCATTGGTCAGCCACCATTTGCTCTTGGGAATCTGCGGATCCCGCTCTTTCCAGTTGGCGGCCGATGCGGTGCGCGCGGCGCAACGCAGTTGTGGCAAGGGGTCCGCCCAGGAACCGCCGCGTGCAACCCTGGGGTAGAGCGCTGTGGGCGGGTTCCAGGGGTTATCGTTGCCCGCGTGCTGGTAAAATTCCGCGTCGAACTGGTCCATGGTCCACTCGGCCACGTTGCCGTGCATATCGTAAAGCCCCCAGGCATTCGGCTTGCGACTGCCGGTGGTGGCATAGCGATCGTCGCTGTTGTCAGCGTAGACAGCATGCTCGGGAGCGGCTACAGCATTCTCGCCGAATGACCAGGGGGTCTCGGTGCCGGCCCGGCAGGCGTACTCCCACTCGGCCTCGGTGGGCAGGCGGTAGAAGTGCCCGGTCCTGGCGCTGAGCCAGCGGGCGTACCGCAGGGCGGCGTACTGGGTCATGTTCACGGCGGGAAACCCTTCCTTGCCCATGCCGAAACTCATTTCGACATAGGGGGCCGTGGCGCCGGTCACGCCATCGATGGCCAGTGCCGCCAGGCGCTCGTCGGAAACGAGGCTGTCGAAGGACGCCTCGTCCCGGTAGACGAACAACTCGTATTGCTGCCAGTTGATTTCGTACTGGCCCATCCAGAAGTCGCCGACGCTAACCGTGCGCTGCGGTCCCTCGGCAGGCTGCCGTCCCGGCTCGGAATCGGGGCTGCCCATGGTAAAGCTGCCGCCTCTGATGGGCAGCATCGCTATGGACTGGTCGGTGTCGGGTATGGCCTGTACGTAGGCTGTGAATTCACCTGCCGAGACAGTTGAGCAGACCAGCCAGGTGGCCAGCCAGATTGACCTGGGAAACGTCACGGGCTACCCCCATTCGTTATACTTGCAGCGGGTGGGCGCTACTCTACCCTAAAAAGTTTATAACCACTAGCTTAATTAGCGATTAAGATACATTTACACTGCAGAGCCGATCATCAACCCGGCGGAGCCTGGACCATGACTGCATGTCGTCTCCTGTTGCAACTGTTTTTGCCGCTGTCGGCAGTGTTTGCGCTGGCAGCCTGTGGCCCGCAGGAAATCACTGTACAGGTGCAAGGCGCGGACGCGCCAGGACAAACCAAAGTGGTGTTTCTCGCCGGCCCGGACAGCCACGGCCCGGGCGCGCACGAGCACAGGGCGGGGTCGGAACTGCTGGCCGCGGCTCTGCGTGACCGGTCGCCCATGGTGCAAACGGTGAACGTCTACGGTGGCTGGCCGGAGGATGAATCGATCTTCGAAGGGCTGGACGCCCTGGTCATGTACTGTGACGGTGGCAAGCGGCACCTGATCAACGACCATCTCGACAGTTTCAACCGCATGCTGGATGCCGGGGTTGGTGTTGTCGCGCTGCACTACTGTGTCGAGGTTCCCAGGGGCAGCGCGTCAGCAGACGCGATGTTGCGGGCAACAGGTGGGTATTTCGAGACCGACTGGTCAGTGAACCCGCACTGGCTGGCGAACTTCACCGCGCTGCCGGATCACCCGGTCACCACCGGCATCAAGCCTTTCGCGCTGCAGGACGAGTGGTACTTCAACATGCGCTTCCGGGAGCAACAGGTGACCTACATTCTCAGCGCGGTGGCACCGGCATCCACCATGCAGCGTGGGAATGGCCCCCACAGTGGGAATGACGCGGTGCGCAAACTGGTTGCAGAGGGTGCGCCCCAGGTAACCGCCTGGGCCTACAACCGCCCCGGGGGTGGCCGGGGTTTCGGCTATACGGGCGGCCATTTTCACGCGAACTGGCAGCACGACGATGCCCGCAACCTGGTGCTCAATGCCATTGAGTGGGTCGCGTCCGAGTAGACTGGCTGTCTTTTGTAATCGCCCGGCGGCGTAGCTGGAGTCAAGTGTCAGGTAACAGTTGGCGCGGCGTTGGAAGGGCGGCGGACCCCCGGGCTCAAGCCACGCCGTAGTGCCGCCCCGTGACGTCCAGGGCCTGGGCCAGCATGCGTACCAGGTCCTCGATTTCCCCCGGCTCGCAAACCAGCGGCGGCGCCATGATCATGGCGTCGCCGGTCTGGCGCACCATCAAGCCCAACTCGTTGGCGCTGTTGCGGCAGAACACGGCGGCCGCGGCGTCCGGCGCCAGGCGCTCGCGACTGCCCTTGTCGCGCACCAGCTCCACGGCGGCAAACAGGCCGTGTCCGCGCACCTCGCCGACGATGGGATGGTCGGCCAGCTCGCGCAGGCGTTCCTGCAGCAGGGGCGCCAGGCTGCGCGCCGCGCGTGCGATGGTGTCCTGCTCGCAGAGGATGTCCAGGGTGGCCAGCCCCGCCGCCGCCGCGACCGGGTGACCGGAGTAGGTCAGGCCGTGGGCGAATTCGCCGCCGCCGCCCAGCAACACGTCGGCGAGCTTGTCCGCCACCATGACGCCGCCCAGGGGCATGTAGCCGTTGGTCACCGCCTTGGCGAAGGTGAGCAGGTCCGGCTGCAGGTCGTAGGTCTCGCAGCCGAACCAGTTGCCGGTGCGGCCGAAACCGCAGATGACCTCGTCCATGATGAGCAGTATGTCGCGCTCGGTGCAGATGCGCCTGATCTCCGGCCAGTAGCTGTCCGGGGGAATGATCACGCCGCCGGCGCCCTGCACCGGTTCGGCGATGAACGCGGCGACATTCTCCTCACCCAGTTCCTCGATCTTCGCTTCCAGTTCGCGTGCCACGCGCCGGCCGAAGTCGTCCGGGTTTTCGTCGCCGCCCTCCTCGAACCAGTGGGGCTGGTTGATGTGCGCGACGTAGTCCAGCCCGCGGCTCTGCTGGTGCATGGCGTTCATACCACCCAGGGACGCCGCGGCGATGGTGGAGCCGTGGTAGGCGTTCCTGCGGCTGATGATCCAGCGTTTGTGCGGCTTGCCCAGCAGGTCGTGGTAGCGCTGCACCAGGCGCAGGTTGGTGTCGTTGGCCTCGGAACCGGAATTGGTGAAAAACACGTGGTTGAACTGCGCCGGCGTCACCTGCACCAGTTTCGCCGCCAGTTCGGCCGCCGGCTGGTTGGAGCACTGGAAAAAATTGTTGTAGTAGGGCAGGGCGTCGAGTTGCGCCGCAATGGCGTCCTTGATCGCCCGCTGGCTGTAGCCTAGGTTGCAGCACCACAGGCCGGACATGCCGTCGAGCATGCGCTTGCCGTCGCTGTCGAAAATGTAGACGTGTTCCGCCCGCGACACGATGCGCCCGCCGTGTTCACTGAGTGCGTGCCAGTCGCTGAAAGGATGCAGGTGGTGGGCGCGGTCGATGTCGCGAAGGGCTTTGGTATCGGGACTATCCGGCTTCACTGGCCTGCACCGTCCAGCGGCGGCTGCGCCAGGTTTGCAGCCCGATCGCGGTCATTCCCGCGCAAGCGGGAATCCACGGCCCGAGCCTCGTCATTCCCGCGCAAGCGGGAATCCAAGACCCGAGCCTCGTCATTCCCGCGCAAGCGGGAATCCACGACCCGAACCTCGTCATTCCCGCGCAAGCGGGAATCCACGGCCCGAACCCCGTCATTCCCGCGCAAGCGGGAATCCAGTGTGTTTCCGCATTTATGGATTCCCGCTTTCGCGGGAATGACGGCAGCAGGCCTCGCGGGAATGACGGGAGCAGGCCTCGCGGGAATGACGGAAGCAGGCCTCGCCGCAATGCCGGGTGCAAGGGGTCCCCGCTTGCGCGAGTAGGGCGGGCGCATGCTGCGGTGTTAATCCCAGGCGTAACCGGCGCGCAAGCCGAACGTGCGCGGCCGTCGCGGACCGAAGAACACGTCGGGTTCCTTGCCGCCGAGGTTGTTCTGCCCGTCCCAGGTGAATTCGTCGGTCAGGTTCTCGACGTAGGCCTGTACGAACCAGTTGTCCTCGGACTGGAAGCCCACGCGCAGGTTCATCTCCTCGTAGGCGTCGATTTCCGTGTAGCTGTAGCCCTCCCAGCCGCCGCCGCGTTCGGACTCGAAAAAGAGTTCGAAGTCGCTGGTGATGCTGCCGCCGGCCACGGGGTAGTCGAGTTTCAGCACGAAGGAGCCGGACCACTCGGGGGCGGAGAACAGGCGGTTGCCCTCGCAGCCCTGGGGGTCCTCCAGGCCGCAGATATCCTGGATGTCGGTGGCCTCGCTGTCCATGTAGGCGAGGCCGAGGTAGGTGGTGAAATATTCGCCCAGCGCGGCGGTCACTGCACTCTCCACGCCCCAGGTCTCCACCGTGCCGGCGTTCTTGGTCAGTGTCGGGCCGCCCTCGGTGCCGACGGTCACCTGCAGGTCCGTGTAGTCGTAGTAGTAGGCGGTGATGTCGAAGTTGGCGCCGCCGTCGAGGAAGCTGTCCTTGTAGCCTATCTCCCAGGAGTCGACCTCCTCCGGGTCTACCTGGTCCGGACGGAAGCCGTCGGCGCGGCTGATATCGGACTGCCCGAATTCCGGCGTGGGGTCCAGGGAAAACTGGCTGAAGCCGCCGGACTTGTAGCCGGCGGTGTAACTGGCGAAGACCAGCGCGGTGTCGCTCGGCGTCCAGCTGACGATGAAACGCGGTGTCCACTCGTCCCAGGAGGCGGTGTCCTCGAGCTTGCCGTCGGTCGAGTACTGCCAGGCCCAGTACGGCCCCAGTTCACTCTCCGGCGTGGGCACGTCGGTGGAGTAGGTCTTCTCGTCGTCGGTGTAGCGGATGCCGCCCTCCACCTCGACCGTGTCGGTGAGCTTGTAGGCAAGGTTGAGGTAGGCCGCCCAGCCCTCGTAGTCGCCGACGCCGCGGCCGGTCTCTTCCAGCAGCCCGTTGGCGCTGGGGTACCAGGCGTAGCCGTAGTAGTCGAACAGGTCGGCGCAACTCGAGGGGTCGAGGCCGTAGTAGGCGTAACCGTAGTACTGGCAGTAGAACTCCTCCTCGCCGGCCAGGCGGAAGTCGCCCTTGACGTCCTCCTGGTAGTAGGACACCCCGGTGTACCAGGACAGCGGCTGGTCGTTGTCTGATGTCAGCCGCAGTTCCTGCTGGAAATAGTCGCCGTTCTGGTCGACGCGGTAGCCCTCGAGATTCAGGGCGGTGCCGTCGTAGTCCTCGTTGTAGTAGTAGTCGTGGTCCTTGTAGCCGGTGTTGGAGGTCAGTGTCGCGAAGCCCAGGTCGTAGTCCACCTGCAGTCCCAGGGTCAGCACCTCCGCGTCGTCGTTGTCGCCCTCGGTCAGGTCCACGTCCACATCGGTGGAGTCGTCGTCGCCGCGCACGTCGATCGGGCCCAGCGCAGCCTCCAGTGCTTCCCAGGCGGCGCCGCGCGTCACCGCGCGATACACCGAGCCGGACTGTTCCCGGTCCTCGTACTCGGCCCAGGCGAAGACATCCAGCCTGTCCGTCTGGAACAGGCCGGAGAGCCGCAGGCCCCAGTTGTTGTGTTCGATCAGGTCGTCGCCGCCGGCCTTGTTCTCGGCGTAGCCGTCCTCGTGTGACTGGAAGCCCGCCAGGCGCAGGGCGAAACGGTCGTTCACCGGCAGGTTGATGGCGCCTTCCGCGCCGTAGATGTCGCGCTCGCCGGCCTCGACCTGGATGTAGCCGTCGTTGCCGTCCAGTTCCGGCCTGCGCGTGTGCACGCTGAAGGCGCCGGCGATGGAGTTGCGCCCGAACAGGAAGCCCTGGGGGCCGCGCAGCACTTCCGCGCGGTCCAGGTCGTACAGGGTGGACACGGCTGCGCCGTTGCGCCCCTCGTACAGGTCGTTCTTGAAGAAGGCGGCGGACGGGTCCAGCGCCAGGCCGAAGTCCTGGGTGCGGATGCCGCGCACACTGATGGTGTCGAGGAAGGCGTCCTGGCTGTTGCCGCTGACCCCCGGGCTGTAGAACACCAGTTCCTTGACGTCCTGCAGGTTGACCTCGCGGATGAAGTCGCCCGACAGCGCGGTGATGGCCAGCGGCACATCCTGCACCGACTGCGCGCGCTTGGTCGCGGTGACGATGACCTCTTCCAGCGCCTGCGACCAGGCCGGGGTCGCGAGCCCGGAGCCGCCGAGGGCCAGCGAAACGGCGATGGCGAGTGGTTTTCTGCTGTTGCGTGAGCGCCTGGCGCCGGAGTGCCTGCAAGCGAGTCTGCCCATGCTGTTGATCTCCCCTTGTCCAGTAGAGAGTGAGGTGCTGTGAACCGCCTACGCGGCAGCCCCGCGTCACGCCGCCGGGCGTGCAGTGGAGGTGTCCCGTGCGTGAAACTATCGCACAACAAGGCCGGCTTCTGCCAGTACCCGCGCCATCGGTTGCAGCTGTTGTTCGTAGCGGCGCCAGCGTCCGATCGAGCGCGTGTGCGCCGGCTCGCGCACCTGCGCCGCGCTGGCGGTGGAGACCGCTCCCCCGCGCCGGTGAAACTCCAGGCAGGCGTCCTCCCAGGGCAGTTCGAGAAAGTCCAGCAGGGCGCGCGCACTGGGCTCCAGGTCGCTCACCGTGTCCTCGTAGGTGATGTCGAAAAAGCGGCCTGCGAAGCGCTCGCGCCAGGTGCTCATCAGGCGCCGGTAGCGCAGGTGGTGACGCGCCATCTCTTCCTGGTCGTAGGAGTGGAGGTAGGCGTCGGCGAACAGCTGTTTGAAACTGGCGAAGCAGGCGTCCATCGGGTCGCGCACCAGGTGGACGATTTTCGCGTTGGGCAATGCCTTGAGAATAAGCGGCAACAGCAGGTAGTTCTGCGGCAGCTTGTCGACGAATCGCGCGGTCGTGCCGCGCATGCGTCGCGTGGTCTTCAGGTACAACGCCGCGAGTTGGCCCGGGTCCAGTGAGCGGGCGCGGTCGAACAGTTCGGCGCTGAAGCGTCGTGGGTCGCGGTAGGCGGCCAGCCGGCGCACCGCCAGTGGAAACTGCTGCAGTTCGCCGGCCGCGTGCACCTGGGAGTGGCTGCCGATGATGCGTTCGATGAGCGTGGTGCCGGTGCGCGGCTGGCCGAGCACGAAAATGGGGGAGGGGTCCGGGTCGCCGCTGCCGGGGGCGTCCAGCCACGCCTGGTCATAGGCCTGCTCGAGTTGCTCGAACATGGCCGCCTCCGCGGCCTCGTCGTAGTCGACGCTGCTGCGGCGCGCGGCGGCGCCCGCGGCGAAGGCCTCGAAGGCCTCCTCCCAGGCCTGCAGGTCTTCGCACTCCTTGCCGATCGCGTACAGGTAAAAGGCGCGGGCGCGGGGGTTGTCCCGGTGCCCGGCCTGCAGGGCGCGCATCTGTTCTATGTGCGTGCTGTCGGCGGCACGCCGCGCGCTGGACAGACCCCAGTGGGATTGCGGGCTGTCCGGCTGCAGTTCGATGATGCGCTGGAATATGCGCTGCGCGCCGTCGCTGTCGCCCTGGTAGACCAGGTTGTTGGCCAGGTTCTGCATGAATGGCGGATGATCGGGCCGGCGCGTGTTGGCGCGACCGTAGAACGCCTGCGCCGCGTCGTACTCGCCCATGAGGGACAAGGTGGTGCCGATCATGTCCAGCACCACCGGCTCGTCGGGGCGGGTGCGCAGGGTCTCGCGCAGCGCCTGGTCTGCCCGGTTGACCTGGCCCTCGCTCATGTACAGCCGCGCCAGGTGCGCCCAGGCGGCGGCGTGGTCAGGGTCCAGTCGCACCACCGACTGGAAGGCGCTGAAGGCGGTGCGGCGCTGCCGGGCTTCCAGCGCCACCAGCCCGACCAGGAAATGTCCCGGCACCAGGTCGGCGCGCTGCGCCAGCGCCTGCCGGCAGCAGCGGCCCGCGCCCTCGATATCGCCGCGCGCCAGCAGGGCGTACCCCTCGCGCAGCAGTGCCTGCAGGTGTGCCTCGCCGCCTTCCGCCTGGTCGCTGATCATGTCCTGTCCCGTCGCGCCCGGCCCGCCGCGATGCACCGGGCGGGCTAGCTATTCAGGCCATCATACCTTTCGTCCGTCCGCGCAGACAGCGGCGCATTGTGGCGCCGGACGCGAGTTGCTACGGTGGCTGGCGCGGGTGGTGCGCGGCGCTGATCCGGCGCGGCCCGCGCGACGTAGATGTCGTGCCAGGCCTGCTAGAATCCATAACAGAGGAGTACGTGCCACATGCCGCTGAGAGTCGTTGTCTGGGGAACCGGTAACGTCGGTAGACCCGCCATTCGCGCCGTGTTGTCCCACGCGGACCTGCAGCTGGCCGGGGTCGTGGTGGCCAATCCCGACAAGGTGGGCCTGGACGCGGGCGAGATCGCAGGAGTCGCGGCCACGGGCATTCGCGCCACCGACGACTGGCAGTCGCTGCTGGACAGCAACCCCGACGCGGTGGTGTACACGGCCACCGCCGACACCCGGCCGCAGGAGGCGATGGCCGACCTGCTGGCCTGCCTGGCCGCCGGCATCAATGTGGTGTCCACGTCTTTCTATGCTTTCCTGCATCCGCATTCCGCGCCGCAGGAGGTGCTCGCCCCGGTGACCGACGTCTGCCGCGCCAGCGGCGCCTCGCTGTTCATCTCCGGCATCGACCCGGGCTGGGTCATGGACTGGCTGCCGGTGGTGGCCAGCGGCGCCGTGTCCGGTATTCGCGAACTGCGCACCCGGGAGATCTTCAACTACGCCCTGTACGACCAGCCGCAGGTGGTGCGCGAGGTGATCGGCTTCGGCACCTCCATGGACGAACTGCCGATGATGCTGCACGACTTCGCCATCGAGATGGTCTGGGCGCCAATGGTGCGGCTGGTTGGCGACGCCCTGGGCAAGCCGGTGGAGCGTATCGAGATCGAGGTGCAGCGGCGCCCGCTGCAACGCACGGTGGAAGTGCAGGGTATGGGCCGCTTCGAGGCGGGCACCCAGGGCGCCTTCCGCTTCGAGGTGCGCGGCTTTCACGGCGGGCGCGCGCTGTACGTGCTCGAGCATGTCACGCGCATCGATGACGACTGCGCGCCGGACTGGCCCTACCCGCCGCAGGGGCGCGGTTGCCACCAGGTGATCATCAGCGGCGATCCTGACCTGCACCTGACGGTGCACGGCGAGGATCACCACGAGCCTGGCGCGGCCGGCGGCGGCAACGCCAGCGCCGCCAACTGGGTGGTGAACGCCCTGCCGGCGGTGTGCGCGGCACCTCCGGGGGTGGTCACCGCCTTTGACCTGCCGCGCATTTCCGGTGCGGCGCAATTGCAGACGGGGTAGACGCGATGAATGACAGGATTCCGGGAGAGGCCGCGGACGGCGTGGCGGCGGAGGTCGCGGCCGATATCGCCGCGCAGTCCGCCGCGCCGCGTTCGCTGGATGAGGCGCTGGCCTCCATGCCGGAGAGGTCGCTGCGCAGGCTGCGCCTGGCCAGGCTGGCCGGCGTGCACGCGCTGGCCTGGCTGCTCGCGCTGGGGGTGTTCGCCGCCGCGGAGAGCTGGTACCTGCTCGGCGGTCCGCTCATGGCGACATTCCTGTGCGTGGTCAGCGGCGCGCTCGCCGGCCTGGTGACCGGCAACCTGGTGCACGAGTGGTTCCACTTTCTCGGCGCGCGCCTGTCCGGCGGCGCCTATGACATCCCGCACAAGCTGGGGCTGTTCGTCTACGACTGGAAATTCGAGCGCAACGACACCGGGCAGTTCTTCACCATGAGCCTGGCCGGTACCGTGGGCGGCCTGGCCGCCCTGGGCCTGCTGTGGACCACGGTGCCGCCACAGACCCTGGGCCGCGCCGCGGTGTTCGCCGGTGCGCTGGGTGGTTTCGTCTTTGCCGCGATCATCGAGTGGCCGGTGTTGCGCCGCGTGCGCTTCGGCGGCGACCCGCTGACAGAACTGGCGAAGATCGACCAGGACGTCCTCGCCAGGGCCTTCGCCGGCGGCGCCCTGGTCGGGCTGCTGGCGTTGTGGCAGCTGGCTCCCTGAGGCGGGTTTTCACCTTACGCCGTTTGCGTATACTGGTCCACTTCGCCTGACGGGAAGCGCATGTGCAGTACAAGGACCTGGTAGATCAACGCCTGGCGGTGTGGCGCGACGAACCGGGCGCACTGTTGCCGTTATTGCACGATATCCAGGCCGACCTGGGCTACATTCCCGCTGACTGCGTTCCCGTGATCGCGCGCGCCCTGGGCCTGTCCCGCGCCGAGGTGCACGGCGTCATCAGCTTCTACCATGATTTGCGCACGCGGCCGCCGGGCCGGCATGTGTTGCAGGTGTGCCGCGCCGAGGCCTGCCAGGCGGTCGGCGCGCGCGAACTGGAAAGCCACGCGCAGGCCACCCTGGGCGTCGACTTCGGCGACACCACGGCGGACGGCGCGCTGACACTGGAACCGGTGTACTGCCTGGGCAACTGTGCCTGCGGGCCGTCGGTGCGCATCGACGACGCGGTGCACGGGCGGGTCGACGCGCATCGCCTGGATGTGTTGCTGGCGCAGTTACAGGACGGTGCGGAATGAGCGGCCGTATATTCATCCCCCGCGACACCACGGCGCTGGCGCTGGGTGCGCAGGCGCTGGCGCAGCGCGCCGAGCAGGTACTGGCCGGCAGTGGCGGCGAACTGGTGCGCAACGGCTCGCGCGGCGCCTTCTGGCTGGAACCCCTGCTGGAGCGGGAGACGGATGGTGGCCGCCACGCGTTCGGGCCGGCGCGGCCGGAGGATGTGCCGGCGCTGCTCGGCGGCGAGGCGCCCGCTGGCGCAACCGCGCTGGGCGACGTGGAACAGCATCCCTGGTTTGCCGCGCAGACGCGCGTGACCTTCGCCCGCGCCGGCCTCGGCGACCCCCTGTGCCTGGAAACCTACCGCGCCCTGGAGGGGTTCGACGGCCTGGTCCGCGCCCTGCAGCTGTCGCCCCAGGCGATCGTCGACGAGATCGCCGCCTCGGGTCTGCGCGGGCGCGGCGGCGCCGCCTTCCCCGCCGGGCGCAAGTGGCAGACGGTGCTGGACGCCGAGGCCGATCGCAAGTACATCGTGTGCAACGCCGACGAGGGGGATTCAGGCACCTTCGCCGACCGCCTGCTGCTGGAGTCCGACCCGTACCAGCTTATCGAAGGCATGATCATCGCCGGCCTCGCCGTCGGCGCTGAGCACGGCTATATCTACCTGCGCTCGGAGTACCCGCGCGCCCGGGAAGTGCTGGCCGCGGCCCTGCAGCGCGCCCGCGCCGCCGGCTACCTCGGCGAGGACATTCTCGACAGCGGCCGCGGCTTCGAGCTGGAGCTGCGCATGGGCGCCGGCGCCTACATCTGCGGCGAGGAGACCGCCCTGCTGGAGAGTCTGGAGGGGCGCCGCGGCATGGTGCGCGCCAAGCCGCCGCTGCCTGCCATCGAGGGGTTGTTCGGCCGCCCCACGGTGGTCAACAACGTGCTCACCCTGGCCGCGGCCAGCACCGTGCTGGCGCGCGGCGCCGGCTATTACCGCGAGTTCGGCCACGGCGATTCGCGCGGTACGCTGACCGTGCAACTGGCCGGCAATGTGCGCCGCGGCGGCCTGCTGGAACTGCCCTTCGGCATCACCCTGCGCGAGGTGCTGGAGGACCTGGGCGGCGGCACCGCAAGCGGCAGGCCGATCGGCGCGGTGCAGGTCGGCGGGCCGCTGGGCGCCTACCTCGACGAGTCCGCCTGGGACACGCCCATGGACTACGAGCGCTACGCGGCGATGGGCGCCATGCTCGGCCACGGCGGGGTGGTGGTGTTCGACGACAGCGTGGACATGCTGCAGCAGGCGCGTTTCGCCATGCAGTTCTGCGCCGCCGAGTCCTGCGGCAAGTGCACCCCCTGCCGGGTCGGCGCGGTGCGTGGCGTGGAGGTGCTCGAGCGCATTGCCGCGGGGCACGACGTGGCGGCCAATCGCGCGCTGCTGGCGGACTTGTGCGATACCATGGAACAGGCTTCACTGTGCGCGATGGGCGGCCTGACGCCCAACCCGGTGCGCAGTGCACTCAGGTGGCTGCCGGAGGATGCCCGATGACCACTCCCGTCATCCCCGCGCAAGCGGGAATCCAGCATGCGGAGGAGGCCCGATGACCATTCCCGTCATCCCCGCGCAAGCGGGGAACCAGTCTGCAGAGGAGGCCCGACGGCCATTCCCGTCATCCCCGCGCAAGCGGGGAACCAGTCTGCAGAGGAGGCCCGACGGTCATTCTCGTCATCCCCGCGCAAGCGGGGATCCAGTGTACGGGGGCAGACCCTGGATTCCCGCTTGCGCGGGAATGACGGGGCTGGCGCGATGTTGCGGATTGACGCCAAAGCTAGCGTGCGGAGCACCCGGGGTGTTACCGGGAGCGGCCCAGTGACTCATGACGTCATCCCCGCGCAAGCGGGGATCCAGCATGCAGAGGAGGCCCGATGACCATTCCCGTCATCCCCGCGCAAGCGGGGAACCAGTCTGCAGAGGAGGTCCGACGGTCATTCCCGTCATCCCCGCGCAAGCGGGGATCCAGTCTGCAGAGGAGGTCCGACGGTCATTCTCGTCATCCCCGCGCAAGCGGGGATCCAGTGTACGGGGGCAGACCCTGGATTCCCGCTTGCGCGGGAATGACGGGGCTG
>PABK01000003.1 GCA_002699145.1 Halioglobus sp.
ACTGGAGGGTCAACGGGTCCAGAGCGAGTATCTTAGCCTTCCGAGCCCTGGACCCGTTGACCCTCCAGGCCAGGTAACCCATGAATCAGCGTTCCGAGGCCAGAAAGCGTTTCCGCCCCGGGCCAGAGAACCAACCCGTGAGCGGTTCTACCCCGGGCCAGAGAACCGTACCGGCCAGCATAAGCGCCCCGGGGCCAGAGAACCGCCCCCCTCCTCCGCAGGGACTTCTATTTACCCGGCATTCTGGTTTAATAGTCGGCCCAGCGCGGTATCTCCTGACAAACCCGGTCCCGGGGAGGGTAGATCACATGAGCGACGATAAGAGCAAGGTGACCGACAAGGCGGGCGAGATCGCCCGCAATATCTGGCTCGCAGGCGTAGGCGCCTACGGCAAGGCGGTCGAGGATGCACAGGGAAGGCTGGAGAAAGCGATGGAGCCACCCAAGCTTTTCAAGGATCTGGTCAAGGCCGGCACGGCCCTCGAGGAGGATGCCCGCGAGGCCCTGGAAAGCACCTCCAGCGCGCGGCAGTCCGTGGAGGAGCGCATCGCCCGGGTGCGCGAGAACTTCCACAACCAGCGCCCGGCGCGTATTGAGGACCTGGCCGAGCTGCACGACAAGGTGGACCGCCTGGGCCGCCAGGTGGATGCCCTCGCCCGCGCCCTCAAGGAACAGGGCGTAGCAGTGAGCCCCGGGCGCGGCGCGCAAAAGAAAAAGGCCGCCGCGGGCGGGAAAAAAACTGCCGCCAGGAAAAAAGCACCGGCAAAGAAGGCCGCCACGCGCAAGAAAGCCGCCGCGAAGAAACGCTGAGGCCGACGCCAGCGCCCGATGAAGACCAGGGACCGGATTCTGCACACCAGCCTGGCCCTGTTCAACCAGGAGGGCGAGGCGGGAACGACCACCATCGACATCTCCAACGAGCTGGATATCAGCCCGGGCAACCTGTATTACCATTTCAAGGGCAAGGACCAGATCATCGCCGAGCTGTTCGCGCAGTACGAGCACGCCCTGTCGCACACCCTCACCGCCCCCATCGAAAAACCGCTGAGCGACGCATCGGGCAGCGTGGAGACCAACTGGTACTACCTGTACGTCGTGCTGGAGGAGATGTACCAGTACCGCTTTCTCTACCACAACCTGGACAACATCCTGCACCGCTACCCTGCCCTGCGCCGCGGCTTCAGACGCCTCATGCAGCTCAAGCGCGCGGCGATGTTCGCCATCTGCCAGGCGTTGCTGCAACAGGACGTGATCGACGCCCGCGACCAGCAGCTGCTGGGCCTGGCCGACAACATGACGCTGTGCCTGACCTTCTGGTTCAACTACGAGGACCTGCTGCACGACAGCCGCCCGCCGGAGATCACCATCCACCAGGGCGTGCTGCAGCTGCTCACCATGGTCGCCCCCTACCTCGGTGCGGACGAGCTGGATTTCTACCGCGATTGCGAGCAGATCTACGCGAGCATGCTGCAACAGGCGGGCTAGGCCCGCGCGGCCGGGCGTTGCAGCAGGATCACATCGGCGCCGATAAACTGCACCTGCGCCGCGCGCTGCGCCGCCCACCAGCGCCAGGTCTGCGCGGAGAAGAAGCACACGTGCGTGGGGTCGTTCTTGTAGTGCCAGTTGGCGAAAGCCGCCCGGTCACGCACCAGCTTGGTCATGACGCCCAGCCAGCCCCCCGGGCGCAACAGCGACCACAGGCGCGCCAGTTCCTCTCCCGGCCGGTGCAGGTGCTCGACCACTTCGGTGGCGCTGATGAAATCGTAACTGCCCTGCAGCGGCGTCCGGTCGGGAGCGTAGAACGGGTCGTAGAGGGCGACCTCGAAGCCGCGCTCGCGCAACATACACGCCAGCGCCGGCCCCGGCCCGCAGCCGAAGTCCAGCCCGCTGGCCGCGGGTGGCAGACGCGCGACCAGCGGCTCCGCCAGGCGCGACAGGAAAGCGCGATAGGCGGGGTCGCGCACGTCGTTGTCGTGCAGGTCGTACTCGGCGCGCTCGCTGGCGCGATCCGGCAGGTAACGCGGCTCCACGAACACCAGCGCACAGCGCCCGCAGTGCAGGTAGCCGCGCCGCGTATCCCGCGCGTAATCCGCCACCTCGCGGCCGGCGCACAACGGGCAGTGTGTTTCGGCGCTCATCTGCTATTATCCCGGTTCACTTTTCCCATGACCCCGGCACGAGGAGTTCGACATGCCCATCCAGACTGGAGACAAAATCCCCGCCTGCACCCTGAAAACCATGGGCGCGGAGGGCCCGGTGGACATCACCACCGAGGACATCTTTAACGGCAAGAAAGTGGTTCTGTTCGCGGTGCCCGGCGCCTTCACCCCCGGTTGCAGCATGACCCACCTCCCCGGCTACGTGGTCAATGCAGACAAGATCAAGGCGGCGGGCGTGGACACCATCGCCTGCATGGCGGTGAACGACGCCTTCGTCATGGGCGCCTGGGGCAAGGACCAGAACGCCGATGAAATCCTCATGCTCGGGGACGGCAATGGCGAGTTCACCGCCGCCCTGGGCCTGGAGCTGGACGGCAGCGGCTTTGGCCTGGGCACACGCAGCCAGCGTTTCGCCATGATCGTGGAAGACGGCACGGTGACGCACCTCAATGTCGAACCGGGAGCGGGCATCGACGTGTCCTCCGCAGAAACCATCATGGCGCTGCTGTAATCCCATCACCCGTGCCCCGGGTGCGCCCCCTCAGGGCGCACCCCGGGCCAGCAATACATAGCACACCAGGCTGATCACCACGGCGCCGAGCAGGTTCAGCGCCACCCCCTCACGCGCCATGCGCGCCGTACTCACCAGGCCGCTGCCGAACACCACCGTGTTCGGTGCGGTGGCCACCGGCAGCATGAAGGCGCAGCTGGCGCTCATCGCCGCCGGCACCATCATCACTTCCGGCGGCAGGCCCGCCGCCAGCGCCGCGGCGGCCAGCACCGGCATCAACAGCGTGGTGCTGGCGGTATTGGAGGTGGTCTCGGTCATGAAGGTCACCGCCAGGCAGATCAACAGGATGGTGAGATACACCGGCAGCAGTGCGATATCCGCCAGCCAGCTGCCCAGCAGGTCGCTCAGGCCGGAATGCACGAAGCCCTTGGCCAGGCAGATGCCGCCGGAAAACAGCAACAGCACACCCCAGGGGATGGTGCTGGCGCGCTCCCAGTTGAGCAGGCGCTCTCCCTTGCCATCCGGCACCAGGAACATGACCACCACCGCCAGCAGGGCCACGGAGGCGTCGTTGGCCTGGGGCAGGTCCAGCCAGGTTTTCCAGCCGCCGAAGGGCTCGCTGCGCGTTACCCAGGCCAGCGCCGTGAGGCCGAACACCAGCAGGACGCGGCGTTCCGCTGCGCTCCAGGCGCCGACTTGCGGCAGGGTGACCTGCAGCCGGCCCGGCAGATCCCGCGTCAGGTACAGCGCCATGATGGGCACCAGCAGGCATACCACCGGCAGCGCCCAGCCCATCCACTGGGTGAAGCTGATACTGTGCCCCGTCGTCTGCTGGTAGACCTGCATGAAGATCAGGTTCGGCGGCGTGCCGATCGGTGTGCCAATGCCGCCCACGCTGGCCGCGTAGGCCATACCCAGCAGCAGCGGCGCGGCGACCCGCTCCTTGTCTTCCACCGCATCCAGCACTGCCAGGGCCACCGGCAACAGCATCAGCGTGGTGGCGGTGTTGGAAACCCACATGCTGAGCACGGCGGCGGCCGCCATGAAGCCCATGACCAGGCGCCGCCCGCTGCGCGCGCCGAACAGGCGCACCATGGACAGGGCGATGCGGCGATGCGCTCCGGAGTGTTCCATCGCCTTGGACAGCAGGAAGCCGCCGAGCAGCAACAGAATGAGGGGAGACCCATAGGCCTGCCCCACCTCCGCCGGCGTCAGCACGCCCAGCAGGGGCAATACGGCCAGCGGCAGCAGGGAGGTGACGGGAATGGGCACCGGTTCGAACACCCACCACACCACGCACAGCACCGCGACAAAACTGACGACGGCCGAATCGCGGCCCTCGCTCGCGGCCAGCAGCGCCACAGCCAGCGCCAGCAGCGGCCCCAGCAACAACGCGCCCTTGCGTACCTTCGACACCATTCACTCCCCGCGCCACACGCCCGTGTGGCACATCCTGTCCCAGTGCCGGCAGGCTGTAAACCCCGCGCTGGAGCGGCGCGCACAAGGCCTGTAAACTCGGGCGCATGAACCGGACCGATACCCCACAACTGATCGATCGCTTCGGGCGCCGTGTCGACTACGTGCGCCTGTCGGTCACCGATCGCTGCGATTTCCGCTGCGTGTACTGCATGGCCGAGGACATGAGCTTCGTACCCAAGCCCGAGGTGCTTTCCCTCGAGGAGTTGTACGAGGTGGCCAGGGCGTTTGTCGACCTCGGCGTCAGCAAGATTCGCCTCACCGGCGGCGAACCGCTGGTGCGTAACAACATCATGTCCCTGGTGCGCCGCCTGGGCGCACTGGATGAACTGCGGCAACTGGCGCTGACCACCAACGGTTCGCAATTGCAGCGCCTGGCGGGCGGCTTGCGTGAGGCCGGGGTGAAGCGCGTCAATGTCAGCCTGGACAGCCTGCAGGCGCGCAAGTTTCGCAGCCTGACCCGGCACGGCAATCTCGAGCAGGTCATCGCCGGTATCGACGCCGCGGTCGCGGCGGGGTTCGAGGGCCTGCGCATCAACGCGGTCATCCTCAAGGGACGCAACGACGACGAGGTGACGGACCTGGTGGACTTCGCCCTGCAGCGTGGCATCGACATCGCCTTTATCGAGGAGATGCCCCTGGGACTGATCGACGAGCACGACCGCGCCCTCAGCTTTTGCTCCAGCGAAACCCTGCGCGAGATAATCGGCGCGCGCCTGCCCCTGCGCGCGCTGGGCGACCCCGATGGCAACGCGGGCCCGGCGCGCTTCTACGCCGTGGGCGAGCATCCCACCCGTATCGGCTTTATCTCTCCGCACAGTCACAACTTCTGCCACCTGTGCAACCGCGTGCGCGTCACCGCGGAGGGGCGCCTGTTGCTGTGCCTGGGCAACGAACACTCCGTGGACCTGCGCGCGGTACTGCGCGCCCCCGACTACACGCCCGCCCGCTTGCGCCAGACCATTGTCGACGCCATGTCGATCAAGCCCGAGCGGCATTACTTCGACCTGCAGGACGAACCCCAGATCGTACGCTTCATGAACGCCACCGGCGGCTGAGCCCGCGAGCGCCCGCGGCGCCAGGATGGCGTACAATAGCCCGCCCGTAGAGAGGAAAGCCGTGCAAGCACAGGAATATCCACAGCTCGATTCCATCGAGCAGATCGAGGAGGGGTTCGAATCCTTCGGCTATATCTGCAGCCGCAAGATCGCCACCGCTGTTTTCCTCGCGTTCAAGCTGCGCAAGCCGGTCCTGGTAGAGGGCCCCCCGGGCGTGGGCAAGACCGAGCTGGCCAAGACCACGTCCCTGCTGCTGGACACGCCGCTGATACGCCTGCAGTGCTACGAGGGCCTGGACGAGGCCAAGGCGCTGTACGAGTGGAAGTACGGCAAGCAACTGCTGTACACACAGGTGCTCAAGGAGAAGCTGGGCGACCTGCTGCACGGCGCCAGGGGCCTGGCCGAGTCCGTGGAGCGCCTGCACCAGTTCGGCGACATCTTCTATTCCGAGGATTTTCTCGAGCCCCGCCCCCTGCTGCGCGCCATGCAACAGGAGAAAGGCGCCATCCTGCTCATTGACGAGGTGGACAAGTCCGATTACGAATTCGAGTCCCTGCTGCTGGAGATTCTCTCCGACTACCAGATTTCCATACCCGAGATAGGCACGGTCAAGGCGCGCACCACGCCGCTGGTATTTCTTACCAGTAACAATACGCGAGAGATATCCGACGCACTCAAGCGCCGCTGCCTGCACCTCTACATCCCCTTCCCCACCGTCGAACTGGAGGAGCGCATCATCCGCTCGCGCGTACCCGACATCGACGCGCAGTTGCGGCACCAGCTGGTGGAATTCGTGCACTCCCTGCGCCAGCTCGACCTGAAGAAGGTGCCGGCCATTTCCGAAACCATCGACTGGGCGCGCAGCCTGCTGCTGTTGCACGCCGAACACCTGGAGGAGGAGCTGGTGCGCAGCACCCTCAATGTACTGCTGAAGTTCGAGGAGGATATCGAGTCCACCGATTCGGAACTGCGCACCCTGGTGCGCGACAGCGGTGCACCTTCCGGGGCGAGCGCGCCCGGCTAGCGGCTCGCCGCCGGTCGCGGGAACGCGCAACCAGGACAGGGAGCCAGCCCATGCAGTCAAACCTTGTCAGTTTCATCCAGGTCTTGCGCAGCCACGATGTCCGGGTATCGCCGGCGGAGACCCTGGACGCGGTAGATGTGGCCGCGACGCTGGGTTACGCCGACCGCGCCCTGCTGCGCGACGGCCTGGGCATGACCCTGGCGAAAACGCCTGAAGAGGAGGCGATCTTCCTGCAGTGCTTCGAGCGCTATTTCAGCCAGGACCTGGCGGATTTCTCCTCGCAGGAGAGCGCCGACGACGAGAATGCGGAGGGCGCGGCGGACCCGGCAACGGCCGGCGAGGCGGCGCAACAGGACGGCGCTGCGGCTGCGGAGGACGCCCGGGCGGAGGCGCTGCAGGCGGCCGCGGGAGACAGCCCGGCGCTGGCCTCGCTGTTGCAGTCCAGCCTGATGCAGAACCTGATGAACAACGAACGCAACGCGCTGACCCTGGCCATGGCCCAGGCGGCCGAGCGCGTCGGCCTGGCGCAGATCGAAATGTTCACCCAGCGCGGGCAGTACACCCGACGCATACTGGACGAGATGGGCGAGCAACAGATTCGCGGCGCCGTCATCGAACTGGAGCAGGCGCGGAGCCCGGCCCTGCCCGTCGTGCAGCGCTACCGCGATATCCTGCGCGAACAGGTGCGCGACTACGTGGAGCGGGAGTACCTGCTGCACGCCGAGGGCCGCAATCGGCAGTTCATGGACGAAATCCTGAGCAAGACCCGGCTCAACAACATCGAGCACGTCTACCTGCACAAGGTGCAGGATCTCATCCGGCGCATGGCGAAGAAGCTGGCCTCGCGACACGCCCACAAACGCCGTCGCCTGAAACGCGGACAGCTGAACATGGCCAAGACCCTGCGCCGGGGGATCGCCAATGACGGTGTGCTGTTCAACGTCTACTGGCGCCAGGTGAAAAAGGAAAAGCCGCAACTCCTGGCCGTCTGTGACGTGAGCGGCTCGGTCGCGCAGTACGCCAAGTTCCTGCTGCTGTTCCTGTACAGCCTGCAGGATGTGCTGCCGCGCGTGCGCAGCTTCGCATTTTCCAGTCACCTGGGAGAAGTCAGCGAATACTTCGACAACTACCCGGTGGAACAGGCGATAGAACTGGTCAACATGAAGTACGGCGGCGCCACCGACTACGGCAACAGCCTGGCGGATTTCGCCCGCCTGGCCATCGACGACATCAACAGTAACACCACGGTCATAATCCTGGGCGACGCGCGCAACAACAACGGCGAAGCGCGACTGGATATCCTGCAGAGCATCTACCAGCGCGCGCGCCAGGTCATCTGGCTGAACCCCGAGTCGCGCCGCGCCTGGGGAACCGGGGATTCCGAAATGCAACGCTATCAAAGCGCCTGTCATTTTTCCGCCGAATGCAATAATCTTAAGCAACTGGAGCGCGTGGTCGACCAGCTCCTCAAGAGCACCCGATAATCTCCATGGCCTATTTCTGCAAAGATTGCAGCTACCGCGGCAAAAAGAGTGGTCAGGCCGGAGAATGTCCGGCGTGTGGCTCGTTCAACCTGGCCAAACGCCGGGACATCGGCCGCGAGGAGGCGCCGCCACCCAGGTGGCGCGTCGTCCTCGTTCTGCTACTTTGGGGCATTCTGGGCACGCTGGTGCTGTCGAAGATCATCGAGTGAAACTGACCGCAGACAATTTTCCCCTATCCTGTTCCCTGCAATCGCTGGTGCAGGACGTGTTTGGCGGATCTGCGAAAAAGGATGACGGCCACGTCATGCCGCTGGACGAGCTGATTGGCTACCTGCGCACGCCCAGCGACCTGGATCTGGCGCCCTATGCGGACCTGCTCAGCCAGACCGAAGAAATGGGTGACCCCGCCCTGCCCTCGCGTGAACACACGGCCATCCTGCGCTGGGTAGGCGAGGCCATGCACCATTTCGAGCAGCGCTTCCCGCTGGAGGAGCCACTGGCCTCGCAGGTGCGCCGCCTGAAACCCCTGGCGGCCACCATCGCGCTGGTCGACCCGGAGTTCATGCAGCCCGACGCGCACCCCCTGCACCAGTTGCTCGACGCCATCCACGAACGCGCCGTGGGCTGGCAGGCGAATCTCGGGCGCGCCGGCGCCCTGCTCGAGCAGCAGGTGACCACCGCAGTGGAGGCCGCGCTGGCGTGGCTGGACGACAACGATGTCGACCTGGCGGCGGTCTGCGCCGACTACCTCGCCGCCGCCGAACGCGACCAGTCCAGGGCCGAGCGCATGTCGCGGCGCGTGGTGGAAACCGAGTTGGGACGGTTGAAAACCGCAGAGGCCAAGCGCGAGGCGGCGCGCATGATCAACACGCTGCTGGAAAAATACCCCGCGCCGGCGGAGATCGGCGCCTTCCTCAAGGGCCACTGGTACAGCAGCGCGCAACTGCTGCTGCTGAAGTTCGGTGCGGATTCCGAGCAGTGGCGCAAGATGAGTGAGACCACCGAGAGCCTGCTGGACTCGGTGCAGAGCCTCGAGGACGTGACCGAGGAGCGCCGCCAGCACATCTTCGCCGTCGTCACCCAACTGCCCAAGGACATGCGCCGCTGGCTGCTCAGCCTGCACCACGACACCGAGGCGGTGAACGACGCCATGGCGACCATCGAGTCCGCCCACCTGCGCATCCTGCGCCGCCAGCCCGTCGAACTGCAAACGATAAGCGCCATCGACGTCGCCGGTGCGCAGCTGCCGCCGGCGCAACCGGAGCTCGTCAAAGCCCTGCGTCCCATCCAGCAGGGCCAGTGGTTTGCCATCGATTCGCGCAAGCAGGGCGCGGTACGCGCCCAGCTGGCGCTCAAGGACGACCCGGTACAGCGCCTGTTATTCACCAACCTGGCGGGCATGAAAGTGCTGGACTTCAGCTTCGCCGAGTTCGACGAGGTGCTGGACAAGGAATGCGTGACCGCACTGCCGACCGGGCGCGGCTTCAGCCTCTGCCTCGCCATCGCCGCGGGCATCGACAGTACGGAAAAACTCGACGCGCTGTACCGGTCGCTGTCGCTGGACGTCGCCGTTGCCGGTGCGGACGCCGCAGACCCGGCGAGCGCCGCGCAGCAGGAAGACGAACCCGCCCCGGCGGACACGCCGGAAGAGGCGCCGCAGCAGGCGCAGGACGAGCTGCTGGAAAAGGACGAACTGGCGGAACTGGAGGCGCTGATCGGCGAGGCCTACGCGGCGCCCGCGGATTTCGCGCAGGAGTCCCTGGACGACGAGGCGGAGGCAGCGCCGGAAACGACCGCCGGGGCAGTGGCAGAGGAGCCGGAACCCGAGGCCGACGCACCCGCGCCGAACGATACCGGACCCGGGGCAGCGCAGGAACCGGCGGAGATCGCCCCGGAGCCGCAGGAGAGCGTCGACGAGCCGGCCCAGGACGGCATCGCCGGCTACGAGGTACGCTTCGAGGAAGTGGACGAGGACGAGCTCCTGTCGCACGTTCTCGCTGACGACATCGAGACCCCGCCGGAGGACACAGCGCCGCCGGCCGGCGGCGATACGGACGCGGCGCAGGAACCGGCGGCGGCCGAGGCCGCGCGGGAGCCGGAACCGTCGGAGCCACAGACACTACAGCCGCACGATGAGGACGCGACCGGGGAGCCCGGGGCGGCCGCCGCCGCGCAGGCCGCCGCCGCGCAGGCCGCCGCCGCACCGGAGGAGGCGCCTCCCGACCGCCCGGCGGCGCCCTATCTCAGCGACCCCAAGGAGAGCTGGGAGGGCTGGCTACAACCCCCCGAGAACCAGCCGCCGCAGCCGGCCCCCGTATCGCCCGACTCGCTGGACCTGACCATGGGCGCCTGGCTGGGTTTCCACGACGGCGAAACCCCGCTGATGGCCAAGCTCGCCGTTCACGACCCCGGCAGCGACACCTACATTTTCGTCAATCGCCAGGGCATCAAGATGCGCGAAATCGGCGGCGAGGAACTGGCCGACCTGGTGTCCCGGGGGCTGGTGGACATCCTGCAGACTCATTCCAGCTTCCGCCGGGACGTGGACGCTGCGCGGCGGGAACTGGACGACTGAACGGGCGAGGACAGGCTGATGGCTGAGCAACGCAAGTTCCTGAGACTGCCGGTCGAGAGTCGCATATTCATCGAACTGGAATCGCCCCTGGTCGGGCGCGCCGGCACCGGCCGTCTCGCGGCCTGCAAGACCCTCAATATCTCCCGCGGCGGACTGCAGGTTTCGCTCGCCGACGAGGTGACCGTGGGCGCCATCCTGCAGATCTGCGTGGAGTTGCCCGGCACCAGCCGACCCCTCTACCTAGCCGGCGAGGTGCGCTGGTGCCGCCCGGCCGAGACGCAACCGGCGCCGCTGTATACCGCCGGGTTCAAACTGCTCAATGCGGGCAACTCGGACATCGACCGCTGGGTCGAACTGATCGCCGGCATGGAGGAGTAGCGCCGCGGGCCCGCCGGCGCGGCCCGCTCACCGCTGCGCCCGGCTATTCGTCGATCTGCTCCAGGCTGAGCCCGCCCGTCGCACCGCCGCTATCCTCGTCGGCGAACTTGATTTTCAGGCGCACGTTGTTCGGCGAATCGGCGTTGCGCAACGCCTCCTCCTCGCTGATCAGGCCCTCCTGGAACAGTTCGAACAGGGCCGAGTCGAAGGTCTTCATACCCATGTTCTCGGACTTCTGCATGATCTCCTTGATGCCCTCGAACTCGCCCTTGAGGATGAGGTCCTGCACCATCGGGCTGCCCAGCAGGACCTCGATGGCGGCGCAGCGCTTGCCATCGACGGTGGGAATCAGGCGCTGGGACACGATGGCCTGCATGTTCATCGACATGTCCATGAGCAGCTGCGGCCGGCGATCTTCCGGGAAAAAATTGATGATGCGGTCCAGGGCCTGGTTGGCGTTGTTCGCATGCAGGGTGGAAATGCACAGGTGGCCGGTCTCGGCGAAGGAGATAGCGTGCTCCATGGTCTCCCGGTCGCGAATCTCGCCGATCAGGATCACGTCCGGCGCCTGGCGCAGGGTGTTTTTCAGCGCGTTGTGCCAGCTGCGCGTGTCGACCCCGACCTCGCGCTGGTTGACGATGGATTTCTTGTGGCTGTGCACGTACTCCACCGGGTCCTCGATGGTGACGATATGCCCGCTGCTGTTGGAGTTGCGGTAGTCGATCAGCGCCGCCAGGGAGGTCGACTTGCCGGAACCGGTGGCGCCGACAAAGAGCAGCAGGCCGCGCTTGCGCATGACCACCTCGGTGAGGATGGGCGGCAGGCGCAGGTCCTGCCAGGCGGGTATATCGGCGACGATATTCCGCGCCACGATACCGACCTCGTTGCGCTGCATGAAGATGTTGATGCGGAACCTGCCGTAGCCGGAGACCGAGGTCGCCAGGTTCATCTCCAGCTCCTGCTCGAACTCCGCCTGTTGCGTCTCGTCCATGATCTCGTAGGCGATATCCCGGATCTCGCCCGGCTGCATGATATCCCAGGCGATGGGCTTGAGTTCACCCTGGAATTTCACGCACGGCGGCGCCCCGGTGCTCAGGTACAGGTCCGAGCCATTCTCCGCCGATAGTATCTTCAGCCATTCAGTAATTCGCACGTCAGCATCCCCTTGTTGCCGCGTCTTACTTTAGCACCTTGCGCAGTGCGAACAAGGGCGCCCGCTGGCCCATTTCGGGCGTGTCGCGGTGCTGCCCGCCGCGCTGGTCAGCTTTCAGATGGGGTCGTATACTGTGCCACGCTTACCTGCCCGGGAGCTGTTTGCGGACGGGACACGACCCGTAACACGCGTGACAGGCCCCGGCGGCTCGCGCCCGTCCCCGATTCGCACGACCCCAGCCAGAACAGAGGAACATCCCTTGTCCGACCAGTTGCAGAAAGCCTTGCAGGCGCTTGCTGAAGCCGACGCGCTGGGTGACCTGCGCGGGATACGCCGCGGCATCGAGAAGGAGAGCCTGCGCATCAGCGGCGACGGCAAACTGGCGCAGACTCCCCACCCCAGGGCGTTGGGCGCAGCCCTGACCCACGATTCCATCACCACCGATTACTCCGAGGCGCTGCTCGAGTTCATCACCCCGGTGAGTACCGACATCGAGGGAAGCCTGAGCGCCCTCGAGGATATCCACAGCTTCGTCTACCAGCAGCTGGACGAGGAAATCCTCTGGGCCGCGAGCATGCCCTGCATCGTCGCCGGCGATGCGGGCATTCCGGTGGCGCAGTACGGCAACAGCAACGTGGCGCGCATGAAAACCGTGTACCGCTACGGGCTGGGGCACCGCTACGGGCGCCTCATGCAGGCCATCGCCGGCATCCACTACAACTGGTCCATGCCGCCGGCCTACTGGCAGCGCGTGTGGCGCGAGGCGGGGGAACCCGGCGAGCTGGCCGACTACATCACCGGGCGCTACCTCGGGCTGATCCGCAACTTCCGCCGCTACTCCTGGCTGCTCATCTACCTATTCGGCGCCTCCCCGGCGGTGTGCGCCTCCTTCCTCAAGGGTCGCGACCGCCACGGCCTGCAACCCTTCGACGAGGCCGGTCGCAGCCTGCACCTGCCCCACGGCACCGCGCTGCGCATGGGTGACCTGGGCTACAACAGCGAGGCGCAGAAACATCTCAACATCTGCTACAACTCGCTGCACAATTACGTCGATACCCTGCGCAGCGCGATTTTGCAGCCCCACGCCGCCTACCGCGACATTCCCTGCGGCCGGAACGGCGACTACCAGCAACTCAACGACAGCCTGTTGCAGATCGAGAACGAGTTCTACAGCCCCATTCGTCCCAAGCGCGTGGCCAACTCCGGGGAGACGGCGCTGAACGCCCTGGTGCGCGGCGGCATCGAGTACATCGAGGTGCGCTGCGTCGATGTCAGTCCGTTCACGCCGGTGGGCCTGGACGCGCAGCAGATCCGCTTTCTCGACACCTTCCTGCTCTACTGCCTGCTGCTCGACAGCCCGCCCTGCGACGACGACCAGCAGGCGATACAGGCCGCCAATCTCGAGGCCGTGGTCAGCCGCGGCCGCGAGCCGGGCCTGCAGCTGGACCGCAACGGCGAGCCGGTGACGCTGGCCGCCTGGGCCGACGACCTGCTGCGCGCCATGCAAGCGGTGGCCGACCTGTTCGACCGCGCCCACGGCGGCGAGCTGTACAGCGCCTCGCTGGCGCAGCAGGCCGCCCGCGTGGCGGACCCGGAACTGACGCCCTCGGCGCGCGTGCTGCGCGAAATGCGCGAGCGCGACCTGCCCTTCTTCCGCCTGGCGATGAGCTACAGCGAGAACTGGGCGAGACACTTCCGCGAACGGCGACTGGCGCCGCAGACGCAGCAGGCATTCAGCGCCGAATCGGCGCGCTCGCTGGCCGCGCAGGCGGAACTGGAGGCCGCGGACACGCTCAGTTTCGAGCAATACCTGGAGAACTACTACGCCCAGTACCGCCAGCTGTAGGCGCTGCGGTGTGAACTTCCTCGCCCACTTCCACCTCGCCTGGCCGGATCCCGGGCTGCTGGCGGGCGGCCTGGAGGGCGACTACTACAAGGGGCCGCTGCGCGGCGAATTGCCGCTGGACCTGGAGCGCGGGGTGCAACTACACCGTGCGGTGGACGCCTATACCGACCGCCACCCGCGCATCGCCGCACTGCGCCGCGCACTGCCACGGGAGCTGCGCCGCTACGCCGGCATCCTCGTGGACCTGAGCTTCGACCACTACCTGAGCCTGCACTGGACGCGCTTCGGCCCGCTGCCGCTGGAGGACTTCAACGCCCGGGTGTACGCCGCGCTCGCGGCGCGGGAGGCAGACCTCAGCCCCGGCGCGCAGGCCATGTTCGCGCGGCTGGTGGAGCACGACATCCTCAATCTCTACCACGACTGGGACACGGTCACCGCCACCGCCCGCCGCCTGGGCGAACGCTTCCCCAGTAACCCGTTCCTGGACGTCGAGGCCAGCCTGGCCCCGCTGCGAGCGCACCTCGAGGAAGCGTTCCTGCACTTCTACCCCCAGTTGCAGGCCTTCAGCCGGGAACGCGCGGCCAGTCTGGGGGTCTGAACAATGCTTGCACGCGGCGGCGAAAGCCTCTAGCGTAGCCAGCGCCGTACCCGTGAGAGACAACAGGACCCGACATGCCGCATACCCTGAGCCAACGCCAGGTTTTCTGCGCACTCGTGTTGCTGGCCGTCGTGGCCATGCTGTTCGCGCGCGTCTACCTGCAGGCCTATCTCGGCCTGGAGGCCTGCCCCCTGTGCATGACCCAGCGGCTGTTCGTGGTGATCTGGGGCGTGATCGCCCTGCTCGGCGCACTGCACAACCCGGGCGCGCTCGGTGGCAGGGTCTACGCCGGGTTGTGCGCACTGAGCGCCTACGCCGGCGCGCTGGTCGCCGCGCGCCATGTCTGGCTGCAACACCTGCCCGCGGACCAGGTACCGGCCTGCGGCCCACCCCTGGATTACCTGCTGGAGAATTTTCCGCTGCGCGACGCCATCAACACCCTGCTCATGGGCGATGGCAACTGCGCGGACACGGTGTGGACGTTTCTCGGGCTGAGCATCCCGGAGCAGACCCTGCTGGTGTTCCTGGTCGCCCTGTTTATTGCATCCTGGCAGGCGCTGCGCGGCGCGCGCTGAGCGCCGCGCCTTGCCCGACCCCCGGCATTGGCCGTATAGTTCCAGTCGGTACACGGCCAGCGGACAGTCGACATGGGCGCCAAAAAATCCAACCCGAAACAGCAGTTCGCCGTGGTCGAGCAGCTGTTGCTGCGCTGGCTCAAGGAGCGCCGCGAGGTGCTGGCCAGGTATGCCGAGATGGTCGTCGCCGTGCAGGGCGGGCTGGCAGAGGCCGACCTGGGGCAGCGCCAGGCCGCGCTGTGTGAACTGCTGGTGGACTACGTGTCAGCCGGCCACTTCGAGGTCTACCACGAGCTGATCGAGGAGGCCGAGAGCTTCGGCGACGGCAACGGCCTGGCGCAACGCCTGATGCCCGCCATCGGCGACACCACCGAGGTCATACTGGCCTACGAGGAAAAATACGGCAGCGACGCGGGGCGCCAGAAAAAACTGAAGCGCGACCTGTCAGCCCTCGGCGAGGTACTGGAGTCACGCTTCACGCTGGAGGACCAGCTGATCGCCGACCTGCACGGCCGGCACCGGCGCGAGGTCGAGGACCCCGCGCCCGACACGGCCTAGCCTTCGGCAGCCGCCTCTTCTTCCGCGTCCGTCCCAGCCTGGCTGGGGATGGACAGCAGCTCCACTTCGAATACCAGCGCCGCATCCGGGCCGATCACCTGGCCGGCGCCGCCGCTGCCGTAGGCCAGGTCGGAGGGAATGGCCAGCTTCCACTTGGAGCCCACGGGCATCAGTTGCAGGGCCTCGGTCCAGCCGGGGATGACCTGGCCGACACCAAAGGTGACCGGCTGGCCGCGGTTGTAGGAGGAATCGAACTCGGTGCCGTCGACCAGGGTGCCGCGGTAGTGCACTTCCACGGTGTCCTCGGGGCCAGGCATCGGTCCGTCTCCCGCCTCGAGCACCTCGTACTGCAGGCCGGACTCGGTGGTGACCACCCCTTCCCGGGCCGCGTTCTGCTCCAGGAACGCCGCCGCCGCGGCCGCGTTGGCCTCGGCCAGCGCCGCCTGGGCTTCCTGCTGCTTGGCCATGGCCTGCTGCTGGTAGGCCTGCATCTCGGCCTGCATTTCCTCCGCCGTGAGGCGCGCCTCGGCGCCGGCCAGGGCGTCGGTGACGCCGAGCTGGAAGGCATCGGAATCCAGCGGCAGCCCCTCGGCCGCCATGCGCTGGCCGAGGCTGTAGGCGATGCCGTAGCTCAGCCGCTGCTCCGGCGTATCCAGCGCGGGGGCGCTGGGCGCCTGCGTTTGCTGCGCAGCCTCGCCACCCCCGGTTCCTTGTTGGTTGCAGGCCTGCAGGACGACAGCGCCGACCAGGGCCAGCGGCAGAGCGAACTTCTTCATAAGCATTTCCATTCTTTACGAGAGTTTATGTGTATCCGGCACAACCGCCTGGCGGAAGCTGCGCTGCGCGCGTAAGCAACAGACCGCGCGCCAGGCCAGGCGCCGTCTGTCCAGAGCCGGGAAGGCGGGCGGGAGTTGCCCGATGGCCGCCCATGGTACTACCGGCCCCGGCCCCGCGCCACCCCTGTCCCGGCTGGCAAAACGACGCGCTGGCCGGGCGCACTCCCCGGGGTTAGAATGCGCCGCCTCATGATCATCCTGCGCGACATCAGCCTGCGCCGCGGCAGCAAATTACTGCTGGCGGGCGCCTCCGTCACCGTACAGCCCGGGCAGCGCCTGGCGCTGATCGGCGCCAACGGCTGTGGCAAGTCCAGCCTGTTCGCCCTGCTCACCGGCGCCCTGGCGGCGGACGCCGGCGACATCGAGGGCATGGGCAACCTGCGCCTGTCACACATGGCGCAGGAAGTGCACCTGCGCGACGAGAGCGCCTGCGAGTTCGTCTGGCGCGGCGACGGCGAGCTGGCGCGGCTGCGCGACGAACTGGCGCGGCTGGAGACCGCCGGGGATTTCGACGCCGCCGCGCCGCTGCACAGCCAGCTGGAGGAGATCGACGGCTACAGCGCGGAACGGCGCGCCACGCGGCTGCTGCAGGGACTGGGCTTTGCCGACGACGACGTGCAGCGGCCGGTGGCGGATTTTTCCGGCGGCTGGCGCATCCGCCTGGGCCTGGCGCGGGCGCTGATGCGGCCATCCGATGTGCTGCTGCTGGACGAGCCAACCAACCACCTGGACCTGGACGCGACCCTGTGGCTGCAGGACTGGCTGCAACAGTACCGCGGGACCCTGCTGCTGATCTCCCACGACCGCGACTTCATCGATGCCACCTGCACGCGCATCCTGCACATCGAGGGCGGCGAACTGCACGCCTACCGCGGCAACTACTCCGAGTTCGAGCGACAGCGCGCCGAGCGCCTGGCCAACCAGCAGGCGAGCTGGGAGAAGCAGCAGCGCCGCGTGGCCGAGATCGACGCCTTCGTGCGGCGTTTCCGCTACAAGGCGAGCAAGGCGCGACAGGCGCAGAGCCGGCTGAAGGAACTGGAGCGGCTGCAGGCGGCGGCCCCGGCCCACCTCGGTTCGCCCTTTGACTTCACCTTTCCGGTGGCGGAGCGCACCAGCGACCCCCTGCTACGGCTGGACGAGGCCGAGCTGGGCTACGGCGACACGCGCATCCTCTGCGGCGTCGAGCTGCAGCTGCGCCCGGGCAGCCGCGTCGGGCTGCTGGGCCGCAACGGCGCGGGCAAGTCCACCCTGCTGCGCAGCCTCAGCGGACAGCTGCCGCTGCTGGCCGGCGAGCGCCTCGCGGGGGAGCACCTCAAGGTGGGCTACTTCGACCAGCAACAGCTCGAAGTACTGGACCTGGAGGCCAGCCCGGCGCTGCACATCCGCCGCCTCGACGAGGCCGCCCGCGAGCAGGACATCCTCAACTTTCTCGGCGGCTTCGATTTTCGCGGCGACATGGCCACCAGCCCGGTCGCCCCGCTGTCCGGGGGTGAAAAGGCGCGCCTGGCGCTGGCCATGGTGGTGTGGCAGAAACCCAACCTGCTGGTGCTGGACGAACCGACCAACCACCTCGACCTGGAGATGCGCCACGCCATGGAGCTGGCGTTGCAGGGCTACGAGGGGGCGCTGGTGCTGGTCAGCCACGACCGCCACCTGCTGCGCAATACCGTGGACGAGTTGCTGCTGGTGCACGCCGGCAAGGTGCAGGCCTACGCCGAGGACCTGGCCGGCTATGAACGCTGGATCCTCTCCGGCTGCCGCGCCCAGGACAGGCCGGCGGCAGCCCCCGCCGCGTCATCCCGTCGCGAACAGCGCCAGCAGGCGGCGGCGCGGCGCGAGCGCCTGCGGCCGCTGCGCAAGGCGGTGCAGCGCATCGAAGGCCAGATGCAGGAAGCCGAGACCGAGCTGGCCGAGTTGCAGGACCAGCTGGCGGACAACACGCTCTACGACGACGAGCGCGCCGCGGAACTGGCGCGCTTGCTGCAGCGCGAGGGAGAACTGAAAATTCGCGCCAGCGAGTTGGAGGAGCAGTGGCTGGCGCAACAGCAGGAGCTGGAAGAACTGGAAGCCGCGGGCGGCTAGCGCCAACGCCAATGCCAGCGAGCGGGCAGGGCAGCCGGCACGGCGCAGCCAGGGCCTGTGCTATAGTCGCCAGGGTGACATTGCCGTTATCCCGCACATCCGTTTCCGCGCACGGCCTCCCGGACTGCCGGGACCGCTCGCAACGGCCCTCGCGCCGGGGATCAGCCCGGTGAGCGAGCAGCTCCATTACTTCGCCTACGGTTCCAACATGTCCCTGGCCAGGTTGCGTGCGCGCACGCCCAGCGCCCGGCGCCTGGGCCTGTACCGCCTGGCCGGGCACGAGCTGCGCTTTCACAAGCACGGCGCGGACGGCTCGGGCAAGTGCGACGCATTTTTCACCGGCGCCACAGACCAGCGGATTTACGGCGCCCTGTACACCCTCGATACGCGGGAAAAACCCGCACTGGATGCGGTGGAGGGGCTGGGCCTGGGCTACGCGGAAAAACAGGTGCAAGTCGAGGATCACGCCGGGGAGACCCTGCAGGCGTTCACCTACTACGCCATCAGGACGGACCCGGCGCTGCTGCCTTTCGACTGGTACCTGGGACACGTGCGCGTGGGCGCGCGTGAAATCGGCGTACCCGCCGCCTACCTGGCCGCGATCGAAGCGGTGCGCAGCCGCCCGGACCCGGACAACGCGCGCGACGCCCGCGAACGCGCCGTGCACGCGCAGCGGGTGCTGTCGTGAGCCGCAGCGCCGACTACCCGTTGTGCGAGGACGTCCCCGACGCTGCGGAGTACCGCGAATTGCGCCGCCGCGCCGGCCTGGCGCCCAAGAGTGCGGAGGCGGCCGCGCTGGGGCTGCCCAACACGCTGCTGGCGGCCACCGTGCGCGACCGCGGCGCGCTCGTGGCCATGGGCCGGGTGGTGGGCGACGGCGGCTGCAACTTCCAGATCGTGGACATGGCGGTGCACCCTGACTACCAGCGCCAGGGCCTGGGCACGCGCATCATGCAATCGCTGATGACACGCCTGTTGGCGATCGCCCCGGCGTCCGCCTACATCTCCCTGGTTGCCGACGACCACTCCCCCGCCCTGTACCGAAAATTTGGCTTCGAACCGGTGACGCCGCACTCCATCGGCATGGCGCGGCGACTCTAGGGTCCCCGCCCCGCCGCCAGCCTGAGCTTGCCCGCACGACCCAACTGCCGCACCTGGGCCTCGCGCGCCTGGGCCGCGCCGCGGTCGGCGGCGGCCTCCGACCAGACCAGTTGCACCGGGCGCCGACCGCGGGTGTAGCGCGGCCCGCCCACCAGTTCGCCGTTGTGCTGGCGCAGGCGGCGCTGTACATCGGTGGTCACGCCGGTGTACAGGCTGTCGTCGGCGCAGCGCAGCAGGTACACGTACCAGCCCCGGGGCACGGGCTCAGACCAGCGCCAGCACCTCTTTTACGCAGGCGCTGATGCCGGCGTGGGCTTCCGACACCTTGCCCGCGAGCATGTACGCGGGGGTGGTGACCAACTTCTTCTGCCTGTCGACACGCGCCTCCGACACCGGGCACTGCAGGTGCACGCCGCCCATGGCCTCGATGGCCGCGGAGACCTCCGCGTCGTCGCCGATGGTGCACTCGGTGCCCTCGCCGCAGATCGCCGCGGCCATGACCGGGGCGATGCAGATCAGCCCGATGGGCTTGCCGGCCTGGTGAAACGCCTGGGCCAGCGCGAGGAAATCCGGCGCGACCTGCATGTCGGCGCCGGCCACGGCGAAGTTGCACAGGTTTTTCGCCGCGCCGAAACCGCCGGGCAGCAGCAGCGCGTCGTAATCGGCGGCGCTGGCCTGGTCCAGGGGCAGCACATCGCCGCGGGCGATGCGGGCCGCCTCCACCAGCACGTTGCGCGACTCTCCCTCGACGGGCTCGCCGGTGAGGTGGTTGATCACGTGCATCTGCTCCACGTCCGGGGCGAAACACTGGTAAGTGGCGCCCTGCTGTTCCAGCGCCAGCAGGGTGAGCACGGCCTCGTTGATTTCCGCGCCGTCGTAGACGCCACAGCCGGACAGGATTACGGCAACCTTGGTCATGTCGGGTTCTCCACAGGTACAGTCGGGGATGGACTGCTAGTTATACTGGATTCACGCGCTCACGTGAATGACAGGGACGCGAACACGGGCCGGGCGGGTCACGCGTCGCGGCGGCGCCAGGCGTGATAGCGCTGCACCCAGGCCAACAGGCGTTCTGGTGCGCGCGCCTTGCGCCACTCGCCGGCGGCGAACTTGTTCGCCTCGGACAGGGTCGGGTAGATGTGTATCGTGCCGAGGATCTTGTTCAGGCCGATGCCGTGTTTCATCGCCAGCACGAACTCGGTGATCAGTTCGGCGGCGTGGTAGCCGACGATGGTCACACCGAGAATCCTGTCGCGCCCGGGTGCGGTGAGCACCTTGACGAAGCCTTCCGCCTCGCCGTCGGCCAGCGCCCGGTCCAGCTCGCCCAGCTCGTAGCGGGTAACCTCGCAGTCTATGTCGCGCGCCGCCGCCTCCTGCTCGTTCAGGCCCACGCGCGCCACCTCGGGGTCGGTGAAGGTCGCCCAGGGCACCACGGAGTAGTCCACGCGGAAGCGCCGCAGGCCGCCGAACAGGGCGTTGACCGCCGCGTACCAGGCCTGGTGGCTGGCCATGTGGGTGAACAGGTAGGGGCCGGCCACGTCGCCGCAGGCGTAGATGGTCGGCACGGCCGTCGCCAGGTACTCGTCCACCGCGACGGTACCGGCGTCCGTCAGGCCGATGCCCAGCGCCTCCAGCCCCAGGTCCTCGACGTTGGCGCTGCGGCCCACGGCGAGCAGCACCCGGTCGAACTCCAGCAGCCGCTCACCGTCGGCATCGCGGCAGGCGCAGGCGCCGCCCGCGGCGCGCCGCTCGAAGCGCAGCGGCTCGCAGCCGGTGTGAACGCGCACGCCCCTGGCGCGGAACACCTGCAGCAGGTGCGCGCTGACCTCGACGTCCTCCCGCGGCAGGATACGCTCGGCGTGGGTCACCAGGGTCACCTCGCTGCCCAGCCCGGCGAAGGCCTGGGCCAGCTCGCAGCCGATGGGACCCGCCCCCAGCACCAGCAGGCGGCGCGGCTGCTCGCGCAATTCCCACAGGCTGTCCGAGGTGAGGTAGTCCAGCTGCGCCAGGCCGGGAATGTCGGGCACCCGCGGTCGCGCCCCGCTGGCGATGACGATGTGGCGGGCGCTGATGCGCCGTCCGTCCACCTCCACCTCCCAGGGCGAGACGATGCGCGCATCGCCGCTGACGCAGTTGACGCCCAGCGCGGTGAAGCGCTCCACCGAGTCGTGGGGCTCGATACTGCGCACCACGCCCTGCACACGCTGCATCACCGCCGGGAAGTCCACCTCCACCGGCAGCGGGCCCAGGCCGAATTCCTGCGCGCGGCGCGCGTACTGCGCCATGCGCGCGGAGCGGATCAGCGCCTTGCTGGGCACGCAGCCGGTGTTGAGACAGTCGCCGCCCATCCTGTGTCGCTCGACCAGGGTCACCCGCGCCTTGACCGTGGCGGCGATCAGGGCCGCGACCAGGCCGGCCGAGCCGGCGCCGATGACCAGCAGGTTGTTGTCGAAACGGCGCGGGCGACGGTAACCCGCCAGGCCGCGCCGGGCCTTGATGTGGCGCAGCGCGGCGCGCGCGATGAACGGGAACAGCGCGAGCAGGGCGAAAGAGATCAGCAGGGGCGCGGACACGATACCCGCGGTGGACTCGAGCTGCCCCAGC
The DNA here is from genome assembly GCA_002699145.1 of Halioglobus sp. Classification (GTDB taxonomy): domain Bacteria; phylum Pseudomonadota; class Gammaproteobacteria; order Pseudomonadales; family Halieaceae; genus Marimicrobium. The sequence goes on from PABK01000003.1 coordinate 22,018, forward strand.
TGTGTGCCGGCGTTCACGTACACCGCGGTCGCCGGCAACATGCCCAGCTGCGATACCCAGTAGTACGGCCAGCTGCGGATGGGCAGCAGGCCCATCAGCAGGTTGATGACGACGAAGGGAAATAGCGGTACCAGGCGCAGCGAAAACAGGTAGAACGCGCCGTCGCGCGCAAAACCCTCGTTCACCGCGCGCAACTGGCGCCCGAAACGCTCCTGCACCCAGTCGCGCAGCAGCGCCCTTGAGACGAGAAAAGCGAGGGTGGCGCCGAGACTGCTGGCGAAGGAGACCAGCAGCAACGCGTACCAGAAGCCGAACAGCGCGCCGCCGGCCAGGGTCATCACCGCCGCGCCGGGGATGGACAGCGCGGTCACCAGGACGTAGACGAGGAAATAGACCAGGCCCGCCAGGGCGGGGTTCGCCGCGTACCAGCGGCGCAGTTCCTCCAGGCGCGACTTGAGTTCCTCCAGCTGCAACAGGGCGGCGGCGTCGAAGTACACGGCCGCGCCGACCGCCAGCAACAGGACGAGGACTATGGCAATTTTCTTGCTGCGCAAACCGGGTCGCTCCTTGCGGGGAAACTGGCAGACTACGCCTTCCACCCGCCGCTGGCCACCGGCCGTCCCCGCGCGACAACAACGCCCGCGGCAGGTTCCGCGCCAACTATAGCAATAGGCAATAACGGCATGACGAAAAACTCTAGGCGCGCAGTTGTGCGCCTATCCCCGGGTGGTATTATTAGCCCCCTCGCAGCAACCGGCGCACTACCCGCGCTACAACGGAGAACACAATGAGTGAACAGATCGTACACGTCAGCGACGCCACATTTGACGACGAGGTACTGAATTCCGATCTGCCCGTACTGGTGGATTTCTGGGCCGAGTGGTGCGGTCCGTGCAAGATGATCGCCCCGGTACTGGACGAGCTGGCCGAGGAATACGACGGCAAGCTCAAGGTGTGCAAGGTGGACGTGGACGCCAACCCCGACGTACCGGGCAAGTTCGGCATCCGCGGCATCCCCACCCTGATCGTGTTCAAGGGCGGCAACGCGGAGGCCACCAAGGTCGGCGCGCTGTCCAAGACCCAGCTTACCGAATTCGTCCAGGAAGCCATCTGATACCCCCGGGAGGCCCGGTTGACCCGGGCTTCCCGCTGTCCGGCGCCGTCTCAGGCCAGGGTGAAAAACCTGTAGACGGCACTATCCGGGCGTGCTACATTGCTTCGCGTCGCACATTCCCGTGCTATAAGAACAGCCCTGCAACCCGACCTGAAGCGTCATAGCGCTGGCCTCATCAACAGGCTATCGCGGTTACATTGTTATTTCCTTCCCCTGCCGAAACCTGTACCCCTTTACCCTATATGAATCTCACCGACCTCAAGACTAAAAACACCCAGGAACTGATCGACATCGCCAAGGATATGGGCCTGGACAACATGGCCCGTTCGCGCAAGCAGGACATCATCTTCGCCGTCCTCAAGCGCCACGCCAAGAGCGGCGAGGATATCTACGGCGACGGCGTCCTGGAAATCCTGCAGGACGGCTTCGGATTCCTGCGTTCGTCGGACAGTTCCTACCTGGCCGGCCCGGATGACATCTACGTCTCGCCCAGCCAGATCCGCCGCTTCAACCTGCGCACCGGCGACACCATTTCCGGCAAGATTCGCCCGCCGAAGGACTCCGAGCGCTATTTCGCCCTGCTCAAGGTCGACGAGGTCAACTTCAGCAAGCCGGAGCAGTCCAAGAGCAAGATCCTGTTCGAGAACCTGACACCGCTGTTCCCGGACGAGCGCCTGACCCTGGAGACCGGCAACGGCAGCACCGAGGATCTCACCGGCCGTATCATCGACCTGGTCTCCCCCATCGGCAAGGGCCAGCGCGGCCTGCTGGTCGCCCCGCCCAAGGCGGGCAAGACCATCATGATGCAGAACATCGCCCAGGCGATCATCACCAATAACCCCGAGTGCTACATCATCGTCCTGCTCATCGACGAGCGCCCGGAGGAGGTGACGGAAATGCAGCGCTCGGTGGGCATCCGCGGCGCCGAGGTCGTGGCATCCACCTTCGACGAGCCGCCCTCACGCCATGTGCAGGTCGCCGACATGGTCATCGAGAAGGCCAAGCGCCTGGTCGAGCACAAGCGCGACGTGGTCATCCTGCTGGACTCCATCACGCGCCTGGCGCGCGCCTACAACACGGTGATCCCCAGCTCCGGCAAGGTACTTACCGGTGGTGTCGACGCCCACGCCCTGGAGCGACCGAAGCGCTTCTTCGGCGCGGCGCGCAACATCGAGGAGGGGGGCAGCCTCTCCATCATCGCCACCGCATTGATCGACACCGGGTCGAAGATGGACGAGGTCATCTACGAGGAGTTCAAGGGCACCGGCAACATGGAGTTGCACCTGGACCGCAAGGTGGCGGAAAAACGCGTCTACCCGGCAATCAACATCCGCCGCTCCGGCACGCGCCGCGAGGAGTTGCTCACCGCCGACGACGAACTGCAGCGCATGTGGATCCTGCGCAAGCTGCTGCACGGTATGGAAGACCTGCCGGCGGTGGAATTCCTCACCGACAAGCTGAAGGACACGAAGACCAACGAGGAGTTCTTCAAATCAATGAAGCGCAAGTGATCAACCGGGGTCATCCAACCGGGGTCAGGTCTTACATGTTACATGTTTGTAACATGTAAGACCTGACCCCTCGGCTCGGACCCCTCGGCTCGACCCCTCGACTGCCCTGCCCCCTTTCCTGCCCCCTTTTCTGTAACATGTAAGACCTGACCCCCTGTTCGAGGTCCTACCAATCGTGAAATATGCCGACCTGCGGGACTTTATCGCCGCGCTGGAGAAACGCGGTGAATTGATACGCGTTGACGCCGAGGTCGACCCGCATCTGGAGATGACCGAGATCGCCGACCGCACGTTGCGCGCCGGCGGTCCCGCGCTGCTGTTCGAGAACCCAAAGGGTAGTGATATCCCCGTGCTGGCCAATTTGTTCGGTACCGCAAAACGTGTCGCCATGGGCATGGGGCAGGAGGACACCGGTTCGCTGCGCGAGATCGGCGAATTGCTGGCCTACCTGCGCCAGCCGGACCCGCCCAGGGGCATGCGCGAGCTGTGGGACAAGGCGCCGGTATTGAAACAGGTGCTGAACATGGGGCCGAAACTGGTGCGCAACGCCCCCTGCCAGAAAAACATCATCGCCGCGGACGACGTGGACCTGCGTACACTGCCCATACAGACCTGCTGGCCGGAGGACGCCGCGCCGCTCGTCACCTGGCCGCTGGTCATCACGCGCGGGCCGGGCAAGGAGCGGCAGAACCTGGGCATCTACCGCATGCAGTTGCTCGGCCGCAACAAACTGATCATGCGCTGGCTGTCACACCGCGGTGGCGCGCTGGACTACCGCGACTGGCAGCTCGCCAACCCCGGCAAGCGCTACCCGGTGGCGGTGGCACTGGGCGCCGACCCGGCCACCACGCTGGGTGCGGTGACGCCGGTGCCCGACGGCATCTCCGAATACGCCTTCGCCGGTTTGCTGCGCGGCGCGAAAACCGAACTGACCGAGTGCCATACCGCGCTGTGCCGCGAGCACGGCCTGCAGGTGCCGGCGAGCGCCGAGTTCATCCTCGAGGGCTACCTGGAGCCGGGGGAAATCGCCGACGAGGGGCCCTTCGGCGACCATACGGGCTACTACAACGAGGTGGAACAGTTTCCCGTATTCACCGTGGAGGCCATCACCCACCGCGACGCGCCCATCTATCACAGCACCTACACCGGGCGCCCGCCGGACGAGCCGGCAATCCTCGGGGTGGCGCTGAACGAGGTGTTCGTGCCCATCCTGCAGAAACAGTTCCCGGAGATCGTCGACTTCTACCTGCCGCCGGAGGGCTGCTCCTACCGCCTGGCGGTGGTCACCATGCGCAAGGAGTACCCGGGACACGCCAAGCGAGTCATGCTCGGCGTCTGGTCCTTCCTGCGCCAGTTCATGTACACCAAGTTCGTCATCGTCACCGACGAGGACGTCGACGCGCGCAACTGGCAGGACGTGATCTGGGCCATGACCACGCGCATGGACCCGCGCCGCGACTGCGTGTTCATCGACAACACGCCCATCGACTACCTGGACTTCGCCTCGCCGGTGTCGGGCCTGGGGTCCAAGGTCGGTTTCGACGCCACCGGCAAGTGGCCGGGGGAGACCGAACGCCAGTGGGGGCGCCCCATCGTCATGGACGAGGCCGTAAAGCGGCGCGTCGACGACATCTGGCCTACACTGGGAATCGACTAGCGCATCGCCGACACGGAGGTGGCCGTGACCCAGCACTACCGGTTCGCCAGGGAGATTGTCGCCACGGCGCGGCGCAGCCAGGTCCCGGACGTGGCCTGGTCGCCGGACGGCAATCTCCTCGCCGCCAGCTACACTGACCTGGACGAGGTCGCCCTGCTCGACGCGCGCTCGGGGGAGGTGCAACGGCGCTACTGCAATCCACAGGCGCGCTTCGATGCGCCCCACGGCGTACTGCTCACCGAACGGCACCTGATCGTCAGCAACAAGCTCAACCCCGCCGACCGCCCCGCCGTATTCACCGTGTACGACCTGCAGGACCCGGGGCTGGCGCCGGTGACCAGGTTCACCACACCGCGGCAGGATTTCTGCGAGGCGCACAGCATGGCCCTGCGCGACGAGCGTCTGGTCTGCACCTACGCGGGGCGCGGCACCTCGGCCCTGGCCTGTTACCGTTTCGACCGCGCCAGCGGCCGGCTGTCCGGCCCGCTGGCCGTGGTGCAGGACTGGTTCCGCGGCTACGGCCAGCCCAAGGGGGTGGCCTTCAGCGACGATGGCTGCACCCTGGCGGTGACCTTCGCCACGACCCGGGCCGCGCGCACAACGCTGGCGCACAAGTGGCAGCGCTACACCTGGGTGCTGCGGCAAAAGAGCGGCTTGAAACGCTTGCGCGCCGCGCTGCGAAAGCGCCTGCGCCGCGCCCTCGCACCGCCGCCGCCCAACGGCGTCACCAACGGCGTCGCCCTGTTCGACATCGACAGCGGCGGACAGATCGCGGCAACGCCGCGGCAAATCGTACTGCAGCCAGACTATTGCCGCCTGGAAAACATCCACATCGTCGGCCAGACCTGCGCGGTCACCGACACGATCAACCAGCGGGTCATGCTCTTCGGATTCGACGGCGAACTGTCAACGCAGCCAACCCAGGTGATCAGCGAGCGCCTGTCCTTTCCCCACGACGCCTGCCTGTCACCGAACGGGCGCTGCCTGCTGGTGAGCAACAACGGCCTGCGCATCGTCAACAACGTACCGCACTGGCACGAGTTCACCGACCAGCGCGGTGACAAGGTGTGCGTGTTCGAACTGGGGGATTGAGCGGCCGCGGCGCTGTGGTCAGGGACGGTCCAGCAGGTGGTGGTCGGCGACGATCTTGTCCGGCATCGGCAGCTCCGGCAGGTCGGCCTCGTGCCGCTGCAGGCCCTCGCGGTAGTAGGCGGCGGCCACCTGGGGTTCGCCCAGCCCGACCAGCAGCCGGCCCAGCTCGGCGCACACCTCGGCGTCGGGGGCCAGGCGGTAAGCGCTTTCGAAGTAATCCCGCGCCTTGCCCCAGAGCTGGTCGCGCAGGCACAGGCGCCCCAGGCACAACAGCAGTTCCGGGTCCTGCGGGTGGTCAGCCAGCCAGCGTTCCGCGCGTGTGATGCGCGCGGGCACATCGCCGTGCGCCAACAGGCCGTAGTGGCGCACCAGTTGCCCGTCCCAGGTCTTCTTCAGCGCGCGCAGGATGGTTTTTTCCGCGGCGTCGCCATCGCCCAGGGCCATCTGCCGCTGCACGTACAGGCGCAGCATCTCGGCGTCCTGCTTCAGCGTAAAGGGCAGGTCCTGCCACGCCACGTGCAGGGCAGGCGCGTCGGCGGCTGCCTCCAGGCGGCGCCGCGACACCGCGCGCTCCAGTTCATCCAGCTCCGCGGCGGGCAGGTTGGCGTGCTTGCGCATCTCCGGCAGCAGGCGCGCCTGGGCCTCCCAGTCCTGTTCGCCGGCGTAGGCCCGCAGCAACAGGTCCAGCACCCGGGGATGCCGGCCGGCGTTGTGACGCGATGGCTCCAGCGCGGCGCGGGCCTGCTCGAACTCCCCGGCGCGCAGGTGCACCTGGGCGCGGTTGATGGCCACCGCAACCTCGGCTTTCGGTTCGTCCTCGATAGCGGCGTCCAGGTATTCCAGCACACGTTCGCGCTCTTCCAGGTAATCGCTGGCGCGCGCGGCGAGCAGGTAGTTGGGCAGCGAGGCATCGCCGCCGGCGCCGCGCAGCAGCTGGCGCCGCGCCCGCGCCCAGTTGCCCTCGGTGTAGCTGATCACGCCGCGCACGGTATTGCGCGCCGCCTGCCCGCTGCGCCGGTTGCCCAGCCAATTGGCCAGGAAGCGCTGCCCGCCGAGCAGGCCGAAGAGCAGGCGCAGCAGGTAGTGGAACAGCAGCATGAGTATCACCAGCAGCACCAGGCCCACCCACAGGCTGGTCTCCAGCGTGTAGTTGCCGTAGGCGAGCAGGACGTAGCCGGGATCGGTCTCGATGACGGCGACCACACCGACGCCGAGCAGCAGGGCGATCAGGGACAGGGCAAAGAGCGTGCGCATGATCTACTGGCCGCCCCCTGCCTGCAGGCGCGACTCAACCGCCTCGTCCAGAGCGCGCAGGGAGCGCGCCAGGTCCGGCATCTCCACCGCGACGCGGATATCGCCCAACTGGCCGATCTCGCGCGCCATGGCGCTGGCGGCGGCGGGGTCGGATTCCATGAACTGCTCCACCCAGCGCTGCGCCCGCTCCAGGCTCTGCCGGTACAGCGGGCCGTTGCCGGACAGCAGCGCCACCTGGGCCTGCTCCAGCAGCATGCGCAGGTTCTGCCGCACCAGTCCCTCCCACTGCGGATCCATCAGCGCCTGCATGGGCACGTCGCGGCGGCGAATGACGATGTAGTCGGACAGTTTGCGCAGCGCGTGCTCGTAGCCCTGGCGCAAGCGCCCCTGCCAGTCCTCGGCCGCCTCCGGTCGCGGCGGCGTCTCCACGTCCGGCATGGCGAAAATCACCAGCCGGTCCGCCTGTTCGATGAGCGCCGACAGGCGCAGGTAGATGCCCTGCACGTCGATCGTGGGCACGGCCCGCACCGCCGCCAGGTCGGCCGCCACGGCGGCGCGCGCGTCGTGCAGGCCGGGATCATCGATCTCGCGCAGCACGCCGTCGGCACTCTGCAGCAGGGCGCGCGCGGCCGCCGTATCACCGGCCATGACGAGCCGCTGGTTGGCCAGGCGCAGCAGGTACTCCGCCTCCGCCAACAGCCAGCTGGCGCGGTCGTTGGCGCTGAAGCGCGCCAGCTCCGCACGCTGCTCGGCGAGCTGCGCCTCCATACCCACCAGCGCCTCGGACAGGCGCGCGGTGAGCCCGGACAGTTGCGATTCCAGCGCGGCGCGATCCTGTTGCATGGCGGCGCTGAGCTGCGCCTGCAGCGCCGCCAGCGTGTCTTCCTCGCTACCCGCCGTGGACTCCAGCGCGTCGACCCGCTGCTGCAGCTCGGCGCGCACGTCCTGCGCCCGGGGCCACAGCCAGGCGGCGCCGGCGCCCAGTGCGCCGGCCAGCGCCAGCACCAGCAGCAGGGCCAGCCAGGCCACCGGCGAAAATCGGCGCGGCGGGCGGGGCGCAGGAGCAACGGGGGCGGCCGGCGCGGTGTCGGCGGCGACCCCGGTATCCCCGGCGTTGTCCTCGGTGTTGTTTTCCTGCTCACTCACTAGGTTTTCTCCAGGGCGGTTGGGCAATGTTCCAGGGCGCGCAACATGGCCGCGTCGGACGCGTTGTCGGCGGTCACCACATGCTCGAAACCCGCATCCGCCGCCTGCCGGGCGACCCGTTCCGAGGGCACCACCAGCCTCATTTGATTAAAGTTAGAGGTTTCTGAGGGGCTAAGCAACTGCAGCAGGTTGTGCAAGCCCTCGCCGCTACTGAGCAGGATGACGCCCACCGACTCCTCGCGCAGGGTGCGCGCCAGGGCGCCGGCAGCGAGTTCGGGGCAGCGGCGGCGGTAACAGGCCAGCTCGTCGACCCGGGCGCCGCGCCCGGACAGCTCCCGGCGCAGCGCATCGCGGCCGCCCTGCCCCTTGACGATGAGCACGCGCAGACCGGCGACGTCCTGCAGGCCGGGCAACCGCAGCAGCCCCTCGCTGGTCATGTCCGCCGGCGCCTGCGCGCGCAGGCCGTACGCGTCCAGCATGCGGGCCGTGGCCGCGCCCACGGCGTACCACTGTATTCCCAGCGGCAGCTGCGGCCAGTAGTCCTGCAGTCGCTGCATGCCGCAGCGCACCGCGTTACTGCTGATGAAAATCACCGCGGCGTAGTGGTCCAGGTCCATGACCATGGCGCGCGCCGCGGCCGGCAGTTCGGCCAGCGCCTGCACTTCCAGCAGGGGTTGCGCGACCGCCCGGTAACCGGCGTCGCGCACCGCCGCGCACAGCGCGTCCGCCGCGGCGCCCGCCGGGCGCGTGACCAGCACCGCCGGCCGCGCGCCGGCGTTGTCAGTCGCCATACACCGCGGCGAGGATGTCGCCGGCGCCTTGCTGCAACAGCTCCTGCGCCACCCGCTGGCCCAGCGCGTCGGCGCCGGAGTCAGGAGCGCGCCCCTGCGCGCGCAGCAGCAGGCTGCCGTCCGGTCGCCCCACCAGCCCGCGCAGCCACAGCTCGTCACCGTCGCCCGGGTAACTCGCGTAGCAGGCGATGGGCACCTGGCAGCCGCCCTGCAGGGCATGGTTCATGGCGCGCTCGGCGGCCACGCGGCGGGCCGTGATTTCATGGTGCAGGGGCCGCAGCAACTCCAGCGTGGCGCTGTCGTCATCGCGCAGTTCGACACCGACGGCGCCCTGCCCGCCTGCCGGCAGGGAGTCCTCCACGGCGATACGCTGCGCAATGCGCGCCTCCAGGCCCAGGCGCATGAGCCCGGCGCTGGCCAGAATAATGGCGTCGTACTCGCCCTCGTCCAGCTTGCGCAACCGGGTATTGACGTTGCCGCGCAGGAATTTCACGCGCAGGTCCGGCCGCCGCTCGCGCAGCTGGCACTCGCGGCGCAGGCTGGATGTGCCCACCACCGCGCCTTCGGGCAGGGCCTCCACGTTGTCGTGGTGGTTGCTGACGAACGCGTCGGTGGGGTCCTCGCGCTCGCACACCACACCCAGACCCAGACCGTCGGGAAATTCCATCGGCACGTCTTTCATCGAATGCACGGCGATATCGGCGCTGCGGTCCAGCAGCGCGGTTTCCAGCTCCTTGACGAACAGGCCCTTGCCGCCCACCTTGGCCAGCGGTACGTCGAGCAGCTGGTCGCCGCGCGAGGTCATGCCCAGCAGCCGCACCTCCAGCCCGGGGTGCGCGCGACACAGGGCGGCGCGCACGAACTCCGCCTGCCACATGGCCAGCGGGCTCTCACGGGTGGCGATGGTCAGTATGCGCGACATCAGGCGTATCCAGGACGGTGGCGGAAAGGCGGCAATGATACCAGCGCGCGGGCGCGGCGGCGAACGGCTCAGCGCCCGCGCAGGCGGCTCCTGACTTCCGCCAGCAGGCGCCGGCTGACCTTCGGCCGCTGCGCCACGCCGTCCATTTCCAGGTACCAGCCGCCGGATGCCGCGCGCTGCAGCGCGGCGACGTGGCGCAGCGCGACCAGCGCATTGCGGTGCACGCGCAGGAAGCCGTCCCCCAGGTCCCGCTCCAGTTCCCTGAGGGTTTCGGCCAGCACCAGCTCCGCCCCCGGGGCGTGCGCGGTGACGTGTTTTGCCCCGGCGAGGAAGCAGCGCACGTCCTCCACGGGCAGGGATTGCAGGCCATCGCGCGTGTGCGCCTGCACCCGCGTGCGCCGCGGCGCCTGGCTACCCATCCCGGCGCCCAGGCCGGCCAGTTGCACGCGGTTGACGCGGCCGGCGTTGTCCAGGGCGGTGGCCAGGTCCTCCTCGCGCACCGGCTTGAGCAGGTAGGCGACCACCTGGTGACGCAGGGCCTGCAGGGCGTGCTCGTCGTAGGCGGTGCAAAAGATCAGCGCCGGCGGCCGGTCCAGTTCGTCCAGGCGCGCGGCGACTTCCAGGCCATTCATGCCGGGCATGGCGATATCCAGCAGCACCAGGTCGACCTCGCCCGCGGCCACCTGCTCCAGCGCCTGGCCGCCGTTGCCCGCCTGCAGGCAGGTCGCGTCGGGGCGCAGGCGCCGCAGCATGCGCTGCAGACGCTCGCGCGCCAGGGGCTCGTCGTCCACCAGCAGGATGTTCACGTCGCCCGGTCCCGCGGGTAGCTCAGGCTGACGTGGAAACGCCCCTGCGCCGGCTCCACCTGCAAGCGCGCGGCGGCGCCGTAGAGGGCGTCCAGCCGGCTGCGCACGTTCTCCAGGGCGAGGTTGTGTCCACGCGTCGACTCGCCGTCCCGGCCCACGGGGTTCTCCACGCTGGCGCGCAACTCGCCGCCGCACAGGGCGATGGCGATATGCACCGTGCCGCCCTCCGGCAGCGTGGCGACACCGTGGTGAATCGCGTTTTCCACCAGCGGCTGTAGCACCAGGCTGGGCATGGGCTGCTCGCGCGCGTCCGCGGCCACGTCCCACTGCACCCGCAGGCGCTCGCCCAGGCGCAGGCGCTCGATGCCCAGGTACAGCTCGCACAGGCGCAACTCGTCGGCCACCGTGGTGCTGCGCCGCTCGTCGCGCAGGCTGACGCGGAACAGCTCGGCCAGGTCCTCCACCGCGCCCTCCGCCGCCTGCGGCCGCGTCGCGATCAGGCTGGCGATACTGTTGAGCGTGTTGAACAGGAAGTGCGGCCGGATGCGGTCGCGCAGCGAGTCCAGCCGCGACTGCAGTTCCAGTTTTTCCTGTCGCCGCAACTGCTGCAAGAGGAAAAAGTAGCGCAGCAGCACGCCGGCGACCACCAGCGCGACCAGCACGTTGCGCGCCAGTTGCCAACCCGTCGCCGGCGCCGCGCGGAACGGCTGCGGCAGGTATTGCGCCACCGCAGAACTGGCCAGGGTAACCGCCGCCACCACCAGCAGGCAGGCCAGCGTCGCCAGCGGCGCACCCAGCGCACCCAGCGGGCCGCGCAGCTGGCACAGCGCCGCCGCGCTGAGCAGCATCACCCACTGCACGAACAGCGAACCGCTGGCGAGCAGCGACCAGTCGAAGGACGGCAGCGGGCTGCGCGCCAGCACATGCACTCCGACCAGCAGTTCGGCGAGGAGAATAAGCAGGAACACGGAACGCGGCGCACACAGGTCGGGGACGAAGAACTCCCGGGCGTCATCCGCGCCCGTGTCGCGTCCCGCCAGCGGCTCCATAGATACGCTCCCAATGCCCGTTGCTGATATACTTGCACCCTTGCCCGCACGGGACAAGGGCAAACGATCACGGCCCGCGCGCCCCGGCGCGGGCGCCGGCAAACACGACGGACACACCCGGATATGAGCGACGAGCGCGACACCAGCAAACTGTGGGGCGGACGCTTTGGCGAGGCGACCGACGCCTTCGTGCAGCGGTTTACCGCATCGGTCGGCTTCGACCGGCGCATGGCCGCGCAGGATATCGCCGGCTCCCTCGCCCACGCGCGCATGTTGCGCAGCGCCGGCGTGCTGGACGACGCGGAGCTGCAATCAATCGAAGACGGTCTGGGGAAAATCGCCGCGGAGATTGAGGACGGCAGTTTCCGCTGGTCGGTGGAGCTCGAGGACGTGCACATGAACATCGAGGCGCGGCTCACCGAACTGATCGGCGTGACCGGCAAGAAACTGCACACCGGCCGCTCGCGCAACGACCAGGTAGCCACCGATATCCGCCTCTACCTGCGCGCGGCAATCGATGACCTGGCGGTGGAACTGACCCGCCTGCAGCGCGGCCTGGTCGAACTGGCGCTGGACAACTGCGACACCATCATGCCGGGCTTCACCCACCTGCAGACCGCGCAGCCGGTGGTCTTCGGACACCACCTGCTGGCCTGGAACGAGATGCTCGAACGCGACCACGGCCGGCTGCTGGACTGCCGCGCGCGCATGAACCAGTCGCCCCTGGGCGCCGCCGCGCTGGCCGGCACCACCTACCCGATCGACCGCGCGATGACCGCGGCGGAGCTGGGCTTCGAGCGCCCCACGGCGAACTCCCTGGACTCCGTGTCGGACCGGGATTTCGCCATCGAGTTCTGCGCCGCCGGCGCGCTGCTGCTGACGCATTTGTCGCGTATGTCCGAGGAGCTGGTGCTGTGGACCTCGGCGCAGTTCGATTTCGTCACGCTGCCGGATCGCTTCTGCACCGGCTCGTCCATCATGCCGCAGAAGAAAAATCCCGACGTGCCGGAGCTGGTGCGCGGCAAGGTCGGCCGCGTCAACGGCCACCTGGTGTCGCTGCTGACCCTGATGAAGAGCCAGCCGCTGGCCTACAACAAGGACAACCAGGAGGACAAGGAGCCGCTGTTCGACACCGTGGACACCCTGTCCGACTGCCTGCGCGCCTTCGCCGACATGGTGCCGGCCATCGAGCCCAACGCCGCGGCAATGCGCGAGGCGGCGCGCCGCGGTTTCTCCACCGCCACGGACCTGGCCGATTACCTGGTGCGCGCGGGCCTGCCCTTCCGCGACGCCCACGACGTGGTCGGCCGCGCGGTCGCCCACGGCGTGGACAGCGGCCAGGACCTGGCCGAGATGGATTTGGCCACCCTGCAGGGCTTCTGCGCGGAGATCGGCGAGGACGTCTACGACGTGCTCACGCTGGAGGGCTCTGTCGCCGCCCGCGATCACCTCGGCGGCACCGCGCCGGCGCAGGTGCGGGCCGCCGCGCAGCGCGCCCTGGCGGCGCTGGACGCCCGCGGCGCCGGCTGAGACTCACCCCGCAGCGGGCAGCGGCGCGACCGGCCTCAGGCGTCCGGCTGGAAGCGCAGGCTGGCCTGGAAGGTCACGTCCGGCGCCGACTCCACGTGAATGTCCTCGACCACGCTGACATCCACGCTCCAGTGCCGCGCGAAGCGCCAGCGGCCACCCACCGTGAGCAGGAAGGCATCGTCGCCGGTGGCGGTCAGGTCCGAGTCCAGCGGCCCGGCATGGGCGTCGACCTGGACGATCGCCGACCAGTTCTGCGCGAAGCGCCAGTCCATGCTGATGCCGGCGAACCACAGGTCCTGCTCCTGGAAACCCTCCACCAGGTCGCCGTCGCCCGCGTGCAGGTAGCCCACCTGGCCGTGCCAGCTCAGCGGCAGGTCTGACAGGTGGTGGCCGGACATGCGCAGCGCGATGAACACGTCGTCCGCGCCGCTGCCGGTGAAATCGTCGGCGTCGCCGCTGCCGAACTTGTAGCCCAGCACGGCGCTCGCCGCCGCATCACCGCTGTTGTAGAAGGCGTGGCTCAGCGACAGGCTGACGTCGCCGATTCCGGAGGCGTCGTCCACCAGGCGCGCCTGGCCGTCGCCGGTGGTGTAAAAATAGTCGAGCTGGTCGCGCGGCACTTTCGAACGCCCGCCATCGGACATGCCCCAGAAGTCGTGCCAGTCATCGATGAACTCGTCCAGTTCCCCGCCCGAGTGCTCCAGCCAGGGCACCTCCAGCTGCACATCCCAGTTCTCCGCCAGGCCCAGGCGCAGGTCCAGGGCCAGGCGCAGGGTCTCGCCGTCCAGGTTGACCAGTTCGTCGGCCTTGCTATCGAGCACGTAGTGGTTGGCGACGCTGCTGTGCAGGGCGCCGGCGAAGCTGCCGGCGGCCGTGGTCATGGCGCTGCGCTGGGAGGGCAGGCCGAACAGGCCGGCAAAGGGACTGAGGTTTTTCGCGTAGAGCGGCTCGCTGGCCGCCGCGGGGCCGGCCGCCGCCGCGAGGAGCGCCGCCAGCAGGCGGACGGGACAGAGCTTACCAGTCAAGTTCCACTCCCCCCTGCTGCGCCATCTGCTGCACCACGAAGGGGCGCAGCAGCGTGTCGTCACGGGTGCTGCGCCAGTCGCCAGCCGCCTCGTCGTACTCGAAGTGATAGCCACCGGAGCGCGCCGCCAGCCACAGTTGCCGCGCCGGCGGCTGGCGACTGAACACCATACTGCTGCCGTTGTCGAACTCCACGGTGAGCACGCCGCCGCCGGATTCGTAGTCGAGGTCGGCGTCCACCTCGTCCAGGGCCAGCTCCAGCGCCTCCATGGTCTGGTCGACCAGCGCGTTGAATTCCGATTCCGTCATGGGGGTGCTCGCAAACTGTGCAGTATTCAATGATAAGGTCTGTTCGCGCGGCTTACTAGCGAACGGTATAATTCGCCGCATCATTACGGACCCGAATTATGTCGACTACTGCCCGGACATTGCTAGCCTCCCTCGCCTTCGTCGCCCTGGCCGGTTGCGGCCAGATGGGTCCCCTTTACCTGCCGGACGAAGACCCGGCGGGAAACGAAGACCCGGCGGGAAACGAAGCCGAGGCGCCGACCGAGGTCGCGCCGCCACCCGCCGACGCCTGAGTACCCGCCGATGAACCCCTTTACCTACCGCGACGGCGAACTGCACGCCGAGGGAGTGCCGGTTGCCGACATCGCGGCGCGCCACGGCACGCCCTGCTACATCTACTCCCGGGCGGCTTTGGAATCCGCCTACGGCGAGTACAGCGCGGCCCTGGCCGGCTGTGACCACCTGGTGTGCTACGCGGTCAAGGCGAATTCCAACCTCGCCGTGCTCGACGTACTGGCCAGGCTGGGGGCCGGCTTCGATATCGTCTCGGTGGGTGAACTGGAGCGCGTACTGGCCGCCGGCGGCGACCCGGCGAAAACCGTCTTCTCCGGCGTCGGCAAGACCGCCGCCGAGATGGCGCGTGCGCTGCAGGTGGGCATCCGTTGTTTCAACCTGGAATCGGCGGCGGAACTGGAGGCGCTGGAGCAGGTCGCCGCCGCCGCGGGCCAGGTGGCACCGGTATCGGTGCGCGTCAATCCCGATGTCGACGCCCGCACCCACCCCTATATCTCCACCGGCCTGCGCGAGAACAAGTTCGGCGTGACCATGGACGAGGCGCTGGCGATGTACCGACGCGCGGCGGAGCTGGAGCACGTGCAGGTGGTCGGCATGGATTGCCACATCGGCTCCCAGCTGACGGATACCGGGCCCTTCATCGACGCCCTGCAGCGCCTGCTCGGCCTGCTCGACGAGTTGCAGGCGCAGGGCATCAGCGTGCGCCACCTCGACCTGGGCGGCGGGCTGGGAGTGCGCTACCGCGACGAGGAGCCGCCCTCGGTGGCGCAGTACATCGGCGCACTACGCCAGGCCCTGGGGGGGCGCAAACTGACCCTGATGCTCGAACCGGGCCGTTCCATCGCCGCCAACGCCGGCCTGCTGGTGACGCGCGTCGAGTACCTCAAGCCGACGCCGGAACACCATTTCGCCCTGGTCGACGCGGCCATGAACGACATGATCCGCCCCGCCCTGTACCAGGCCTGGCTGGACATCCAGCCGGTGCGCGCCGACGGCGAGGGCCTGCAGGCCGACTGGGACATCGTCGGCCCGGTGTGCGAGACCGCCGATTTCCTCGGCCGCCAGCGCCCGCTGCGCCTGGCCCAGGGGGACCTGCTGGCGATGTTCGGCGCCGGCGCCTACGGTTTCGTCATGAGCTCCAACTACAACACCCGCGGCCGCGCCGCCGAGGTCATGGTGGACGGCGAACACGCCCACCTGGTGCGCGCGCGCGAAAGCGTCACCGACATGCTGCGCGGCGAGCAGCGCCTGCCCGACCCCGCGGCCGGGGAGCCCTGAGCGTGCGGCTGCAATTCACCAAGATGCACGGCGCGGGCAACGACTTCGTCATGCTCGACGGCATCAGCCAACACTTCCGCCTGCAGCAGAAGCACATCCGCGCGCTGGCGGACCGCCACTTCGGCGTGGGTTGCGACCAGGTGCTGCTGGTGGAGGCGCCGCGCGACCCGGCGGTGGATTTCCGCTACCGCATCTTCAACGCCGATGGCCAGGAGGTCGAGCAGTGCGGCAACGGCGCGCGCTGCTTCGCGCGTTTCGTGCGCGAGCGCAAGCTCACCAGCAAGCGCGTCATCAGCGTCGAGACCGCCGCCGGCGTCATCGAACTGCGCGTGCGCAACCGCTCCGACGTCGAGGTCGATATGGGCGTGCCCGAGCTGGAGCCGGCGCGGATTCCGTTCAGCGCGGCGCAGCGCGCTCTCAGCTACCCGCTGCAGGTGGACGGCCAGGAACTGGATATCGGCGCCGTATCCATGGGCAATCCGCACGCGGTGTACCGCGTGACGGACGTGGACGAGGCGCCGGTGGCGCAGCTGGGCCCGCTGATCGAGGCGCATGTGGATTTTCCGCAGCGCGCCAACGCCGGCTTCATGCAGGTCGTCTCCGACCGGCATATCCGCCTGCGCGTGTACGAGCGCGGCGTGGGCGAGACCCTCGCCTGCGGCACCGGCGCCTGCGCCGCCGTGGTTTACGGCAGCAAGCGCGGCTGGCTGCGTGAATCCGTGACAGTTGAGCTGCCCGGGGGTAAGCTTTCCATATCGTGGGCCGGTGAGGGAGAACCTGTGCTCATGACCGGCCCGACCGCGGTGGTGTTCGAGGGAACGATAAAACTATAAGCGACCACCGGTACAGCGGGGCAGGTCAAACAGGACAGAAACGCCAGAGGGGGATACGCGATGGCAGGGCGCAACGATCAGGCAGGGGCGGCGGCGGGAGCAGCCGTACTGGCCGATTTCGAACTCAACGATGACATGGTGCGGGAGTACCTGAAGAGCCACGACGACTTCCTGCAACGCAACCCGGATTTGCTCGACTACCTGCATATCTCCCACGCCTCGGGCAGCGCCATCTCACTGGTGGAGAAGCAGGTCAGTGTGCTGCGCGAACGCAACATCGACATGCGTCACCGGCTCAAGACCCTGTCCGGCAACGCGCGCGACAACGACCGTCTCTACGATCACACCCGCAAACTGGTGCTGGGACTGCTCGAGGCCACCGATGTGGCACAGCTCTACGACACTTTCGCGCTCGCCATGCGCACGGATTTCGCCGTGGACCACGCCTGCCTGATCCTGTGGGGTGAAGAGGACGACCATCCAGGCTGTCGCGCGGTTCCGCTGGAGCAGGCGCAGCAGGTCATCGGGCCGCTGCTGCGCTCCGGCAAGGGCGTCAGCGGGGCGCTGCGCGCCGAGGAGCTGCAGTTTCTCTTTCCCGAGGGCGGCGAGGTCGGCTCTGCCGCCCTGGCGCCGCTACTGGGCGAGCAGTCCCTCGGGCTGGTCGCCGTGGGCAGCCGCGACGCCAATCGTTACCCCAGCGGGGTGGGCACCCTGTTCCTGAGCCATATCGCCGACGTCATCGTCAGGCTTCTGCCCCGCCTGACGCCCGCCGGCGGCTGAACCGTGGCCGCCGCGGCGCCCGATTCCCTGCAGCGCGCGGCGGGCCAGTTTCTCGACTACCTGCGCGATGTGCGCCAGCTGTCGACGCACACGCTGGACAACTACCGTCGCGACCTCGACTCCCTGGCGTACTACAGCCGGTCGCAGGGCAAGCCCGACGCGGCGCAACTGGACGAGGCCGACATCCGCGGCTGGGTCAGCCAGTTGCACCGCCGCGGCCTGGCCGGCAGCAGCATCCAGCGCAGCCTGTCCGCCGCGCGCTCCTTCTTCAATTACCTGGGCCGCGAGAGCGGACAGCCGCGCAACCCGGCGGCCAGCGTGCAGGCACCGCGCAAGCCGCGGCGCCTGCCGAAGACGCTGGATGTCGACCAGGTGGACCGCTTCCTGGATTTTGCCGACGACGCGCCCCTGGGCCTGCGCGACCGCGCCATGGCCGAACTGTTCTACTCGTCGGGATTGCGCCTGGCGGAACTCGCGGCGGTCGACCTGCACGATATCGACACGCATACGCGGCTGCTCACGGTTACCGGCAAGGGCAACAAGACGCGCACGGTGCCGGTGGGCGCGGCCGCCCTGGACGCCATCGCGCGCTGGCTGCGGGTGCGCGAGGCCGACGACGACGAGACAGCGCTGTTCACCAGCAGCCGCGGTGGCCGCCTCAGCGCGCGCAGCATCCAGGCGCGACTGCGCCTGCAGGGGCGCCGGACCGGCATGCACCAGGACGTGCACCCGCACATGCTGCGCCATTCCTTCGCCAGCCACATGCTCGAGTCCAGCGGCAACCTGCGCGCGGTGCAGGAACTGCTGGGGCACGCCAACATCTCCACCACGCAGATCTACACCCACCTGGATTTCCAGCACCTGGCGAAGGTCTACGACGCCGCCCACCCGCGCGCGAAAAAAGTTCGCCAGGACGAGCCGGAGTAAACCCGTGGCCGCCATCGAGGTCATTACCTTCGACCTGGACAACACCCTGTGGGACGTGGAGCCGGCGCTGCTGCGCGCCGAGCAGGCGCAGCAGGACTGGCTGCGCCAGCACCGCCCCGGCGCGGTGGAACACCTGGACCACGAGGCGCTGTTCGCCTTCAAGCAGTCCGTGTGGAAGCGCCACCCGGAGCTGGCCCACAACGTCACCGCGATGCGCACGCAGACACTGTACGAACTGCAGCGCAATGCCGGCTTTGGCGAGGACGAGGCGCGCGAGGGCGCGCGCCTGGCCTTCGCCGTGTTCCTCGCCGAGCGCCACAAGGTGGAGCTGTACGAAGAGGCCCTGGACGTACTGCAGGCGCTGGCGCGGGACTACACCCTGGGCGCGCTGACCAACGGCAACGCCGACATCTACAAGACCGACGCGGCGGAGTATTTCGATTTCGCCTTCCTCGCCGAGGAGATCGGCGCGAGCAAACCGCACCCGGACATGTTCGAGGCGGCGCTGCAACACGCGCGGGTCGATGCGCACAGGATCGTGCACGTCGGCGACGACCCGGAGCACGACATTCGCGGTGCCCAGGCGGTCGGCCTGCGCACGGTGTGGATGAACGGGCGCGGCAAGTCCTGGCCGGGCGGGCAGCCGGCGGACCGGGAGATCGGCAACCTGGCGGAGTTGCCGGCGGCGGTGGCGGAGATTGCCGGCACGGCGTGATGGTTTGGCGGTGTTTGGTTCGGTGCTCTGGTTCGGTTCTCTGGCCCGGGGCGCTCACGCTTGCCGGGGCCGGTGCTCTGGCCCGGGGCGCTCACGCTTGCCGGGGCCGGTGCTCTGGCCCGGGGCGCTCACGCTTGCCGGGGCCGGTGCTCTGGCCCGGGGCGGAAACGCTTTCTGGCCTCGGAAGGCTGAGATACTCGGCCTGAAAGCGTTTCCGCCTCGGGCCTGGAAGCATCGGCTTAGTCCCGAATTAGTCTGCAGGGGGTCTTCGCAAAGAGCCGGCACCGGGGAGGGAAAAAGCGGCGCTGCACACTACTGGCGGCCCTCCGGGCTGCCCTCGGTCGGTCGCGAGCCGCGTGGGGATGCGTCTCGCTCCACTCC
>PABK01000004.1 GCA_002699145.1 Halioglobus sp.
ACCCCTGCTCATTATTTGTGCAGGGAGGGGTTATACGTGGGTCAAAATTCGATGCAAATCTGGGGGGTTAGTGGGTCAATTTTCGGTGCAAATCAACACGTAGACCGTAGCCTAGCGCCTGATTACACGATGGGTGCGCAAATGACGGTAACCCGGAAGGCAATGAAGCAATCAGGCTCTGAGCTTGAACGCGCTATCCGCCGTGATGCTAACTCTGCTATCAGTGTTGAACTGGACCGCGTGGCGTTCCTTGGCTCCGGCTCCAGTGGTGAGCCGCTGGGTATCGTCGCGGGACAAAGCACATACGGCATTGATCTAAACGTGGTGAATGCCGCTGCGGATTACGCTGCATTCCGCGCTAGTGCGGTGGAGTTTATGGGCCGCAATGCTGCCGCCTCCCTGAAGGATGTGCGTGTACTGTTCAGGCATGAACTACTGAACACGCTGGACGGTGCCGTGATTGAAGTAGGCTCCGGTATTACAGAGTATGACTTCATCTCTCGCCGTTTCGGCAGTGTGCTGTCCACAAGCAATGCACTGGAAGCGCCGAGCGGAAGCCCGCTTGAAAGCAAGGCGGTACTGACTACAACTACCGGTGGTGTGCCGCCGTTTGTGATTGGCCTGTGGGGTGCGGTAGACGTTATACGTGACCCGTACTCTAGCGCCTCAAGCGGTGCCCTGAAGCTGACATTCCTTGTGACTACTGATGTCACAGTGATTCGTCCTGCACAGATTGGCATCCTGTCAGAGCTGCAATAATGCTCTTCGGTGCTGTAGCTGGTGGTGACCTAGAGGTCCGCCGCAAAGGGGGAAGTACCCGCTTGTCTGGGAGCTTCCCCTATAACTCTACCGCCACCCTGAGTGATGGTGGTAGACGTGGCAGACCGCGAAAGGAACGGTTCGCTCCGGGTGCTTTCGAGTATTCGATTGAATCCGGGGAGCTGGACATTCACTTGCTGGTAGGCCATGACTTTGGGAAACCCTTAGCCAGTAAGAACGCAGGTAGCCTGCTGCTGCGTAGTACTGATGATGGCCTGTTCTTTACTGCGAAATTGTCTGACAGCGTTCTTGATACCAGTCATGGGCGTGACGCTATGTCGATGCTGTCCGCTGGCCTGATCGGTGGAGTTTCACCCGGCTTCAGGATTCCGCCAGAACGCACAGTACCTAATGCTGAGACTGTCGAAGACGAAGACCCCAGCCAAGGTACAGCCATTATCAGGACGGTGAACGATGCCATTCTGTACGAGTTGTCATTGGTCACGAGGCCCGCGTATCCGGATACAACTGTCGAGGAGCGGAACTGGCAAGTACCCGCCGTGCAATCAGCTGCACATGTGCAATCAACTGCACGGTACCGGTGGAGGCTGTAATGGTAGACGTTATCAAGTTTGAGGAAGCGGAACCGGCTACGTGGCCGACCCTGACAGAAATCTATGATGATGCCAGCACGGAAAATACTCCCGTGATGCCGCATGTCTGGCAGCGTATCGAAGACCATATTGCATACCGTTGGACTGCGCGTAGCTGCGTCTGGACGGTACAGGGTCCGGGAGACTGGCGTCCGCACCTATCACCAGTATCGGCAGTGACGGTAGAAGTCTGGGACGAAACAACCGGCACATGGTCTGCGGTGATCGCTGACCCTATCCCCGCTGATGGTTTCTATCTCCCAAGGGAAAAGACATACCGCATCAATGCGACTGCCGGTGACAATGCAGGTGCCGTTCCACAACCGGTAGTCGAAGCCTATAACAGGCTGTCCGATTATCTGGTGGAGGAAACTGTAACAGCGATTCCCGTGGGTTCGTCTGCCCATGCTCTGAAACTGGGTGACGGTATCGACGAAAGTATCACCCGGTCTCCTAACTACGTTGCGAAAGCACTCCAGTACAGCGGCGCTGCTGATCTGCTGCGTAAGTATCGGAGGGTTTAACCGTGTGGCCGTTTACCAAAAAGGAAAAGATTGAAACACGGGCCACGGCTCAAGGCTTCACTGCTGACCTGATGGCAGCGAGAGAGAGTTACCTGTCTGGTAGCCGTGGTACGGGTGAATTGACCGGCACGGTACAAAGTTGCGTCTCTCTCTGGGAGCACGGCTTGTCCATTGCCGAGGTAAACGGCACTGACTACCTGACCCCGCACCTACTGGGCATTATTGCCCGGTCATTGGCATTGCGTGGTGAGGCTGTCTTGTATCTTGCCCCTGATCGCCTGCTACCTGCCAGCGACTGGGACCTGAGTACTAAGGGTGGGGTTCCCCGTGCGTACCGCCTGTCCATCTCTGAGGCCGGAGGCGGGACTACACAGACAGCCCTTGCCAGTGAGGTACTGCACTTCCGTATCGGGAGTGACGTTGCTGCCCCTTGGACAGGAACAAGCCCGTTGAGGCGAGCGAACCTGACTGCCAGTATGCTATGTGCGATTGAATCTGCCTTGTCTGAGGTGTACGAGTACGCGCCATTGGGAACCAGCATTGTCCCGTTCCCTGAAAGCCCGGAGACTGATCTACAGAAGCTGGGTAACCAGTTCCGTGGCAAGCGTGGCCGTATGTTGCTGCGTGAATCCGTCAACGTAGCGAGTGGCGGCGGACCTGTACCCAATACCGATTGGAAACCCCAAGACCTGACCCCTGATCTATCAAAGAGCATGACGGCGGAGTCATTGGCGGCGGCACGTAACAGTATCTTGTCAGTGTATGGCGTACTGCCTGCCCTGTTCGATCCGAGCTGCACTGGGCCAATGTGCCGCGAGAGCCAGAGACATCTTGCCCAGTGGATGCTACAGCCTCTTGTGAACAGCATGGCGCAAGAGGCGTCCGAGAAGCTGGCGACTCCGGTCAAGCTGGACGTGATGCAGCCGCTACAGGCATATGACAGCGGCAACCGTGCTCGGAGTGCCCTTGCGGTGGTAGAGATGCTGGCGCTAGCTAAGGAGAGTGGCGTTAATCCGGATCATGCTCTAAGTCTTGTGAATTGGGACCAGTAAGCTGCGGCGGTTTCCGTTCCAGATAACCGATTACTTGTGGCTTGTGCGGCAGGGCAGCCAGTCCACCGGGAAGTTTCTCGTTCAAACTCTCCGAAATGTGCCCGTATACCTCGTCTGTTTCGAGTCCCATATCCTCGACAGTTTTCTCAAAGGCTTTAGCCGTTTGCTTTATCCCCGGTAAATCGCGTGCGTACTCCCATGCCCAATTTTTCATGAACTTGCCAATAAACTCTCTACTTGTTAGCAGTGAGTAAAGTCCACCATGTTGATTCGCTCTAACAAATCCCAGCAATTCCTCGATGCTTTGTCGAGCCGCTATGCTATCAATCTCCCCGCTGGCAAGAATCGCCTCTAGCATCTCAATGAGGGCTTTGAACAACTCCGGCAGGCGACTCTGATCGCGATACTGTTGATAGATTTTGTCGAGGTTAAGATCATCCCGCCTGTCTTGGTCGGTCATCTCCCACGTGTGGTTGCGGAGAGCGTGCGACTGATGCATGAGTTTATTTAGTAGCTTAACGTTGTGTCTCGGGTCTTCGTGATTGGCGTTGTACGCGCCAGTAATGGCGATACAGTTCCTTAGCCACTCTGGATGGTCGGGTTCGGCTATCGACTTAGCGAGTGTAAGACAGGCTTCGCGGAGTTTCGTGCTGGCCTTGAGCTTCTCGTCCAGATTACCGTTAGCGATTGTTTCGAATAGGTGGGTATACGCGGACCTCACCAGTTCGTGCTTTTCTTGCACGTTGCGGAGAAAGGCATTGTAGCTGTCCGTGTTGGCCATTCCGTGGTTGGTCTAACTAATTTCTATAGTGTGGGTCAGGGTGTGGGTTCATGTATTTAATAAATTAAAAACCTTTAAAAACAATTACTTATAAGTATAAATGGCGGTGGGCCAGGGATTCGAACCCCGGGAGGCTCTCGCCTCAACGGTTTTCAAGACCGCCGCTTTCGACCACTCAGCCAGCCCACCATAAACTTCATTGTCAGTTGCATCGGCCAATGCGCGATGCTGCAGGTTTTCTCACCTGCGATTCTTTCCAGTCCCTTGCCAGGGATGACTCACAACACCCTGTGGGGTGTTGTGACCCTGCGGGCTTCGGCGCTGCGCGCCTCGGTGCAAATTGCTCCTGAGGTCGCAATTTGTCGAACCCCGGGAGGCTCTCGCCTCAACGGTTTTCAAGACCGCCGCTTTCGACCACTCAGCCAGCCCACCATAAACTTCATTTTCAGTTGCATCGGCCATTGCACGATGCTGCAGGGTTTTACCTGCAAATCTTTCTAGTCCCTTGCCAGGGATGACTCACAACAGCGTACAACAGCGTAAGTACATCGCGGCGGGCGAGATTATAGCGCCTCGCAATTCAGGCACAAGGGCCTTGTTGTCCTTGTGCCTGAGATTGTCGCGAAGTTTTTCAGTTGCCGGCTGCCTGCGCCTGCACGGGTTCCTCTGCGGGCTCGGCCAGCGCGTCGCCACGAGGGCCGCGCGGGTCGTTGCTGGCGCGCGGTGCGATTTTGCCGCTGGGTTGTACCGGCGGCGCCACGCGCTCGGAGAACAGCGCGGGGTGCGCGGTAGCGATCTCCACATCGGTGACGGGCCTGGCCGCCACACGGGGGTCGTTGGTAGCGCGCCCGTCCTCGGTGAGACCGGCGGTGGAGGCGGGAGCGCTGTCGGCGACCGGCGCCTTCGTCTGTGCAGGTGCCGGTTTGGCCGCGGGCTTCGTCCTGGCCGCGGGCTTCGGCGCCTTTGCTTGCGCCGGCTCCGCTGCCGGGGTTTCAGCCTTACCGGCTTCCGCTGCCGGTTGTTCGCTGGCCTGCGCCTCCGGCGCTACCACGGTTTCCAGCGCCGATTCGGGTGTTGCCACCACGGTGTCCACGGCGGATTCGGCCTGCGCGGTTGGCGCTTCGGCGGCGGTATCCGTGCGCGCCTTGTCGGCAGCGCTGTCGGCGGCCACGGGCGCCTCCGGCTTGCGCTCCTGCGCCGCGGGTGCCTGTTCCCGGCTGGGCGCGTCGACTGCGGCTGCGTCGACTGCGGCTGCCTGGCTCTCTGCGGGCGCGTCGGCCCTGGGGCCGCGGTTGCGGCGACGGCGTTGCGGCTCGCCGCGCTTCATATCGCTGGGACGCTTGCGCGGCTTGTCCTGCTGCTCGCCGGTTGCGGCCTGCTCGCGCTCGTCGCTATTGCCCTCGGCCTGTGCCGGTGCTTTCTGCTGCTCGCGGCGGCGGTTTTCACCGTCAGCACCACCGCGGCGGCGGCCGCCGCGCCGGCGGCGCGAGCCTTCACGGCGCTCCTGGTTTGGCTTGTCCTGTTCGCCGTCGCGGGATTCGCTCTTGCCGCGCTCGCCTTGTTGCTGCCCGCGCTTGTTCGCCTTGTTTTCGGCTGCCTGCTCTTCCTGGCGCGCGCGTTGCTGTCCTTTCGCCGCGCCACTGCGCCGGCGACCACCGCGGCTGCGGCCGGAGCGTTTGCCCTCGCTGCTGTCGCTGCGTTGCTCCGGGCGCCTGGATTCGGCCGGCCGTTTTTTCTGCGCCGGCTGTTCCGTGGCCCTGGCCTCGGTCGTATCCTCGCCGAGCAGGAAGGCCACGACCTTGCCCAGAAGCCCCGTGCGCTTCTGCCGGCGCTTGCGCTTCATGCGCTGGCCGGTGGGGGTCTGTGCGGGCGAGCGCTGCGCCGGTGCGGGGGCGGCGGGCTGCGCGGCAGCCGTCGGGGCGGGTGCCGGTGCCGGCGCGGCGGCCGGCTGGATGCTCTTGACGGCCGCTTCCTGCACCGGGATGTCGGCGGAGTGGGTATCGCTGATGTTCTCCGTATCCGGGACCGCGATGTCGACCTTGTAGCTGGTCTCGTGGTTGCCTTCCACCTCGTCGTCACGCAGGCGCTGCACCTCGAAGTGCGGCGTTTCCAGGTTCGGGTTGGGGATGACCAACATGCGCGCCTTGGTCACCTGCTCGATCTCACCCAGGGCGTTGCGCTTCTCGTTCAGCAGGTAGGCGGCGACGTCCACGGGGACGATGGCGCGCACCTCGGCGCTGCGGTCCTTGATAGCCTCTTCCTCGATCAGGCGCAGGATAGACAGGGCCAGCGACTTGGTGTCGCGGATGGTGCCCTGGCCGTTACAGCGCGGGCAGACGATGTTGCTGGTCTCGCCCAGCGAGGGGCGCAGGCGCTGGCGCGACATCTCCAGCAGGCCGAAGCGGGAGATCCGTCCCACCTGCACGCGTGCGCGGTCGACACTGAGGGCGTCGCGCATGCGGTTTTCCACCGCGCGCTGGTTGCGCGAGGCGAGCATGTCGATGAAGTCGATGACCACCAGGCCGCCCATGTCGCGCAGGCGCAACTGGCGGGCGACCTCGTCCGCCGCCTCGAGGTTGGTGTTGAGCGCGGTTTCCTCGATATCGCTGCCGCGGGTGGCGCGCGCCGAGTTGATGTCGATAGACACCAGCGCCTCGGTGGGGTCGATGACGATGGAGCCGCCGGAGGGCAGACGCACCTCGCGCTGGAAAGCGGTCTCGATCTGGCTCTCGATCTGGAAGCGGTTGAACAGCGGAATGTTGTCTTCGTACAGCTGGATGCGGTTCTTGTACTTGGGCATCACCTGGCCGACGAAATCCAGGGCCTGCCGGTAGGCGTCCTCGGAATCGACCAGCACCTGGCCGATGTCTTCGCGCAGGTAGTCGCGGATGGCGCGCACGATGACGTTGCTCTCGCGGAACAGCAGCGTGCGCGGCTTGGATTCCTCAGCGGCCGTGGAGATGGCCTCCCACAGTTGCAGCAGGTAGTTCAGGTCCCACTGCAGTTCTTCCACGGAGTGGCCGACGCCGGCGGTGCGGATGATGACGCCCATGCCGTTGGGCATCTCCAGTGCGCTCAGCGCTTCCTTGAGATGGCTGCGGTCGTCGCCCTCGATGCGCCGCGACACGCCACCGGCGCGCGGGTTGTTGGGCATCAGGACCATGTAGCGGCCCGCCAGGCTGATGTAGGTGGTCAGGGCGGCGCCCTTGTTGCCGCGCTCCTCCTTGTCCACCTGGATGATGACTTCGGTGCCTTCCTTGACCACGTCGCGGATCTTGGTGCGGCCCTCGCCGCCGGAAGCCTTGCGGTAGTAGTACTCCGGCGCGATCTCTTTCAGCGGCAGGAAGCCGTGGCGCTCGGCGCCGAAGTCGACGAAGGCGGCCTCCAGGCTGGGTTCGACGCGGGTGATCTTGCCCTTGTAGATGTTCGCCTTCTTCTGCAGGCGGGTGCGGTTTTCGATATCCAGGTCGTACAGTCTCTGACCGTCGACCAGGGCCACGCGCAACTCTTCGGGTTGAGTTGCATTGATTAACATTTTCTTCATAGTGCCGTGCCTTGTGGCAGACGGCTGGCGGGAGTGGAATCAGCTACGGGGCCGGCGTGAGCCGGTGAACAGGTGACAGTGCCGGGTTTCTGGGGAAACCCTTGGCGCACGGCCATGGGCACGAGGCCACAACGGCGGTTGCTTGCCAATGTCGGCCGGGCGATAACACCCGGTCGGTACAGCGTCGCGCAGGAAGGGTTGGTGACGGACCTGCCTGTTTGCTAGTGTCGTGGCACCGGGGCCTGTAGCGACGCTGAGCGTTCTTCAGTATCTGATTCTGTGTCCCGGCAGGCCATGCTGCGCGGTTCAACAATCGCCGGCCGGGCTATCATCTGCTGAGCGGGGTATAGTATCCGCGCACTGCCGCGGGGCCGACATCCAATCGTGTCTGTTTGTGGCTGTGCTGGCGGGGCCGCGCATCTCTTCGGCGGGCCCAACTGTCGCCAGGGGTTGTCTGCCACCCGCGCCGTGCTTGTCGGGCCGGGTGCAGCCACGCGGGGACTATAGCAGCATATTAAGAAGAAAGACATGGCAAGTATGACAAATGCATGACAGTGGTATGAGTGGCTCCCCGGCGGTACGACACGTGACGGTGGAGGCCGGGGACGCCGGACAGCGCCTGGACAACTTCCTCCTGCGCGAGCTCAAGGGGGTGCCGCGCACGCGCATCTACCGCGCGCTGCGCAAGGGCGAGGTGCGTGTGAACAAGGGCAGGGTGCAGGCGGATTACCGCCTGGTCGCCGGCGACGGCGTGCGCCTGCCCCCGCTGCGGCGGCCGGACCCGGCGGCGCCGCCGCAGGTGCCGGGCGGCCTGGCGCGGGAGCTGGCGCGGCGGGTGGTTTACGAGGACGAACAGCTGCTGGTGCTGGACAAGCCCTCGGGCCTGGCGGTGCACGGCGGCAGCGGCCTGAGCTTCGGCCTGATCGAGGTGTTGCGACAGTTGCGCCCCGACGACCGCTACCTGGAGCTGGTGCACCGCCTGGACCGCGACACCTCGGGCCTGGTGCTGGTCGCCCGCCGCCCGGCGGCGCTGCGGGAGCTGCACCGGCAGTTGCGCGAGAAACACGTGGAAAAACGCTACCTGGCGCTGGCCCAGGGTCGCTGGCCGCAGGCCTGCCGCCAGGTGGAGGCGCCGCTGGAGAAAAACGTCCTGCAGTCCGGCGAGCGCATGGTGCGTGTCAGCCGCGACGGCAAGCGCGCGCTGACCGGGTTCAGTGTGCTGGAGCGCTTCGACGGCGCCACCCTGGTCGAGGCGCGACCGGTGACCGGGCGCACGCACCAGATCCGCGTGCACGCGCTGCACGCCGGCCATCCGCTGCTCGGCGACGACAAATACGCCAACAGTGCCGGGGAGGCGCTGGCCCGGCAGCTGGGTCTGAAGCGCCTGTTCCTGCACGCCAGCGCGCTGCGCTTCGAGCTGCCGGGCAGCGGCCTGCTGGAGCTGCAGGCGCCGCTGGACGCGGAGTTGGAAAGCGCCTTGCAAAAACTGCGTAACTAGCTGTATTTAGTGTAAAAATAGATTTTTCTTTCGGCCTGCCGACCGCGCTCGTGACGTTGTCAGTGTCCCAGCGGATCCAGCCCCGCCGCGCGCAGCAGGCGGCACAGGGCGATCAGTGGCAGCCCCTCCAGCGCGGTCGGGTCCGCGCCCTCCAGCGCGCGGAACAGGCTGATGCCCAGCCCCTCTGCCTTGAAGCTGCCGGCGCAGTCGAAGGGCTGTTCGCGCGTCAGGTAGTTGTCTATCTCCGTATCCCGCAGCGTGCGGAAGTGCACGCAAAAAGGCTCGACATGCTGCAACTGCAGCTCGCGCCCGGCACAAACCAGGGCCAGTCCCGTGTGAAAGTGCACGCTGCGGCCGGAGCAGGCGCGCAACTGCTTGCGCGCAGCCTCGAAGCCGCCGGGTTTGCCCAGCAGGCGGCTGCCCACCGCGGCGACCTGGTCGCTGCCAATGACCAGCGCGTCGGGGTGGCTGGCGGCCACCGCGCGCGCCTTGGCCAGGGCCAGGCGGGTCGCCAGGGCCTCGGGCGCCTCCTCGTCGCGCGGCGTCTCGTCCACACGCGGCGGCTGGCAGGTAAAGGGCAGGCCCAGGCGTTGCAGCAGTGCCTGGCGGTAGCTGGAAGTCGAGGCGAGGACAAGCTCCGGCGCCGCGCTTCCCGAACGGGTGTCTGTCTCAGTGTTCACGGTGTTGTTCGTTTCCTCGCGGAGTGACCCTGGCGGTGACAGTGCTGCGGCGCCCGCCGCCGGCCGCGGTTGCGCGCGCAGTGCGCCGCGTCTGCCTAGTGGTCCGCACGCGATACACCCGGGAAGTCCAGTTGTTCGAGGTAGTCGTGCAGGTGCGCGCGCAGCGCCGCCGCAGTCGGCATGGCACGCGCCTGCTCCAGCAGTGCAGCGGCGCTGGCACAGTCGATGTGCCGGATCAGCCACTTGATGTGCGGCAGTTGCGCCGCGCTGACACTGAGGCTGCGAACGCCCATGCCCAGCAGCAGAATCGCAGCGGCGGGGTCGGAGGACATCTCGCCGCAGACACTCAGCGGCAGCGCGAGGTCGCGCGCGCACGCGGCGATGCGCTCGATTTCCAGCACCACCGCGGGGTTCAGGTGGTCGTAGGCGGCCGCGACGCGGGGGTTGTTGCGATCCACGGCGAGCAGGTACTGGCTGAGGTCGTTACTGCCCACCGAGACGAAGTCCAGCTGCCCGCGCCAGCGCGGCAACATGCTGATGGCCGCGGGCACCTCGATCATCACGCCGACCGGCGGGCGCTCTACGGCCACGCCCTCGGCGCGCAGTTGCGCCAGCGCGTCGGCGAGAATCTCGTGGAAGCGCTGCAGTTCGTCGGTGGCGCTGACCATCGGCAGCAGGATGCGCAGCTGCCCGGCCCCGGGGTCGGCGCGCAGTAATGCGCGCAGCTGGGTCATCAACAGCGGCGAATTGTCCAGGCAAAAGCGGATGCCGCGCCAGCCCAGGGCGGGGTTGTCCTCGCGTATGGGGAAGTAGGGCAGGGGCTTGTCGCCGCCGATATCCAGCACGCGCATGTGCACGGGTTTGCCCTGGTAGGCGCCGATGACGTGCCGGTAGATATCCAGTTGCTCTTCCTCGGAAGGAAAACCCTCACGCACCATGAACGGGATTTCCGTGCGGTACAGCCCGATCCCCTCGGCGCCGGCCTCTATGCCCGGGGACAGGTCCGCGAGCAGCCCGCTGTTGACCAGCAGGGTGACGCGCTCGCCGTCGGTGGTCACGGCCGGCTGGTCGCGCAGGTGCGCAAGGCGCCCACGCAGCACGCGCTCCTCGCGCGCCAGGCGCCGGTACTCCTGGCTCACCGCCGGCGCCGGGTTGACCAGCACCTGGCCGAGGTTGGCGTCGACGATGACCGCCGCGTTGTCCTCGATGGCGTGTCCACTGCCGATCCCCACGACGGCCGGCACACCCAGCGCGCTGGCCAGGATCGCGGTGTGGGACATGCTAGACCCCTGCAGGCAGACGATGCCGGCGAGTTGCTCGCGCGGTCGCGCCGCGATATCGGACACGCTCACCGCGCTGCCGACCAGCACCAGCGGGCCCTCGCCGGGCGCCCGTGTCGCGCCCGCCCCGTCGCGCCCGCGCCAGGCGCTGTAGAGACGGTTGCCCAGGTGGCGTATGTCCTCGTGCCGCGCGCGCAGGTAGGGGTCGTCCATCGCCATGAACAGGTCGGAGTAGTGTTGTATCACGTGGCGCAGGGCCGAGGGCAGGTCGCGGCCGGCCTCGATGGCGCGCTCCACTCCCGAGGACAGGGCGGGGTCGGCGAGCAGCATCAGGTAGGCGTCGAAGATAGCCGCCACCTCCGCTGACAGGTCCTGGCCGAGCAGACGCTGCTCCTCGGCGACGTCGGCGCGCACCTGCCGCAGCAGTTCCCGCCACTGCGCGATATCGCCTTCGGGGTCTTGCCCAGGCGTGTCGATGACGGCCATCAGGTCCTGTTCCTCACACAGGCAGGCGCGGCCGATGCCGATGCCGGGCGCCCCGCGCAGTCCCTTGTAGATGCGCGGCGCGGCGTTGTCAGCGGCCTGCCAGTCGGCCCAGTTGGCCACCACCAGCGCCAGCTGCGCGCCGAGGGTGACCAGAAACGCCTGCTCCTCGAAAGACAGCAGGCGCGCCTGCAGGCACTGCACCGCCAGTACCCCGATGGACTCGCCGGCGCGCACCAGCGGCACCGCGCTGAAACTGTGGAAGCGATCCTCGCCGATGCCGGGAAAGTGGTAATAGTCGGGATGGCTGGCGGGTTCGACCAGGTTCAGCGGGTGCCGCGTCTGCGCCACCCGCCCGACCAGCCCGCGCCCGGCGGGCAGCCGGGTGCCGCCCGCCGCGCCCATGCTCAGGCCGTGGCTGGCCACCAGCACCATGTCGCCGTTGTCACTGCGCAGGTATAGCGAACACACATCCACGGGCATCTCGCGCTGGATGGCGTCGACGATGTACTGCACCTGGGAAGCGGGTGATTCCGCCTCCGCGGCCGTTTGCACGATTCGGGGCAGTTCGAGTATCAGCGCCATAGTGATCGCAAATCAGGGCCTTGTGCCCACGCGAGCGAGTGTGCGGTGCCCGCGGGAAAATTGATATAGGTGCGCGTTGGCAATTTTCAATGCTTTGCGGGAGGCTCGCCGGGTTCATCCGGCTGCGCCGAGCCCGCGTCCCCGCTGTCCTCATCGCTGGTGCGGGGGTCCATCTCGAAGGCGACGGGGGCCGTCTCGTTGGCGGCCGCCTCGAAGGGGGTCTGCTCCTCGATGGACACGGCGCGGGTGACGCGCAGTTGCGCCAGCAGGTAGCCGCCGAACAGCAGGCACAGGGCGGCGAATGACCAGAACAGCGCGCTGGCGGCCAGGTGCGTCATGAGCTGACCCAGCAACAGCGGTGCGAAGGCGGCGCCCAGGGCGTTGAGCAGCAGCACCGAGGTGCCGATGGTGACGAACTCGCTGCCCTCGCAGACATCGGCGGCGGTCGCCAGGGACATGGCATACAGGGGCATGGCGCTGGCGCCGAACAGGCCCACTGTCAGCAGGAACCAGGGCTGGGCGCCGGACAGGGCCACCGCGGTGGAGCTGAGCATGCAGGCCAGGGCCAGCAACACCAGTACGCGGCGCCGGTCCACGCGGTCGGACAGCCAGCCCACCGGGTAGAGCACCAGCGCGCCGCCGGCAATGGCGACACTCATGAACAGGGTGATGTCGAACTGGGTCTGTGCGTAGCTGCGCGCGAAGACCGCGCCCAGCGACCAGAAACTGCCCGCCACCAGGCCCGAGAGCAGGGCGCCGGCGAAGGCCGAGCGCGAGCGTTGCAGCAGCAGGCGGAAGCCTGTATGCGTGGCCTCCACCGGTTCCGGCGCCATGCGTCGCGTCAGGCCCACCGGGAGGATCGCCAGCGCCATGCACAGCACGGCCACGCTGAAGGGCAGGGAGCTGGATACGGGCCCTACGTTGATGAGGAACTGGCCGGCGGTCATTGAACTGAGCGTGACGAAGGTATACATGGCCAGCACCATGCCGCGGGACTCCGTGCTGGCCTGTGTGTTGAGCCAGCTCTCGATGACCGTGTACAGCCCGCAGATGGCGACGCCGGTGAGAAAGCGCAGCAGCAGCCAGGCGCTCCAGTGCCCGAATATGTCGAGACACAGGATGGCGGAGATCATGCTCGCGGTCAGCACGGCGAAGGCGCGGATGTGCCCGACCCGGGCGACCATGCGCGGGATACCCAGACAGCCGGCGACGAAGCCGAGAAAATAACCCGAGGCGCTGATGCCGATAAACAGTTCCGACATGCCCGCCTCGGCCGCGCGCAGCGGCAGCAGTGTCAGTTGCATACCGTGACCGACCAGGAGCAGGGCGGTGGACATGAGCAGGGAGACGACGCCGAGCAGAACTTTCATCGCAGCGGGTTTCTGGGGCAGGGTTGAGAAAAACAAAATCTTGCTGCGGCACTGGCCACAACTACCGTCGCCGCCGATTCTACACTATGCTTTGTCGGCCCGGCCAATCGTTCAGTGGTTTTGTCTAACGTGGAATTCAAGGATTACTACCGGATACTGGGGGTGGACCCCGAGGCCGACAAGGCCGACATCAAGAAGGCCTACCGCCGCCTGGCGCGCAAGTACCACCCGGACCTGAACCCGGGAGAGGAAGCCGAGGAAAACTTCAAGGAAGTGGCCGAAGCCTGGGAGGTGCTGGGCGACGACACGCGTCGCGCGGAGTACGACGAATTGCGGCGCTTCGGTGGGCGCCGGCCCAGTGACTTCGAGCCGCCCCCCGGCTGGCAGTCCGGCGCGGACGCCGGGCAGCACCATTTCAGCGGCGATTTCTCCGAGTTCTTCAACTCGATCTTTGGCGGCGGCGGCTTCGGCGAGGCGCGGCGCGAGGCGCCGCTGCGCGGCAACGACATCGAGATCGAGATGCCGGTGTTCCTGGAAGAGACGCTCGCGGACTGCGAAAAACCCGTGGTCTACGAGATCCCGGTGCTCAGCGAGGGACGGATGCGCAGCCAGCGCAAGTCACTCAACGTCACTATCCCGGCAGGGGTGGCCGACGGTGAGCGTGTGCGCCTGAAGGGGCAGGGCACGCCGGGGGCCGCGGGCGGCGCGGCAGGTGACCTGTACCTGCATATCCGCCTGGTGCCCCACCCGCTGTTTGACGTCGAGGGCCGCAATCTCAGCATTACCCTGCCGGTGGCGCCCTGGGAGGCGGCCCTGGGGGCCAAGGTCGCGGTGCCGACACTGTCCGGGCAGATCAACCTGACGGTGGCGCCCAACAGCCAGAGCGGCCAGCGCTTGCGGGTGCGCGGCAAGGGACTGCCGGGCAGGGGTGGACAGGGCGACCTGATCGTGGTGCTCAAGGTGGTGATGCCGCCGGACAGCGGCGACAAGGCCCGGGCGCTGTGGCGCGAGCTGGCCGCCAGCGCCGCTTTTGATCCACGCAGTGAATGGGGGAAGCAGGCATGACAGGCAGCCTGTTGCGCGTCAGTATCACGGAATTCTGTGAACGCGAGGGCGTCGACAACCAGTTGGTGGCGACCCTGGTGGAACTGGAGGTTGCGCACCCGGTGGGGGGCGCGTCCGTCGAGGAGTGGGTGTTCGACGCCACCGGCGCACACTGGCTGGAAAAATCCCTGCGCCTGCGCCGGGATCTGCAACTGGAGTGGGAGGCCGTGGGCATGCTGGTGCAGGTGATGCGCCAGCGCGAGGAACTGCGGCGCGAAAACGAGGCCCTGCGACGGCGCCTGGCGCGCTTCCTGTCCGACTGACCCGGGCCTGGCCCGCAGCTCCGGTCGGGGTGAGTGAACTAATTGTATTCTAAAGATTTTTTTGACAATGGCGGAAACCGTCCCTATGATGCGCGCCTATGTTGGATGAGCCCCTCCCGCTTGCGCTGGATATACGCAAGGCGGCAACGCGTGGAACAGGGGTCAGCGGGGTCCTGAAACCCGCGCAGCTGCTGCGTTTCCGCGCCCTGTTGGCAGGTGACGAGGGCCGTGTCGAGGCCACCCTGTCCTGCGCCCGCGACGAGCAAGACCGCTACATTGTGTGTGTGGTGCTCGAGGCGGACGTGACGGTAACCTGCCAGCGCTGCCTGGAAGCCATGCCGCTGCACATCGCCAGCGACAACACCCTGGCGGTGGTGTGGACAGACGAGCAGGCGGCGGCATTGCCGCGGCACCTGGACCCGCTCATCGTAGAGGAGACGGCCTGCAAGCTGCACGAGGTGGTGGAGGACGAACTGATACTGGCCATGCCGCAGTTCAGTTACCACGACAGCGCGCACTGCAAGGAAAAAATTTCGGCGTACGCCGGGCCAGCGCCGGAGCAGGAAGCGGACGCGGGCAAGAGCAACCCATTTGATGTGCTGGCGCAGTTGAAGGCCGGCGACGAGCACCAGGAGTCATAGCCATGGCAGTGCAAAAGAACAAGAAGACGCGTTCCCGTCGGGGTATGCGTCGCTCACACGACGCGCTGACGCGTTCCTCCCTGACGGTCGACCCGACCTCCGGGGAGACCCACCGTCGTCATCACGTCTCCGCCGACGGTTTTTACCGCGGCAGGAAAGTCGTCGACACCGGCAACGACGACTAGCGGGTTTGACGGCAGCACTTTCCAGGCTGTCCATACCCCTTGCGAAGTCCAGGCCTTCGCCCTCCCAGACAGGCCGCGCGGTGAGCGCTGTCAACACTAACCGGGATTCTTGCCACACCGCTGCGCTGACGCGCCGCGGTGCTGCGTCGTGCCCGGCATCCTGAACGCGCAGCAGGAGCAGTCAATGCCAGACAACCCCATCGCATTCCTCTTTCCCGGCCAGGGCTCGCAGAAGGTCGGCATGCTCGCCGCCGCCCACGAGCGCTTTGCCGTGGTCGGCGAGACCTTTGCCGAGGCCTCCGACGCGCTCGGCTACGACATGTGGTCCCTGGTCTGCGACGGGCCGCAGGAATCCCTGAATCTCACCGCCACCACGCAGCCGGTGCTGCTCACCAGCAGCGTCGCCCTGTGGCGCGCCTGGCGCGACCAGTCCGGCCCGGCGCCGACGGTCATGGCCGGGCACAGCCTGGGTGAATTCTCGGCGCTGGTCTGCGCCGGTGTCCTCGACTTCGCCGACGCCGTGCGCCTGGTGCGCAAGCGCGGCGAGTTCATGCAGAGCGCCGTGCCGGTGGGCGAGGGCGCCATGGCGGCCATCATCGGTCTCGACGACGAGGGGATCAACGCGGTCTGCACGCAGGTGTCTGCCGGCGGCGCTGGTGTCGTCGCGGCGGTGAATTTCAACTCGCCGGGACAGGTGGTGATCGCCGGGCACAGCGGCGCCGTCGAGGCGGCGATCGCGGGGCTCAAGGAGGCGGGTGCGAAACGCGCCATGCCGCTGCCGGTCAGCGCCCCTTTCCATACCGAATTGATGCGTCCCGCGGGAGAGCAACTGCGCGAGGCGCTGGCGGATATCGCGCTGTCCGCGCCGGCGATCCCGGTGGTGCACAACGTGCATGCGCAGACCGAGTCCGACCCGGCGCGTATTCGTGAACTGCTGGTCAGGCAGATCCACAGCCCGGTGCAGTGGACGCGCTGCGTCGAGGAAATCGTGCGCAGCGGTGCGCGACACGCGGTCGAGTGCGGCCCGGGCAAGGTGCTCAGCGGGCTGAACCGGCGCATCGACAAAAGCCTGGCCAGTTACGGCCTGGAGGAGCCCGACGCGCTGCTGGAAAGTATCGCCGCGTGCGCCGGGACAGGAGACGAGGTATGAGTGAAGACGCCAGGGTTGCGCTGGTCACCGGCGCCAGTCGCGGGATCGGTCGCGCCATCGCCGTGGCGCTCGCCGCGG
Organism: Halioglobus sp.; assembly: GCA_002699145.1. Taxonomy (GTDB): domain Bacteria; phylum Pseudomonadota; class Gammaproteobacteria; order Pseudomonadales; family Halieaceae; genus Marimicrobium. The sequence continues at coordinate 16,631 of PABK01000004.1, forward strand.
ATGGCTACACAGTAGTAGGCACGGCCACCAGCGACGCCGGCGCCGAGGCGATTTCCGGGTATCTCCGGGAAGCGGGAAACGCCGGCTGCGGCATGCGCCTGGACGTCGCCGACGAGGACAGCGTGAGCGGTGTGGTCGCCGCTGTCACGGAACAGTTCGGCGCGCCGCTGGTGCTGGTCAATAACGCGGGCATCACCCGCGACAATATTCTCATGCGCATGAAACCCCAGGAGTGGCACGACGTCATCGAGACCAATCTCAACGCGCTCTACCGCGTGAGCAAGGCCTGCACCCGGGGCATGACGAAGGCGCGCTGGGGCCGCATCGTCAATATCACCTCGGTGGTCGGCAGCATGGGCAACGCCGGGCAGAGCAACTACGCTGCCACCAAGGCCGGCGCCGAGGGATTTTCGCGCGCCCTGGCGCGTGAACTCGGCTCGCGCTGCATCACGGTCAACTGCGTTGCGCCCGGTTTTATCGATACCGATATGACCCGCGCACTGCCCGCTGCGCAGCGCGAATTGCTGCAGCAGCAAATCCCCCTGGGCAGGCTCGGCGCGGTGGAGGAAATCGCCGCCCTGGTGAGCTTTTTGTGCAGCGACTCGGCGGCCTATATCACCGGCGAAACCGTGCACATCAACGGCGGCATGCACATGAGCTAAACTTTTGAAATAGAAGCATTAATACAGGGTCGGCGGCGCGCGCCAAAAAAGGGTTATAACTCTCCGGAAAAAACGAGTAAACTGCGCGCTCAAGACCGTTCAGTCGGCGTCGAATCAGCAGTTAAACCCTCAGGAGCAAAATACAACATGAGCAGCATTGAAGAACGCGTTAAGAAGATCGTGGCGGAGCAGCTTGGCGTTAAGGAAGAAGAAGTGCAGACCGAGGCTTCTTTCGTCGAGGACCTGGGTGCCGATTCTCTCGACACGGTTGAACTGGTAATGGCCCTCGAGGAGGAGTTCGAAACCGAAATTCCCGACGAGGAAGCGGAAAAGATTACCACGGTAAAACTGGCGATCGAGTACATCGAGACCAACCTCGCCTGAACCACTTTTTCGTAGCGCGAAAGCCGTTTCTATTGCCGATAGAGCGGCTTTTCGCATTTTAGCTCCGGGGAAAAATCCCCGGCACAGGAGTTACAGCGTTGATTGGCAGAAGAGTTGTCGTGACGGGCCTGGGCATGGTGAGCCCGGTGGGTCACACGGTCGAGGAAACCTGGGAGAACATACTCGCGGGTAAAAGCGGGGCTGCCACCATCGACAGTTTCGACGTGGCCGCCTTCGCCACCCAGTTCGCCGCCAGCGTCAAGGACTTCGATATCTCGCCGTACCTCAGCGCCAAGGAAGCGCGCAAGATGGATATCTTCGTGCAGCTGGGCATGGCGGCCGGCATCCAGGCGATGCAGGACAGCGGCCTGGAAGTCACCGAGGAATCCGCGCCGCGCATGGGCGCATCGATCGGCTCGGGTATCGGGGGCATCGGCCAGATCGAGAAGAACGCGGAGATCATTCGCAACAGTGGCCCGCGCAAGATATCGCCGTTTTTCGTGCCCGGTTCGATCATCAACATGATCGCCGGCAACCTGTCGGTGAAGTACAACCTGCAGGGGCCCAACCTGGCGATGGTCACCGCCTGCACCTCCGGCACACACAACATCGGCCTGGGCGCCCGCCTGATCGCGCAGGGCGATGTCGACGCCATGCTGGTGGGCGGTGCGGAGATGGCCACCACCCCGGTGGGCGTGGGCGGTTTTGCCGCGGCGCGCGCGCTGTCCACGCGCAACGACGATCCGCAGGCGGCCTCGCGTCCCTGGGACAGGGATCGCGACGGCTTCGTGCTCGGCGAGGGCGCAGGCGTCATGGTCGTCGAGGAGTACGAGCACGCCAGGGCGCGCGGCGCGAAAATCTACGCGGAGCTGGTCGGTTTCGGCATGAGCGGCGACGCCTACCACATGACCTCGCCGCCGGAGGACGGGCGCGGCGCCGCCGCGTCCATGCGCAACGCGATCCGCGATGCGGGGCTCGCCCTGGACAAGATCAACCACATCAACGCCCACGGCACCTCCACCATCGCCGGCGACCTGGCCGAGAGCCGCGCCATCGAGTCGGTGCTGGGCGACGCGGCCAGAGACGTGGCGGTCAGTTCCACCAAGTCCATGATCGGCCACCTGCTCGGCGCCGCGGGTGCGGTGGAAGCGATCTTTTCGGTGCTGGCCCTGCGCGACCAGGTGGCGCCGCCGACCATCAACCTGGACAACCCCGACGAAGGATGCAAGCTGAATTACGTGCCCCACACGGCGCAACAGCGACCCATTCACAGCGTCCTGTCCAACTCCTTCGGTTTCGGCGGCACCAACGGTTCGCTCCTGTTCAGCAAACCCGACTGACGCGGCCCGCAGTGCCCGCCGCGACCCTGACCTGGCTGGACGGCGAAGCGACCCAGGTGTTGCCGCTGCCGGACCGGGGCCTGGCCTTCGGCGACGGCCTGTTCGAAACGCTGCTGCTGTGCGCCGGCCAGCCCCTCTACCTCGATGAACACCTGCAACGCCTGTGGCGCGGACTCGACGCGCTGTCACTGCCCGACTGCCTGCAGGCGGCGCGGGCGCAGGTGGAGAGCGCCGCCGCGGAGATCAGCGCCCAGGGCTGGCAGTGGTGCGCGCTGCGCCTGACCGTGACCCGCGGCGGCGGTCCGCGCGGTTACACGCCGCCCCCCGCGCAAGCGCCGCGCCTCCTGCTACAGGCCGCCCGGCTGTCCGCAGACCACGGCAGCCTGCCGGCGCCGGCGACCCTGGGCGAGGTCGACATCCGGCTCGCCGCGCAGCCGGCGCTGGCTGGCATCAAGCATCTCAATCGCCTGGAGCAGGTGCTGGCGGCGCGCCAGGCGGCGCAACTGGGCGTGGATGAAGCGCTGCTGCTCGACAGCCGCGGCGAGCTGGCCAGTGTGATCGCCGGCAACCTGTTCCTGCGTCGCGGGGATCAGCTGCTGACCCCGCGCCTGGAGGACTGCGGCGTGGCCGGCACGCGCCGCGCCCTGGTCATGGGCCGCTGGGCCGCCGCCGCGGGGCTGGGCGTGCGCGAGGCGCGACTCACACCGCAGGATCTGGAGGCGGCGGACGAGGCCTTCTACAGCAACAGCCTGCAGGGCCTGCGGCCGCTGGCGGGCTTTCGCGGGCGCCGCTGGCGCGAGCACGAGGCCTGCGCGGCGCTGTTCGCGCAGTACCGCGGCGAGCTGCCGTGATGCGGCGCTTTCTCAGCTACCTGCTACTGCTGGTAATCGCCGCCACACTGGCGGGGCTGGAGCTGTTGCGCCTGTGGGAGGAGCCGTTGCGCGTGCCGGAGCAGGGCTATCGTTTCAGCGTCGAGCGCGGCGCTTCGCTGCACAGCGTGGCGCAGCACCTGCACCACGACGGCGTGCTGCAACACCCCCATCTGTTGCGCCTGTACGGCAGGCTGAGCGGCCGCGACCAGCAGATCCGCCAGGGCGAGTACCTGCTGCCCGAGTACGCGACCGCGCTGTCGCTGCTGTCCCTGCTCGAGCGTGGCGAGGTCATCCAGTACCAGGTCACCCTGCCCGAGGGCATCACCCTGGCCCGGGCCATCGACATTCTCGGCGCCAGGCGGGAACTGCGCGCGGTGCTGTCGGGTCCCCGGGACCCGCGCCTGCTGCAACTGGTCGCCCCGCGCGACAGCGCCGAGGGGCTGTTTTTCCCCGACAGCTACCGCTTCGAGCGCGGCGCCAGCGACTGGAGCATCCTGCGCCGCGCCCACGCCGCCATGGACGGGGAATTGCAGCGCGCCTGGCGGCAGCGCGCACAGGAACTGCCCTACGCGGACGCCTACCAGGCGCTGATCATGGCCTCCATCATCGAGCGCGAAACCGGCCTGGCGCAGGAGCGCAGCGAGATCGCCGGCGTGTTCGTGCGCCGCCTGGCCAGGGGCATGCGCCTGCAGACCGATCCCACCGTGATTTACGGGCTGGGTGAGTCTTTCGATGGCAACCTGCGGCGCAGTCACCTGACCGACAGCGGCAACCCCTATAACACCTACCGTCACCACGGCCTGCCGCCCACTCCGATCGCACTGCCCGGGCGCGAGGCCATCCGCGCGGCGTTGCACCCGGCGCCGGGCAACGCGCTGTACTTTGTCGCCCGCGGCGACGGCGGCCACGTGTTCAGCGCGACCCTTGCCGAGCACGAGCGCGCCGTGCGTAAATACCAGTTGCGGCGCAGGCAGGACTACCGCTCCTCGCCGCCACAGGCGCAACCCTAGGGCCTGTTCACACTCAATTGCATGGACCCAGGTATGGCCGCGAGAGGCTTGTTCATCACCGTTGAAGGCATCGAGGGCGTCGGCAAGTCCAGTAACCTGGCGTTCCTGGCGGCGCAGCTGCGCGAGTACGGCGTCGATGTGATGGTCACGCGCGAACCGGGCGGGACGCCGCTGGGAGAGGACATTCGCGCGCTGTTGCTGTCGCTGCGCGAACAGCCGGTGAGCCCGATGTCCGAGCTGCTGCTGATTTTCGCCGCGCGCGCGCAGCACCTGTGTGACGTCATCGAGCCGCACCTGGCGGCGGGGCGCTGGGTGCTGTGCGATCGCTTTACCGACGCCACCTACGCCTACCAGGGTGGCGGTCGTGGCATCGACGCCGCGGCGATCGCCGAGCTGGAGACGCTGGTGCAGGGCGAGCTGCGCCCGGACTACACCCTGCTGCTGGATGTGGATGTGGCCACCGGCCTGGAGCGCGCGCGCGGCAGGGGAGAACTGGACCGCATCGAGCGCGAGGCGGTCGAGTTCTTCGAACAGGTCAGGGCGCGTTACCTGGCGCTGGCGCAGGCCAGCAGCGGGCGCTTCCGCGTGGTCGATGCGCGGCAGCCTCTGGACGCCGTGCAGCGGGAACTGGCGCAACTGGGGCGCGAGTTGCTCACCTGCTGGGGCGTGCGCCACCCGGAGGCGGGATGAAACTGGACGAACTGGATGCGGTCAGTATGCCGCTGCCCTGGCACGAGGCGGCTTTCGCGCGCGTGGCGGCGGAGCACGCCGCCGGGCAGTTGCCCCACGCGCTGCTGTTGCAGGGGGCGCCGGGCACCGGCAAGACGGCCTTCGCGCTGGCCCTGGCGCGGCTGTTGCTGTGCGCCGCACCGCGCGACGGGCGCAACTGCGGGGCCTGTCACGGCTGTGAACTGGCCGCGGCGGGGAACAACGGCGACCTGTTGTGGGTGCAGCCCGACGCCCTGGCGCCGGCCTCGACGACGAAGAAGAAAGAGGAGCGTAAAAGCCGCGTCATCCGCATTGAACAGGTGCGCGCGGCCATCGCCTTCAGTCACGGCACCGCCGCGTTCGGCGCACGCCAGGTGGTGGTGTTTGCGCCCGCGGACAGTATGAACGTCAACGGCTACAACGCGCTGCTCAAGTCGCTGGAGGAACCCGCCGGGGACACGGTGTTGCTGCTGGTCTGCGACCACATGCACGGGGTGCCGGCGACGATCCGCTCGCGCTGCCGGCTGCTGCGCCTGCCCGCGCCGGACAGTGCGACGGCCCTGGCGTGGCTGCAGGCGCAGGCGGGTGTCGAGACGGCGCAGGCGCAGCCGCTGCTGGAGGCGGCCGACGGCAGCCCGGTGCTGGCCGCGCGGCTGCTACAGGAGGGGCAGGCGCAGGATGTGGCCGGGCGGCGCCTGGCGCTGCGCGCCCTGCTGCAGGGCCAGGCGAGCACGACCCAGGTCTGGGACCTGTGGCGCGAGTGCGAGACCGCGGAATTCCTGCAGCAGTTGACCGGGGAGGTGCGCGCTATGCTGCGCGCCATGCCGGCGCAGCGTCTGGCGGGCGCGCAGGGCAGGGCGGCCTTCGCTATTCTGGATGAGGCCATGAACCTGCAGCGCGCGGTCAGCGCCGGCGCCAACCCGGGCAAGCAACTGCTGGTCGACGGCCTGCTGGCAAAATGTCACAGGCAGTTGGGGTCGACGACAGTTGGGTAGCGCCGCGCGCGGTGATACCATCTGGGCGAATACGGGGGATGGGGCGTATGAACGACGCAAGACCTAACAGCCGCAACGGCATACTCTCGCTGACCATCAAGGACAAGGCCGTGTTGTACTCGGCGTACATGCCCTTCCTGGACAACGGCGGGTTGTTCGTGCCGACCAACAAGTCCTACGACATCGGCGACGAGGTGTTCATGTTGCTGACGCTCATGGACGAGGTGGAGAAAATACCGATTTCCGGGCGCGTCGTCTGGGTGACACCGCGCGGCGCGCAGGGCAACCGCACTGCCGGCATCGGTGTGCAGTTCAGCGAGCAGGACGCCGCTGCCAACGCGAAGATCGAAAATCACCTGGCCGGTTCGCTGTCATCCGACCGCCCGACCCATACCATGTAGCGGCGCTGCGCTGCCGCGCGCCGCACAGCCAAAAAAATGGGCCCCGAAAGGGACCCACCAAGACCATTAGGAGTGAAACATAAAGGAATTGCTTCCGTTGAGGAGCACAGCTATGCTCCCCTGCGACTACCCGTTAAATCTAGGGGATAGGTAGCCACGTCCTTAGTATCGCTCAATATTGGTAATTTTCCACAGTTTACCCGCCTGTTTTTAAAATATTTGACGATATAAATATTTTTTTTAATGCCTTAATAGAATATAAGGCGTCACCATGACAGCCACCCAAACCTTTCTCTGCGGCGTCGTGGAAGGCTTCTACGGCCGCACGTGGCCCCACAGCCTGCGCCTGGACTACGCCGGCTACCTCGCCGACGCCGGGCTCAACGCCTGCCTGTACTGCCCCAAGGGCGACCCCTACCTGCGCCGCCAGTGGCAGAGCGAGTGGCCCGCTGCCGAGCGCGAGCAGATGGCCGAACTGGCCACCCGCTACGCCGCCCGGGGCGTCGCCTGGGGAGTGGGCCTGTCGCCCTTTGAACTGTATCGGGACTACGGCCCGCGCCAGCGCCGCGCGCTGCTGGCCAGGGTGGACAGCCTGGTGGGGCTGGGCGCGCCGCTGCTGGCGATCCTGTTTGACGACATGCCCGGCGACGTCGCCGACCTGGCCGCGCGGCAGGCGCAGATCGTCGCCGATGTCTGCGCCCGGGCGGGGGACGCCCGCGTGCTGGTCTGTCCCACCTACTATTCCTTCGACCCGCAACTGGAGCGCTATTTTGGCGCCATGCCCGCCGCTTACTGGGAGCAGCTGGGGCAGTGGCTGCCCGCCGCGGTCGACATCTTCTGGACCGGCAACGAGGTCTGCTCGCGGCGCATCGAGGCGGCCGATATCCGCTGTATCAACGGGCGCCTGGGGCGCCCCGTGCTGTTGTGGGACAACTACCCGGTGAACGACGGCGCCGAGCGCAGCCGCTACCTGTACACGCGGCCGCTGGACGGGCGCGACCCGGCGCTCGCGGCGCTGTTGCGCGGCCACCTGTGCAATCCCATGAACCAGGGGCTGCTGTCACTGCCGGCCCTGGCCGGCCTGGCCGCGCTGCACGGCCGTCGTGGCTTCTGCGCCGGGGACCTGCAGCGCATCCTCGGCGCGCCCGTGTGGCAGCGCCTGCAGCGCGACGGGGCGCTGTTCCAGGATGCCGGCCTGGACGGGATGGGGCGGGAACGCTGCGCGCAACTGGCGGCGGAATACGCCGCGCTACCGGGCGCCGCCGCGGCGGAAATCGCCGCCTGGCTGCGCGGTGAGTACCGCTTCGACCCGGCCTGCCTGACCGATTGAGGCCCGCCCGCGCCGGCCCGGCACAATGCCGCTGAATCCCTTGTATTTACTGCGTTTGGCGCAGGTCGGGCAGTTGAAGCGGGCAGGGCTTTATGGCAGAATCGCGGCCCTTGCGATGCGCCCCCGGATTCGTACTTCCCGCGCCACAGTGCCCATGGCCACACGCCCCGGGTGGAGCGATGCGCCGGTCCCGCGGCGCACGGAATAGTTTCAGGCGGAAGTGGCGAAATTGGTATACGCGCTGGATTTAGGTTCCAGTGCCGCAAGGCGTGAGAGTTCGAGTCTCTCCTTCCGCACCATTTTACTTCGGCAGGGCGCCCCGTCGGCGGGGCTCCCTGTCACAGTTGGGCGCCAGGCGCCCCCAACATAGAGGATTTACCATGCAGGTTTCTATCGAGACGACTTCAGGCCTGGAACGGCGTCTGACAGTGGGCGTGCCCGCCGAACGCGTCGACGTGGAAGTGGACAACCGCTTGCAGAAAGCGGCGCGCAACGTGCGCCTGCCGGGCTTCAGGCCGGGCAAGGTGCCGATGAAAGTCATGCGTCAGCGCTTCGGTGCCGGCGTGCGCCAGGAAGTCCTGGGCGAGGTGGTCAACCAGTCCTTCCAGGAGGCGGTGGTGCAGGAACAGCTGCGTCCCGCCGGCCAGCCCAGTATCGAGCCGCGCACCATGGACCCGGGCAAGGACCTGGAGTACGTGGCGACTTTCGAGGTGTTCCCCGAAGTGGAGCTGGCGGAGCTCGCGGGGTTCGAGGTGGAACAGCTGGTGGCCGAGGTCAGCGACGAGGACGTCGACGGCATCATCGAGGTGTTCCGCAAGCAGCAGGGTGACTGGGAGACGGTCGAGCGCGCCGCCGCCGAGGGCGACAAGGTCAATATCGACTACGCCGGCACACGCGACGGCGAACCCTTCGAGGGCGGCAGTGCGCAGGGCAGTGATCTGGAGCTGGGCTCCGGCCGTATGATCCCCGGATTCGAGGACGGCATCATCGGCATGCAGGCCGGCGAGGAGAAAACGCTGCAGCTGAGTTTCCCCGAGGACTACCACAGCGAGGAACTGGCCGGCGCCGCGGTGGAGTTCAAGGTGACCCTGAACGCGGTGCAGGAAATGGTGCCTGCGGCCCTGGACGAGGAACTGTTCGCCAAGTACGGCGTGGAGGAGGGCGGCCTGGAGCAGTTTCGCCAGGAAGTCGCCGACAACATGCGCCGCGAGCTGAAAAACGCCATCGAGGCCAAGGTCAAGCAGCAGGTGATGGACGCCCTGCTGGCCGCGCACGATTCGCTGGAGGTGCCCCGCGCCCTGGTGCAGCAGGAAATCGGCGCCATGCGTAACCAGATGTTCCAGCAGTTCGGCGGCGCCGGCGGCCAGGACCTGGACCTGCAGTCCCTGCTGCCCGACGACATGTTCCAGGACAACGCCGAGCGTCGCGTCAAGCTGGGGCTGGTGATGGCGGAGTTCATCGGCAAGCGGGAACTGAAGGCGGACGCCGAGCGGGTGCGCGCCGCGATCGAGGAGATGGCCGCTACCTACCAGGATCCGCAGGAGGTCATCGACTACTACTACGGCAACCAGCAGCAGCTCGCCGCGGTGGAATCGAAAGTCCTTGAAGACCAGGTGGTTGAAAATCTGCTGCAGGACGCCAAGATTGCAGAGAGGAAGGTCAGTTACCAGGAGGCCATCGCCCAGGACCAGGCGGAGGCCTGAGCCGGCCGGCTTCCATTTAACATAATCCTAGACGGGGACGACAGCTATGCCAGTGCAAACCGATGGCCGCAACAGCCAGACGATCAACAACCTCGGGCTGGTGCCCATGGTGGTGGAACAGACCGCACGCGGCGAGCGTTCCTACGACATCTACTCGCGGCTGCTCAAGGAGCGGGTCATCTTCGTGGTCGGCCCGGTCGAGGACCACATGGCCAACCTCGTGGTGGCGCAGCTACTGTTCCTCGAGTCGGAGAACCCGGACAAGGACATCCACCTGTACATCAACTCCCCGGGCGGCTCGGTGACGGCGGGGCTGTCGATCTACGACACCATGCAGTTCATCAAGCCCGATGTCAGCACCATGTGCATCGGCCAGGCCGCCTCGATGGGCGCTTTCCTGCTCTGCGGCGGCGCCGCCGGCAAGCGCTACTGCCTGCCCAACGCGCGCACCATGATCCACCAGCCCTCCGGTGGCGCCCAGGGCCAGGCCACGGACATCGATATCCAGGCCAGGGAGATTCTCATTATCCGCCAGCGACTTAACGAACTTATGGCGCAGCACACCGGCCAGCCGCTGGAGGTAATCGAGCGCGATACCGAGCGCGACCGTTTCATGAACGCGGAGCAGAGCCGCGAGTACGGCCTGGTCGACGAGGTGGTGCAGAGCCGTCACGCGGGGGCGGAATAGGCGGTGCGGGAAATTGGCGTTTGCGTGAATTAGTTCCCGTAAATGCTTGCAAATACCGCTAAAAAACATCATCTTAGAAACACATGTTGAAGACTTCAGGCACTAACCGGAGCGCAGGACGGTTGCATGAGTGATGAAACCACGAGTTCGGGCGATGACGGCGGCAAGCTGCTGTACTGCTCCTTCTGTGGCAAGAGCCAGCACGAGGTACGCAAGCTGATAGCCGGGCCCTCCGTGTTCATCTGCGATGAATGCGTGGACCTGTGCAACGACATTATCCGCGAGGAGGTCCAGGAGAGCGGCGGCAACGCCCAGCAGGACCACCTGCCCGTACCGCAGGAGATCAAGGCGATCCTCGACGAGTACGTGATCGGGCAGCAGCGCGCGAAAAAAGTGCTGTCGGTGGCGGTGTACAACCACTACAAGCGCCTGCGCCACGGCCAGGGCCGCGACGACGTGGAACTGGGCAAGAGCAACATCCTGCTGGTCGGCCCCACGGGCAGCGGCAAGACGCTGCTGGCGGAGACGCTGGCGCGCCTGCTGGATGTGCCGTTCACCATCGCCGACGCCACCACGCTGACCGAGGCGGGCTACGTCGGCGAGGATGTCGAGAACATCATCCAGAAGTTGCTGCAGAAGTGCGACTACGACGTGGACAAGGCCCAGGTCGGCATTGTCTATATCGACGAGATCGACAAGATCTCGCGCAAGTCGGACAACCCGTCGATCACCCGCGACGTATCCGGTGAGGGCGTGCAGCAGGCGCTGTTGAAACTGATCGAGGGCACGGTGGCATCCGTTCCTCCCCAGGGCGGGCGCAAGCATCCGCAGCAGGAATTCCTGCAGGTCGACACCTCCAATATCCTGTTTATCTGTGGCGGCGCCTTCGCCGGCCTGGACAAGGTCATCCGCAACCGCTCCGAGAAAGGCGGCATCGGTTTCGGCGCAGAGGTCAAGAGCAAGGACGAGCGCGGCAACGTCGGCGAGGTGCTCTCGCAGCTCGAGCCGGAAGACCTGGTGCAGTACGGCCTCATTCCCGAGTTCGTCGGCCGCCTGCCGGTGATCGCCACGCTCGAGGAGCTGGATATCAGCGCCCTGGTGCAGATTCTCACCGAGCCGAAAAACTCCCTCACCAAGCAGTACAGCAAGCTGTTTGACATGGAGGGGGTCGAAGTGGATTTTCGCGAGGACGGCCTGCGCGCCATCGCCGAAAAGGCCATGGAACGCAAGACGGGCGCACGGGGACTGCGCTCCATCCTCGAGGGGGTACTCCTGGACTCCATGTACAACATTCCCTCGCGCGATGACGTGAGCAAGGTTGTCATCGACGAGTCGGTCATTCGCGGCGACTCCGAGCCGCTCCTGGTCTACCAGAACAGCGAGCCTGCCGCCAAGGCGGTCGACGAGTAGTCGCCAGTCGCGTCCGGCCACAGCGCCGGACGAGCTCATCCGGGCGCTGTGCACTTGTAATTTGCCGTCGCGCCCGCATATAGCACAGTACGTAATGCGTACAGGGCCTAGCGCCTGCCAACCCGGAGAATCGTATGGGTTCCTCATCCGTTATCGAACTGCCTCTCTTGCCGCTGCGCGACGTGGTGGTCTACCCGCACATGGTGCTGCCGCTGTTCGTCGGGCGCGAGAAGTCCATCGAGGCGCTGGAAGACGCCATGGCCAGCGACAAGCAGGTCCTGCTAGTGGCGCAGCGCAATGCCGCGGACGACAATCCCGGTGCGGACGACGTCTACCAGGTCGGCACCGTGTCCAACATCCTGCAACTGCTGAAGCTGCCTGACGGTACGATCAAGGTGCTGGTGGAGGGCGGTTTCCGCTCTGCGTTGCTGAACATCGACGACAGTGGCCGCTTCGCCGTGGCCGAGGTGCGCGAGATTGTCAGCGACGATATCCCCGAGCAGGAAGTGGAAGCCCTGCTGCGCTCCACGGTGAGCCAGTTCGAGAAGTACGTGAACCTGAGCAAAAAGGTGCCGGCGGAAGTGCTGACATCGCTCACCGGCATCGACGAGCCGGGGCGCCTGGCGGACACCATCGCCGCGCACATGAGCGTCGACCTGGAGGAGAAACAGCGCATTCTCGAGATCGCCGAGATCCGCCCGCGCCTGGAGCACCTGATGGGCCTCATGGAGGCGGAGATCGACCTGTTCCAGGTGGAGAAGCGTATCCGCGGCCGGGTCAAGAAACAGATGGAGAAGAGCCAGCGCGAGTACTACCTGAACGAGCAGATGAAGGCGATCCAGAAAGAACTGGGCGACATGGACGAGGCGCCGAACGAACTGGACGAACTGCAAACGCGCATCGACGAGGCGAAAATGCCCGACGAGGCGCGGGAAAAAGCCGAGGCGGAACTGGGCAAGCTGAAAATGATGTCGCCGATGTCGGCGGAAGCCTCGGTGGTGCGCAGCTACATCGACTGGATGGTCAGTGTGCCCTGGTCCAGGCGTTCCAAGGTCAAGCACGACCTGAAGCGCGCCTCGCAGATTCTCGACGAGGATCACTACGGCCTGGAGGAGGTGAAAGACCGCATCCTGGAGTACCTGGCGGTGCAGAAGCGCGTGCGCAAGGTCAAGGGCCCGGTGCTGTGCCTGGTGGGCCCGCCCGGTGTCGGCAAGACCTCGCTGGGCGAGTCCATCGCCCGCTCGACCAATCGCAAGTTCGTGCGCATGGCCCTGGGCGGTGTGCGCGACGAGGCGGAAATTCGCGGACATCGCCGCACCTATATCGGCTCAATGCCGGGCAAGCTGTTGCAGAAGATGTCCAAGGCCGGGGTGCGTAACCCGCTGTTCCTGCTCGACGAGATCGACAAGATGGGTATGGACCATCGCGGCGATCCCGCCTCGGCAATGCTCGAGGTGCTGGACCCGGAGCAGAACCACGCGTTCAATGACCACTACCTGGAAGTCGATTACGACCTGTCCGACGTCATGTTCGTGTGCACCTCCAACACCATGAACATTCCCGGCCCGCTGCTGGACCGGATGGAAGTCATCCGTATCCCGGGCTACACCGAGGACGAGAAGCTCAACATCGCGCAGCGCTACCTGATTCCCAAGCAGGTGAAACTGAACGGCCTGAAGAAAGACGAACTGGCCTTCACCGAAGAGATGATCATCGACATCATCCGCTACTACACGCGCGAGGCCGGGGTGCGTGCGCTGGAACGCGAGATCGCCAAGGTCTGCCGCAAGATGGTCAAGGCCATCACGCTGGGCGAGGCCGACGCCGGCACCACGGTCACCGCCGAGGCGCTGCCCGACCTGCTGGGCGTGCGCAAGTACAACTACGGTATCGCCGAGGAAGACAACAAGATCGGCCAGGTCACCGGCCTGGCCTGGACCTCGGTGGGCGGCGAACTGCTGACCATCGAGGCGGTCGCGGTGACCGGCAAGGGCCGGCATGTCAAAACCGGCTCGCTGGGCGATGTCATGCAGGAGTCCATCCAGGCGGCGACCACGGTGGTGCGCAGCCGCTCGCAGATGCTGGGCATCCCCGCCACTTACCACGAGAAGCACGACGTGCACATCCACGTGCCCGAGGGCGCGACGCCCAAGGATGGCCCCAGCGCCGGTGTGGCCATGTGCACCGCCCTGGTGTCGGTGCTCACCGGCATCCCGGCGCGCGCCGATGTCGCCATGACCGGTGAAATTACGCTGCGCGGCGAGGTGTTGCCCATCGGCGGCCTGAAGGAAAAACTGCTGGCCGCCCGCCGCGGCGGCATCAAGACGGTCATCATCCCGAAGGAAAATGAGCGCGACCTGAAGGAGGTTCCGGACAACATCAAGGAGCACCTGAACATCCGACCGGTAAAATGGATCGACGAGGTGCTCGCCATCGCCCTGGAGTCCATGCCCGAGCCCCTCAGCGACGAGGAGTTCCTGGCGGGCACGATGGGCCAGTCCGCCGAGGCCGACGACGAGGAAAAAAACCGCATAAATACTCACTGAGCGGGGCGCGTCAACATTGACCGGGCTTCACCCTGTGGTATAAAGTCGTGCGCATAAGCGTATGGCGAAGGGTGTGCGTCCAGCGGTAGTGGCGCCGGTCCGTACAGCTTGAAACTGGATTTCCGGTGCGCCGCCCCGATCTGCGCGAGGGGGAGGGCAGGCCGGAGAGAAAACCAGAAACTCCGCACACGACTACTTAAAGGGGATAAGTGTGAATAAAACTGAACTGATTGACGCGATTGCAGCTGCAGCCGACCTGTCAAAAGCCGACGCCGGGCGTGCTCTGGACGCCGTGGTGGACGGCATTACGGATGCACTGAAAAAAGGCGACCAGGTGTCGCTGGTCGGTTTCGGCACGTTCTCGGTGAAGCACCGCAATGCGCGCACCGGCCGCAATCCGCAGACTGGCGCCACGATCCAGATTGCGGCGTCCAACGTGCCCAGCTTCAAGGCAGGCAAGGCGTTGAAGGACTCAGTCAACTCCTGAGCCCGTTGACAATGCCGCGTTGATTTTCCCGGGATCGCTCCCGGGGCCGCGGTGAGGTAATATTCAGTCAGCCAGCAAAAGGCGCACAAGTTCGTGCGCTTTTTTTTTGTTGATTCGGGAAAAAATCATGCTCCAGGACATTCGCAAAAGTACCCAGGGTACCGCCGCAAAAATCATCATTGGCCTGATCGTTATTTCCTTTGCCGCCTTCGGCATCGAGTCCATCCTTGTCGGTGGCGGGGACAGCAGCGTTGCCGAGGTCAACGGCGAGGAGATCAGCCCGCAGGAACTGCAGCAGGCTATCGTCACGCAACAGCGGCGCATCGCGTCCGCGATGGGCGAAAACCTCGACCCGGCCATGCTCGCCGAGGATCGCCTGCGCGGGCCGGCCCTGGAAACGCTGGTATCGCGCAAGCTGCTGACCCAGTCCGCCCAGGACATGGGCCTGGCGATTTCCGAGGGCACCATCGGAAAGCTGGTGGGCAGCATGCAGCAGTTCCAGCTGGACGGTGAGTTTTCGCCGCAGTTGTACAAGCAGATTCTCTCGGACAACGGTTTCACCCCGGGCTATTTCAAGCGTAGCCTGCGCAACGACCTGATGCTGACGCAGGTGCGCGCCGGTCTCGCCGGCAGCGACTTCGCGACCCCGGCCGAACTTCAACTGACGGCGAAAATTACCAACGAGCAGCGCGACTTTCGCTACCTCACCGTTCCTGGCGAAACCTTTCGCGACGACGCGGCGGTAACTGACGAGCAGGTCGAGGCCTGGTACAACGAGCGCCAGGAGCAGTACATGACCGAGGAGTCCGTCGATGTCACCCTGCTGGAGCTGAGCGCCGCGGATTTCCGCGAGGCGGTCGACGAGGCGGCCCTGCTCGAGGCTGTCGAGCAGGCGCAGGCTGCGTACCAGGCAACGACCGAGAACCGGGTGTCGCACATCCTGTTCGCCGACGGCGACAGCGAGCGCATCGCCGCCGCGCAGCGACAACTGGCGGACGGTGCGGATTTTGCCGCCGTGGCGGCCGAGTTCTCGGACGACGCCGGTTCCGCCGGGCGCGGCGGCGACCTGGGCTATTCTTCCGGGGACGCCTTTCCCGAGGACATGGAGGCGGCCATCGCGGCGCTGCAACCCGGCGAGGTTTCCGCCCCGGTGGAAACGGACGCGGGCACGCACCTGCTGCTGCTCACCGAGCGGCGTGAGGGCAAGGCGCCGACGCTGGAGGAGCTGCGGCCGCAGCTGGAGCAAGACCTGCAGTCCGAGGAGGCGCAGGTCGCGCTGTTGCGCACGGTGGAGGCGCTGCGCGACCTGTCGTTCAACGCCGACGACCTCGACGGGCCCGCCGCGGAGCTGGACCTGGAGCCGCGCCAGGTGCAGGGTGTTACACGCCAGGCGGGAGAGGGCCTGTTCGCCAACCCGGTCCTGCGCGAGGTGGCGTTTTCCGCCGACGTTCTCGAGGGCGGCCACAACAGTGAGGTGATCGAACTGGCCGGCGACCATTTCGTGGTACTGCGCGTGGCGCAGCATCACATGCCGCAGGTGCGCCCCCTCGCCCAGGTGCGCGATAGCATCGTCGCCGCGATCAGCGAGCAGCGCGCTCGCGAGGCGGTCGCGGCGGTGGCGAATGAGTTGCTCACCAGGCTGCGCGATGGCGCGGCCATCGACGAGCTGGCCGCGGAGGCGGGCTACGAGTGGCAGGTGGAACTCGCCGTGCAACGCGACAATTTCACGGTGGCGCCGGACGTGCTCGGGCGGGTCTTCGAACTGCCGCCGCCGGCCGCCGATCAGGCGGTAAGCGATTTCCTGCTCACCGCCGCCGGGGACGCTGTCCTGGTGGAGTTGACGCGCGTGCGCGCCGGCGACTTCGACACCCTGCCGGAGCAGGACCAGCAGCGCCTGCGGCAGCAGGTGAGCGGCGAGTTCGGCGGCCTGGTCGACGTCGAGTATCGCCAGGCGCTGCGGCAGGCCGCCGAAATCAGCGTAATGTAACGCAACATCCAGAGGACGATATGGCAAGACAGGTACTGACACTCAACCAGATTTCCGTCAAGGGACTGGACCGGCTGCCCCGGGAAAACTACGAGATCGCCAGCGAGTTCGCTGCTCCGGAGGCCATCCTGCTGCGCAGCCACAAGCTCGCCGCCGCGGACATTCCCGCATCGGTGCTGGCCATCGCGCGCGCCGGGGCCGGTGTAAACAACATCCCGGTCGACGAGTGCACCGTGCGCGGCATTCCCGTATTCAACTCTCCGGGGGCCAATGCCAACGCGGTAAAGGAGCTGGTCGCCACCGGCCTTTTGCTGGGCTCCCGCGGCATCATTGCCGGCATCGACTACGTACACACGCTGGCGGACATCGACGATGCGGCCGAGCTGAACAAGGTGCTGGAGGCGAACAAGAAAAAGTTCAAGGGCAGTGAACTGGTGGGCAAGACGCTGGGAGTGGTGGGCCTTGGCGCCATCGGCTCCCTGGTGGCGGAAATGGCGCTGACCCTCGGCATGGACGTCATCGGCTACGACCCGGCGCTGTCGGTGGAGGCTGCCTGGCGCCTGTCCAGCCAGGTGCGCAAGGCCGATACGCTGTCGGCGCTGTTCGCACGCAGCGATTACGTCACCCTGCACCTGCCCGTGCTGGACTCCACCCGCGGGCTGATCAACCACGAGCTGCTCGGCGCGATGCAGGAGGGCGCCTGCCTGCTCAATTTTGCGCGCCAGGAGATTATCGACCAGCCGTCGCTGATCGAGGCCCTGGACAGCGGCCGCCTGCGCAGCTACATCGCCGACTTCCCGACGCCGGAACTGATCGGGCGCAAGGACGTGATCCTCATGCCCCACATCGGGGCCAGCACCGAGGAGGCGGAGGACAACTGCGCCATTATGGCCGCCGAGCAGTTGCGGGACTTCCTGGAGAACGGCAATATCCGCAATTCTGTGAATTTCCCGACCCTGCAACTGGAGCGTGTCAGCGGCTGTCGCCTGTCCGTGACCAATGACAACGTGCCGAAAATTCTCGGCAACGTGCTGTCGATTCTCGCCGACGAGGACATCAATGTCATCGACATGCTCAACAAGAGCCGCAATGAGGTCGCCTACAACCTCATCGATATCAGCTGTGGTGTCGGCGAGGAAGTGCTCGACCGGATGCGCGCCATCGAGGGTGTGATCAACGTGCGCCTGATCGGCGACTGCGCCTGAGGCGCGGGCGCTGCCCCGTAGCAAGCTACGCCTTACTGCGTATCGTCGTAGAGTTTTTCCGCCTCGCCAGCGAGTGAGATGTACAGCCCGCGCTCGTCCTCGCTCAGGGTTTCCGAACCCTGCCAGGGCAGCAGGCGCTGTTCGGCGTAGTGGTGGAAATCCAGGAACGGGTACTTGATGATGTCGAAGTAGGGCGAGTAGTCGAAATCGCTGGGCGTGCACAACTTCGGGTTGCGCATGAACAACTGCACCTTGTCCTTCTCCACGACCTTGACCAGCGGCAGAATCGGAAACTGGATGTGCCCGAAGGCCTCGGCGATCATGGTCGAGCACACCGTGTGCGTGCTTTTCCCGGGGTGCGCGCTGAACAGCGATGAACGCCAGCGGCGCGGCATGATCGGCCAGGGAAACAGGAAACGCAGCAGGTCGAAGATCTGCCGCTCGTCGTAGGCCGTGCCCAGGCGCCCGATAGCGTAGCGTATGACCTCCTGGCTGTCCGCGTAGCCCAGCCCCCGCGGGCGGCAGATCCGCAGGTGCTCGCCCTCGTAGGCGGTCAGCGCGCGCACCACGGTGCCCATTCCCAGTTCGCTCTCGATGATCAGTTGCCGGTCGGGGTTGCCGTGGTAGTGGCGCCCCAGGGTTTCGCGCAGCTGTGGGTCCTCGATGTCGTGCAGGCGGCCGATGTACAGCATGGCGTGGGACCAGCTGCTCTGCGTGACCAGCTTGATCACGTCGCTGACCCGCGAGCGCCCCTCCACCAGCAGGATATCGCAGGCCTTGAGTTCATGCCTGATACGCTCGAAATCGCTCAGCGGGGTGGCGGGCAGCGGTCTCTTGTGGGTGAGCCAGTTGACAACTGCGTTGCGTATCAAGTTAATCATAGTACCGGTTGCGGTTGCGCCGGGTACAGTTATAACGCAGGCGCATAGCGGACGCCAGGGGAACACATGGCTACAGGGCTCGATGACATAGAACGGCAGGCCAGGGGCGCGCGCGATTACGACAATCCGCCGCTGGAGCGCTGGCACCCACCGCTGTCCGGCGACATCCCCATCGTTATCGAGGCCGATGGCAGCTGGTACCACGACGGCGGGCGCATCGAGCGCGACGCTATCGTGCGACTCTTCGCCAGCATATTACGCCGCGAGGATGACGGCGATTACTACCTGGTCACTCCGGGAGAAAAATGGCGTATCGAGGTGGTGGCGCATGCGCTGGTGGTGACCGATATCGAGGCGCGAGGCGCCGCGCCGCCGCTGTTGTGGGCGACGCTGAACACCGGGCGGGAAGTGTGCATAGATGCCGACCATCCGCTGTTCCTGGACACGGACAGGGAGGGTGTGGCGGCGCTGCGCCTGCCACACGGGCTCAGCGCGCTGTTCACCCGCGCCGCCTGGTACCGGCTGGTGGACCTGGCCCGGGAGCGCGAGGGCAGGATGGTGGTGCAGTCCGGCGAGTTGCTCTTCGACCTGGGCGAGGTGGAGCGCTAGGCGCTACCTACATGTTCGGGTAGTTCGGCCCGCCGAAGCCCTCGGGGGTGACCCAGACGATATTCTGTGCCGGGTCCTTGATGTCACAGGTCTTGCAGTGCACGCAGTTCTGCCCGTTGATCTGGAAGCGTTTCTCCCCGCCCTCGTCCTCGACCACCTCGTAGACGCCCGCCGGGCAGTAGCGCTGCGCCGGCTCGTCGTACAGCGGGTAGTTCTGCGCCATCGGGATGTCCGGGTCCTTCAGTACCAGGTGACAGGGCTGGTCCTCCTCGTGGTTCGTGTTGGACAGGAACACCGAGGACAGCTTGTCGAAGCTGATCTTGCCGTCCGGTTTCGGATAGTCGATTTTGGGCATGTCCGCGGCGGGCTTGAGGCACGCGTGGTCCGGTTTCGGGTCCGCCAGGTTGATCGGCAGCTTGCCCTGGAAGATGCCCTGGTCGATAAAGGCCAGCGCCGGGCCGATGAAGGTGCCGAACTTGTGCAGGTAGGCGCCGAAATTACGCCACTTGTGCAGCTCCTCGTTCAGCCAGGAGGCGTTGAACCTGTCCGCGTAGGCGCTCAGGTCGGTACCGCCCGCGGCGCCCCCGGCCAACGCCTCGTACAGGGTCTCGCCAGCCAGTGTGCCGGACTTCAGCGCCGTGTGCGTGCCCTTGATGCGCGCGAAGTTCAGCGTGCCGGCGTCATCGCCCACCAGCAGGCCGCCGGGGAAGCTCATTTTCGGCCGCGACCTGGGCCCGCCCTTGATCAGCGCGCGGGCGCCGTAGGAAACACGGGTGCCGCCCTCGAGGTAGTGGCGGATTTTCGGGTGCTGCTTCCACTGCTGGAACTCGTCGAAGGGCGACAGGTGCGGGTTGTCGTAGCTCAGCGGCACCACGTAGCCGATGTATACCTGGTTGTTCTCGCCGTGGTAGAGGTAGGTACCGGACGCGGTGTTCTTCTGCGCGGGCCAGCCCGTGGTATGGATGACCAGGCCGGGCTTGTGTTTGTCCGGCTCGATGTCCCAGATTTCCTTGAAGCCGATGCCGTAGTGCTGCGGGTCGCAGCCGGCGTCCAGCTCGAACTTGCGGATCAGTTGCTTGCCCAGGTGGCCGCGACAGCCCTCGGCGAATACCGTGTACTTCGCGTGTAACTCCATGCCGGGCATGTAGGAGTCCTTGTGACTGCCGTCCTCGGCGATGCCCATGTCGCCGGTGGCGATACCCTTGACGCTGCCGTCGTCGTGGTACAGCACCTCGGCGGCGGCGAAGCCGGGATAGATTTCCACGCCCATGCCCTCGGCCTGTTCCGCCATCCAGCGGCACACGTTGCCCAGGCTGATAACGTAGTTGCCGTGGTTCTTGAAACCCGGCGCGAACAGCAGCGGTACGCTCACCGCGCCGCTGTCGCCGGTCATGAACAGCACCTGGTCCTCGCTCACCTCGACGTTGAGCGGGGCGCCATTGTCCTTCCAGTCCGGGAACAGTTCGTTCATCGCCCGCGGGTCCATCACCGCGCCGGAGAGGATATGCGCACCCACCTCGGAGCCTTTCTCGACCACGCAGACGGTGATTTCTTTGTCGTTTTCCTGCGCCAGTTGCATCAGGCGGCAGGCAGTGCCGAGCCCCGCCGGGCCAGCGCCGACGATGACCACGTCATATTCCATAGATTCGCGTTCCACAGCGATGTCCTCTAAGTAAGCAGCGGGTGGAAAAGGGCCCTGGTGAGGCCTTCAAGGGAGCGCAAGTATATAATTATTAAAGAATAAATGCCAACTGGCGCCACGCGCCCCGGAGCCTGCCGGGAGGCCGCAGGCTGCAGCGGCATAAGGGGCTAGTTACATGGCCAGGTGTCGGTGATCTCGCGTGTAATCGCGGGGTAGCGGCTACCTTCGGTGACATCGAACACACCGCGTTTGCCGTAGGGCTCGGCAATCCATTCCCACACGGTCCGACCCTGCGGGCTGATCTCGAACACCCGACCGGCCTTCGCCTCGGTGATGAGGCGGTTGCCGTTCGCCAGCAGCTCGTGTTTACCTGCAGCGCGGGTGTAAAAGCGACGGCCGGGGGCACTGCGATAGATGTCGCGGACCTCGTTGGTGGCCGGGTTGACCGCGCGAATGCGCGAGCCTCCGAGAAAATCGCCCTTGTGCCGGGTCCAGTCGTCGCGGTTGTCGAACACGGTGATCCACCCGCCAGCTTCGAAGTCAGGGTCATGCTGCAGCGTGAAGACGCCTGGCAGCAGCCACTTCACGCGGCCCTGCGGGGACAGGATGCCGATTGCGTTCAAAGATCGGGAGGAAAAGACGATGTCGCCGGCATCCAGGGTGGGGAAATCCTGGGCGAGCTCGGGCGACAGGCTCTCAACATCGTTGAGGTGCAGGATGTCCAGTTTTGCTGGGCCCTGTATCCGCTCATAGTGCCACAACAGGTGGCGCCAGGGGCTGTTGTAGAGGGATTTCAGCAGGCTGATCATGTGTACCATTCTGCCATCGGCAGACACCTGTATCAGCAGCTCCTCGGCAAACGGCGGTTTGATCGGCGGAAAGAGACCCGCCCGCGGATTGTCTTCCTTGATCAGCCTGTACCCGGAAACCCAGAAGTGTCCGTTGTGATCTCGGAACACCGAATGGTGCGAAACGAAGGGTGATTTCCATACGACCTCTGAGCAGGCGTTCAGACGGACCAGGCCGGCGTACTCGATGTTGGCGATGATATCGCCGTTGGGAAGCAGGTAGGCGCCGTGCACGTAGGTGCCCAGCGGAAAATCGCGCAGCGGCCAGATGCTCCTCGCGGAGACATCCCAGCGATGCAGCGTGTTGCCGTCGATGTCCACCAGCTTGACGCCAGGCTTCCAGCCCGACTCCTTCCAGAAGGACGTGAGCAGCGTGGCGCCGGGTGAGGTGTTTTGCCGATCGTGCAGTCTGACGCCGTACTCGTGATAGCGGATTTCATTGAGATTCGACTCGCCGAGGTCCCTGCTGATACGCTCGTCCTCGTCGAGCACGTGGCGCGGGAACCACTTTTCCAGCTCGCTCACCGCGTTGTTCACCAGCGCGTAGGGGAACGTCTGCGTGGCCCAGATCGCCATGCCGCCGGCAGCGGACAGGGTGCACAGGGAGAGCACGAACATCAACCGTGGCAGCACGTCGCTGCCTTTGCCGTTTTTCTTCCTAGTGGCCATGCCGTCCGCCTGTGCAGGATTTGATCACCCGTGTTGCCTGTCGCTGATCGGGGTTGATTATTGCGGTGTCGACGCCGCCTGGCGCAATTCGCGCCACAGGTCGTACACCTGCCGGTGCAGGCTGGCGTCGATGGCGCCGGGTTCCGGGCCACCCCGAGCGGGAACGCTGATCCTGCCGGCCTGTTCGAGCAGCCGTGGCGGTTCGGCCAGATCTAGCCGCTGCGCCAGGGAGTCGAGCGCCGGATCGGGGTCCTCGCACATCGCCTCGAAGGAATAAAAATACGTCGCATCCCCCGCCTGCGCCAGGAGGTGAGCGTAGCAGGCGTGCCAGTAGCACAACCAGTACTCGATGGTGGTTGCGTCGCCGGCGTGGCGTGATTGCATCCAGTTGCCGAAATCGACCGGTTTCAGGTTTGCGCCGAAGTCGTAGTGCCCGATCCCCTCCATGTACCAGCGGCTGAACGCATCCGCGCGATGCTGCTCGAGGAAGTTCAGGTGTTGCCGCAGCAGTGAGGCGGCGTGCTCGTAGGGATCGCGAAAAAGCACGATCACGCTGCAGCCTGGCAGGGCGCGCTGCAGGTAGCGCACCCTGGCGATGTTCAAATTGTTCTTGGACAGGTACCTGCGCTGCATCCCGGGGGAAGAGTCACCCCCCATGGCGACGATCTTGCGCATGTGTGCCTGGAAAAAACGTTCAAATGCCTTGTGTCGCACCTTGCCCCAGGGCTCGATGTGGTCCTGCTGGTAGTAGCGCTTCCAGTAGTGGCGCCAGATAACCTCCTCGAAGGCCTCGGGGGAGTCCTCGCTGACCTGTACGCCATCGCCGTGGGCGCGCTCGCGCAGTTCGCCCGATTTGCGAAAGCGCCGAGAGAACCCCTCCCACAGCAGCGGGCAGAGCAGGAAGGGCATATGCCGGTAGGTGTGAGTGCTGAATTCGCCGGTATCGGCCAGCAGTTCCAGCAGCAGCGTGGTGCCCGCCCTGGGCAGCGCGGTGATGAACACCGGTCGTTCCGCCTCGACCTGTGACAGCCGTGAACGGAACAGGGAGTCCTCCATGTCGGACAGCGCCGCCTGCAGTCCCCACGAAGAGAAGGCGAGGCGATGCAGAGCCCGGTCTGTGCCGGAGTACTGCGACTTATACATCGCTGCCGTTGTGCGAGCCCTGGCGCATGAAGGCGAAGTAGACAGCGGTACCGACGACGGAGCTGGCCAGGATAAACGGCCATGACAGCGTGGTGTCCAGGGTGTCGGCCCAGCTGCCCGGGCCGAACTGGTGGAACAGCCAGATGAGCCCGGCCGGTATTCCGACGGCCGCCACGGAGCCGACCATGATCAGCGCGAACAGGCGAAACAGCGCCAGGGTTACGCGCTGCAGTTCCCGTTCCTTTTGTCGGTCGCTGAGTTCGCCGTTGCCAAAGACGGCGACAGAATGGGAAGACAGCCGCAGGACTTCCAGGCTGTTGGCGATCACACCGAGAACCTTGAGGAGGATTAGCGACACGCCCACCAGGAACGCGGCCGCCGCCCAGGAGATCATTGCTCCTTGATATCCCCGGGGACGGTTTCCTGGCTGGCGTTTTCCAGGATGTCTTCCTCGATCGCGTCCTCGTCACCACTGCCCTTGATGAGGCGTTTCAGCGGATACCAGAGGAAGCCGACGATGGCGACGACTACCGCGGCCAGCAGGGCCAGTAGCGAGCCGACGGCCGAGAGCCCGGACCCCGGGCCGATATACGCCGCGGCGCAGGGAGCCAACACCGTGGCGGCGGCGCCGACGCCGGCGGCCCATATGCTGGAGACAGGGTGTGACATGACAGTAGTCCGTATTATCAGAAGAGTTAGCGAACAAACTTACAGTAAATCATAACCAAAAACCCATCCCATTTCGAGCGCGGGCCGGCCCCTGTGGGGGCTGCCGGCGAGCAAAACTTGCGCTGGCGCACACTTTCGTGCCCCGGGTTTCTTGCAGCAGGCGTTGCGCCGCCGCAAGTGCGCCCCCGGGGGCGGAAAACTGCGCCGGGCCGCTGCGGGGGCGTGCGGCCGAGTATTGACCCGGCGGCTGAATATGGGCAAGATACGTCGCCAGATTTACCGGATTGCTGCCTCCAAGCGCCTGCAACCATCTGAAACTCACCGAAATTACTGAATCCACCTGATATTACTGGAGAATCCATGAAGGTTCTTGTAGCCGTGAAGCGTGTGGTTGACTACAACGTCAAGGTGCGCGCCAAGTCCGATGGCAGTGACGTCGATTTGAACAACGTCAAAATGGCCATCAACCCCTTTTGTGAGATCGCCGTCGAGGAAGCGGTACGCCTGAAAGAGGCGGGCACCGCCAGCGAGGTCATCGCGGTCTCCATCGGCGACAAGAGCTGCCAGGAGCAGATTCGTACCGCCCTGGCACTGGGCGCGGACCGCGGCATCCAGGTCGAAACCGAGGGCAGTGTCGAGCCGCTGGTCGTGGCCAAGCTGCTCAAGGGCGTGGTCGACAAGGAGCAGCCGCAGCTGGTTATTCTCGGCAAGCAGTCCATCGACGGCGACAACAACCAGACCGGACAAATGCTGGGCGCGCTGGCCAACATGGGCCAGGGCACCTTCGCCTCGGAAGTGGTGGTGGAGGGCGACAAGGTCAATGTCACCCGCGAGGTGGACGGCGGCCTGCAAACCGTCAGCCTGAACCTGCCCGCGGTGGTCACCACCGACCTGCGCCTGAACGAGCCGCGCTACGCGTCGTTGCCCAACATCATGAAAGCCAAGAAGAAGCCCCTGGACGTCTACACGCCCGATGACCTGGGCGTTGCAGTCACCGCACACCTGACACAGATCAAGGTTCAGCCCCCCGCGGAGCGCCAGGCCGGTATCAAGGTCGAGGACGTGGACCAGCTGGTGGACAAACTGAAAAACGAGGCGAAAGTTATCTCATGAGTACTCTGGTAATCGCAGAACACGACAACGGCAGCCTCAAGGCCGCCACTCTCAACGCGGTGGCGGCGGCCCAGGGGCTGGGTGCGGACATCGACATCCTGGTTGCCGGCGCAGGCTGCGGCGGCGCTGCCGAGGCGGCCGCGGCCGTCCCCGGCGTGGGCAAGGTGCTGGTCGCCGACAACGCCGCCTACGAGCACCAGCTGGCGGAAAACATCAGCCTGCTGGTCGCCGAGGTCGGTGCGGCCTACGACAACATCGTCGCCCCGGCTACCGCCAACTGCAAGAACTTCATGCCGCGTGTGGCGGCGCTGCTGGATGTGGGCCAGATCTCCGACATCACCGCGGTGGAGTCGGCGGACACTTTCCAGCGCCCCATCTACGCCGGCAACGTCATCGCCACGGTGCAGAGCGCCGACGCGAAAAAAGTCATCACCGTGCGCACCACCGCCTTTGACGCGGTGGCCGCCGAGGGCGGCAGCGCCTCCGTCGAGGCCGTCGACGCGGTGCACGACGCGGGCATCTCCGCGTTCGTGGGCGAGGAAGTCGCCGAGTCCGACCGTCCTGAACTGACCTCTGCCGATATCGTCATCTCCGGCGGGCGCGGTATGCAGAACGGCGAGAACTTCAAGCTGCTCGAGGGTATCGCCGACAAGCTGGGGGCAGCCATCGGCGCGTCCCGCGCGGCGGTGGACGCGGGCTTTGTTCCCAACGATATGTAGGTAGGGCAGACGGGCAAGATCGTCGCCCCGGACCTGTATATCGCCGTGGGCATCTCGGGCGCCATTCAGCACCTGGCGGGCATGAAGGACTCCAAGGTCATCGTTGCCATCAACAAGGACGAGGACGCGCCGATCTTCCAGGTCGCCGACTACGGCCTGGTGGCCGACCTGTTCGACGCCCTGCCGGAGCTTGAATCCAAGCTCTGATAGGCAGCAAGCGTTACGCGAAACCGGCCCTTGAGGCCGGTTTTTTTTGGCTGTACCAGCTCGGTTCTCTGGCCCAGGGCGCAGACGCTGACCCTGGGTAGAACCTGTTACGGGCAGGTTCTCTGGCCCGGGGCGGAAACGCTTTCTGGCCTCGGAAGGCTGAGATGCTCGGCCTGAAAGCGTTTCCGCCCCGGGCCTTTGCGGCACCGTGATTGCTGCATGGAAGTCTGCGCAAAGAGCCTCCCCGCCCACCGACTCTGCCCACTCTTGAGCTGCCATTCCGCCGCTTGGCGAGATGGCCCCGCCAGGAGCAGTGCCGCAGCCTAATCCCGGCGCAGACGGTCCGAAATGGCGATCGGGTTGGGGTAGTTGAGCACCACGATGTAGGAGGACACCAGCAGGGTGATGATCGTGGTGGCCTGGATGAGCAGGGAGGCCTGCTCGCTGATCAGGGCCGCGCCCGCCGCCACGTAGGCGATCAGCAGGGAGAACTCGCTCGCCTGGCCCAGGCGAAAGCCCAGGTCCCAGGACAGGGAGCGGGTTTCGCTGACTCCCTTGAGCAGGAAGCGGTAGGTGACCGGCTTGACGCTGAGCACCAGCGCGGACAGCAGCAGGGCCGGCGCCAGCACCTGGCCCAGTACGCCGAAGTCGAAGCGCGCGCCTACGGAGAAGAAGAACAGAATGAGGAAGAAATCGCGCAGCGGTTTCAGGCTGACCGCGATGTACTGGGAAATCGGGCTGGTGGCGATGGTGATGCCGCCGATGAACGCGCCGATCTCTTCCGACAAGCCCACCGCAGCGGCCGCCTCGGCCATGCCCAGGCACCAGCCGATGGCGACCAGGAAGATGTACTCGTGGAAGCGGTCGAAGCGCGCCAGCAGGGGGAGCAGGGCGTGGCGCACGGCCAGCAGGGCGGCGCCCACCAGCAGGGGCAGGGCGAGCAGGGAGAAGGCCAGGTCGATTCCCACCGCGCCGGTGTCGCCGGCGGCGGCGCTGTACAGCGCCATGAGCACGATGATGGCCAACAGGTCCTGCAGCAGCAACAGGCCGATCATCAGTTCGCCGATGTGCCGGTGGTGCAGCACCGTGGTGGGCAGCAGCTTGATGCCGATGATGGTGGAGGAGAACATCATCGCCGCGCCCACCACCAGGCTGTCGCGCGTGGAAAAACCGAACCACCAGGCCACCGCGAAGCCGGTGCCGATGAACAGGGCGGAACTGAACAGGGCGACCACCACCGATTTACGCAGCGTCGCCCACAGCGCCTGGGGTTGCATGTCCAGGCCGAGCAGGAAGAGCAGGAAGATGATGCCGATGTGGCCGATATCCGAGAGCAGCTTCAGGTCGGTGACCTGGGACAGGCCGTAGGGGCCGATGCAGGCGCCCAAAGCGATGTAGGCGATGATCAGCGGCTGCCGGGTATACAGCGCGAACGAGGCGAAAATCGCCGCGCCACTGAAAATCAGGAAGAACTCGAAGGTGACGGAATTGGGATCCATGACTCGGGGGGCGCCTCAGCCACGACTGGCCAGCACCCGAGTGTAAACAAGGCGGGCGCGTATAGGAAATCGCGGGGCTTCAGCGACGGCGAAACAGCGGCAGCGGCTGGTCGATGGACGCCTGGTAGCACTGGCTGAAGTCGTGCAGGCTGTCCAGGGCGTCCTCCAGCGCGGATTCATCCGTCATCTGGAAGGCGTTGAAGCCGACCCTGGCCAGGTAGGTCATCTGGTCCCTGATAAACGCACCGGTCGCCCGCAGCTCTCCCTCGTAGCCGCGCTGGCGCAGCTCGCGGGCGTAGGAAAAGCCGCGCCCGTCGGTGAAGACGGGAAAATTCACCGCGACCAGGGCGATGGCGTCCAGGTGCTCGAGCAGGTCCTGCACACCCTCGCCCGGTTCCAGCTGGACCGCGCTGCCGGACTTGTCCTGTAGTTGCAGCCACTGCTGCAGGGTGCAGATGTGCCCGGCGGGCGCCGTGTCCCCGCTGGCCGGCGCCTGCCAGTCATCGTGGACGATAGCGCCGTTCTTAATTAACTTCGGCATATGCGCGCTCCTTGAACGGTTCGATGCCGACACGGCGGTAGGTGTCCAGGAAAGTCTCTTCCTCTGCTCGCAGGGACAGGTAGGTGGACAGGATGCGTTCGACGACATCCGGCATGTCCTCCTGCTTGAAGGACGGCCCGAGTATCTTGCCGAGCGAGGCGTCCTTGCCCTGGTTGCCGCCCAGGCTGACCTGGTAAAACTCCTGTCCCTTCTTGTCCACGCCGAGAATGCCGATGTGGCCGACGTGGTGGTGCCCGCAGGCGTTCATGCACCCGCTGATATTCAGATCCAGCGGGCCCAGGTCGTAGACGTAGTCGAGGTCGTCGAAGCGCGCCTGTATGGCTTCCGCCACGGGGATGGACTTGGCATTGGCCAGGGAGCAGTAGTCGCCGCCGGGGCAGCAGATAATATCCGTGAGATAGCCGATGTTCGGCGTGGCCAGGCGTGCGCCCTGTAGTTCGCGCCACAGTGTGTGCAGGTCCGCCATGCGCACGTCGGCCAGCACCATGTTCTGCTGATGCGTGTTGCGTACCTCGCCCATTGAATAGCGGTCCGCCAGGTCGGCCAGCAGTTCCAGTTGTTCAGCGGTAATGTCGCCCGGCGGGAAGCCGGTGGCTTTCAGCGACAGGGTGACGCTGCGGTAGCCGTCCGCCTTGTGTGCGCGGGTATTGCGCAATACCCAGTTGGCGAAAATGGAGTCGGCGTCGCACTGCGCCTGCAGCACCTGTTGCGCGGCGTCCTGCTCCAGGGCCTCGTAATCCGGCGTGGTGAAAAAGCTGCGCGCACGCTCGAATTCCTCGTCGGTGAGGGTGGTCGGGCCGTCCTTGAGCGACTGCCATTGTTCCTCCACCGCGGCGCGAAAGGCGTCCACACCCATGGCCTTGACGAGGATCTTGATGCGCGCCTTGAACTTGTTGTCGCGCCGGCCGTGCTGGTTGTAGACGCGCAGTATGGCCTCCAGGTAGGAGAGCATGTGTCGCGGCTCCAGCCATTCGCAGATGACCGAGCCAATCACCGGTGTGCGGCCGAGGCCACCGCCAACCATGACCTGCAGGCCGATGTCGCCGGCGTCGTTCGCCACCAGTTCGATACCTATATCGTGGACGTGGATAGCGGCGCGGTCTTTTTGCGAGGCGCACACGGCGATCTTGAACTTGCGCGGCAGGAAGGCGAATTCCGGGTGCAGCGTGGACCATTGGCGAATGATCTCACAGTAGGGCCGCGGATCGACCAGTTCATCCGGGGATACGCCCGCGTACTCGTCGGTCGTCGTATTGCGGATGCAGTTGCCGCTGGTTTGTATGGCGTGCATCTGCACGCTGGCCAGTTCGGCCAGGATGTCGGGCACCTCTTCCAGGCGCGGCCAGTTCATCTGTATGTTCTGGCGCGTGCTGACATGCACGTAACCCTTGTCGTAGTCGCGGGAAATGCTCGCCAGTTTGCGCAGTTGACGGGTGTTGAGCAGGCCGTAGGGCACCGCGATGCGCAGCATGGGCGCCAGGCGCTGCACATAAAGGCCGTTCTGCAGGCGCAGGGGCAGGAACTGCTCCTCGCTGATTTCACCCGCGAGATAGCGCCGCGTCTGGTCGCGGTACTGGGCGACGCGCTCGTCAATGATTTGCTGGTCGTATTTGTCGTAGACGTACATCGGTGTTTCCGGCGGGGCGATCATGGGCCCGGTAAAATAAAGGGCGCTACCTTACCAGAAAACTACCCCGCACAAATAGTCTGAATATTCATAAGGTTAGAACGCTCCAGCGCATGGCCGCCGGGGACGGTTCGCGGCCTTGGGCCGGGGCCCCGGTGCGGGTATAATGCCGCCCGCCAGGACCTTTTTACCAGTGGAGTAAACCATGTCTGATCAAGTCAACAGCGAGCGCGAGGCGGACGGCGCCGCGGATTCCATCGCCGCCACCGCCATCATCGGCATCGTCGTGCTGGGTATGTATATCTGGCTGTCGGGTATGCCGACCTGATGTGCCCGGGGCCCCCGGCCGGGGCCCCGCCTGCCCGCTACTGCCCGGTCCCGCTCAGCACCAGCTGCACCACGGTGAACACCGTGCCGATGAACAGCCCGGTGAATATGATGCCGGCGGCGATGAACACCCCGATCCTGCCCTGTTTGAAATCGCGCTCGCGATTTTTGCTGCTCTGCACGCCCAGTCCGGCCGCCATCACACTGCCGACGACCTGCAGGGGGTTGAGACTGCCGCTGGCTTTCTCATCTTTGCCGGGGGCGGTGCCGCCGGGCTGTGGCTCTGTTTCGCTCATGTTTCAGTATCCCAGGTTGGGGCGCAACCAGCGCTCCACGTTGTCTACAGTCTCTCCCTTGCGCGCGGCGAGATCCGCCACCTGGTCGCGTCCGATCTTGCCGACGTTGAAATAACGCGACTGCGGGTGAGCGTAGTAAAACCCGCTCACGGATGAGGCCGGTGACATGGCGTAACTTTCAGACAGCGAAACGCCGCAATTGTTCTGCGCATCGAGCAGCCTGAACAGGGTCGCTTTTTCCGTGTGGTCCGGGCAGGCCGGGTAGCCCGGGGCAGGGCGGATGCCGCGGTATTTTTCGCCAATCAGGGACTCGTTGTCCAGGGCCTCGTCCGCGGCGTAGCCCCACAGCTCGCGCCGCACCAGGCGGTGCAGGTGTTCGGCGAAGGATTCCGCCAGGCGGTCCGCCAGGGATTTGAGCAGTATGCTGTTGTAGTCGTCGTGGTTCGCCGCGTACTGCGCTGCCAGTTCCTCCACGCCGTGCCCGGTGGTGACACAAAAGCCGCCCAGGTAATCCTCCAGGCCGCTGTCCGCGGGCGCGATGAAGTCCGCCAGGCAGGCGTTGGGCTGCCCCTCGGGCCGTTTTGTCTGCTGGCGCAGGTGGTGCAGCGTGGCGATCGTGGCGCTGCGCTGGTCGTCCGCGTACAGGGCGATATCGTCCGTGCCGACACGGGCGGCCGGCCAGAAGCCAACCACCGCGCGCGCGGTGAGCAGTTTCTCCGCGACGATCTTCTCGAGCATGGTCTGGGCGTCCCGGAACACCGCGCTGGCCTGCTCACCGACGACCTCGTCCTCGAGAATGGCCGGGAATTTCCCGCTCAACTCCCAGGTGTTGAAGAACGGCGTCCAGTCGATGGTCTCCAGCAGTTCCTCCAGCGGGAAGTCGTCGAACACGCGCAGCCCGGTGAAGCTGGGACGGGGCGGCTGGTAGTCAGACCAGTCGATGGCGACGGCGTTGGCGGTCGCCTCGGCATAGGCCACCGGCGGCGCCGACGGGGTGCGGTTGGCCACCCGCTCGCGCACCACGGTGTATTCCCGCCGTAGTGAATCGATGAACTTTTCCTTGCCGCCGCCCAGCAGTTGGGTGGCTACCGCCACGCTGCGCGACGCGTCCGGGACGTAGACGACCACGTCGCCGTCGTACTGCGGATCGATTTTCACCGCGGTGTGCGCCTTGGAGGTGGTGGCGCCGCCGATCATCAGCGGCACCTCGAACCCGGTGCGCTGCATCTCGCTGGCCACGTGCACCATCTCGTCCAGCGAGGGCGTAATCAGCCCCGACAGGCCGATGACGTCGACATTTTCCGCGCGCGCCGTCTCCAGGATTTTCTCACAGGGCACCATCACGCCGAGGTCTATGACCTCGTAGTTATTGCACTGCAGCACCACACCGACGATGTTCTTGCCGATATCGTGTACATCGCCTTTCACCGTGGCCATGAGGATCTTGCCGTTGCTGCTGGCGCCTTCCTCTTTTTCCTCCTCGATGAATGGCTGCAGGTAGGCGACCGCCTGTTTCATGACCCGGGCGCTCTTGACCACCTGGGGCAGGAACATCTTGCCGTCGCCGAACAGATCCCCGACCACGTTCATGCCGTCCATCAGCGGCCCTTCGATGACCTCGATGGGACGGTCGAACTGTTGCCGCGCCTCCTCGGCGTCCTCGACCACATAGGTGTTGATGCCTTTTACCAGTGCGTGTTCCAGGCGCTTGGCGACGCTCTCCTCACGCCAGCCCAGGTCTTCTTCCCTGGCGGCGCTGCCGCCGCTGTCGCGGTAGCGCTCGGCCAGTTCCAGCAGGCGCTCGGTGCCGTCCTCGCGACGATTGAGGATGACGTCCTCCACCGCCTCGCGCAGGTCCTGCGGCAACTCGTCGTACACGGCCAGCTGGCCGGCGTTGACGATGCCCATATCCATGCCCGCCTTGATGGCGTGGTACAGGAACACCGAGTGGATGGCCTCGCGCACCGCGTTGTTGCCGCGGAAAGAGAAGGACACGTTGGACACACCGCCACTGACCAGCGCTCCGGGCAGCTCCGCCTTGATATAGCGCGTCGCCTCGATGAAATCGACGGCGTAGTTGTTGTGCTCCTCGATACCCGTGGCGATGGCAAAGATATTCGGGTCGAAGATGATGTCGTTGGGGTTGAAGTTCAGCCGGCTCGTCAGCAGCTCGTAGCAGCGCTTGCAGATGTCCTTGCGGCGCTGCAGCGAGTCGGCCTGGCCGTCCTCGTCGAAGGCCATGACCACCACGGCCGCACCGTAACGCTGGCACAGGCGCGCCTGGGCGAGGAATTCCTCCTCGCCGGCCTTGAGGCTGATGGAGTTGACCACGGCCTTGCCCTGGATGCATTTGAGGCCGGCCTCGATCACTTCCCACTTGGACGAGTCGACCATGATCGGTACGCGGGCGATGTCCGGTTCCGCGGCGATCAGGTTGAGGAAGGTGACCATGGCCTCCTTCGAATCGAGCATGCCCTCGTCCATGTTGACGTCGATGATCTGCGCGCCGTCCTCCACCTGGGCGCGGGCCACGTCCAGCGCCGCCTCGTAGTTGTCGTCGAGGATCAGGCGCTTGAACTTCGCCGAGCCGGTGACATTGCAGCGCTCCCCGACGTTGACGAACAGGCTGTCGCTGCCGATGTTGAACGGCTCCAGGCCGGACAGGCGGCAGGCGTCCTCGTGTTCGGGCAGCGGGCGCGGGGTGACGCCCTGCACCGCATTGGCGATGGCGCGGATGTGCTCGGGCGTGGTGCCGCAGCAGCCACCGGCCAGGTTGAGAAAGCCGCGCTGGGAAAACTCGGCGAAATCGTCCTGCATGATGTCGGGCGTCTCGTCGAACTCGCCGAAGGCGTTGGGCAGGCCGGCGTTCAGGTGGGCGCTGAAATAGGCGTCCGTCGCGTTGGCCAGGTCCTCGACGAAGGGACGGATCTCGCGGTAGGGGCGGCCGCAGTTGCTGCCCAGTATCAACGGGCGGGCGTGGGCGACCGCGTTCCAGAAGGCCTCGGGATTCTGGCCGGACAGGACGCGCCCGCTGATGTCCGGGAAGGTCACGGAAATCATGATCGGCAGCCTGACCCCCAGTTCCTCGAACACCGACTGCACGGCGAAGATCGCCGCCTTGGCGTTGAGGGTGTCGAAGATCGTCTCGATCATGATGAGGTCGACCTGGCCCTCGATCAGGGCGCGGGTCGCCTCGGCGTAGGCGTCGCGCAGCTCATCGAAGCTGATGCTGCGCGCCCCCGGGTCGTTGACATCCGGCGAGATGGACGCGGTCTTGGGCGTCGGGCCGAGCACGCCGGCGACGAAGCGCGGCCGGTCCGGCGTCGCGGCGGACACCTCGTCGGCAACCCGGCGCGCGATGCGCGCCGCGGCGAGGTTTTGCTCCGCCGCGAGGTGCGCCAGGTTGTAATCGGCCTGGGCGATGGAGGTGCTGCCGAAGGTGTTGGTCTCGATGATATCGGCCCCCGCGTCCAGGAAGGCGCGGTGAATCTTCTCGATCACCTGCGGGCGCGTCAGGCTGAGCAGCTCGTTGTTGCCCTTCAGGTCGGCATCGTGGTCGGCAAAGCGCTCCCCCCGAAAGTCCTCTTCCGTGAGATTCTCGGCCTGGATCATGGTGCCCATCGCGCCGTCGATGACGAGAATGCGCGTGCGCAGCGCCTGTTCCAGGGTGCAAGGCTTCTTGATGTCGCTGGTCATTGTTATGCCCTATTGCCACTACTTGCGGAGGGGATTTGAAGCCCCCGAAAAAGCCCGATATGTTACCAGATTGTGGCCGCCAGTTGCCGGGGATTGCGGGGCGGCCTCACACTTTTGCCAACAAGTTTGCTAGAATACCTGAGTAAATTACTCGGAATGGGGCAAGTCATGGTTACCATCACGGAATCGGCACAGGATTACCTGGCGGAGCTGCTGTCGAAGCAGGAAGACGCACTGGGCGTCAGGGTATTTATCAACCAGCCCGGCACGCCCAGGGCCGAGACCTGCATTGCCTATTGCCGCGAAGGCGATGTGCAGGAGGGCGACGAGAAGCACGAGCTGGACAAGTTCGCCGTCTGGTACGAGGGCCGCAGCCTGCCCTTCCTCGAGGACGCCCTGGTGGACTACGCCAAGGACCGTATGGGCGGGCAGCTCACCATCAAGGCGCCCAATGCCAAGATGCCCCGGGTGGGCGATGACAGCCCGCTGGAGGACCGCATCAACTACGTCCTGTACAACGAGGTCAACCCAGCCCTGGCCGCCCACGGCGGCGAGGTCAGCCTGGTGGAAGTGACCGGGGAAAGTGTCGCGGTGCTGCAGTTCGGCGGCGGCTGCCAGGGCTGCAGCGCGGTGGACATGACGCTCAAGGGCGGTGTCGAGAAGACCTTGATGGAGCAGATTCCGCAACTGTCCGGCGTGCGTGACATCACCGACCACACGGATACCTCGCAGGCGTACTACTAGCGCCGCCTGGCCCGGGCCGGGAGGCCCGGGGCTATCTCTGCCCGCTCAGACCCTGCCCGGCAGGACGTCCCTGAGCATATCGCGCATCTGCCGCAGGCAGGCCTCGGTGGAGTCCCAGCCGATGCAGCCGTCAGTCACCGACACACCGTACTCCAGTTCGTCGAGGTTCGCCGGGATGGACTGGTTGCCGGCCTTGAGGTTGCTCTCGATCATCAGCGCCACGATCGAGCGGTTGCCCTCGATAATCTGGTTGCACACGTTCTCCGCGACCAGCGGCTGCAGTTCCGGCTGCTTGTTCGAATTCGCGTGGCTGCAGTCGACCATGATGCGCGCGGGAATGCCGGCTTCGGCCAGGGCGGCCTCCGCCAGTTTGACGTGCACCGAATCGTAGTTCGGGCCCTGGCTGCCTCCGCGCAGGACGATGTGCGCGTAGCGGTTGCCGCGTGTGGTGAACACCGCGACCTGGCCCTGCCGATTGATGCCGAGAAAGCGGTGTGGCTTGGCCGCGGACTTGAGCGCGTTGGTGGCCACCGTCAGGCCGCCGTCGGTACCGTTCTTGAACCCGACCGCCGAGGACAGGCCGCTGGCCATCTCGCGGTGGGTCTGCGATTCCGTGGTGCGCGCACCGATGGCGCTCCAGCTGATCAGGTCCTGCAGGTACTGGGGTGAAATCGGGTCCAGCGCCTCGGTGGAGGTGGGCAGCCCCAGTTCGAGGATGTCCAGCAGCAGCTTGCGCGCGATGTGCAGGCCCTCCTGGATCTTGAACGAGTCATCCAGGTGGGGGTCGTTGACCAGTCCCTTCCAGCCGACCGTGGTGCGCGGCTTCTCGAAATAGACACGCATGACGATGTACAGGGTGTCGGAGAGTTCGTCGGCCAGTGCCTTCAGGCGCCTGGCGTAATCCATGGCCGCGGCGGGGTCGTGGATGGAGCAGGGACCGACGACGACGAACAGCCGGTGGTCCTTGCCGTCCAGGATGTCCTGGATGGTCTGGCGGCTGCCGACCACGGTGTCGTGCACTGTCTCGGACATCGGCAGCGCCTGCTTCAGGGCTTCCGGCGTGATCAGCACGTCCTGCGCGTCGACATTGACGTTGTGTACTTCGATGTTGCTCATCGGTGTCTACCTGATAAAGTGAATCCGGTTTTCTCGTCCGGTGTGAGGTCGGTCCGAAAGGGCCGGAAGCGCGCCGGGCGCGCATTTTATAGCAGTCGGGGCGCTTTGTGTAGGCGCGCCGGCCAGGTGCACCTCCGCGGGAGCCAAGATTGGCGCACAGCCTGTACGACATCGCGAGCCTGCAACCCTGGATCGAGCAGGGCTGCGCCATCCTCACCCCCAACCTGCGCCTGTCGCGGCGCATCGCCAGCGAGTGGAACGCGGCCATGGCCGCAGGCGGCGCGCGCGTCTGGGAGCCTCTCGCGGTGTCGCCGCTGGAGGAGTGGCTGCTGCGACGCTGGGAAGAGTGCCAGCGCGATGGCCTGCTGCCCCCCGCCGTGCTGCTCTCGCGACAGCAGGAGTTGTGGTTGTGGCGCCAGGCCATCGACGCCCACGCGCGCGAAGCGCAGGTCCCGGCCCTGCTGCATCCCGCGGGGGCCGCCGAGTGGGCCAGCGAGGCGCGCGAACTGCTGTTGCGCCATGATGTCGACCCCGCCGCGGCGCGGCAGCGACAGTTGTTCGGGATGGAGCCAGACTGCGCGGTTTTTCTCGCCTGGCTGGAGCGTTTCCAGCGTTCCCTGGAGCGCGCGGGCGCCTGTACCCGGGGCGACGCATTCGCGGCGCTGGCCGGGTTGTCCGGGCATGCCCCGGCAGCGGCGGTGGCGCTGGTGGCGTGCAGCGACCTGGAGCCGGTGCTGCAGGCTGCGCTGCAGACGTCCGCCGCCGCGGTGCACACGGTGCCGTCGCCGGCCCGCGACGCGACCTGCGCCGCGTATGCGTTTGCCGATGCGCGCGGTGAACTGGAAGCGGTGGCTGGCTGGGCATCGCGGCTGGTGCGCGGGTCGCCGGGCACTACCGTCGGTATCGTGCTGTCCAGCGAGAATACCGAGCGGGTCGCGCTGGAGTATTTCCTGCGCCGCGAATTCGACTGCCTGGGCGAGAACTACAACAGCCTGCCGGTGAACTTTTCCGCCGGCATGAGCCTGGCGCGCACGCCGCTGGTGCGCGATGCGCTGGCGGTGCTCTCCCTGGGCCTGGACAAGGTCGCCGTGGCGAGCGTTATCGCCCTGCTGCGCTCGCGCTTTCTCGACCTGCGCGACGGCGGCGGGGAACTGGCCGTGGAGCTCGTGCAGCGCCTCCACGCCGCGGGCGTGGAGGAGGTCAGCCAGGGCGCGCTGCGCAACCTCGCCGGCGCGCTGGGCTCCCCGGAGGGCGCCGGGCTGCGCCTGGGGGAACTGCTGCTGGCCATGTCGGGTATGCGCGAGTTGCGCGACAGGGCGCCGCCCTCGACCTGGCTACAACGCTTCAACGCCCTACTGGACCTCTGGGGCTGGCCCGGCACGGGCACCCTGGACTCGCTGGAGTACCAGCAGGTCTCCCACTGGCAGCAGACCCAGGACGAGTTTCGCGCGCTGGACCTGGTCGCCGCGGCTCTGGACTACCCGCAGGCGCTGCAACTGTTGCGCGAGGCCTGCGAGGCCCGGGTCTCGCACCCACAGACAGCGGACAGTCCGGTGCAGGTACTCGGGCCGCTGGAGGCAGTGGGGCTGGCGTTCGATCACCTGTGGGTCTGTGGCATGCAGGCCTCGCGCTGGCCTTCGCCACCGCGCCCCAATCCCTTCATCCCGGTCGCCCTGCAGGCCGCGCACGCCATGCCCCACGCCACCCCGGAGCGGGAGCGCGCCTTCAGCCAGCGCCTGCTCGACCAGTACCGCGGCGCCTGCGGGCATGTGCACGCCAGCTACAGCCGTCAGATCGACGGCGTGCAAGACCTGCCCAGTACCTTGCTCGAGTCCTTCGAGGACGCGGCGGCGCCCGCGCTGGCGCCACTTTATCCGCCCTGGCGCGAGCAGCAGGAGACCGCGCGGTGGCAGAGCCTGGACGACCGTCGGGGGCCGTCGGTGGCAGAGGTTGAACTGGCGCAACTGCGCGGCGGTTCGGCGATTATCGCCGACCAGTCCAACTGCGCGTTCCGCGCTTTCGCCAGGCGTCGCCTGCGGGTCGAGCCCTTGCCCGACTTCGTCAGCGGTATTGCGCCGCAGGAACGCGGCAATATCGTACACCGCGCGCTGGAAGTCCTGTGGCAGGAAGTGGGCGCGCGGGACCGCCTGCCGCGGCCGGGAGAGCCACTGCGCGAACTGGTGACGCGCGCCGTGGAGCGCGGCCTGGAGCGGTTGCCGGACCACCGCAGGATCGCCCTGGGGGTGTCCTGTGTCGACCTCGAGCGGCGCTGTCTGCAGCAACTGCTGGAGGAATGGCTGGAAGTCGAGCGCGAACGCGGCGAGGCGTTCACCGTCGCGGCCACGGAAGACAAGCTCGAGGTCAGCCTGGGTACGCTGCCCCTGAGCCTGCGCGTCGACCGGGTGGATGAACTGTCCGGCGGCGGCCGCATGATCATCGACTACAAGACCGGCAAGTGCGCTGTCGGCGACTGGGTCGGCGAGCGGCCGAAGGAACCCCAGTTGTTGCTGTACCTGCTGGCCTCCGGGCAGGCCCCCACGGCGCTGGCCTTCGCCCAGGTGCGACCCGGCGATTGCGCCTATGTCGGGCTGGGCGAGTCCGGCTCTGTCCCCGGGGTGCGCACCGACGTGGCCAGGGTCGTCGGCGAAAAGATGGCGGCGCAGGACTGGCCGGCGCTGCGCGACGAGTGGCGGCGCGTGCTGGAGCGCCTGGCCGAGGACTTCCTCGATGGCGAGGCGGCGGTGGACCCGCTGCGCGGCGCCTGCACCTTCTGCGGCCTGCAGGCGCTGTGTCGCGTCGGTTATACGACGGCGGACACGGCGGGGGAGAGCGCATGAGCGGGGTGGTCGACAGTGCCCAGCGGCGCGACGCCACGGACCCCCTGCGCAGTGTTTGCGTCACCGCGCCGGCCGGTTCGGGCAAGACCGAGCTGCTTATCCAGCGCTACCTGGGCCTGTTGGCGCGGGTGGCGCGGCCCGAGCAGGTGCTGGCCATCACTTTTACCCGCAAGGCCGCCGCGGAAATGCGTGAACGCGTGTTGCAGGCGCTGGATGGGGCCCGGCGCGAGCTGCCCTGCGACAGTGACCACCAGCGCCATACCCGCGCGCTGGCGCAGGCGGCGCTGGACGCGGATGCGCGCGGTGAGTGGCACCTGCTGCAGAATGTCGCCCGCCTGAATATCAAGACCATCGACAGCTTCTGCGCGGGCCTGACCCGGCAGATGCCCGTGCTCAGCCACTGCGGCGGGCAGGCCAGTCCGGCGGAGGACGCGACGCCGTTGTACGAAGAGGCGGTGAACGAACTGTTCGCGCTGCTCGACAGCGGCCATCGCGTCGCCGCGGACCTGCGCGCCCTGCTGGCGCATTTCGACAATCGCTGGCAGAGCGTGCGCGAACTGCTGGTCGGCATGCTGGATCGCCGCGACCAGTGGGGCGCGTACATCGGGGTGCACGAGTCGCCCGCGGAATCGGAGGCCTACCTGGTGCAGGTCGTCGAACAGCTGGTGGCGGCGCAGTTGCGCGAGACTGAACGCCTGCTGCTGCCCTACCGCGAGCAGATCGTCGAATTGCAACAGTTCGCGGCGCGCAATCTCGGTGCGCAGCCGCTCGCCGACTTCCCGGCGAGCGAGCCGGGAGAACTGGCGCGCTGGCGACAGGTGGCCGACCTGTTCCTGACCGGCAAGAGCGAATGGCGCAGCCCCCGCGGCATCAGCAAGCAGTGCGGATTTCCCGCGGACAAGACCGGGGAGCCGAAACTGCGCAAGGAACAGATGATCGAACTGCTGGGGGAACTGGGAACGATCCCGGAGCTGTCTGGCCTGCTGGCGGGCCTGCGCATCCTGCCCGAGGTGGAAGTCGGTTCACAGGCCTGGCAGCTTGCGCTCGCCCTGTCGCGCCTGCTGCCCGTGCTGCAGGCCCAGCTGTTGCTGGTGTTCAGCCGTCACGGCGCCGTCGACTACAGCCAGTTGTCGCAGTCCGCGCTGCAGGCCCTGGGCCCGGACGACGCGCCTACCGACCTGGCGCTGCGGCTCGACTACCGTATCGAACATATCCTCGTCGACGAATTCCAGGACACCTCGAGCAACCAGTACAACCTGCTGCACCGGCTCACGCGCGGCTGGGGCGAGCACAATGCCGCCAACCCCGGCGCGCCGCGCACCCTGTTGGTGGTGGGCGACGCCATGCAGTCCATCTACGGCTTTCGCGACGCCAACGTCGGCCTGTTCTACCAGGCCAGGGACCACGGTTTCAACGGCGTCGCACTGGAGCACCTGCAACTGCGCTGCAATTTCCGCTCCGCGGCCGGCGTGGTGCAGTGGGTCAACGACACCTTCGCACGCCACTTCCCGGACGCCGCGGATATCGATCGGGGGCAGGTTCCCTACAGCAGCGCCGAGGCGGTATCTGCACACAGCGGTGCACAGCCGGTCACGCTCGACGGCTTCAGGGGCGACGGCGGGCAGGACGCGGAGGTCGAGTTCATCAGCACGCAGATCCAGCGGTATGTGGCTGCGGGTGAAAACGATATCGCGGTGCTCGGCCGACAGCGCAATCACCTGCGGCCCATACTGCGACGGCTCAAGGAACTCGGCGTGGCCTGCCAGGCGGCGGAACTGGACCGCCTGGACAGCTCGCCGGTGGCCGGCGACCTGCTCAGCCTGTGTCGCGCGCTGGCCAACGATGCGGACCGCGTCGCCTGGATGGCGCTGCTGCGCGCACCCTGGTGCGGCCTGTCGCTGCAGGACCTGCTGCGCGTGTCGCGCTGGCAGGGAGCATCGCCGCGACAACCCCTGCGTACCCTGATTGCCGACACCGAGCTGCACGAGCACCTCGGCGCTGAGGCCGGCACGAGGCTCGCCCGTTTGCACGCGGTGCTCCAGCGCGCCTGGGCGCAGCGCGACAGGCTCGGCCTGCGCGTGTGGATCGAGCAGGCCTGGCTCGCGCTCGGCGGGCCGGGCTGTGCGGCCGATGCGCTGGCGCTGGAAGATGCGCAGAGCTTTTTTATCCTGCTGGAGCAGGCTGAGAACACGGGTCTGGGCCTGGATGTCGACTGGCTGCAACAGCAGGTCGAGAAGACCTTCATGAGCGGCGGCGACGGCGATGCCCCGGTGCAGTTGCTGACCCTGCACAAGGCCAAGGGCCTGGAGTTCGGGCGCGTCTTCATGCCGCGACTGGACGGGGGCTCGCGTTCCGCCAAGGCCGAACTGCTGCGCTGGGACGAGCAGGTGGGCGAGGGCGGCGAGCCCGTTTTCCTGCTCGCCGCGAACGACCGCAGCGCGCCCGGCGAAGCGACGCTGTACCGCTACCTGGGCGAACGGCGCAAGGAAAAGGAGCGCAACGAGGCCATCCGCCTGTTGTATGTCGGCGCCACCCGCGCCGCGCGACAGCTGCACCTGAGCGCCTCGGTAAGCTGGGACGAGCAAAAGGATCGGCCGAAAAAACCTTCCGGTTGCCTGCTCGAAACCATCTGGGACACCTTTGTGGAACAGGCCTGCTGGCACGAGGCGGCATCCGCCGCGACGGACGTGGACAGTGGGCCGCCGTTGCTGCAGCGCCTGGCAGCGGACAGCCTGCCCGCAGCGCCGCCGCTGCCGGCAGAACAACAGGCAGACCCCTCGCAGAACAGTGCGCGACGCGCCGACAACCACCTGGAACGGGTCGTGGGCACGGTGGTGCACCTGGCGCTGGAGGAGTTGTCCCTGGGGGGCGAGCCGCCGCAGGACTGCCGCCCCGACGACAGGGAGCGCTGGCGCCGCGCGCTGCGCATGCAGGGGCTGGCCGGTGCCGCGCTGGAACACGCCCTGCAACAGGTGCTGGAAAACATTGCCGCCAGCCTGTGCGCGGACGGCCCCGGCCGCTGGATACTGTCGCCTGCGCATGCCCAGGCGCGCAGCGAGTGGCCACTGGTGATGCTGGACGGCGAGGGCAGGCCGCGCACCCTGGTGATCGATCGCAGCTTCGTCGATGTCGCCACGGGGGAACGCTGGATCGTCGACTACAAGACCAGTCGGCCGCTGGCCGGGGAGTCGCTGACCGTCTTTTGCGCGCGCGAGGCGGAGGCCTACCGCGAGCAGCTCGCGGGCTACCGCGACGCCCTGGCGGCACTGGGGCCTGAACCGGTGCGCTGTGCGCTGTTCTTCACCGCGCTGGGCGAGCTGCACGAACTGGGGGACCTCGCCCTGGCGGCGCGGTGAAGCCGATGAGCCTGGTTACCGGCGCGCGTATCGAACGCATCGTTATTCTTACCGGGGCGGGGGTCTCCGCGGAGTCCGGCCTGAATACATTTCGCGACGCCGGGGGCCTGTGGGAAGGCCTGGACCCGATGGACATTGCCACGCCGCAGGCCTTCGCCCGCGACCCGGCGCTGGTCTACCGTTTTTACAACGCGCGGCGCAACCAGCTCGCGCAGGTGCAGCCCAATGCGGCGCACCGCGCGCTGGCGCGCCTGCAGGCGCAATTCCCCGGTGAGGTCTTCCTGGTCACGCAGAACGTCGACGACCTGCACGAGCGTGGCGGCAGCCCCCAGGTCTGCCACATGCACGGCGAGCTGCGGCGCGTGCTGTGCGGCGTGTGTCGCGCTGGCGCAGCGGCGCGCGAGGATTACGACGCGCGGTCGCGCTGTGCGCAGTGCGG
This sequence comes from Halioglobus sp., assembly GCA_002699145.1. Lineage (GTDB taxonomy): Bacteria > Pseudomonadota > Gammaproteobacteria > Pseudomonadales > Halieaceae > Marimicrobium. The sequence goes on from PABK01000004.1 coordinate 59,358, forward strand.
GGAGAGCGGCGGCCTGCGCCCGGATGTCGTGTGGTTTGGTGAAATTCCTTACCACATGCAGGTGATCGGTGCGCAACTGGCGCGCTGTGACCTGTTCGTCGCGGTGGGCACCTCGGGGGTCGTCTATCCAGCCGCGGGTTTCGTGCGCGAGGCGCGCGCGGCCGGCGCATTGACCGTGGAGGTCAATCCCGAGTTGAGTGAAGTGACAGGCTGCTTCCACCAGCAGCGCCGGGGCCCGGCGACCCGCGAGGTCGCCGTGCTGGTGGAAGAGCTGTTAGGCAGTTGATACGTCGCCGGGCTTACTCGGCGTGCTTTTGCTCCAGGGACAGGGCGACGGCCTCGGCGTAGACGATGACCAGTGTTTGCCCGAGGGTGACACCTTCCATCTTTTCCGGCTCGACATCGGTGATCAGGTGCAGATTGCCACGGGTGTCCTCCACCGTGACGGTGCCCAGCACCCGGTTCATACCCTCGATCGTGCACACGGCGCGAATCATGCGTGCGGCGCCGATGCCCGGGTCCTCGCCCTCGCCGGATACCACGCCGTCCTCCAGGACGACCCAGGGCTCAGCCAGTTCCTCGGCGGTGGGCTCGCGCAGCTCGCCTTCCAGGGCGGCCATGTAGGTCGCCACCAGCACGTCGCCGACGTGTACGTCCTCGAGCTTGACCACCTGTTCGCGTGCGTTCACCGTGACGATTTCACCGCCCGGGCCCTGCAGGCTGACCTGGCGCGTTTCCAGGTCGACAGCGGTGACCACCGCTTCCATCTGCATGGCCATGGCGCGACCGCCGCTGGTGGCATCGTCGGCGTCCTCTGCCGTGGCGCCAGCGGCCGCCAGCGCGAGGAGAGAGAAAAGGGCGGATTTGAGCAGTGTGCTAAGGCGATCCTTCATGGAAAGCTCCTTGTGGCATCATATTCGGGATGGGCCGCGCCGCTACCGTGGCGACGGGTGGCCTAACATAACGCCCGGGACATTGGCGCGCAAGCGCGCCGCCGTGAAGATTAGCCGCCGCTGACGTAAAGGGTGAGCTGCTGGCCTGGCTGCAGGTAGGCGTCCGGGTCCAGCGAGTTCCAGGCGATGATGTCATTGATGGAGACGTTGAACCTGCCGGCGATACGGTACAGGGAATCGCCGCGGCGCACCCGGTAGCCGCGCCGCGCTTTGGTCGGTTCCTCGCGGGCGAAGGCCAGGCTGGATTCCCAGGCGCCGCCGCGCGGGATCATCATCGTGTCGCCGGCGCGGATACGGCTGCCGCGGATGCCATTGACCTCGCGCAGCAGCCCGATCTCGGTGTCGAAACGCCGGGCGATGTGGCCGAGGGTGTCGCCGCGTTCGATGCGGTAGAACTGCCACTGCACGCGCTCGTCCGGGTCCAGGGTCGCCAGGCCCTGTTCAAACCGCGCCACGCTGTCCACCGGCAACAGCAGTTCCGGCGGCATGTCCGGTGAGGTCGCCCAGCGCAACTGGCCGGGATTAAAGGCGCGCAGGGTGCCGATATCGATTCCCGCCAACTCCGCCGCGCGGACGATCTCAAGCTGCCCGCCGGTGTTGACGATCGCGAATGAGGGCCGGTTGGGCACGCTGGGGATGCTTACGCCGTAGCGCTGTGGTGCCGCCACGATCTGTGCCAGGGCGATCAGCCTGGGCACGTAGTGCCGGGTTTCCCGCGGCAGGCGCAGGGACCAGTAGTCGGTAGGCAGGCCGTTGCGGGCATTGTTTTTCATGGCGCGGCCGACCCGGCCCTTGCCGGAATTGTAGGCGGCCAGGGCCAGCAACCAGTCACCGTCGAATTCGGCGTGCAGGTGCTCCAGGTAATCGAGCGCCACGCGGGTGGAGTCGCGCAGGTCGCGACGACCGTCGTACCACCAGTCCTGCTCCAGGCCCAGGTGCCTGCCGGTGGCGGGCATGATCTGCCACAGGCCGGCGGCGTGCGAGGGCGAGGAGGCGAAGGGGTTCAGCGTGCTTTCCACCAGCGGCAGCAGCGCCAGTTCCATGGGCAGCTCGCGCCGCTCGACTTCCTCGACAATATGGTAGAGGTAGTAGTTGGCGCGGTTGGACACCACGGACAGGTAGTCGCGCTGGCCAAGGAAGCGCTCGCGCGCCCGGGACACCTGCTCGTTGTCCAGTTCCTGCCAGCTCAGTTGCGCGGCCATGCGTTGCCACAAATCCTCCGCTGGCGCCGCCGGCGCCTCGGGCCCGGGGGCCGCAAAGAGCTGCGGTTGTTCGTCCGACAGCTCGGCGGAATCGTCCTGCGGCGCGCTGGCCGGCGGCTCCTCAACGGGTAGGGACTGGCAGCCGGCGAGCAATACAAAACAAGAAATAACAGTAATAAATAATCGTAACATATTGTTTTTGTTGATCTTGTTTCTCTCCTTTTCTAGCTCGCGCCAGGTCTGTCGGGGCGCAGTAGCGATTATTCTGCAGGCGCCGCGGGAATTCGACTTTTTATCTGCGCTTTTCTCGACTTTTCGCCGGAAAGTCTGCCTGAGCCTGTTTACAACCGTGCTAGACTCGATCGAAACGGTGCACCTGAACATGGAGATTTAAACACGAACGGCACCGACGCCGCAGGATTATAGCCCTTACAGAGGCAGACCGCGGCGCAGGCAACAGGACATAAATGACGGGCGCGCGTGGCTGGGGCAGCCGTAGACGCAGGACCCGGGACACAACAAACCAGTAAAAACGAGACAGGGGCAACAGGGGCATGAAAATCTTGGGACGTGTAGGCGGGTTCTCCCTGATTGAACTCATGGTGGTCATGGCGCTGATGGCCGTGGTGCTGGGCATCGGCGCGCCTGCCTTTGTCAATACGATCAAGAACAATCGCCAGCTCACCGAGGTGTACGCCCTGCGTGCGACGCTGTCGACCGCGCGCAGTGAAGCGCTGTCCCAGCGCATGCCGGTGATCGTGTGTGAAAGCACCGACGCCAGCAACTGCGCCACCGACACCAACTCCTGGAGTTCCGGCTACCTGGCCTTCGCCGATGCCGATGCGGACGGTGTACCCGATCCCAACGAGATCCTGCTCAGCCGCCAGCTCGACGCGGCCGGCCTGGAGATCAGCTTTTTCGACGCCGCGGGCAGCGCGCGCAGCAGCACCCAGTTCTCGGTGCGCGGCGACAGCCGCGGGCAGACCGGCACCTTTGTGCTCTGCGATGACCGCCGCGACGCCACCCAGGCGCGCGTCCTGCACCTGGTGCCCTCGGGCGAGGTGCGCGCGGCCAAGGATACCGACGATCCTGCGGACGAGATCCTCAACGACCTGGGAGGCAACAATGTCGCATGCCCTGAGTCCTAGGAAAGCTCGCCGTATGGCGGTCACGCGGCAGCGTGGATTTACCATGATCGAGGCCCTGGTGACCTTCGCCATTCTGGCGGTCGGCGTGCTGGGCATCGTCACCCTGCTGGTCACCTCGAAAACATCGCAGTTCGAGGCGGTTCAGCGCGCGCGCGCGGTGACGCTCGCCGACGGCCTGCTCGAACGGGTGCGCGAAAATCCCGGTGCGCTGGCCAACTACGTCACCGGGCTGAGCCCGATGGGCGGCGGCAGCCTCGGCAGCGAACCGAGCCCGAACTGTGCGGACAGCGCCTGTGATCCCAACGAGGCCGCGGTACACGACCTGTGGGCCTGGGAGCAGGAACTGGACGGTGCGGCGGTCACCTTCACCGATGCCGATGACAACACCACGTCCACCGGTGGCCTGCGCAACCCGCGCGGCTGCGTGCTCTTTACCCCCTTCAACGGCCGTGACCGCACCGGCCAGATCACGGTACTGGTGCAGTGGGACGGTTTGCTCGAGAGCAACGACGGGGTGCGCCCGGCGCTGGAAGGTGGGCAGGCCTGTGGTGGCGCGACGGCGGGCGGCGATCCGCGCCGTCGCCAGGTACTGGTGAGCAGCTTTGTCATGGATGGGGACGAGTTATGAACACCTGTCACCAGCAGCGGGGCGGCACACAGCGCCAGCGCGGCTTCACCCTGGTGGAGTTCATGGTCGCGATGCTGCTGGGCACGATACTGATTGGCGGCGCTGTCGCCATTTACCTGGCCTCGAATCGCAGCTACCAGGAGACCGAACGCTCTATCGCCATGCTCGACAGCGGGCGTTTCTCGCTGCAGTTGATTACCGACTCCCTGCGCCACGCGGGTTTCTTCGGCGGTGTGCCCGCCGGCGCCATCACCCAGGATACCGCGCTGGGGGCACTGGCCGACGACTGCAGCGGCAGCGCGGCGGCCTATGATATCAACAATTATCTGTTTGCCGTGGTGGCCGACGGCAGCGGCAACGCTGTCGCCTGCATCGATGACGCGCGGCCGGGCACCGACGTGCTGGTCATCAAGTACATGCTGCCCGACCCGCTGAGCGATACCGAGGACCCGAACGCGCCCGGCGACGGCGTGATTTCCTGGCCCACTGGGCTGGACGCGGGCCAGACCTATATCGTCGCCAATGCGAACGCCGGCCTGCTCATGGACGGCGCCGATACGCCGCCCAACGTCGGCGACGGGCAGGAGTACGCGCGCGGCATGGCCTGGCCCTACATGTTCCAGGCGTTCTATGTGCGCCAGCCGGACAACGCGGTGGAAGAGTTTCGCCTGGCGAGCAAGACGCTGCGTCTGGACGGCGCCTCGATGAACGTGGTGACCGAGGACCTGGCCGAGGGCGTGGAAGACCTGCGCGTGCGTTTCCGTTACGACAGCGACGGCGACGGCGAGGTCGATACCACCGGTTACGCCGAGGACCTGGCGGCGGCGGACTGGGCCAACGTCGGTTCCGTGGAGGTGTTCATGCTGGTGCGCTCGCAGGAGCAGGACTTCAACTATGACAACGAAAAGGCCTACGTGCTCGGCGACCGCGCCCCGGTGGGCAGCACCGACGACAGTTTCTGGCGCATGCTGGTGACGCGCTATGTCGCCCTGCGCAATCCCAACCTGGTGATCCAGGCCGGAGGTGCGTGATGCGGAATCTGTCCAACAGGCGTGACCAGGCCGGTGTGGCACTGGGCGTGGCCATGATATTTTTGCTCATCGTGACCATCATCGGCGTGGTCGCCGCGCGCAACAGTACGTTCAGCCTGAAGATGTCGGGCAACCTGCAGGATCTGAGCAATTCGCTGCAGTCCGCCGAAGCCGGCACCCTCGCCGTGTTGTCGCTGGCCAATACCGGCAACGATCCCTTCCGGGGCGGGGATACGGAGGACCCGTTCGACGGCGTCAGCCCCAATCCCCTGGACAACCTCAACGACGCTGGTGCCGTCGATACCGACGTGACCCTGATGGCCTTCGAATCCGGCTGCCCGCGACAGCGGCGTTCCAGCAACACCTCAGAGGTGTGGGGAACCAATACGACCGTCTGCGACTACTACCGCGTGGACGCAGAACACGATGTTGCCCAGCGTGCGCGTACCCGGGTATCGCTGGGCGTGATCAAGCGCGTGTTGAAACCCTGAGCGGGGCGGCTATGCAACGGGTGCTGACAAACAACAAAACCATTCCGGTTGGAACAGCCCGCGGGCCTGACGAGGCCCCGGGGAAGCAGGGGGTGTAACATGATCGACAAGCTGACTCGCCAGGTACTCCTGTCCCTGGTCTGCGCACTCGGGGGCATGGTCTGCCTGCCGGCGCTCGCCGACGATACCGAGATCTACAAGACGCGCTCGCTCGATGTCTCGTCCGGGCGCCCGAAGGTCCTCATCATCATGGATGACTCGGGCAGTATGGACACCACGGTCGAGGGGCAGCGTCCCGCCTACGACCCGACCAAAACCGATTACCAGGGCGGTATCTCCGGCAGCGAGTTCGACCGCATCTACTGGAGCACCGGGGACAACGGGCCGCCGCGTTCCAACAGCGACAACTGGTTCGCCATCGACAGGAACCGCTGCGCCTCGTCCTTTGACGCACTGGACAACCAGGGTTTCTTCCAGACCGCCAGCGCCCGCCGCTGGGTCGACAGCTCCACCGAAACCACCTGCACCATCACGCGCTACTACTGCTCCAACACCGGCGCCACCATCTACAGGAACCGCGATGCGCGTCGCTGTCGCCGCAACGGGGGCAGTGTGCGTACCGAGGAATCCTGTGAGACCAACACCCTGCCGGGGCGCTGGCGCAGCCTGTCCGACAACGTCAACTACCCCGCGCACGTGGAGTGTGAGAGCGATGTCACCGGCGCCGAGCCGGGCAACGGTCCCAGCGTGGCCGACGGCTACCCCCAGGACAACGTGGCCGATGGCGACGCCCTGGGCGCCGCGACCCCCGAGGACGCCGACGATATCTGGGGCAGCACCACCTACAAGTTCTACAGCGCCAATTACATCGACTACTGGAACGACGATTCGCTGACCGAAGACCGCACGCGCATGGCGATCGCGCAGGACGTGATCGCCGACCTGGTCAGTGCGAACACCGGTGTCGACTTTGGCCTGGCGACCTTCAACCGCAATGACAACGGCGAGAACGAGGACGGCGGCCGCATCATCCACCGCATCATCCCGAACATGACCGCGGGCGAGCGCAGCGGCCTGGTCGATATGATCGAGAACGACCTGGACGCCGACGGCTGGACGCCGCTGTGCGAGACCTACTACGAGGCCTACCGCTACCTGTCCGGAAAATCGGTGCGCTACGGTGACAACCGCGACACCGGTGGCAGTCCCGACCGGGACCTGCCGCCGCGCGACCTGAACGCGGAAAACGGCAGCAAGGTCTACAATTCCCCGCACACAGACTGCCAGTACGCCTACATCATCCTCATGACCGATGGCCTGCCAACCTACGATACCGCGGCCAACAGCTCCATCGAGTCACTGACCGGCAAGACCTGCCGCTACTGGGAAGACGACATCGGCGGCAACGGCAATCCGAAAAACTGCCTGCCCGAACTGGCCGAGTACATGGCCACCACGGACCTGGACGGCGACGACGAGAACGGCGTACAGAAGGCGGTGACGTATACCATCGGCTTCGAGATCGATCAGCCGCTGCTCTCGGAGACCGCGCGCCTGGGAGGCGGCGACTACAACACGGCCTTCAGCGCCGACGAACTGGCTGGCGCCTTCAGCAGCGTGATCGACAGCATCCTGTCGGACGCGGGTAACTTCACCTCGCCGGCGACGGCGGTGGACAGCTTCAGCCGTACGCAGAGCCGCGACGTGGTGTACTACGCCATGTTCAAGCCGGCCCAGCGTGTCGACTGGCGCGGCAATATCAAGAAGTTCAAGATCGCCGACACGGGTGACGGGCCGTTCGTCGTGGACCGCAACAACTTCCCCGCCATCGACCCGGTGAGTCGGGACTTCAAGGCCAATGCGAGCAGCTACTGGAGCACCCAGGACGGTCCCACGGTGGACAAGGGTGGCGTCGGCGGCCTGCTGGCGGCGCGCGACCCGGCGACCCGCCGCGTCTTCACCAATACCGGTACCGGCGGTGCGCTGGAGGTATTTGAAACGGACAATATCACGCCCGACGCCTACGACCCGCCGTTCGAGGACGACGCCGCCCTGTGGGCGCAGTGGGGGGTCGGCAGCGCGGCCGACCTGGCCAAGGTGGTCAACTGGGGCCTGGGTTACGACGCCGGCGTCGTCGCCAATGGCCCCCGCGAGTGGATCCTGGGCGATATCCTGCACAGCCAGCCCCAGGTGGTGAACTACGGCTCCAGGGGCGGTTTCAGCGACGACAACCCGGATCTGCGTGTGCTCGTGGGCACCAATACCGGTTTCGTGCACATGTTCGGGGATGATAACGGCCAGGAAGACTGGGCGTTCTTTCCCAAGGAGTTCGGCAGTATTCTCAACGACCGGCGGCTCAATGCCGTCTCCAGCGGCAACGTCTACGGCATGGACCTGACGCCGGTGGTGTACAAGCTCGATGTCGACCGCGACGGCAGCCTGGACCACACCCAGGGCGACAAGGTCTGGGCCTACTTCGGCATGCGCCGCGGTGGCGACGCCCTGTACGCACTGGATATCTCCGACCCCGACAACCCGGCATTCCTCTGGGCGGTCGGGCGCACGTTGACCGAGAACGCCGACGAGATGGGCCAGACCTGGTCGCAACCGGTGATTACCTATATACCCGGGTACACGGATGACCAGGACTTGCCCAAGCCCGTGGTGATCGTCGGCGCCGGCTACGACCCGAACAAGGACAGCCACAGCGTGGGTACCGCCGACAGCATGGGCCGTGGCATATTCTTCATCGACGCCGAGACCGGCACGGTGATCCGCACCGTGACGCCCGACGCCGGCTCGCTGCTCAATGTACAGGCCGACGGCCTGCAGGACTCGGTACCGAGCGAGGTCGCGGTGCTGGACAGCAACAACGACCTGCTCACAGACCGCGTGTACTTCGGCGATACCGGCGGCAACGTGTGGCGCGTGGACATCGGGCCGCGACTGCCGGATGCCGGCGATTCCACCGAGACCTGGTTTGCGACCAGGCTGGCGGTGCTGGGCGGCAACGCCACCGACAACGACCGGCGCTTCTTCTACAAACCGGAAATTGCGCTGCTCACCCTGGCCAACGGCGAGTCGGTGGACGCGGTGATGCTCGGCAGCGGCGATCGCACCAACCCGCTGGCCACGGATGTCGACAACTTCTTCTACCTGCTGCGCGATCCGCAGACCACGCTGTACACGGACGATGCGCCGACAGCCGCGGAATGCGACGACAGCGACCCGGACAACTACCCGCTGGACAACCGCTGCTTCCTGCCCATCTCGCATGCGGCCCTGTTCGACGTGCCAGACAACCGGTTGCTCAACGGCGCCGACGAGGACGACAAGGCCGACGCCGTGGCGGAACTGCTCGCCGCGCCGGGCTGGAAGTACGCCCTGACGCTGAGCGGGGAGAAGGTGACCACCAGCGGCAGCGTGCTGGCCGGTGAACTGGACTTCGCGACCTTCTCGCCGGTCTCCCTGGCGGCGGATATCAATACCTGCACGCCGGCTTCGGGTACGGGGCTGCGCTACTACCTGGATATCTTTTTCGATCCCGGCACGCCGGACGATCCGCCGCCGGACCCGCTGCCGCCGGGCGATATCCCGGATGACACCAGCCTCTATGTGACCGAAGAGGGCCAGGTGTACAATCCGGAGTCACCGAAGACGCCGCCGGACCCCAACGACCCGGACGATGACGACAGCGGCTTCAAGGAGCGTGACGCGGCGCTGCCGCCGCCCTACGGCAATTACTGGTACTCAGAGGAGTATTGAGCGTGAAGCGACTGTCCAGCCAGGCCGGTGTGACCCTCATGGAGGTGGTGATCGTCGTGGTGATCGTCGGCGCACTGATGCTGGTGGCCCTGCCGGCCTACCAGAACCAGTTGCAGAAGGGGCGGCGCGCGGACGCCATGCAGGCCCTGTCAGACGTGGCCAGCCGGCAGGAGAGCTTCATGCTCGACCGGCAGACCTATACCACGGATATGACCGCACTGGGCTACGCCGCTGACCCCTACGAATCCCTGGAAGGGCACTACACGGTCAGCGCCGCCGCCGGGGCTTGCGGGTCGATCGCCAACTGCTACCTGCTGACGGCGACGCCGGCGGCAGACAGCCCGCAGCAGAAGGATACACAGTGCATCAATTTCACCCTGTCCTCCACCGGCGAGAAAGGCGCGACCGGGACGTTGGGGGCGGAGTGCTGGTGAGGGAGAGTGACATGAACAACGCGAGCAAAGCGGTGCGCCTGGCGGTGGCCGCGATCTGCCTGGCCGGAGCGGTCAGCGCCCAGGCCAACCCGCGCAAGTACGTCTACGCCTGTGAGGTGCAGACACAGGCTGGAGTCGCCGGCCTGGTCATGGTGCAGGCGGATACGCTGAAGGACGCGCACAAGGCCGCGCTGGGAGCCTCCGCCCGGACGCTCGACGGCAAGCGCAGCCAGGCCGTGTCCCTGGTGGAGTGCATCGAGCACGGCAAGGGGTCCTTCCGCGACTCGGCCATGCAGCGCCTGTACGACAGCACACCCCGCTAGACGCCGGCGCGACTGTACCCCGGGAGCGCTTTAGAAACTGTCTTTCCAGCCCCTGACGGTGGCGAATACCCTCTCGGGGCTGGCGTCGTCCAGGCGCCCCTGTTCCCGCAAACTGTCGACCAGCGCCGGTTCGCGGCAGCGCAGGAACGGGTTGGTGGCCAGTTCCAGGGCGATATCCGAAGGCACGGTGGGCTCGGCGCGCGCCCGCGTGTCCTGCGCATCCTGCACGCGCTGACGCAACGCCGCGTTGCCGGGTTCCACGGCGCGGGCGAACTCCAGGTTGGCCAGGGTGTATTCGTGGGCGCAGTACACACGCGTCGGCGCGGGCAGGGCGGCAAGCGTGTCCAGCGAGCGCAGCATCATCGGCGGATCTCCCTCGAACAGCCGGCCGCAGCCGCCGGCGAACAGGGTGTCGCCGCAAAACAGCAGCGGCGGGTCGCCGTCGTGGAAGAACGCGATATGGTCCAGGGTGTGGCCGGGCACTGCCATGACCTCGAATTCCAGCCCCAGCACCTGTGCCCGGTCGCCATCGCCGAGGCGGTTGTCGATACCCTCGATGCCCGGATTGTGCGGACCATGTACACGCGGCGAGTAGCTCTCGCGCAGTTGCGCCAGGCCGCCGACGTGATCGAAGTGGTGGTGCGTGATGATGATGTCGGTGAGCTGCAGCTCACGCGCTTCCAGTTCGGTGATGACCGGGTTGGCGTCGCCCGGATCGACCACGGCGGCACGGCCCTGGTCGTCGTGCAGCAGCCAGATGTAGTTGTCGGAAAAGGCGGGTACCGGGTGGATGTTGACCATGTTGCGGCGTTCCCTGGGGGCGAAAATACAGTACTATAGCCGCACTGAAGCGCACCGAGGGGAGCGCCGGGCGCGGCATCCGGATGCAGACACAGTGTAACGACATTTTCGCGCAACTGGAAACCTGGTACGGCGGCGACAGCGGCCGCTACCTGCAGGAGTCCATACTGTGTGCCGCCCGCCCCATGCTGGAAACGGCCTTCGGCTACCACATCCTGCAGCTGGGCGTGCAGGGCGACACGCCGCTGTGCGCCGCCAGCCCGATCAATCACCGCATCGGCTGCGCCGCCGGGCATCGCGCCCAGGTGGGCCTGGTGGCCGAGGCCTTCGAGCTGCCGCTGGAGAGCGACAGCGTCGATGTGGTGATCGCCCACCATTGCCTGGACTTCACCGACCACCCGCACCAGGTGCTGCGGGAGATCCAGCGGGTGTTGACGCCGCAGGGGCAGCTGCTGCTGATCGGCTTCAATCCGCTGAGCCTGCACGGCCTGCACAGCCGGCTGCGCGGCTGGCTGCGCGACCCGCTGTGGCGGCGCCACCGGCCGGTGGGTGAGCACCGGGTTACCGACTGGTTGCACCTGCTCGGCTGTGAGGTACAGGACGTGGCACGCCTGTACGCCGTGCCGCCCGCCGGGCGCGGGCGACTGCGCGCCTGGCTGGCGCGCCTGGATCGCTGGGGCGGCAGGCACAATGTGCCGCTGTCGGGCCTGTACGTGCTGCACGCCGTCAAGCAGGTGGCCGGCCTGCACCGGCCGCGCCGCGCCCTGCGCGGGCGCAGCGCCCGGCTGATCGGACTCGTTCCCAAGCCCGCGCCGAGCCCGACACCGGCCGCGCCGCATGCTTGCGATGTTTTCGAGAAAGGGGATGTAGCTGCTTGAAATATGTAGAGATTTATACTGATGGCGCTTGTCGGGGCAACCCTGGACCCGGGGGCTGGGGAGCGCTGCTGCGCTACGGCGACAAGGAGAAGGAGCTGTACGGCGGCGAACCGGCCACGACCAACAACCGCATGGAACTGCGCGCGGCCATCGAGGGCCTGCGCGCCCTGGCCCAGCCCTGCCGGGTGAAGCTGACCACCGACTCCACCTACGTGCGCAATGGCATCACCAGCTGGCTGGCGGGCTGGAAGCGCAAGGGCTGGAAAACCGCCGCGCGCAAGCCGGTGAAAAATGTCGACCTGTGGCAGGCCCTGGATGAGCAGAACCAGCGCCATGAGGTGCAGTGGGAATGGGTCAAGGGACACAGCGGTCACGCGGAGAATGAACGCGCCGACGAGCTGGCCAATCGCGGCATCGATGAGCTGGCGGCGGGCGCGCGGCGCACGGCGGAGGGCGGCTAGTTGCGGCAGATCGTACTCGATACCGAAACCACCGGCCTGGAGGCTTCCCAGGGGCACCGCATCATCGAGATCGGCTGCGTGGAGCTGGTCAACCGACGCCTGACCGGCAACCACTACCACCAGTACATCAATCCGCGACGCGACATCGACCAGGGCGCCATCGAGGTGCACGGCATCACCGCGGAGTTTCTCGCCGACAAGCCGCCGTTTGAGCAGGTGGCCGCGGACTTCGTCGACTTCGTGCAGGGTGCGGAACTGATCATTCACAACGCGCCGTTCGATATCGGTTTCCTGGACAGCGAGCTACAACGCCTGCCCGACGAACAGCGTCTCATGGCGGATGTGTGCACGGTCGTCGATACGCTGGTCATGGCGCGTTCGCGGCACCCGGGCCAGCGCAACAACCTGGACGCCCTGTGCCAGCGTTACGAGGTGGATAACTCCCAGCGCGACCTGCACGGCGCGCTGCTGGACGCCGAGATCCTCGCCGACGTCTACCTGGCCATGACCGGTGGCCAGACCGCCCTGCAACTGACCGATGCCGATGACGAGGGCAGTGGGCAGACAGGTGGCGAGAAGATTCGCCGTCTCGCCGCCGGGCGCGCGCCGCTGCCCGTCATCGAGCCCACGGCAGAGGAACTGGTGGCGCACCGCGCGCAACTGGACGCGATCTCCGCGGCCTGCGAGGGCGATGTAGTGTGGCGCAGCCTGGCCGGCGACAACTGAGCGCGCGGCTCCCGGCGCCCGCGCACACTCAGAAGAAGAGGTAGACGCAGGCCAGCCCGACGCCGCCCATGACCAGCGTGTAGGGCAGGGCCATGATCACCATGCGCCCGTATGACAGGCGAATCAGCGGCGCCAGCGCGGAGGTCAGCAGGAACAGGAACGCCGCCTGGCCGTTCGGCGTGGCCACGCTGGGCAGGTTGGTGCCAGTGTTGATCGCCACGGCAAGGTGCTCGAACTCCGCGCGCGTGATCTCCCCGGCGTCGAGGGCGTCCTTCACCTGGTTGATATAGACGGTGGCGACGAAGACGTTGTCGCTGATCATGGACAGCAGCCCGTTTGCAAGGAAAAACATCGATGGCCGGATGGCTGAATCCATGGCCAGTACCGTGTCGATGATAGGGGTGAACAGGTGCTGGTCGTGAATCACCGCGACGATGGCGAAGAACACAACCAGCAGCGCCGTGAAGGGCAGGGCCTCCTCGAAGGCGTGCCCGATCTGGTGTTCCTCGACCACCCCCATGAAGGCGGTGAGCAGGACGATGACCATCAGCCCGACCAGCCCCACCGCCGCCCAGTGCATGGCCAGCGCGAGAATGAGGATGCAGGCGACAACCGCCTGTACCAGCAGGCGCGCATTGGTGCGCACGTTGCGATGGCTTTCCGCCTGCGCCTGGTACGACTCCAGCACCTCGCGTACGTTGTCCGGTAGCCGCGTGCCGTAGCCGAACCTGCCGCTCATCTCCAGCAGCACACAGGTGGCCAGGCCCGCCGTCAGCACCGGCATCGTCACCGGCGCCATGATGGTGAAGAAATGCTTGAAGCTCCAGTCCGCCACGGTGGCGATCAGCAGGTTCTGCGGCTCGCCGACCAGGGTACAGACGCCGCCCAGGGCGGTGCCCACGGCGCCGTGCATGAGCAGGCTGCGCAGGAAGGCGCGAAATTGTTCCAGATCCTCGCGGTGCTGTTCGTGCACGGAGGCGTCGTCGGCGTGATCGTGCGCCATCTCGTCCAGCCCGCCGCCCGAGGCGACCTTGTGGTAGACCGAGTAGAAGCCGACAGCGACGCTGATCAACACCGCGGTCACAGTGAGGGCGTCGAGAAATGCCGAGAGAAACGCCGACACCGCCGAGAACAGCAGCGACAGCAGGATTTTTGAGCGTACACCCAGCAGGATGCGTGTAAACACGAACAGCAGCAGTTCCTTCATGAAGTAGATGCCCGCCACCATGAACATCAGCAGCAGAATCACCTCGAAGTTGTGTACGGTCTCGGCGAACACCATATGCGGTGTGGTCATGCCAAGCAGTACGGCCTCGATGGCCAGTAGCCCTCCAGGTTGCAGCGGGTAGCAGCGCAGTGCCAGCGCCAGGGTAAAAATGAACTCGCCGATGAGCACCCAGCCGGTGACGAACGGGCCGCACAGTTGCAGCGCTACGGGGTTCAGCAGTAAAAATCCGACAATGGTCTTCTTGTACCACTCCGGAGAACTGCCGAGAAAGTTTTTCCACAGGGCCAGGGGCAGGCTGTCGTTCATGGGATGATGGGTCGTTCCAGGCTGGAGGCGGCATTCTACGCCATTCGGGGCTGGTTGCGTATGTCCGGCCGGGATTTAATCGCCGCCGGCGCAACTTGCCCGCCAACCCCGCGGCGCATACTATAGCCGGTCATTTGCCGACCCTGCGGAGAGAAGATGTTCCGACCCGACAACAAGCCCCCGGCCGACAGCGGTGTCGAACTGGTGATCGTGTTCCAGCGGGGCCAGCTGCTCAGCGATATGCGCTCAGCGCAGGGGTGCCTGCTGCCGCGGGAACAGCTGGGCCAGTGCGGCTGGCGCGAACGCCGGCGCCAGTTCCTGGGCTACTGGGAGGAGCGGCCCTGTTTTGCCGTGGAGATCGACGACGCCGACGAGCCCGATCCCATGCAGTTCCAGAAGGGTAACCTGTACCATATTCTCGGCCGCGTCGACGAACGTCTGTTCGCACTGGCGGGGCGCGCGCAGCAGCTGCTGGACTGGGAGCGCGACCACCGTTTCTGCGGCCGTTGCGGCAACGCCATGCGCCTGGACGAGCAGGAGCGGGCCATGCGCTGCGATCCCTGCCGCAGCATCAACTACCCGCGCATTGCACCCTGTGTGATCGTGCTGGTGACGCGGGGAGAGGAGCTGCTGCTGGCGCGCAACGCGAACTTCCCCCAGCCCATGTACAGCACCCTGGCGGGGTTCATCGAGGCGGGCGAAACCGTGGAGGAAACCCTGGCGCGCGAGGTCAGGGAGGAGGTCGGCGTGGAGGTCGACAACCTGCGCTATTTCCAGTCCCAGTCCTGGCCGTTCCCGAACCAGCTCATGCTGGGCTTTTTCGCCGACTACGCCGGTGGTGATATTGTCTGCGACGAGGTGGAAATCGCCGACGCCCAGTGGTTCCACTACCGCGACCTGCCACTGATTCCCCCGCAGGCCTCTATTTCAGGCCAGCTGATCGCGCACCACGTGCGCTCTCTCGGGTAGGGGGCGCGACGTGGAGTTTATCCTGGAGTACGGACTCTTCCTGGCCAAGGCGGTAACCCTGGTGGTGGCGCTGCTGGTGCTGGTCGCCAGCGTGGTCGCCATCGCCTCGCGGCAGCGCACGGAGCAGCACGAGGGGCATATCGAGGTGCGCAAGCTGAACGACCGCTACCGGCACATGGGCGATGTGCTGCGCGGCGTCACCGACGATGCCGCCCTGCTGAAAGAGCAGAAAAAGGCGGAAAAGAAGGAGGAGAAAGAGCGGAGCAAACAGGCGAAAAAGTCGCGCAAGAAGGGCGGCGATGGCCCGCCGGACAGGCCTGGACGGCTCTATGTCCTGAATTTCGACGGTGATATGCGCGCCAGCGCCACCGACAATCTGCGCGAGGAGATATCCGCGGTACTGGCGCATGCCGCCGACGGCGACGAAATCCTGCTGCGCGTGGAGAGTCCTGGCGGCGTGGTGCACGGCTACGGCCTGGCCGCCAGCCAGTTACAGCGTATCCGTTCGGCAGGCGTGCCCCTGACGGTCGCCGTGGACAAGGTTGCCGCCAGCGGCGGTTACATGATGGCCTGTGTTGCGCAGCGCATCATCGCAGCGCCGTTCGCCGTGGTCGGTTCCATCGGCGTACTGGCGCAACTACCCAATTTTCACCGCCTGCTGAAAAAACACGATATCGACTTCGAACTGTTCACCGCGGGGGAGTACAAGCGCACCCTGACCCTGTTTGGCGAAAACACCGACAAGGGCCGCGAGAAATTTGTCGAGGAACTCGAGCAGACCCATGAACTGTTCAAGGAGTTCGTCGGCAGCAACCGGCCGTCGCTGGATATCGCCCAGGTCGCCACCGGCGAGGTGTGGTACGGCAGCCAGGCCGTGCAGCGCGGCCTGGTGGACGAATTGCAGACCAGCGACGAGTTTATCCAGGAGCGCCTGGCGGACTGGGACGTTTTCGAGGTGCGCTTCGTGCACAAGAAGAACTGGCAGGAAAAGCTGGGCATGGCCGCGGGGGGTGCGCTGGAGCGGGCCCTGCTGAAGATCTGGCAGCGCGGTCAGGGGCCGCACGTCTGAGAAGCTAGTCTGCGCTCTTGCCACCTTCGCGTTGCTTGCAGTTCCCCTTGACGATAATTGCCCGGTTGACCAGGGCCTCCTGGTCGCCGTTTTCCTCCGCCAGTACGGCGGCGCCGATATCGCTCCCGGGACTGGCGCAGGGATCTTCCTCTGGCACCAGGGTCAGCCAGTAGAGCAGGGCGACCAGGCCCAGCACAAAGAGAAAAGCGGCGACTTTCAACACTGCGGATGTGGGCATCGGGATTCGCTCGCGCCTGTTTGCATGCATACTCGCACAATGGGCAGGCACGCTCCAGCGCCAGGATTCAGGCATCGGTAGCGCGGCAGGTACGCATCCAGGCCTCTACCGTCTCGCGTGGAAAGCGCTTGCGCGGCAGCGCGAAGTAGAAGGTGCGGCGCATGTCGCGGCGCGGCACGCGCAGCGGCACCAGGTCGCCGTTGGCGAAGTTTTTTTCCAGCACGATGCGCGACAGGCAGCCGATGCCCAGCCCCGATTCGACCGCGTTCTTGATCGCCTCGTTGTGCTTCAGCTCGAGGTAGACGTTGATGTCCGGGAGCAGGCCGGCCATGGCCCGCTCGAAGGTCTGCCGCGCCCCGGAGTCAGGCTCGCGCAGTATCCACATAGCCTCGCGGATATCCCGCGTACCCAGCACCTGCTTCTGCGCCAGCGGGTGGTCAGCCGCGCAGAACACCACCAGTTCGTCCTCGCGCCAGGGGATCAGTTCGAGTTCACGGTGCTGCACCTCTCCCTCGATCATGCCGATGTCTACCTCGTAGTTGCGCACACGTGACACCACGTCCGGCGTGTTGGCGATGTCCAGCTGAACGTCCGCCTCCGGGTAGCGCGCCAGGTAGCCGGCCAGGTAGCGCGTGGCCAGGTGATTGCCGATGGTGAAGCTGGCCCCGACCTTGATATGCCCGACGTCGGTGTGGTCGCGCAGCATCTCCTCGAAACTCTTGCAGTGGGCGAGCAGGCTCTCCGCCTCCTTGCGCAGCGTGTGGCCAATGGCGCTCAGCGACAGCCGATTGCTGGCCCGGTCGAACAGCGTGACATCGTAGGTGTGCTCGAGGTTGAGCAGCGCCTCGCTGGCCGCCGACTGGGACATGTGCAGGCTGTTGGCGGCGCGCGAAATATTCTGGTGCCGCGCCACGGCGAGGAAAATCTGTAACTGGCGGATGGTAAACTTCATGATCACCTCGGCGGACCGGGCCGGGCAGGCAGTGCTGCCGGAAAAACCGGTAAGGCTATCCATAATATCCTGTTTTACATGGAGAAGGAATGGGTCTACCCTTGCGCGCCATTCGAATCGCCTTCGGCCGCGCCGGGGCACCCGTATTTCACTCCCAGGGAGACTACAAGCATGGCGGAACAAAAAGCGACCAACGTTCACTGGCACGAGGGCGATATCACCCGCGAGCACCGCGCGAAACTGCTGGGCCACAAGGGCGCGACCCTGTGGTTCACCGGGCTTTCGGGTTCCGGCAAGAGCACCGTCGCGGTGGAACTCGAGGGCACCCTTAACGAGATGGGCATCCTCTGCTACCGCCTGGATGGCGACAATGTGCGCATGGGCATCAACAAGAACCTGGGTTTTTCCGCCGAGGACCGCACCGAGAACATCCGTCGTATCGGCGAGGTCGCCAAGCTGTTCGTCGACGCCGGCGTCATCGCCCTGAGCAGTTTTATCAGCCCCTACACGGCGGATCGCGACCAGGTTCGCGCCCTGCACGAGGAGGCGGGCATGGATTTTATCGAGGTGTTCGTCGATTGCTCGCTGGAAGCCGCCGAGAGCCGCGATCCGAAAGGGCTGTACAAGAAAGCGCGCGCCGGCGAGATCAAGAACTTCACCGGGATCGACGACCCGTACGAGGCGCCTGCGCAGCCGGAAATCCACCTGCATTCGGACCAGCAGAGCCTGGCCGAAGAGGTGCAGGAAATTCTCAGCGTGCTGCGTGAGCGCGGCATCATCAACAAGTAAGCGGGAGAGCGCAATGATCAAGCCCCACGGTTCCGACGAACTCAACCCGCTTTTCGTCTACGACAGCGAGAAGCGCCACGCACTGATCGACGAGGCCGAAGGCCTGCCATCGCTGCTGCTCAACTCCGCCGCCGCGGCCAATGCAGTCATGATGGGGGGCGGGTATTTCAATCCCCTCAGCGGCTACATGAGCCTGGCCGACGCCCTGAGTACCGCGGAGAAAATGCACACGGTGGACGGCCTGTTCTTTCCCGTCCCGGTGGTCAACCTGACCGACGAGAGCGGCGTCGAGGCCGGCAGCCGCATCGCCCTGCGCGACCCCAACGTCGAGGGCAACCCGGTACTTGCCGTGATGGATGTCGAGGCCGTGGAGACGGTCAGTGACGAACAGATCAATTTCATGGCGGAGAAGATTTTCCGCACCCTGGACCCGCAACACCCGGGCGTCGCCACCTTCACCGGCCTCGGTCGCACCCTGCTGTCCGGCCCCATCCAGGTGCTGAACTTTTCCTATTTCCAGGCTGATTTTCCCGACACCTTCCGCACCGCCGTGGAGATTCGCAACGAGATCGCCGAGCACGGCTGGGAAAAAGTGGTCGCCTTCCAGACCCGCAATCCCATGCACCGCGCGCACGAGGAGCTGTGCCGCATGGCCATGGACGACCTCGACGCGGACGGCATCCTCATTCACATGCTGCTGGGCAAACTCAAGCCGGGCGACATTCCCGCCGACGTGCGCGACGCCGCGATCCGCAAGATGGTCGAGGTCTACTTCCCGCCGAATACCGTCATGGTCACCGGTTACGGTTTCGACATGCTCTACGCGGGCCCCCGCGAGGCGGTGTTGCATGCCCTGTTCCGGCAGAATTGCGGTTGTACCCACCTGATCGTAGGCCGCGACCACGCCGGTGTGGGCGACTACTACGGCGGTTTCGACGCGCAGACCATCTTCGACGAGGAGGTGCCCGACGACGCGCTGGAACTGGAGATCTACCGCGCCGACCACACCGCCTACAGCAAGAAGCTGAACAAGGTGGTGATGATGAAAGACGCGCCGGATCACTCCAAGGACGACTTCGTGCTGCTGTCAGGCACGGCGGTGCGCGAGATGCTTGGCAAGGGTATCGCGCCGCCCCCCGAGTTTTCGCGTCCCGAGGTGGCGAAGATTCTCAGCGATTACTACCAGTCACTGGATGCGGGCTGATGGACTACGACCTGTTCAATGGCGACGCCGACGGCATCTGCGCGCTGCTGCAACTGCGCAAGGCCGAACCGCGCGAGACGCAGCTTGTCACCGGCGTGAAGCGCGATATCAACCTGCTGGGCAGGGTGCAAGCGGCTGCGGGCGACCGCATCACCGTGCTGGACGTGTCCATGGACAAGAACAAGGAGGCGCTGCACCAGGTACTGGATGCGGGCGCCGAGGTGTTCTACGTGGACCACCATAAACCCGGGGAGATTCCCGATAGCCCGGCGCTGACGGCGCTGATCAACGAGGCCCCCGACGTCTGCACCGCGGCGCTGGTCAACGGCCATCTCGGTGGCAGCCACCTGGACTGGGCGGTGACCGGGGCGTTCGGCGACAACCTCAAGGACACCGCGCGCAGCCTGGCCAGAGACCTGGACATCTCCGCGCAGGCGCTGGACGAGTTGGAGGCGCTGGGCACCTACATCAACTACAACGGTTACGGCCCGGCGATCGAGGACCTGCATTTCGACCCGAAGGAACTGTACCTGCGCCTGTACGCGGCGGAGGGCCCGCTGGATTTCGTCGCCAACTCGCCGGATTTTCGCAAGCTCAGTGACGGTTACGCCCAGGACATGGGCCTGGCCGAAAAACTGCAGCCCGCCGAGGAAAACGGCGCCACAGCGGTGTTCATCCTGCCCAACGAGGCCTGGGCGCGGCGCGTCAGCGGCGTGTACAGCAACGACCTGGCCACGGACAACCCCGGGCGCGCCCACGCGGTGCTCACCGTGAAGGACAACGGCAATTACCTGGTCAGCGTGCGTGCGCCCATGGTGAACAAGCAGGGCGCCGCTGACCTGTGCCAGCAGTTCCCCACTGGCGGCGGGCGCGCAGGCGCGGCGGGTATCAACGACCTGCCGGCGGACATGCTGCAGGACTTCGTCGCGGCGTTCCAGCAGGCCTACCCCGGCTGACCGTCGCGCGCCGGCGCCGCCGGGGAGCCCGCTTCAGGTGCGCGTCTCCTTGCGCAGCTGGCTGGGATTGCGGCCGTAGTGGCGGGTGAAGGTGCGGGTGAAATGACTGTGGTCGGCGAATCCCGTCTCCAGGGCGATGGTGCCGATGGGCTTGTCGGTCTCCAGCAGCAACTGCCGCGCGTTGTCCAGTCGCACCTCGTTGATGTACTGGTGGGGGGTCTTGTCCAGGTGCTTGCGAAAGCGCCGCTCCAGGGCGCTGACGGAGATATTGCAGGCGGCGGCCAGGGCATCCACCGAGATCGCGGTGGCGAAATTCTGGCAGATGTAATCCACCGGCGCGCGCAGTTCGCGCAGGGGGACGGCGGTGCCCTCGGTGCGGTTGAGGTGGCGGCTGATGCCGAAGGTGCCGATGACCTGGTCCCGCTGGTCGTAGATCGGCCACTTTGAGGTCAGGAACCAGTCGCCGCCATCGCCCTCGCCGAGGATGAGTTCGAGGCGGTCGTTCACCACGCCGCCGTCCAGCACGTAGTCGTCATCGCTCACGTATTTCGCCGCCAGGTGCGCCGGCGCAATATCGAAATCGCACTTGCCCAGCAGGCCCTGCAGGGTGCCGAAGCCGAAACGTTCAAAGAACAGGCGGTTGCCGTAGACGAAGCGGCCCGCGCTGTCCTTGATCCACGCGTGGGTGTCCGGAATGAGGTCCAGCATGGCGAAGCTGCGTTCCGCCCCGGCCAGTGTGGTGAAAACCAGTTTTGACATTTTATGGCGCTCGCGCCGAATTTGTTCTAATTATAAGTGAATCTATTCAAGACATCCCCCCCGGCGAGAGGGGATTATCCCCCGGTGTCGCAACATCCCGCCAGCGGCGGGTCGCAAGGCAATAATAATGACGAATCCCGCAACCTTGGGGCGCCGCAGCCCCGCGCCGGCAGAGTCCTGATATGTACCTGGGCATCGACATTGGCACCCAGGGCGTCAAGGCCTTGCTCTACGATGCCGATGCCGCGCGCATTGCTGCCGTGCAGCAGGCCCCGCTGGAACTCATCAGCGAGCCGGATGGCACCCGCGAGCAACTGGCCTCGTGGTGGGTGCAGGGGCTGCTGCAGTGCCTGCAAGGCTTCGCACCGGCCGAACGCGCGCGGGTGCGTGCGCTGGCTGTCTCCGGGCAGCAGCACGGCTGCGTCGCCCTCGATGCCGCCGGCGCGGTGCTGGCGCCGGTAAAACTGTGGTGCGACACGGCGACCGAGGTCGAGTGCGAGGAGATCACCGCGGCTTTCGGCGGCCGCGAGCGCTGCCTGGCGGAGCTGGGCAACCCCATTTTGCCCGGCTACACCGCGTCGAAGATCCGCTGGCTGAAAAAACACCGGCCGCAGGCTTACGCGCGTCTGCACACCGTGCTACTGCCCCACGACTACATCAATTTCTACCTGACCGGGGAGCGTGTCGCCGAGTGCGGCGACGCCAGCGGCACCGGTTTGTTCGACGTGCGCCGGCGCCGCTGGCACGCGGGTATCCTGCAGGCCGTGGACGCGGAGCGCGACCTCGCCGACACGCTGCCGCCGCTGGCGGCCCCCGGCAGCGTCATCGGGCAACTCGGCGCGCAGGCGGCGCGGGAGTTGGGCCTGCCCCCCGGCATACCGGTGGGGACCGGTGGTGGCGACAACATGATGGCGGCGATCGGCACGGGCAATGTCAGCGCCGGGGCGTTGACGGTCAGCCTGGGTACCTCGGGCACGCTGTTTGCCTGCGCGGACGAAGCGGTCGTCGACGAGCAGGGCGAAATGGCGGCGTTCTGTTCCTCCAGCGGATCCTGGTTGCCGCTGGTGTGCACGATGAACTGCACGGTGTCCACGGAACTGACCCGCGGCCTGTTGAATGTCGCGGTCGCCGACCTGGATGCCCGCGTCGACGCCGTGCCGCCCGGCGCCCAGGGAGTTGTGACACTGCCGTTTTTCAACGGTGAACGCACGCCGAACCTGCCACGGGGCAAGGGCTGCCTGTTTGGCCTGGACCCGGGCAATTACCGCGCGGACAACCTGTTGCGCTCGGCCATGGAGGCCGCGGTTTACGGCCTGCGCGCCGGCCTGGACAGGCTGGTGCAGCGCGGTTGCGCGCCCGCTGCAGTGCGCCTCACCGGCGGCGGGGCGCGCAGCGCCGCGTGGCGGCAAATGGTCGCCGATATCTTCGCCCTGCCGGTCACGCTGCAGCACGGTGATGAGGGAGCCGCGCTGGGAGCGGCCCTGCAGGCGATGTGGACGTTGCAGGGGGGGGACCTGCAGGCGCTGGTCGACGAGCACCTGGCCCTGGACACTTCCCGGGCTTGCGCGCCGGACCCGGATCGCACGCAGCTTTACCACGGTTTGTACCAGGATTACCTGCGTCACGTGGGCGCGGTCAGCGGATTGTACGCGTAGGGCCTGCGCCCGGAGACAGCAAGAGGAAACACGCTATGTCACAGGATTACTTTCGCGGCGACCGGGAATACTTTCCGGGCATCGGTTGCATCCCCTTCGAGGGCCCCGAGTCCGACAACCCGCTGGCCTTCAAGTTCTACCAGCGCGAGCGAGTGATCGGCGACAAGACCATGCAGGAACACCTGCGCTTCGCCGTGTGCTACTGGCACACCTTCTGCGCCAAAGGCTCCGATCCTTTCGGCGTCGATACCCAGGTGTTCCCCTGGGACGAGCCCGCCGACCCGATGGCTGCCGCTCGCGCGCGCATGGACGCGGCCTTCGAGTTCTTCACCAAGCTCGGCGTGCCTTATTACTGTTTTCACGACCGCGATATGGCACCTGAGGGCGCCGACGTCGCCGGGTCCGAGAGAAACCTCGCCGCCATGGTGGCGCTGGCCGCCGAGCGCCAGGCCGAGACCGGCGTGAAACTGCTCTGGGGCACGGCGAACCTGTTCGGCCACCCGCGCTATATGAACGGCGCGGCCACCAACCCGGATTTTGCCGTACTCACCCACGCGGCCGCCCAGGTAAAAGCGGCGCTGGATGCCACGGTCGAGCTGGGCGGGGAAAACTACGTTTTCTGGGGTGGGCGCGAGGGCTATGCCAGCCTGCTCAACACCGATACCCGGCGCGAGACGGAGCACCTGGCGCGCTTTCTCGACAAGGCCAGGGAGTACGCTCGCAGCATCGGCTTCAGGGGCACCTTCCTGGTGGAACCCAAACCCATGGAGCCGAGTAAACACCAGTACGATTTCGACGCGCAGACGGTGATCGGCTTTTTGCGCCAATATGGCCTGGCCGGTGATTTCAAGGTCAATGTCGAGGCCAATCACGCCACACTCGCCGGGCACAGCTTTGCCCACGAGTTGCAAATGTGCACGGATGCGGGCCTGCTCGGCAGCATCGACGCCAACCGCGGCGACCCGCAGAATGGTTGGGACACCGACCAGTTCCCGACAGACCTGTACGACGCGGTGCACGCCATGCTGGTCGTGCTGGCCGGTGGCGGCCTGGGCAGCGGCGGCCTCAATTTCGACGCCAAGGTGCGGCGTGAGTCGGTGGACATGGAGGATATCTTCATCGGCCATATCGGCGGCATGGATACCTTCGCGCGCGCCCTGGAGACGGCTCACCGCCTGCGCGCGAACGGCGCACTGGAGCAGCACAGGGCGGCGCGCTACGCCAGCTTCGACGCGGGTCAGGGCGCGCGCTTCGAGTCCGGCGAACTGGGCCTGGCCGAGCTGCGTGACCTGGCCGCCGAAAGTGGCGAACCGGAACGGGTATCGGGCCGCCAGGAATGGTACGAAAACCTCATCAACCAGTATATGTAGACAGCGGGAGAGCGAGCATGGGCAAGGTCAGGATGGGCATGGTCGGTGGCGGGGAGGGCGCCTTCATCGGCGCGGTACATCGCATCGCCGCGGCCCTGGACGGGGAAATCGAGCTGGTCTGCGGCGCCTTCAGCAGCGACGCGCAGCGCGCGGCGCGCTCCGGCGCGGCGCTGTACCTGCCGCCGGAGCGCGTCTATAGCAGTTACCTCGACATGATGCGGGCGGAAGGCGCGTTGCCGCCGCAACAGCGCATGCAGTTCGTCGCGATCGTCACCCCCAATCACCTGCATTTCCCGGTCGCCGAGGCGGCCCTGCGCGCTGGCTTTCACGTACTCTCAGACAAGCCAGCCACGCTCAGCCTGGACGAGGCGTTGCGCCTGCGCGAAATTGTGCAAGACAGCGGCCTGTTGTACGGCCTGACGCATACCTACACCGGCTACCCCCTGGTGAAGGAGGCGCGGCAGCGCGTCGCCGCGGGTGACTTCGGCGCGATCCGCAAGGTGGTGGTCGAGTATCCCCAGGGCTGGCTGGCCGATCGCCAGGAGGACGTCGACAACAAGCAGGCGCAGTGGCGCCTGGACCCGTCCCGCGCCGGCATCAGTAGTTGCATGGGCGATATCGGCGTGCACGCGGCGAACCTCGCCGAGTACGTCACCGGGCTGCGCATCAGCGAGATCTGCGCCGACCTCAGCGCTTTCGTCCCCGGCAGGGCGCTGGATGACGACGGCGCTGTCCTGCTGCGCTTCGACAACGGAGCGCGCGGCGTGCTGCACGCCAGCCAGGTCAGCGTCGGCGAGGAAAACGCCATCAGCCTGCGCGTTTACGGCGAGCACGGCGGACTGGAATGGCGGCAACAGGAGCCCAACACCCTGTGGCTGAAGTGGAACGACCGTCCCACGCAGATGCTGCGCACCGGCGGTCCCTACCTCGGCGACCTGGCCGCTGCCAATACACGCACGCCCATGGGGCATCCCGAGGGTTACCTGGAGGCTTTCGCCAACCTTTACATGGCCTTCGCCGGCCAGGTCAGGGCGCATGCCGAGGGGCAGGAGGCGGACGCGCGCAGTCGCGACTGCCCCGGCATAGACGCGGCAGTGCGCGGCATGGCGTTTATCGAACTGGCGGTGGCCGCCAGCGCGTCCGAGACGAAATGGCACGCCTTCACTACCGGATGACGCGGGCCGCCACCCGCTACAACACGACAAGAGGAACTAGCGATGTCCAAAATGAAAGGTCCGGCCATTTTCCTGGCCCAGTTCGCAGGCGCCGAGGCGCCCTTCGATTCCCTGGCCAATATCACGCGTTGGGCGGGAGACCTTGGCTACAAGGGGGTGCAGGTGCCCACCTGGGAGGCGGGGCTGATCGACCTGGAGCAGGCGGCGCAGAGCGTGGACTACTGCGACGAGTTGCGCGGCATCTGCGCGGAGAATGGCGTGCAGATCACCGAACTGTCGACGCACCTGCAGGGCCAGCTGGTGGCCGTGCATCCGGCCTACGACGAGCTGTTCGACGGCTTTGCGCCGGCGCAGGTACAAGGCAACCCGAGGGCGCGCCAGGCCTGGGCCGTGGAGCAGTTGCAACTCGCCGCCCGCGCCAGCGCCAATCTCGGCCTGAGCGCCCACGCCACGTTTTCCGGGGCGTTGCTGTGGCACACCATGTACCCCTGGCCGCAGCGCCCCGAGGGTCTGGTGGAGGCGGGTTTTGCGGAGCTGGCCGCGCGCTGGCAACCGCTGCTGGACGCCTTCGACGAGGCCGGCGTGGACCTGTGTTACGAGATCCACCCGGGCGAGGACCTGCACGACGGCGTCACCTTCGAGCGCTTCCTGGAAGCCACGGGGAACCACCCGCGCTGCAAGATTCTCTACGACCCCAGCCACTTCGTGTTGCAGCAGCTCGACTACGTGCAGTTTATCGATTTTTATCACGAGCGTATCGGCATGTTTCACGTCAAGGACGCCGAGTTCAACCCCGACGGTCGCCAGGGTGTGTACGGCGGTTACCAGGGCTGGGTCGACCGGGCGGGCCGTTTCCGTTCGCTCGGTGACGGTCAGGTGGACTTCAGCGCGATTTTCAGCCAGTTCGCCCGTTACGGTTTCGACGGTTGGGCGGTGCTGGAGTGGGAGTGCTGCCTCAAGCATCCCGAGGACGGGGCCCGCGAGGGAGTGGAATTTATCAACCGGCATATCATCCACACCACGGACAAGGCGTTTGACGATTTCGCCGGCGCCGGCGCGGACGAGGCCGGCAACCGGCGTATACTGGGCATCGATTAGCCCGAGCAGGAGAAAATAATATGACTGAACCAATGCTTGACCGCAGGCGCCTCTACCACGTCGGCAATCTGTCAATTTTCATGGTCGGGCTGGGCTTCGCCGTGCGCGCGAACATCGCCCCGAACCTGCAGAGCGACATCTACGACAAGATCGACCTGGCCAACTCCGCCACCCTGCTGGGCGAGGCCCTGGGCGCGACCTTCACCGGCTTCGCCCTGACCCTGCTGTTCGGCAGCGCCCTGGTGGACCTGATTGGCATGAAACGCATGTTGCTGTTGTCGGCGCTGGGCTATGTCGCCGGCGGGCTGGGGCTGCTGGCCGCCACCTACATGCCGGTGGACGGTACCGTGCAGACCCTGGTGCTGGTCAGCCTGTTGCTGACCGGCCTGGGCTGGGGCGCGGTGGAAGCCGCGTCGAATCCCATGGTCGCGGCCCTGTACCCCGAGGAAAAAACCCACCGCCTGAATATCCTGCACGCCTGGTGGCCCGCGGGCATCGTCATCGGAGGCCTGCTCGGCGTGGCCATCACCAGCTTCGACCTGCCGTGGAAACTGAATCTGTTTGTCCTGGTGTTGCCGTCCCTGGTGCTGGCCTGGATGGTGGCGACCTCGGTGTTCCCCGTCACCGAGCGCGTCGCCGCGGGGGTGAGCTACGGCGAGATGTTCGCCGAACTGCTCAAGCGACCGCTGTTCTGGGTATTCTGGGCGTGCATGTTCCTCACCGCCGCCGCCGAACTCGCCCCGGGGCAGTGGGTGAATATCGCGTTGTCGAATATCGTCGGCATGCAAGGCATCGTGCTGCTGGTCTATGTCAGCGCCCTGATGTTCGTGGGTCGTCACTTCGCCGGTCCGATCGTTAGCAGAATCTCCTCGGTGGGCCTGATGTTCGTCAGTTGCGTGGCAGCCGGCATCGGCCTGTACCTGCTTAGCCTGGCGGATTCGCCGCTGCTGGCATTCGGCGCCGCCACTGTGTGGGGCCTGGGCGTGTGCTGGATGTGGCCCACCATGCTGGCCATCGTGTCGGAGCGTTTCCCGCGCGGCGGCGCCATGGCGATGGGCCTGATGGGCTTTGCCGGCGGCATGTCGATCCAGTTCGTATTGCCCGTGATGGGCGGTATCTTCGACGCGGCCAAGGCAGAGGCAGCCGGCGGTGCCGGGCAGCTCGCCGGGCTGTCGGGCGAAGCGCTGCAGGAGGTCATCCGCTATGCATCGGTCGAATCCTTCCAGTCCGTGGCGGTCATCCCGCTGCTGTTATTGCCGGTGTTTGGCGTGATCTGGCTGGCCGACCGCCGCCGGGGAGGACACCAGCCGGAAATCATCGGCGGCCCCGCGGCCTGATTTCGCGTTGGGGCCTGCTGCAGCACCACACCGCCACGGCGGTGTTTTCGCCCGGTCGCAGCGCGTGACCGGGCGGGGGAAAAATAACCCCCGGGCGCGTCGCGCGCACCGACCGTTTCGGCTATGCTTGCTTTTACAAGCCACTTGTCGGAGAAAAAGAATATGGCTTTGGACAAGCGCAAGCCCGCGCTGCTGGCCCTGGCCGTCATCGCAGACAGCGGCCTGAGCACGGCGCCCGCGGTGGCGCAGGGCCTGGCCCTGGAAGAGGTGATCGTCACCGCGCAACGGCGCTCGCAATCGCTGCAGGATGTGCCCATCTCCGTGGTGGCCATGGATCAGCAGGTGCTGGAAATGCGCGCTATCGATGAAATCGAGGACATCAGCCTGGATATCCCCAATTTCACCGTCAATACCTTCCCCTCCGACTCCACCACCATCCGCCTATTCATTCGCGGCATCGGCCAGAACGACGCACAGATCACCCAGGATCCGTCGGCGGCGCTGTACCTGGACGGGGTCTACATAGGCACCAGCGTGGCGGCGGGCTTCGAGGGCGTCGACGTACAGCGCATCGAGGTGCTGCGCGGCCCCCAGGGAACCTTGTACGGGCGCAACGCCACCGGTGGCGCGGTCAACATCATCACGCGGCGAGCGGATGTCGAACGCGTGGAATTTAGCCAGGGTTTCAGCGCTGGCAATCTCGACAAGTTGCAGTCCAAGAGCATGCTCAACCTGCCGCTGGGTGAGCGAGTCGCGGCGAAGCTCAACTACAACTACACCCGCCGCGACGGCATTGTCGAGAATACCGGTCCCGGCGAGGATTTCATGAACGAGGACCGCAAGACCCTGGTGGCGGACCTGCGGTGGCTGGCCGGCAGCGACGTGACTGTCGACTACCGTTACGAAAGCGCACAACTGAACGACTCCGAGCCCTTCAACCAGGTACTCACGGATCCGGCGTTGTCCAACGGCATCGTCGCGGGGCTGATCGTGTACAACGACGACTGGCGCCGCAAGCGACTGGACAAGGTCACCTCGGAACGCCCCATACTCTCGTCGGACCAGCAGATCGACGCCCACAGTCTCTGGGTGCACTGGGAGATCAGTGACACCCTGCGCCTGGAGAGCATCTCCGCATACCGTGACCTGGACAGCTTTTCGCCCTCTGATTTCCTGCCGACGGCGAGCACCATTACCGGCGGTGCGCCGGTGCTGGGCCGCTTCAGGACCGATTTCGAACAGTGGTCACAGGAATTGCAGTTGCAGGGCTCCACGCGGGACTGGGAGTACGTGACCGGGTTGTACTACTACCAGGACGAGGCCTTCCAGGACAATACCGACGGCGTCACGCTGGGCGAGGGCGGTACGGTGACCACCACGGACACCGAGAACTGGTCGGCGGCCGCCTACACCCAGGCCAGCTGGAATCCCGGGTGGATGGACCGGCGCTGGCGTTTCACGCTGGGCGGGCGCTACTCCGTCGACAATCGCAAGTCCGAGCGCAACAACCAGGGCGCGGTCACACCCTTTACCGCCTCCTACGACGAGGACTTCGACAACTTCAACCCGTCGATGGTCGTGGCCTACGACATCAACGACGATATGAACGTTTACGGCAAGATCGAAACCGGCTACAAGTCCGGCGGCACCTCGCAGCGTTCGGCCAGGGAAGACCTCTTCGCCGCCGGTTTCGACGAGGAGGAAATCGTCAGTTACGAACTCGGTTTCAAGGGCGAGTTCTGGGGCGGACGCGGCCGCTACAACTCCGCGCTGTTCTATATGCAGATCGACGGCCTGCAGACCAGTATCCAGACCGACCCGGTCAGTCCCGGCGGTCGCGATTTTCTACCGCTGGATGGCAACGAGATACTTGGCGCAGAGATCGACCTGAACCTGCTGCTGACTGAAGGCCTGACTTTCAGTTTCAGTTACGGCTATCTGGATACCGAGCTGGGCGAGACGGCACTGACCGCCGATACCGGGCTAACCGAAACCGTCAATGACAGCATGCCCTATGCGCCGGACCACAGCGCTTTCGCCTCGCTGGACTATGCCAGGCCCTTGCCGCTGGGTTCCCTGGGCCTGAACATGAACTACGGCTGGCAGGACGAGGTTTCCTCCAACGTGGTCGAGGAGGGCAACTACGTCGTCGGCTCCTACGGTTTGCTGGGGGCTGCGGTAAGCTGGTCCGAGCTTTCCCTGGGCAGTGTGCCGGGGATGTTTCGCCTGGTGTTGTGGGGACGCAACCTGCTGGATGAAGAGTGGGGGCTTTCCGGGCAAACGGCACTGGAGCCACTGGGTGCAGACGAAACCGAAATTTTCGGCGAGCCGCGCACCTACGGCCTGACCCTGGGCTACCTGTTTTGAGTGCTGCTGGAAGCGCACAGGCATGAAGCCGATACGAAATTGCTGGAATGCTGCAGCCTGGGGCATTTTCTCCATGCTCACAGCTGCACCGCAAGTGCTGCTCACATGAAGAAAGTTTCACGCAACCCCCTTATGAGCTTAAGTTCACTCGTTGCAGGTCCTATAATGCCAATCCTTCAACACACTATGCCGGAGGCTAAGGCAGAATGCTCAAAGGTCGTAAAATCATCGTCACCGGGGCCAACGGCGCCCTGGGAAGCAAAGTCTGTGAGGTGGCGGAAGCGCAGGGGGCGAGCACGCTGCGCCTGGACCTGGCTTTCTCCGAGGCGGACGACAACTGTCACGCGGTGGACCTCACCGACCTGGAGGCGACCACACGCCTGGTCGGTGAGCTGGGCGACTTCGACGGTGTATTCAATATCGCCGGCGGGTTTGCCATGGGCAGCGATACCTGGACGCGCGACGACGCGGACTGGGAGAAGATGTTCGCGCTCAATGTCACCACCCTGCGCAACATGCTCAAGGCGGCGGTGCCGCTGTTGCTGCAACGTGGCGGTGGCAGTATCGTCAACGTCGGCGCCTACGGTGCGCGCGAGGGCCAGGCTGACATGTCGGCCTATTGCGCATCCAAGAGCGTGGTGATGCGCCTGACGGAAAGCCTGGCCAACGAGGTCCGCGACCAGGGCGTCAATGTCAACGCCGTCCTGCCCACGGTCATCGATACACCGGCCAACCGCGCCGGCATGCCCGACGCCGACCCGTCGGCCTGGGTCGCCCCTGAGGACCTGGCCAACGTGATCTGCTTTCTCGGCTCCAGCGCCGCGCACGCGGTGCACGGGGCGCTGGTGCCGGTGCGCGGCCTGTCGTGAACCGTCTCGTCAATCAACCCGGGCCGTGTGAATGACGCCGCGCAAAGACAGGGGATAGGACTTATGGGCATACCGGCACGGCGCTGGCTGATTGCTATCGGGGTAGCGTTTTACCTGTACTTCCTGCTTCCGGCGACGGCCGCGGCTTTTTATGAACTGTATCACCTGACCCATATCGATGCGGTTTACTGGGGCTATAGCGGTTTCAAGGCCGCCGGGTACTACTTCGGTGTCTGGGAGTATCGCGAGCTGACCTGCCTTGGGCTGGCTGCCGCGATACTGCTGCTTCCCACGATTATCACCAGGCTGAGGCGAGCTTGAGAGGTCTGTATGAATAGACGAGAGTTTCTGCAATGCGCGGCGATCCTGGTATCAGGGTGCAGCGCCAGCCAGCTCGGCCTGGCACTGAGCCAGGAGCAGCAGGTATACCTGGCCACCGCGCCCGACTACATCACCACCGAGGTGAACTACCTGTCCGCGCCGCAGCGGCGGATCATTGCCGCGATGGCCGAGATCGTCATTCCACGCACCGACACCCCGGGCGCCATCGATGCCGGTGTGCCGAAATTCATCGAGTTGATGGCAGCGGACTGGTTCACCGAGGGCGAGCGCGCCATATTCGAGGCTGGCCTGCGCGACATGGAGACGCGGATTCCCGCGCAGTACGGGCGTGCGTTCGACGAGCTGCCCGCGGACACCCGGTTGGGCATCATGGAAGACATGGAGGCAGCGGCGGCCGACTCTCCCTGGTACGAATTCGGCAACGTGCAGCGCGATTTCATCAGTGACGCGCCCTTCATCTGCCAGGTGAAAGAGCTCACTATCTACGGTTTCTTCACCTCTGAAGCGGGCGCCACCCAGGTGCTGCGCTACAACGCGATGCCCATGCGCTTTGACGGCGACATACCCCTGGATCCGCAGGACAGTACCTGGTCCTCGGACGGGTTGATCTAGGAGCGGACGATGATTCCTGCAGAACATTACGATTTCGATGCCATCGTCGTCGGTTCCGGCGTGTCCGGCGGCTGGGCCGCCAAGGAACTGACCGAGAAGGGGCTCAAGGTACTGGTGCTGGAGCGGGGCCGGGATATCACCCCGGGGCCGGACTACCTGGGCGAACACGCCCCGGCATGGAAGGTGCCCTACCAGGGCAAACGCCCCAGGCAGCTGTACGAGGACGAGTACCCCATGGGCAAGCGCGTCTACGCCCTGAGCGAGCGCAACCGCCAGTTCTGGATGAACGAGAAGGAGAACCCCTACGTGGTCGACGCGAAGAATCCCTTCATGTGGATTCGCGCCGACGTGGTCGGCGGGCGCTCGCTGCTCTGGGGCCGCCAGACCTACCGCTGGAGCGAACAGGATTTCCGTGCGAATGAGCAGGACGGCCATGGTATTCCCTGGCCGGTCGGCTACCAGGATATCGCGCCCTGGTACAGCCACGTGGAAAAGTTCGCCGGCATCAATGGCAAGGCCGAGGGCCTGCCGCAACTACCGGACAGCGAGTTTCAGAAGCCGATGCCGTGGATGGCTCTGGAGCAGACCATTCACGGGCGCCTGAAGAAAAAGGCGCCGGACATCACCCTGACCAATGCCCGCGTCGCCATCCTCACCGAGGACCTGCCGGGGCGCAGCGCCTGCCACTACTGCGGCCCCTGCCACAACGGCTGTTCCACCGGCAGCTATTTCAGCTCCCACAGCTCCACGCTGCCGGCGGCGCGCGCGACCGGCAACCTCACCCTGAAGGCGGACGCACTGGTAGAGCGCCTGGAACACGACCCGGTCAGCGGGCGCGTCACGCGGGTACACGTCATCGACACGCGCACACGCGAGCGCAGCGCGTTCAGCGCCAGGCTGTTCTTCCTTTGCGCCTCGACGGTGGGCAGCACGCAGATTCTCATGCAATCGCGCAGCGAGGCCTTCCCCAACGGCCTGGCGAACTCCAGCGGCGTCCTCGGGCACTACATGATGGACCATACCCTGGGTATGAGCGGCATGGGTATTTTCCTGGATAACATGGACAGCTACTACTACGGCAATCGCCCCACGGGCCTGTACATCCCGCGCTTTCGCAACGTGGGCGGGCAGGACGAGGACGCGGATTTCGTGCGCGGTTACGGCTACCAGACCTTCACCATCCGCACCGACTGGACCACGAATTTCAACAGCAAGGGCTTCGGCGCCGACCTGAAGGACTCGCTGCGCAAGCCTGGCCCCTGGATCTGGGGCATGGCCGGCTTCACCGAGTGTCTGCCCTTCAAATCCAACCGTATGTACCTGAGCAACAAGGTCGATCGTTACGGCCTGCCGCAGGTTGCCTTCGAGATGAAATGGAGCGACAACGAGGTCAAGCTGCGCCGCGATGCCGCCCGGCAGGCCGACCGTATCCTCAAGGCCGCCGGCGCAGTGTTCGCTATGCCCGGTGACAGCCAGGACCTGACCGCGGAGCAGATGTCCCTGCCCGGGGAGGGGATCCATGAAATGGGTACGGCGCGCATGGGCGACGATCCCTCGGAGTCGGTGCTGAACAAGTGGAACCAGGCCCACGACGTGCCCAACCTGTTCGTCACCGATGGCTCCTTCATGACCTCGGCGTCCTGCGTCAATCCGTCGCTGACCTACATGGCCTTCACCGCCCGCGCCTGCGACTACGCGGTAAAACAGCTGGCCTCGGGCGCGGTTTAGGCGGCGGCCGCGGCGTCGCGAAAGTCGCTGCGAAATTGTCGCGGGCTGCAACCCATGGACTGGCTGAAGTAGCGCGTGAAATGGGACGGGTCGTCAAAGCCCACTTGCGCGCCAATGCTGGCGATGCTGTCATTCCCGTTGAGCAGTAGCCTGCGCGCTTTCTGCAGGCGCCGGTCGTTCAGCCATGCCTTCGGCGCCATGCCGGTCTGTTCCTTGAACAGGTGCGCCAGGCGCGAGGTCGACAGGTTGCAGTGCGCGGCTACCGCGTCGATACGCACATTGTCCGCCAGGTGGGCCTGCAGGTAATCGCAGGCGCGCTGGATGCGCGGGTCCAGCGATCGGGCTGTGAGCGACGCATTGCCGGCGTGCGCACGGATGAGTATTTCCTCCAGCTTGTTGTACTGCAACTCCGATTGCATGGGGTCGGGCTGCGCGCCAAGTTCGATCAACTCGCGGAACAGGCGCTCCTGGCGCCGTTGTGCTTCACCCTGCGGTAGCGAAAGCAGCAATATGCCGCGGTCGAGTTGTGGCCATTCCAGCAGTTCCTCCCAGTACGTGCGCGGTTGGAACAGCGCCCACAGGTGTTCCCAGTTGTTCGCCCTGGGGTGCAAGCCATAATGGTAGTTCGCCTCGGGCCGCAGCAGCATCATGTCGCCGGCGCCGACGCAGGCCTCCATGCCGTCGCTGAGAAACAGCGCATTGCCGCCGATGGTCAGGTGCAATGTCCAGCAGGGCATTGCGCGCACACGCGTTTCACTCGCACTCAGCGCACCTCGGCTAACCCGGGTCGAACTGGCCTGTATGTCGTAGTCGTACAGCAGCGCGTGATCGAAGCCCTGGAAAAAGTCCTGCAGCAGCGCATAGGCTTCCTCTGCAGACGGCCCCTGCGCTGACTCCACGCACGCGCGCCACTTCTTGAGTATGGGGCGTTGCCGTGCCAGAAAGTCGCCTTTCTGGCGCAGACGCTCCCCCAGTCGGCGCAATTTCTCGATGTCGATGGGAGAACCGGTGTACTCGGACAACGCCTGGGTGATTTGCGGGTCGGGGTCCTCGCCCTCGAACCAGCGGTAGAGCGATACCGCCGCCTGTTGCAATGCGCTGTTTTCAGCAGAATTCGACATAAAAGTCCAGCCAGGCGGTAAATTTTCCCTTCAGCATAGCAGAAAAATACAACTTTCTAGCAAATCCCGACATTCCAGGTCTCCACAGGCCGCACTAGCATGGTGCTCGCTGCATATAATTCTAAATCAGGAGCCCGCGATGCCACTCCCGGCGCAAGACTCACGCGCAGGACCGCCTACACCGCCCGAGCCGCGTGTGGCCAGCCTGCTGACGGACCTTACGCTGGAGGAAAAGCTCAGCCTGTGCGCCGGGGCCGGTTGGTGGAAGACCCGCCCCGTCGAGCGCCTGGGCATTCGCCCGTTCCGCCTCACCGATGGCCCCCGCGGCGTCGGCTTCCATTCCAGCGGCAAACGCTGCACCGCTTTTCCTTCCGGCATTGCGCAGGCGGCGTGCTGGGACGAAGCCCTGTTGCGGCGTCTGGGCGCCGCCCTGGGCAGCGAATGCCGCGCCGCGGGCGGCGATACACTGCTGGGCCCGGCAATCAACATCGCCAGGACGCCCCTGTGCGGGCGGACCTTCGAGTACCTCAGCGAGGACCCCTACCTGAACAGCCGCCTCGTGGTGCCCCTGGTCAAGGGTATCCAGGAGCAGGGCGTGGCCGCCTGCGTGAAGCATTTCGCGGTCAACAACCAGGAAACCAACCGGGTGCGCATCAGCGCCCAGGTCAGTGAACGCGCCCTGCAGGAGATTTACCTGCCGGCGTTCCGGGCCGCGGTGGAGGAGGGTGACGCCTGGTCCATCATGGCCGCCTACAACGGTGTCAACGGTACCCCTGCGTGTGAGAACACGGACCTGCTGGTGCGTCGCCTGCGCCGCGAGTGGGGCTTTCGCGGCTTCGTCGTCAGCGACTGGTTCGCGCCGCGCTTTACCGCCTCGACACAGGCCTGCGTCAAGGGCGGATTGTCCCTGGAGATGCCGGGCAAGGGGGCGCGCTACACGACGCAGAAGTTGCGCGCCGCCCTCGACGCGGGCGAAATCAGTGAGGCGGACATCGACGCCAATCTCGAGGGCCTGCTCTACGCCATGTTGCGCACGGGTCACCTGGACCGGCGCCCGCGTCCCGGGGAGCGCAATACCGAGGGTCACCGCGCCGTCGCGCGAGAGGTTGCCGAGGCCGGCATGACGCTGCTCAAGAACGATTCGCAGCTGCTGCCGCTGGACCCGGCGCGCACACGCAAGATCGCGCTGCTCGGCCCGCGCCTCAACAGGCGTAACTGTCTGCCCCTGTGGGGCGGTAGCGCGGGAGTCTGGACGCACCGCGAGGTCACCCCGCTGCAGGGACTGCGCAGGGAGAACCGCGGGCGCTTCGAGTGGGTCGACAGCCCGGAAGCGGCGGACGCTGTCATCCTGGTGCTGGGGCTGAGTCACCGGCCGGGGCTGGATTCCGAGGTCAAGGACCGGGCCTCCCTGGAGCTGCCATGGGGCCAGGACGATCTGGTGCGACGCACCGTCGCGGCCAACCCGAATACGATCGTCGTCCTGTTGTGCGGCAGTCCCGTGACAATGCCCTGGGTCGACGAGGTGGCAGGCATACTCGTCGCCTGGTACCCCGGGGTGGAAGGGGGCACTGCGCTTGCCAGGACCCTGTTCGGCGACAGCAATCCCTCGGGCAAGCTGCCTGTCACCTTTCCGCGCAGCCTGGCCGACAGCCCGGCGCATGTGTCGGCGCGAACCTTTCCCGGCGACGGCAAGGTCGTACACTACGATGAAGAACTGTTCGTCGGCTACCGGCACTTCGACAGGTACGCCATCGAACCGCTGTTTCCATTCGGCCATGGCCTGTCTTACACGGAGTTTGAATACAGCGACCTCGTACTGGAGGCGGACGAGGCTTCTCCTGGCGATACCCTGCGTGTTTCGCTGCAGGTGGCCAACACCGGGGAGCACGCAGGAGCGGAGGTGGTACAGCTGTATGTGGCCGATCCCGCCGCGGACGAGGATCGCCCGCCACAGGCGCTGAAGGGATTCGAGAAAATCTATCTACGGCCCGGGGAGAGGCGCAGGCTCACACTGGCACTGCCGCTGGCGAGCCTGGATATCTATTGCCCCGAACTGGGACGGTGGAAAGCACAACCCGGCGTCTACGAAGTCCGCCTGGGCAGTTCCTCGCGGGATTGTCGCCTGCGCGGACGGTTCACACTCAGCGACAAAAATACCGCATCCAGTCTGCAACGGAGCCCGCAATGATCAACAGCCACAAACGCGTATACACGACTGTCCTCGGCGCAATCCTGGCCGCCGGTGTACATGCACAGGAAGAAAAGAACAGCCTCGCGCTGGAAGAGGTACTGGTGACGGCGACGAAACGCGAGGCCAGCCTGCAGGATGTCTCTGTCGCGGTGACTGCCCTGAGTGCCGAGGAACTGCGCAACGCGCAGCTCATATCCTCGGAAAACCTGACCTTCCTGGTGCCGGCCCTGAATCTGCAGAAAGGCACCAATCCCCGGCAGACATCCTTTTCCATTCGCGGTATCGGCACCCAGTCTTTTAGCAGCGCCGTCGAGCCCAGCGTATCAACCATGATCGACGGGGTGGTGCTCGGCCGCTCCGCACAGGCGTTCATGCAATTGCTGGACATCGAACGGGTGGAAGTCCTGCGCGGTCCACAGGGCACCCTGTTCGGCAAGAACTCGACCGCCGGCGTGGTGCACATCATTACCCAGGACCCCAGTGAGGAGCCCAGCGGCGAGATCAGCCTGACGGCGATCAACGACGAGGAGTACCGCGGCGGCCTGACCACGGCGGGGCCGCTCAGCGATACGCTGGGCTATCGCCTCTCCGCCAACGGCGCCACCATAGACGACTACACGAAGAACTATTTCGATGGCGACAAGATCAACGGCGCGGACGAGTGGAGCGTGCGTGGCAAGCTGCGCTGGCTGCCCACCGAACTGCTGGAGTTGAAGTGGGCCAGCGATTACAGCGATCGTTCCTGTAACTGCAGCGGCGCGCCCATACGCCGCCTGGAACCCTTCGGCGGCAATGACGCGCAGGTGGACGAAATCCTCGCCAATATCGCCCCGGTGCAGCCCGGCGACGACAACAAGGACGTCAATATCAACAAGCTGCCGTTCAGCGATTCCGAGTCCTGGGGACACTCCCTGGAGGCGAACTGGGATGTCGGCGAATTCACCCTGACATCGATAAGCGCCTATCGTGAGTTCGAGGTCAACGGCTTCGGCGATGTCGACAGCCAACCCATCGACGCCCTGGGGTTCGACCAGTTCGGCACCACCAACACCGACCAGTTTACGCAGGAACTGCGCCTGCTGTCTCCGGCCGAAGACAGGTTCAATTACGTCGCGGGCCTGTTCTATTTCGACCAGGACGTGCAGCGCAATTTTCGTCGCGAGTTCGAGTTCCAGGAGGGCAACCCGGGTATCGCCATCGCCGATTTTTCCGTCGATACGACCAACTGGGCCGCGTTTGGCGAGATGACCTGGAACTTCACCGACACGTGGCGATTGATACTGGGCGCGCGTTACACCGAGGACGAGCTGGAGTTCAACTTCCGGCGGACCCAGGAGGGGTTCACCCTGGGCCTGCCCGACGCGGTAGCTCCCACCCCGGGTGACACCCAGGAGGACGACATCTCCGGAAAGGTCGCGCTGCAGTGGGATTACAACGACGTGGGCATGACCTACCTGAGTTACACGCAGGGTTACAAGGGCCCCGCTTTCGATATCACTTTCGGCACCGACCCGGTGGGACTGCAACCGGTTGATCCCGAGACATCGGACGCCTGGGAGCTGGGCCTGAAAACCTCGCTGTTCGACCAGCGCCTGCGTTTAAACGCCGCCATCTTCTACGCCGAGTACCAGGAATTCCAGGCCCAGGCGTATATTGACCCCGACGGGCCGCCCGACTGCCCGCAGGAGGACCCGCTGTGCGACCCCAGCGATGACCCTGGCAGTTTTCGCCTGATCAACGCCGGCGAGGTATCCACGACCGGGGTAGAGGTTGATTTCCTCGCCCAGGTGACGGAAAACCTGCGCCTGTTCGGCGGCGCCGCGTGGATAGACGCGCAGATCGAGGATTACCCCGGCGGGCCGTGCAGCGGCGGCCAGGAGTTTCGCGGCGAGTGTGAGGGTACCCAGGACCTGTCCGGAGGCGACCTGCCATTCTCGCCGGACTGGAAAATCAACCTGTCGGCCACCTATACTTTCGTTGGCGACAGCGGTTTCGATATCGACGTTATCGGCGCCATGCGCGCCCAGGATGATATCCAGTACTCCATCACCCAGGACGAGTACACGGTCGAGGATGCCTACGCGATTTTCGATGTGTCGCTGATCCTGCGGGACCAGGCGTCACAATGGCAGGCGACCATGTTCGTAAAAAACCTCACCGACGAATTTTACGCGGCGGCGATTTACGCCAACAACCCGAACCTGCTGGCCAACGGTTACAACCAGGTCTACGACAAGTATTCGGAACGCACCTACGGCGTGGAACTGCGCTACCGTTGGTTCTGAGCCGGCCCATGCGCATGCACAGGGTGCTCGCAACGCTGGCCCTGTTGATCACGGCCCTGCCGTGCGCCGCACAACGTCCGAATATCCTGCTGCTAATGGCCGAGGACATGAGCGCGCGGGTGGGCGCGTTCGGCGACGCGCTCGCCAGTACGCCCCACCTCGACGCGCTGGCGGCGCAGGGTGTGCGGTATCCCAATACCTTCACCACCGCCGGCGTCTGCGCACCGAGCCGCGCCGCGCATATCCTGGGGATGTACCAGATCAGCACTGGCACCCAGCACATGCGCGCCTCCGGCGCACCTGGGGGCGGCTACCGGGCGGTGCCGCCGGCGCGCGCAAAGGCCTACCCGGAGCTGCTGCGCGCGGCAGGCTATTACACCTATACCGATCACAAGCTGGATTACCAGTTCAGCGGTACCCTGTGGAACAGCGGCCCCTTCACCATCTGGGACGACGAGGGCTTCGGCACGCACTGGCGTGAGCGCCCGGCGGACGCGCCGTTCTTTGGTTTCGTCAACTTCAACGTGACTCACGAGAGCGGTGTCTTCACGCCCCTTGGCAACTGGCCCCACAGCGTCGTGCATTTTGGTAGCCAGCTGATACGTGCGCTGACATCCCCGGATATCGAACTCGACAACCCGACACGGCCAGAACAGGTCGTGCTGCCCCCGTACTACCCGGACACGCCGACCGTGCGCGCCGACCTGGCCCGGCATTACGACAACATCGCCATTATGGATGCC
The DNA here is from genome assembly GCA_002699145.1 of Halioglobus sp. Taxonomy (GTDB): domain Bacteria; phylum Pseudomonadota; class Gammaproteobacteria; order Pseudomonadales; family Halieaceae; genus Marimicrobium. The sequence goes on from PABK01000004.1 coordinate 99,562, forward strand.
CAGGTGGGCGAATTGTTGGCGTCACTGGAGGAGGATGGCCTGGCCGACTCGACCATCGTGATCTGGACCACGGACCACGGCGACGGCCTGCCCAGGGCCAAGCGCGAGTTGTTCGACTCCGGAATCCGCGTACCGATGATCATTCGCTGGCCGGCGGCCTTCCGTCCAGAGGGCGTGCCGCCGCACGGGGTCGACACAAGACTGGTCAGCTTTGTCGACCTGGCACCGACCATTCTTGGCCTGGCCGGCGTCGCCGTCCCGGACTACATGCAGGGTCGCGACTTCCTGCACGACGCACCGCGGCAGTACATCTTCGCCGCCCGTGACCGCATCGACGAGGTGCCCGATCGCCAGCGCGCGGCGCGTGACCGGCGCTTCAAGTACATCCGCAGTTGGTACCCGCAGCAGCCGGGTGGGCATGCGCTGCAGTTTCGCGACAATATCGCCATGGCCAGGGAAATGCGCACGCTGTATGAGGCGGGTGAACTGGACTCCATGCAGCGCCAGTGGTTTGAACCGCCGGGACGGGAGCGCCTGTTCGACACCCGGAACGATCCCTTCGAGTTGCGCGACCTGTCAGGCGACCCGGGGCACGCCCTGGTCCTGGCGCGCCTGCGCGGCGCCCTCGACGGCTGGCTGGCGCGGGTGCCGGACTGGAGTGAGCAGCCCGAGGCGCAAATGGCCGCACAGTTCCAGCGAGGCGGCGCGCCAGGACCGACGCCCGCGCCGCGCCTCAGCCTGGTGGATGGGCGCGTGCGTATCGAGGGGGCAGAGGGCGCCTCGTTGGGTTATCGCGTCGACGAGAGTGCCTGGAAACTTTATACCGGGCCGGTGGTTTTGCTCCCGGGGCAGGCCCTGGCCGCGAAAGCGGTGCGCTACGGCTACGATGAAAGCGAAGAGGTCGAGTTGCGCCTACCCTTGGAATAGTCGGTGAGATCCGGGTGCAACGATTGAAAAGGTCGAGAGTGACGATGTTGACGAGACTGGCGACGATACTGATATTTCTGTCCACGACGTCCGCGGTGGCGGCGCAGCGACCCAATATCGTATTCATCATGTCCGATGACCACGCTGTGCGCGCTGTCAGCGCGTATGGCGACAGCCTGATGCCCACGCCGAACATCGATCGTATCGCCGCCAACGGCATGCGTTTCGATAGGGCCTATGTCGGCAACTCGATTTGCGGCCCGAGTCGGGCCACCATGCTGACCGGGTTGCACAGCCATGCCAACGGGTTTTACAGCAACGAGTGGTCAGGACCCTTCGACGCCGCACAGCAAACCCTGCCGAAGTTGCTGCAGACTGCCGGTTACAACACCGCGGTGATCGGCAAATGGCACCTGTACAGTGACCCGGTGGGTTTCGACCACTGGGAGGTCATTCACAACGCCTTCGAGCAGGGTACTTATTACAATCCGGAGTTCCGCAGTCCGGCGGGAGTGGAAAAAAGTACCGGCTACGTGGCCGAACTGGTCACCGACAAGGCAATCGACTGGCTGGACAGCGTGGCGGAGGCGCCGACGCCGTTTTTTCTCATCTACAATCACAAGACGCCACACCGCAACTGGATGCCCGGCCCACAGGAGTTGCGCGACTGGCGGGAGGACGCGCAGGTGCCAGAGCCGGACACCCTGCTGCGCGACCTTGAAGGCCTGACCCGCGCGCGGCGCGAGGCGCGAATGTCGATCAGCGGCTACATGACCGACAACGATGTGAAGCTCAGCATGAGCGGTAACCTGACAGACTCGCAGGCAGCACTGTGGGAGTCGGCTTTCGCTGACGGCAATCGCGCATTCGAGCAGGCAGATCTGTCGCGCGATGAGGAGATCCGCTGGAAATACCAGCGCTACATCAAGACCTATCTTGCCTCGGTGAAAAGTATGGATCGCGAGATCGGCCGTCTGCTGGATCACCTGGAGCAGAGTGGCCTGTCCGACAATACCATCGTTGTCTACACCTCCGACCAGGGCTTTTTTCTCGGCGAGAACGGTTGGTTCGACAAGCGCTGGATGGACGAGGTGTCCTCGCGCGTGCCGCTGCTGGTGCAGTGGCCGCGGAAGGTGGAGGCTGGCAGCAGCAACGAGGCGCTGGTGCAGAATATCGACTTCGCCCCGACCCTCCTGGACGCCGCGGGGGTCCAGCCCGTGCGTCCCATGCACGGGGTGAGCCTGCTGCCGTTGCTGCTGGGCCAGCAGGCCGACTGGCAGCGCGACCTGTACTACCATTTCTACGAGAATCCCGGTTTTCACGGGGTCGCCAGGCACTACGGCATTCACACCGGGCGTTACAAGCTGGTGCATTACTACCGCAACCAGGAATGGGAGTTGTTCGATCTGCAAACGGACCCCGCCGAACTGCGCAACCTCTACGGCCAGCCAGGCTACGACGAGCTGACCCGCGAGCTGGTACAGAGGCTGCGCGCGCTGCGCAGCCAGTACCAGGTGCCCGACGAGGACCCTCAGGTGCCGTGGTACCACGGCCTGCTGATACGCACCGTTGAGCAGCTGATGAGGTTGCTGTAGCGCCATGTGGCGATGCCGGGGAGGCAGGCTGCGCCGCTGGGCTGTTCTGGCCCTGCTGCCCCTGGTCTACCTGCCCGGCACTGCGTCTGCCGGGCCCGCGCCCGCGCGGCCCAATATCATTCTTATCCTGGCCGATGATATCGGCGCCGAAGCCGTGGGCGCCTATGGCGGCGAATCCTACCGCACGCCGCAGATCGATCGCCTGGCCGCCGATGGCCTGCGCTTCGAACATGGCCACGCGCAACCGCTGTGTACGCCCTCGCGGGTGAAGATCATGACGGGGCAGTACAACTTCCGCAATTACCGTCATTTCGGCCACCTCGACCCGGGAGAGACCACGTTCGCCCACCTGCTGCGCGAGGCCGGCTACAGCACCGCGGTTGCCGGCAAGTGGCAGTTGTTCGATAACCGTTTCGAGGACATACAGGGTTCCCTGCCGGCCGGTGCCGGATTCGAGGACTACCTTGTCTGGCAACTGACCAGCGCGCAGCGCGGCTCGCGCTACTGGGCGCCCCTGCTGGACCACAACGGCGCGGTGACACAACACGGCGCAGAAGCGTTCGGTCCGGCGCTGGTCAACGATTTCGTACTGCGCTACATCGAGGCGCACCGCGATAGCCCGTTTTTGCTCTACTACCCCATGCTGCTGCCGCACGCTCCCTGGGTGACCACCCCGGATATGCGCGACGACACGGTCGATGAGCAGGCGCGCTTCGCCGCCATGGTCGCCTACATGGACAAGCTGGTCGGCAGGGTGCGCGCTACCGTAGAGGCGTCCGGACTGGCGCAGAATACGCTGATACTGTTCATCGGCGACAATGGCACCGGCCGCGATATCCGCAGCCGTTACCTGGGTGAGTCGGTGCGCGGCGCCAAGGGCAGGACGCTGAACACGGGGACACGAGTACCCTTCATCGCCTGGGGGCCCGGCCTGGTGTCGCCCGGACGCGTCAGCGACAGCCTGGTCAACCTCAACGACGTCCTGCCGACCCTGCTCGAGGCGGCGGGACTGGTATCGCCGGCGGCCTATCCGGGAGATGGCGTCAGTCTGCTGGACGAACTGCGCGGCGCAGGCGAGATCGCGCGGCGCAATATTTTCATTCACTACGAACCGCGCTGGCCGACCAGCCGTCCGGCGCGCTACGCCTTCGACCGGCGCTGGAAGCTGTACGAAGGCGGGGGGTTTTACGATATGCGGGCGGACCCGCTGGAGAGGCGCTCCCTCGCACCCGGTGACCTGGACCGGGAGGGGCTGGTTGCCTACCGCGCCCTGCAGGCGAGAATTCGCAGCATGCCCGGGGAATTGCAGGACAGTGGCCTTTGGTGGCCGCCCGTAGGGCTGGTACTGGTTGTGCTGGCGCTGTTCCTGGTCACACTGGTGTTCTGGGGGGGCGCGAAACTGCTTGCGCGATTACATTCCCACGGAGGTTCTCCATGATCAAGAAGGTACTGCTCGGCCTGGCCGCGCTGCTGCTGCTGATTTTCTGCTGGCTGCACGCACTGGGCAGCGGCTGGCTGGGCGGCGAACCCTGGCAGTCCGCGCCCGTGGTGCAGGAGCCGCGGCCGGCAGACACCGTGGCGGACGCTACACAGCAGATTCTCTTCGGCGACCTGCACACCCATACCAACTATTCCATCGACGCCTACCTGTTCAACACCGCGTTGATGAAAGACGTCGGCGTCACCACGCCCGCGGATGCCTGTGATTTCGCGCGTTATTGTTCCGCACTGGATTTCTGGAGCATCAATGACCATGCCGAAGGGCTGACGCCGCGCGTCTGGGCCGACACGGTGGACGCCATTCGACAGTGCAACGCCGTGGCCGGGGACCCGGCGCATCCCGATATGGTCTCCTTCGTCGGCTGGGAGTGGTCCAACAGCGAGCGCGATGACGCGCCCAGCCATTACGGCCACAAAAACGTGATTTTTCGCACCTGGGAGGAGGGGCAGACGCCGCGCCGGCCCATCGCCTCGCGCGACCAGTACATACTCGCCCAGGCCCCCGCCTTTGTCTACGGCCTGATGAGCCTGGCGGAGGAGCCTGGCGCGGTGGCCGATTTCGGCTGGTATGCCGCCGAGTCACGCGGCGTGGCGGCCTGCCCCGAGGGGGTCAGGACTACCGACCTGCCGGCGGACTGTCGCGAGGTCGCCCTGACGCCCACGGCGCTGTATCGCAAGCTGGACGAATGGGGCTACGACAGCATGGTGATTCCCCATGGCCTGGCCTGGGGCACCACCAATCACCTGGACGCGGACTTCCGCAACCAGCTCGACGAGTACCGGCAGCGCTACGAAGTCCTGCTGGAGTCCTATTCCGGTCACGGCAACTCCGAGCGCTTCGAGGATTTCCGGCGCGTGGCCTACGATGACTCGGGGGTCGCCTATTGCCCGCCGGCAACGGAAAACTTCACGCCCTGCTGCCGCCGCGCCGGGGACCTGGTGCGCCGTGACTGCCCGGACCCTATGGCTCAGGCCTGTGAGCAGAGCGTACAACAGGCCATGGCGGCGCACGCCGCCGCGGGGCCGGTCGCAGGTCGCAAGCTGCTTCCCGACGCGACACTGGACGACTGGGCCGCCTGCGGGCAGTTGCGCAACAGCTTCCAGCCGGCGTCCATGTATGTGCCGCGCCAGTCCGCGCAGTACAACCTCGCCCTGGGTTTTGACCAGCAGGGCAGGCCGGCACGCGCCCGCTTCGGCCTCATCGGTTCATCGGACAATCATCTCGCCCGGCCCGGCAACAGTTTCAAGGAAACCGACCGCTTGCTGTACAGCGACCACAAACAGTTCAGCGGCGAGCCGTCCTGGTCGTATCGGGCCGACAGGGAGTCGAACGGATTCTATTACACCGGCGGCCTGGTGGCGGTGCACGCCCGCGGTCGGCACCGCGACGCGGTGTGGGACGCCCTGGCCCAGCGCCGTGTCTACGCCACCTCCGGCGACCGCATGCTGGTCTGGTTTGACCTGCTCAATGGCCCGGCGGGGGAGGCCCCGATGGGCTCGGAAGTGGCCATGCAGGAAACACCGAAATTTCGTGTGCGCGCCCTGGGCGCCCTGGAACAGCAACCGGGTTGCCCGGACTACGCGGTGGCCGCCCTGGGCCGTGAGCGCATAGCGTCACTGTGCGGGGGCGAATGTTACCGGCCCGGCAACCGCCGCAAGGCCATCACCCGCATTGAAATCGTGCGCATTCGTCCGCAGGTGAGCGCGGCTGAGCCCGTGGCGCCCCTGATCGAGCACCGCTGGCGCGTCTTCACGTGCGCCGCGGACGGGGAGGGCTGCGAGGTCGAGTTCGAGGATACGGAGTACGCCGGTGCGGCGAGACCGGCGCTGTACTACGCGCGGGTGATCCAGGAGGCCGAGCCGCTGATCGGCGGCGACCCTTTCGGTTGTGAATACGACGCCGAGGGCAACTGCCTGCGGCGGCGCTACTGTATCGACGAGGTGGCCACGGCCGACAACAATTGCCTGGCCAGGGCCGAGCCGCGCGCCTGGACCTCGCCCATCTACCTGGAGCCCGGGGGCTGAGCGGCGGCATGTGCGCGCGGCGGCCAGGCGCCTCCCCGGGCACCCCGACAGGCCACCCCGTCGCGGTTCAATGGGCTGGACCCCCTGCGCGGGAAAGCGCCGTCGGCGTCGTCCAGCGCCGCTTTGCCTTGATTCCCGCAGCGTCATTGATAACACTTGGCGCTCCTTGGGAATAGCCGAAATGGAGTCAGCGATGAGCATGACAGACGCCGAAAAACGTGTGCAGAGCGGAGCCGCCTGGGACGAATTTTGCGACGCCCTGAAGGACGCAGGCAAGATCATTCGCAGCGAGAAGGCGCCACAGGACCCCTTCAACCAGGCCGAGGGCTATCGTTACCTGGCGCGCCTGTTGCGCGGGGGACTGGAAAGCTTCCTGGAGTACCGCGACCCCATGTTCCCGCAGCTGCGCTGTGGCGCGCACGAGACCATCAAGCTGGGCGCCGACAACCCGGACAACCGCTACGAAAGCGCACCGATCAATCCCGCCTACGACTATCGCATCACCGGCACCCGCGGTACGGTAAACTACCTGGGTATCAGCTCGATTATCAATCGCTATGCCGTGGACGGCACGATGGAAGTCACCGGGCATATCGATCACCGGCAAATGGAACTGGGCCCGGACGGAGAGCTGGAGATCATCCTGAGCAGGGAGGAAAAACCGGGCAACTGGTTACCGCTGGGCGAGTCGACCAACTCCATCACGGTGCGCCAGACCTTCCAGGACCGGGTCAACGAGAAGCGCGCCGAGCTGAAGATCGAGCGCATCGGCGCCAGCGACGACCGCCCCGAGCCCCTTACCGCCGAAAAGCTGGAGCGTGGCCTGCAGGGCGCGGTGATGTTCGTGCAGGGTTCGGCGAAAATGTTCGAGGACTGGGCGGAGAGTTTCCTGCCCACGCTCAACGAACTGCCGCCGGCGGACCAGGACTACTGCCAGTCGATTGGCGGCGATCCGAACATCTTCTACTTTCACAGCGCCTGGGAGTTGGAGGAGGACGAGGTGTTCATCATCGAGGCGCCGGAGATTCCCGAGTGCCAGACCTGGAACTTCCAGCTGGACAACTGGTGGATGGAATCCCTGGACTACCGTCACCACAAGATCCACGTGAACAAGCACACCGCCCACTACGAGCCGGATGGCAGCGTGCGCGTGGTCGTGTCGCACACCGACCCGGGCGTTCCCAACTGGATCGAGACGGCCGGGCACCGCATGGGCACCATGTGCTGGCGCTGGATCGGCGCGCAGCGGCACCCCACGCTGAATACGCGTGTGGCGAAACTGGCGGACCTGTAGATGACGAACGAGGTTACTTTTGTCGCCGATGAGCTGATCGACGAGGCGCAACAACAGACCGGTTTCGAGGATTTCGGCGCCCTGCCGTACCGCGAGGGACTGGAAGCGCTGCTGGCGACCTACGACCGCAACGTTCGCGACCCGGCCGGGCGCGATCGCTGCCGGCAGCGGGTGGTCATGCAACTGGCCACGCGGCTGAAGTGCGAGAATGCCTTCAAGACAATCCCGCAGTACGCCGAGGAGGCCGTGACGGCCCCGGTGTTCGTCACCGGCCTGCCGCGTTCCGGCACGTCCGCGCTGCTCAACCTGCTGGTCGCCGCGCCGGAAAATCGTGGCCTGCTGCAGTGGGAGGTGCAGTTCCCGGATCCCTGGCCGGGCAGCCAGCCCGGAGAGGAGGATCCGCGCTATCCCTTCCTGGTGAAAGCCCTGGAGGAATCGCGCAACTCGGATTTCGCCAAGATCCACTTCGTCGATGCCGATACGCCGGAAGAGTGCGTACTACTGCATGCCTACGCGTTCAACGGCGTGCAACTGGGCTTCGAGATCATGCTCGAACCCTATCGCTCCTGGCTGCTACAGCAGGACCTTGCTCCCATGTACGCCTACCAGAAGAAGCAGATGCAGATGCTCTCCTGGCGCCGCCCGGGCGGGCAGTGGATGCTCAAGGCCCCGGCGCACATGTGGGGCATCGACGCCATCCTCGAGGTGTTCCCGGATGCGCGCTTCGTCTGGTGCCACCGCGATCCACAGAAAGTCGTGCCCTCCATCAACAGCATGAACAAGGTGGTCATGAACATGTACGCCGGGGACTTCAGTCACCTGGATGCGGGCGAGATTGGCAGGGCGGTGATGGACTGGTACGCGATGTCCCTGCAGCAGGGGCTCGCCATGCGCGACAAACTGCCGCCGGAACTGTTCGTGGATATGTCACAGCGCGAGTTCGTCGACGACCCCATGAGCGTGGTGCGGCGCGTCTACGCGGCCTTTAACATGGAGCTGGCGGAGGAGTCCCGGGCGGCCCTGCAGGCGCACATTGACGCCAACCCCAAGGGCAAGCACGGCAAGCACGAATACGACCTGGCGGAATACGGCCTGACCGCGGATCTCATCGCGGAGCGTTTCGCCTTCTACACCGGCGACCAGCGCTGGCCGATTTCCGACTAGGCGCGACTTACTCGAACGCGTACTCCAGCGTCACGCCGTAGGTGCGCGGGTCGCCGAAGGTGGCCAGCGCCAGCAGCCCCAGGTCGTCGAAAGCGGCCTGGCGGATATTGCCCACGTGGTACTCGTCATCCAGCAGGTTGTTGCCCCACAGGGTGACGCGCAGCGTGCCCAGTTTGTCGCCCAATTGCAGTTGCGTCAACGACAGCGTGGCGTTCACCAGGTTGCGGTCGGAGAGCTCGCCGGCGGGCAGCTGCACGCCGCCCAGCGACTCGTCCTGGTACTGGTAGTTGACGTTGGCATTGAGCGCACCGAAGGACAGCGGGTAGCTGTAGTCCAGGGCCGCGGTGAAGCTGTGCTGTGGCGCCAGCGCCAGTTCGTCGGTGAGTTGTTCCTCCACCAGTGACAGGCCCGTTGGCGAACTGTCGTCGATCTGTTGGTAAGTGATGGAACCCGGGCCGAATTTCGTATCCAGGTAGCCGTAACTCAGCGTGCCCACCAGCGACTCGGTAATGGCCAGGGAAAAATCCAGTTCGATGCCGCTGATGTCGGCGTCGTCGATGTTGATGAAGTCGCGCTCACCGGGGTTGCGCCCGGTCTGTACGCTCTGCTGGTAGCCCTCGAATTCCATATAGAACACCGCGGCGTTCAGGCGTGCCCGGCTGTCGAGAAAATCGCCCTTGAAGCCCAACTCGTAGGACACCAGGTCCTCCGGGTCGAAGCCGTTGCGAAAGTTGTCCAGTGAACTGGAGCGCTGGCTGGTGCCGCCGGCCTTGTACGCGGTGACGACCTTGGCGTAGACGTTGGACAGGGCATTGAGGTCGTACTCCACGGTGAAAGACGGGTTGAACTCGTCGAAATCCTGGTCGTAGTCGGCGACGAAAGCGGGGACCGTGGTGGGGGCGCCGGCGAAACCGTAGGACACCCGCGTGTTGTTGCGCGAAGCCTTGCGATTGTCATCCGAATAACGCGCGCCGAGGGTGAAGTGCCAGTCCTCGAGCTTGCGCGGGGTCCACGTCGCCTGGCCGAAAAGGGCGATGGACGTGTTCTCCGTCGAGGTGTAGTCAATGATGCCGCCGGGCGGCACGGCCTCGGAGCCGTTGCTGTTGCCGGCGCTGTTGTCCTCCTCTGAGTCGTCCTCGTAGTAGTACAGGCCCGCTACCCAGGTGAGGTGATCGCTATCGCCCAGCAGTTGCAGTTCCTGGGAAAACTGGTTGAAGGTAGTGTCGGATATGCCGTTGACGATACTGTAGGCGCCAAACAGCGACACCGTGGGCGCCTGCGCTGTCTGGTTGAAAGCGTTGACATCGCGGTAGCCGGTGATGGAGCGCAGCTGCAAGGTGTCGCTCAACTCCCAGGCCAGGTCCAGGGTGTGGGCCTGTATCTCCACATCGCCCTTGACCTCCTGGTCGAAGGAGGTCGCATCGTCCAGGCGGTCCTGCGACACGTCCACGGGCATGCCGCGGGCGTCCAGGGCGGGGTTGGCGAAGCTGATGACAGCCGAGGCCGGTGCGTCGGGGTCGAAACGCAGGATTTGCGACAGGCGCGAAGTGTCCTTGATGTTCGAGTGCTCGAACTTGTAATCCAGGGTCGCGTCGCCGTTCACATCCCAGTGAAAATCAGCGGTGACGTTGTCGCGATCCTCAATGCCCCAGTCCTCGCCAGCCCCGTCGTTGTCGGTGATGCCGTCGCGCTCGGAGTAGGCGTAGGCCAGCTTCAGTGCGGTGCTGTCGGTGAGCGGCAAATTGAGGATCGAGCGCGAGCGCAGCGTGTCGTAGTTGCCCGCCGTCAGGCGCTGGCGAAAATTCAGCAGCCCCGGCTCGGCGCGGTTGGTGACCAGGTTGATGGCGCCGCCGGTGGCATTGCGCCCGTACAGAGTGCCCTGCGGGCCGCGCAACACCTCGACGCGATTGATATCGGCGGTCTCGAACGCGGTGCCCACCGAGGAACCGATATACACGCCGTCCATATACAGCGCCACCGACGGGTCCTGGGTGACCTGTACGTCGTTCTGGCCCACGCCGCGGATGAACAGGCGTACGGTGGTCGACGCCCCGGTGAACTCGTTGACCACCACGTTGGGAACTTTCGAGGCCAGCCCCTTGATATCGTACACGCCCATTTTTTCCAGGGTGTTCTCGTCGAAAGCGGCGATGGATATGGGCACGTCCTGTATCGATTCTGCGCGTTTCTCCGCGGTGACGATCACCTCTTCCAGTACGGGTATGCTCCAGGCTGTCAGGGGCATAACCAGCAGTGCGCCACAGGCCATGCCCAGGCGCGTGCGTGTCGTGTGCAACATCGATACCTCGGCTTTTTATTGTTGGCTGTAGTCTAGCGTATGGCAGGCGAAGATTTGCCCGCGGTGGTCTATCTTTTTGGCCCCGCGCGGCAGGCATGGCGCCTGCTTGCATGCAGGCCCCGGGGTGCGCTTGAGGCCATGTCCAGCCTGCGCTGACATAAACAGTCAATCCGGATTGTTTTTTTTCAGGCTATGCTCTATAGTCAGGCCAGTGTTGGGCAAACGCCGCTGTCCCGATGTGTAAATTAATCAGTAACTTACAGCGCAAATAGGGGAGTCAACGTGAACTTATCCCGGGATCAACTGCTGCGGGCCTACCGCCAGATGAAGACCATCCGCGAATTCGAGGAGCGCGCACACGCCGAGATCATGAACGGCCAGATCGCGGGCTTCACGCACCTCTACACCGGGCAGGAAGCCAACGCGGTGGGCGTGTGCGAACACCTGGACCACCAGGACACGATCATCTCCACCCACCGCGGGCACGGCCACTGTATCGCCAAGGGCGCCGATGTCATCGGCATGATGAAGGAGTTGTGGGGGTCGGCCGAAGGCCTGTGCAAGGGCAAGGGCGGATCCATGCACGTGGCGGATATCGAGAAGGGCATACTCGGTGCCAACGGCATCGTCGCCGGCGGGCCGCCGATCTCGGTCGGCTCGGCGCTGGCGGCGAAAATCCGCAAGAACGGCCGTGTCGCCGTGTCTTTCTCCGGTGACGGTTCGGTCAACCAGGGCACCTGCTTCGAGGCCATGAACCTCGCCGTGGTGCTCAAGGTGCCGGCGGTGTTCGTCATCGAGAACAACTACTACTCCGAACACACCAATATCAGCTACGCGGTAGGCTGCGACGACCTGAAGGCGCGCACCGAGGGTTTCGGTTTTCCGGTATTTGTCGCCGACGGCGCCGATTTCTTCTCCGTGTACGACGCGGCGGGCAAGGCCATCGAGCACGCGCGCTCAGGCAACGGTCCGGCAGGCGTATTCGCCGAGACCGGGCGTTTCCATGGGCATTTCGTCGGCGACCCGCAGTACTACCGCGCCGACGGGGAACTGGACGACCTGCGCGAGAATTCCTGCTGCCTGAAAAACTTCCGCGCACGCGTGGACGGTGGTGGCGTGGTGAGTGCGGAGGAACTGGACGCCATCGACGCGGAAGTCATGGCGTTGATCGACGAGGCGGTGAGCGCAGCGCGCGCCGCCGCGCGCCCCACCGCGGAGCAGGTAACCGAAGACGTGTACATTCAGTACGGCAGCGCATAGGAGTTTTTGATATGCCGGAAAAAACCATGCGCGACGCCATCAACGAGGCGTTGCACCAGGCCATGGCCGAGGACGACTCGGTCTTTGTGATTGGCGAGGACGTCGCCGGCTGTAATGGCAGTCCCAGCGGCAAGGTGGGCGAGGTCGGCGGCGTGTTCGGCGTCACCTCGGGCCTGTACAAGGCCTTTGGCCCGGATCGCTGCATCGACACGCCGATCTCCGAGTCGGCCATAGTCGGCGCCGCCGCGGGCGCGGCGCTGGTGGGCATGCGCCCTGTGGCGGAAATCATGTTCGCCGATTTCATCGGCGTGTGCATGGACCAGATCGTCAACCAGATGGGCAAGTTCCGCTACATGTTCGGTGGCAAGAGCAGGTGCCCGGCGGTGATTCGTTTCGCCTCCGGCGGCGGTTTCTCCGCCGCAGGCCAGCACAGCCAGTCCATGTACCAGGTCATGACGTCCTTCCCCGGCCTGAAAGTTGTCATCCCTTCCAACGCCTACGACGCCAAGGGTCTGCTGCTGCAGGCGATTCGCGACGACGACCCGGTATTGTTTTTCGAGCCCAAGGCGCTGTACCAGGAGGCCTGCGAGGTTCCCGACGAGATGTACACGCTGCCCTTCGGCGAGGCCGCTTTCGTGCGCGAGGGCGACGACGTTACCGTGGTTGCCTTCGGGCAAATGGTGAATCGCGCGGCCGCGGCGATCGACGCGCTGGAAGCCGACGGCATCAGCTGCGACCTGATCGACCCGCGTACCAGTTCGCCGCTGGACGAGGACGCCATCCTGGAAAGTGTCGAGGCCACCGGTCGCCTGGTCGTCGTGGACGAGTCCCCGCCGCGCTGCGGCCTCACCGCGGACATCGCCGCGCTGGCGGCTGATCGCGCGTTTCACGCGCTGAAGGCGCCGGTCAAGCAGGTGAGCGCACCGCACAGCCCGACGCCGTTTTCACCCGAGCTCGAAGCGGCCTATATTCCCGACGTCGAGAAAATCAAGACAACCATCAAGGAAGTACTGGCATAGGCCGCAGATACCATGAGTGAGATATATCCCATTGCCGTGCCCAAGTGGGGCATCGAGATGGTCGAGGGGACCATCAATACCTGGAACAAGCGTGAAGGCGACGCCATCGCCCGCGGCGACGAGGTGTTCGAGATGGAATCGGACAAGATCGTCAACGTGTGGGAAGCGCCGGTAGAGGGCGTGCTGCGCCGCGTAATCGCGGAGGAGGGCGACGCTCACCCGGTCGGCGCGCTGCTGGGCGTGATCGCCGCTGCGGACGTCAGCGACGCCGATATCGACGCCTTCGTCGCGAGCTATGCCAACACGTCCGGGAGCGCGGAAACCGCGGCGGAGTCCGCGCCGGCGGCTGCCCCGGCGACAACCGCCCCCGCCAGCAGCAAACCCGGTGGCGACGCCAACACCCGCTCCAGCCCCTCCGTGCGGCGCCTGGCGCAGGAGCTGGGCGTGGATTTGAATACGGTGAACGGCACCGGTCGTCGCGGTCGCATTACCGAGGATGACGTGCGCGCCGCCGCCAGCGACGCGGGCGAGGCGGGCGCGGGTGACAACGTGCAGGTGACGCCGCTCTCGGCGACGCGCAAGACCATTGCCCGGCGCCTGACCGAAGCCAAGCAGCAGATTCCGCATTTCTACCTCAGCGTCGACTACGAACTGGACGGCCTGCTGGCGCGCCGTGCGCAACTCAACGCCGCCGGCGATGTGAGGGTCTCGGTCAACGACCTGATCGTCTGGTGTGTCGGCCGGGCGCTGATGGCGGAACCGCGCGTCAACGTCAACCTGGTGGGCGATGACATTCACCAGTTCGCCGACGCCAACATCGCGGTGGCGGTGGCGACGGAGGACGGGCTATACCCGGCCACCGTGCGCAAGGTGCAGGACCTGTCCGTGCAGGAACTGGCGACGAACCTGGCGGACCTGGCAGCGCGCGCCGCCGACGGCAAGCTGACCAAGGACGATATCAGCGGCGGCTCCTTCACGGTGTCGAACCTTGGCATGTTCGGTGTGCACAGCTTTACCGCCATCATCAACCCGCCCATGGGTGCGATACTCGCGCTGGGCAAGGGCGAGCAGCGCGTGGTGGTGAAGGACGGCGCACCGGCGGTCGCCACCGTCATCAACGCGACCCTGTCCTGCGATCACCGCGTTATCGACGGGGCGGTGGGCGCCAGCTTCCTGCAGGCCCTGGGCAGGGAGATCGACGCGCTCTAGCGGGATTCAGTTTGGCGCTGCCGCCGCCTATACTGGCGGCATGCCCGAACTCGCCGTCCTGCTGATCGTGCTCGCCATCGCCACCGGCTGGATGTACAACCGGCTGGTGCGCGACCGCAACACCGTACAGGCCGCCTGGAGCGATATCGACGTGCAGCTCAAGCGGCGGCACGAACTGGTGCCCAGGCTGGTGGAGTGCGTGCGCGCCTACGCCGACTTCGAGCGCGCCACGCTGATCGCGGTCACCGAGCTGCGCCAGCGCAGCATGGAGACGCCACAGCTGCCGCGCAAGGCCGCCATAGAGGATACGATGGAAGCGGCCCTGCACCAGCTGTTCTTGCGCGCCGAGGACTATCCTGACCTCAAGGCCGACGGTAACTTCAGCCAGTTGCAGGCCAGCCTCAGCGACACCGAGAACAGGATCCAGTATGCGCGGCGCTACTACAACGGCGCCGTGCGCATTCTCAACACCCGCGTCCAGAGCTTTCCCTACCTGCTCATCGCCGACCCCCTGGGTTTCCAGCGCGCCGAATTCTTCGCCATCGAGGACGATGAGCGTCGCGCGCCGCAAGTGCAGCTCGACTGACATGGGCAGGTGGCTCGGGGCAATCCTGTTCACCCTGCTGTGTGCAGCGGGGGCCGCGGCGAAGGAACGAATTCTCTCCTTTCACAGTGCAATCGACATTGCGGCCAACGGCGCGGTCACGGTGACCGAGACCCTGCGGGTGCGCGCCGAGGGCCACCAGATCAAGCGCGGCATCTACCGTGACTTTCCCACCACCTACAGCGACCGCTACGGCAATCGTCACCAGGTCTCTTTTGCAATCCTCGAGGTGCGCCGGGATGGCACCGCTGAGCCCTGGCACCGTCGCAAACGCGGTAGCGGCGTGCGTATCTACATCGGCGATGCGAACGTCGGCCTGAACCCCGGCGAGCATACTTACTCGCTGCGCTATCGCAGCGACCGACAGATCGGCTTTTTCGCGAGTCACGATGAGCTGTACTGGAACGTCACCGGCAACGGCTGGGCATTTCCCATCGACAGCGCCAGCGCAACGGTACGCCTGCCCGAACCGGTCGCCGCCGCGGACATCACGCTGGATGCATTTACCGGTTCCACCGGTGCCAGGGAACGCGCCTGGCGTGGGCGCAGTATCGATGGCGGTATTGAGATCCACACGACCCGACCCCTGGCGCCGCGCGAGGGCCTGACCCTGGTCATGGGCTGGCCGCGCGGGGTTGTCGACGCGCCTGGGCCGGGCCAGCGCCTGGCCTGGCTGCTGGCCGATAATTTCGGCCTGCTCGTGGCGCTGCTGGCCCTCGCGGGCAGCGCGATTTATCTGTTTGCCATGTGGTCGCGGCACGGCCGCGACCCGGCGCGGGGCGTGATCTTTCCCCACTACGAACCGCCCGCGGAGTATTCACCGGCATCCGCGCGCTATATACGACGCATGGGATACGACAACCGGGTATTCGCCGCCGCAGTGCTCAACCTGGCGGTGAAGGGGCACCTGGATATCAGCTGTCGTGAGCAGGAGTACACGTTGACGCGCAAGTCGTCGCAGGCGCCCCTGGCCCCCGGCGAGCAAGCGCTGTTGCGGCGCCTGTTTGCCGACGGCGACAGCCTGCGGCTGGACAACGCCAATCACGTGGCGGTCGGCGCCGCGCGCTCCGCCCACAAGCTGGCGCTGGAGCGGGACTACCGTGGGCGCTACTTCAAGACCAACGGGATACTGCTATTGCCGTCCTTCGTGCCGTCCGTGCTGTTATTCGGGCTGCTCATCGCTATCGCCAGGATGGTGCCCGGCGCGCTGGCGGTGTTTGCCCTGATCCTGCTCCTGCACCTGCTGTTCCTGAGGCTGATGCGCGCGCCGTCGCCGCACGGGCGTCGCCTGATGGACAAGCTGGAGGGATTCAGGCAATACCTCGATGTCGCCGAGCGCGATGACCTGGCGCTGCGCAACCCGCCGCAGAAAACTCCCGAGCTGTTCGAGCGCTACCTGCCCTACGCCCTGGCCCTGGGCGTGGAGCAGGCCTGGGCGGAGCAGTTCAGCGAGGTGTTCGCGCGCATGGGGGAGCAAGCCGGATACCAGCCGCAGTGGTACCACGGCAATTTCCAGCGCGCCAACATGGCTGGCTTCGCCCGCGATGTCGGGTCCAGCCTGTCCTCGGCCATCAGCTCCGCGGCGTCACCACCGGGTTCCAGTTCCGGCGCCGGCGGTGGGGGTTTTTCCGGTGGCGGTGGCGGCGGTGGTGGGGGAGGCGGCTGGTAGCCTCACAGGGGACGAAAACCCGCTATAGTTGGAACGGGCGCACACGGCATACGGGAGGTGTCCATGGATTCGCGTTTGTATTTCGTGCTGGGCGATTTGTTCAGCAACCTGCTGGTCGCCATCCTCGCCGGCTGGCTGTGTTCACTGTTGATTCCCGCCGGCTGGAACATGTTCCTGGCCATGCTCGTCGCGATGGTCATCGGTATGGCGGTGGGGCTGGTGCTATTTTTTCCGCTCGGCGTCGCCTTCGGCGCGATGGAGGTGATGCTGCCGACCATGTTCACCGGTATGTTCAGCGGCATGGTGGTCGGCATGTGGGCGGCGATGATGCCGCTGGGCGGCCTGCAGGCCGTCGCGGCCGGGGCTGTTTGCGGCCTGGTTGGCGTCAACGTGATCTGGATTCTCAACAACAGCCTGCGCGGTGTGCAGGAACCGCGGGAGGGCGCCTGAAGCATGGATACCCAGACACAGGCCAAGTGGGACAAGGCCGCGCCGACCTTCGACCTGATGGCCGGCAAGGGCGCCGAGGCCCGCTGGCGGCCATTCAAGGAGCAGCTGTTTGCCAATATGCAGGGGCGCATCCTGTTCCTGGCCCTGGGCACCGGGCTGGATATCGAGACCTTTCCTCCCGGCAGGGACATTACCGCCATCGATATCAGTCCGCGGATGCTGGAGGTCGCCGGGCCGCGCATCGCGGCCTATGATGGCGATATCGACGCCCGCGTGATGGATGTGCACGAGCTTGATTTTGCAGATGCCAGTTTCGACCAGATATTCACTTCCTGCACGTTCTGTTCGGTGCCGGACCCGGTCGCCGGCTTGCGCGCGCTGCGCCGCGTGTTGAAACCCGGCGGCGAGCTGTTCATGTTCGAGCACACCGGCTCGCGCTATTACCCGTTCAAATTGATGATGGACCTGATGACACAGCTCACGCGCAGGATCGGGCCGGACATGAACCGGCCGACGCTGCACAACGTGCGCGCGGCTGGCTACCGCGTTGTCGAGGTGAACAACCTGTTCCTGGACGTGGTGAAGACGATTCGCGCGGTGAACCCCGAGACCTAGATGATATAGGGCTCGATATCATCGGGCTTGAGGGAATTTACCGCGCGGTGGTGGGTGAGGAAAACGCGGCCGCTCAGCTTGCGCAGGAACGCCGTGTCGCGCAGCCTGTCCATCACCGGACCCTTGACCTCGCTCAGGTGCAGTTGCAGCCCCAGTTCACGTAGCCGCTCGTTGACCGCTTCCAGTGCCTCCAGTGCGCTCATGTCGATCTCGTTGATGCCCGTGCACTGCAGGACGACGTGTTCGAGCGCGTCGTTGTCGGCGACCTGGCGGTAGATCTCGTCCTGCAAATAACCGGCATTGGCGAAATACAGGCTCTCGTCCACCCGCAGTGACAGCAGGTTGGGATACGTAATGACATTGTGGCGCCGCACATTGCGGTAGTGCTCGGTGCCGGGCACCGCACCGACCACGGCGATGTGGGGGCGTGAGGTCTTGTAAAGATGCAGTGCCAGGGAGGAGGCGATGCCGGCCACGACCCCAAGTTCCACGCCCAGCAGCAGGGTCACCCCAATGGTGGTGGCCACGGCGATGAAGTCCGCCCGGGAGTAGCGCCAGGCGCGCAGCGGCATGTGCAGGTCTATCAGCGTGCTGACGGCGACGATAATGGTCGCCGCCAGCGCCGCCTTGGGCAGGAAATACAGCAGCGGCGTGAACAGCAGGGTGGTCAGGGCGATACCCGCCGCCGCCAGCAGGCTCGCCGCGGGCGTCCGTGCGCCCGCGTCGAAATTCACCACCGAGCGCGAGAACCCGCCGGTGACGGGAAAACCGCCGGAGATGGCCGAGGCGGCGTTGGCCGCGCCCAGCGCCACCAGTTCCTGGTCCGGGTCGATGCGTTGGCGGCGCTTGGCGGCGAGCGTGCGTCCGACAGAGACCGATTCCACGTAACCGATGACGGAAATCAGCAGTGCGGACAGCGCCAGTTCCGACCACAGCCGGGCGTCCCAGGGGGGCATGGCGAGCCCGGGCAGGCCGCGCGGGACGGCGCCGACCAGGTCCACGCCCAGCGCCTGGAAATCCGCCGCCTGGCTGGCGCAGATGGTCGCCGCAATCACCGCCACCGGCGCCGCCCTGGCGAGAATGCCGGCGGCGGTCTCCCCAGTACCCGCCCGACGCAGCAGGGGCTGCAAGCCGCCGCGTGCCCAGGCCAGGAAACCGATGGCCAGCGCGCCGGTGAGCAGGGTGACGCCGTTGGTGTCGGGCAGGGCGCGCCACAGCGAGACGCACAGCGACGGCAGCGTGTCGCCGCCGGCGTCGACGCCGAGAATATGGCGCACCTGGCTGAGCCCGATGATCACACCAGAGGCCGTGATAAAACCCGAGACCACCGGGTGGGAGAGGAAGTTGGACAGGGCCCCGAAACGCAGCAGCCCCATGCCCAGGAGCATCAGGCCGGACAGCAGGGCCATGACCACCGCGGCGCCGGCGTACTCGGCACTGCCGGTTTCGAACAGGCGCCCAACGGCGGTGGCGGTCATCAGTGATACCACCGCCACCGGTCCCACCGACAGCGTGCGGCTGCTCCCCAGCAGTGCATAGGCGGCCAGCGGCAGGATGCTCGCGTACAGGCCCATCTCCGCCGGCAGCCCCGCCAGCAGGGCGTAGGCCAGGGACTGGGGAATGAGCATGATGGTGACGATCAGCGCCGCCAGGGAGTCGCTGGCCAGGGTGGGCCCGTCGTAACCCCGCGCCCACTGCAGGGGCGGGAACAGGCGGGCCAGGTCGCGTTGCGTTCGCATCAGGTCCCGATCTTGAATTGATCCGGCTCGACCATCCACTCGCGGCCACGCAGCATGCCCTGCCAGTAAACCGGCGGCAGTATGCGCTCCTTGAGAATCCAGGCCAGGCGAGAAGGCTTCTGTCCGTCAATGAGCCAGCGCGGAAAGCTGGGCAGCAGCTTGCCGCCGTAGCCGAACTCGGCGAGCACGATCCTGCCTTTTTCCACGGTCAGCGGGCACGAGCCGTAGCCGTTGTAATGCGCAATACCCGACACCTTGCCCATGTCCTCGAGAAGGTTGTTGGCGACGATCGGCGCCTGCATGCGTGCGGCGGCCGCCGTCTTGGCGTTGGGCGCGTTCATTGCATCGCCAAGCCCCCAGATGTTGTCATAGCGCTTGTGGCGCAGCGTGTTCTGGTCCACGTCGATCCAGCCGGCGCTGTCCGCCAGGCTGCTGTCGCGCACGAAGTCCGGGGCGCATTGCGGCGGCGCCACGTGGATCATGTCGAATTCGCGTTCGATTTCCGTCTGCGTACCGTCGCTGTCGGTCGCCGTGAACCAGGCGCGCCGGCTGTCGCCGTCAATGCGCAGCAGTTGCTGGCCGAGGTTCAGGTCGACCCCGTAGCGCTCAATATAGGCCATCAGCGCCGGCACGTATTCTTTCACGCCGAACAGTACATCCGCCGCGCTGCAGAACTGCACATCGATGTTGGCCAGGGCCCCGTTGCGCCGCCAGTGGTCGCAGGACAGGTATACCGCCTTCTGCGGCGCTCCCGCGCACTTGATCGGCATGGGCGGCTGGGTGAACAGCGCGCGACCACTGTGCATACCGCTGACCAGTTGCCAGGTGTACGGCGCCAGGTCGAAACGGTAGTTGGAAGTCACGCCGTTGCGTCCCAGGGTTTCCACCAGGCCCTCGATGCCGTGCCAGTCCAGCTTGATGCCCGGGGCGACCACCAGGCGGGAGTAGTATACCGGTCGTGTGTCCTCGAGAATGACACGGTTGAGGTCCGGCTCAAAGGCGGCGACCGCTGCCTGAATCCAGTGCACACCGCGCGGGATGAGCGAGGCCATGGTCCTGACCGTGGCGCTCCTGTCGAACACGCCCGCGCCCACCAGGGTCCAGCCCGGCTGGTAGTAGTGCACCTCGGCGGGATCGATTATGGCGATGTCCAGGTCGGCGTCGCGGGCCAGCAGGCTCGAGGCCGCGGCGATACCGGCTGCGCCTGCGCCGACAATCAGCACATCGTGGCTGGCGTCCAGCGCGGCGTTGTGCAGGTGCGGCGCGAGCAGGTTTTCCAGGTCGTAGCCCTGGCGCTGCGCGGTGGACAGCAGGGCGCGTGCGGGCACGCCCAGGCGCAACTGGTACAGCGCCCAGAGTGACAGCGAACGGGTACCGGTGCGGCAGTAGGCGTGGATGGGCCGCGGCAGTCGCTCGAAGGCCAGGGTAAACTGGTCCACCAGTTCAGGGCTGAACTCGCCCGGTGTCACGGGCAGGTGCACGACGTCCACGCCCAGTTCTGCGGCCCGCGCCTGGATCTCTTCAAAATTCACCTGGTCCGGGCCCTCGCCATCGGGGCGGTTGCAGATCAGCCCCTTGACGCCTGAACGCGCGAGCTCGTCCAGGGCCTGCAGCGTGAGTTGCCCGGATACCGAAAACTCCTCGTTGACCGGTTTGATGTCGTTGCTCATGCAGCTGCTCCCGGCGTTGCCAGTTCACTGATATCGTCGCCGCCGAACGCGTTGACCGGCAGGGTCAGGAAAACCCGGCCCTGGGCATTGGCCGGGGGCATGTGCCCGGCGCGCATGTTGACCTGCAGGGAGGGCAGGATCAGCGTGGGCATGCCCAGGGTGGCGTCGCGCTTCTCGCGCATGCGCACAAAGCTCATTTCGTCGACACCCTGGTGCACGTGTATGTTCGCCTCGCGCTGGGCGGCGACGGTGGTCTCGAATTCCAGTTGCCGCTCGTTGGGCAGGTAGTCGTGGCAGACGAAAATGCGCATGTCGCCGTCCAGCGCCAGGATGCGCTGGATGGAGCGGTACAGGGTGCTCGCGTCGCCGCCGGGAAAGTCGGCCCGCGCCGTACCCGCGTCGGGCATGAACAGCGTATCGCCGACGAAAATCGCGTCGCCCAGCACATAGGTCATGCAGGCCGGGGTGTGACCCGGCGTGTGCATGGCATAGCCGCGCAGGCCGCCGATATCCAGCCGGTCACCCTCGCTCAGCAGGACATCGAACTGCGAGCCGTCCCTGGCGAAATCGCCACCCGCGGCAAATATCTCGCCAAAGGTCTGCTGCACCGTGGTGATCTGCGCGCCGATGGCGAGCCTGCCGCCGACGCGCTGCTGGATATAGGGCGCGGCGGACAGGTGGTCGGCGTGCACGTGCGTCTCCAGCAGCCACTGCACCTCCAGGCCGTTGTCGC
Source organism: Halioglobus sp. (assembly GCA_002699145.1). Classification (GTDB taxonomy): domain Bacteria; phylum Pseudomonadota; class Gammaproteobacteria; order Pseudomonadales; family Halieaceae; genus Marimicrobium. The sequence goes on from PABK01000004.1 coordinate 121,334, forward strand.
GCACGAAATCGATGATGCGCCGGGCGCCGTCGAAATGGATGGACCCCGAGGGGTAGTCCAGGTCCATGACCGAATCGACGATGGCGCAAGCCCGGCTGTGCGGATCCTGTACCACGTAGGAAAGGGTGTTGGTGGTGTCGTCGAAAAAGGGAGTGACCTGCGCCTTGTTCATGTTTTCCTCGCTGTTCGCGGTTGCGATCATTAACGGGAACAGCACAGCAAAGGGCGTGCCAGAAGATAACCTGCCTAAAATATCTTTCTCAACCCTTTGAAATAAAAGATAATTGGCTCCTGGCTCGCCACCGAAGCGTGACCCCTGCGCTTGTACCGGGGACTGACTTGTGCCAAATTTGACAAATCCTACGCCAGAAACGACAGACCATGGAGCTTATCGCCCGCGATACCGACAGCGCACTGGCGCGCATGCTGGATAGCTACGAACACCCCGCCATCCTGGTCACTCCCGACTACCGCATACTGGCCACCAACGACCTGTACCGCGAGCGTTTCGGGCTGATCGACGTCAGTACTGGGCCCGCGCGCTGCTACAGGGTCTCCCACGGCTATGACCGTCCCTGCGACCAGGCGGGCGAGGAGTGTCCCCTCGCCGCGGCGGCAGATTCCGGCCAGCGCGAGCGCGTATTGCACGTGCACCAGACGCCGCGCGGCGAGGAGCACGTGGACGTGGAAATGTTACCGGTGCTCGACGACGCCGGCGAGCTGCAGTACTTCGTCGAACTGCTCAAGCCGGTACCCGTGGCCGGGTCGGGTGTCGACGAGCGCCCCCTGGTTGGCAGCAGCGCCGCCTTCAACCGCATGCTCGGGCTGATCGCCAGGGTCGCGCCGGGTAATGCGGCGGTCCTGCTGCTGGGCGAATCGGGTAGCGGCAAGGAGTTGGCAGCCAGGGCAGTGCATCAGGGCAGCCGCCGCTGTGACGGCGCGCTGGTGACCCTGGAGTGCGCGGGCCTGAGCGAAACCCTGTTCGAGTCCGAGCTGTTCGGGCACGTCAAGGGCGCCTTTACCGGCGCCAACTACACCCGCCGCGGCCTGGCCGAAGCGGCGGACGGGGGCACCCTGTTCCTGGACGAGATCGGTGATATTCCCTACGCGCTGCAGGTGAAGCTGCTACGCCTGATCGAAACCGGCTGCTACCGGCCCGTGGGCAGCACCGAGGTGCGCAGGTCAGATTTTCGCCTGGTCTGCGCCACGCACCGCGACCTGCGTGCGCTGGTCGATGCGGGCGCGTTCCGGCAGGACCTGTATTACCGTATCAACGTCTTCCCCATCCACGTGCCGTCACTGGCGGAACGTCTCGAGGACCTGCCGGCGCTGGCGCGCGCCATACTCGATGAACTGGCCGGTGAGAGGAGCCTGCACCTGACCGAGAGTGCACTGGACCTGCTGCGCGCCCACGAGTATCGCGGCAATATCCGCGAACTGCGCAATCTACTGGCGCGCGGGATCGTGCTCACCAATACCAATGTCATCGACCGCTCGGTCATCGCCCAGGCCCTGGCGACCGGCGAGGCTGAACCGGGTGGACGGAACGCTGGGGACAGGGACCTGAGCCTGAGGGCGGTAGAGCAGCGCCACCTGCAAAAGTTGCTGCAGGTGTACGCGGGCGATAAGCAGGCGGCGGCTGCCGCCGCCGGTATCAGCCTGCGCTCGCTGTACAGGAAGCTGCGCGATGTCAGGCAGGCAGCGCGTGATACACACTGACCCCGGACACAGGAGCAAACGACGATGAGCCCACCACGATGACCACCCGGCTACGCAACTGGAAGCCCGATCGACTGCCTGCGCTGGCCGGGAAGACCTACCTGATCACCGGCGGTAATTCCGGCATCGGCCTGGAGGCGGCGAAGATGCTGGCGGCGGCGGGAGCGGACATCGTCATCGCCTGTCGCAACCCGCACAAAGCCGCGCGCGCCGCCGCCGGGATCGACAGCGCCGGCGGCAGTTGCGCCACGGTTTCCCTGGATGTGTCCAGCCTCGCTTCGGTGCGTGAGGCGGCAGAGGACATCCGCGCGCGCTGGGACCGGCTGGACGGGCTGGTGAACAACGCCGGTATCATGCAGCCGCCGCTAACGCTCAGTGCAGACGGCTACGAACTGCAGTTCGCCACCAATCACCTGGGACACTTCCTGCTGAGCGGGCTGCTGTTCGACCTGGTGGAGGCGGCCGCGGGGCGCATTGTCGCCGTGTCCAGCCTCGCGCACCTGCTGGGCCGGATTCACTTCGACGACCTGATGTTCCAGCGGCGCTACAATGCCTCGGCGGCCTACGCCCAGAGCAAGCTGGCCAATCTCATGTTCAGCCTGGAACTGCACCGGCGCCTGCAACTCGCGGGCAGCGCGGTGAGCGCGGTGGCCTGTCATCCGGGCTTCGCCTCGACCTCGCTGTTCAGCACCGGGCCGCAGGGCCTGCTCAACGGCGCCTACAGGGTCGTCGACCCGGTGTTTGGGCAGTCGGCGGTCAACGGGGCGATCCCCACTGTACTGGCGGCGGCGGGGAAAGAGGCCTGCGCCGGCGAGTACTACGGGCCGCGCGCCTTCGGCGGTATTCGCGGCCCGGTCGGCAACGCCTACGTCAGCGCCAGGGCGCGCGACACCCGCGACGCGACGCGCCTGTGGCAGGTCAGCGAGGAACTGGTGGGGCTGGAGTGGGGGCCGCGGTGAACGGACTCCCGCTGAACGCACTTTTCGGGGCAGCCCGGACGCCCGAGCAGTAGCGCGGACGGCTCAGCCGTCCAGTTGCTGACGTACAAACACCTCGGCCATGTCCCTGGCGCGAGTGGCGGCCTGCCGGTCGCCGATAACGTGTGCGTAGACGATGGCGCCTTCCATCAACAGGTTGATCTGGTGCGCCAGCGCGGCCGGGTCGCGCGCGCCCGCCAGTTGTGCCTGCTCGCGAATGTAATCCACCACCAGGCGTTTGTGCTCGGCGGCGACCATGTGGCTGGGGTTGTCCTGTGCGGAAAACTCGGCCGCCGCATTAATGAACATGCAGCCGCTGAAGCCATCCTCGTTAAACCAGTCTCCCAGGAAGTCGAATAGCGCCAGCAGCCTGTCCCTGGGCGCGGCGGCTCGGCGCTCTGTCTCGCGCATCATCTTGTTGCGAAACATTTCGTCGCGCTTGCGCAGGGTGGCGAGAATCAATTCATCCTTGGAGCGAAAGTGGCTGTAGAGCGTCTTTTTCGACACGCCCGCGCTGGCGATGATCTTGTCCACGCCCGTGGCATTGAAGCCGTGGCGATAGAACAGGCGCAGGGCCTCGTCGACGATCTGTTCGCGTTTGGAGGGTGATGGCATGAGCGTTTCCCCGGTTTTTGGGTAGACTGATTAGTTTATCCAGATTGCCCCAAAGAAGCCACATCCCTCACGAGCCATTTCCCAACATGCGCGCCAACTGCGACCTGATAGCCAACAAAATTTTTCACAGCACGTATTGACAGAGGAAACAGATCGGTCTATCTTCCCTTCTCAAGTAGACAGACCTGTACACCTTGAGAGGCAGAGCATGAGCAATCAGATCAAACCCCCGTTCACCCGTGAGAGCGCCCTGGCCAAGGTCCAGCGCGGCGAGGACCTGTGGAATTCGAAAGATCCCGCCCACGTCGCACTTGCCTACACGCCGGACTGTACCTGGCGCAACCGCAATGAATTTTTCCAGGGGCGCGAGGCTATCGAGGCCTTCCTGCAGCGCAAATGGCAGCGCGAACTGGACTATCGCCTGTACAAGGAGCTGTTCAGCTTCGCCGGGAATCGTATTGCGGTGCACTTCCGTTACGAGTACCGCGACGACAGCGGGCAGTGGTACCGCGCCTTTGGTAACGAACACTGGGTTTTCGACGAGGACGGGCTGATGAGCAGCCGCGACGCGAGCATCAACGAGGTAGCGATTCGGGCGGACCAGCGCGAGATAGCGTTGGACGGCGCGCAGCCCCGCGAGCAGGAAAAACCGACAGGGGAGGGCGCCTATGCGAATGATACGGGCCTGAAATGATCAGGCTGCGGCCCCTGCGCCGCGCTGCAGTTTGCAACAAGGCAACACGCTTTAACCACTGACAAATACACTCGACAGGAGTTATCGAACATGAATATCTTGAAACATCTGAAACGTTGCGCGGCGGTCGTCGCCGTTGTCTTTTCCGCCGGCAGCTTCGCCGCCGACGTGCAAATCAACACGGACGCCAACGACCTGGCAATCCACGGCTACGACGCGGTGTCGTATTTCACGCAAACCGGGCCGGTCAAGGGTGAGCCGCGCTACAGCGCATCGTATAACGATGCGATCTACCACTTCGCCTCAGCCGCCAACCGCGATGCATTCCGCGCCGACCCGGCCCGCTACGCGCCGCAATTTGGCGGCTATTGCGCCATGGGCGTCGCCCTGAACAAGAAACTGGACGTGGACCCCATGGCCTGGCGCATTGTCGACGGCAAGCTGTACCTGAACCTGAACAAGCAGGTGCAACGCAAGTGGCAGGAGGATGTGCCGGGCAACATCAGTACGGCTGAGCGCAACTGGTTCGGCATCCATAACCTGACTGTCGCGCAACTCGAGGACGAGTAAGCGCATCGATTTCTGGCCGGTGAGGGTTCGTTCCCCGGGAGAGGTGCATGTCCCCACTCCCCACCCCGAAACCTCTCCAGCGGACCCTCAAGGCCAGATTTTTTTCATCCAAGCTGAAGGAGTACATAGTTATGAACAAGAAACTGATCGCCAGCGCCGCTCTCGCGGCGGCCCTGTCAACCCTGGTCGCGGTACCTGCCAGCGCCGCTGGCAAGGAAAAATGCTACGGCATTGCCGGAATCGGCCAGAACGACTGCGGCAACCTCGCGGGCACACATTCCTGTGCCGGCCAGTCCACCGTCGATAAGGATCCCGGCGAGTGGAAACTGGTAGAGGAGGGCACCTGCATCGACCTGGGCGGCATGCTCAAGGCGCAAGCGAAGGCGCGCTACGAGGCCAGCCAGAAAGCCATGGCGAAGGGATGAAACCTGTCCCGTTCACACAAGAGGCGCCCCGGCGCCTCTGTCCAAAATCAGGAGGACTAGCGCGATGAACCCGGCAGAGAGACTGGCCTTGATCTACGCCTTCCTGGCTTCGGCATCCATGCACAGCCAGAGCCTCAACTCGCAGTTACTGGACAACCTGCCCACGAGTTCGCTGGACAGCGTATTGATGAGTGCCACGGACAGGTCGCAGGACTGCGAGGCGAAGGTACAGGCGCAGCGTGGCGACGAACGTCGGGCACGCTGGTTGCTTGCCTCGGGCTGCGCCCTGCAGGGGGTTCCCCTGGCGCAGCCCGCCCACGATCCGTTGTTGGCCGTGGACGAGCGGCCGTTGCCCGTGCACAGCGGTGCCCGCACGAGCAGTTTTTGAAATGCATGTTTTGCGCGACCAGGAGAATCCCATGGAAACTGCCAGCGGCATATTCCCCCACAAGGTGGGCGTCGGTTTGCGTCACGCCCACTACGAGGCCGCGCTGACGTCCGCCGCGCACATCGACTTCGTGGAAGTGCACGCGGAAAATTTCTACATGGAGGGCGGCGCCAGCATCGCGGTACTGGAACGGGCGCGTGAGCTGTACGACCTCAGCCTGCACTGCACCGCCCTGGGCCTGGGGTCCGCGGTGGGGGTGTCGAGGCGCGCGGTGGCAAAACTCGCCGTCCTGGTCGAACGGTTCGACCCGCTGCTGGTATCCGACCACCTGTGTTTTTGCTGGGTGGATATCGACGGCAGGCGCGTGCACGCGGGTGACCTGTTGCCCGTGCAGCGCAATCGCGCGTCCCTGGACGTGCTGGTGGACAACATAGACCAGGTGCAGCAGGCCATCGGCAGGCCGCTGCTGCTGGAGAATGTCTCCAGTTACGTGGATGACCCGGACCAGCAGTACGGGGAGGCGGAGTTCCTCTCACGCCTGGCGGAGCGCAGTGGCTGCCAGTTGCTGGTGGATATCAACAACCTGCTGGTAAACGCCCATAACCTGGGTATTGAAGATCCTGTCCGCTATGCGCTGGCCTGGCTGGTGCAATTACCGGCGGCGGCGGTGCGTGAGCTGCATCTTGCGGGGTACACGCCGACGCCGCCGGGCGAGCTGGCAGTGGATGACCACGGCGCCCCGGTTACCGCGCAGGCCTGGGAGGTCTATGCACATGCCCTGGGGCGGCTCGGCCCGGTGGCGACCCTCGTTGAATGGGATACGCGCCTGCCGACGTGGTCGCGCCTGCTACAGGAAGCGGATACCGCACGGGGCATTGTCCCCGCAGCCACGGAGGCGGCGTAGCTCATGCAGGCCCCGGGAACAGGTATGGATACCGCGCTGGCGCGGCAGCAGTCACACTTCGCCCGCCAGGTCCTGTGCGCGCCTGCCACCGCCGCACACCCCGCAAGCGGGCAGGGGCTGGACGTCTACCGCCGCAACCTGCGCGCGGTCGCGGTCGCCGCGCTGGGGGTTAGCTATCCGACAGTGCTGCGCCTGCTGGGCCGCGCGGAATTCACGGCATTGGCGGCGCAATTGTTGCGCCAGTATCCACCCGCGACGGGGGACTGGGGCGAGTGGGGCAGGGAACTGCCCGCGCTGGTCCGCAGCTCGCAAGCGGGCAGGGCGTTTCCCTTTGTCGCGCCGCTGGCGCGACTGGACTGGCTGCGCCATTGCGCCAATCGCGCCGCGGATGCACGCTTTGACCCATCCACACTGGGTCTGCTCGAGTCCGCTGAACTGGATGCACTGGGTATCGCTGTTGCACCGCAGGTTGGCCTGTTGCGTTCGCAGTATCCGCTGCTTGAACTGCTCGACTGGCACGCGCAACCGATCGCGGTGGAGCGCGAACTGACGGTGACTGCAGTGCCGCGCCCGGTGCTGGTGTACCGCGAAGGCCTCAGGGTGAGGCAGCGCTACATCACGCAGGCTGAGTACGGCTTCCTGCAAGGCCTGCGCACCGGGCGCACGGTAGGCCAGTTGCTGGAGGCGCCCGGCGCCCGGGCCCTCGATTTTCCTGACTGGCTCGCCAGGGCCATCGACGAAAGCATCATCACACACTTTTATTCAACCTGACCCAATCCTGGAGGACATCATGCAACTCACCATCCGATCACTGGCAAAACACTACTACCGGCTGTCCGAGCCCCTGAGCAACACGTCAGTACTGGCCCAGGCAGCGGCGCGCCTGTACGTAGCCTGGGTGTTTTTCGCCTCGGGCCTGACCAAGCTGCGCGACTGGGACACCACGTTGTTCCTGTTCGAATACGAATACAGCGTGCCGCTGCTGCCATTCGAGCTGGCGGCGTACATGGCGACCGCTGGCGAGATCCTGCTGCCGGTCCTGCTGGTACTCGGCCTGGCCAGCCGCTTTGCCGCGGCCGGTTTGCTGGTCGTCAACATCGTCGCGGTAATCAGCCTGCAGGACGTGCCCACCGCGGCGTTGTACCTTCACTACATCTGGAGCCTGTTGCTGCTGCAGATCATCATCTGGGGCGGCGGCCAACTCGCGCTGGACCGCTGGAGCAGGCGTGTGCTGTGAGCGGGTCGAGTGGAGAGAAACTGGACCGGTGAATACACCCGTTGTCAGCATGCTTTGCGCAACTGCAAAACAGAATAATGCCTAGCAAAGGCTGAGTCCCATCACCCGTCATTCCCGCGAAAGCGGGAATCCAGCGCCCGCTCAGCACCATCATCCGTCATTCCCGCGAAAGCAGGAATCCAGCGCCTGCTCTGTACCATCACCCGTCATTCCCGCGAAAGCGGGAATCCAGCTCCCGCTCAGCACCATCACCCGTCATTCCCGCGAAAGCGGGAATCCAGCTCCCGCTCAGCACCATCATCCGTCATTCCCGCGAAAGCGGGAATCCAGGGCTGCTCTGTACCATCACCCGTCATTCCCGCGAAAGCGGGAATCCAGCCGCAACCGCGATTTCCCTTAAAACCGGCATGCCAACTGACCGCAAACATAGGCAACGGAACAGTGCGCCACCTCCTCGCCGATCCATCCACAACTGCGCATAATATATATTATGTTAAATAAGACATTTGGACACACAGTTGTCCACAGCCTCTGCTGCCAGGAAGGAATGATCAGGAATACGTACCGCGGCAAGCGTGGCCCGTGCAAGAATATGCAGGCGTGCAATAAGACGGTCGCCGCTGCGCGACCGCTACACTGTTCAGGCGGGTTCGTTACAAAGACAGGAACGCCAGGGACGGCGCGTTGTGCGCACTGCCCGGGCGCGAGTGATCAGGACGAGCGCGCGCTGTGCAGCGACGCGTAGATGCGGTTTGCCTGGGGATCGTTGGCGCCGCGGTAGACACAGCGCGTACCGTCCGGGTGGTAGATATACGCGACGCAGCCATTGCAGTTGTCACAACGGGACTCGCGCATGGCGCCGCTGCGGAATTGGGCGACGAGATCCGGGTCGCGCAGCAAGGCGCGCGCCATGACCACGCAGTCGAAACCGTCCGCCATGGCGGTTTCGGCGTTGTCCAGTGACTTGACGCCGCCCAGGTAAGCCAGCGGCAGGTCCACGGCGGCGCGAATCTTGCGCGAGTATTCGCGAAAGTACATCTCGCGGAAGTCGATCTTGCGCTCCGAGGCCGCCGCGGCTTTCATCATGAATGCGCCCAGGCGGTCGCCGGTGAGCTTCATGACCTTGATGATCTCCTCGCGGTTCATGTTACTGCCAAACATGAACCAGGTGGACTCGACGTTGCGCCCGCCGGACAGCACGAGCATATGCGCGCCGGCGTCCTGCAGGACCTGCGCGGTGACGATGCCGTCTTCCACCGTGGCGCCGCGGCTGGGGCCGTCGGCGACATTGATCTTGGCCAGTACGGCCAGGTCCTCGCCTACCGCCTCGCGCACGGCGCGCAGCACGCGGGCCGGGAAACGCACACGGTTTTCCGCGCTGCCGCCGTACTCGTCGTTGCGGCGATTGCTCATGGGCGAGATAAACTGGTTCAACAGGTAGCCGTGACCCATGTGAATCTCGACGGCGTCGAAGCCCCCCGCCCGCGCCAGTTTCGCCGCCTCGACGAACTCGGCGGTCACCTGCGCCATATCGGCCTCGTTCATCTTGCGCTGTAGCAGGTTGCCTTTCATCAGGCCCGCCGGGTTCAGCCCGGAGGACGCGCTCATCAGGCGCCCTTTCGCGTGCATGCCGGTGACAAATGAGCCGCCGTGGGTGATTTGCGCGGAAATCGCCGCACCCTCGGCGTGTACCGCGTCGGTCAGTGCGCGCAGGTCGGGCAGGATCTCGTCGCGCAGCCAGGTCTGGTTGGGCAGCGTGCGGCCGATCGCTGACACCGCAAGATAGGCCGCGGTGGTCATGCCGACGCCGCCTGCCGCCAGTTCCCGGTGGTGATTTACCAGCGCCGCCGTGGGTCGCCCGTCCAGGCACATGGCCTCGTTGGCCCCGGACTTGATAAACCGGTTGCGCAATGTAAGCGGACCGAGGTTAAAAGGCTCGAACGGGGACGGGATGGATTGGGTATCGGGGGTGTTCATAGGTGCCTGGGCTCCCCTGGCGACGGTGTTATGTTAAATAAAGGTGTTATGTTAAATAATAGTGTTGTTCTGAATACGGGCGTTTGCCGGGCTAAAAGTCTATATGCAAGCCTCGCCACAGGCCAAGGGCGCGGGCCCCTGGCGCTACCGGGTCTGCTTCGTGCCGCGCCCTCGCGGTGCCGGCCAGTGCCGGTGTGCAGTCCCGGACTGGACAATCTAGCCACCGAAATGCTTGGCGACCTCGACAATCAGTGACCTCACGGCGCCGCGATCGTAGCCCAGCCGTTCGACCTCGGCCGGGTCCGGTTCGTAGCTGACGGTAGCCCCTACCCCGGCAAACATGATGGCGTCCGGGAGCATAGGGTGGTCTTCCTCCCGGACCTCGAGGTCCGTGGGATTGCCCACGGCGTCGAACCACAGTTCCAGGTACTCCTTCCAGCTGTAGTTTTCGTCGCCGACCAGGTAGGCCCTGCCCGACTCGCCCCGTTCCAGTGCGCCCACAATGGCCTGCGACACCGAGGTTACGCTGACGTGGTTGGTCCCTCCCCTGGGCGCGAACACCGGCAGTCCTTCCAGCGAGCCTTTGGCGTACTGCACCAGTGCTGCGAGATGCGGGATATCCAGGCCCGGCAACAAACCGAGGATAAAAGGCGCGTCGATACAGCAGACGACGAACGCGTCGTCGCTCATCGCCCTGATCGCCTGGTCCGCCAGGTGGCGAGAGCGCACGTAGGGGCAGACATCGATGCGCTCGGGCGCCACCGTGGGATAGAAGGTGCCGACGTAGACGCAGCGGCGGATGCCGGCGGCGCGCGCGGCGGCGAAAAAACGCGGTACGCCCAGGGTATTGTATTTTTCGTAGAATGCCTCCGCCGTCACCGACCCGTCCGTGGGGACGTAGCGAATATCCACCGCCGCGGCAAACACCATCCAGTCGAATCCCTGCAACTGGCCGGCGCCGAAATCGTCCTCGGCGTAATCGCCCGCGATGAACGGGAAATCCGCCAGTACGGGCAGCGCGGAAGGCTTGCGCGCCATGAGTGTTACCTCGTGACCCAGGGATTTCAGCAGCAGCGCCACGTTGCCGCCGACCAGTCCCGTGCCACCCACGACGATAATTTTCATGCTCTTTTTCCTTCTCCAGATATCAACATTTCGATCGCGCCCGCTGTGGGGTTTATTCCTTTTCCCTGCGTCCCTGGCTGACCACCTGCTCCCGCCGCCCGGCGATGACATGTCCCATGGCCTGACGGGCGGACTCGATGGCGGCGGCCTCCTCCCAGCGCAACGCCTCGTCCAGCGGCTTGCTGAAACCCTCGTCGATCAGTGTTTTGTACTGGGCCAGGATATGCGGCACACAGCGGCACATCTCCTCGGCCATGGCAATCGCCCGGGGTAACAGTTCCTCCGCGGGCACCACGTGATTGACCAGTCCCCACTCGTAGGCCTGCTGCGCAAACACCGGGGAGCCGGTAAACGATATTTCCTTGGCGCGCGAAATACCGATGAGTCGCGGCAGCTTCTGGCTCAGTCCCCAGCCGGGCAGGATGCCCACGCGCGCATGGGTGTCGGCAAAGCGCGCGTTTTCGGACGCTATCAACACATCGCAGGCCAGCGCCATTTCAAAGCCGCCGGTTACCGCGTGACCGTTGATCGCGCCGATAATCGGCCCGCTGAAACCTTCCATCGCCCGCGCGATCTTGTTGTCCGCCTCCTCCGAGGCATTGGATTCGCTGGCGGCCAGTTCCTTGAGGTCGAAGCCGGCGCAGAACGCCCGACCGTTGCCGGTGAGAATAACCACGCGAATTCCCGCGTCGCGTTCGCACTCGATGAATGCCTCGACAAGATCAGCGCGCAATTCCCGCGACAGGGCGTTCATCTCGTCCGGCCGATTGAGCGTTACCAGCGCGTAGCCGTCGTGCTTTTCCAGCAGTACCTTGTTCATCTCAGTCTCCCAGCAATGACGGGACCCGCAGAAGGTCCAGTTTTTTTGCCATGGCCGGAGCAGCCAGCGTCTCGTGCGGGTTGCACTCGGCTGGCGGCTCGTTGTCCGCGAGCCAGGCGACGACCGCGGCGATCGCCTGGGGTGTACAGGGCTTGTAGCGGGCCATGAGTTCGTCTGTCATGCCGGCGGCTCGCATGACCTCGGTCATCACCGTGCCCGGCTCCATGTTGAAAACGCGCAGGCCGCTGCCGGCGTGCTCGACGCGCAGCGCGCCCGCCATGCGCGCGAAGGCCGCCTTGGATGACGGATAGGCGAAGCCCCAGCCACCCTTGTCCGCCGGCGCCGGCGGATTGTGGAAGGCGGTGTAGGACACCATGTTGATCAGCGTGCCCTGCCCCCGCTCGAGCATGCCCGGTAACAGTGTCCGCACCAGCGCCAGCGGCGTGAAGATATTGCCCTGGTAGATGCGCTCCAGTTGTTCTCGTGTTACATCCAGCACCGACGCCAGGTTGCCCTCACCCTGGTAGACCGCGTTGTTGAACAGCAGGTCGATATGTCCAAAATGCGCCTGCGCCTGCAGGGCGGCGTCCACCATGCTCTGCTCGTCGAGGATATCGGCACGCAGGCACAGCGCTTCTCCCCCCGCCCGCTCTACCGCCGCGGCTGTGGCTTCCAGGCTGCCGGGCAGCGGCGCGTCACTGCCGACGTGGTCGTGCCGCTCCCCCTCGGCCAGGGTGCGCGCCGTAATGGCAACGCGGTAGCCCAGCCGCGCGAGGGCCACGGCGGATTCCGCGCCGATGCCACGGCTGGCGCCAGTTATCAGGGCGACTTTTGTGCTCATCGTATGTCTCCGTCCCGGCCGAGGGTCACAAGGGTGTCGAGGGATTGCATCAGTCGATCCAGTTCCTTTTCGCCGACAAGGCCGGCGTACTGCGCCCAGACCCGTTCTGTCGACTTCGTCAGCTGCTCGATGATGCGCTGTCCCGCGGTGGTGAACTCGATCAGCTTCGCGCGCGAATCCGCCGGGTCGGCCCGGCGGCAGATCAGGCCCAGACCCTCCAGCTCATGCACGATCTTCATCATCGATTGCGGGCGAATGCCCGCGGCCTCGGCGAGGTCCACACTGCGGCTGGCGCCGTAGCGATCCAGGTGCATGAACAGCGCCCGGTGACGATAGCGAATACCGGGAAAGCCGCAGCCCTCCAGGTCACTGTCGAGCCGCCGCTGGAAATCCTGCAGGGCCAGCATCAATAGTTGCCCGAGTTCATGCTTTTCGATACGGGGCATTGCATTGCCAAATTAATAAGCTAAACTTACTATAAGTTTAGCTGTTTGTTTTTGCGGAGGTCAAGGTATGTTCGAGGTATTCGCCGCCACCCCGGAGGATATGGGCCCGGGCGAGATCGGCGCCCATGCCGCCCGCGCCGAGGCCATGGGCTTCGACGGGCTGCAGGTCCCGGACGCGATCCACGACGGGCTGCTGCTCGCGGCCATGGCCCTGGCGGCCACCGAACGCCTGATCGTCGGCACCGGCGTGCTGCTGGCTTTCCCGCGCAGCCCGATGGTGACGGCTATCGCCAGCTGGGACCTGCAGAAGATGTCCGGCGGCCGCTTTGAACTGGGCCTGGGCACGCAGATCAAGCAGAATATCGAGCAGCGTTACGCCGCGCGCTGGGATTCGCCGGTGCCGCAGATGCGTGAATATGTGCAGGCGATCAAGGCGATCTTCCACAGTTTCCAGACCGGGGAGCGCCTGAACTTCGAGGGAGAGCACTACCGCCTGACGCGCCTGCAACCCTTCTTCAACCCCGGCCCCATAGACCACCCCGACCTTCCCATTCTCTGCGGCGCCGTGGGCCCCGCGATGACGCGCATGGTCGGCCGAATCGCGGACGGTATGATCACCCACCCCACCAACACGCCGCCGGAATATATCCGCAAGGTCTGCCTGCCCCGTCTGCAGGACGGTTTCGACCGGGCCGGCAGGAGCGCAGGGGATTTCAAACTGGTGCTGGGGCCGCTCACCGCCACCGGCAAGGACGAGGCGACGGTCGCCGCGGAATGGGAAAAGCAGCGCAACCTGCTGGGCTTCCTCTACTCGACGCCCGCCTACTGGCCGAGCCTGGAGCTGTTTGGCTGGCAGGACAAGGGCCAGCAACTGCTGGACATGACGCGTTCCGGCAACTGGGGCGACATGCCCAACATCATCACCGATGACATGCTGGAGAAGTTCGTACCCCGGGGAACCTACGACGATATCGCCGCTATCTACCAGTCCCGCTACGGCGACCTGACCCGGCGCATTACCTTTCCCATGCCCGAGGACCCGGCGGACGACGCACTCGCCGCGGCGGCGATCGCCAGGCTCAGGCAGTAGGCCTGGTCGCCGCAGCCGGGCAGTGCGCAGGTACGCGCACGCGCGGCCCGGCCGGGCGACGGGGGCGCGCTAGTACGGCGCCGCGCCGCCGTCCACGCAGAACAACTGCCCGGTAATCCAGCTCGCTTCATGCGCAGCGAGAAAACCCGCCATGTAGCCGGCGTCGGCGGCTGTGCCCAGCCGGCCGCAGGGTATGGACGGAATGATGTGCTCGGCAAACTCCTCGGGCACGGTGTCCATCAGGCCCAGCGCAATGGCGTTACACGTGACCCCGTACTGTGCGACCTCCTGGGAAATGTGCCGCATAAGATTGATGGAACCCGCCTTGGCCGCGCCGTAGATGGATACACCGATATTCAGCCCGGTCCTGCCGGCGGCGGAGGATATGGTGATCACGCGCCCCCAGCCGCGCTCGCACATGCCCGGCAGCACGGCGTGGGTGCAGTGCATGACGCCGTACAGGTTCACATCGATAAACTTCCTCCAGTTGTCCGGTAGCGAATCCTTGAACAGCGCCTGTTCCATCTCCACCGCACCCGCGTTGCCGACGTTGTTCACAAGGATGTCGATCCCTGCAAACGTCGTGCACAGACCGTCGATTGCACTGGTCACGGCGGCGCTATCGGTGACGTCCCAGGCGCTGTGGCTGGCCTTGCCCCCGTCATCCACAATCTGCTGCGCGCTGGCGCGGGCCTTGTCGGCGTCGATGTCATTGACGACGACATGCGCGCCCTGGCTCGCCAGCTGGCGGGCAATGCCCTGCCCCATGCCGCTGCCCGCCCCGGTGACCAGCGCCGTTTTTCCCGTCAGATCCAGCATGTCTTTCTCTCCTTCGTTTCCCTGGTGTGCGCCGGCTGCCAAACGGCAGGCGCGGTAAGAGTGTCGGCGGCCGGCCCGGCGACGCGCCTAGAGTTTGCCCAGTGTGAACGCGTCACCGATGACCTCGCTGCCGGCCAGGTCATGCAGTTTGCGCCCGCTGGCGTGGACGATATTGCGGCTGTAGACCACCTGGCCGACATGGCGCCCGGTGCAAAGCTCCAGCGCGCCTTCAGCCATCATCTCGACCGGCTCGATCATGTCGGGGCGCCGTTGTGCGATGGCCTCGACCGCATCGCCGACATTGGTCAGCACGATATTGCTGGGCGCCATGGCGTTGACGAAGATATTCTCCTCGACCAGTTCATCGGCCAGCGCCTGCGTGTAGCGGTTGAGGGCGGCCTTGGTGGCACCGTAGGGCCCGATCACATGCGCGGCGATCTTTGCGTCCGGGTAAGGTGGTTGCGGCTGCTCGGCCGAGCGGCTGGAGATGTTCAGGCACCAGCCGGCGCCCTTCTCGCGCATGCCGGGCAGGGCCTGCTGCAATAACTCGATGGGTACGTTGACATTGAGGTCGAACACGCGATTCCGCGACTCGCTGGAGTTCACGCTGGGCAAATCCCAATCCGCGCGGGCGGCGTTATTGACCAGTATATCGATCGCGCCGAAGTTCGCGCTGGCCCGTTCAATCAGTGTGGAGCGTTGTTCGACATCCGCCAGGTCGCAGGCCACGGCGGCGGCCTTGCCCCCCGCCGCCTCGATACCGGCGACGGTCTCTTCCAGCGTACCTTCGAGGTCGCCGTGCGCACCCAGGCGCGACGCGCTGACGACCACGGCGGCGCCCTCGGCCGCGAACCGCTGGGCAATGGCCCTGCCAATTCCCCGGCTTGCGCCGGTAATGAAGGCGACGCGCCCGTTCAGCTCACCCATGTGTTCCTCCCTTCCAATCCACTAGGTTCTACCGGGCGCAGTCGCTACAGCGCCCACTCGTTGTAAAAAGCCGTACCTGTCGGCCCGCGGGTGCGAGCCGGCCTCAACCGGCCGGGTGTGCCGCCTCGAGATCCCAGTTCTCCATGAGTACCTTGTTGGCGTACCAGGTGTTCCAGTGTTCGGTCAGGTACTGGATCTTGCCTTCCGCGTTGAAACGAAAGACGAAACAGTAGACGTTCTTGTAATCCTTGCCGCCGTGGGTCTTGCTGTACTGCGTGTGCTGCCTGACGACATAGTCCCCGTCGGCGAGTATGACGACATCCTCAAGGCGAATGGTGCCCAGGTCATAGGAATCTATGCCCTTGTCCGACTTGTCATCACCTGCGCCGTACAAGATGGATTTGATCTTCTCGATACCCTTGTGTTCGGTTTCGCCTTCCAGCCCCGGCAGTTTCGGCAGGCCGTTCCACCACGCGGCGTCGTCGGCGAATATGGCTTCAGCGCTGCCGAAGCTGCCATCAAACATGGAATTCACGGTGTCGATATTGCGCTGCTCTGCTTCGGTGTAGTTTGGCATGATGTGTCTCCGTTATTAGTGATACCCGGCCGCCTGGTAACCGGCCGCGAACAGTGAGCCATCCCCGTAGCTCTTGCGGGGAGTTACTGGAAGCGGTTCCAACTGGCGACCTCGTCGAATGCTTTCCGATAGGCTGGTTTGAAATCGTGACCGACAGTGTGTGCGATCGGGAAAAGGCCCACCTGTGTGTACTGGTCGAAGGGAATACCCAGCAGTTCGGCCACTTCCTGTTCGCGCCACAAGTGCGCGGTGGTCCAGGCGCTGCCCATGCCGCGCTCACGCAGGGCAAGGAAAAAACTCCAGGTGGCCTGCAGGATGGAACCGTAGGAGCTGGCCTGCCAGAACACACCACTGTTCTCCACGCGCCCGGACATCAGGGGAAACAGTATGGCGGGCACCCGGTGCATATTCTGGCGCAGGTAATCGACAGACTCGTTGATACCGGAAAAGCCCGGGACGGAAGCGCCGATGTAGTTCTCACCCACCGCGTCTCCCATCGTCGCTATGAAGTCCTCCGTGCCCTGGTTGTACAGCTCACTGATCCTGGCGATCAGCGCGGGATCATCGACAATCAGCCATTTCCACGTGTTCATGTTCGACCCGTTGGGCGCCTGGAAGGCAATTTCCAGGCACTCCTGGATGACGGTGCGGTCCACGGCCTTGTCAAAATCCAGCCTCTTGCGCACGCTGCGCGTGGTAGTGAGCAGTTCGTCAGCGGTCAGGTTCAGCATTTTCTTTTCTCTCCCGGCAGAACAGTTGGCATTCCTTTATCCAATGTCGTGAATCGCGTGATGGTCAGTACTGGCGGTAGCGACGCTGCACGTGGCGGTGGCGGACAAGAATGCCGGCGGCCCGCTCCTCGACGCTGACCTGTCGCGTTTGCGCGGGGAAGCACTGTCGCACTTCATCCAGCGCCACCTTGCGCACATCCAGGGTTGGCCAGTTTTCTTTCGGCGGTGGTGTGGGATAGGTCCAGCGTATGGTCAGGTAGCCGTGATCCAGGCCGGTGGTGTCGACCCAGTTGGGCACGCCGGGGTCACGATGGCACACGACCCAGCGGTAGACACCGTCATCATCCGGCTCCATCTGGTGCTGGTTCAGATTGCTCTGGTAGCTTTCGAAATCCAGGGATTCACCCCACAGGTTGGACAGGTGAAAGCCCATGAAACTGGGCGTTTCCTGCAGTCGGCACTCCAGCACCAGGGCCTCGTCTGCAGCGAGCTTGTAGACACCGCCGGAGTAGATGTTGGTGCTTTGCCCTCCCCCCGTGGCCAGACCCATGGCGTTGGGCGGGTTCATGTCATTGAGGGGCATGAACGGCTCGTCGCCAGCGTGAATGGACGGGATGCCCGGAATTTTGCCGTAGGTTTCCAGGGTAATGGCGTAAAACGCGTTCCAGAAATGGACCGGGTTCTTCGTGCGTTCGCCGATCTTGTCCATCATTTCAATGGCGCCGGCCGCGTCGATGGGCGGACGCGGTTCCCACTCGCACCCCACGCGCAGAATCTCCAGCTCCAGCAGGTCCTGGTTGGCCCAGTCGTGGAACAACTCGCGGCAGGTCAGGTGGCGCCCGACGTACTCCTGCCCCTTGCTCTCGCGCCGGCTGAGCATGAAGTTTCCGGTGTGGCCGCGCGGTTTCTCCGGTGCGATGAGTATCTCGAAGCTGCCGTCTTCTTCCACCTGCAGTTCATGGCAGTCCAGGGTGCTGGTGTTGATGCGCGACCCGGGGCGCATCTCCTGCAGGCTCCCCGAGTCGCCGGCATAGCCACTGGCGAGCTCAAAGATGACGTACTGCGGCGCCCTGGGGCCGTCCAACGGCGGCTGCCCGCGCCAGTGGCGGCTGTCCAGCGCCTTGCCCCTGACCACGTAGCTGTGGTTGCCGTCAATCTCCGTCGCCAGGTAGACCGCGTCGCTGTTGTCGATGGTGGAGCGGTTCATGGGTTGGATGGCGCGCCGGAACCGCGGGTAGAGCGGGTCGGCAAGCGAGCGCTCGATAGCCGCCAGCAGGAAGCCCAGCACGTAGCGATAGCCCTCCGCAAGGTTGCGCTCGCTGGCGGGTACGGGAAACAGTTCCGGGTTGTCGATGGCGTCGCGCGCGGCGTAGATATTCTCGATCATGCGATCAAAGGCGCCGCGCAGCTCGGTCTTCATGGCGTCGAAATTGTCTTCAGGCATTGGGTTTATCCTCGTCGTCTGTCGTCGCGCTGTCCCATTGGTAGATGTCGTAGAAATCCGCCAGTCGCTGGCGGATTTCCGCGCGGGTGAGGCGGAATTCCCCCAGGCTGTACTCGAACTTGCTGTTGTGTTTCTTTTCGCGTTCCGCCTGGGCGAGCAGCCATTGATCAAACTCCCCGGTGACGGACATGCCCAGCGCCTGGTACACCGCGTGCAGGGTCTCGCGGGGGGCGCCTGTCAGGTCGCGATAGTCCACCACGCACTGCGGGGTTTCCGGGTGCGACGCCAGCACGCGCCGCGGGTTGTCGAAGGATTCAAAAGATGTCTCGGTCAGCATGTCCAAAGAGCGCTCGTAGTCCGCCGGCCCCCAGCCCTTGCCCTGCCAGGCGCTTTCCACCAGCTTCAGGCAGCTGGGTATGCACTCTGTGGGGTCGCGCATCATCACCACGATCCGGGCATCCGGAAAGGTCTCGATGAGCGCATCGACCCAGCCACTCATGACGGGATTCTTCGACAGGTGAACCTTGTTGCCGCCATTCAACAGCAGCTGCCGTTTTACCAGTTCCCGGTAGTGGTGCATCCAGCGCCGGCGTTTGCCCGGCATCTGGTCCAGGTGAAAGAAATCCACCACGTCCATCATCGGTATCTCCAGCGACCACTGCTGGGATACAAAGGACGCCGCCATGGCGAAACAGTCCTCCTCCGCACTCCACAGGCTCATGTAGTGCATATGGCGATAGGGCCCGAAGGTCTTGTCGTCCCAGGCCTTGAGCTTGCCGTGCAGGAAACTGCCAAACAGGCGCTCGTCGAGCCAGCCCATGCCACGGATGGCCTTTTTCTGCAGCAGCGAGGGGAAGAACATCTCCCAGTAGAGGAAGTAGCTGAAACGCTCCCCGTCGGCGCTCATCAGGCGGTGCATGAGCGTGGTGCCGGAGCGACCGTGACCGACGATAAAGACCGGCCGCTCGACCCGCTGCGTCCAGAGGCGCCAGAACAACACGTAATCCAACAGGAAGCAGATGGCGTGGAACAGGCTCAGCAGGGGAACCACGAGCAACAGGCGCAGCAGCATACGGGTACGGCCATGCCACTGCCGCAAACCCCAGGTGTGGCGCACGACCCGCCACCAGTAATCGAAATCAAAGTACATACGCGCAGGTTAGACAAGCCGCAGCAGCCCCACAACTTGCATTACCGCGTCAGCGCCGCAGCTACATCTCATTGATTTGCATTGTTTTTCTGTGTCAGAGTAGACGCAACGACAACGGACTTATGTTTTCATGCGCCAACCCGACCCACCCCGGCCCCGCAAGCGCCCCAAGCAGGGCAGATCGCAGTTGTTGGTGCAATCGATCCAGCAGGCCTGCCTGAATATCCTGGAACAGGAAGGTCCCGACCGTTTGAGTACGCAGCGCATTGCCGATGTCGCGGGCGTGAACATCGCCTCGTTGTACCAGTACTTTCCGAACAAGGAAGCCATACTGACGGAGGTCTTCGAGGAGCAGATCCAGCAGCTTACCGAACTGGCCAGCAGCCGCTTCGCCCAGATTGACCGCCTCTCCAGGGAGTCACTGGAGGAGACGCTGGCGGCCATCGTCGACATGGAGATCGAGCAGCGCCTGAGCCTGCACCGCATGGACCCTGCGTTCTACCGCGCCTACCAGCACAGCTTCGACGTGCACCGCCGTGTCAGCGAACTGACGGTCGCCATGGACAATCCCGCCTGGGAGACATGGTTTCCCCGCTTTCTCTCCTACCATGCCGGGCAATTGCGCAGCAACGATCTCCAGGCGCTGGGCCAGGTCGCCCGCCTCGCATTCATGGGAACGATTATCCAGGCCGAGGCGGAGGACCCGGGATTGCTCAGCCAGGAGAGTTTTCGCGAGGAATTGCTGAAACTGTTGCTCAGTTACCTGCGTGCATAGGTACGACGCGCCGCTAAAACGCCCCCGAGCGTTTCAGCGCCAGGTACTGGCTGGCCAGGGCGCGATTGAGCTGGCGTGGCAGGCAGTCCACCACCCAGGCGCCCTGCGCCCTGAGACCGCGCATCACCCGCTCACGCGAGCGCAGCAGGTCCGTGGCCACGCAGTGCGCCAGTGCGCCCTGGAAGTCGTCGACGTCGGCGTGCGCGCGCTGCACCAGTTGCGCCTCGCGCAGGTTGGCCAGGATGACCGCGTGGCGCGCGCGCAGGATACCCACGGCACGCTGCAGGTCGGTGTCGTCCTCGGCCTGGATATTGGTCAGCAGGATCACCAGTGCACGCTTGTTGCGCCGCGCGGCCAGCTGGCGCGCGGCCTCGAGGAAATCGCTGCTGTCGGTGCTCGCCTGCAGGTCGTAGAGTTGGTCCATCAGGCCGCGTATGCCGTTGCGGTATTTACGTGGCTCCAGCCAGCGTCCAGCGCCGGCGAAGGTGCAAACGCCTACCCCATCGCCCTGCTTCAGCGCGAACCAGGCCGTGAGCAGCATCGCGTTGAGGGCGTGATCAAAATGCGTGAGCGCCCCGTCGCTGGCGTGCATGCGGCGTCCGCAGTCGAGCAGGAAGACGATGTCGCGGTCGTGCTCGTCCTGGTATTCCCGCGACACCAGCTTGCACATGCGCGCGCTGGCTTTCCAGTCGACCTGGCGCAGGATGTCCCCCTGGCGGAACTCCCGTAGCTGCATGAAATCGGTGCCCTCGCCCCGGCGACGCTGCAGGTGAATACCCAGCAGCGCGGCGCTGTGCTCGGCGCTGATCTCGCGCAGGCTGCCGCCGGCGAGAAAATCCGGGTACACGCGCAGGCTCGCCCGCTCACGCCGCAGTACGCGCCGCCGCCACAGCCCCCAGGGACTGTCCATGGACATCTCCGTGGCGGGGAAGCTGAGTTCGCCACGCCTGCCTGGCTCCACGCGGTAGTCCACGCGCAGTTCACCGCCCCCGGGCAGGCTGAAAGGGCGTGGCAGGTCGTGCACTGCCAGGCTGTCCGGGTAGTGATCCACGACGACGCCACTGATCCGGCGCGTCAGCGGGTTGTGCAGGTGCAGGCTGATGCGGTTCGCGCGACCCAGGGCGAGACTGCGCGGCAGTGTGCGGCGCACTGTCGGCGGCTCCTGGCGCATGACACGCAGGCCGTCGACCGCGGCAGCCAGGGCTATCAGGGACGCGGCCGCCAGCCACAACAGCGCGCCGGCCTCGGCGGCCGCCCCGCCCCACCAGCGCGCCAGCGCCGCGACCGCCGCGATCAGCAGTAGTGCGCAGAGCAGGTGGAACAGGTTGCGGCCGGGTTTCATGTGCGCGGCGCTTCCACGTCCTCCAGCAACCGCGTGAGCACCTGGTCCGCATCCAGGCCGTCGATTTCCGTATCGGCGGTGAGCATCACGCGGTGCCGTAGCACTGGCAGCGCCAGTGCCTTGATATCGTCGGGCAGGACGAAAGACTCGCCGCGCAACAGGGCCCTGGCCCTGGCTGTCTGCAGCAGGCCGATACTCGCCCGCGGGCTCGCGCCGACACGGATACCCGGGTGTTCGCGGGTGGCGCGCACGATGCGCACGGCGTAATCGACCAGTTGATCATCCACCAGCACTGTAGCGGCCAGTGCGCGCAGGGCCACAACATCCGCGGGTGCAAGTCCACCCGGAGCGCCCGCCGCGGGAATGTTACGCTCGGTGTCTCCTGCGGTGACCTGCGTCGCCACCTGCCTTTCTACCTCGGCGGTCGGGTAATCGATAAGCACCTTCATGAGAAAACGATCGAGCTGTGCCTCGGGCAGTGGATAGGTGCCTTCCTGCTCAATCGGGTTCTGCGTGGCCAGTACCATGAAAGGTGGTTCGATGACCAGCGCCTCGCCCTCGATGGTGACCTGTCCCTCCTGCATGACCTCCAGCAGCGCGGCCTGTGTCTTGGCCGGCGCGCGGTTGACCTCGTCGGCGAGCAGCAGGTGGGTGAATACCGGGCCGCGGCGCACGTGAAACGAGCCCTCGGCCATGTTGTAGATGGCGTGTCCGGTGATATCCGCCGGCATCAGGTCCGGCGTAAACTGGATACGCCGGTAGTTCCCGCTGAAGCAGCCGGCCAGGGCGCGCACCAGCAAGGTCTTGCCCAGCCCGGGCACACCTTCGAGCAGTACGTGCCCGCCGGCGAGCAGCGCGATGATCACCTGGTCCACCACGGCCTCCTGCCCGAGCAGGACCCGGCTGATGTCGGTGCGCAGCCGCTCACATTGCCCGGCGGCGTCGATTGCTGTCATAGGCTATCTCCCAATTGTTTGAGTAGTTGTACACGCTGCGTGAAGGTCCCGGGATGGTGCGGCGGTGCGGCGTGCAGCGCCTCGTCGATCTCGTCTTCGGGTAACTGGCTGCAACGACTGAGCAGGCGCAACTGCCCCGCCCGCTCCCGGCTGGCGAAATCCGGGTCGATGCGGCTGGCCCGTTCCCTCACCTGGTCTATCAGTGGTTGTAACAGTGTGTTTACCTGGCCGTGCTGCCAGTGATAGTTACCGCTGCTGTGCAGGTGCTCGTGCATGCCGCGCCGCTGCAGCGCCGCGGGCTCGATAACGGGACCAAAACGGCGCCCCGCCGCCCACAGCACGGCACCGAGCAACAACAGCAGCGAGATGAGTATGTGCGGGAAACGCTGCAGCAGCAGGCGCATCAGACCTGGCGATTCGGCGCCGTACAGCAGTAGCGCCCGCTCGTAATGTACTGTGAGCAGCCACAGCAGGTAGGCGTGGTCGTGCTCGCCGATGTGCCCGTTGGTAAACGGGCTGGCCCCGGCAAGCACGGTCAGCAGGCCCTGTTCAACCTCGAATTGCATGTAGTGCACACCGTACTGGGTGCCCGCGTGGTAAACGGGCTCGTAGGCCCAGGAGCGCTCCGCCACCTCACCCTCCCGCTCTTGCTCCGGCTCTTCTTCGTCATACAGCGCGGGGTGTGAGAGGTCGGTATCGGTATCGAGGGCCACGCGCAGGGTGTAATCGACATCCTCGAAGGACAGGTGGGTCAGCAGGGCCGGGTCTGTCTGCGCTTCGGCCGGCGCGTCCTCGCCCTCCGGCTCCGTGTGTTGCTGCAGCTCGGCGTTGTACTCGCGCAGCAGCTCGCTGAGCGTCTGTTTCTCGTCCTCTTCCGTTTCCTCTGCGTGTTCTTCGCCGCCCCCGTGGTCCTCGCCGACGGGCGCTGTCGCCTGGTCGCCCTCACCCGCGTGTGGCTCCTCGTCAGGGTGCTCGTCATCATCCACCGCGCAGCCACAGCCGCTGTGGTAGACCTCCAGGTCAAACGCCTGCAGCAGCGGGTTGTCCTGCTCGTGTGCATTGGCCACGAGGATCAGGTGACCGCCGTCCCGCATCCAGTCGATCAGGCGCCCGGCCTGTCCAGCGGTCAGTACCTGCCCGGCGCGACTGACGTAGACGGCGCCACCGGCGGGAAAGGCCTGGTCCAGCGCCAGGCCCTCCTCGGTTTGCGCGGCCACGCCGGTGCGCTGCAGGAACTGCTGCGCGGCGAGTAGCGGGTTGCGCCATGCCTGCAGCGACCAGCCCATGTCTTCCTCGCTGTGCACGGGCTCGAACAGCAGGAAAAATGCCAGTGTGAGCAGCAACAACGGCACGACGAACAGCAACAGGATGACGCGGCTATTCATCGGCGAACAAGCCCTGCCAGCGTGCGCACTGTTCCTGCAGCCAGGCTTCACCGGGGTCGATGTGGCCGTAGGCGAGGCGCATCCAGCCTCGGGTCACCTGGTCGAGGCAATCTCCCAGCTCCGGACGCTTGCAGGCCTGCACCAGGGCGACGCACTCGGTCTCCGTCAGGTCCGGCGTAAACGGAATGCCGCAGCGGTGCAGCAACTGGGTCAGGGTCGCGCGGTACAATAGCGAGACCGCGCCGCGCTGATCGCCCCCTCGCCACTGCGCCATGACCTGCGCGGGCACGTCCACGGGCAGGCTCTGCGGTGTGACCGCCATGCCAAACAGGCGCTGCGGTGCGGCGGTGCGCGCCGGCGCCGGCTTCTCCAGGCCTGCCCAATCCAGGAGGGTGCGGCGATAGCGCAGCGCGAGCAGCAACAGGAGAGCCACAAGCACCGCGACCACCAGTGCGCGCAGCAGCCACGCCAGCAGCGCTGACAGGTCGGTATCGGCCGCCAGTTGCCAGTCGGGCCAGATGTTCTCGAACCATTCCACCAGCCCGATGAACCATTCCGGTATGGGCGCGCTCTGCGTTTCCTCCGCGGCGTACTTGTAGCGCCAGCGGGTGACGGTCGTGGTCTGGTGAAAGGAGTCGCCCTCCAGTACCGTCTCGATCTGCTGTCGCGCATACTGCGCCTGGGCGTCGGCGGCGACCTCCTGTGCCGCGCGGACCGGCGCCGGCAGCAGGAGGGCTACCGCCAGCAGCCCGCTGGCAGTGACCCCGCCCAGCGCGCGCAGGCGCGCCGCCAGGCTGCGGAATGACACCTCGATATCCCAGCCCTCCAGCTCTATGCGGCGATTGATGTAGAGGGTGAATCCCGCGCAGACATAAAACGGCGCCACCAGGGCCATGATCAGCAGGGTCAGGGCGTTGAACAGGTAGGTCAGGCCGCCCACGTCGCCGCTGAGCAGGGCCCAGGCATCGATGTCCACCTCGTTGGGCAGCAGCAGCACTCCGGTAAAAATCACCGCGGCCGGCAGCAGCGTTTCCAGGTGTACTCCGATCACCGTGAGCCACAGGGCGCAGCCGCTGGACTCTCGTTGCAGCACGCCCAGTCGCGCCTCGCGCCGGCGGCCGCGCAGCCCCTCCAGCAGCGTCACCGGCATGACCAGGGAGCGCATGGGGTTCAGGCGTCGCCAGAGCAGCCAGGGCAGCGCGTCCGTCGCGCAAATTGCGCGCCACTGGCGCAGGCAGGCGGCGACCCCAGGGCGCTCGCCGAACAGGCGGCGGCTGGCGATCCACAGTGGGAAGCGGTCGAACAGCGGTTTCAGCCACCAGGTGAGCAGGATGGCCCACTCGGGATAGTTCCACAGCACCAGGTGCAGGCATATGCAGACCGCGGCGGCGGGTATCAGCCAGCTCAGGAACAGCGGGCGCCACCACTGCCGGGTGAGCGTAAAGCCCAGGTCGATAGCGCTCCAGCCGCTGCGCCGACGCGCGCCAATGGCCAGGCTGTCAAGGTCCACGGCGGCGTCCCGAAGACAGGTAGAACAGGACCAGCAGCCACAGGACCGCGCCTGCACCGATACGTACTCCGGGCGACAGGCCGCTGCGCGACGACCAGAAGGCCTCGATGGCGGCCGCAAACAACAGCATCGCCCCGGCGCCATAGACGATAAGTGCGCACTCCGCAGCGGCCAGGCGCAGTGCGCCCAGCCGCGACAGTTGGCCCGGCGCCAGCAGCGCAGCCCCGAGGCGCAGGCCGGCGGCGCCGCTGAGTACGATGGCGGTCAACTCCAGTGCGCCGTGACCGATGACGAACGGGTAGAAGGTCACAGCGTAGCCGGCGCGCGTGAGATGGCCGGCAACCCCGCCGATGGCCAGGCCGTTGTATACCAGGAAAAATGCGCTGCCGACGCCGAACAGGAGGCCGGTGGCGAAAGTGCGAAACGCGATGCCGATATTGTTGTAGATATAGATGCCGAACATCACCCAGTCGTCTTCGGAACTGCGCTCGCGCCCGATGCGGTCATTGGCGGGTTCGTACATGGTCTCGAACTGACGTACCTGGCCCGCCTCGAAAAAGCTGTAGACGACATCGTCGGTGCCGTAGGTGGCCAGCCCCATGAGCAGTCCCGGCACAACGAACAGCAGCGCCGCGGCCCACACGTAACGGCTGTTGCGCGCGATCGCGCGGGGAAAGTCGAGCACGAAAAAGCGCAGCCACAGGCGCTGCTCGCGATGGCCGGCGCCGTACAGGGCAAAGTAACCGCGACTGGCCAGGTCGTTCAGGCGCGCCACCAGTTCCGGGCTGTAGCGACGTTGCTTGGCCAGTGCCAGGTGCGCACAAATCGTGCGGTACAGCCCGGGGAGCGAGTCGCCCTCCGCCATGGGATGGTGCAAGATTTCGTCGCAGCGCTCCCACTGGGCGGTGTGCAGCGCCTCGAATTCGGCCTGTTTCACGACTCCCCCATGAGGCCCAGGCCAACGCCCTGCCAGTACTGCACCGGGTCGGACACACCCGCCGGCGTCGCCGGCTCCAGGATGGCCACCAGTTCGCGCTTGCGCTCTTCACTCAACTGCAAGGAGCGCCGCGTGAAGCTGATCACGGCGACGCTCTCATCGCGGTCCAGCGCCACCGGCAGGGGGCGTGCGCCGACGTCCGGCAATGGCACTGCCGGGGGCACACCGCCGCGGTAGATGACCAGTGTGCCGGCAGCCAGGTCGCCCAGGCGCTGGAAGCGAAGTGTCAGGCACATGCTGAGCAGGGCCAGCAGGTGCGCCGCGGGCAGAAAATCCACCGTGCGCAAGAGATTGCGCACCAGAGAGGCGTTCCAGCCCACCGGCGACAGGTCCATGTGCACCACGCGCAGGCCCAGGGCGCGCTTGCCCGGCGTCTGGCCGTCCTTGAGGACCTCGAATAACACCGGGTAAAACCAGTCGAGCAGGAACCAGCCAAGCAACAGCAGGCCGAACCCCGCCCCGTCCAGGAACAAAGGGGCCAGGGCGAGCAGCAGCAGAAGCGCGCTGCGCACCCCCAGGTCTATCAGGTAGGCGAGGCAGCGACTGACCGGGCCGGCACACTCCGCCTGCAGGTCGATGTTTTCCGGCGTGACGACCCTGTGCAGGGTATCCAGTTCACTTGCCACCGCATCAGCTCGACAGCGTGTCCTGCTCCAGTCCGAAGATATCGCGGTAGAGAATGCCGTAGGCCACGATGTACAGCGGGAACAGCCAAATGAAGGCGATACCCAGGGTCAGCACACCCAGCACTGACGACAAGCTCAGGACCAGGAAGACGCCCGCCACCGTAAACCAGCGGTGCGTGACCGCCTTGCGCGAGGTCTCCAACGCCTGCCAGGGCGAGAGGTTTTTCTCCACGGCCAGCGGCAGCGCGAAGAAGTAGGCGATGGCGAGATAAATACCGGGAATGACCAGCAACAGGAAACCGACCAAGACCATTATCATCATCAGGATATACGTCGCCAGTGCTTTCAGCAGCCTGTTGGAGAAGCGAAAGAGTTCCGCCACCCCGGCAGGCAGGTTCATCGAAATTTTCGCGCCCAGGACGACCAATCCTGCGGTAGTGACACCGTAAATCGCGTAGTACGCCAGGTTGACCAGCAGGTCCAGCACGGCGCCGACGACAGAGGCCTCCCCCGTCGGGCCGCGCAGGGTGAAATTGACGCCCGCGGAGACGGCGAAGTAGACGATCGCAATCATGAAAAGTACAGCGCCCGCGCCATTGAGCAGCAGCTTGTGCCCCTTGATGGCGGCCCAGGCTTCTGAGATGACACCGCCGACGGTGATCTGGTAGTCCCCCGCCAGGCCGCGCTCCACTGAACCGTACTCACCCGTCTGCCGGGTCTCGTAAAGCGCCGATTCCGGCGCGCTGTAGCGGTTTTCTTCGCTCATGACACTATCCCTGTCGGTTGTTATTCTGCCGTTGTCACGACACCTGGCCTGCTCGAACCATCCTAGCAGGCCTTCGCTACGGGGCAAACTGCCGTTATCCCGGCGCCAGGCGGCGCATTGACCGCCGGAACATGCAGCCGCTAGGATGAGCGCATCACACCCAGGGGATATTCGGCGCGGCGCCGGCCGCCGCCGGCAACGGCACAGCAATGAAGCAGGATTCCCAGCACAGGACACTCTCGGTAGTCGTTCCGGTTTTCAATGAAGAAGCCGCGGTCCCCGAGTTGCTGCGGAAAATCAGCCAGGCCATCGCCGGCACCGGGCTGGGCGGCGAGATCGTGGTCGTCGACGACGGTTCCACGGACAGCACCTGGGCGCTGCTCAGGGAGTGCGCGGACTCCAGCCCCTACCCTTTGGAGCTGGTGCGCTTCACGCGCAATTTCGGCAAGGAGGCGGCCATCATGGCGGGTCTGGAGCGCTGCCGCGGTGATGCGGCGATCGTGCTGGATGCCGATCTTCAGCACCCGCCGGACATGCTCGGCGCCATGGTCGACCTCTGGCGCAGCGGTGAAGCCGACGTCGTCGACGCGGTGAAGACCGACGACCGCCACGCGCCGCCGCTGGACCGCGTCACCTCCGCGCTGTTCAATCGCGCGTTCCAGCGGGTGACCGGCTACGACATGCGCGGCGCGACGGACTACAAGTTGCTGGACCGGCGCGTTATCCAGGTACTGTCGGGCTTGCGCGACTACCACCTGTTTTTCCGCGGCACCACCGCGTGGCTGGGCTTCCGCCATCGCGAGATCGGCTTCCCCCTGGGCCCGCGGGCCGGCGGCAGCGGCAAGTGGAACACCCGTTCGCGCCTGCAGCTGGCGATTACCGCACTCACCTCACACACCGCCCTGCCGCTGCAGTTGATGACCGTGGTCGGCCTGCTGTCTGCGCTACTGGCGGTGTTCCACGCCTCGCACACGCTGTACTACAAGTTCAGCGGGCAGGCCGTGGAGGGATTCACCACGGTGATCCTGTTGCTGCTGATATTCGGCAGCACCATCACCCTGGGCCTGGGCATAATCGGCGCCTACCTGTCACGTATCTACGACGAGGTGCGCGGCCGCCCGCGCTACCTGGTCGAGGAACACGTGAGGATAGCCAGCGACAGCGCGCGCTCACCGCAACACTGAACGCGCAGCGCTGTGCCGGGCGGTAACAGGCGCAGCCAGAGGCGCTAGTCGCCCATCAGCTGAAAGCAATCGTCTTCGAATCCCGCGTCGCGCCCGGCCCTGCTGGGCTGCGGAAACTCCGCTACTGGCAATACGCCGTTGATCTCCTCCTGCACCTTGCGCGCCTCGGCGGCCGGCATGTAAAACTGGCTGACCCATTTGCGCTGGATATTGAAGTGCCCGTCATTGCGCGTCTGCATTACCTTGATTGCGGGCGCCTTGTGCTTCCAGACTTCAAAGTCCGCACTGAAGGCGGCCAGCGCGCCAGCCTGCGCCTGCCTGGCGTTGTCGATGTCCGCAGCGCTGGCGGGATTGCCCTGCGCAAACGACAGTACCGCGTGCCAGGCCCTGGTCAACCCGTCGGCTACGGGGGTATTGGCGATCAGCTCGTACATCTCTACGCCGTTGAAGGTCTGCTTGGAAAGCAGTATTCCCGGCCCGGTGTACCAGGTGACCGTGTCCAGGTGTGCCTGGTAGGGGGCGAGAAAGCCACCCTGGCGCTGAATGACAAGGGTGTCGCGAAATTCGTTCTCGAAGTACTCACAGGGCGAGCCATGAGTCGGCCCCAGGTGGTGCACATCCGTCATGTTGTCGAGTATCTCGACCTGGTGGACCGGCACCTCGCCCAGGTGATCCAGTTGCCAGTGAATGGCGTCCGGCCTGTCCCAGGCTGGCAGGTACGGCGGTTCGAAGTCCGGTTCGCCCTCCTCCGGGTCGAACCACATCAGGATGCATCCCATCAGCTCGCGCACAGGGTGAGATCGCAGTGCGGCGGACGCCGGACATACGCCGGGCTGGTAGGGAATTTCTTCAAGCTGCCCGTCGGCGCCGTACTTCCAGGCGTGATACGGGCAGCGTATGGAATCGCCCTCGATTTGCTGGGCCGAGGTGACAATATGCGCGGAGGTGCTGCGCGCCAGGTGTGTGCCCATGTGCTTGCAAAAGGCGTCCAGGATAACGACCCTGCCGCTCTCCCCGCGGTACATCGCGTACTCCCTGCCAAAATACCGCAGCGCCATAGCTCCCTCGTCCAGTTCACTGGATTCGGCCACCACGAACCAGCCACGGGGATAGGTATACGGCCCCAGGCCGTAGTCCGCTGTTCTCGCCTTGATGTCCGTCATGGATCGTCTCCCTGGTTGAGATGGTGATACACGCAAGTCATTACGTTCGCCTGTCCAGGCCGCACGGGGCCGGGTTCACGCCCCGGCCCGGCCGCAGTGCGCCCGCCCTGCCCGCTCGCAGAGTATAGGAACAGGTATTTAGATAATACAAATATTGGTTAATACACTTAATTTACAGGAGCGCGTGGTTTAGATACTCTGACCGCCCACGCACCACGGAGTGACCCATGGATCTGAGTGAGTCCATTACCTACCACATCACCAAGACCGGCAATGTGCTGCGCCAGCTCACCGCCCGGCGCATCAGGGATGCGGGTATCGATCTTACGCCCGAGGAATCCGTGCTGATGAACCAGCTCTGGGAGAGCGACAACCGGAACATATCCGAGTTGAACCTCTGGTCGGTGAAAGAGCCCTCTACGATGACCCGCCAGATCGATCACCTGGTGAGGAAAGGCTATGTCACGCGCAGCCACGGTGTGGAGGATCGCCGCACGGTGTACGTGAAGCTCACCGCGCAGGGCCGGAAGCTGAAGAAGACGTTCGAGAAAACGCGGGTATCCTGCCTGGACAGCGACCTGATAGACATTTCACCGCGGGACGCGGAAAAGTTACTGGCGCTGTTGATTGCAACGCGGGTCAAGGCCCAGGAGGAACTGCATGGCACGCGCTGACGGTTCCGCAGCCCGCGCCCTCGTGCGCGCCCGTTGCGCTCGCAGGGGATGCCCGGGCGCCGCGCTACACTAGCCTGGGGGCCGCAGTTTCAGGCCGACGGCGACGATGTGCTCGCCATCGATATCCTTGACCACCAGTTTAACCGGGCCGAGCCTGACCTGGTCGCCCACCACGGGCTTGCCGTGGAACTGACTGACCAGATACTGCTCGACCGTCATCTCTGCGCTGTCGGGATTGACAGCGAAACCGTAGGCCTGGGCGACGTCGGCCAGCCTGGCCTGCGGCTGCAGGACGAACTCGCCGAAGAAGCGACTCGATTCCAGCGATGGCGTGTGTGCCGCCGGTGCGAAAATACGCCCCAGCGCCGCGCGTGCGCTGCTGCCTGCCAGGATCATCACCTGGTCGTCGCAGGCCAGTTCGTGCCGCTGCATCCCCTCCAGCAGCACGCCCTTGCGCACGATGCCGACAACCTGGCTGCCCTCGGCAGCCGGCAGGCGGTCGATGGTGCGGCCCACCGCGCGACTCCCCGCCAGCACCGGGTAGACCAGCAGCTCCTTGTCCTGGTCGTGTTTCAGCGTCAGGTGCAGGTATTCCGGGCTCCTGGCCGTTGGCGGCAGCTCTATGCGCAGCCACCTGGCGACCGGCGCGATGGTCCAGCCCTGCAACACCAGCGAGATCAGCACGACAAAAAAGACCAGCTCGAAGTATGTCTGTGTGTGTTCCAGGCCTGCCAGCGAGGGAAACAGCGCCAGGATGATGGGTACCGCGCCACGCAGGCCGCACCAGCCGATGAACACCTGTTCACGCCAGGGGAAGTGGAATGGCAGCAGTGACACCATGACGGCGACTGGCCTGGCGAGAAAGATCAGCACCAGGGCAACAGCCACCGCCGGAAGGACAATGGGTACCAGGTTGGCCGGTGTAATCAGCAGCCCGAGCATCAGGAACATGCCAATCTGGCTCAGCCAGGCCATGCCGTCGTGGAAGCGATGGATGTCGTTGCTGTAGGGCAGCGGCGTGTTGCCGGCGATAACCCCGGCGATGAAGATCGCCAGGAAACCGCTGCCCTGCCACAGGTTGGTCAGTCCGAACAGGCTGATGCCGCCTGCCAGGGCCAGCAGGGGATAGAGCGAGGACGGCAGCGGCAGCCGCCTGAGCATTTGCGCGAGCAGGTAGCCGCCGCTGATTCCGAAGACGAGGCCCAGGCCCATCTGGCGCACCAGCTCGGTCACGATAGTCCAGGCCTTGCTGCCGTCGCCGCTCAGCTGCAGGATCTGCACCAGGGTGATGGTGAGGAAAATGGCCATGGGGTCGTTGGACCCGGACTCGATCTCGAGCGTGGCGCCGGTGCGTTCGTTCAATTCCAGCCCCGCGCTGCGCAGCAGCCCGAACACCGCCGCGGCGTCGGTAGAGCCGACGATGGCGCCAATCAACAGCCCCTCCTGCCATGACAGTCCCAGGATGAGGTGCGCCGCAAAGCCCGTTATCGCGGCGGTGATCACCACGCCGAGAGTGGCCAGCGACAATGCCGGCTTCAGGCTCACGCGGAAGCTGTCCCTGCGTGTACCCAGTCCCCCATCGAAGATGATGATGGCCAGCGCCACGTTGCCGAACAGGAAGGCCAGGCCAAAATCGTCGAAGCGTATGCCACCCGGGCCGTTCTCGCCGGCGAGCATGCCCAGCACCAGGAACACCAGGAGAATGGGTGCGCCGGTGCGGCGCGTCAGCACGGTGGCCACGACGCAGAGCAGGGCCAGGATGGCGGCCCAGAATATATTTTGGTAGATGACCTCGATCGTCATGCGGTGTCCCGATACGCAGGCGTGTCGCGCCGTAACCGGCCGGAGTTCGCGTCGCCCGCGCTGTCCGCCCCCCCCCCTTGGTTAAGGGTCAGTATACGTGATGCAACAGCACGCGTACGAAGGGTTCACCCCGCCGGCCGAGCGACTTCCCGGGGGCCGAACACCGCCGTCACCGGTGCAGGGAAATGATCTGGCCGCAATCAGGCGACGCCGCGCCGCGCAGCACGGCCTGGTAGGCCTGCACCACCGCTTCCGGACCCGCCGCGCGCACCACTTTCAGCCAGGCGTCGCTGTCGGCGCGGAACCGCACGTAGTCCGCGCCCAGCCGCCGCATGAGTTCGGCAGCGCCCAGCTCGGCGCCGCGTGTCTGGATGTGCCCCGGCGCGAAGAAGAATTCCGGGGTCGCGCCGGGCAGGCCCTCAACGGAACCCATTTCCTCGTAGTGCGTGGCGCCCACCCGGCAGGAGTATTTCATATTGTCGCCGTAGTGCCGGTGCAACTGGCCGAGCACCTCGGCGCTGCCGGCCATGTCAACCGATACCACCGGCTGCGCGGCGTCGAGGGTGGCAATGTCCCCGTAGGTCAGCACACGGTCGTAAAAGCCCAGGCTGTTGCAAAAGTCCACATTGCGTGGCGAGGTCAGGCCGATGCAGGTCAAGCTGCCGCGCCTGGCCAGGCAGTGCGCCAGCGCGATACTGGTCTTGCTCGAGGCGCTGGTGACCAGGCAGGCCGTGGCGCCGTGGTTGTCGCTGACGTCGAGGAAATCCTCCACCAGCCACGAGGTCATGTACAAGCCGCGCAACAGGCTGTCCTGGTCCTCGCGCTGCGGGTCGTAAACGGGATTCGCCGCGGCGCGGTCGAAGCGCGCATAAACCGGGGCGTACTCCGCCCGGTGCGGGGAGACATCGACGAAATGCTCCTGGCGCACCTGGCCGGCGAGAATCTTCAGGTGCGTGCTCATGGGAAAGAACCCCCACACCCGCTCACCGACCGCGATGTCCGGGTGCGCGGAAGCGGCGACATCCGCCCAGCCCATGGCGGGAATGCGTCCCCAGCCGTCCTGGGCGGGGAAAAAGCCCCAGTAGCCGAGCAGGTCTCCGGATGCGGCGTAGGATATATTGTTCGCGGTCAGGGCCTGCCGGTCGATTTGCAGCAGGACCTCGTTGGCCGCCAGTCGGTCGTCCATTGTCTCGCTCACCAGCCGGGTTTGCGACCAGTCGTCCCGGCGCACCTCCAGAGTCTGTACAGTTGTCATGGTGGTATCTCCTGGATAGTTGGCTGGTTGCCGCGGTGTCCTGCAGCAGCTCAGCATTACGGGGCGGGCAAGGCTAGTAGCCGGACTGCCCCTGCATGATGCGCGCATAGAACTCCCTGCTGAGCGCCTCGTAGCGCCGCGCGCGGGGTTTGCGCACGTAAATCACATCCGCCCCGACCCGGTCGGGGTGGTAGGCCTGCTCGCGCAACTCGCCCTTGAGCAGCTTGAACGTGGCCGTGGTCTGCGCCGAATGCAACACGCGTATGAATACCGGTTGCGCATAGGGTGGCAACTCCGCTTCGACCAGGGCCTGGAAAGCCGCCAGGTCCAGCGTGTCGTGCGCGGGTAACTCAAAGGCCACCATGCCCGCCCTGCCCTCAACGCCGGGGATCTCCACACCGTAGACATTGGCCATGTCGATCTGCGGGTGGGTGTTGATCACCTCGGCGACCTCGTTGGTGGAGACATTCTCCGCGCGCCAGCGATAGGTGTCGCCGGTACGGTCGACAAACTGGTAGTGTTTGATACCCATGGCGAAACCGACGTCGACCTGGCGAATGAGGTCGCCGGTATTGAACCAGCGATCACCGGGTTTACGGACGTCGTGCAGTATCTTGCGCTCGGTGGCCTGGCGATCGGTATAGCCCTCGAATTTGGTCATGTCGGTGATCTCGGCCAGCAGCAGGCCGGGTTCGCCCACAGGGACCTCGATACAGCGGCCGTTGGCGTCGCGCACGATCTCGTCGTTGTGCACGTCGTACTGCACCAGGGTGACCGGGGTGAACGAGGCGCCGATGGTCTTGTCCTTGTTCAACAGGTTGACGAAGGTGACATTGCCCTCACTGGAACCGTAGATCTCGCAGATGCGCTCCACCCCGAAACGCAGCTTGAAGCTATCCCATACGTCCGGCCGCAGCCCGTTGCCGAGCATTTTTTCCAGCGGGTTGTCGGCGTCATCGGGCGACTCGGGCTGCGCAGCCAGGTAGCGGCACAGCTCGCCGACGTAGACAAAGGCGTTGGTGTGGTGTTCCCGCACCTCGTCCCAGAACTGCGTCGCGGAAAAGTGCCGGCGCAGGAATATCGAGGCGCCGCCGCCGATAAAGCTGCAAAAACCCGGCCCCAGCCCGGTGAGGTGGTAGATCGGCAGGCACAGGTAGAGTCGGTCGCCGGGCCGCAGGCGGTAACCGGCGGGGCCCAGCGCTCTGCCGATGAGCAGCAGTTTGCGGTGTACCACGATGGCCGCCTTGGGCAGGCCCGTGGTGCCGGACGTAAACAGGTACAGGGCGTTGTCACCTGCGCGGATATCGCGGGTGACCGCGAGGTTGTGCTCGGGCATCTGCGCCAGCGCCGGCCCGACATCCTCGGCCCAGCCGGGCGCCGCCGCGGAGCCGCCATCTGCCACCCAGAAAACCCGCTCGCTGTCCAGTGCGAGCCCAGCGCGCACCTCGTCCAGCACGGCCGCGCGCTCCTCGCCGACGATGCAGGCGCGGCAGTCGGTGGCCGCAAAGCAGTGCTGCAGGGCGTGCCCGCTGAGGCTGTTGTTGAGCAGCGCCGCGCAGGCGCCCAGCTTGGTGATGGCGATGACGGCGAGAAGAAACTCCGCGCGGTTTTCCATAAAGACCGCCACGCAGTCGCCGCGCCCGATGCCGCGCTGTTGCAACAGGTGCGCCAGTTGATTGGCCTCGGCGTTGAACTGCGAGTAGGTCCACTCGCGCCCCTCGAACAACAGCATGCAGTGGTCCGGAAAGCGCGCGACACTCTGTTCGAACAGGCGCCCGAGCGAGTCCTTTTCCTCGTCGTCGGGCACGCCGCGGCGCAGCGCGGGCAGCACCGCGCGCAGTTCGCGCGTGACGCGCGCGGCTTCCCTGGCGGTCGACAGCAGCCCCATGTCAGCTGGCGTAGCGCCGCGCCAGGTTCTGCATCACCGCGTGAAACTCCTGCATCGTCTCCTCCAGGATATGCGCCACACTTTCTACCTTGTCGATGCGACCGCAGACCTGGCCGGTGAGCGGAATGGCCGCTTCCAGGTCGCCACCGAAGTATAGATCGAGAATATTGGCCATGTTCTCCATGACATTGAAGCTGCCCATCAGTTCCAGTTCGCCCGTGCGCTGCGTGCGCAGGGCGCGCAGCGCCGGCCGCGACCGCTGGTTGAGGAAGACGGTATCGGTGGAGCCGGCGCCGACGATGGCGTCTTTCCAGTTGTCGTGCACCGGCGATTCGGCGCTGGACACCATGCGCGTCCCCATCTGTACACCCTCCGCGCCCATGGCGAAGGCGCCGGCCATGGATACGCCGTCGCAGATGCCACCGGCGGCAATAATCGGCAGGTCGGTGATGGCGCGTACCTGGGGCAGCAGCACCATCGTGGAAACCGGGCTGGGATTCTTGAAACCGCCGCCCTCGCCGCCCTCGACAACCAGGCCGTCCACGCCCGCGTCCAGCGCTTTCTTCGCCATGTCCAGGGTGGGCACGACGTGGAATACGGTGATGCCCGCCTGCTGGAACACCTCGGTGCACAGATCGGGGCTGCCCGAGGACGTGGTGACGAAGCGGATGCCCTGATCGATGACGAAGTCGATGGCCTCCGCCCCCTTGACGAAGGCCAGGGCCACGTTCATGCCGAAGGGCCTGTCGGTCAGCTCGCGCATCCTGGCCACCTCGGCCTTGACCTTGTCGAATTCCCCCGAGGAGGTCTCAATAATGCCCAGGCCACCGGCGTTGCTCACCGCCGCGGCGAGTTGCGAGCGGGCGATCCAGCCCATGGGCGCCTGCACGATGGGGTATTTCGCGCCGGTAAGCCGGGTGATACGGGTGTCGATCGACAGGTCCGTCATTGCAGTGATTCTCCTCTACTCGGGGTCAGGTCTTACAAAACACACTCACAGCCCGTTCCCGCCAGTGCGGTGTCCACGCGCGAGCGATCCGTGGGCGCCAGGGCCTGGTACTGCTCACGAATCCAGCGCAGGCATTTCGCCTGGTAGGGGAACGTCTGCTGGGTCCAGGCGGCGCCGTCGATCTGCGCCTGCCAGGTAGGTTCTCCCGCCTCGGCCGCCGCTGCGTTGGCCAGCAGGGCCGGGGCGTAGACGCGACCGATTTCGGCCAGCAAACCGCGCAGGGTGTCGGGTTGCTCCTCCAGCGCCCGCCAGTCGTCATCGCCCGGCTCCAGGCCGCTCAGGTCCTCCATGCGGTCCACCCAGGCCACCGTGCGCGGGGACAATTCGTGGGCGATCGCCCGCGGCGTCGGGTCGAAGCCGATCAGTTGCGTGAGCTGGCCGAGCAGGCCGAAATCCCCCGCACCGGGCCGGGCACCGAGAACAAAAGGCTGGCACTGCAGGTGCGCCTCCATGGCGGCGAGGAAGCGGCGGTAGCTGGCGTCTATTACCGCTGCGGTAATGTCGTTGGATCCCACCACGTAGAGGCGGCCGATCTGGCGCTCACTGAAGGCCGCCTTGAATTGCGCCAGCGCGTCCGGGGCCAGCGTCACGTCCATGGTCAGGGGCAGTAGTGTGCCGGCGTTGTCGGCATCTTCTGCGGGATACCAGCGATAGTGGAACATGAACTTCGTGCACCACTCGTCGGCGAAATCCTCCACCAGGTAATCGATGAACGCCAGCGCGGGATCGGTGGGCAGCACCGAGCGCCCGCTGTAGTCCTGTTCGAGCTGGCGAAGAATCGGGCTGGAATCACAGCGAGGCTGGATGTCGCCCTCCCCGTTCTCAAACAGGAACGTCGGGTGCAGCGTCGGCCGCGGTCTCTCCAGGCCCAGGGCCTCGAGCACCTGCGCCGGGTCCCCCCAGGTGATGGCGTGGGGAATGCGGCGGTAGCGCAGCAGGGCGAGCATCTTGCGCGTATAGGGCGAACCTGTGCCGCCAATCAGACGCAGGCGCTTTTCCTCGGGCATGGTGCCTCCAGCGAAGTATCAAATAGGCTCCGGCGCCGCGGCGGCGTATGTCCGGGCGGTTATATTGTCATAAACCGTGCCATAAAGTCACGCATGAGCGCGTGCAAGCGTGCAGTTTCTGCGACAGGCTGCTCTGGTGACCTGGTGTTCTACACTAGTGGTGAGAAAGAAGACATCGCAGGCTCAACCAGGAGAGAACCGATGGGACCGAGATGTGCACTGACCGTTCTGCCGCTACTCGTCGTCATGTTGGCTGGATGCGGGAGCGACAATTCACAAAGTACAGAAAATGCTGCCGACAACGCGGCGGAGCAATCCGGAACAAGCAGCCCCACGGCACACGCCGAAGAGGATTTGGCTCCATCCTCCGTCCCCGAGGTCGACCTGGCAGCAGCCTGTCCGGAGTCTGACCAGACCGTTGCGGGACTGTGTACCGGCATGAGCGTGGCGGAAGCCGAAGCCGCGATCCGGGCGTATGCGCCCACCATGCCCATGGCGCACACACGCAGCGCTTTTCGCTACAGCGATGGTGTGGAACGACTGTCGACGGCAACCTACGTCAGTGAAATCCAGGCCGAGAGCAGTCACCCGGATGAGGGATTCAGCGTGTATTTCACGGCGCCTCCCGGGGAACCTCGGGT
Source organism: Halioglobus sp. (assembly GCA_002699145.1). Lineage (GTDB taxonomy): Bacteria > Pseudomonadota > Gammaproteobacteria > Pseudomonadales > Halieaceae > Marimicrobium. The sequence goes on from PABK01000004.1 coordinate 159,791, forward strand.
AAAAATGATCAAACGCTGGCAGGGAGCCGAGGGCGCCAACCTGCCGCCGATGGCGGTCTATATCAACGCAATGATCGACAAGTATGGGGAACCGGTGCTCAACGCCTCCGTGCCGCAGGGTTCCCGGCCCTCGGTCATTCTGCGCTGGCACTTCCCGGCCGACGCAGCGCTCTGCGCGGATGTGGGACCGCAGGGCTGGGTCGTCGGCATGCACCAGGCCGCCACCATTGACTATGTGGCGCGCTTGCGCGCGGCCGGGCAGGAGCCGGAGACATGCGCGTCGATCCTGCAGGCGCGATTGACGGCCCCCTCGGAGGACGTCTCGGTGACCCATGTGCAGATGGAACTGTCTGACCTGGCCCTGGGTGCGACGTCGGCCACGGCAACGCTGGCATGGCTTGACGAGACGGAACAGGAAGCGCGGCGGGCACGCCTGGAGAACGCGGAGGCGCCGCGCTTGTAGCGGCGCGAGGCCCGCACCCTGCCCGCCGCCCCAACGCGACCGCTGACCCAAATTGGATAGCGCAACGTCTGAACCGGAGCCCGCCGCATGGACAATAATCGCTGTCTGCGCCGCGACCAGACGCGGCGCCAGACCGGCTGGCAACCGCGCGAGGATGGTGTATGGGTTACCTCAACAGAGCAGAGCTTGCAGCGCGACCCGCGGCCGGCCCCGGCGCGGGCGGCGCGGCAGCAGACGCCACACGGCTCGGTGACCTGTGTGCGGCGGCAGCCCTGTCACCGGCCTGGACGCCAGCGCGGGAGCGACTGCCGCAGGCGTCCGGCCAGTACCTCGTACTGTTGCGCACCGAGAACTACCGCCTGATGCATTTCGACGCGGCGGATTCGATGTTCGAACCCCGCAGCCTCAGCGCTTCCGTCACGCACTGGGCCTCCCTGCCCGCGCTACCCCGGGAATAGCCTCCGCCACGGCAATGCGGGCCAGCGAGCCGCGGACCGCAACTACACCAGCCGGCTGCTGTAGGCACGCGGCAGGTGACAGCGACACCCGCGCCCACTACGCTGTACTCGAATCAGACTGTCATGGAGTAACTGGATGCATCCGCAGGACAAGATAATCGTCGTCACCGGCGCCGGCAGCGGGATCGGCAAGGCCCTGGTAGCGAAATTTCTCGACGCAGGGGCGCGCGCGGTGGTCGGCGTCGACATCAATGCAGATACCAGCGAGGCCACTGCGCAGGAACTCGGCTGCATACCCATGACCGCTGACGTGGCGCGCGAGGATGACGTGCTGCGCGTTATCGAGGAAACCGAACGGGATATCGGTCCCATCGACCTGTTCTGCTCCAACGCCGGCGTCGGCGCCGGCGCCAGCGAACAATCGCCAAACGAGGAGTGGCAGTTTTGCTGGGATGTCAACGTTATGGCCCACGTGTACGCGGCGCGGCACCTGGTGCCCAGGATGATCCAGCGCGGCGGCGGCTACCTGCTCAACACCGCCTCGGCAGCCGGTCTGCTCAACCAGTTGGGCGGCGCGGCCTACGGTGTCACCAAACACGCGGCGGTGGGCTTTGCCGAATGGCTGGCGATGACCTACGCCCACCAGGGCATCGGCGTCTCGGTGCTCTGCCCCCAGGCAGTGCGCACGGCAATGACGGAAAACGTCGAGGACACCAGCACCCAGGCGGCGGCGACGGACGGCATGATGGAACCCGCGGCCTTGGCCGATATCGTCCTCGAACACCTGCAACGCGACGCGTTCCTGATCCTCACACATGAAGAGGTGCGCCAGTACATGCAGCGCAAGTCCACCGACTACGATCGCTGGATCGGCGGCATGAACCGCCTCTACCGTCGCCTCTCCGGCGCAGAGTGACGCGGTTCCGGCCATGGATAGCTCTCTCCTGCCGCTGACCGTCTACGGCTCCAACCTGTCCTATTTCACCGGCAAGCTGGAGATGTACCTGCGCCTCAAGGGTATCGGCTACCGCCTGGAGGCGATGACTACACGCACCGTCATGCCGCGGGTGAAACGCGAGACCGGCACCACCCAGATGCCCGCGGTGAAGCTCGCCGACGGGCGCTGGATGTCCGATACCACGCCGATGATCGCCTGGCTCGAGCAACAGCAACCGGACCCGCCCATCATCCCCGTGGAGCCGCAACAGCGTTTCTTTTGCCTGTTGCTGGAGGACTACGCCGACGAGTGGCTGTGGCGGCCGGCCATGCACTACCGCTGGTACTGGGACGAGGGCGCCCTGTTGCAGAGCCGCCACCTGGCCGACGAACTCGCCTGCGACATGACTGCGCCGGGCTTCCTCAAACGCTGGATGATTCGCCGGCGCCAGCGCGGCGGCTACACCCGCGGCGACGGCATCGACGAGAATAATCGCGCCCAGGTCGAGGCGATCTACCTGCGCAACCTGGACTGGCTGCAGTCGCTGCTGGCGGGTCGTGATTACCTGCTGGGGAACAGTCCCAGCCTGGCCGATGTCGCTTTCATGGGGCCGTTTTTTCGCCATTTCTCCCAGGACCCGGTCGCCGCGGAAATCATGCGCCAGCGCGCACCAGCAGTGTGGGCCTGGGTGGCGCGGCTGTGGAATTGCGCGCCTGCTCAGGTGACCGGGGACTGGCTGTCCGGTGTACCGGAGGACTGGGGCCCCTGCCTGGACGATATCGGCCAGGCCTACCTGCCCTACCTGTGCCAGAATATCGCCGCCGTGCGCTCAGGAGAGAAGCGTTTCAGTCCCACGGTGGACGGCGTCACCTACGAGCGTGCGCGCACCTCGCGTTACCGCATCTGGTGCCTGGAGCAACTGCGCGACCATTTCCAGGCCCTGCCGGCGGACTGCCAGGGCCCAGTGCAGGCGCGCCTCGACCGGCACGCCTGCTGGGAACCCATGTGGCGCGTGGAGAACCTCGACAGCGGCGTCAACCGCCATGTGACGCCACCCTTCGGCTGCAGCGACAAGATGCTGCAGGTGCATACGTAAGACGGAGTAAACATGAAAAAGTCCCTGCTGGTTGTCGTGCTCGTCCTCGTTGCCATCGGTGCTGTCCTGTACAGCCAGCGTGCCGGCCTGTCCATGCGCATCTTCGAACGCGGCGCCGGCGCCGCGATGACCTCGGACCCCACCGCCGAACTGGACGACGGCCTGCACGTGCTGTTGTGCGGCGCCGGCGGCCCGCTGCCGGACCCGAAGCGTTCCGGACCGTGTGTGGCGGTGATCGCCGGCGAGCACTTCTTCGTGGTCGACGCGGGTACCGGCGGCCTGCGCAACCTGGTCGGCCTGCGCTACCCCGTCGGGCGCATCGAGGCGGTGTTATTGACGCACTTTCACTCCGACCACATCGACGGCCTCGGCGAGATGGCGACGATCCGCTGGGTCAACGGCGCCAATACCGAGCCGCTGCCAGTGATCGGCCCCAGCGGCGTCGAACGCGTGGTAGACGGTTTCAACCTGGCCTATGCGCAGGACGGCGGATACCGCCACGCGCACCACGGCGCCACGGTCGCGCCCACCTCGGGCTTCGGCATGCGCGCGCAGGCGTTTGCGTCGCCCGCCGCCGGTGAACTGCACACGGTATTCGAGCAGGGAGCGCTGACTGTCCAGGCGCTGGCGGTGGATCACACGCCAGTCAGTCCCGCCGTCGGCTATTTGTTCAGCTACAAGGGTCGCAGCGTGCTGATCAGCGGCGATACCGCGAAATCGGCCAATCTGCAGCAGTTCGCCGAGGGAGTGGACCTGCTGGTACACGAGGCCCTGGCGCCCAATATCGTCGGCACGATGAGTGAGGTCGCGACCCGGGTCGGCAATGGCGGCATGGCAAAAATCACCCGTGATATCCTCGACTACCACGCGAGTCCGGTGGAGGCCGCCCAAACGGCCCGCGACGCGGGTGTCGGGCACCTGCTTTACTACCATATCGTGCCGCCACTGGTATTGCCGGGCATGGCCGCGGCGTGGCTGGAGGGCGTCGACGAGGTCTTTCCCAACCACACGCTGGGCGAGGACGGCACCGCCTTCTCCCTGCCCGCCGGTTCCAGCGAAATCGTGATGACCAGCGCCGGCGGCCTCTAGTAACAGCGCGCTGCGCACGGCCGCACACGGGGAGCCTGCAGCGGAAAAAAGTCGAACGCGCCAGGCAGCTGTGGCCCGCGCGGGTGTACTGGATGCACTCCCTGGGGGATGACCACGAGGGAAGACGGGACGCGCCGGACTGAACGCCGGCACAGCCCCGCTGCGGTTTCAGGCGGCCTTGGACCTGGCGGAGCCCTCCCCGGCCGGCGCATTCACCAGCTCAATGAAACGGCGCTGCTGGTGGTCCGCGTCGCCAAACAGCGTGTTGATGATCATCAGCCGCTTGACGTAGTAGCCCAACGCCAGTTCATTGGTCATGCCCATACCGCCGTGCAGTTGGATGGCCTCGCCGCCGATGTGTTTGCCCGCCCTGCCTACCATGACTTTCAGCGCGAGCAGCGAACGCTGCGCATCCTCACTGCCGGCGTCGGCGGCGCACACCGCACGGTACAGCAGCGAGCGACAGTTTTCGCAGGCGGCGAAGGTGTCCACCAGGCGGTGTTGCAGGGCCTGGAAGCTGCCGATAGCGACGCCGAACTGTTCGCGCGTCTTGCAGTATTCCAGTGTCGTCGCATTGAGGAATTCCATGGCGCCCAGGGCCTCCGCGCACACGGCCAGCATGGCGGCGTCGATTACCGCGCGCATGGCGCTGTAACCCTCGCCGGGCTCACCGACCAGCGCCTCGGCCGCCACATCGGTAAAGCGAATGTTGGCGGCTTCACGGCCATCGGTCATGCGGTAGCTGGTGCGTTCCACCCCTTGCGCCGTGGCATCGACGAGGAATAGCGTAATACCCGCCTCGTCCGCCTGGCCGCCAGCGCTGCGCGCGGCGACGATCAGCTTCTGTGCCGCGCCGCCATTGAGCACCACGGTTTTCTCGCCGCTGATGTGCCAGCCGCCGTCGCGCTCGACGGCGCGTGTGGCTATGTCACTGAGGGCGTAACGGCTGTGCCGTTCGAGATAGGCGAAAGCGCCCTGCAATTCGCCGCCGATGATCTGCGGGATGTACTGCGCCTGCAGTTCGCCACTGGCTGCGGCCTGCAACAGGCCGCCGAACAGCAGCACCGTGGGGAGGTAGGGTTCGGCCACGAGGCCGCGACCGAACTCGTGCATGATCACCATGCTGTCCACCGGCCCGCCGCCGAAACCCTCGTGCTCCTCGGCAAAGGGGATGGACAGCCAGCCCAGCTCGGCGAACTGCGCCCAGTGCTGGGCACTGAAGCCGTGCTCCAGGGCGACGGTGGCGTTGCGCTGGTCGAACGCGTAATTGTCCTCGACGAAACGCGCGATGCTGTCGCGGATCAGGACCTGTTCTTCGCTCAGGTTGAAATTCATGCTCGTCCTCCTACAGGCCCAGTGCGTACTTGGCGGTGATGTTTTTTTGCACCTCGTTGGAGCCGCCGTAGATCGACGAGGCGCGGCCGCGGAAGTACATCTTTTGCGCGTAGTCCGCGTAGGCATGCCCCAGCTGCGCGGGGCTGAGATCGCCCTGCAGGGTGCCGCTGTAATAACCGGCGATATCCATGCGCAGTTCCTGTAGCGTCTGCTGGATCTCCGTGCCCTGCAACTTCAGCAGTGAGGACTCGGGTCCCGGGGGCTTGCCTTCGGCAATATCCGCCAGGGCGCGCAGCTCGGTGTATTCCAGGGCCATCAGCTCGATCTCCACCTGCGCCAGGCGCGCGGCGAATTGCGCATCGTCGAGCAGGCTGACGCCGCCGTTGACCTCCTGGCGCGCCAGCTCGCGCAGTTCGGTCAGCGCGCGTTTGGAATCGGCCACCTCGGCGATGGACAGGCGCTCGTGCACCAGCAGCGACTTGGCGTAGGTCCAGCCCTTGCCCTCCTCTCCGATGCGGTTGGCCACGGGCACCCGCACGTTGTCGAAAAACACCTCGTTCAGGTGGTGGAACCCGTCGATGGTCTCGATCGGGCGTACGGTGATGCCCGGAGAGTTCATGTCGATGAGCAGGAAACTGATCCCTTCCTGCTTGCGCCCGGAGCTGTCGGTGCGCACCAGGCAGAAGATCCAGTCGGCGTGCTGGGCGTAGGTCGTCCAGATCTTGCTGCCGCTGACGACGTACTCGTCGCCATCGCGCTCCGCGCGGGTCTTCAGCGACGCCAGGTCGGAACCGGCCCCGGGTTCGGAATAACCCTGGCACCACCAGTCCTGGCTGTTGAGGATGCGCGGCAGGTAGTGTTGCTTCTGCTCCTCACTGCCGTAGGCAATGATCACGGAGGCGACCATCACCACGCCGAAGGCTACCGGCTCCGGCGCGCCCGCCGCGGCGCGTTCGGAGTTCCAGATGAAGGTTTGCGTCACGCTCCAGCCGGTACCGCCGTATTCGACCGGCCAGTTGGGCGCCATCCAGCCCCGGGCGTTGAGGCGGTGATGCCACTCGATCATTCCCTCCTTCATGCTGGTGTGATCGGCGATCTTCGCCTTCAGTTCGTCGTCCCAGGCCTCGGCGAGGAACGTCCTTACCTCGTCGCGGAAGGCCAGCTCCTCGTCGGTCAGTCGGGTATCCATGATCTCTCTCCTGTTACTTTGCGGGACGGCCAGGGACCGTCCGGCGGCTCACTATAATTGGCGGTATTGCCATCGGCAATACGCCTGCGCGCCCGGGCCGGGAATTACCTGGACGCAAGTTGTCGCTGGATTTCGCGGGCAAACAGCCACAGGCGATCCTGCCCCCACAGGGCCAGCAACGGCTCGCCCTGCGCATCCAGCAGGCGAAAACTGGGCACGCCCCAAAGCCCGGCGGCGTACATGGCCTGGCGGTTGTCCTCCAGGATACCCTGCCAGGCAGGGTCGCCGAGGTGGGTCTGGGCCTCGCGCCAGGACAGGCCCGCGCGTTCCACCACCTTGCGCAGTCCGCGGGGGGTGTTCGTGTTGACACCGTCGGCAAACGCGCAGGACAGGAAAGCGCTGATCAGCGCGTTGCCCCGCCCCTGCTGCTCCGCCCAGGGCCACAGGGAGTACGCGCGCCGCGCCGGCTCGCCGATCGGGTCGTAGAAATTGCCGTAGGGCACGCCGGCTGCGCGCGCCTCCCTGGCCGCGTCAAAGAAAATGTACATACCCTTCTGCCGTGTCGCCGGCACGCCGCGCATGACCATGGGCAGCACCGGGCGCACCCGCGGCGTGACACCGGTCGCCGCAGCGAGGGCCAGTGCGCGGTCAAAACTGATCGCCGTGTAGGGGCTGCGCAGGGAAGGATAGATTTCCAGGGTGAGACTGCCGTCGTCGCGCAGCGGGCCGGTTTCGATGCCGGGACGCTCCACCAACGGCGTCTCACCTACACGGCGGTCCGCGCCCAGTGAGGCCAGGCGGCTTTCCAGGTGGTACAGCCGGTCCACCCCCCAGTACCACTCCTTCGCGTAATGGAACATCGCGCCGGAGTAGTGTCCCAGCTCGGCGATGCGCGCATCGCCCGCGGCGACGCGACTGCTGCATGCCGCAGCGTCCGCCCGCCCGTGTTTCTGCGCCAGCTCATCCAGGGCTGCGCGGTCCGCGCGCCACAGGGCGTCGCCCACCGCCGCCGCACAGGCGGCAAACTGCGTGTCGTCCTGGGCGGCGAGAATCTCCCGCGCCAGTGCGAACAGGGCTGCGTCCGGCGCGGCTGCGTCGCCGGGAAAGTCGAGGCCGTAGTGCGGCGCCACGTGCCGTGAATCGTAGCGCGACAGGCGCAGCAACAGGTCAGGTTCCGGCAGGTTCCTGCCGTGCGGACCGCTGACCAGGTGGCAGGCCAGTTCGATGTCATAGCGTGCGGCGAGCTGCTGCAGCAGCTGCGCGGCCAGATGGCTGTAGCCATCGTCGACCTGGTGGAAGTACTCGACCCGGTGCGGCCGGCCCTGCCGCTGGCGCTCCCGCTCCAGCCGCGCACGCTGCCGTTGCAGCCGCTGCGGCCGCGACAGGCGCGTCATCAGCCTGGAGGTGGTCCAGCGCAGCAATCGCCCCGGATCCATGGTGGCGGCGCCACCCTGCTCCCTGAATTGCTGCGTCATGTCGCGGCCCTCCCCCACTCACCCCGGCTGCGCGGCGGCGCGCCGCGCGGCGGCGAGGAAGATGACCAGCATGATGATTTCCACGCCGATCATCTGCAGCGCGAAGGGCGCGCCCTGCAGGGTCGCCAGGGTACGAAACAGCGCCGCGCCGCCGACCAGCGCCGCGGGGGTGTACAGCAACACCGCCTGCCTGCGTAGTACGCCGAGCAGGCCAAAGACGCCGGCAACGACGAAAAAGGCCGCGAGGTCGCTGATCTGGGTGCTGCGGCCGATGCCTTCCAGCATATCCATACCCAGCCCGGCCGCGGCGCCGGGCGCGTCGAACAACCAGCGCGCGCCGCTGAGCAACAGCAGGAACGAGGCGAGGATGGCGAGGCCTTTTATGACTTTATCGAGCATGTACACAGACTCCTGTAGCGGGTTTTGACAACGGGGTGTGGTCTTGCGGACTGCGTCACTGGTCCGGGCAGAGCACCTGGCGCAACATCGCGTCGACCAGTTCCACCGCCGCCTGGCGATCCAGTCCCTGGTGCTCGCGCAGCCGGTTCCAGGTCTCGAAGGACGCGATGGCGTCGACCATTTCGCGCCTGGATGCGTTCAATGACTGCAATTCCGGCAGCCAGTCCTCGAGGTCATTGCGGATCTGTCGTTGCGTGCGCGCGTACTGTTCGCGCAGCACCGCGTAACGCCATAACTGGGCCTTGGTGGACAGGAACAGCGGCCCCACCTCCTCATAGGCCAGGGCGTGTTGTTCCACCGCGTGCAGCAGGCGCTCGCGCAGCGAACCCTGGCGGTCACCACCGGCGAAAAGGCCCTGGTAGCGCTCGCGCACCACGCTGTCGATGGTCGCGTAGAGACTCTCCATATCGGAAAAGTGGCGGAACACGGAGCGAATACCGACCCCGGCCCGCTCCGACACCTGCTGCGCTGTCGGCACCAGTACGCCCTCGACGACCAGGCCCAGCATTGCATCGATAATGGCCTGCCGGCTGCGCTCGCTGCGCAGCCGCCGACCGTCGACGGCATTCGTCGTACCTGGCTGTGTCATGCGGATTCCCGGGTAGCGCGGCGTAATCCCTAATGACAGCATATGTGCCATATGTTTGCAAGGCGGCGACCTGGCGACGCAGCTGGAATGCGGCGGACAGCGGCACTCGACGCCGCGCTGTACCAGGCCCGCGCAGGCACGGCGCGCTTGCAAGCGTCATGTTCGTCGTTCAATCTGCGCGTTTTTGTCAGGGAGTGGCGCGAGCATGGCACTGCGCGTGGGCATCAACGGTTTCGGACGCATGGGCCGCCTGGTGATGCGGGCGGCCTGGGACTGGCCGGACGTCGAATTTGTACACATCAACGAACCAGCCGGGGACTGCGCGTCGCTGGCCCACCTGCTCAGTTTCGACTCGGTGCACGGGCGCTGGCGCCACGAGGCCGTGGCGGACGCGCAGGGTATCGCGGTGGACGGGCGCAGTATCGGTTGTACGCACAACGACGGCATCGCGGACACCGACTGGTCACAGTGCGACCTCGTGCTGGAGGCCTCGGGCGCCTGGAACCGGCGCGAGGCGCTACAGGCCTACCTGGACCAGGGTGTGGAGCGCGTCGTGGTCACCGCGCCGGTGCGCCACCCCGAGGTCCTGAACATCGTGCTCGGTGTCAACGACGCGCTGTTCGATCCCGGCCTGCACCCCATCGTCACCGCGGCGTCCTGCACCACCAACTGCCTGGCCCCGGTGGTCAAGGTCATACTGGACCACCTCGGTATCGAGCGCGGCACCATGACCACCGTACACGACATCACCAACACGCAGAGCATCCTGGACAGCCATCATCGCGACCTGCGTCGCGCGCGCGCATCCTCACTCAATTTGATACCCACCACCACCGGCTCCGCCAGGGCCATCACCGATATATTCCCGGCCCTGGCCGGCCGCCTGGACGGCCATGCCGTGCGGGTGCCGCTGGCCAACGCCTCCCTCACCGACTGCGTCTTCCAGGTGTCCCGCGCCACCACCGCCGAGGAGGTTAACGGCCTGCTACGCGCCGCCGCCGCGGGCGAACTGGCCGGGATACTCGGTTACGAGGAACGCCCCCTGGTCTCCACCGACTATCGCGGCGACCCGCGCTCGGCCATTATCGACGCGCCCTCGACCCTGGTGGTGGACGCTACCCTGGTGAAAATCTACGCCTGGTACGACAACGAGTGGGGCTACGCCAACCGCAGCGCCGAGCTGCTGCGCCTGGCGGGCGGCCTGGCGACGGCCTGAGCGGCGCTATGCGTCCCGCCGCCCACAGCGTGCGCCAGTACCTGCTGATAACCGGCAATTACTGGGCCTTCACTCTCACCGATGGCGCCCTGCGCATGCTCGTCGTGCTGCACTTCCACGACCTCGGCTACAGCCCGCTGGACATCGCCCTGCTGTTCCTGTTCTACGAGTTCTTCGGGGTGGTCACCAACCTGCTCGGCGGCTGGCTGGGGGCGCGGATCGGCCTTAATCGCACCATGAACGCCGGCCTGGCCCTGCAACTGGTCGCGCTGGGCATGCTGCTGGCGCCCCTGGGCAGCCTCGGCGTGCCCTGGGTGATGGCCGCCCAGGCCCTCTCCGGCATCGCCAAGGACCTGAACAAGATGAGCGCCAAGAGCGCGGTCAAGCTGCTCGTCCCGGGGCGGGCCCAGGGCAGGTTGTATCGCCTGGTGGCCCTGCTCACCGGCTCGAAAAATGCCCTCAAGGGCGTGGGCTTTTTCCTCGGCGGCGCCCTGCTCGCGCTGTACGGCTTCCGCGGCGCCGTCGGCGCCATGCTGGCGGCGCTGGCCGTGGTCTGGCTGGCCAGCCTGGTGTTGCTGGGCCGCGACCTGGGGCGCAGCCGCGCCGCGCCGCCGTTCCGCGCGATTCTGTCCAAGAGCGGGCCGGTCAATACCCTGTCAGCAGCGCGACTGTTCCTGTTCGCCGCCCGCGACGTCTGGTTCGTCGTCGCCCTGCCCGTGCACCTGTCCAGCGCCTTTGACTGGAGCCATATCGAGGTCGGGTCGTTCCTGGCCCTGTGGGTCATCGGCTACGGCGCGGTACAGGCCGCGGCCCCACGCATTACCGGCGCCGACGCGGAACGCCTGCCCGACGGCCGCGCGGCGACCCGCTGGGCCGGCGTCCTGGCCGTCGTCCCCGCGCTCATCGCTGTATCGCCGGGCGCGGCGTCCTTCCCCGGCACTGCCACCGTGGCGGGCCTGCCGCTGGCGGAGCTGTGCCTGGTCGGCGGACTGGCCCTGTTCGGCTGCCTGTTTGCCGTGAACAGTTCCCTGCACAGCTACCTCATCGTCAGCTACGCGCGCGAGGATGGTGTCTCGCTGGATGTCGGTTTCTACTACATGGCCAATGCCGCCGGCAGACTGGCAGGCACGCTGCTGTCGGGCTGGTTGTACCAGGCCCAGGGCCTGGCCGCGTGTCTGGTGGCCTCGGCGGCCCTGTTGCTCGCGGCGGCCCTGCTGTCGCTGGGCCTGCCGCGCCGCGCCGGCGCAGGCACCCGGCTGGGCTAGTGGCCCATCCGCCGCCCCTATACGTCAGACCAGGCCTGACGTATACTGCTTAAGTCATTGTAATAAAAGCAATACAACGGAGTAGACCTCAATCCACGGGTGTTCCGCCAGCCGGACAGCAAGCGAACTTTCCCCGCCCGGCGGACTCTACAAGCGATAACCGGATCGTAGGCCCCCGACGCGGGGGCTACACTGACAGGAGCCCCAGCGCAGGCAGGTACCCGAATTGACTTTTATCCGCTATTTCAAAGCCGCCCGTCGCCTGGCCGGTTACTCGCTCCTGCTGGTACTGCTGGCCAACCCCGCCGCCGCGTTGATCGAGTACACCGAAGGCCAGCGCGAGACCATCGTCGAGTTGATCGGGCACCTGGAGACGCGCCACTACGCGGGCCTGCCCTACGGCGACGAGCTGTCCTCGGAGCACCTGGACAACTACATCCTCACCCTGGATCGCGGCAAGATGTATTTCAGTGCAGCGGATATCGCCTCGTTCGAAAAATATCGCCTGGTGATGGACGACGAGTTGGCCAGGGGGCGCCTCGACGCCGGCTTTGATATCTTCAACCGCTTCCAGAAACGCCTGGAAGAACGCCTGGAAGCGCTCGTGGAGAACCTGCCGGACATGGTCGCCGCGCTGGATTTCGACAGGGATGAGTACTACCTGCTCGACGTCGATGAGCTGGACTGGGCGCAGTCCAGCCAGGAGCTGGACGATCGCTGGCGCAAGCAGGTCAAGAACCAGGTGCTGAGCCTGAAGCTGGCGGACAAGCCGCAGGACGAGATCGCGCCGACCCTGGTCAAGCGCTACAGCAACCAGCTCAAGCGTGTGCGCCAGTACAACAGCCAGGACGTGTTCCAGATTTACGCCAACGCGCTGGCGGAACTGTACGACCCCCATACCAACTACCTGTCGCCGCGTCGCTCGGAGAATTTCAACATCAACATGAGCCTGTCCCTGGAGGGGATCGGCGCCGTGTTGCAGACCGAGGACGAGTACACCAAGGTGGCGCGCCTGGTCGCCAAGGGGCCCGCGGACAAGCAGGGGGAGTTGCAACCCTCCGACCGTATCGTCGCGGTGGCCCAGGGCACCGACGGGGAGTTCGAGGATGTCATCGGCTGGCGCCTCGACGAGGTCGTGCAGCTGATACGCGGGCCCAAGGATTCCACCGTGCGCCTGCAGGTCATCCCGGCCAAGGCCAAGACCACCGACCAGCGCAAGGTCATTACGATCGTGCGCAACAAGGTCAAGCTCGAGGAACAGTCCGCGCAGAAGAAAATTCTCGAGATCCCCAACGGCGAGGAAGCCGTGCGCGTGGGCGTCATTACCATCCCGGCGTTTTACATCGACTTCGAGGCCATGCGCCGCGGCGACAAGGACTACAAGAGCACCACGCGCGACGTAAAGCGGTTGCTGCGAGAGCTTGAACAGGACAATATCGACGGCCTGGTGGTAGACCTGCGCAACAATGGCGGCGGTTCCCTGCAGGAGGCCAACGAACTCACCGGGCTGTTCATCGAGTACGGCCCCACGGTGCAGATTCGCCACTCCTCGCGCCGCGTCTGGCGCGACGGCAAGCGCCTGAAGAGCGACTACTACGAAGGCCCGCTGGTGGTGCTGGTGAACCGCCTGAGCGCATCGGCGTCGGAGATTTTCGCCGGCGCGATCCAGGACTACCAGCGCGGCATCGTCGTCGGCGACCGCTCCTTTGGCAAGGGCACGGTGCAAACGCTGATCCCATTGACCGAGGGTCAGCTGAAAATCACCGAGAGCAAGTTCTACCGCATCTCTGGCGAGAGCACACAGCACCGCGGTGTGGTGCCGGACGTGGCGTTTCCCACCCTCTACGACGTGGAGGAAATCGGTGAGAGCGCCCTGGACCACGCCCTGAACTGGGACCAGATCAACCCCGTGCGCCACCGCAGTTACGACGACCTGTCGACGCTGCTGCCGGCACTGAACAACCAGTTCCACGAGCGCAGCGAGGGCAACCCGGATTTCGTCTTCCTCGAGGACCAGATCGAGCTGGCCCAGGAGACGCGCAGGTTGCGCGAGCTTCCCCTGAACGAGCAGGCCCGCATCGCCCTGCGCGACAGCCAGGAGGAACGCGCCCTGCTCATCGAGAACAAACGCCGCCGCGCCCAGGGCGAGGAGCCGCTGGCGTCCCTGGACGAACTGGACGACAGCGAAGAGGACACCGCGCAGGAAACGGCCAGCGACGCTGAGGAAGAGGACGCGCTGCAACTGGCCGCTGGCGACGAGGACGAGGCGGACGATGTCCTGCTACTCGAAGCAGGGCACGTGCTGGCCGATGCGCTGCTCCTGAAACAGCAGCGCTTCGCTGTGCACAATAACGCCGATAGCGCCGCGGCGGTTGATCACGGCAACCCGTGAACTGCCACCGACCAGCGCCGCGTTAGCCCGCTGCGCCATCCTCCTGGCCGAACCAGGCCAGGCTGCGGTGCAGGCTGACCACACTGCCGACAATCAACAGCGTCGGCGCCACCGGATGTTCCCGCGCCACGCGCTCCGCCAGCGTCGCCAGTGTCCCGGTAATCACCCGCTGTTGCAGTAGCGTACCGCGTTCCACCAGCGCCGCCGGCGTATCCGGCGCGCGGCCGTGGGCCTGTAGTTCGCGGCAGATCACCGGCAGGCCGGCCAGGCCCATGTAGAACACCAGGGTTTCATTGCTCGACTGGAACTGGCTCCAGTCGTGCTCCACGGTCTGCCCCTTGAGATAGCCGGCGACGAAGCGCACGGATTGGGCGTGGTCGCGATGGGTCAGCGGGATACCCGCGTAACAGGCGACGCCGTTGGCCGCGGTGATGCCGGGCACCACCTGGAAGGGAATACCGTGGCGCGCCAGCAGCTCGATCTCCTCGCCGCCGCGACCGAAAATGAACGGGTCGCCGCCCTTCAGGCGCACCACCCGTTTGCCCTGCCCGGCCAGGTCCACCAGTAACTGGTTGATCTCGCCCTGGGGCAGCGTGTGCTGGGCGCGGCGCTTGCCCACGTAGATGCGCTCGGCATCGCGCCGCGCAAGTTCCACGATGGACGGTGACACCAGGCGGTCGTACAGCACCACGTCGGCGCTTTGCAGCAGGCGCGCGGCCTTGAAGGTGAGCAGGTCCGGGTCGCCCGGCCCGGCGCCCACCAGGTAGACCTCACCGCGGTACAGCGCATCAGTGTCGCGCAGCCGCTCTTCCAGCAACTGTTCGGCCGCGGCCTCGCGCCCGGCCATCACGCGCTCGGCCACCGTGCCCTCCAGCGCCTGTTCCCAGAACAGGCGCCGCGGCGAGTCCCCGGGCAGTGCCTCTTTCACGCGCTGGCGCAGGCGCCCGGCAAACTCCGCCAGCCGCCCGTAGGCAGCCGGCACCAGCGCCTCGATACGCCGGCGCAGGATGCGCGCCAGCACCGGGCTGCGACCGGCGCTGCTGATGGCGATGAGCACGGGACTGCGATCGACTATCGACGGAAATACCGCCGTGCACAGGTCCGGGGAGTCGACCACGTTGACCGGCAGTCCCTGGGCGGTGGCGTCGCGGTGCACGGCCTCGTTCACGGCTCGATCGCCGGTGGCCGCCACGACCAGCGTCGCCCCGTCCAGGTCCGTGGCCGTATAGCGCGCCTGCCGCCAGCTGCCTCCGGCGTCGCCGAGCAGCGCCTGCAGCTCGTCGCACACCTGCGGCGCGACCACCACGAGGTCGGCGCCGGCGCGCAGCAGCAGGCGCGCCTTGCGCACGGCCACGACGCCACCGCCGACCAGCAGCACGCGGGCGTCGGCGACTTTCAGGAACAGGGGCAGGTATTCCATGGCTGCAGCTTGCCGCTGGCCCGGCGCGCTAGGCGCCGAGCTCCGTGGCGCCGTTCATGTAGGGTTGCAGGGCCGCCGGGATGGCGATGCTGCCATCGCCGCGCTGGCCGTTTTCCAGCAGCGCCACCAGGGTGCGACCGATGGCCAGCCCCGAGCCGTTGAGCGTGTGCAGCAGTGCCGGTTTGCCGCTGGCCGGATCGCGCCAGCGCGCCTGCATGCGCCGCGCCTGGTAGTCGCGGTAATTGGAACAGGAGGAAATCTCGCGGTAGGTCGACTGTCCCGGCAGCCACACCTCCAGGTCGTAGGTTTTGGCGGAACCGAAACCCAGGTCGCCGCCGCACAGTATGACCTTGCGGTAGGGCAGCTCCAGCAGTTGCAGCACGCGTTCCGCGTGACCGGTGAGAGCCTCCAGCGCCTGCTCCGACTGCTGCGGGCGTACGAACTGCACCAGTTCCACTTTTTCGAACTGGTGCTGGCGGATCATGCCGCGGGTGTCCCTGCCATAGCTGCCGGCTTCACTGCGGAAGCACGGGGTATGGCAGGCGAAGCGCAGCCCCTCCTCGCCCAGTTCGGCGTCCTCGAAGATTCGCTCGCGCGCGATATTGGTCACCGGCACCTCGGCCGTGGGGATCAGGTAAAAATCCTGCTCGCTGCGCAGCTTGAACAGGTCCTCCTCGAACTTGGGTAACTGGCCGGTGCCCAGCAGCGACTCGCGGTTGACGATGTACGGCACATACACCTCGGCGTAGCCGTGCTCGCGCGTGTGCAGGTCCAGCATGAACTGCGCCAGGGCGCGGTGCAGCCGCGCCAGCGCGCCGTACATGACGGTGAAGCGCGAGCCGGTGATCTTGCCGGCGGTCTCGCTGTCCAGCTGGCCCAGCGCCTCCCCCAGCGCCACGTGGTCCTGTGCGGGAAAATCGAATTCGGGCGGCTCGCCCCAGCGGGCGACCTCGATATTGTCCTGCTCGCTCTGCCCGGGCGGCACCTCGTCGGCGGGCAGGTTGGGAACCCCCAGCAGCAGGTCGTCGAGTTGCGCCTGCACCTGGCGCGCCTGCTCGGTGAGCCCGTCCAGGTCCGCAGCGATTTTTTCCAGGGTCTCGTTGACCTGGGCCTTGGCGTCGTCGACGCTCATGCCCTGCCCCACCAGCGCGCCGATCTGCTTCGACGCGCGCTTGCGCTCGGCGAGCAGGTTCTGGGAATCCACGTCGGCCTGTTTGCGTCGCGCGTCCAGGGCGCGGAAGCCCTCGACATCGAATTCGAAGCCGCGTTTTGCCAGCGCGGTGGCGACAGCCTCGGGATCCTGCCTCACCGCCTTGATATCCAACATCCTGATATGTCCTGTATTTGGTTAAAAATTCGCCGGCACGGCAACTAGAGCAAACTGCGGGTCAGCGCGATCGCCGCGCCCGCCATCGTCACGCACAACACCGCGCTGCCGAACATGTAGGCCAGCGCCTGCCCCGGGTGACCCGTCTCGAGCAGGCCGATGGTCTCCAGCGAGAACGTGGAGAAGGTCGTGAAGGCGCCGAGGAAACCGACGATCAACACGCCGCGCCAGTCCGGGTGCAATGCGGCTTTCTCCACCACCAGCACGTAGACGATGCCGATGGCGAAGGAACCGAGCACGTTCACCAGCAACGTGCCCAAGGGCAGGCGACCCTCCCACAGTTCGTGCACCCAGTTGGCCAGCAAGTGCCGCGACAGGGCGCCGGATGCGCCGCCCAGGGCGACGAACAGAAGGTATTTCATGGTTGCGCAGGTGGCTTAGTCGTAACGCCGTATTGTACTGGTTTTGTCTCGTTCACGCAGGTACTCGAGCTTGCGCGCGATCTTCTCTTCCAGGCCGCGCTCCACCGGGTAGTAGTAACGGCGCTCGCGCAGGGCCTCGGGGAAGTAGCTTTCCCCCGCCGCGTAGCCCTCCACCTCGTCGTGGGCGTAGCGGTAGTCCGCGCCGTGGTCCATCTCTTTCATCAGGCGCGTGGGGGCGTTGCGCAAGTGCAGGGGGACCTCCTCGCTGGCCCCGCGCGCGACATCGTCACGGGCCGCGTTGTAGGCGCTGTACACCGCGTTGCTCTTCGCCGCACAGGCCAGGTAGACGATGGCCTGGGCCACGGCCAGTTCGCCCTCGGGGCTGCCCAGGCGCTCCTGCACCTGCCAGGCTTCCAGTGCCAGGGTCAGGGCCCGGGGGTCGGCGTTGCCGATGTCTTCGCTGGCCATGCGCACGACGCGCCGAGCAACGTACAGCGGGTCGCAGCCGCCGTCGAGCATGCGGCAGAACCAGTACAGGGCGGCGTCCGGCGCACTGCCGCGCACCGCCTTGTGCAGCGCGCTGATCTGGTCGTAGAACAGGTCCCCGCCCTTGTCGAAACGGCGTGTGCCGCCCTCCAGGACCTCCTCCAGGGTGCGCGTATCCACCACGCCCTCGTGCGCCAGGTCCGCCGCCAGTTCCAGCAGGTTCAGCGCGCGCCTGGCGTCGCCGTCGGCCTGCGCCGCGATCTGCGCCAGCGCCTCAGGCTCGATTTTCACCGCTTGCAGTTCCGCCACACCCCGCGCCAGCACCTCGAGCAGGTCCTGCTCCTGCAGTGCTCGCAGCTTGTACACGCGCGCCCGGGACAGCAGCGCATTGTTCAACTCGAAGGACGGGTTCTCGGTGGTGGCGCCGATGAACACCACCGTACCGTCCTCCACGTGGGGCAGGAAGGCGTCCTGCTGCGCCTTGTTGAAGCGGTGCACCTCGTCCACGAACAACACCGTATCGCGGCCGCCCGCGCGTTGCTGGCGCGCCGCGGCGATGGCCTCGCGAATCTCTTTCACGCCGCTGAGCACCGCCGAGAGCTGCAAGAAGTGCGCGCTGGCCTGGTGTGCGGCAATGCGCGCCAGCGTGGTCTTGCCGGTGCCGGGCGGCCCCCAGAAAATCATCGAATGCAACTGGCCGCTGTCGATGGCGCGGCGCAGGGGCTTGCCTGCGGCCAGCAGGTGCGACTGACCGGCGTAATGCGCCAGGTCCCGGGGGCGCAGCCGCGCCGCCAGTGGCTGGTAAGCGCTCCCGGTCGACGGCTCGTCCGCGCCGCCGAACAGGTCACTGGTCATGGTAGAAGACGTCGACGCCCTGCGGTGGCTCGAAGTGAAAATCCTCCGGCGCCAGAGGGCTGTTGCTGTCGACCTCGCGGAACTCGATATCGATGCGCTGCTGCAGGTTGTCCAGCACTTCCATTCGCGACAGCCCTGCGCCGTCCAGGCGCAGGTAGAGGCGCTGGAAACCGGCGTCGGGTACCCGGGGGGTCAGCGTGAACGCCGCCTCCGCGACCTGCTCGACAGTGAAGGATTCGCGCAGGGCGTCGACGTCCCCGCCGAGAATCTGCAGTGGCGAGGCGCCCGCCCCCTGCGGTGTGGGCCTGCGCGTCACCGTCGCCAGGTCTCGGTCGTAGTGCCAGACGAATTCCGGGGTGGCGACGATAAGCTGGTCGTCCGGCGAGTCGATCTCCCAGGAAAAGTAACCGGGCCGCAACAGCGCGAAACGCCCGCTGGATTGCAGCAGCAGCGTATCGTCCTCCTCGTACTGGCGCTGCAGGAACGCGCCCTGCAGGTGGGTGGTGGGCGCCAGCGCACGCAACAGTGCATCGGTGGCGTCCTCGGCACGGCTCGCGCTCGCGCCGCCGAGGATGGCCAGCAGCAGGGCCAGGACAAGGTGCTTGTTCATCGGTGCGGGGCCACCTCCGGGTGTTGGTAACAGTGTCAGGCGTCCGGGGGCGGCGGCGCCAGCACCTCGCGCTGGCCGTTGCTGCCCATTTCCGTGACGACCCCCGCGGCCTCCATGGCCTCGATCAGTCGCGCCGCCCGGTTGTAGCCGATGCGCAGTTTGCGCTGCACCGACGAGATCGACGCGCGCCGGCTCTGCGTGACGTAGTGCACGGCCTCGTCGTACAGCGCGTCGCTCTCATCGTCTTCGTCCGCGGATTCCGCCTGGAGTTCCCCGGGCGTCACGGCGGTGCTGCTGCCCTCGTCGAGCAGGCCGTCGATATACAGGGGCTCGCCGCGTTTCTTCCAGTCCGCCACGACCCGGTGCACTTCCTCGTCGCTGCAGAAGGCGCCGTGCACGCGCGTCGGCACACCGCTGCCCGGGGGGAGGTAGAGCATGTCGCCATGGCCCAGCAGCTGCTCGGCGCCGCCCTGGTCGATGATGGTGCGCGAATCCACCTTGGAGGAAACCTGGAAGGCGATGCGCGTGGGCACGTTGGCCTTGATCAGGCCGGTAATGACGTCCACCGAGGGGCGCTGGGTGGCCAGGATGAGATGGATGCCCGCCGCCCTGGCCTTCTGCGCGATGCGCGCAATCAACTGTTCCACCTTCTTGCCGACGATCATCATCATGTCGGCGAACTCGTCGATGACCACGACGATGGAGGGCAGTTTTTCCAGCGCCGGCGCGTTCTGCTCTTCCTCGCTCTCGGCGAAGGTCGGGTCCGGGGTCCACAGCGGGTCGAGGATAGGCGTGCCGGCCTTGTCCGCCTCCAGCACCTTGCGGTTGTAGCCGGCCAGGTTGCGCACACCCAGGGACGCCATCAGTTTGTAGCGCCGCTCCATCTCCGCCACACACCAGCGCAGCCCGTTCGCCGCATCCTTCATGTCGGTGATCACCGGCGTGAGCAGGTGCGGGATACCGTCGTAGACGGACAGCTCCAGCATCTTCGGGTCGACCAGGATGAGACGCACATCCGCCGGCCCGGACTTGTACAACAGGCTCAGCAGCATGGAGTTGACACCCACGGACTTGCCTGAGCCGGTGGTGCCGGCGACCAGCAGGTGCGGCATCTTGGCCAGGTCCGCCACCACGGGCTGGCCGGAGATGTCGTGGCCCAGCGCCAGGGACAGGGTGGACCTGGACTGCTCGAAGGCCTGCGAGGACAGCACCTCGCGGAAGTTGACGATCTCGCGGTCCTCGTTGGGGATCTCGATACCGACCACGGACTTGCCGGGAATGACCTCGACCACGCGCACGCTGATGACGGCGAGGGAGCGCGCGAGGTCCTTGGCAAGGTTGGAGATACGCGACACCTTGACCCCCGGGGCCGGCTGGATCTCGAAGCGCGTGATCACCGGGCCGGGATACACCGCGGTGACCTCGGCGCTGACGCCAAAATCCGCCAGCTTCAGCTCCAGCACCTTGGACAGGCCCTCCAGAGCCTCCTTGGAATATCCCTTGTCCGGGTCTTTCTGCTGTTCGTCAAGCAGCTCCAGGCGCGGCAGGTCGCCGGTGACCGGCGCGTCGAACAGGGGCTGCTGTTTCTCCCGCTCCACGCGCTCGCTCTTCTTCGGCGGCGTCTTCGGCGGTTTGATCTTCGGCGGCTTGCGCTGTTTTTCCTTCTCGACGTGCTCGGTGATCACCACCTTGCGCGCCTCCACCGCTTTCTCCCGCCGCCGCCGGTCGCGCAGGTCGTCGACCAGCGCCACCACGCGCTGCCGCACCGTCTGGAAGGCGAGCAGGCTCCAGGCGCCGAGCCGCTCCATCAGCCCGAGCCAGCTCAGGTCGGTGAAAATCGTGATGCCGAAAAGAAAGATCGCCAGCAGGATCAGGCGGCTGCCCACCGCGGAGAAGGCCACGGTAAAGGCGTCGCCGATGGCCTGGCCGAGTATGCCCCCGGCGCCCTGTGGCAGCGCCGAGGCGCCCCCGTCGTTCATCGCCGCCAGGGCGGTACCCGCGATCATCACCAGTACCAGGCCGAGGGCGCGGATACCGAAGGTCAGCCAGTCGAAGCCCTTGTCCTGGTGGCGTTCGAGCAGGATGACCAGCGCCCGGTAGGCCAACAGCAAGGGAAACAGGTAGGCCGCATAGCCCACCAGCGAGAAGAAGACATCCGCCAGCCAGGCGCCGGTGGGGCCACCAAGGTTGTCGATGCCCGCACCGCTGCCGGTAGCCGACCAGCCAGGGTCGCGCTCGCTGTAGCTGAGCAGCGCCATGAGCAGGTACACGCAGATGGCGGTGACGCCGATGAAGGCGCCCTCGCGCAGGCGCGGGCCGAGAATATTCTCTGTATTGCTGCCGTTCGCCACGTTGCTCAGCTCCCCGGCGCCCGCCGGGCAGACCGCGGCGGCTGCGGGCGCCGCCCCAGGATCAGGTCCATATCACGAAACAATCTTGCCCCATATTTCGTTTTAATTCAGACAGTTAAGCTTCCTTATTGATGTTTTACTGCGTTTTGTCCGGAAGCAGCCTTTAAAGTACCATAGTCCGCCCCAATACAGAACGATTACGCGGTGTTGACGGGCCACCCCGGCCCGCTGTACCGAACAGCCACGAGAACCAGCAGGAAGCACCCCTATGAGCGAACCCCAGCACCACACCCTGATCATCCTGGGCAGTGGTCCCGCAGGCTACACGGCCGCCGTCTACGCGGCGCGCGCCAATCTCCAACCGGTGGTCATCACCGGCATCCAGCAGGGCGGACAACTGACCACGACCACCGAGGTGGAGAACTGGCCTGGGGGGGCCGCTGACTTGCAGGGCCCGCAACTGATGCAGCAGATGCAGGAACACGTGGAGCGCTTCGAGGCGCAGGTGGTCTTCGACCACATCGACAGCGTGGACCTGTCGCAGCGTCCCATTCTCCTGCAGGGCACCGCAAGTTACTCCTGTGACGCGCTCATCGTCGCCACCGGCGCCTCCGCCCAGTACCTGGGCTTGCCCAGCGAAGAGGCATTCATGGGCAAGGGCGTCAGCGCCTGTGCAACCTGTGACGGTTTTTTCTACCGCGGCAAGAAAGTCGCGGTGATCGGCGGCGGCAACACCGCCGTGGAGGAGGCCCTGTACCTGGCCAACATCGCCTCGGAAGTGGTATTGGTGCACCGCCGCGACGCCCTGCGTGCGGAGAAAGTACTGCAGGACCGCCTGTTCGCCCGCGAGCGCGAGGGCAAGGTGACGATCAGGTGGAATCACACCCTGCAGGAAGTACTCGGTGACGATTCCGGCGTGACCGGGATGAGGATAAAATCGGTGCTCGACGATACCGTCGAGGATATCGAGCTGGCGGGCGTGTTCATTGCCATCGGGCACAAGCCGAACACGGAAATCTTCGCCGGCCAGCTCGACATGGTCGACGGTTACATCACCATCAACAGCGGCACCGAGGGCAATGCCACGGGAACCAGCGTGCCGGGTATTTTCGCCGCCGGCGACGTGGCCGACCACGTCTACCGCCAGGCGGTGACATCGGCGGGCTTCGGCTGCATGGCGGCGCTGGACGCGGAGAAATACCTGGACGCACTGTAAGGGAGAGCATGCGCAGAATCCGGCAGCTGGACCACGGCGAACCGTTTCCGCCCTCCTCGGCGGCGCTGGATTACCCCAATGGGCTGCTCGCGGCGGGCGGCGGTCTCAGCCCCGAACGCCTGCTGCACGCCTACCGGCGGGGCATCTTCCCCTGGTACGAGGAGCCGCAGCCCGTGCTGTGGTGGACGCCCGACCCGCGCTCCGTGCTCTTCCCCGAGGAACTGCACGTGTCCCGCTCCCTGCGCAAGACACTGCGCTCCGACCGCTTCGGCCTCGCCGTGGACCGCGATTTTGAGCGCGTGATGCGCGAGTGCGCGACCCTGCGCGGCGACGGGCTGGGCACCTGGATCGACGAGGACATGACCGCTGCCTACGGCAGGCTGCACCGGCTCGGCCACGCGCATTCCATCGAGGTGCACGACAGCGACGGCGCGCTGGTCGGCGGGCTGTACGGGGTCGCCCTGGGGCGTGTCTTTTTCGGCGAATCCATGTTCAGCCGCCGCGACGACGCCTCCAAGGTCGCCCTGGTGGGCCTGGTCGATATCCTCAGGCGCGGCGAATTCCACATGATCGACTGCCAGGTGGAGAGCGCGCACCTGAACTCCCTGGGCGCGCGCAATATCGGCAGGCTGGACTTCGAACAGCGTCTTGCCCAAACTGTCGATATCGAGGCCGGCGACGATATCTGGCGCTTGCCGGCGAGTTGTGGAGGCTTGCTGTGACCTCATCCATCCGGGATCTCAAGGTTTATACGACCTATCCCCACGCCTGCAGCTATCTCGAGGAGCAGGAGGCCACCACGCTGTTCGTCGACCCGCGCCAGAGCGTCGACAGGAAGCTTTACAGCAAGCTGTCCGTGCTGGGCTTCCGGCGCTCCGGCAACCACATCTACCGGCCCCACTGCAGCAATTGCGACGCCTGTATCCCGGCGCGCATCCCGGTGCAGGATTTCCGCCCGCGGCGCGGCCAGCGCCGGGTGTGGCAGCGCAACAGCGACCTGCAGGTGAGCTGCACCGAGGATATCCGCGACGACGAGGCCTTCGACCTCTACCACCGCTACATCTGCCTGCGCCACGCGGACGGCGACATGTATCCCCCGGACCGCGAGCAGTACGAGGCCTTTCTCAACCGCGTCTGGGACTGCACCCGCTACTACCGCTTCTACGATCGCGGCCGCCTGGTCTCGCTGGCGGTGGTGGACGTGCTGGAGGACGGCCTGTCGGCCATCTACACCTTCTTCGAGCCCGGGGAGGAAAGGCGCAGCCTGGGCGCTCACGCCATCCTCTGGCAGGTGGAAAAGGCGCGCGAAATGGGCCTGGACTACGTCTACCTGGGCTACTGGATCCGCGACTGTCGCAAGATGGCCTATAAATCCGACTACCGGCCGCTGGAACTCTACGTCAACTCGCGCTGGACTACCCTGCTCTAGCGCCCCGCATCCCGCGCCCCGATAGCGCAGTCACAGGCCGGCGGCAACTGTGCATATGCCCTAGCGCTCGCCGTTCAATTGAGGCAAAATGCCGCCTCCCTGATTCATGGAGACCGCCACACAGATGGCAAAAGAAGACCAGATTGAAATGGAAGGCGAGGTGATCGACACGCTGCCCAACACGACCTTCCGGGTGCAGCTTGAGAACGGCCACGTCGTCACCGCCCATATTTCCGGCAAGATGCGCAAGAACTACATTCGCATTCTCACCGGTGACAAGGTGCGCGTGGAGCTGACGCCCTACGACCTGAGCAAGGGCCGCATCACCTACCGCGAACGCTAGGCGCCTTCGCTCTCCTCCACTTCCGCCTCTTTTTCCTCGACCGAAACGACCAGCTTGTCGCCGGCGCTGTCCAGGCGCACCAGTGCGGTGCCCCCTGACTGGGCCAGGGCGCCGAACAGCACCAGTTCCGCCAGCGGCTTCTTGATGTGCTCCTGTATCACCCGCTCCATGGGCCGCGCGCCCATGTGGATGTCGTAACCCTTCTCCACCAGCCACAGGCGAGCGTCCTCGTCGACGTCCAGCAGCACGCGTTTTTCATCGAGCTGGCTCTGCAGTTCGGTGAGGAACTTGTCGACCACGGTGAGAATGACGTCCTCGCCCAGCGGCTCGAACTGCACCACGCTGTCCAGCCGGTTGCGGAATTCCGGCGTGAACATCTTGTTGATCGCCTCCATGCCGTCGCTGCTGTGATCCTGCTGGGTGAAGCCAATGGAGCGGCGACTGATACTCTCGGCGCCGGCATTGGTGGTCATTACCAGGATCACGTTGCGGAAGTCGGCCTTGCGACCGTTGTTGTCGGTCAGCGTGCCGTGGTCCATGACCTGCAGTAACAGGTTGAACACTTCTGGATGCGCCTTCTCGATTTCGTCCAGCAGCACCACCGCGTGGGGATGCTTGGTGACCGCGTCGGTGAGCAGCCCGCCCTGGTCGAAGCCGACGTAGCCGGGTGGCGCGCCGATCAGGCGCGACACGGTGTGCCGCTCCATGTATTCCGACATGTCGAAGCGGATCAGTTCCAGGCCGAGCTGGCGCGCCAGCTGGCGCGTCACCTCGGTCTTGCCCACCCCGGTGGGCCCGGCCAGCAGGAAGGAGCCGATGGGCTTGTCGCCACCGCGCAGGCCGGCGCGGGCCAGCTTGATGGAGGTGGCCAGGCTGCTGATCGCCTCGTCCTGCCCAAATACCACCATCTGCAGGTTCGACTCCAGTTTCTGCAGGGTTTCCTTGTCGTCGCTGCTGACGGTTTTCGGCGGGATACGCGCGATCTTGGACACCACCGTCTCGATGTCGCCCACCCCGATTACCTTCTTGCGCCTGGACTGGGGCTGCAACTGCTGGTACGCACCGGCCTCGTCGATGACATCGATGGCCTTGTCCGGCAGGAAGCGGTCGGTGATATAGCGCGCCGACAGGTCCGTCGCCACGCGCAGCGCGCGGTCCGTATAGCGCAGCCCGTGGTGTTCCTCGAAGCGCGATTTCAGGCCCTTGAGGATCTTGTAGGCGTCCTCGGTACTCGGCTCCATGACGTCGATCTTCTGGAAGCGCCGGCTCAGCGCCTTGTCCTTGTCGAAGATGCCGCGGTACTCGTGGAAGGTGGTGGAGCCGATGCAACGCAGCTTGCCGCTGCTGAGCAGCGGTTTGAGCAGGTTGCTGGCATCCATGACACCGCCGGAGGCGGCGCCGGCGCCGATGATCGTGTGCACCTCGTCGATGAACAGGATGGCGTGGTCGCGCTTTTTCAGTTCCGCCAGCAGGTTCTTGAAACGTTTTTCGAAATCGCCGCGGTACTTGGTGCCGGCCAGCAGCGAACCCAGGTCCAGCGAGTAGACGACGCTGTCCTTGAGCACCTCGGGTACCTCGCCGTCGACGATTTTTTTCGCCAGGCCCTCGACGATGGCGGTTTTACCGACGCCGGATTCGCCCACCAGCAGCGGATTGTTCTTGCGCCGCCGGGCGAGTATCTGCGCCACCCGCTCGACCTCGTCGATGCGCCCGATCAGGGGGTCAATGTTTCCCGCTGAAGCCTCGGCGTTGAGGTTGGTGGCGAAATTCTCCAGCGGGTTGCCCTCGCCGTCCTCGCCGCCACTCTCCTCCGCGGCCGCCTGTCCCGGCTCGGCGCCCTCCCCCTCGTTGGAGACCTTGGAGATGCCGTGGGTCATGTAGTTGACCACGTCCAGGCGGGCGATGCTCTGGGTCTTGAGGAAGAACACCGCCTGGCTTTCCTGTTCGCTGAAAATCGCCACCAGCACGTTGGCGCCGGTGACCTCGCTCTTGCCGGAGGACTGCACGTGGAACACCGCGCGCTGCAGCACGCGCTGGAAACCGAGGGTGGGCTGGGTGTCGCGCTCTTCCTCGTCCTCGGGAATCAATGGGGTGGTGGCGTCGACAAATTCCACCAGGTCGCCGCGCAGGTTGCCGATGTCGGCGCCGCAGGCCTTGAGCACGCGGATGGCGTCGTTGTTGTCGAGCAGGGCGAGCAGCAGGTGCTCCACTGTCATGAACTCGTGGCGCTTGGCACGGGCGCCGCGAAAGGCGTCGTTAAGCGTTTGTTCCAGGTCCTTACTGAGCATACTGCCTCCCTCTCCCCTAGCCCTCCGACGCTTCGATCTCGCACAACAGGGGATGTTCGTGTTCCCGGGCGTACTGGTTTACCTGGGCCGCCTTGGTCTCGGCGATGTCCCGGGTGAAGATACCGCAGACACCCTTGCCCTGGGTGTGCACGGTCAGCATAACATGGGTGGCCTGTTCCCGATTCATGCGGAAGAAAATCTCCAGGACCTCAACCACGAATTCCATGGGGGTGTAGTCGTCGTTGATAAGGACGACCTTGAACAGTGGCGGGCGTTTGAGTTCGGGTTTGGATTCCTCCAGGGCGATACCGTCCTGGGAATCCTCCTCTTCCCTGCTCATGCGCCACGCTGTGCCCCGGGGACTGAAAATCACGCTACCACTCTCGTTGGACCTGGCGTCCATTATACGAGTTTTGCGCGGTCGTAACAGGCGCTTCAGTTTCATCTCCCGTGCGCTGTGCTATCCGGTGGTGCGTCAGGCTACCTGTCTGGTTTGAGTACGGTTGCGCGGTTGGGTTCCATGGGCGTTGTAAAAAGGGTCAGTTCTCAGGGTCGGGGTGCTTGTGCTGGCTGATGCGGTTCGCTGGCCCGGGGCGGAAACGCTTTCTGGCCTCGGAAGGCTGATTTATGGGTTACCTGGCCTGGAGGGTCAACGGGTCCAGGGCTCGGAAGGCCAAGATACTCGCTCTGGACCCGTTG
>PABK01000005.1 GCA_002699145.1 Halioglobus sp.
CTTCGTCATTCCCGCGCAAGCGGGAATCCAGCCCCCCACCTCGTCATTCCCGCGCAAGCGGGAATCCAGCCCCCCCTTCGTCATTCCCGCGCAAGCGGGAATCCAGTACCCTGCAACCACCGCCACCCACAACCACGCCCCACTCCACCACGGAAACCACGCCCTCGCATGGCCAGCCGCCGCAACAACATTTCCCTCACCGACCTGCTGGCCGAGGTGCGCGCCTGCCGTCATTGCGCGGCGGAGCTGCCCCTGGGGCCCAACCCGGTACTGCGCGCCAGCGACAGCGCGCGGCTGCTGATTGTCGGGCAGGCGCCCGGCACCCGGGTGCACGCCTCGGGCATCCCCTGGGACGATCCCTCCGGCGAACGCCTGCGCGACTGGTTGTGCGTGGACCGCGACACGTTCTACGACGAGCGCCGCATCGCCATCGTGCCCATGGGCTTCTGTTACCCGGGCAAGGGCAAGTCCGGCGACCTGCCGCCGCCCCCGGAGTGCGCGCCGCGCTGGCACGCGCCACTGCTGGAACACATGCCCGCCATCGAACTGGTGCTGCTGGTGGGCAGTTACGCGCAGGCCTATTACCTGGGCAAGTCCCGTGAGACGCTGACCGAGCGCGTGCGCCGCTGGCCCGATTTTGGCCCGCGCTTTTTCCCACTGCCGCACCCCTCGCCGCGCAACACCCTGTGGCTGAAGCGCAACCCCTGGTTTGCCGACGAAGTGCTGCCCGCCCTGCGTCGACGCACTGCCAGCGCCCTGGGCTGAGGCTTGCCTTTTTGCTTCGCGGCCGGTATCACTGTGGGTTTTTCGTCGACGGAGACAAGTCTGTGCTGGAACTGGTGACGCCCGAATCGGTGGGCATGGACAGCGCGCAACTGGCCAGGGTGGGAGAGCACCTGGGCAGCCGTTACGTCGATCCGGGCAAGATATGCGGCAGCGTCACCCTGGTGGCCCGTGGCGGCAAGCCCTGCTACCTCGACGTGCGCGGCATGCGCGATGTCGAACGCGGCACGCCAATGAGCGAGGACACGATCCTGCGCTTCTATTCCATGACCAAGCCGATCACCTCCGTGGCGTTGATGACCCTGCACGAGCGCGGCCTGTTTTCCCTCGACGACCCGGTGCACCGCTTCATACCCGAATGGCGCGACCTGCGCGTGTGGACGGGCGGTTCACACCCGCTGTTCGCCACCGAGCCGGCGCGGCGCGCCATGACCATCCGCGACCTGCTGATGCACACCTCGGGCCTGACCTACGATTTCCTGCGCGCCAGCAATCTCGACGCGGCCTACCGCAAGCTCAAGGTCGGCCGCTTCGTGCAGGGCTATACCCTGGCCGACATGATCGCGCAGCTCGCGCAACTGCCACTGGAGTTTTCTCCCGGGGAGCGCTGGAACTACTCCGTGGGCACCGATGTACTCGGTTACCTGGTCGAGGTGATGAGCGGCCAGTCCCTGCCCGACTATCTGCGACAGACCATCTTCGAGCCGCTGGGCATGCACGATACCTCCTTCGAGATCGCGCCGGACAAGGTGGCGCGCCTGGCCTCCTGCTACGAGCGCAACCTGGCCAGGGAAATGGTCCTGCAGGACGACGGGCAGGCCAGCGACTTCGCGCGGCGCACGTTCTTCTCCGGCGGCGGCGGGCTACTCTCCACGGTCGGCGACTACTACCGCTTCGCCAACATGCTGCTGCAGGGTGGCAGCGTGGACGGGGTGCGCATCATCGGCCGCAAGACCCTGGAGCTGATGACCGCCAATCACCTGCCCGGCGGTGTCGACATGACGCAGTTCGCCACCGGCAGCTTCAGTGAGACCGCCTACGACGGGGTGGGCTTCGGACTGGGCTTCGCCATGACCCTGGACCCGGTGCGCAACGGCCACCCGACCTCGCCGGGCACCTTCTACTGGGGCGGACTGGCCAGCACCCTGTTCTGGGTTGACCCGCGGGAGGAACTGGTGATCGTCTTCGCCACCCAACTCATCCCCTCGCGCACGTTCAACTTTCGCGGACAACTGGAGAACATCATCTACGCCGCGCTGCGCTAGTATATGAGAACGTCATCCCCGCGCCCACCCCGTCATCCCCGCGCAAGCGGGGATCCAGTGCCACCCACCCCGTCATCCCCGCGCCCACCCCGTCATCCCCGCGCGCACCCCGTCATCCCCGCGCAAGCGGGGATCCAGTTTTCCACGCTATACTGTCCGCACAAAAGAAAACAAAACCAAACAAAACAAAAGCAAAAAGGAGCCCGCAATGACTCAACCACGAAGCCATACCAGCCTGCTGGCGATCACTCTCACTCTCGTGCTCGCCGCCTGCTCGGACAACAGTGACAACAACCGCGAGCCCGACCCGGGTCCGGATCCCGGCCCCCCGCCGGTCAGCATCGAAACCCCCAACGCCGATCGCTGCGAGATTCTCGACGCGCTCAACTGCCTGTTCCCGTTCCCCAGCTCGGCCCTCACTGTCGCCGACCCGGATACGGACAGCGGCCGGCGCGTCAACCTGGCAATGGCGTCCATGCCGGTGAACAAGCAGGGCGTGCCCGTGGATCCGGCGGAATGGAACCGCAACGACGGCTTCTCGCCCTCGCAGATGATCGTCACCCAGGTGCCGGGGCTGGACCTGGAGCAGACCGGGGTTCCGCCCATCACCGACCTGTCGCAGTCGCTGGCGGCGGACGCCCCGGTCATGGTAATCCGCGCCTCCACTGGTGAGCAGCACCTGGTGTTCGGCGAACTCGATGCGAATACCGACGACCCGGACGAACAGACCTTCCTCATCCGCCCCATGCGCCAGTTCGAACGCGGCGAGCGCTACATCGTGGTGTTGCGCAACCTGCGCGGCGCGGACGGCGCGCTGCTGGAGGCGCCGGAGGTGTTCCGCGCTTTCCGCGACGACATCCTCACCGACAACCCGGCCATCGAGGCGCGGCGCCCGGCGATGGAGGAGATCTTCAGCCTGCTGGACGAGGCGGGTGTCGCGCGCGAGGAACTCTACCTGGCCTGGGACTTCAACGTGGCCAGCGTGCGCAACATCACCGAGCGTATCCTGCACATCCGCGACGAGGCCTTCGCCTGGCTCGGCGACGCCGCGCCGGCGTTCACCGTCACCGAGGTGGAGGATTTTGATCCCTGTGATCCGGGCGGCTGCGCCGACGGGCAGGACGAGTACAAGTCGCGCACCATCGTCGGCACCTTCGAGGTGCCCAATTTCCTCGACTCCGAGGACGGCGCACCGGGCTCGGCGTTCTTTTACGACACGCCAAACGATGGCCTGCCCGACCGCATGGGCGGCGACAACATGCTCAGCGCGAACTTTTACTGCAGCATCGCGCGCTCCATCGCCGAGGACTTCGACGCGCCGCCCAAGGCGATCGCACGCCCGTCGCTATACGGTCACGGCCTGCTCGGCAGTGGCCGCGAGGCGCTGCGCGGCACAGGCGCGAACGTCAACATCATGGCCGACGACCACCAGATGATGTTCTGCGCCACTGACTGGGCCGGGTTCTCCGGCGAGGACGTCGGGACGGCGATCACCGCGCTGCAGGACATGTCCTTCCTGCGCCCGTTCTTCGACCGGCAGCAGCAGGGCCTGCTCAACTTCATGTTCCTGGCGCGCCTGCTCAAGCACGAGGACGGCCTGCGTTCCGACGCGGCTTTCCAGGCCGGCGGCCAGCCGGTGTTCGACAACACCACGGTGTTCTACGACGGCAACAGCCAGGGCGGTATCCTCGGTGGCGCCTTGATGGGCGTGATCCAGGACGTGACCCGCGGCGTGCTCGGCGTGCCGGGCATGAACTACAGCCTGTTGCTGCGCCGCAGTATCGACTTCGCCACCTACGCGCTGTTCTTCAGCGGCGAGGGCACCGGCGAGGACGGCGGCGGTTATCCCAGCGTCAAGGACCAGACCATCCTGCTGTCCATGGCGCAGATGCTCTGGGACCGCGCGGAATCCAGCGGCTACGCCTACCACATCGAGCGGCCGCTGCCGGGCACGCCGTCCCACGCCGTGCTGCTGCAGGTCGCCTACGGCGATCACCAGGTGAGCATGTGGGCCGCCGAGCTGATGGCGCGCAGCATCGGCGCACGCTTGCGTGTGCCGGCGCTGGAAGCGGGACGCCACCCGGACGACAACCCCTTCGTCGGCTTCGAAGCCGTACCGGCCGGCGATTTCACCGGCTCCGTGCTGACCTACTGGGACGACGGCCCGGTGGGCGGCGATGCGCACGACGGTGGCACCGTGGCGCCGCCGATTGTCAACCTGCCGCCCTTCGAGCCGGATTACGGCGAGGACCCGCACAGCCTGCCGCGCAAGGATCCCACCGCCCAGGCGCAGAAGTCTGCCTTCCTCATGCCGGGAGATGAGGGCAAGTTTGTCGATACCTGTGACCCGGCGTTGCCCTGCTTCGTCGACGGGTATAGCGGTGGGGCGGTCAGCCCATAGACTTGCAAATGAGAATTATTAGCATTAATATCTGACCCGTCCTCCCACAAAGCCCCCCGTGCAGGCGGACCTCTGCCGGGGCGTGGGGGAGGGCAGGCGGTAGCGACCCCCGAACTCTGGGCCGCTGCAGCCTCTTGCGGGACCGCACATTGCGGACGACGCCGGCGCGACCGGTGATTGCAGGCTGCCATCGCGAGATGGCAGCTTTTTTTTTGCGCTGCTTTAGTCGAACCGCCATCTAAAACGTTATACGAACCACCCTCATTCTCCCTTGTTAATAAGAATTAATCGCATTACTATGCGGGCCAGCTCATACCACCACAAGGGAATGCCGCAGATGAATAAACTTTACGTCGGCCTGGGCCTGGCGCTGTTGGGCACCGCTGCCAGCGCCAGCGATACGGGCCTTGAGGAACTCACCATCGTCGGCAGCCGCGAGGACGCGCGGGCGTTGCCGGGCACCGGGTCGGTCATCGATAGCGAACAGATCCTGATCGAGGCGGCCAGCGACATCAACAAGCTGCTGAAGACGGTGCCGGGCGTGTACGTGCTGGAAGAGGACGGCTATGGCCTGCGCCCCAATATCGGCATCCGCGGCGCCACCTCGGAGCGTTCGAGCAAGGTGACCCTGCTGGAGGACGGCGTGATGATCGCCCCGGCGCCTTACTCCAACCCCGCCGCCTACTACTTCCCCACCACGCTGCGCATGCACCAGGTCGAGGTGCTCAAGGGCGCGCCGTTGCTGCGCTACGGGCCGCAGACCACCGGCGGGGTGATCAACATGGTGTCCACACCGATACCGGCACAAAACAGCGGGCGCATCAACCTGTCCTACGGCGAGAACGCCGAGGGCGACCTGCTGGCCAGCTACGGCGGCCGCGCCGGCGAGTTCGGCTTCCTGGTGGAGACCGCGCAGTTGCGCAGCGACGGTTTCAAGGATATCGACCGCAGCAATAACGACACCGGCTATGAGATCCAGGATTACCTGGTCAAGCTGATCTGGGAGGGCGAGCGCCAGAGCGTACTGTTCAAGGGCCAGTACTCCGAGGAGACCTCGGACGAAACCTACCTGGGCCTCACCGACGCCGATTTCGACGACGACGCCACGCGCCGCTACGGCCTGTCGGAACCGGATGAAATGGACAACGACCACGAGGGCTACAACCTGGTCTACCGCCTGGCCCTGACCGACAACGTGAACATGAGCGTGACCGGCTATTACAACGAGTTCTCGCGCAACTGGTTCAAGCTGTCCGGCGGCAGCAGTTACATCAGCGCGGCCAACGAGGGCGACAGCTTCGCCCAGGGTGTGCTGGACGGCACCCAGGACGTACAGGACCTGCAGTACAAGCACAACAACCGGGATTACGAGTCCAAGGGCGTCGAGCTGAACTTCGATATCGCCCTGGGCGACCACCAGCTTGCCGTGGGCGGGCGCAGCCACGAAGACGACATGGATCGCTTCCAGCGCTCCGACTACTACGACCAGGTGGACGGCAGCCTCGTCTACACGCGCACCGAGGAGCCGACCGGCAGCGACAACCGCAAGGAAGACGCCGACGCGCTGTCCTTCTGGGTCACCGATAGCTGGCAGGTGACCGATGCGCTCAACCTCAACCTGGCACTGCGCTACGAGGACGTGGAGTCCAGCCGGGTGCAGTACGCCGACGCCGCGCGCACCGAGGTGGACAGCCGGCGCAAGAATGATTCCGACGAGCTGCTCCCCGGGGCATCCTTCACCTTTGACCTGAGCGAGAAGTGGCAGCTCCTGGGCGGCGTGCACGAGGGCTTTTCGCCCCTGGGCGGCGGCGCGGTGGAGAACGAGGACCCGGAGACGAGCACCAACTGGGAGGCCGGCGTGCGCTACCGCGGGCCGGTGTTCGTCGAGGCCGTGGGCTTTTACAGCGACTTCGAAAACAAGACCGAGGATTGCTCCAACGCCAACCCCTGTAGCAACGGCGCGACCTCCGGCTCGTTCAATACCGGCGAGGCGGAAATCTACGGCCTGGAAGTGCAGCTGGGCGCCAACTTCGACCTGGGTGAGTTCATGGTGCCACTGGATGTCATGTACACCTACACCGACGCCGAGGTCAGCGAGGACAACGAGGAGCAGGGTGTGCAGGACGGCGACCGCCTGGCCGCGGTGCCGGAAAACACCTTCAGCCTGCGCGTCGGCCTGGAGAGCAACTTCGGCTGGGACAACTACGCGGTGGCGCGCTACACGGACGAGATGTGCGTGGACATCGGCTGCAACAACGGCGGCGGCCGTTTCGACAGCACCGACGACCTGTTCGTGGTGGACCTGATCAGCCGCTATGCCTACACCGACAGCGCGACCTTCTTCTTCAAGATGGAAAACCTGTTCGACGAGGAGGCGATCGTGTCGCGCCAGCCGGACGGCGCGCGTCCGAACAAGCCGCGCACGGCCCTGGTGGGCGTGGAGTGGACGTTCTAGGCGGTATCGGTTAGTGCACGGGGCGCCAGTGGCGCCCCTTTTTCATTGTGCTAGTGGCTGTCGCCGCCGGGGTAGTCGATGGCCGTGACGTAGTACGCACGTTCGCCACCGGGGGTGTTGACCACGACCTCGTCGTCCAGGCGCTTGCCCAGCATGGCCCGCGCCATCGGCGAGTCCATGCTCAGCCGGCCCGCGCCGAGGTCGAACTCGTCCGGCCCGACGATGCGCCAGCGCTGTTCCTGGCCGGCGTCGTCCTCCAGCGTGACCCAGGCGCCGAAGAAAATTTTCTCGCGGTCGTCCGGCGGCCGGCTCACTACCTGCAACTCGTCCAGGCGTTTGTTGAGAAAGCGCACCCGCGAGTCGATCTCGCGCAGGCGCCGCTTGCCGTAGATGTAGTCGCCGTTCTCCGAGCGGTCGCCGTTCTTCGCCGCCTCGTGCACCGCCTGGGTGACCTCGGGCCGTTCCACTTTCCACAGCTGGTGCAGTTCCGCGCGCAGGGCCTGTTCGCCCTCGGGGGTGATGTAGGTCGAGCCGCGCCGGCGCGGCGGTCTGTAGCGTCCCATGGGGCGATTCTAGCCGCTGGCGCGGCACAGACAAAATTCCGTCACGCAGCGGCACCTGCGCGGTGCGGCGGGGCAATTGCGGTGCGCTGCGGGATTGATACACTGCGCGCAGACGATCGATGTACGACACAATAACGAAGAAGGATGACGTTTTGATGCTACCCAATGCGAATCGGCGCGGCCTTGCCGCGCTGCTGCTGACATCGGCGCTGCTGGGCGCCTGCAGCGATGGCTCGAACCGCGCGCCCCGGGCGCAGTACGACTTCAGCGCCGTCGACGCCTCGTTCCGGCAGTTCCTGGACGCCACCACCCTGGAGGGCATCAGCTACACCCTGGTCGACCGGGAGCAGGGCACCGTGCACGAGGGGGCGCTGGGCGACCACAGCCTGGATACCGTCGTGCAACTGGCTTCCACCAGCAAGATGCCCTCGTCCTCGCTGCTCATGGCGCTGCACGAGGACCCGGCCCTGGACTACGACGTGGAGGCCGGTATCGACCGCTACCTGCCCTGGGAGGGCGTGCATGGCAACCCCAGTTCGGTGCAGCTGGTGAGCAACACCTCGGGCATCCCCGGGCTGTCCGCGCTGCCCGGCTACGGGCCGCACCTGTGCCAGTTCACCGGCAATACCACGCTGCAGGCCTGCGGCGAGATACTCTACACGGTGCCGCTGCCCGGTACGGTGCCTCCGGGCACGCGCTTCGATTACGGCGGCACCCAGTGGCACCTGGCCGGCGTGGTGGCGGAAAACGTCAGCAACAGCACCTGGAACCAGGCCTTCGACGCCTACATCGGCGAACCCTGCGAGCTGGAGGTGTTCACCTACGGCAATCAGTGGAGCAATCTCGGGGACTGGAACGGCAGCCCGGACAGCCTCAGCGGGCAGGCCAACGCCAGTATCGAGGGCGGGGCCATCACCAACATGCGCGATTACGCGAAAATCCTCTTGCTGCACCTGCGCGGTGGGCGCTGCGGCGACACCCAGGTGCTGTCGCCGCAGGCAGTGGCCTTCATGCAGGAAGATCGCGCCTCGGCGCTGGGCGGCCCCGCCTACGGAATGGGCTGGTGGATAACCCCCGCCGAGGGTGACAACAACGCCCTGTTGTACGACCCGGGCGCCTTCGGCGCGGTGGCCTGGCTGGACGTGGAACGCGGCATCGGCGGCTACGTGGCGATCGACGACTACAGCATGGACAACGCGGGCAACACCCTGCGCCAGGTGCTGGATACCGTCATCCCCCTGCAGCAGCAGATCGTCGACGAGGCGCGCGCCGCCGTCGGGATTGAGTGAATGGCGACCACAGGCGCAAAGACCCGCACGGCGCTGGCGGCGCTGCTGATGCTGGTTGCGGGCGGTGGCGTCCGGGCGGACTGCATCGAGCTGCAGGGCCGCGCGATGCAGGGCGGCCTGGTGTGGGGCCGTGTGGACCCGGGCAGCCAGGTGACGCTGGACGGCGCGGCCCTGGACGTGCTGCCCGACGGCACCACCTTCGCCGGTTTCGGCCGCGATGCGGCGCCCGCCGCCGAACTGGTGCTGCGCCGCGGCGACGCCGAGTGCCGCCAGACCCTGGCGGTGGCGCAGCGCGACTACCACATCCAGCGCGTTGAGGGCGTGCCCCAGCAGACGGTCACCCCGGACCCGCAGCACCAGGCGCGCATCGCGCGCGAACGGCGCCTGGTGGCCGCGGCCAAGGGGCAGCGCCATGCCCGGCCGGAGTGGCTGCACCCGGCCCTGGGGCAGTTCCGCTGGCCGGTCACCGGCCCGATCTCCGGCGTCTACGGCAGCCAGCGCTTCTACAACGGCGTACCGCGCAGCCCCCACTACGGCGTGGATGTGGCGGTGCCCACGGGCACGCCGGTCGGCGCCCCGGGCCCCGGCGTCATCACCCTGGCCGAGCCGGACCTGTTTTTTTCCGGCGGCACGATCATCCTGGACCACGGCTACGGCCTGTCCTCGTCCTTCCTGCACCTGAGCGAGGTGACGGTGCGGGTCGGGCAGGAAGTCGCCGCCGGTGAGGTGATCGGCGCCGTGGGCGCCACCGGCCGCGCCACCGGGCCGCACCTGGACTGGCGCATGAGCTGGCGCGGCGAGCGCGTGGACCCGCAGCTGCTGGCGCCGCCCATGCCCGCCCCGGTGAGCGGCGGCGGGTGACCCGGCGGCGTAAAACTCCGTATAATGACGCCCCTTTGCGCTGATGACTGTATGGCGATGATCGACAAGAAACTGCTCAGTATTCTCGTGTGCCCGGTGACCAAGGCGCCGGTGGAGTACGACGAGGAAAACAACGAACTGGTGTGCAAGGCCTCCGGCCTGGCCTACCCGGTGCGCGACGGCATCCCGGTGATGCTGGAGAGCGAGGCGCGCCAGCTCAGCGCCGATGAAAAGCTGGGCTAGTTCGCCATCCAGACTGCAACCCGGCCACCCATCCAGCTTCCAGAACCCAGGTCCCGACACCATGTCTGACACCGTATTCGGCAAGATACTCGCCGGCGAGATTCCCGCCGAGTTCATCCACGAGGACGAACACTGCGTCGCCATCCACGATATCCATCCCCAGGCGCCGGTGCACGTGCTGGTGATTCCGCGCAAGCCGATCCCCATGCTGGTGGACGCGCAGCCCGAGGACCAGGCCCTGCTCGGCCACCTCATGCTGGTGGCGGGCAAGCTGGCCAGGGAACTGGGCGTGGGCGACGGGTTCCGGCTGATCGTCAACAACGGCGAATCCGTGGGCATGACCATCCATCACCTGCACCTGCATGTCATGGGCGGGCGCACCTACAGCGAACAGGGCATGGCCTGAGGCGCAGCCCCATTTTGTGAGACACGCGATGAAGACCGGAGACATACGCGAGGCCTTCCTGGCCTATTTCGAACAGCAGGGCCATA
The DNA here is from genome assembly GCA_002699145.1 of Halioglobus sp. Lineage (GTDB taxonomy): Bacteria > Pseudomonadota > Gammaproteobacteria > Pseudomonadales > Halieaceae > Marimicrobium. The sequence continues at coordinate 10,353 of PABK01000005.1, forward strand.
CCCGCGTGGCCAGCAGTTCGCTGGTGCCGGGCAACGACCCGACCCTGCTGTTCACCAACGCCGGCATGAACCAGTTCAAGGACGTGTTCCTGGGTGCCGAGACGCGGCCCTACGCGCGCGCGACCAGCAGCCAGCGCTGCGTGCGCGCCGGCGGCAAGCACAACGACCTGGAGAACGTAGGCTACACGGCGCGCCACCACACCTTCTTCGAGATGCTGGGCAACTTCAGCTTCGGCGACTACTTCAAGCGCGACGCCATCCGTTTCGCCTGGGAGTTCCTCACCGGCACCCTCGGCCTGCCGCCGGAGAAACTCTGGGTCACCTGCCACGTCTCCGACGACGAGGCCGAGCAGATCTGGGTGCAGGACATCGGCTTCCCGCGCGAGCGCATCTCGCGCCTGGACGAGGACAACTTCTGGCAGATGGGCGACACCGGCCCCTGTGGCCCGTGCAGCGAGATCTTCTACGACCACGGCGAACACGTGCCCGGCGGCCCGCCCGGCAGTGACGATGACGACCTGGACCGTTATATCGAGATCTGGAACCTGGTCTTCATGCAGTACAACCGCGGCGCGGACGGCAGCATGGAGCCGCTGCCGCGGCCGTCGGTGGACACGGGCATGGGCCTGGAGCGCATCGCCGCGGTGCTGCAGGGCGTGCACAGCAACTACGAGATCGACCTGTTCCAGGCGCTGATCGCCGAGGCCGCGCGCATCCTGCAGGTGCAGGACCTGGCGCATAACTCCCTGCGTGTGATCGCCGACCACATCCGCTCCTGCGCCTTTCTCGTCGCCGACGGCGTGATGCCCGGCAACGAGGGCCGCGGCTACGTGCTGCGCCGCATCATCCGCCGCGCCGTGCGCCACGGCAACAAGCTCGGCGCGCACGGGCCGTTTTTCTACAAGCTCGTGCCCACCCTCGTGGCGCAGATGGGCGAGGCCTTCCCGGAGCTGGCCACGCGCCAGTCGCAGGTGGAAAAAGCCCTGCTCACCGAGGAAGAACAGTTCGCGCGCACCCTGGACAACGGCCTGCAGATTCTCGAGGAGGCGCTGGCCGCTCTGGACGGCAGCGTGATTCCCGGCGACCTCGTGTTCAAGCTGTACGACACCTACGGCTTTCCGGTGGACCTGACCAACGATATCGCCCGCGAACGCGAGCTGACCCTGGACCTGGACGGCTACGAGGCGGCGATGGCGCGGCAGCGCTCGCGCTCCCAGGAGGGCGGCAGTTTCAAGGTGGACTACAACGACGTGCTGACGCTTGAGGGCAGCACCGAATTTACCGGCTATGAAGGCACCACCGGGCAGGGCAGGGTCAGCGCCATCCTGCGCGACGGCGAGGAAGTGGACAGCCTGGGCGCGGAGCAGTCCGGCGTCGTGGTGCTGGACCGCACGCCGTTCTACGCCGAGTCCGGCGGCCAGGCCGGCGACACCGGGTATCTGGGTGGCGGCGATGCACGCCTTGAGGTCACCGACACGACCAGGGCCGGGGCGCATCACCTGCACCACGTCACCGTGCTGGCGGGCAGCGTCCGCGTCGGCGATACCCTGGACGCGGAGGTCGACCCCGGCCTGCGCCAGCGCACGCGCCTGAACCACAGCGCGACCCACCTGTTGCACGCGGCACTGCGCCGCGTGCTGGGCGAGCACGTGCAGCAGAAAGGCTCGCTGGTGGACTCGGAGAAGCTGCGCTTCGACTTCTCCCACCCCGAAGCGGTCAGCGCGGACGAACTGAAACAGATCGAGACCCTGGTCAACGAGCAGGTGCGCGCCAACACCGCGGTCACCACGCGCTTGATGGGCATGGAGGAGGCGGTGGCCGCCGGCGCCATGGCCCTGTTCGGCGAGAAGTACGGCGACGAGGTGCGCGTGCTGTCCATGGGCGTGGACGATTTTTCCGTGGAGCTGTGCGGCGGCACCCACGCGGCGCGTACCGGCGATATCGGCCTGCTGCGCATCGTCTCCGAGAGCGGCGTGGCCGCTGGCGTGCGCCGTATTGAGGCGGTGACCGGCGCCGGGGCCCTGGCCCTGGTCGACGCGCGCGAGGCGCAGCTGGCGCAGGTCTGCGCGGAGGTCAAGGGCAATGCCGACAACGTGGCGGCGAAGGTGGCCGCCCTGCGCAGCGAGAACCGCGAGCTGGAGAAGGAAATCACCCGACTGAAGCAGAAGCTCGCCTCGGGTGCGGGCTCCGATCTCACTGCCGAGGCGGTGGAGGTGGGCGGCTTCAGGGTGCTGGCGGCGAACGTGGACGGCGCCGACGCGAAATCCCTGCGCGATACCATGGACCAGTGCAAGAACAAGCTGGGCAGTGCGGTGATCCTGCTGGCGGCGGTGAACGACGGAAAAATAGCTCTCACCGCCGGCGTCACCGGCGACCTGACCGACCGCGTGCGTGCCGGCGACCTGATGAAGGAGTTCGCCGGCCGCCTCGGCGGCAAGGGCGGCGGCCGCCCGGACATGGCCCAGGGCGGCGGCGCCGACGTGGCGGCCCTGCCCGAGGTCCTCAAGGCCGTGCCCGACTGGGTATCGAGCCAACTGGGCTGAAGTTGTTTAAAAATCAGCCATTTTGGTGTTTAATACCGCCCCTTTTCGGGGTTCGAGCGACCGCTTCCAAAGAGTGGGGAGCGCCGTTCGCGCCAGAATGAATATCAAGGCGGGCAGCGCCAGCCACGCGCGGATGAGCAGAAAGGCGGTAAGCGGCATTTGTGTCTGGGTGAGCATCCTTCCCGAGAGGTCTGGATGAGCACCCTTCCCGAGAGGTCTGGATGAGCATCCTTCCCGAGGGTCTGGATGAGCACTCTTCCCGAGAGGTCTGGATGAGCATTCTTTCCGCAAACCGGAACGACCGTCATTTCCGCTAGTCTAACCACCCGTCATTCCCGCGAACGCGGGAATCCAGCCGTTCGCTGGAGGACCGTTGGATGTTTAGGGGGCATTCCCGCGAACGCGGGAATCCAGCCGTTCGCTGGAGAGCCGTTGGATGTTCAGGGGTCATTCCCGCGAACGCGGGAATCCAGCCGTTCGCTGGAGGACCGTTGGATGTTCAGGGGTCATTCCCGCGAACGCGGGAATCCAGCCGTTCGCTGGAGAACCGTTGGGAGTTTATGGGGTCATTCCCGCGAACGCGGGAATCCAGTAAGCCCCGGGCAAGCCCAACCCCCGGAAAACCACACAACACGGACCCAGGAAGCCAGTTGAACCTGACAACCCAGCCCCAATACTAGAAACACCAGGGAGACAATGAGCCTCATCGTACAAAAATTCGGCGGCACCTCCGTCGGCGACATCCCGCGCATCGAGGCGGTGGCCGACAAGGTCGCGCGCTTCCGCGCCGAGGGCCACGACGTGGTGGTCGTCGTCTCGGCCATGTCCGGCGAAACCAACCGCCTGATCGAACTGGCCAACCAGGTACAGGAGCGTCCCCTGCCGCGGGAGATGGACGTACTCGTGTCCACCGGCGAGCAGGTCACCACGGCGCTGCTGTCCATGGCCCTGGACAAGCGCGGCGTCAAGGCCAAGTCCTACAACGGCAGCCAGGTGCGCATCCTCACCGACGACGCGCACACCAAGGCGCGCATCCGCGAGATCGACGACGAGCGCCTGCGACGCGAACTCGCCGACGGCTACGTGGTGGTGGTCGCCGGCTTCCAGGGCGTGGACGACGGCGGCAATATCACCACCCTGGGCCGCGGCGGCTCTGACACCACCGCGGTGGCCCTGGCCGCGGCGCTAAAAGCCGACGAATGCCAGATCTACACCGACGTGGACGGCGTATACACCACCGATCCGCGCGTCGTGGACGGCGCCCGGCGGCTGGAGAAGATCACCTTCGAGGAGATGCTGGAAATGGCCAGCATGGGCTCCAAGGTGCTGCAGATCCGCGCCGTGGAATTCGCCGGCAAGTACAACGTGCCCCTGCGCGTGCTGCACAGCTTCCAGGAGGGCCCCGGCACGCTGATCACAATGGAGGAGCAGGAAATGGAAACCCCGACCATCGCAGGCATCGCGTTCAACCGCGACGAGGCCAAGCTGACCATCGAGGGGGTGCCGGATACGCCCGGCGTGGCCTTCGCCATTCTCGGCCCCATCGGCGCCGCGAACATCGAGGTGGACGTGATCGTGCAGAACGTCTCCCACGATGACAAGGCCAATTTTACCTTCACCGTGGGCCGCTCCGACCTGCCGCGCGCCGAGGAGATCCTGCGCCAGGTGGCGCAGGAACTGGGCGCGCGCGAGGTGAGCAGCGACCACAAGATCGCCAAGGTGTCCGTGGTCGGTGTTGGCATGCGCTCCCACGCGGGCGTGGCCAGCCAGATGTTCGAGGCGCTGGCGCAGGTGGGCATCAACATTCTCATGATCACTACCTCGGAGATCAAGATCTCGGTCATCATCGAGGAGAAGTACCTCGAACTGGCCGTGCGCGCATTGCACTCCTCCTTTGGCCTGGACGAAGAGACGCTGGAGGAGGGCACGGCCTGAGGGGTCTTACCCGGATGGTTAACGAACGATTCGCTAGTGGGTGGTAGGGAAAGCCGGTTTGCCAAAGTTGCTTTGTTTTACGATCTCAACTAGTACTACTAATTATGAAAGGTGTATTAAATGATTGATGTATACGGGGCCGTCAGGGCTTCGCAGAGTGAACGACAGATGCGGCCGGGCTCTTCTTGCCGCCAGGGGATGGGAGCGAACAACGCATGCTGATTTTGACCCGCAGGGTGGGTGAATCCCTCATGGTGGGCGACGACATCACCGTCACCGTCCTCGGTGTAAAAGGCAACCAGGTGCGCATCGGCGTCAACGCCCCCAGGGACGTGGCGGTGCACCGCGAGGAAATCTACACCCGTATCAAGGACGACGAGAAAGGCCAGGGCGGAGAACCGTCCGGCAACCAGGGCGTCTGACCCCCCCTAATACTTTGATTTTGCAGCCATTGTGATATGATGCCGCGCTCGTGGCGGGGGCTTCCCCGCGCCGCGACAACCTGTCTGGAGAGCTGGCCGAGTGGCTGAAGGCGCACCCCTGCTAAGGGTGTATAGGTTAACCCCTATCGAGGGTTCGAATCCCTCGCTCTCCGCCATCCATCTATCTGATTTTACAAGCATTATCCTTTTTTCCTTCCGCCCATGGGACCATCTTGGGACCAAACGCTCAGAAACCCCCAATCGCTCCGAGACAAATTGCGCCATGCCAGTGGCATCTTCGGCGATCCACTTGCCATAATGTTCATCGATCATGCGCGTGCTGGTATGACCCACCTGGCGGATGATCCATTCTTTCGCGATGCCGGCGGTCAGCAATTGGCTGATGAAGGTGTGCCGTGCAGTGTTCGGTCCGCGATAGCGCACCTGGGCTTTTTTGAGATGCGCACGCCAAAAGTTATTTCGTACCGTCCCGTCGGATTCGTGTGGCCTCTTCGTGTTGCTGTTTAAGAAAACGAGGCGAACGTCCTCGGAGAATTGTTTCTTATTGTCGCGTGACATGATTTTGAGGCGACGCGTGTCCAGTCGCTCGGTGAAAAGACGCTGCACCTGCAGCCATTGAATCGCCGGCTCAATCAGCTCCACTTCGCGTGTGGAGCGTTTGGTTTTTGTTTGTTTGTAGGATCCGTTCACCCTGGCTCGACACACTTTGACGGTCCCGGTTTCTAAGTCGATATCTTCCCACGCCAGGGCTATGAGCTCGGAGATTCTCAGCCCTGACCAAAACGCAAATCCCATCATATTGATTTCCTGGGTTCGCCGGGTCGGGGTTGAGAGTATTTTTTCTATTTCTGACTGGGTAAATGGATCGGGGTCTTCTCTGTCGCCCAGTGAAAGATTGTCAATCGCGTCGATCGGTGAGTCACTGCGTATGTTGTCCGCTTTCGCATCTTTGAAGATGCCGCGCAGTATGATCATGATTTCATTGATCGTCTTATTTGCGAGTGCACTGAGTTCTACCGCGATCCACTTCTCCAACTCCGTTTTGGTAATCGTGGTGAGTTTGTACGACCCCCACCGAGGGCGTACATGATTCTCTACTTTGGATTTGTAGTTTATATAGGTCGATTGAGCCGTTCTGACTTTCTTGACGGCTAGCCAGAGGTCCAATGCCTGGTCGACGGTTCTGTCGCGGTGTGGGTTCGTGCCGAATAGACGGCAACGCGGGGATTCCGGGAAGTGAGTGGAATAATCAAAGATCTCGCGGCCAATCTCATGCAGTATCGCCGCGCGTTTTTTCTCCGCGAATTTGATGTTCGCTTTGGTGACCCGAAGTCCTTTCAAGGTTTCGCGGCAGCGCACCCCACGATAGCGAAAATCGATACGAATGGTGGCCCCATGCACTTGCACACCATCAGGTAATTCCGAGTCAGGCGACTGTGCCGACGACTTGCTTGTCGATTTGTCAGTGGTAGCCACTCTCTGTCCATTCGTCGATTGCGCGCCAGTTGTACATGATGTTGCCATCTGGCGCCTTCACCCAATGCACACCCTCTAACCAAACCCCCTGTACGCGTTTATGTTTCTGCGCGTCCAGACGGAAACCGGTGAGCTCGGTTAACTTTTTGCCGCGGATCCATTTTGGCAGCGGCACACTGTATTCAAGAGGGTCGTTCATACGGGTCTCGCAGGTTTGTCGCATTGCAGTATGCAAAAGATTAGCACTGAGCTAATTACTACGACAACCGATCCCGTCGCCTAAATCCTTATCGCCGTGCTAAATGGCCTACAGCGCTTCGCCTTTAAAGACGATCACACCGCAAACACTGATGTCGGGCGTCACCTCAATGATGCGATTCGGCCAATCAGGATTGAGCGTTTTGAGATACTTCTTACCTTCCTCCAGAATCAATTGCTTGAACGTCACCTCATTGGACTCTTCCAGTCGCACGACGACAAACTTGCCGTGACTGACCGGTGCCAGTGGATCGACGAAAATCAATTCGCCCTCACGGAATTTTGGTTCCATGCTGGCGCCACGCACGCGCAGCACAAAGGTTTCCTCGCTACATTTGACCGGGCAGAGCAATAGCTCTGTGCCGTAGGGGGGCGGCAGATCTTCTGAGATATCGTGTCCTTTGCCGACCTGATCCCACGAAATCAACCGGTGGCGACTGCCGGTCGCGGGGTCATCGTGCTCCACCGCCGTAGCCGGGTCCTCATCATGACATTCATCCATCCAACCCGGAGGCTTCTTCATCGCCGCCTCTAACTTGGCGGCCAGGTCGTCTCCGATGGATCGTGGCGTACCCTTTTTGGTGGGAAGCTGATTGCGTACCTGGCTCAGGTAGGAGCTGTTGGTTCCCGCGGCACGCGCCAGGCGCACGGCTGAACCCGCTTCGCGAATGAGGGCCTCAAGGTTTTTGAGGCGTGTGGGGCTTTGTTTACGTGTCATGACGAGAGAGTTTAGCAAAATTTAGCAAAATGATAAAGATAAAGTTGGAGCATTAGCTTGTAGGCCAATTTGCGTGGTGCTAATGTATATTCGCATGGAGCTAAAGTATTTTCTTAAGATGGCCACTAAAAGGGAGCGAGCGGAGGTTGCGACGGCCTGCAATGATTCCGTGTCCTACCTCTACCAGATTGCAGGGCATCATCGGTACGCCAGCCCGTTGCTGGCGACCCAAATCGAACTTTCGACCAGGCAGGTTGCCGACGCATCGGGGGGACGGCTGAGACCCGTTCCTCGCGCTTCCATGGTTCGCCATCCCGAGATCTTCTACGGGGTCGCTGGGGAAGACGAGCAAGTGTGTGCGGCGGTGGGTGACTACGATGGGGCAGACTAAACGTTCATCAACGACAGCGACATCCCCGCCGGATGAACTCGTCGCGACCCGGATTGAAGTGACCCGTATCCGCCAATATGATCGCAATCCCCGTCGTCAGCAAAATCCCGAATACGATCGGATCAAGGCTTCTATCCGTGCCGGCGGTCTGGACCAGCCGCTGGTGCTCACGCAGGAGCCCGGTAGCACCGACTACGTCCTGCATACCGGAGGAAATACCCGGTTACGCATTCTTAAAGAGTTGTACGAGGAAACCGCGGACGATCGCTACTACTGGGTGGACTGTGTCATCAGAGCCTGGTCCCAGGAGTCCACGGTTTTACTTGCGCATCTTCGGGAGAATGAGCTGCGCGGGGGTCTATCGTTTATCGATAGAGCCCATGCCGTGTTCGACGTCAAGTCATTGCTCGAAGCGGAACTGTCCATAGAAACCGTGTCGCAGCGACAGTTGGAAACCCTGTTCAGGGAACGCGGTTTCAATCTCAGTCACAGCACGATCTCCAGGATGGGGTATGCCGTGCATACCCTGTGGCCGGTGATGCCAAAAGCGCTGAGCGGGGGGCTGGGTCGACCTCAGATTGAAAAGATTCGGTCGTTGGAGCGCGCCGCACGTCACATCTGGCTACACCGGGAGCTGGGTGATGACAGCGTGTTCGATACCGTATTTGCCGAGCTGTGTCGGCGGTACGACAGTGCTGACTGGGATATACAACCCCTGCGCACCGCGCTGCAATATGAGATCGCGGTGGAATCCGAGCAGAGTGAACATATCATTCATCTCGAAATCGAGGCCCACCTGGCAGGTCGTCCATTTGACCTTGTTGCCATTCCCGATGATGACATTGACGCAGCGTGTCACGATAGTGAACCCGGCAAGCCAGTGGCGAGTGTCGAAGGACCCCAGCTCGCATCACTGAGCTCAAAACCGCGGCCGCAACACACATCGCGGGAACGGGAGGAGGCCGAAGCGGAGGAGCCAAACGACGCGTCGTCGCAAAACACCGCAATGTCAACTGTCCCCACGGGGGTCGCCCGTGATCTGGGTGCAATGGATGTTCCGGCATTGCGCAGTCACCTGCATGCAACCGCGACTCGTTTGGCGGAACATCACGGCCTTGGGGGTTGCGTGAGTCCGCTCCCCGACCATGGATTGGGCTTTATCTTGGCGGATGTTCCCCCTGCGGAACTGACCGAGACGCTGGATCAGGAAATGCTTGGGCTGGTGTCATCGCTGTGGTGGCAACTGGCGGCCTGTTCTGAGGTCACGGCGGCACCGGTCGACATGCTTCTCGATTACCTCGACGAATCGTCAATTCTGCATCAAGCACTGGTAGCGCACGATGCAGAGTTGTTGTTTAGCAATGTCTGGACACTGGATCCTGGTCACATCGGCTGCCAGCTGTGGCAACGGCTGAATCCTGAGGATTGGCAGCTGCTGCTGCAGATGATGGAAACCTATCGGGTGCTGAAAGCCCAGGCCCTTGAAACGGGGTTGCAGCTGTGGGGCGCCGAGGAAGGCGACAACTGATGTCGTCCAATAAGGAAGCAGATCTCACCACTGCCGTCTTGCTTTATGCGATGCGCTGTCTAGCCGAAGGTGATCAACAGGCCCTGCGGGGCATGAATTTTGGCCCCAGGGAGCTGGACGCCCTGGCGGAAATGAACCTGGCGGACCTGTATCGAGCCGATGTCCTGCGCGTGCACTGCCTCAAGATTGACCTGAACCGGGAGGTCTTCTGGCCGATGTTGGCGCACCTGCGCCATCAGCGTGAGTCCGAAGAGTTGCAGCGCACCCTGATAGTGGCCGATGCGCCCCTGGATATGATGCAGCAGCTGTTTGGCATGAGTTCGCGCGAGTACACCCGATGGCGGCGCCTGTTGACGCTCGCCCCCTCTGTTGGCAGGCCGCCTGAACTTGACGAGACTGATACCCACGCGCTCTGGCATGCCTGGCAAGAACGGCTACATGCGCAAGAGGATGAATCCCTGACGGCCGCGGATTACCTGACACTCCAGCGGGAGACGGGGATTGGACTGCGGTCCATCTGGACGCTGGTGCAACGTTGGGAAGCTTACGGCGAGCCCACGACGGGTGGCGGTGCGAATCAGGTCATCGAGAATGGCATATGACGATCCAGGGCCGAGCCCGGAGACCGTCGCCCTTGATGCGCTGATTAAGGCGACCGTCGCCGGGCTCAAAGGGGAGGGTAACCACGCTTCACCAGACGCCATGTTGTTCATGGGCAATTGGCACCAGGCAATACCCGCCATGGTGATTCAGGATCCCATCCTGGAGCCGGTGGACAAAGTGGTGTGGATGGTCATTATGTCCCACGCCAGGGAAACCGGTGGTCGAACCGCGTTCCCGGATTACGACACTATCGCCAACCAAACCAATGTCTCCTCTACCTCGACCGTATCCCGCGCGATAGCGATCCTGCGTCTCACCCGCTGGCTGACCTTGTGCGCGCAATCACGGCGAAAATCCGGGCGCTTTACCGGCAACATCTACGTCTTGCACGATGAGCCACTCCCCCTCGTTGACGCCCTGCACCTTGACGATGCCTATATGGCCTTTGTCGAACAATCGGAGCGACACCACCATGGCCGTGTGCGACTCGTCGCACAGGCTGTCTCGGAGAGCCTGGAAGCAGCCATTCACGGAGGCCAGTGTCTCGCGGAGTCCGAATCGGTAACCGAGCGTCGGTTACAGGCGGCGAAGGTCCTGCGAGATGCGCATAAGGCATCCCCTGATTCGGGCCGCTATTTCGCCTTTACCGGTACGACGGTCAATCGTCTGAAGCGGTCTGTGCCAGATGGGTCGGGGGTAGGGCATGCCCGTAGCCAAAATTCAAAGGCGGAGGCTGAACGTCACTACGGTAGTGGTTGTAGTAGTGATTATAAAAAAACTACAACAACAACCACGATAGCTAATTCCAACGGCGAAGAAAGCGCTTTACTCACCGGCGCGTCCGTTTCTGATCAGCCACTGATCTATCCACCCCGCTTGTCGGATAACCAGAGACGCCTGGCCGATCGATACCTCGACATGATCGCACCTGACGATCGACAGCGTGTGTTGGATGAACTTCAGGGCCGTTTGGAATCCGAACAGAAAGGTATGAAACCGGTGTATGACGAATTGCGCTTTCTACACGCGCTGTGTAAAGCCGCAGAAAAAGGTGAGTTTGTGCCCAATCTCGGGATCAGAGTGGCTGAAGGACGAGTCTCGCGGACTCAGTCGTCTCCGCCACCGCTGGACCCTCAGCAAGAGGCGATCGACGCCGAAAAGCGGGAGCGTGCGCGCGCCCATGGCCTCGAGCAGCTTGCCAAGCTCCGACAGTCATTTGCTTCCAAGGACGATGCATAGCGGGACGCTCAAGCCCGATCGTGCGCATTCAGCGATGACTGCGTATCAACAGCTTTGCGTGGTTACAGTGTCACCAGTTCCCATCCGCGCCTGACGAAACCTCCTCTGAGCCTGTAGCGATATCCGATAGTCGCGCCGCCCGATTCATGGGTTCATAGCGTCGTGAGCGGTCACCAGGAAGCGTGCAGATGCATACTGATAAAGGGGTTCCCGAAGAACATGGTGTTGATGGCCCGGATGAGACACGTCCAGGAGCCTTGCAGGGTGAGGTCTGGCTCAACATCCAGACCTATCAGGCGCAAAGCCTGATCAGGGGACGACGTAGTGCTGAGGGAAAGCCCGCAATTATTGGCCTGGTGGGCTTCGCGGAACGGCTGAAGATTCTTTGGCAAGCGGTCAGGTTCGACGACCCGTTCGCCGATTGGTGGCTGATCAAAGTTGAAGAGCGTGTTTCTGACGTACGTTCACAGTTAGGAGCCCTGCAGAAGCGGCTCGAGTCCATTTTAGTAAGCGACGATTGCTTCGAGGTGGCCTTTGCGCAGTCCAGTCGACCACAGCGTGTATCCCTGCAGTTTGCGAACCCCTATGCCTTTCGCGCGGCACAGATGCTGGCAGACTACGACCGCATGTTGTGTACCTGGATGACCGCCCGTCATCTGGGTATGACAGTGCCGAGCGAACTGACCGACCAGATTCAAGCAAGTGGCCGTTGGCTGCGGGGCGTGTTTGCTCTGCCACAGGGCTACCACTACCTGGAGGTCAGGCGAAGTGATGTGCAGCAGGGGACGGCGCGAGCAGGGCGGGCCCGCGAACGTATGGGCGACCTGCCGCAAGAGGTCCTGAACGGTGACCGGCTTCCCGCGCTGCGCCCGATCAGCTATCGACCAAATGACGTCAGCAATACGATCTCGCGCCAGGATGGGTAGAGCTTATGCCAACGGCCACCCAACAGCGCGTGACTATCCTGTTGGATGTGCGTATTCCGCTGGAGGCTGTGATCCTCAACCGACTTACGCGGTTGCCGGCAGAGCGGCGAACAGATTGGTTGCGGTGTTTACTCGTGACGGGCTTCAGTTCGGAATGCCGTGCGATCAAATCGCAGACCGCGCTACCGCAACGGCTCAATAGGGGTGACTTCGATCGATCAGAGCCCCGCCGGTTGCAGCCACTGGCCTGTCAGGCCCCCTCGACCCAGGCAGACCTGTCGTTGCGAACTAGTGATCAGGATAGCCTGGTCCGGCCCCAGGTTGATGACAGCGCCGACCACACCAAGCCCTTCGCGCACCTAAAAAGCGTGATCGGCCAATAACCGCCTTTGACAGGATTTGAGGACATAGATCGTGAACGAGCGAATGGATAACGAACCGGCACATAACAACCCAGTGGAGGAGCTGGCCGCTGGATCCATGTCGGTGGTCCCTGTTGGGCTGGACGATGGGTATGCCTACACCAAAGTGGCCTTACTTGACGGACGCCTCTTTTGCGTGCCTTCAAGAGCCCGGATGGGTGCCTCCGGTGTGACTTGGATTCGAGATCAGGAGCAACGGATCTTTGAGTATGAGACTGGCGGAACGGTATATTCTGCGGGCGCCGTGGATGGCGAGCCGACACAGTTCGATGAGTACCCGGGATCTGCGCTCAATCGTGTGATAGTCCAGCATGCCTTGCAAAACGCGGGGCTCTCGGGCCGTTCCATTCATCTGGTCACGGGTTTGCCGGTGGCCGCGTTTTACCGTAACGATGGCCAGCGGCGTCTAAAGGCGATCGATCGAAAACGCGATGCACTGAAGTTGACGGTCGAGCCGCTGTCGAACAACCGGAACACGAACAAACGACCCCTGAAGACGAGTATCGCCTTCCATGAGGTGATCCCTGAGGCCCTGGCTGCCTGGTATGACCATGTCATCGTCATGCAGGACGATGGCGTGACCCTGGATGCAGATCGCTTGAACGCACCCATCGCGATTATCGACATCGGCGGGCGCACAACCGATTATGTCGTGGTGCAGGATCAGGGCATCATCCACGGCTCCTCAGGATCGTTGTCGAGCGGCATGCTGAATGTGAAAACGCGGATCTCTGATGGCATTCAGGCCCAGTTCGACCTGACCGAGTTGGGCGAACAGCGTATTGCCATGGCCGTTGATAGCCATCGGTTGCGTGTGCACGGCAAGGATCATGATATCTCAGCCCTGGTGGCAGCCGCGAAGCGAGAACTGGTGGAATTGCTCTATGCCGAGACCCGGCGCAAGCTGGGATTGGGGGCGGAGCTGGATCGGATTCTGTTTGTCGGCGGCGGCAGTGCAGCGCTGGCTAACGACATCGCCGACTGGTTTCCCAATCAAACCATTGCCGATCATGCCGCTTTTGCCAATGCCCGAGGGATGCTCAAGTACCTGCAATACGTCTGCAACGATTCCGAGAGGACCGGATAAAGGCTTTATACGTGGTCACTGCGTTCTCAGTGACAATAAGTATCGTCGGATTGTGTAAACGATACCGCGGCTAAGCCGTCAATCCATCGTCGAGACTCGTCTCGACGTTCACTCACCCTGTCGGGAAGCGCCTTCCCGTCAGGGAATCGCGCTCCCTAGCAGTTCATTATGTTCAAGGAGAATGTGTTATGACCAGTAGACAAACTACCTCTGAAAAGCCGAAGTACTTCGATCTTGATATCCACGGGATCGGTTACCTTAACCGTGTGCGAGAAGTGACGCCAGAGAACGGATCTGCGTTTCTCAGTGTCACCATCGCCGCGCTGCGAGGGCCGGCCGACAACGTCCAGCATACGCACTTTGATTGTGTCGTATCGGGCGAAGAAGCGAAGGACCTGGTGCGCCAGTTGATGCCTGCAGTCGAAGCCGACATGAAAGTGTTGGTGGGGTTTCATCTCAGCGACTTGCAGGCGGAACCCTTCACCTTCAAACAGGGCGAACGCGCTGGTACGACAGGCGTTGGATTGAAGTCTCGACTGCTGCGATTCCAATGGATCAAGGTAGACGGGAAGTCATTTCTGGCGTCGTCGGCGAACAGAAAAGACGTCGCGTAACCACAATCCATGGCAGCATCCACCGATGCTGCCAGTCTTTAAATCCCGCGAGGAAGCCCATTCCTCGCGGAATTGGTCTCCCCGCACCTTCAAGGGAGATCGGTCATGGTTTCGAAATCATCGCCTGCAAAGGTGAATGCTAAAAACCGTTTGGCGAGGCTGAAGATCGCAACGCTCAACGACATTGAAAAGCAGTCTCTGATGGAGCTGGCTCTCGCAATTTTGCAGGACCTGCATCAACCGGGGCTCGAGCTGCCCAGTCCCAATCGTACCCGTGAATTTTTGCGGGTGCTGTTGGCCGACCGGAAAGCAGAAGTGTTTGGTTGTTTGTACCTGGATAACCGGCATCGAGTCATCGAGACCGCTGAGCTGTTCCAGGGAACGATCGACGGTGCAGCAGTGTACCCCCGCGTGGTGGTGCAACAGGCGCTAACGCTCAATGCCGCTGCGGTGATGTTCTTTCACAATCACCCCAGTGGTGTCGCCGAACCCAGTCACGCGGATGAGGCGATTACCCGGCGGCTGAAAGATGCTCTGGCATTGGTGGACATTCGTGTGCTGGATCATTTCATCGTCACCGCCGGTGAGTCGCTATCGTTTGCCGAACGCGGACTGCTTTGAATCAGTATGTACTCAACCCATTGGGGAGTGCCTGCTTCCCAATGGGAAGGAGGGACTCCCCGAATTCTCAACTCATATCCTCAGGGAGAAACTTTATGAAAAGCTCAGGGAAAGCAGCGTTGGAAGATATCTTCGGTCCGGTCATCTCATCGTATAGCCGAGTACAGGCGGTCGAAGACGGTGTTTTGATCGACGTCACGAGCATGGCGCGTGAGGCCGGGTTCAAGTGGCCCGCGGCTCTAACGCACGCGGCATGGTGTGAGTGTGTCGCCTGGACTGAACAAGATAGCCGGCGTCAGGTGCACCAGGATGAGTCCGGTCGTTTATGGGACGTGCTGTTTATGGCGTCCTATGCGATCCGTACGACCACTGACTCTGGCGATCGACTGCGCTTCTCACTATATAGGGTGCCCAAAGACGGGCATTCCGCGGAAGCGGAGGAGGTGACTTTAAAGCTGATGGTAGGCCCCGGCGATGTCGGGGAGCCCGTCATTACGATTATGTTGCCCAACGAAGATTAATGCAGCCGATGAGAATCGGTTCCTTGCCCTGGCCACTTGGGATAAAGTGGCGCCTCTCCCTGGCTCGCCTGCTCTGCTTCCAACGAAACCAGCCCTCACAAAGCCCCACCACTATATCCAACTGACATTTTGACTGTGGTTACACTGTCACCAAGGCCTGAATTGACCTGCTTATTCAACTGCCATGACAGGTCGAAGACCTGGCGTGGGAGTTGATTCGAATGCCGCCCTCGTCACTGGCAAGCGAAGCGGGGTAGTGACGAGGGCGGCGGAGCCCGGAACGACAACGGATTGCGCTCGAATTGGTGAGTTCCGGGCGAGTTCAGTCTGGCTATACTGATGGCCATTGATCAATTGCAGTACAAAACGCGGCCACGGCGGTAACGTGGATGAGGATTGTCGCCCTCGCCATCGAAAATGGCAAAAACGGCAACGGCGCCAGCCGAGCTACCATGGCGCACAGCATCAGCTGCAGCTCATCTTCAGTTTTTTCTCAACGACAGGACGTTCGTCCTCGCTTCAATCGGGCTATCGCCACTTCAAACCCGGCTTGCAAGTTGCCGACTTCCAGCGCGCCGTTTCATCGACGGTTTCATTCAACTCGCGGACTGATGGTTCCGCTCATTTAAAAGGAGGTGAAGTACTCACCATCACAACTGACTCCTAGAGTCCATTGGTTCACCCGGCACCATCTTCAGCAGAAGAGCAGCCAGGTTGCCTGCGACCAGGCTTATCAGGTCGAACGGGGAGTAGTGTCCCTTGACCCTTCCGCTTCGGCGGACCCAGTCAGGCTACGAGCCTGTGGTTGGTCAGAAACACTTACCAGACTGGAAAGTACACGATGAGAGACCTGAACTACCAATTGAAACAGTTGTGCAAACGCAATCGCGATGGCAGTTACAGTACGCAAGGAAATCGAGCGCGCATACTTAACCAGATTGCCAATCAGTTGCAGGAGATGGGGTATCGGCGCATGACCACCCGATCCCTGAAGCCGAAGCACGTGGACGCCCTCGTGAAACGCTGGCTCAGCGAGGGCATGGCACCCGGTACCATCAAAAACCGAATGAATTGCCTGCGCTGGTGGTCTGCCAAGGTGGATAGGCGCAACGTCATCGCCCGATCGAATGAGTTCTATGGCATTCCCGATCGGCAGTTCGTCAGTCAACACTCCAAGGCAGTGGTTGTCGGTAACGATGCGTTGAGCAGCGTTAAAGATGAGCATGTGCGATTGAGCCTGGAACTTCAGCGTGCCTTTGGCTTGCGCCGGGAGGAAGCGATCAAATTCATACCGGGCTACGCCGATCAGGGCGATCATATTCGGCTGAAAGCCACCTGGACGAAAGGAGGCAAGACGCGAATCGTGCCGGTCCTCACCCACGAGCAGCGTGCCGTCTTGAATCGTACCCACCGACTGGTGGGATCGGGTTCCTTGATTCCACCACAGAAAACCTACATCCAACAGTTACGGGCCTACGAACGTCATACCACTCAGGCAGGTTTATCGAAACTGCATGGTCTGCGCCATGCGTATGCTCAGTCACGCTATCAGGCGTTGACGGGTTGGATCTGTCCCGCGGCGGGTGGTCCGACCGCAAAGAGTCTCAGTGCTGAGCAACGACGGCAGGACCATCAGGCAAGACTCACTATCAGCCTCGAACTAGGTCATGTCCGCGAACAGATCAGCGCTGTGTATCTAGGGAGATAAGTTTGGGCCGAGAGGCGCCTCACAGAAAAGCCCTACAAGTCTAGCGTGGATTAGCTATTCACGCCAGACGAACACTTGGCGATCATGATGCCATTCATCACGATCCAGGCCAAAACATGTCTTCGTCCAAACATCACCCCATGTCACAGCTCTTGAGGATACTGTTGTGTTGTTCTGCGGCTACCGTCATGAGCCATTCAGCAGTGGCGGAGGAGCGGCCCATCACAGCAATCAGCACACTGACTCAAATTGATCGCTATTCAGTGATAGCGGTTCGGCCGACCGCCGGGCAGCAGGATCTGCTATCGGTGACGAGGGCGATCACTATTCCCGACGACATCGAAAGTGTGGGGGATGCCGTCCACTGGATGTTGCGAGGTTCCGGCTATCGCCTGGCGGCCGATGCTGTACTGTCGGAGGAGGCGAAAGCCATGCTGGAGCTGCCGCTGCCGGCCGTGCATCGCCGCTTTGAGCCCATGCCGCTGCAAACCGTGATGGGACTTATGATCGGTCCTGCCTTTCAACTTATCCAGGATCCCGTTCACCGCCTCATTGCCTTCGAGCGTTGCGCGGATAGTCCAGGCCGCAATACGACGGGAGGTTCGCAGTAGTGGAAGCCTTTTTCATTGCTATTGTTTTTATAACCGCATGGGTTATTGGTTCCGAGTCGAGGCAAGTTGATTCGGAACCGCGTGTCGAAAGTGAGGTTGTTTGGACAAGCAGGGAGGTAGGCGCTCGACAACCCTCCGTGCCCATTTGTGGTCCGGGTCATCACCAGATTATTCAGCGCGATCTGACCGTGCCGGTTGATCGACAGGTCAATGAAGATGTCCACTGAATGTCGCGCGGTAAATCCACGCGTCGGATTTATCGGGTTCTGTCTTTGCCTTACGTTGCCCGTTTACGCGGATAGCGTTCAGACAGCGGAATCGCGATCTTCGAACACACCGGCGATTGAGCAATCCGCGACGAAACGCATTGATTCGCAGGTGTTTCGTGCTGACGAGTGGGGACTAGATGAATCGGAGTGGCTGCGTTACCAAACCCTGATGCAGGGTGTCCGTGGCAGTGTGAGTCCGGCGACCTTGTCGCCTCTTGAAGTGCTGGGCATCCACGCGCGTAGTGCCGATGAACGTCGGCGCTACGCAGAGCGATGGGCCGTCATGATGCGAGACGATGCTGAGCGCGTTCTGGCGTTTCAGCGGGCCTACGACGACGCCCAGAGGCGCTTGTTCCCCAACGGCTTGTTGATCGACCCCGGTGTCGTAGCTTCTACCAAGTCGAATCAAGATCGAAGTAGCAACTTTGAGTGGCGGCCTTCTGACCGGGTATTGTTCTTTACCGATACCCAATGCTCGACCTGCGATGCGGTGCTGGAGCGATTGGTCAGCCAGATCAAACACTTCTCAGGCATC
Source organism: Halioglobus sp. (assembly GCA_002699145.1). Lineage (GTDB taxonomy): Bacteria > Pseudomonadota > Gammaproteobacteria > Pseudomonadales > Halieaceae > Marimicrobium. Next base: position 28,801 of record PABK01000005.1, read on the forward strand.
GATCTGTACCTGATCGATGTATCCGCCGGTGATGAATCACGTATCCGTGACTGGGCGGCCTCGAAGCAAATCGATCCTCAATGGGTCAGCGAGCACAAGATTACCCTGAACATTGATGCCGGTGCGCTCAACCAGGTCGCTGGCCACACGGGGCAACAGGAACAGGACTTACCGATATTGATCCTACGTCGGGAGGGGCGATTGGATCCCTTACCGCCATCTCGATTTTAGGGACTGACGCTCATGGCACGTCGGTTAATCACGGTCTGCTTTGTCGGCGTTCTGTGGTGGTCGACGTCCGCGCAGTCGCAATCCGTGCCAGTGGGATATAAGCAGGTCGCGAGCGAATACGGCCTTCCTCCGGCCTTGCTTTATTCGGTCGCCCTGACGGAAAGCGGGCAAAGCTCGCTCAGCGAAGGGCAGTTTCGACCCTGGCCGTGGGCACTTAATATCGACGGCGAAGGGCACTATTTTTCGTCACGTCAGCTGGCATGGCATGCCCTGCAGGCGGCGTTAACGGAAGCCTCATCGGTGGATGTCGGTCTGATGCAAATCAGCTGGCGCTACCATCGGGCAAGCCTGGGCTCATCCTGGCAGGCGCTGGATCCCTACCACAACTTGCGAGTGGCCGCCGCGATCCTGCGCGACTGCTTCGTCGGACACACCCACTGGATTCAAAGCGCCGGCTGCTACCACGCGCCGAACGATCCTGCCCGAGCCGACCGCTATGGTCAGCGGGTCAAGGCGCACTGGATGCGGTTGACCGATGCACCACAGGAGGTACATCTTGAGTATCAGTAAACAACGATTGTTGCCTGTTCTCGTGCCTGGATTGTTGTTCGCTATAGGTGCGGGATCTTCTGCATTGGCGGATCTCACTGTGATTTATGACAGCGGCCAAACCCAACCCTTGTCGCCGTTACTGGGTCCGCTCCAGGCGGATAAAACGCCAGCAACCGATCCTGCCAAAGCAAGCGACCCGAATCGATCGTCCAAGTCTATGCTCGGCCCGGCAGCATTGAGTAACCTGTTGCCGTTGCACTCACCCGGATTGGAGGTCGGCGATAGTGCCGCCAGTTCACTGAATCCCGAGGTGCTGATGCGGCTTGCGCAGGGTAATCCGCGGCCGTTTTTTTTGATCGGATCGGACGCGGTGTCATTGCAGTGGCTGGCCTATCACCGGGACACACTCAGGCGCCTGGGCGCGGTGGGCATGTTGGTGCAGGCCGATACCGAGGCCGACGTTCGACGGGTTGCCGATGTGGCGCAGGGCTTATCCATCACCCTGGGTTCAGGGAGTGATCTGGCCGCGGCGCTGGGCATCGATCGCTACCCAGTGTTGATTACGGCTGACGGTATTCGGCAGTGAGCACGCATCCGATGGAGGCGTTGTTGCGGCCTCCCGTCGAGTTGTGGTCCACCGCCACCGCGTTCGCGGCGGGTACACTGGCCTGGTTGGCGCCCTGGGCCTTGATGATGCCACCGGGTATCGCGATGGCCACCGGTCTGACCTTTTTCGGTTTTGGCATGTGGCGGGGCCGTCAGGCCTGGCGGGTACTGCGTTACCAGCACCACATGAAGCGACTGCCGAAGTATCAAGTGCGGGCGAATCAGATCCCCGTCAGTCGCCATAAGCTGTTTTTGGGCAAAGGTTTTCGCTGGACCCAGCAACACACTCAGCGTCTTCGCGATACCCTGAAGCCAGAGGTTCAGCGTTACGTTCAGCCGGGCATGCTCTACCAGTGGGCACGACAAAGGGAAGTCGCCTGGGAATCGATACCAATCCTGTCTTTACTGGCCAAAGCCCTGCGCAGTCGATCCCGTTGGAACCCGCTGGCACCAATACCAGCCGTGGGCGGTAAGCCCGCCCTGCACGCGGTTGAACCCCATGAACAGCCCGTGTGGATGGATCTGGGCGAACGGGTTGGGCACACGCTGGTGCTGGGCACTACGCGCGTCGGTAAGACACGCCTCGCGGAACTGCTGATTACTCAGGACATCCGCCGGGGTGATGTCGTCATAGTCTTCGATCCGAAAGGGGATGCCGATCTGTTGCGTCGTATCTACGCTGAGGCAAAGCGGGCGGGTCGGCTGGACGATTTTTATCTGTTTCATCTTGGCTTCCCCGAATTGTCAGCGCGGTACAACGCCATCGGTAATTTTTCCCGTATCACCGAGGTCGCGACCCGTATCGCCAATCAGTTGCCCAACGAGGGCAACTCCGCTGCCTTCAAGGAGTTCGCCTGGCGTTTCGTCAACATCATTGCGCGATCGCTGGTGGCCCTGAAGCGCCGACCGGACTACCAACAGATCCGCCGTTACATCAACGATATAGAGCCCTTGTTTGTGGAGTATGCCGGACATTGTGCCCACGTTGCCGGCATCGATGCCTGGGCTTCCCTGGTTGAAGAACGCGCAGGGGATATCAAAGAGCGCAACCTGTCCAATGCACTGCGCGGCCGGTCGATGGAAGCCATCGCCTGTATGCGGTTGCTGCAGGAGAGGGCCATTTATGACCCCGTCCTGGATGGCCTGATTTCCGCATTCAAATACGACAAGACCTATTTCGACAAGATTGTGAGTTCCGTTGGCCCACTGATGGAAAAACTGACCACCGGCACCATCGCCGCGCTGATATCGCCTGATTATCAGGATGAACACGATGCCAGGCCTATCTTTGAATGGATGGATGTGGTGCGCCGCAAGGGCATCGTATATGTGGGACTGGATGCGCTCACCGACACGACGGTGGCCAGCGCGGTAGGCAATTCCATGTTTGCTGATTTGGTGTCTGTGGCGGGGCATATCTACAAGCATGGGGTCGCGGCCAATGGCGCTGATGCGTCAGAATCAGAACGCCAGCGGCATTCGATTCCTACCATCTCCCTGCATGCGGATGAGTTCAACGAGCTCATCGGTGATGAATTCGTGCCGCTGTTGAACAAGGCGGGCGGAGCAGGTTTTCAGGTCACGGCCTACACCCAGACCTGGTCGGACGTGGAAGCGCGTATCGGTAGTCGGGCCAAAGCGGGGCAGGTGGCCGGTAACTTCAACACCATGCTGATGCTACGAGTGAAGGAGCTGGATACCGCTGCGATGTTGACCGAGCAGTTGCCGCGGGTTGAAGTCTTCACCCTGATGAGTGTCTCCGGCGTTGATGATTCTTCGGATCCCGGTTCCGGGGTCGACTTCAAATCCCGCAACGAAGACCGGATTAGCGTCTCGGAAGTGCCAATGCTGACCGCTGCCGATATGGTCACGCTGCCCAAGGGGCAGGCCTTCGCGTTGTTGGAGGGTGGTCAGCTCTGGAAAATCCGTATCCCGCTGCCGGATAACCGTGAGGATGCAGCAATGCCGAGCGATTTTGAGGAGATGGCCGATGCTATGCGTCGCAGTTACATCACCAACGATCACTGGTATCGAGTCACTGACCATTGGTGGCATGCCGTCTCCGAGGCGTCGGTCGTGTCTGTAGATCCCGATGTGCAAACCTAAGCATGGCGGAACCGACTGATCCCCGACGACCCGTCACGCGCCCCGGCACGTTCTCCCGGGTTTTGACAGGTCTAGCCCAGTGCCTTAAATGGCTATTTCTCTCACTGATATTTTCCGTTCTGATTGAATGGATCGGCATGGTGTTCTGGTGGGAGGAGCAGGGGCTGGATCACAGCCGACAGATGCTGGTGAGCGAGTTGCAGTTCCTCGGCGCAGACTTTCACCGCAGCTGGTTAACGGCGCATCCCATGCAATTCGCCAGTGATTTGTCGGACCGGTTTTACCATATCGCCTTTGAGTGGACCGGTATTGTCGATTTGATCCAGTGGATTACGCCGGTCCCGGGCCTTGAAGAATCCGGCGTACGCCCGGTGCTGCACCGGTTTTACCGGCCGGTTGCTGACTATGTCCTGGCGGGTATGCAAATCACGCAGGTTTTTGCGGTACGTCTCGCCATCCTGACGCTGGCGATGCCGGTATTTGGACTGTTCACCCTGGTGGCACTGGTTGATGGCCTGGTGCGGCGGGACCTGCGGCGTTGGGGCGGCGGCAGGGAAAGCTCTTTCGTCTACCACTACGCTAAGAAAGCCGCCATTCCGCTGATCATTATGGCCTGGGTGCTGTACCTGGCGCTGCCGTTCAGTTTGCACCCCTCCTGGATCATCTTGCCGTTTGCTCTGGCCTTCGCATTTGCTGTGGCCATCACGGCCAGTACCTTCAAAAAGTATCTCTGATACAGTTGACTGTACCATTACAGTTTGCTAGGCTGCATTTAAGCACTGTAATAGTACAGTAATGGAGGTAAGTATGATCGCTCAAGCCGAACAGCTGCTGCAACGTGGTTCCAGTGTCACCAGTTCGCTGCTGCCGGCGATTTTCGCTATTTTCAGCCAGTGGCGCCTGACCGGCGCTCAGCAGATGACGCTGTTGGGGCTCAGCAACGAGAAGACTCTCTATAACTGGAAGAGCCAGCCGGAAAAGGCCAAGTTAACCAGGGACCTACTGGAACGAGCCAGCTATATCCTGGGGATCTACAAATCCCTGCAAATTCTGTTGCCCGATCAGGCGCTTGCCGATCAGTGGCTGGCTACCCCCAACGACAACCCGCTGTTCAATGGCACGGCACCGCTGGATCGCTTGCTGGCAGGGCAGGTGACAGACCTGGCCGTCGTTAGGGACTTCCTCGATGCGGAGCGGGGTGGCTGGTGATCGATATCGAAACGCTGCCGGGTAGCGAGGCAAATGAACCGGTTTATCGGGTCATACTGTCGCGCTATCCGCAGATCCACCTGTTCGAGCGCGTCTCCAGTGCGCAGGATTGGGAGGTGCTCTACGCCGTTGAGTCCCTGACCAACCCCAGGTTACGGGATGAAGTCGGTGATATTCGCCTGGTGCCACCGGAAGACCGGGTTTATGGCGATGGCGCGTCCTGGATCATGGCGGCCTTCACTCACCCGCCGGTGGATGGTCGAGGTGGCCGCTTCAATCGGGATTTTGGCATCTATTATTGCGCCGCGGAGGAGGCGGTCGCTATCGCCGAATCCTCCTTTCATCGGGCACGATTCCTACGTGAATCAAGAATCGAAAAAACCACCCAGGAAATGCGTGTTATCCGCGCACAGCTTGGGCCGACAACCCTGCATGATGTGCGACACCTGATCGGTGAAGTAATCTACGACCCCGATGAATACGCAGCAGGGCAACAGCTCGGGCACGCGTTGCGAGATGCAAAAAGTTTCGGCGTTCACTATCAAAGTGTAAGAGCGGAAGGTGATTGCTATGGGGTGATGCGTCCCAAGGCGCTCACGGATGCCATTCACTGGCGTTATCTGCGTTACCACTATGACCATGGGGCGATCATGGAGGTTGAATCCCTGGGCGGCGGTGGCAGAAGGTAATGGCAATGTATAACGAACTGTTGTGGATATTCGCCCAACTCCCCGACGATTACATCGTGCTTGATACCGAGACCACCGGACTCCCTGATGAAAACGGACTGCCGGATATCGTGACGCTTGGGATCACGGTTGTGAGGAATCGAGAGATAGCGGAATCCGTAGAGTTCAAAACACGACCGAAAAAACGAATCTCAGAAGAAGCGCAGTCGATACATGGTATTACTAACGAGCAAGCTGCCGAATTTAAATCCTTTGATTCCCAGTGGAGCCATATAGCCGAATACCTGAAGGATCAGCTCATTGTCATTCACAACGCCAGTTTCGACTGGCCTATCCTGCGGGATCACGTCGTCCGATACAACTTAACCACGCCGTCAATAAAAGGTGTATTTTGTAGTCAGAAAGCCGCAACTCCCTGGGCGCAGGCAATGGATCTCCCGTGCAGCCACAGAGGACCGTCGGTAGATACGTTGACGAAGTCTCTGGGCGTTGAGAATCTCAGAGCTAAAAAGGATGGGGTGCATGGAGCGGAAATTGACAGTCAGCAAGCTGCGCAGATCCTAGAGGTTATGCGAAGTTTGGAAAAGTCCGATACGGTTGGGTCCAATTAACTGACGATGGCTTTGAGGGATAAAACTTTATCCAGGTTTCTAGTGTATTCGTCTAATGACACAATTTACGAGACGAGACTTCGAAAGTTTAGTCACCGGAAAGGGGAAGTTAGCTTTGTGGAGTGATAAAGAATCAGATAAAGATTATCTGAATTTTGGTGAAGTATCGCAGATAACGGTCGACATACTGACTTCTACAGGTATGTTGCCTGTTTCCATTGGTGTGTTTGGCAATTGGGGTGCCGGTAAGTCTTCACTACTGAAGCTAATCGAACAGCGCCTTGAGGCAGATGAGAAAGACTGGATTACCATCAACTTCGACGCTTGGTTGTATCAAGGCTACGATGATGCCCGAGCCTCTCTTCTGGAAGTGATTGCGACGGCGTTAACCCAAGCTGCAGATGGGGATGAAGGCCTGTCCAAAAAGGCGAAGAAGCTTCTGGCTCGGGTCGACGGATTTCGGGCAATGGGGTTTATGGCTGAAGGCGCCGCCTTACTCGCCGGTATCCCCACCGGTGGACTCCTAGCCCGCAGTGTTAGTGTCTTGGGCAATGCGACTGACGGCATCCAGGATCAGGGAGAATATCAAAACTTAGGTAAGACCGCCAAAGAGGCCAAGGAACAGGTTGGTGGCCTGTTGAAGCCAGAGACGAAGAAGAGCCCGCCCCAGCAGATTGATGCATTCAGGAAAGAATACGGAGAGATTCTGGAAGAGCTAGGCAAGCCTCTGGTGGTGGTTATCGACAACCTTGATCGCTGCCTTCCTGCCAACGCTATCCATACGCTCGAGGCCATTCGGTTGTTTCTGTTTTTGACGAATACAGCGTTCATCATCGCGGCCGACGAAGAAATGATACGCTCATCGGTGGCTGACTATTTCAAAGGCGCTTCTGACCGCCATCAGATCGACTACCTGGATAAGCTGATTCAGGTACCCATCCGCGTGCCCAAAGCCGGCGTGCGGGAAATCCGCTCCTATCTTTTCATGTTGTATGCCATCGACCACGGCTTGCCCCCAGATAGGCTCGAAGTGCTCCGGGAAGGCCTGGAAAAGGCCCTACAGCAGTCTTGGAAGGAGGATCCAATCACTCGGCAGGACGTTCTGGTTCTGACTGGTGAGCCAGAGGGGGGCGCCCTAGCGAGGGCGTTTGCCCGGGCCGACCGCATTTCACCAGTTCTGGCAAACTCCCCTATCATCCACGGTAACCCCCGGATCGTGAAACGACTGTTAAATGTCGTGAAAATGCGCTCGCAGATTGCGCGGCGCCGCTCAATGCCTCTGGACGAGGCAGTGATCACCAAGCTGGTGATATTTGAGCGATGTGTTGGTGTGACGGCAACGGCTGACTTCTACCGCCTTGTGGACGCCGAACAGGGGGTGCCCACGCTTCTCAAGCAGCTGGAGGAAGGGGGTGGCCAGATACCCGATGATGCCCCCAAGACATGGACGGACAACCCGACCACCAAATCTTTCATCAGCGAGTGGGCTCAACTCGAACCTCGGCTTAGCGGGGTCGATCTAAGGGCCGCGATTTACCTGTCTCGGGAAACCATGCCGATTGGCGCTTACGTTGTGGGTTTGTCCCCTGTAGGGCGGGAAGTGCTGGATGTGCTAGTGAGCACTAAGAACACCAGTTCACCGACAGCTGAAAAGCTGCTTGATACCCTACCGTTGGAAGAGCAGATCCCGGTGATGGAGGGCGTTATCAGCCACCTGAGGCAGGTCTCAGATTGGTCTCGCAGGCCCAAAGGATTGGCAGGGGCATGCTTGTTGGCCCGCCACTCAACCGGCGCAGCCAAGATTCTGGTTAGATATTTGCAGGAGCTGGAGCTGGGGGGTAAGCCGCCAGCGTGGATGACCGCACTGTTAAAAGAAGAGCAATGGTATAAGGACGACTAATGGGGACTTCACAATCTAGTACCGGCCCAGGGGGCGGTTCACCACTGGTGCCGCCATGGGCGGATGACCAGCCACAGCAACCTTTACTTTCTCCACAAACTCGTAGATTTGCTCCGTTTCGAGAATCCTTGGGCAGAGCTGTGTCAAGCGGCGACCGAGGAGAGTTAAAGAGGGCTGTCGGCCACTACGCTCGTAAATCTAGTGGCGGGGGTGGTAGCGCGGCCAGGCGGATGGGCAGTGTCACCCAAGCTGGCGCTGGCCTCTTTGGTGTGTTGTCGGGGGTACCTGCTGGCCCGGGAGAGGCCAGTGTAGACCTTGCCAGTCTGGCCGGCCTCCCTTGCGAGTTGGCGATTTCTGCTATTACCCAGGCGCTGACCACTGAAGATGGGGATTCGGACAAGATACGTGTGGCGATGAATCATGCATTGGTGGACGCATTGGACGGTGTGGACACCTTTGACCCCCAATGCATCACTGACGATGTGATTGTCGACACCATGATCGGGTATCTGACCGAAAGTATTTTCCTGCAGATGGTGATGGACTCCGGCAAGGCCTGGAACAAGGCAGATACCCCTGCGCTGGCAATACGCGCCGAAACGGAACTGCGTGAGTTGATCAAGGTTGTGGTCGACAAACATATGGCACCCAAACTTGCTGGCAATGTTCGGGCATTTACACGGCAGCAAATGGCTCAGGTCGAACGTCAGGCCATCATCGATGCATGGACGGAATGGGAGGCCTACCGGTGACACAATTAGTATTTCACCACAATCATCAGCTACTGCCCCCGGCCAGTGATGTTTTGTTGCCTGTGCAACTGTATGGGCTAAGCGGGCAGGGTCGTGGTGACATTTCCGTAATCGGGAATCCGGTCATCGAAAAGGTTAAGCGGTTGGGGGTACGAATTCCCACACAAGTTATGGATTTCCTGACTATAGCGCTTGCAGTGACGGCAGCGGACACCTTTGTTCGCAGGGCAGACGCGGAAGATGGGTGGACTCGGCAGTTTTCCCTTCGGCTGCCGCTTCATGAGCCTGCACGTTGGCAACCACTAAAGAAGGATTTAGATCGAGCCTTGCACTTCCTTAGCGGTGACATGTGGGATGTTGCTTTCCAGGAAGGTGGATACCCTCCCCCGGTACCATATCGCCGACGAGACCGGTTCCAACTGGTTCAGCTCAGAGGGCTTGATTGTGTGAGCCTTTTCTCTGGCGGACTGGATTCAGCCATTGGGGCGATCGATCTGCTTGCACAAGGGCGGACTCCACTATTGGTAAGTCATGCCTATAAGGGCGATAAAACGCATCAGGACCGGATCGCCGAAGCGCTTGAGGGGCGATTTTCACGCTTTGAGGTCAACGCGGATCCCCACCTCTATACAGGCGAAACAGATATCACCATGCGAACACGAAGCCTGAACTTTCTCGCGTTTGCTGCTGTCGGTGCCTGTGCTGTACAGGCAGTTTCGCAGCAACAGACGGTTGACCTATTTGTTCCTGAGAATGGCTTTATCTCGCTAAACGCGCCATTGACGCCGCGGCGAATTGGCACATTGAGTACTCGCACCACTCACCCACATTTTATTGAAAGCATCCAAAACCTCTTTGGGGCGGTGGGTATCCCCTGCCGAATTGTCAATCCTTACCAGTTCGAGACGAAAGGTCAAATGGCCACTAAATGCCAAAACAGACAGTTGTTGGCAGATATCGTGGATAGTACGGTGTCATGCAGTCATTGGAAACGGTCGAATCAGCAGTGCGGGATCTGCGTGCCTTGTATCATTCGTCGAGCTGCGCTTTATGTAGGCGGGATTGGTGAGGACACTGAGTACACATTCGGCGCTGTAGCTGACGTTCTGAATGAGACCGACCGCAGGGATGACCTCCTAGCGCTGTCCATTGCTGTCAAACAAAAAGCAACTCGAAAACCAGGGCCATGGATTGCGGACAGTGGACCACTTCCTCCGGCGAAGTTCGAAAACTTTCAGAAAGTCTTTTTAGATGGACTAGTCGAAGTTGAAGCCTTCTTGAGAGCTGAGGGCGGACTGTGAGCCCTGTGAGTATCGATATGCATTGCCACCTCGATCTGTATCCCGAACCGATAAAGGTGGCGGCAGAATGCAAGGCGAGAGGCACTTATGTGTTATCGGTGACAACAACTCCTAAGGCATGGGATGGGACATGTAAGCTTGCTGAGGGAAGTCAGCGGATCCGTACTGCGTTAGGGCTACACCCCCAACTCGCCCACCAAAGATCAAATGAATTAGAGCTATTCGATGCCCTGCTGCCAGGCGCTAAGTATGTTGGAGAGATCGGGCTCGATGGAGGAAAAGACTTTAAAGAACACTGGGAAGTTCAGCTGATGGTATTTCGCCACATACTTGGCAGCGTGAATCGAGCTGGCGGGCGTATAATGTCAATACACAGTCGCGCCAGTGCAGAAGCTATCTTAGATGAGCTTGAGAGTATCGATAGTATTCCCATTCTGCATTGGTTTACTGGAACAAAAACGCAGTTAAAGCGAGCAATTGACCTTGGGTGTTGGTTCTCCGTTGGGCCCGCAATGCTAAATACCAAAAATGGAGCTGAACTAGCGCTGAATATCCCCAAAGATAGGTTGCTAACTGAGACAGATGGTCCATTTGCGAGGCACAGGCGCGAGCCACTGCAGCCATGGGATAGTGAAATTGCTGTTAATCAACTTGCAGATTTATGGAATTGTCCAGTGTCCGATACAACTCATATATTAAAGAATAACTTTCGATCACTTCTGATCAGCTAACCGACGCTCCATCACTGGACCTAAAGAAATACAGAAAGAAACTTCAAAAAACCGCCCCACCAACCGAATAGATTTCCCATCGTCCATCCCGATTAATATCCGCATTATGCCCCGTAGCAATACACGGGAGCAGCAGTGCCATGAAACGCCAATTCTGGCCATCGACATTTCTAATTCTAGGCTTGTCCGTCGCGCCGGCAGCGTTTGCCGATGTCGACGCCGAGCGCGAGGCTTTGGCGAAAATCATTCATGAACTCAATGCCCTCGAGCCGCTGATCAAGCAGGCGGAGGCTAATGCTGTTGAAGATGCCCGTATCCGATTTCGCTATGACTGGCTGCGTCAGGACCTGAAGCAGATCAAGGACGGCATCCAGTCGCACATTGTTGATTTGCACCGAAAATTGACCCACTAACCCCCCAGATTTGCATCGAATTTTGACCCACGTATAACCCCTCCCTGCACAAATAATGAGCA
>PABK01000006.1 GCA_002699145.1 Halioglobus sp.
AAGAAACCTAAAACTACGCCATAATCTGGCGACCAGGGTGGGTCAATATTAGATGCAAATCCTGGGTCAGTTTTAAGTGCAAATCAACAGCTCTTTTGTCGCCACTGACGGCGAAACCGACAGCCTGTTCGAGTTTACCGGCGCGCTATGGGCCGAGAGTAAACATGTCTTCGACCCCACAACCCGCATCCTGGACAACTGCTACGATAGCGAGGGCAAGTTGCGCGCCTCGCGAGAGCAGGTCAACGGCATTCTGAAGCTGGTCGGATTTCAGCACCTGGAACGCACGGAGGCGGGCGTTCATCTCGCTCGCAAGGGCATGGTGATCGACCTGAACAACTGTGTTCGTCCCTACGCGGTTGACTGCCTGCGCAAACTATTGCGCAAACACGAAGCCAGGCATGCCCTGATAGAGATGGATTCAGACATCGCCACGATTGGCAAACAGCAGGGTGGCGCCAACTGGCTTGTTGGAATTCGGCTGCCGAAAGGCAGCCGGGCGACCATCACCAGGTTGAAGCTCAACGATCGGTGTTTTGCCATGCGCGGCAATTTCGAGCGCGCCACCATCGAGGACGGAGAGCGCTACGGCCGGGCACTCAGCCCTATCGACGGGCAACCCATACCGGGGTTACTGGGCGTAGGAGTCTCCGCCGACAGTTGCCTTGAGGCCTGCAGCGCCGCCAGCATCGCTCGACTGAAAACCGAGGCCGCCGGCTTGAAATGGCTGGATTCACTGGGCCTGCCGTGGGTGGCGATCGGGCGGGACCTGCGCTGCCACGGTCCGCTGGCGCCTTGGCCCTGATCGCACTACCGGCCGACAAACTGCGGCGGCCGCTTGCCGCGCTGTGCTTCCAGTCCTTCCTGCAAGTCCTGCGAAGCCATGCACTGGGCGGAGAGTTCGCGCGCTACATCGGTGTCAATGCAGCCCGCGGCAGCCTGTCCCAATACTGCCTTCATGGACTGTACCGCCATCGGCGCCAGCTCGGCCAACTGCCTCGCGCGGTCTGTTACCGACTTCCCGAAGTCATTCCGCGCAACCAGTTGGTCGAGAAAGCCGATGTCCAGCAACGCCCTGCCCTCGAATGATTCAGCGGCCATGAGAATGCGGCGTGTCACCCGCACCCCCAGACACTGGACGAACCGCTCTATCCCCGGGGCCGGATAGCATATCCCCAGCTGCGCCGCGGGGACGCGCATGCGCATGCCTTGCACTCCAATGCGAAAATCGCAGCTCACGGCTAGCTCGACGCCTCCGCCGAAAACGTTGCCGTTGAGCGCGCAGAGCGTAGGGACGCGCAGCGCAGCCAATCGCGTGGTCATATGCTGGAATGCGTCGTCGCTCATCTCACCGGAGCCAAGCTCCTGCAGCGCCGCACCGGCACAGAATGTCTTCTCTCCTGCGCCGGTCACCACGAGCACACGCACCGAGGGATCATTGTCCACTTCCTCGAGTCGTGCCTCTATCGCATCCAGCTGTTCGCGACCGAGTGAGTTGTGCCGGTCGGGATGGTTGAGCAATAGCGTAGCGACGTGTTCAGAACAGCTGTACTGTACGGTTTCGGTCATGGATACTTACGCATTCGTTTTTCTTTAGTGTGGCATAGGAAAAGGGCCGCGCCAATCCTGGGTGAGCAGGATAGCTGGAGGAGCCTGTCATGGTGAATGCCGGGGAATCGCGATGACCACGCGTTGCAGTTGGTGCGGGGACGATCCCCTATACATGGCTTACCACGACGAGGAATGGGGCGTCCCGGTAACAGACGATCGTGTGTTGTTCGAGTTCCTGCTGCTGGAGGGCGCCCAGGCGGGATTGTCCTGGATCACCATCCTGCGCAAGCGCGAGGGCTACAGGGAACTCTTCGACGGTTTCGATCCGGAAAAAGTGGCGCGCTACACCGACAGGCGCCTGGACAAGATCCTCAGCAACCCGCGCATCGTGCGCAATCGGCTCAAGGTCTACGGGGCGCGCAAGAACGCGCGCGCTTTCCTCGCTGTACAGGAGCAGTACGGCAGTTTTTCTGACTATATCTGGGGCTTCGTCGATGGGCGGCCAATACAAAATCGCTGGGGCTCGACAAGCGAGGTTCCGGCAACCAGTGACGTGTCCGACCGCCTGAGCAAGGACATGAAAAAGCGCGGTTTCACCTTCGTGGGCTCCACCATCATGTACGCGCACATGCAGGCTACGGGTATGGTAAATGATCATACCACCGACTGTTTTCGTCACGCCGCGTGCCGCAACATGGCCTGAACGATACCGCGCCGGGGAGGAAGTGCTAAAATAGCGCCCCCTTTATGGAAGTCACCCTTGTCGCCTCCCGCCCCCAACAAACCCGCGTCACCCAGTCGCCGCGTATGGCAACTGGCCTGGCCAAATATCATCTCCAACCTGCTGTTTACCACGGTCGGCTTCCTGCACATCAAGATCGTGGCCCAGCTGGGCACCAGTTCGGTGGCGGCGGTGACCACCGGGCACAGGGTGTTCTTCCTGATCCAGGCAATACTGATGGGCGTATCCGTCGCCGCCACGGCGATGGTCGCACGGGCCTGGGGCGCTCGCGACGCGGCACAGGCCGAAATCGTCTCCTGGACATCGATCACGCTGGCCATGGCGCTCGCCCTGGCACTGAGCGTTCCGGTCCTACTGGTCCCCGAGGCAATTGCCGGGCTTTTTGGCCTGGATGACGAAACCACCGAACTGGCCGCCCGCTTTATCTTCTGGCTGGGCCTGTTCAACGTTTTCACCGCCATCAATATGATGCTGAGTACGGCGCTGCGGGCGATCGGCGACGTCATTACACCGCTGTGGTTCCTGCTCGGCAGTTCCATTCTCAACGTGCTGCTCGCCTGGATGCTAGCGTTCGGGGCAGGGCCGATACCCCAACTGGGAGTTGCGGGGGTGTCACTGGGCGGCGGCATCGGTGGCGCGATCATAACCCTCACCTTCCTGATCGCCTGGTGGCGCGGCAAATTCAGCCTGCGCCCGGTGAAGCGCCTGGCAATCGACTGGGGCACCGCGCGCCAACTGGTCTCCATCGGTGCGCCCTCGGTCATCGAGCAGGGGGTCGTGCAGTCGGCCTTCCTGGCGTTTTTCGCCATCGTGGCGCAATACGGCACCGAGCCGTACGCCGCCTACGGTATCGGCATCAGTCTGGTGGCATTCTCCATCGTCATCGGCTTTGGCTTCGGTATCGCCACCGCCACCCTCGTGGGCCAGCAACTGGGCGCCGGGGACCCGGAGCAGGCGGTGCTCGCCGCCACGCGCTCGCTGCGCATGGCCCTGGCGGCCATGATCTCCCTCTCGGTACTGCTCGCCTGGGCGGCGCGACCGCTGGCCACGTTCATGATCGACGACCCGGCGGTCATCGATCTCACCGTGGTGTTTATCTACATGATCGCCGCCGCGCAGCCGCTCATGGCCTTCGAATTCACCCTGGGTGGCGCCCTGCGAGGAGCCGGCGACACCCGCTCGCCACTGCTGGCTACCTTCTGCGGCATCATCCTCGGCAGGCTGCTTCCGGCGCTGGTCTTTTACTGGCTGGGCCTGTCCGTGTACTGGATCTTCGCGGTGATGATCCTGGATTACAGCATCAAGGCGAGCATCCTGATCTATCAGTTCCGCAGGCGCAAATGGCTGGAGGTCAAAATGGACCGCGACCAGGCCCGCTCCCGCCTCCCGGTAGTGGACAGCGACAAAAAAAATACTTAAAGTTGGAATCACCGAATCACCAGTAGGTTGCGACCTCGCCCGAGGCGTCATCCCCCCCATGGCAGAGGACAATCCCGGCGGCCAGGGCGACCAGGCCTCGCCTTTCAACCGTACCGCGCAACATGATGCCAAGCGCACGGCCATCCTTTCGCAGGCCGCCAGGCTGTTCAATTCCAACGGCTCCAGGGCGACCACCCTGCGCGATATCGCCGAGGCGCTGGGCCTGACCAAGACCAGCCTTTACTACTACGTCAAAACCAAGGAAGAGCTGATCTACCAGTGCTACATGGCGACGCTGGACCACCAGCACAGCAGCCTGGATGACATCGAGCAAAGCTACACCGCCCCGCTGGAGCGGCTGTCGGCCTATTTCCTGCGCCACTTCGAGGACTGGCAGGCCGCACAGGAGGGCCGCGCCCCGCACAACGCCGTGCTGCTGGAGATCGCGGGCCTCAAGGGCAGCCATCGGGAGGAAGTGGAGGCGCGCTACATTGCCATGTTCAAACGCCTGCGGCGGTATATTCGCCAGGGCGTCGAGCGCGGCGACATGCGCCCCTGCGAGCCGACCTCCACCGTACTGGCCCTGCTTGGCTCGCTGGACTGGACGTTTTCCTGGCTGCACAGCGTGCCGCCGGGGTCTGTCGAGGCCACGGCGGCCAAGGCCCTGGAACTGATCTCCCGCGGACTCTACGCGGGGGACAGGGAGTACCAGCCGCGCAAGCTCAACCGGGAAGCCAATCACCAGTCCGGCCTGCCCGGTTTCAACCGCGCGCAACAGAACCGGCTGAAGCAGGAGGCCTTCTACAAGACCGGCACCTGGTTTTTCAACAAGCAGGGCTTCAACGGCACCTCCCTGGATGAAATTGCGGAACACCTCAGCGTGTCCAAGGGCGCTTTCTACTACCACATCAAGAACAAGGAAGACCTGCTGGTCAGTTGTTACAACCGTTCGCTGGACATACTCGAACGTATTCACGCGGAGGCCGCGCAGGCGGGTGGTAACGGTCTGGAGAAGGCCGGGTTGACCTGTCGGCGCATCTTCTACATTCAGAACTCCGCCGAAGGGCCGCTCATTCGCTACAACTCGATCACCGCCCTGCCCCTGGAGCGACGCCGCGCCGTGCTGCGAAGAACCGAGGCAGCCAACCGGCACCTCAGCGATTTTCTCGCCGAGGGCATCGAGGACGGCAGCGTCCGCCCGGTCGACACCTTCGTGGCGCAAAATCTCATCGCCGGGGCCGTCAATGCCGCGATGGACATCGACCTGTGGCGCAAGGTCGGCGATATCGACGCCGTCGCACTGGATTATTTCGACGTTTTCTTCAATGGCCTGCTGCCGCGCGGCCAGGTTTCAACACAGTAATTACGGAGCACCCTATCGTGGCCAGTGATCTGGACAAACTCTTCAGGTATCTTGAAGTCGAACGCATCGACAAATACCTGTTCATCGGCGATAGCCCAGCGAAGCCCGAGCGCATTTTTGGTGGCCAGGTGCTTGCCCAGTCGCTCAACGCCGCCAGCAGGACCGTCGACGAAGAGCGCCCGGCGCACTCCATGCATGCCTACTTCCTGCGCCCCGGCGACCCCTCGAAGCAGATCGTCTTCGAGGTCGACCCCATACGCGACGGCAGGAGTTTCAACACCCGCCGGGTGGTGGCCAAACAGGACGGCATGGCGATTTTCAATACGGCCATCTCCTTCCACCGCCCGGAGCCCGGACTGTCCCACCAGGCCGAGGCGCCCCGCGTGGCCGGCCCGGAGGACCTGGAGTCCGACTACGACTACTGGACCAGGCTGGCCCGCGATCATCCCGACAGGTTCGACGCTCCCAGCTTCAGGGCAATCGAGCGCAGGCCGGTACAGCGCCGGGACATTCTCGATCCACAGCCCCGCGAGGCCGAGCAGAACGTCTGGGTATGCGGGCTGGGCGACCTGGGCGATTCGCTGCTGCGGCAACAGACCCTGCTGGCCTACATATCGGACTTCGGGCTGCTGGGGACGGCCCTCTACCCGCATCCCTACGCCGGGCTTAGCGGCGACATACAGGGCGCCAGCCTGGACCACGCCCTGTGGTTTCACCGCCCGTTCCGCGCGGACGACTACCTGCTCTACTCGTTGGACAGCCCCAGCGCGGAGGGGGCCAGGGGATTCAGCCGCGGCAGTTTCTATACGCGCGATGGCGTGCTGGTGGCGAGCACGGCGCAGGAGTCGCTGCTGCGCGTACGCGAGGACTAGTTGACCCGGGTACGTACTTCCTCGCCCAGGGCGACAAGCTCGAGGCCCTGACCGGTTCGGCGCAGTTGCGTTATCGAGCCGTTGTCCGGCCAGAAACACAGCGTCTGGGCACGCCCCTGCAGGCGTCCGACGATCGCATTGATGACCAGGAAATGTGTAAACACCGCCGTGGGCGCCTGCAGCGCCAACAGGGTGTCGAAGGCGGCATCGCGCCAGTCCTGCAGCACTGCCTCCTGGGTGTCCCAATGTTCGCGCATAAACTGGCGCAACCAATCCTGGCGCTGTTCCAGGGGTACCGGCGAGGGAATTTCACGAAAGGCCGGCTCGATCACGAGCTGCGCGGCCAGCGTGTCCGCCAGGGGCTGTGCCGTCTGTCGCGCGCGCGCCAGGGGGCTGCTGCGCAGCTGGGCCTTGGCGGACAGGCGCGGTGCCAGGTACGCCGCGGCCTGTTGCGCCTGCGCGACACCCAGTTCACTCAACCCCGGGTCGCTCGCCTCGCCCCAGCGTGCCGCGGCCTCGCCATGCCTGACCAGGTAGATATCCATTGCCCGCTAGCGGTAGCTGGTCAGGTCTTCCCCGCGTCGGGCCCCGTACACCCGCAGGTAAGAACAGTCGTTGAAATAAGACAGGGAGACCCGCTCACCGCTGTAGAACAGTTGGGTGACGGAGCAGTTCATCACCGGCTCATAGAAACGGTAGGTGTGATCCCCGGCCAGTCCCAGCACCTGTGAAACCATCGTCGCCAAAGTCCCCCCGGAGGTAAAAATGGCCAGCGTCTTGCCGCTTCCCTGGCGCGCTATCACCTCCGCCAGGGCGGCGCGCACAGCGCCGGAGTAATCCGGCCAGCTCTGCAGGTCGGGGTTGTCACAGGCAGGGGACACCCAGTGGTTGAACACCGCCTCGATGACCTTCTGGTAATGCTTGCTGTCACTCAGGCCGGCGTCCACCAGGGCCTGTATCGACGGGTTGTGTGCCACGACATCGGGCAACAAATGGCGGATCTGCGCATCGTTATCCACCTCGTTGAAGCGGGGATCTACCGTCAGCGGGACCTCCCCCGGCTGGGCGGCGAGCGCCAGGCGCGCGGTATCGCGCTGCCTTTTCAGGTCACCGCAGTACGCCGCATCCAGGCGGATATCGCAGTCGCGGAAGTACTCGCCCAGCACCTGTGCCTGGCGGCAGCCCAGCTCGGACAGCGCATCGTAATCCTCGGCGCCAAAAGAGGCCTGCCCGTGGCGCACCAGGTAAATCGTCGCCATCAACCGTTCTCCGTCAGTGGCAGGGGGTCGCGGCTGAAGCGCAACTCCCGTCGGTAGGGGAAGAAATCCTCGACATAGCCACTGCGAATGCGTTCCTGCAGACCCTGCCAGAAAGCGGCCTCGTAGATGTCACTGTGCAGTTTGTCGAAGACCACTCGGGCGCGCTGGTTGCCGGAGAAGAACAGGGAGAACTCCTCGGGAAAGATATCGTTGGGCGCGACGGTGTACCAGGGCTTGCTCGCCATTTCCTCCGCCTCGGTACGCGGCTGGGGAATCGTGCGAAAGTTGCAGTCGGTCAGCGGCACGATTTCGTCGTAATCGTAAAAAACCACGCGCCCGTGCCGTGTCACGCCGAAATTCTTCAGCAACATATCCCCCGGGAATATATTCGCCGCGGCGAGTTGCTTGATGGCGTTGCCATACTCGTCCATGACATCGTGTACCTGTTCATCGGTGGCATTGCGCAGGTACAGGTTCAGCGGTGTCATGCGCCGTTCGACATACAGGTGCTTGATAATCAACGCCTTGCCGTGTTCCTCCAGCAGCGAGGGCGCGACCTCGCGCAACTCTTCCATCAACTCCTCGGAAAAACGTTCGCGCGCGAAGGCCAGGTTGTTGAACTCCTGGGTATCGGCCATACGGCCGGCCCGGTCCCAGCGCTTGACCAGCGCATACTTGGCCTTGACCTGCTCGCGAGTCATATCCTTGGGCGGCGTGAAGCGGTCCTTGATCACCTTGAACACAAAATCGTAGGACGGCATGGTAAATACGCTCATCACCATACCCTTGATCCCCGGCGCGATCATGAACTGGTCGCTGGTGCTTTTCATATGACGGAAAGCGCAGCGGTGATAATAGGTTTTTCCGTGCTTGTTGTAGCCCATTGCGCTGTAGATTTCGGAGATCGGCTTGGCGGGCATCAACTGCTGCAAGAAGAGCACGTACTGCGAGGGGATACTGGCGTCCACCAGGAAATACGAACGGGTGAAGCTGAACAACACACTGACCTTGTCCGAGCCGAACAGGATCGTATCCACGTAAACGCCGCCGTTTTCGTTGTGCAGAATCGGCAATACGAAGGGCATGGACTGCCCCCCGGAGAGGATCCGCCCCACCACGTAGGCGCCCTTGTTACGGAAGAAGTGATGCTCCAGCACCTGGAACTGGATATCGTCATTGTTCAGGTCGAAGCGCACCGCCAGGTAGCCCACTATCGCCTGCTTGATATGGGCGATATCCCGCTGCTTGTCCTCGTAGGGAATGCTGAACGCGTAGTCGTCGAGCAGCGACTCCAGCAGCGTGTCGAGCGCGCCATCGAGGTGATAGGTGCGGTAAACCTTGCTCATATCCGAGGGAGGCATGTCTCCCAGGGGCGAAAATACGAAGACGTATTCATCGCGGATCTTGCGATGCTTGAACACCGCGCAGTACACCGAGTTGAAAAAGGTCTCGGCGATCTCGAAGTTGTTGTGCCCCTCGATCAGCTCGGAGTAGCGCTGCCGGGCCTGGCGCCAGAAGTCCAGGTTGCGCAACTCGTCACCCGCAATCAGCTTGACGTAGTCGTGGACCTTGGTGGTCTTGGCCTTGTAGAGGTCGATGCGCTGGATGGCGGCACCGCGGATTCCGTGCCAGTCGGCATTTTCAAACTGCGACTTGGCCGCCAGGGTGACGTTCTGGAAATCCGCAAAATACGACTCGAAGCCGTTGAGAATGGTGCGCACGAAGCGCTCTAGCGTTTCCACCTGTCAGGCCGCAACCTTGTGTGTTGCCTCTGCTATCACGGCAGACTACCAGAATCGGCCGCGGCCGAAGGCCGCAGCGCCGGCGCGCTGCCAACTAGTTCACAAGAACAGCGTCGCCGCGACGCAATCGCGGCGGCGGTGCGGTGGCCTTACAGCAGCTCCTTGGCGAACAGTTCCATGACCGCCGGGTCGGCGACACCGAGCAGCATCGACCCCACCTCATTGCGCTTGCCGGCCTCTTTCCAGGCGCCCAGTCGATCGCGGATCCGGTCATAGGAGCCGATCAGGGAGACCTCGTCGAGCAGCTCGTTGGGCACCTCGGCCGCCGCCTCGTCCTTCTTGCCGTCGAGGTAGAGGTCCTGGATTTTCTTCGCCGCATCGCCGTAGCCCAGGCGTGTCGCGTAGTCGTTGTAGAAGTTCTTGTCCCTGGCGCCCATGCCGCCGATATACAGGGCCAGCCAGGGGCGCAGTGAATCGAAGGCCGCATCCAGGTCGTCATTGACGGCTACCGTGACAAACGGCGCGATGTCGAAATCCGCCAGGCTCTTGCCATTGCCGGCCTTGGCGAAGCCCGCCTCGATGTGCTCGCCGAGCACGTCGTACTTGTTCGGGTCCATCCACACCGGGAATACGCCGTCGGCCACCTCGCCGGCGCAGCGCAATCCGGCGGGCGTAATGGACGCGGTGTAGATCGGGATATCCGGCGCGCCCTCGAGGATCGATTTCAGGGGTTTACCCAGGCCCGTCGTGCCCTCGCCCTTGTTCGGCAACTGGTACATCTGGCCGTCGAATTCCACCGGGCCGGCGCGTTCCATGATCGCGCGCATGATCTGGATGTATTCGCGCGTGCGGGTCACGGGCTTGCCGTAGGGCACGCCGTGCCAGCCCTCGACGACCTGCGGCCCGGAGGCGCCCAGCCCGCAGATGAAGCGCCCACCGCTGAGCTGGTTCAGGGACATGGTGGTCATTGCGCACATGGCCGGCGTACGGGCGGGCATCTGCATGATGGCGGTGCCGACGCGGATTTTCTCCGTCTGGGCCAGGACCCAGGCGGCGGTGGATACCGCGTCGTTGCCGTAGGCCTCCGCGGTCCAAACCGAGTCAAAGCCCATGGACTCCGCCTGGCGGATCAGGTCGATGGGGATGTGGATATTTTTGCCGGAGTAGCCCAGCAGGAAGCCCAGTTTCATAGAGAATCTCCCGTCGCGGCCAGCAGGTGCCGGCCTTGCAGTTGATAGATGTCCGCGTTGCCGCCCTGGTCGCCGCCGGCATCACGCCGCAGGCTGTTTTGACCTTTGGGTATGTTTTTCCGTATCCGGGAATGCACCATAGCGACTCCCGCCGGCCAAGACAAGGACCTGGACGACACAATTATTGACCGCAGCGCACAGCCGCACGCGGCTCAGTAGAGCAAGCTGTAGAGCTTGCGCTGGTATTCCGCCGCCAGGGGGTCGCCCTTGCCCAGCGCGGCGATCGTGTCCAGCAGCAGCCGCTTGGTCGCGCCGTCGGCGTGATCCAGGTCGGTGCGCAAGATCGTGATGAGGTGTTCCATGCCCTCGCGATACTGCCCGCTGTCGGTACATTGCACGCCGAGCTGGTGGCGCAGGTCCAGGTCGTCGGGATTGGCCGCGAGTTGCGCTTCCAGCGCCTCGATCTCCGGGGACTTGGCCGCCTCGCGCTTGATCTCCAATTGTGCGTTCACCTGCTCCCAGGCGGCGTCGCGGTCGGCCAGGCGCACCTCGTCGAGCACGGCCTGCGCCTCGTCCAGGCGCAGGGCCTCGACCAGCGCGCTGGCGTAAACCACGGCGATCTCGTGTTTTTTACCCGACTCCTCCCACGCCTGGCGCAGGGGTGGCAGGGCCTCGCGCGGCTCGCCGCGCTGCAGCGCCTCCATGCCCTGCTGCAGCAAGGCGTCCCAGGGGCTGGGCAGGTACTTGGCGAGCATCTCGCGCACCTGGGCCTCGGGCTGGGCACCGACAAAGCCGTCCACCGGCTGACCGCCCTGCACCACCATCACGGTGGGCAGGCTGCGCACGCCGAACTGCTGGGCGATCATGCCCTGTTCGTCGGCATTGACCTTGGCCAGCAGGAAGGCGCCCTGGTATTCGTTGGCGATACTCTCCAGCATCGGCATCAACACCTTGCAGGGCTCGCACCAGTCGGCCCAGAAATCCACCACCACGGGGCGCTTGTGGGATTCCTCGATCAACAGCGCCGCGGCGTTGCTCTCGTCGATGTTTACGATGAAGTCTGACACTGGTATTGCTCCGCCTGGGCCCGCGTCAGCGTCGTGGCGTTCGCGGGCGGGTATCATTTTTCGCCAAAGACCGGTCCGGGGCTACAGGCCCAGTACGTCGCGCATGTCGTACAGGCCGGGCTCGCGCCCGGCAAGCCAGCCGGCCGCGCGCACCGCGCCACGGGCAAAGGACATGCGGCTGGACGCCTTGTGGGTAATCTCCACACGCTCGCCCTCGGCGGCGAAGGTCACCGTGTGATCGCCGACGATATCCCCGGCGCGCACTGTGGCAAAGCCGATGGTCTGGCGCTCGCGCGCGCCGGTCTGGCCCTCGCGCCCGTACACGGCCACCTTCTCCAGGTCGCGACCGAGCGCGTCGGCCACCACCTGGCCCATGCTCAGGGCGGTGCCGGAGGGCGCGTCGATCTTGTGCCGGTGATGGGCCTCGTAGACCTCGATGTCGACGTCGTCGCCGAGCACCCGCGCAGCCATGTCCAGCAGCTTGAAACACAGGTTCACGCCGGTGCTGAAATTGGACGCCTTGCAAATCGCGCTGCGGGTCGCCGCGGCGTCGATTTGCGCCTGCTGCCCGGGGGTGAAACCGGTGGTGCCGATGACCATCGCGACCCCGTGTTCCACACAGGGCCCGAGGTTGGCCAGCGTCGCCGCGGGCACCGAGAAATCGATCAGCACGTCGATATCGCCCACCACCGCGGCGAGGTCGCCCACCACCGTGACGCCATTCCTGCCCTGTCCGGCCAGCTCTCCGGCATCGGCGCCGAGCAGGCTGCTCTCGGGCTGCTCGATCGCCGCGGCCAGCTGCAGTTCGTCGCCGGCCAGTGCGATGGCCTCGACCAGGGTGCGACCCATACGGCCCGCCGCGCCGGTAATCCCGATTCTGGTCATGCTGTCAGGGCTCATGATGTCATGTCGTCAAAGAAGCTTTTTACACCCTCGAACCAGCTGGTCTGGCGCGGGGACTGGCTCTTGCCGCCCTGCCCGAGGCTCTCGGCGAACTGTTCCAGCAGGGCTTTCTGCTCCTTGTTCAGTTTAACAGGAGTTTCCACCACCGCGCGGCACAACAGGTCGCCGACGGTGCCGCCGCGCACCGGCTTGACACCTTTGCCGCGCAGGCGGAACAGCTTGCCGGTCTGCGTTTCCGGTGGAATTTTCAGTTTCACCCGGCCGTCCAGCGTCGGCACCTCCAGTTCGCCGCCCAGGGCCGCGTCGGTGAAGGTGATCGGCACCTCACAGTACAGGTGCTTGCCATCGCGCTCGAAAATGGGGTGCTGGCGCACGGACATTTGCACGAACAGGTCGCCCGGTGGCCCGCCCTCGGGACCGGCCTCACCCTCGCCGGTCAGGCGGATGCGGTCGCCGGTGTCGACACCGGGAGGCACCTTGACCGACAGGGTCTTGGATTTCTCCACGCGACCCTGTCCATGGCAGGCCTTGCAGGGGTCGGTGATGATCTTGCCGCGGCCGCGGCAGTTCGGGCAGGTTTGCTGCACCTGGAAAAAGCCCTGCTGCATGCGCACCTGGCCGGCGCCACCGCAGGTGCCACAGGTGGTGGGCTGGCTGCCGGGGCTGGCCCCGGAGCCGTCGCAGGTATCACAGCTGGCCAGGGTCGGCACACGGATTTCCACCGTGGCACCGCGCACCGCGTCCTCCAGGGAAATGTCCAGGGTGTAGCGCAGGTCCGCGCCGCGCTGTGGGCCACCGCGACCCCTGCCGCCGCCACCGCCGAAGATATCGCCGAAGACATCGCCGAAAATATCGCTGAAATTGGCCCCGGAGAAGCCGCCACCCATGTTCGGGTCCACGCCGGCATGACCGTACTGGTCGTAGGCGGCGCGCTTTTCGCTGTTCGTCAGAACCTCGTAGGCCTCGGTCGCCTCCTTGAATTTCTCATCGGCGTCGGGATCATCGGGGTTGCGGTCCGGGTGGAATTTCATCGCCACCCGCCGGTAAGCCTTCTTGATCTCCTTCTCGTCAGCGCCCTTGCTGACGCCGAGAACCTCGTAGTAGTCGCGTTTTGACATAGGATTCCGACTTATTCTGTAAAAACGTCATTCCCGCGACGGCGCGAGTCCAGCCGGGCCAGGCCCCTGGACCCGCGCCGGCGCGGGAACGGTCGGGCCGCCACGGCCCGGTGTCACCTGCTCCCCGGGGCGCCGCCTCGACGCCTGCCGGGCAGGACGCTGCGCGTCACTTCTTGTCGTCGTTGACTTCCTCGAACTCGGCGTCGACCACGTCGTCCGCGGCATCCGCCTGTTCGCCGCCCGCGTCCGCACCGCCGGCCGCATTCTCGGCCTGGGCCGCCTGCGCCTGGTACATCTTCTGTGCGACCGGTCCGGTGGCCTCGGTGAGCTTGTTGGCCGCGGCGTCGATGGCGTCCTTGTCGTCGCCCTTGACCGCTTCCTCGGCCTCGGAGATGGCTGCCTCGATGGCGGCCTTCTCCTCGTCACTGGCGTGCTCGCCGGCCTCCTCGGTGGTCTTTCTCGCGGCGTGGATCAGGCCGTCGCAGGTATTGCGCGCGGTAATCAGCTCCTCGAACTTCGCGTCCGCGTCGGCGTTCGCCTCGGCGTCCGCCACCATCTTCTCGATCTCGTCCTCGGACAGGCCGCTGGAAGCCGTGATGCGAATCGACTGCTCCTTGCCCGTGGCCTTGTCCTGGGCGGACACGTTGAGGATGCCGTTGGCGTCGAGGTCAAAGGTTACCTCGATCTGCGGCATACCGCGCGGCGCCGGCGGGATATCCGCCAGGTCGAAACGTCCCAGCGACTTGTTCTGGGCCGCCTGCTTGCGCTCGCCCTGCACCACGTGAATGGTCACGGCGGACTGGTTGTCTTCCGCGGTGGAGAAGATCTGCGACTTCTTGGTCGGGATGGTCGTGTTCTTCTCGATCAGCGGGGTGGCCACACCGCCCATGGTCTCGATGCCCAGGGTCAGCGGGGTCACGTCCAGCAGCAGCACGTCCTTGACGTCGCCCGCCAGGACCGCGCCCTGGATGGAGGCGCCCATGGCGACCGCTTCGTCCGGGTTGACGTCCTTGCGCGGCTCCTTGCCGAAGTAGTCCGCCACCTGTTTCTGCACCAGCGGCATGCGCGTCTGGCCGCCCACCAGGATCACGTCGTCGATTTCCGAGGGCGACAGGCCGGCGTCCTTGAGCGCGACCTTGACCGGCTCCATGGAGCGCGTGACCAGTTCCTCCACCAGGGACTCGAGCTTGGCCCGCGACAGCTTCACCACCAGGTGCTTGGGCCCGGAGGCGTCGGCGGTGATGTAGGGCAGGTTCACCTCGGTCTGCTGCGAGCTGGACAGCTCGATCTTGGCCTTCTCGGCGGCCTCTTTCAGGCGCTGCAGGGCCAGCGGGTCGCTGTGCAGGTCGATGCCGCTCTCTTTCTTGAACTGTTCCGCCAGGTACTCGATCAGGCGCAGGTCGAAGTCCTCACCACCGAGGAAGGTGTCGCCATTGGTGGACAGCACCTCGAACTGGTGCTCGCCGTCCACCTCGGCAATCTCGATGATGGAAATGTCGAAGGTACCGCCACCGAGGTCGTAGACCGCAACGGTATGGTCGCCCTTGGCCTTGTCCATGCCGTAGGCCAGCGCCGCCGCCGTGGGCTCGTTGATGATGCGCTTGACGTCCAGGCCGGCAATCTTGCCCGCGTCCTTGGTCGCCTGCCGCTGGGAGTCGTTGAAGTAAGCCGGCACCGTGATGACCGCCTCGGTCACCGCCTCGCCCAGGTATTCCTCCGCGGTTTTCTTCATCTTGCGCAGTACTTCCGCGGACACCTGCGGGGGCGCCATCTTCTCGCCCTTGACCTCCACCCAGGCGTCGCCATTGTCCGCCTTGACGATGTTGTAGGGCACCATCTTGATGTCTTTTTGTACGACGTCATCGTCGAACTTGCGCCCGATCAGGCGCTTCACCGCGAACAGGGTATTCTGCGGGTTGGTTACCGCCTGCCGCTTGGCGCTCTGCCCGACCAGGATCTCCCCCTCGTCCGAGTAGCCGACGATGGAGGGTGTGGTGCGGTCGCCCTCGGCGTTTTCAATCACCCTGGGCTTGCCACCTTCCATGACGCTGACGCAGGAGTTGGTGGTGCCGAGGTCGATGCCAATAATCTTGCCCATTGCTTCTCTCCAGTATGACGGGCCGGCAAACCGGCCAATGCGTTTCCGATGTTCTGTGATATTGGCCCTAATGGACCGATTTCAAGGCCGAACCCCGTTATTTCTGCGTCCGCGAGGGCGGCGCGGGACACGTCTCAGCCGCCCTCACCGCCCTTGCTCACCATGACCATGGCCGGGCGCACCAGGCGCCCGCTGAGGGTGTAGCCTTTCTGCATGACGGCGATCACCGTGTTGGGCTCCACGTCGGGGTTTTCCACCATGCTCATGGCCTGGTGCAGGTTGGGATCGAAGGGCTCGCCCTGGGGATCCACCACCTCGATGTTGAACTTGCCCAGCACGTCGAGGAAGCTCTTCAGGGTCAGCTCCACACCCTCGGCAATCGGTTTCAGGGCCTCGTCGTCTCCCGAGGCCGCCTCCAGCGCCCGCTCCAGGTTGTCCACCACGGGCAGCAGCTCGCTGGTGAAGCGCTCCAGGGCGAACTTGCGCGCTTTCTCCACGTCCTGCTCGGCGCGCCGCTGGATGTTCTGGACGTCCGCCAGGGCGCGCAGCTCGGCCTCCCGGGCCGCCGCCAGGTCCTGCTCCAGTTTGCCCAGTTCGTCATCCAGGCTGGATTCCTGCTGCTCGCTCGGCGTTTCCCCGCCGGACGTTTCCCCGCCGGACGTTTCCCCGCCGGACGTTTTCACGCCGGACGTTTCCGCGGCCTCCGCGACGCTTGCGCGGGACTCTTCCCCGGGCTGCTCCCCGTTCTCGTGTGTGGTCTGCTTGTCTTGCGACACGTTTTCACTCCATGGCTGGCACAGTCCTCACCCGCCGCCTCACGGCGGGCCTGTAGCGCATATGGGGGCGTTGCGCAGGACTTTCAAGGGCTGCGGGGAAATGGCCGGAAACCCGCGCGGGCGGCGGCCTGGCGGCGCCGCGGGAGGGTCAGGAGGAGAGCGCCGAGCTGAGCATCCTGGCGGTGACGTCGACGATCGGGATCACCCGCTCGTAGGCCATGCGCGTGGGCCCGATCACGCCCAGCACGCCGAGGGTGGCGGCGCCGTCGCTGTACGGCGCCGTGATCACGCTGTAGTCGCCGAACACCTCGTAGCCGGCCTCCTCCCCGATGAAGATCTGCACGCCCTGCGCGCGCGAGCAGCGCTCCAGCAGGTGCAGCAGGTCCTTCTTCTCCTCAAAGGAATCGAACAGCTCGCGCAGCTTGAGCATTTCCTCGGCGGTGGCGTTGTCCAGCAGGCGGCTCTGCCCGGCCACCACGTATTCATCTCCGGACTCGTCGTGGTCCAGGGCCTTGCTGGCCAGGTCCAGGGCGTGTTGCAGGTAACTGTCGATCTGGCTGCGCGCATCGCGCATCTCGCGCACGATGCGCTCCTGCACCAGGCGCAGGGGTTGGCCGGCGAAGCGCTGGTTCACCATTTCCGCCGCCGCGCGCAACTGCTCCTCGGAAAACACGCGCCGGGTATGGATGATGCGGTTTTGCACCTCGCGCTCGTTGATCACCAGGATGACCAGCACGCGATCACCCGACAGCGGCAGGAATTCCACGTGGCGCAGGTCCTGGTCCTCCGGCCGCGGCACCGTCACCAGCCCGGCCTGGGCCGAGATCGTCGACAACAGCGAGGAGGCGGACTGCACCAGTTCGGTCGAGGACTTGTCCGGGTGCAGTTCCGCGCGCAGTATCGCCATGGCCTCGTCTTCCAGCGGCTGCACCTGCAGCAGGGTGTCGACGAACAGCCGGTAGCCCATGGCCGTGGGCACCCGCCCCGCGGAGGTGTGCGGGGAATGCAGGTAGCCGCGCTCCTCCAGGTCCGACATCACGTTGCGGATGGTCGCGGCGCTGACCGGCAGCCCCGCCGCCTCCTGCAGGGTACGCGAGCCCACCGGCTGCCCGTCGCGGATGTGCTGTTCCACCAGCGTCTTGAGCAGAATCCCGGCGCGTTCCGATATCTGGCTGTCGGCCATGCCACCCTCGACTCACCTGTACATACCGGATTTTTATCACAGCCCCTGCGGTTTACACAATGTCGCCGGCGCGCCGCGTGACGCCGATGTTTCCGCGACGCCGCAGTTGCGGTATAAAGTCGAAAAACGGCGAGTCCGGGCCCATGCTCAGCCAGATCAGCATCAACAACTACACCGTTGTCTCCAGCCTGGAAGTGGAGTTCGGCGACGGCATGACGGTCATCACCGGCGAAACCGGGGCCGGCAAGTCCATCATGATCGACGCCCTGGGCCTGTGCCTGGGCGACCGCGCCGACCCCAAGGCGGTACGCCCCGGCTGCGCGCGGGCCGAGATCGTCGCCGGCTTCGACCTCGCCGGCCACCCCGTGGCACGGGAGTGGCTGCGCCAGCGCGACCTGGACGCGGGCGACGAACTGTTGCTGCGCCGGGTCATCACCGCCGAGGGCCGCAGCCGCGCCTACATCAACGGCAGCGCCTCGACCGCCCAGGACTGCGCGGAGCTGGGCGCGCTGCTGGTCGATATCCACGGGCAGCACGCCCACCAGTCACTGTTGCGCCGGGCGGTGCAGCGCGAACTGCTGGACAACTACGCCGGCCACCAGCCCCTGTGCGAGCGCATCGAGCAGTGCGCCTCGGACTGGCTGCGCAAGCGGCGCGAACTGGACCTGCTGGCCGGTGCGGGGGAAGAGCACGCGGCGCGCCTGGACCTGCTCGCCTACCAGGTGGAGGAACTCGACAGCCTGGCGCTGCAGGAGGGCGAACTGGGCAAGCTGGAGCAGGAGCAGGCGCTACTGGCCAACGCCCAGGACATCCTCAGCAGCGCGCACCAGGCCCAGGCCCTGTGCGAGGAGCAGGAAAGCGGCCTGCGCCAGGCCCTGCAACTGCTGGGAGAGGGGCTACATCCCGGCGCCGCGGCGGCGGACGCGCGCGAACTGCTGGACTCCGCCGCGATCCAGGTGAGCGAGGCGCGCGCGGAGATCCAGCGCCACATCGACGCCGTCGAGGACGACCCGCAGCGCCTGGCCAGTGTCCAGGCGCGCCTGGAAAGCATCTACGACGTGGCGCGCAAGCACCGTGTCATGCCGGAGGAACTGGCGGCGCGCCACGGCCAGCTCGCCGAGGAGCTGGAGCAGCTGCGCGCCGGCGGCGAACGCATCGAGGCGCTGCGCGACGAGCTGGACACCCTGGCCCGGCGCTACCGCAAGGAGGCGGCGAAGCTGTCCCGGCAACGCGCCCGCGCGGCGAAAAAACTCGCCGCCAGCGTGGAAGAGGTACTGGGCTCCCTGGCCATGGGCCAGTGCCGGCTGGAGGTGGCCCTGCCGGCGGTCGCCGGCGAGGACCCGCGACCTCACGGCGCGGAGGACATCGATTTCCTGGTCAGCACCAATCCCGGCGCCGCGCCGCAGCCACTGGGCAAGATCGCCTCCGGCGGGGAGCTGTCGCGCATCAGCCTGGCGATACAGGTGGTGACCGCCAGCGGCGCGACGGTGCCGAGCATGGTGTTCGACGAGGTCGACGTCGGCGTGGGCGGTGCGGTGGCGGAAGTGGTCGGTCGGCTGCTGCGCGAGCTGTCGGCGCGCTCGCAGGTGTTGTGCGTCACCCACCTGCCGCAGGTCGCGGCACAGGGCCAGACCCACTTGCAGGTCAGCAAGCAGGCGCAGGACGACGCCGTGCACACGCGCCTGGCGCGCCTGGAAAACGAGGACAAGGTGCGCGAGATCGCGCGCATGCTGGGCGGGGTGAAGATTACCCGGCAGACGCTGGCGCACGCGCGGGAAATGCTGGAGGGCTAGCGGCGGGACGCCGCCCGGCGGGGCGCCGCCCGGCGACCAGGCGCGTTACTTCTTGCGCACGTAGAGCACCAGGGAGTGGTCTATCAGCTCGAAGCCGTGCTCATCGGCGATCTCCCGCTGGCGGCGCTCGATGACGTCGTCGTGAAACTCCACCACCTCGCCAGTCGCCTCACAAATCATGTGGTCGTGGTGCTCGCCCTTGGCCAGCTCGAACACCGAGTGCCCGGTCTCGAAGTTGTGGCGCATCACCAGCTTGGCATTCTCGAATTGGGTCAGCACGCGGTACACCGTGGCCAGGCCCACGTCCTCGCCCGCGTCGCGCAGGGCGTCGTACACCTCCTCGGCGCTCATGTGCTGGCCCTCTTCCTGGGAGGCCTCGAGAATTTGCAGGATTTTGACGCGCGGAAGGGTCACCTTGAGACCCGCTTTACGCAATTCCTGGTTTTGTTCGGCCATGGCCGGGGGTTCTCTGTGCAATCCAGTGGCTGTATGATGCCACCCCAGACTGGCAAGTGGAAGAAATACCCGATGCGGATTGCATGCATCGCCCTGCTCGCGACATGCCTGGCCGGCTGCGGGTTCATCGGCTTCCCCGGCGTGTACCGGATCGACGTGGAGCAGGGCAACATCGTCACCCAGGACATGGCGGACCAGCTCAAGCCGGGCATGAGCCGGCGCCAGGTGCGTTTCATCCTGGGCACGCCCCTGGTCGAGGATACCTTCAACCAGGACCGCTGGGACTACCCCTACGTCAAGCGCAACGGGCCCGACGTACTCGACGAGTCGCGGCTGAGCGTGCGCTTTGACGGCGACACCCTGGTCGAGGTCAGCGGCGACTACCTGCCGCCGGCCTGGCGCGACGCCGACACCCCCGCCCCGACAACCAGCGACACGCCCGAGGGGCAGGCTGCCGCGCAGGACTGACGCGCCCGGCTCAGGCCTCGCCCTGCTCGCGCCGCTCCCGCGCGCGCGCCGCCCGCGCCTTGCGCACTTCCTTCGGGTCGGCGACCAGCGGCCGGTAAATCTCGACGCGGTCGCCGTCGCTGAGCACCTGGGCGGGGGACACCACCTTGCCGAAAATGCCCAGCTTGGCGTCGTCCAGGTCCAGGCCCTCAAACCTGTCGACGATACCCGACAGCCGCGCGGCCTCCAGGGCGCTGGAGCCGTCGGGCACCTCCACTTCCAGGATGGCCTGTTTCTGTGGCAGCGCGTAGGCTACCTCCACCTTGATGGTCTGTGCACTCATGGTTTCAACCGTATAGTGTCCTGGCGCGTTGCGCCACCGCGTCCACCAGGTCGTTGCTGACCCGGTCGAACAACTTCGTCGCCGCCACCCCCAGCACGCGGCTGTTGATGCGGAACTGCAAATCCAGGCTCATTTTACACCCGGCGTCGCCGAGTTGCTGGAAATCCCAACGCCCCTGAAACTGGTCGAAGGGGCCGTCGAGCAGCTCCAGCACGATTTCCCGTCCCGGCACCAGGTGGTTGCGCGTGCTGAAGCTCTGCCGGACGCCGCCGCGCGCCAGGTCCAGGCGCGCCTCGACCAGGTGCGCCTCGCGGCGCAATACCTGCGCTCCCACGCAGCCGCCCATGTACTGCGGGTAGGCCTCGACATCGTTGACGAGGTCGAACAGGCGCCGGGCGTCGTGGGGCAGCAGTGCGCTGCGGCTAATGTGCGTCATGATGTCTTTGCGTCTGCGCGGCGGGCACGGCGATCACGGTTCAACTGGACACCCCGTCCGCCAGCGAGGCCAGTAGTAGCAGCGCTATCGCCAGCGGCACCGGCCAGCGCAACAGGAAGCGCCACACCTGTACCAGCGCGGGCGATTCCCGCTGCAGCTGCCGGCGCAGGATTTCCGGCCGCAACCGCCAGCCGACGAAGAGCGCGGTCAGCAACGATACCAGAGGCAGCAGGACGTCCGCGCCCAGTCGGTCGAAAAGCGCAAAAAAGTTCTGTTTACCATACCAGCGGACCGCGTCGCCCCCGGTAAAGGAATAGGTCACCAGCAGTGCCAACGCCCACACCAGCACCCCCACGATCAGCGCCGCGGTCAGGCGCTCCAGCCGGGCCAGCTGCATCAGCGAGGCCACCAGCGGCTCCAGGATCGCCACCGCCGAGCCCAGCGCCGCAAACACCACCAGGAGGAAGAACAGGGCGCCGAACAACTCGCCCTGGGCCAGGTTGCCGAACGCGTAGGGTACGCTCACGAACAGCAGGCCCGGCCCCATGGACGGCTCGAGATTGTTGGCGAACACCACCGGGAAGATCGCCAGCCCCGCGAGCAGCGCGATCATGGTGTCGAACACGGCGACCGCCATCACCGAGCGACCGATGGGAATGCGCTCCGGGGCGTAGGCGCCGTAGACAATGCCCGTGCCCACCCCCACACCGAGCGTGAAGAACGCATGCCCCAGCGCCACCAGCGCACTGGCGGGGGTGAAGTCCACCAGGCGGGTACTGAACAGGAACTCGCCCGCGCGCACCGTGTCGCCGCTGTCCAGCGCAAAGCGCACCAGGTAGCCCAGCAGCGCGACGAGCACCGGCACCGCCAGCCACACCAGCAACCCCAGGCCGCGACGCACGCCCAGCACCACCGCGCCGCCCGCCAGGAGCAGGAACAGGCTCTGCCAGTAAACCTGTGGCAGCGGGTCGGTGACGAAGCGCTCGAACTGCCCCGCCACCTCCGGCGCCGATGCGGCGGAGA
The DNA here is from genome assembly GCA_002699145.1 of Halioglobus sp. Classification (GTDB taxonomy): domain Bacteria; phylum Pseudomonadota; class Gammaproteobacteria; order Pseudomonadales; family Halieaceae; genus Marimicrobium. The sequence continues at coordinate 21,782 of PABK01000006.1, forward strand.
ACACGCCGATGTAGGTGTAGCGCACATAGGCCAGCGCCCAGCCGGCGACCACCACGTACAACGCGAGGATCAGCAGCCCGGTGACACAGGCCAGTACCCCGGCGCCGACCCAGGCGCGCGACACCAGCGAGCGGTCACAGGCATGGCGCCATGCGCGCAGGGGCCCGGCGCGGCCGTGGTGGCCGATAACGACCTCGGCGACCAGCACCGGCACGGCAAGCAGGAACAGGCAGGCGACGTAGGTCAGCACGAAGGCGCCCCCGCCGTGCTCCCCGGCGAGGTAGGAAAAACGCCACAGGTTGCCCAGCCCGACCGCCGAGGCGGACAGGGCCAGGACGAAGGTGGTGCGCGTGCGCCAGCGATCCCCGGCGCCGAGGATGCCTGCTATCACCGGAAAAAAGTGTAGATAATCATGCGCTTAGGTTGCCCCAGCCCGGGGCCTCGAAAAAGGGAAAGATTCACGATTCTACGCGTATCCGCGCCGGTTATCCGTATAATGCGCGCCATGGCGAAACGCAAGCCGAAAACGGCGGACAATACGATCGCGCGCAACAAGCGCGCCTCCTTCGACTACCAGTTGCTGGACAGCTTCGAGGCCGGTGTCGCACTGCAGGGCTGGGAGGTGAAGAGCCTGCGCATGGGCAAGGTGGACCTGGCGGATTCCTACGTGTTGATGAAGGACGGCGAGGCCTGGTTGCTGGGTGCGACGATTCACCCCCTGGACACCGCGTCGACACACTTTGTCACCGACCCCACGCGCACGCGCAAGCTGTTGCTGCAGAAAAAACAACTGGCGCAGATCCTCGCGGCCACCACGCAAAAAGGACAGACCTGCGTGTGCACGGGGCTGTACTGGAAAGGCCACCTGGTGAAGGCGCGCATCGCGCTGGCGGTGGGCAAGAAGTCCCACGACAAGCGCGACACGCAGAAAGAGCGCGACTGGAACCGGCAGAAACAACGCATCCTGCGGGACAACGTGAAGCAGTAGCAGGCAGCATTATTACGCGCAGCCGGGTTAGAAACACATCGTCTAAAAACCGGATTGCGCAATCCGCGATTGCCAACCATAGTTAAGACTGCGCGAAAGGCACCGCCGCGCCGTGCAGCGCACGACAGGCGCGACACCCCTGAGCGCAGTGTTATACGGCGTACTGCCGCAATACTTTCCCACGGAGGAAAGTGCCCATCGGGGAAGTTGCCGACAGCGTCCCCGACCGGGCTCCTGCCCGATGCCGTTTTCGGTTGGCGACAAGCTGGCCGAAGGCGGCGTTTTAAGCGTCCCGTTGCCCGGCGGCTGACCAGCGACTCACCAACGATAGCCGAGCTTGAATTTGTAGGTTTCGTCCGTAGTGTCGACACCCTCCACGGCCCCGCCATCGTACTCGTAGACCGCTTCCGCGGCCGCCTCGAAGCCGAAGATCAGCGGAAAGCGCAGCCCGGCGGTGGTATTGAGAATCAGGTCGCTGGACTGCACGAAATTGTAAACGCCGGTCTGGTCGAGATAGAACTCCAGCCCGCGGATCACCTCGCTGCTCAGGCGCACCTCCCAGTTGCTGCCCCAGAAATCGTTGTCCTCGGCCATGTCGAACTGTTCGTCGACATAGACCAGACCGAGCTCGGCGTGCAGCGTCAGGTAGGGGTGTTCAAAAAACTGCCGGCCCAGGTACGGGCCCAGTCCCGTGCGCAGGTCGAGGTCGGCGAACTGGTCGTGGCTGGCGACGAGTTGAAAGCCGACGTAGTTGTCGGGATCTTCGCGGCTGAAACGGTCGTACTTGTCGCGCAGCAACCAGCGGTACTTGTTGCGCTCGCCGTTGGACTCGTCGATCTCCCACTCGGCGCGGAGGGTATAGCGGTCCTCCAGGCTGCGCCAGATACTTTCCAGCTCGAGGTCCAGTTCATCGGTGTCGGTATTGCCGCGTTCCGACTGCAGCGCGGTGTTGAAACGGCCGAACCATTTATAACCCTCGCCGAGACGCCAGGGCTCCGGGTTGACCAGGCGGATGTCGGGGGCGTCGAAGCGCACCGGGCGCGCCTCGTCACTGAGCACCACCAGGTCCTCGCCCTGGGCGACGATGCGCTTGTCGCGATAGACCGTGCCGTCGCGCATCAGCAGGTCGACATTGCCGTCGGTGACGATGGTCTTGATGGTGCCGCGGGCGATGGTGATGTCGCCGGCAAACGGCGTGTTGAACACCACCCCCTTGTCGTCGGCGCTGACCAGCGTACCGATCAACAGTGAGCCGTTGTGCATGACCAACTGGTCGGCGCGCGCGCCGGCGCCGAGCAACAGCAGGACGAACACGCCCCAAAGCCACCTGAAAAGCATGGTTTCCCCCACCCTGGTTTACACAGCGGCGGCATTATACAGCGCGGCCGCGGCGGGTGCTGGTGCAGCCCCGGGCCGGTTGCTACCATAGCCGCCCTGCCGTGAGCCGCGTGAGCCTCGCCGTTGAAACGACCGCTGTATTCGCTGTTGCCACTGGTGCTGATCGTCGTGCTGGCGGTATTCGGCAACTACATCGTGGCGCGGACACTGGACGCGCAGCTGCCGCAGCTGCTGCGCCAGGCGCTGGGGCAACCGGTGCGCCTCGCCCCGCTGCAGGTCAACCTGCTCAACCTGACCGCCCGCAGCGCCGAACTGGCCATTGGCCCGCAGCAGGATGCCGCCGTGCAAGCCAGCGACGTGCGGGTGCAGCTCGCCCTGCGCCCGCTGCTGCGCGGTGAGATCCACTTCCTGCTGGCCACGGCCGGCGATCTCGGCGTCAACCCCTCGGCCTGGCCCGCCGGTGACGGCGAAGCGCCGTCGGATTACCGCTTCCTCGAACCCTGGCTGCCCGACAGGCTGGCGTTGCCACGCGCGCGCTTCATCGATGCCCGGGGCGCGGCGCTGGACCTGCAGGACCTGCAGTGGCAGCGCGAGGGCGACGGCCCCGCCACGGCCCGCTGGCGGCTGCCGCTGCCGCGCGGCGCCGGCGTCGCGCTGAACCTGCAGCTCGCCTCCCTGGCGGACCTGCTGGCGCTGGAGGCGCTGGCGCTGACGCTGCAGGCGCAGCCGCCCGACGACCCGGACACGACCATCAGCGCGCAGCTGCAGTTGCGCCCCGGCGAAGACAGCGGCTACCAGCTCACGGCCGAGGCCTCCGCCGCCGGCAGCCAACTCCAGGTCAGCGCCGGCAACAGCCTCAGCTGGCGGGCGCCGGACCAGTCGAGCGTCCACATCGACAAGCTGGTGATCGAGGACCTGCTCGCCCTGTGGCGCGCCTTCGCCGCACCCGGGGAGGACGACGCGCAGGCCCTGCAACTGGATGCGCCGCTGGCCGAGTTGACACTGCCGGCGCACGACAGCCACGTGCGCATCGACACGTTGCGCCTGGGCAAGGAGGTCGGCATCGACACCGCCTTCGACCTGCACACCGGGGCCGACGGCATCCACATCGAACACTTGCGTAGCACCGGGCCGGCGGCGCGCATCGCGGGCACGGCCGCACTGCGCCCGGGCGACCACGGCTGGTCCGTCCGCGCCGAGGCGCAACTGGCGGCCAAATCGAACCAGGACAGTATCGCCAGCCCCTTCCTGGACTCGCAGTGGCTGCTGCAACAGGGCCAGGTCAGCCTCGCCGGCAGCGGCGCCACCTGGGCGGCGCTGCTGGACTCACTCGCGGGCCAGGCGCGCCTGCAGGGCTATCACCGCGGCCAGGGCGAGACGCCGTTCGAGATCAGCGCGCAACTGGACCAGGAGACCGATGTCTTCTCCCTGGACGATGTCTCCCTGCGCCTGGGCGACGGCCAGCTCAGCGGCTCCGCCAGCCTCTCCGGCAACGACCGCCGCCTGCTGACGGTGCGGCTGCAGGGCCAGGATGTCGATCTCGGTTTCCTCTTCGGCGACAGCGAGGAAAAAGCCCCCGCCGGCATGGCGCTGCCGGACTACCTGCGCTTCCTGCCCGGCATCGACCTGCACGCCAGCGTGGACGTGTCGGGGCTGCGCGCGCCGGGCCTGGCTATCGCCCGGGTGCAGGGCGAGCTGCAGCGCGACAGCGGCGGCGGCCAGCTGGACATCCACGCCGCGGGCATCGGCGGCGGCAACCTGCAACTGGCGCTGACCTCGCAGCGTAAAGACAAACACTCCGACCTGGCGCTGAAGACGACGCTGGACAGCATCGACCTGCCGGCCATGTTCGGGCGCGCCGGCCTGCTCTACAGCCGCACCTCGGGCAGCTTCGGCTTCAGCAGCAGCGGCGCCGACACGCGCGAGATGTTCGCGCGCATGCGCGGCAGCGCCGACCTGACCGTGCGCGTGCGCGCCGACAACGACTGGCAGCGGGCGTCGCGCGAGGGCGAGGAAGTAGCGCTGTCCGGCAAGGCGCAGCTGGTGCTGGCCGGCGAGCGCATCACCGGCGTCCAGATCAGCGACCTCGACATCGCCTCCCTGCAGCAGGACCTCACCGGCAGCCTGTCGCTGGTCGCCGGCCGCACGCCCTGGCTGGAGGCCGACCTCGCCTCGAAAAAACTGGATATCACCGCCCTGACGGAGCTGCTGCCGCAGTCCGAGGAGGAGGCGGACCAGCGCGATGTCCTGCGGAGCCTGCGCGACCTCGGCGAGGCGCGCATCGCCCTGCGGGCGCAGACCCTGGTGGTCGCCGCGGTGCCGCTGGCCGACTTCACGGCCACCTTGCAATCCGGCGCCGACCAGCTGCAGATTCCACAGCTGAGCTTCGGCGCCAGGGGAACCTCCGTGCGCAGCAGCGCCAGCCTGGCCTGGCAGGGCGACACGGCGCAACTGCAGGCCAGCGCAAAGCTCGGCAACGTCAACATCGACCAGTTCCTGCTCGGCGACGGCGGCGATTTCGTGCCCGTGTCCGGGACGCTCGCGCTGCGCGCCGAGGGCGATTCCGTGGCCGACCTGCTGGCGCACCTCGAGGGCAACATCGAACTGGCCGCGACCACAACCAGCCAGGCCGTGGACAGGCGTCGCCGGCTGAGCGTGCACGCCAGCCGCCTGGCCGACGGCATGCAGGCGCGGGTGAGCAGCGCCCAGTTCGGCGCCAGCGAGTTGTCCGGCACACTGCGCCTGGTGCAGGCCACGCGGCCCAAACTGGATATCGAGCTGCAGGGCGGCACCCTGTCACTGCTGGCGTGGGAGGCGCGCAACCAGGCGCCGCCCGACAGCGACCCACAGGCGGGCGGCTCACTGCTGGCCGACACCGCCCGCGCCAGCGCCGACCTGGCGGGCAAGGTGCTGCGCGCGCCCCTGCGCCTGCTGGGCGAGCGCGAAAAGAGACAGGCCGGGGAACGGCTGTTCAGCCCGGAACCCCTGCCCCTGGAGAGCCTGCGCCGCTTCGACCTGGAACTGCGCGGCCACCTGGACCAGTTGCAGAGCCGCGAGCTGACCGCCGGCGACCTGGACCTCGACGCGACGCTGCGCGACGGCCGCCTGGACCTGTCGCTCAGCTCGCGCGCGATGAACGGCGGCAAGGGGGCGCTGAACGCACGGCTGGACAGCGCGGCCGTGCCGCCCACGCTGCACCTGCAACTGGACTTCGACGGCGTGCGCGGGCTCACCGGCGGCGACACCTACCCGCGCAGCGGCTTCACCTCACTGACCACGCAGGGCGCCAGCCTCGCCGCCCTGGCGGCCAACAGCAACGGCCTGTTCTACCTGGAACTGGGCGAGGGCCCCATCGATTTCGCCAACCCCACGCTGTTGACCGCGGACATCGCCACATCCGTGTTCAGCGCCCTGATTCCCGGCTTCGAAAGCAGCCCGCCCACCCTGGACTGCGGCATCGTGCCCGGCGTGTTCCAGGACGGGGTCGGGGTGACACCCTACGGCTACGCCCTGCGCACCGACCAGGCCAATATCCTCGGCCGCATCGAGGTGGACCTGACCGACGAGAGCCTGAAGATGACCCTGGACTCGCGCAACCGCCAGGGCGTGGGCATCTCCGTCGGCAGCGTGTTCGCCAACACCATCCTGGTGCGCGGCAGCCTCGCCGAACCGCGCATCGTGCCGAACACCACCAGCCTGCTCTGGCGCGGCGGCGCCGCCTTTCTCACCGCGGGTTTGTCCGTGGTCGGCGAGAGCGTGATCAAGCGCGCCCTGGCCAGCGAGAACCCGTGCCAGTCCATCAAGCACCTGGTCACCCAGGACCTGTGCCCGAAAAGCGAGGAGGCGGCGGCCTCGACCCTGGTCTGCCCGCCCGGGGGCGGCAAAAAGCCGCCGCCAAGCAACTGATTTTTGGGGATTTTTACAGATAGTTGCGCACCGGGGCCGGCGTTTGCGTTATACTGTGCGATCACACGGGGGCGATTTGGATTCGACGACGGTAACGAACCCTCAGGTGCATGCCGTGATGGCAGCGAATCACGTTAATCCAAAGCTGTAAACTGTTAGTTGCCAACGACGACAACTACGCTCTGGCGGCATAAACCCCGCTAGCGGTCTTTAGCAAGGTGCCAGTACCGCGCTACTGACTGTCATATAGAACTGGATCGCAGTGAGGCATGTCCCGGGCACCGCTGCTAAATCCTTTACGGGGCTCGCCAATCACGTCCTGACCGTTGGGCTGTGTGCGGTTAAATCAATTAACGGACTCTAAGCATGTAGAGCCTCAGGCAGAGTGCTGGCGGACGCGGGTTCAACTCCCGCCGCCTCCACCAAATTTTCACAACAGGCTGCCACAAGGTAGCCATAGCGTTCACTTACACACCCAACAGTCACCTCACACATCACCAGCGTCAGGCATCGCTCCCGCCACCGTGTCGTGATGATCAGCACCACCCGATATTAAACTTCAGATTGTACCGCTTGCCAAACGGTTGGTGTGGCGTAGTACCGTCGGTATTCTGTACCTTCTGTAGCAGTTTCTGGGCGAGCTTTCGCGCCAACATAATCCAGAGGGACTCGCCCTACTCGACACCCGAAGCCTGTTGATGACTATACCGGCCCAGCGCAAAAAATATCAGCAGTCCGGGTTCGCGCACAGCGCGCCTGCGACAAAGAACTGCCGGAATTGCTGTGCTAAGCTGAGCCAGCGCAGACGATTGTCGAGCCACACGGGGCTCACCGCGTCAACAGCAATAACGAAGGCTACTGTAACAAGCTGTTCACGGCTACACAGCCAACAACCCGCGGCGTTGTAATGCACGATCAATGGCGTAGTCACTTCGAGGTAAGGACAACATGTCGGAAACGATCGACTGCTCCGAACTCAGCCACTTGCTAGAACTTCTTTACGAAGGCGTTGAAAAATACGGGCTGTGGCAGGAGTTCCTCGAGCGCTTCAACGAGATGTGCAAGGCCAGGGATGCGTCCTTGATGATGGTGAATCCGGGGCTCGATAATGTGTTGTACATCCTGTTTACCGATACGCGGCCCGAGGTCTCATCCGATTACATCGATGGTTCGCTCCGGGCGGCGGCGTTGATAAATGAGATACCCTGCCCGGTTCCTTCCACCATAACCGAGCTTATCTCAGAGGAGCGTTATCTCAACAGCGTGCTTTATCGCCAGTATTTCCAGCCTGTCGGCGTACGTCATATGTTAATGCAGGATATTCGACGAACGGGAGATTTCGTCATGCGCCTCACGGTGAAGCGGTCGGAGGACCAACCGCCGTTCGGCGACAGGGAGAAGCACATTTTCGACCTTATAGTGCCCCACCTGCGCAGAGCGCTGACCTTGCGATCGCATCACTACGAGAACCAGTACAGGCGCATTCTCTTTGAGGATACGATCAATCGCATGCGGGTCGGCTACATACTGCTCGATAGAAAGCTGCGCATCGTGGAACTCAATGACGTCGCCCAGGAATTCCTCCAGAATCGCGTGGGCCTGGCATCCAGCCGAGGAGTGCTGAAACTAGCCGAGCACGCCCGCAGCGACGAGTTCGAGTCACTACTTGCTGCGCTGATCGAGGAAGAGAACCACCGATTGCCGCACGACGGAACGATTGGCTGCCGTATCGACAATGAGATCGGTGAGCCGCTACTCAATATCGCCATGCGGCCGATACACGAGATACAGCAGGTCGCGCACGGCCCCGTCGTACTGCTGTACCTGTGCGATTTTAGCCCAGAAACAAAGCTCATCGAAGCCGATTTGCTGCGCGAGATCTTCGGTTTTACCCGCAGTGAAGCGAAACTCGCGGCGCTGCTGGCGATGGGGGAAAGCTCTGCCGAGGCCGCCGAGAAGCTCCACGTTTCAATCAACACCGTGCGCACCCATTTGCGCGGCATCTACCATAAACTAGGCACGCACAAACAATACAAACTGGTCTCCATTCTCAATAGAAGCGTCGCCAGATTCCTCTGATCGCGGTTCCCACCCTCGCGCCAAGGCATCGCCGTGGCACAAGTAAAATCATCAAAAGTAATGAAGATATACGCGCTGCGGACGATAAGAATTAGCTGCATCCAGAATCAAAACAAAGTGGAGACAGCGCATGATTCAATTCCTCAAAGTAATCGATATTGCGGTCAAGCTCGAGAATCTCGACAAGGCCACCAAGACCTGGGAAGACCTTCTCCAGGTTGAACACATTCCGATGAAGGAAGAGTACAACCCGGACGGCGGCGTAAGGGCCAATCACCTGCCGCTCCCCGCCGGAGAACTGGCCTGTCATGCGATCGGCTTGATGGCACCGAAAGATGACGGCAGTGAAGGTGGCCAGGTTTTGCGACAACATCTCGAGCGTTACGGGGAGAGCGTCTACCTGCTGGGTTTCATGGTTGAAGACGTTTACAAAACGCAGCAAGAGCTCATGAAGAAGGGCTTCGAGTTTCGCTCGCCTGAGCCTACCCGCTACGCAGCCGGCATCCACAACATCACCAAACCCCATGACGGGCTCCAGGGTCTGAGTATCCAGATCGCCTGTCATGACCAGGGTGCGCTGGACCGCTGGCGAGACGGGCAGTAAGGCAAACAAAGGGGGGAGCTCCCGATGAGATACTTGCAATTCATTAAGACCATCGATGTCGCTGTCAGGGACAAGAAGTCACTGGATTTTTCCGTCGCAACCTGGGAGAACTTACTGGGCGCGGACGCCATCGAAATGAAGCCAGAGTATAGTCCCGCCGGTGGCGTGTCCGCTTTTCATGTGCCCATGCCCACCGGAGAGTTGGCTTGTCATTCAATCGGCGTGTTCATGCCGACCAACGATGAGGCCGTCAACCCGGTTGGCGGCAGCAACCTGAAGGATTTTATGGACAAACATGGCGAGTCGACTTTCCTGCTGTCCTTCATGGTCGAGAACGTCGAGGAAGCCCAGGCCTACCTGGAGGGCATCGGATTCAAGTTCTTCTACGATGAACCCGTACGCTATGCCGCCGGTACGCACAACTTCATGCAGGGACCCGAGGAACTGCAGGATCTCTGGATTCACATCTGTCGTCATGACGAGGGCGGTCTTGAACGATGGCTTGAGGGAGAGGAAGATTCCGGCCCCTATGCCGATCAGGAGATGGGCAAAAAAGCTCGCGACTACGACTGATGCACCGTCCGTGTCTTCTCCTGCTCCAGTCTGTGACAGCGCGTGATTGATCTGCGAAACGATGGCAGGGTCGCCCTGGTTACCGGCGCCGCCTCTGGCATCGGCCGGGCGACCGCCTTCGAATTGGCGCAGTACGGCGCAACAGTAGCGCTGGCCGACAGAAACGAAAAAGGACTCGTTTCTACCGCCGAACTGGTCCGCGCCGAAACCGGTGCCGATCATCACGCCTTCGTCTACGATGCCGAGCAGCCCGATTCCTGCCGCGCGCTCGTGAAATCCGCGTTCAAACACTTCGGGCGCCTGGATGCGGTGTGCAACATCGCAGGCATCGCCGGCTCCTGGCACTCTCACGAGATGCCTTCGGCAGCATGGAACCAGATGCTCGCCATCAACCTTACCAGTACCTTTACCATCTGCCAGGCGGCGATTCCGTACTTGCACGATGGGGCCGCCGTTGTCAATGTGGCGTCCGCCTCGGGGGTCATTGGACAGGCGTATCATGCCGGTTACTGCGCAAGCAAGGCCGGCGTCATCGGCCTGAGCAAGTCGCTCGCCATGGAGTACGCGGACCGTGGCATTCGTGTCAACGCGGTTTGTCCAGGCGGCACCACCACACCGCTACTGGATGACTATCGATTCCCTGAAGGTTACAACGAGGCGCTGATCTCACGCTTACTGCCCAAGCTACCGCAGGCAGAACCATCAGAGATCGCGGGCTTGATCGTACTTCTCTGCAGTCCTGCGGGACGCTTTTTCACGGGCGCCGCTATTTCAATGGACGGCGGGCAAACCGCGGGCTGAGCCGCCTGATCACATCAGGGCAGGTTCAGCCTTACCGGCTCAACTCATCACCGCAATCACTTCGTCAGCAAATCGTGCAATAGCATCCACTTTCTCGGCCACTGGGGGATTGATAGCACCGCAATACGTCACCCAGGGCATCAATGTAACCGTGTCGATACCCATATCGAACATGCTCTGGAATCCCGCAACACCAACCGCATCCGTACATCCGAAGGCAAAGCGACGGAACTGACGCGACTGGGTTCCCGCGGCCACGCGACATGCTTCCAAATCGCCCACCAGCTTCTCCAGTTCCGCGAGCGAATGCAGGTCAGCGATCCAGCCATCATGCCGGGCGGCCCGTTTCAATGCCGGCGTGGAGAAACCGCCGACGTAAACGGGAATGTCCGTGTACGGTCGGGGCAACATGCGCATCGGCTGCAAGGTGTAGTGCTCTCCATCGAACTCAACGTACTCCCCCGTCCACAACGCCCGCATAACCTGCAGCATTTCGTCGGCACGCCTGCCGCGCCTGGCAAAATCCTGGCCCGCCGCATCGAACTCCTCCGGCATCCACCCCATTCCTATGCCCAGCCCGATCCGGCCGCGGCTGTAGATGCTGGCGGACGAAAGAATCTTCGCTACCTGCACAGGATTTCTCGCAGGCAATACAAAAACATTGGTGAGGAATTCCAGTTGGCGTGTAATCGCCGCCATCGCGGTGATGGCAATCCACGGATCGGGGAAGTCGTCCTTGTCACCAAAACGCGGCACACCGTCATCGGTATAAGGGTAGGGTACTGAAAACGACTTCGGATAAATCAGGTGGTCGGCAACTGATACGGCACGGAAACCATTCTGCTCAGCGGCCAACGCCAGTGTTGTGTAGTCCTCGGGGGAAGAAAATGCGATGGAAAGACAGAACTTGGGCACGATGACCTCCGGCTGGTATGGGGTCCTGGAAACGGGTTCAGACCTAAAAAGCGGAGCGCCGGCGGAAGAGTCCGCGGGCGCTCCGAAGGCTCGGCCTAGAATTCCTTCATCAGTTGAAGGGAATAGGTGCGGGGAGTCTGGATAGCGCCTATCACCAGCTCACCCACCAGGTTGGTCGGTTGCCGGGTCACGATTGCATCTTCGTCGGTGATATTGTCGATGCGCGCCGCGACGGTCCAGCCGTTGCCGGGGCTGAGCAAGGCTACCCGCGCGAACATACTGTGCGTATCCTCCGAGTAGAAGTCATCCGAAGCAGAAACGGAGAACTCGTCGGTGTAGGTTGCGCCCAGTGAAGTCTCCAGGGCGAGATTACCACCCAGCGGCCGGTTGTAATCGAAGATAAGGGTCGCCTGGTTGTCCGGTGCTCTTTGCAGGGGTTTGCCGCCCAGGTCTTGTGTGCAACCGTCACCCACATTGGGATCAAAGATCGAGCACGGCGCCGTGTCAAAATCATCGTACTCCGCATCAAGATAGGTATAGGCGAAGTAGGCGGTCAAGCCCTCGCTGATAAGCCATGTCGACTCGATCTCCAGGCCTTGGGATGTGGCGTTCGCGGCATTCTGAAAGCTAAAAGTCCCTGTCTCGTTCACAGCGGCCAATTGCAGGTCGTCGAATTCCGTGCGGAAAAGAGAGAGGTTGAGCTGCGCTGCACCATCCATCAGCCCGAGCTTGGCGCCCAGTTCATAGCTGATCGCTTCCTCGCTGTCGAATTCGGTCACGCCGGCCGACGTAACCGAATCGAGATTGAAACCACCGCCCTTGAAACCCGTGGACACGGCGGCGTAGTACATGGAGTCGCCGTGAAAGTACTGCAATTTGACACTTGGTGTCACTGCATCCTCATCCCGGCTGTCATCGAATTTTCCGTCGGGTAGCTGGACATAGGAATAGGCCAGTGCCACGGTATCTGCGACGGCCGTATAGAAGTCATCGGACAGATCGCCTACCGGGAACCCTGGCGCCACCGAGCCGGCGTCGAGGCCGCCCGGATAGGCCGCAGCGGCCGCCAGGACGGCGGGGTCTGCGCTGATCTGGGCCATGTAACCGTCGATCCAGTCGTAGGAGCTCAGCGGATCACCTATCGAATTGCGATTGATAAACGGTTTTTTCGCATCCAGTTCGTCGTAGTTGTAGCGCACCCCGGCGATCAGTTGCCAGCTGTCATTGAACTGATAACGACCCTCGAAATAAACCGACCAGATATCACGTTCCAGCTCCTGAACACCAGGCCCCAGGTCCACAGTAAGTCGTGCCCCGCTGATCAAGGCATCCTGGATCGCCTGGATACCCGGCTGCGCAACATCCAGGCTGTCAGGGTCGAGCACCTGATAGGGAACCAGCAGGGTCGGCACCACAAGGCCGTCCGAGATGCCACCGCTGGCGTCGAAATCCAGTGCCGCCGGACCCGAGCGCTCAATCTGGTTGTTCTCGACATAGGCGCCAGCGATGAACGAGAAGCGGCCATCGTCCGGCGAACGAATCTGGATTTCCTGAGACCAGGTCTCGTACTCCTGATCATTCCATGTCGGGAGAGAACCCAACATCAGGAAATCCGAGTCGATACGGCGCTCATTAGTGTAGTCCACGTAGTTGGTAGTTGCCGTAAGGTCGTATCCGGAGTCAAACTTATACATGAATTTCAGCAGGGCGAGATCGCCGTCCTGCCCCTGGCCCTTGGTTTCCCGGTCGAGAATCGTACCCTGCACGAAGTCTGCGGGCCCCACAGCCTGATTCTTGTCAACCCTGGCTTCCAGTTGCTCCTGGGGCAATAACTGGAATCTCCGGGTTTGCAGAATAGAGGGATCCAGCACTTCCACTAGCTGGTAGATCGAACCCACGTTCTGGTGATCGATGTTCTCATACTTCATATCGACACTGAGCGCGTCAGATGCATCCCAGCGCAACCGCAGGCGAAAATTCTCGTCCTCTATGCCGCCACCATCGCGCCCGGCCGAGTTATCCATCCAGCCGTCACTCTCTGCCTTCAACGCGGACACTCGGCCATACAGGCCATCGGCCAACTGACCGGAAACCGCCATCTCGCCACGGTACAGTTCATAGTTCCCAGCCTCGAGCTTGACATACCCCTCAAATTCCTCGGTGGGCTGTGTTGTCGAGATCTGCAGCACGCCGCCAAGCGCATTCTTGCCGAACAGCGTACCCTGTGGGCCACGTAGGATCTCGATTCGATCCAGGTCGTAAAAACCGGAGGCAATCAGCCTGTTGTTGCTGATGAATGCCCCGTCGATCAGGGTAACGACCGGACTCTCGATAATGTCGGAGCCCGTTCCCGCAAAGCCCCGAATGGCGACCCTGGTAACCGACTCGGCACCCCCCACCTGGAAGCCAGGCACATAATTCGCAAGGTCGTTGAGATTATTGATCCCGCGGGATTCGAGTTCTTCACGGGTGGTTACCGACACTGAGATGGGCACATCCTGCAAACTCTCGGTTCGCTTCTGGGCTGTGACCAGGACCTCCTCCAGCTTCAGACCCGGAGCATCCTGCCCCAACGCAACACCGGACGAGAGTGCGGTGAAAATCGAAAAACAATGAACAGAAATTTTGCGTACTTTCATATTATTCTCTCCAACTCAATGTGTAGCAGACGCCGATCAAGCATGGTGAGTCGCTATGTTCCACGATATCCGCTGCCGTTTGCTTCACCATAAATGATGAATTCCCCGCAGAACCGGGCTCAGAACAAATCGGGACGCAGTGTGGCGTCGTGTCCGCCATCTACAAACAGAACTGATCCGCATACATAGCTCGCTTCCCTGCGCAGTAAAAAGCAGATCGCCGCGGAGATATCTGTGGGTTTGCCTTCGAATCCCACCGGGATAGTCTTGATGAACTCCTCGATCATAGGCCCGTACTCGGGGTTCTTCCGGCCGGCGTCGGTGAGTGCTGTCTTTGTGAATCCAGGCGCAACCGCATTAAGCCGTATACCGTCCCGGGAATAATCCCGCACATGATTGCGCATCCAGGTGGCCACGCAGTACTTCGATGTCGCATAGGCTGACTGCCCTTCAATCCCGGCGCAATAGGCCCGGGCACCGCACTCATCAAGCGACCCCAGCAAGCGCGCCAGCTCCTCGTCCCGCTCATAAGCCGCCGTATTGGACGACACCAGGACTGCCGCTCCCTTACGTTGTGAAAGCCGGCTCCTGACACCCTGCAACAGGTCGATGGTTCCAAAGAAATTCAGGCTGGCAATTTCCTCCACCGGCTGGAAATGCGGTCCGACCCCCGCGCAGGAAACAAATCCATCGAGGCCGCCCTCAAGCGATCCCTGCAACTCCCGGATGGCCGCCGACCTGCCATCGCTGGTGGACAGGTCGGCATTGACGTCGCCCCCCCGGATATCCACCACTACGACAGAGTGTCCCTCTCCCCGTAATGTCTCTACTACGGCGCCCCCGATCCCGGCAGCGCCTCCTGTCACCAGATATTTCCCCATATCAATTTCCCTCAGGTAAGTTCGCCGGCATTATCGGATGAAATCCTGATACCTGCTTCATCAGAAACTATGAAATCTCAGCCCTGGCTTATGCGCTGCCCAATTTCATCGATTGTGATGAGGTGATTCGCTGCGCGTTGTCTAGAATCCGCAATAGTCATTGCAAATTCAGGAGTTACTACCGCCATGCAATCTCCCTGGTCCAGGGTTCAGTTTGATTTCTCGGGCCTGACCGTGCTCGTAACCGGCGGCACGGCTGGCATTGGGGCCGGCATCGCCGCGGCGTTCCACGACGCCGGTGCCACGGTCGCCATCACCGGAACGCGGGACAGCCCGGACAGCTACCCCGACGATCTGACCCGCTTCCGCTATCTGCAATACCGTGCGGACAGACGCGACGATATCGACAAGATCGGGAATCAGCTCGATTCCCTGGATGTGCTGGTCAATAACGCTGGTGGCACGGGAAAGCAACCGGAGGACTTCGCCGCCTCCATGCAAAATAACCTGATTGGCACCTACTATCTGTCGGACCGGTTGCATACGCTCCTTGCTCAATCCAAGCTGGAAGGCGGGGCCAGCATCGTCAATATCAGCTCCTTCTACGCGGTATTCGCCTCCGTGTACTACCCCGGTTACGGCGCGGCGAAGGCCGGCCTTGTACACCTGACTAAGACACATGCCGCCAACTGGGCTCCCCTTGGAATCAGGGTGAACAGCCTCGTGGTCGGCTCCGTCGAGAGCCGCATGACAGCCGAATACGTGACGGAGGAAGAAGTCACTGCCAAACTTATGGAACGCACCCCGATCGCGCGCTGGGGTACCCCTAAGGACGTGGCAGGCGCGGCACTGTTCCTCTCATCCCCCGCGGCGGCCTATATCACCGGCGATTCCCTCGCGGTCGATGGTGGCTACTGCGCCATCGACAGGGCCTGGGGGAGCATGGCGGACCTGAGCAGGGAGTAACCCATGAACAATCAGTAAAGGAGTGCCGAGAAATCATGCCTGATAACGACATAGTCGAGCTGTTTGCCATCGAGGCGATCAAATCGCTGAAGCACCGCTACATTCGCGCCATGATCACTGCCGACTGGGCGCTGTTCGAGGATTGCCTGACAACTGACGTAAAAACCCAATACTCCGACGGCGCATACACGTTCTCCGATCGTGAATCGGTCGTCAAGTTCCTGCGCAGCACACACGATCCGGCAGGAACCAGCGCTCTCGGCTACTGG
The DNA here is from genome assembly GCA_002699145.1 of Halioglobus sp. Lineage (GTDB taxonomy): Bacteria > Pseudomonadota > Gammaproteobacteria > Pseudomonadales > Halieaceae > Marimicrobium. Next base: position 37,741 of record PABK01000006.1, read on the forward strand.
CATGTCACCATGCCGGAAATTTCCCTTACAGGAGAAGACGAGGCGGATGGCACCTGGGCCATGTACCACTTTTTTCTCGATCGGTCCCACAATCGACAACTCGAAATGTTTGCTTACTACCATGACAGGTACCGGCGCGAGAACGGGCACTGGAAAATCTGCGAGACTGGCTACACAAGAGTGCTGGAACAGCAACTGGACCGCAATACCGTATCCGGTTACGAGGTGCTGATACCGTGAATGCTAACAGCGCCCGGCAACCGTTCACTCCCGGCTACAGTATAAACAACAGATGACCGAGATCAGCCTGTCTCTGTATGGCCTGGACAGGCTATGCGGAAATCGCATCGAGCCGGTACTGGACATTGTCAGGGAGATCGACGCGTCCTCGGTCGACACGCTGATTGTCACGGACCACGTGGTCATGGGTGAGCACACTGAAGCCTACCCCTATGGCGACTTCCCCACCCCGCCCGACACCCCCTGGTGGGAGCCGATGATCCTGCTTGCGCACATCGCGGCTATCAGCCGCCGCGTACAGTTAGGCACTGGTATCTTGATCGCGCCCCTGCGCCCCCCTGCCCTCCTGGCCAAGCAATGCACCACGCTCGACCAGCTGTGCGGTGGAAGACTTGTGCTCGGCGTAGGCTCAGGCTGGCAACGTGAAGAATTTCAGGCCTGCAACGTCTCTTTCGCAAACAGGTTTCAATTGATGCGCGAGCAGTTACGAGCATGCCGCGCGATGTGGAACGATTCGCCGGCCACGCATCACTCCAAACATGTCAACTTCGACCGAATCTACTGCCGACCCGGGCCCTGTAGTGAACGGCGAATTCCACTTTGGTTCGGCCTAAAGGCGACTCAACGCAACGCGCAGTTTATCGCCGAGGTGGGAGATGGGTGGTTACCGATTATCAATACGCCGGAGACAGAACTGGAACGCTCCATCACCTTGCTGCGCCACAGTTACGACGTAGCGGGGCGCGACCCATCGAGCCTGCGGGTCAAAGTCAGCATGATCCCCCGCCGGCGCGACGAGGGAATGCCAGACCTGGACGTGACTGTGAAAGACATGCGCCGCCTACAGGCTCTTGGCGTCACGGACTTCGAATTCAACTCGTCCATGTTTGTGCAGGCGCCCGAGGATGTGCCCTCGCTCCTCTCCTGGCTGGATGCGGTGCGCGCCGCGATCAACGCGTGAAGCGGCGCTTAGGCGTCCAGGTGTAATTCGATCCAGCCGGCGATTTGCCGGTATACAGCAAGCATGATCTCGCGGGCCTCCTCCGGCGAGGCCCCTCGCGGCCGAAAAGTGCCATGCCAGGTTACTCGGCACGTCGAAGGTCCCTCCATTGAGAGACTCACCTCTGCGCGGTAATCGGCAACAGGGTATGGAAGATCGCCGCTTACGACGTAGCCATAATGGTGCGCACCGGGTTCCTTGAAGGCCAGCTCCTCGCGCACGGCGCCGACACCTGGCAGAGCGATAGTCCTGGACATGCCGACGCCCGTACCTTGCGTCGTCACATTGAGATCGCCGGGAATCCAGTGCAGGTCGCCAAAGTTATCCAGCAATCGCCACACTGTATCGAGCGGCAGAGCCAGGTCGTGACTATAGACGGCTTCCACCGCTTCCAGCGCGCTCATCGCAGGTGTGACGGAATCCAGCCACCCTCGCTACGATGGTCGGTGATCACTTCGATGAGCTGCCCATCCGGGTCACGTACATAGGTCGCGTGGCTAAATGCAGCGCGCGCACCGCTCAGCTCGGGGAGGATAGTCTCCTCCAGCACCTCTCCTCCATACTGCACGACCCGCCTGCGCACCTCGGCCACGTCTTCTACCCGCATGTTAAGGTGAGTAAGCCCAGGCTCATTCAGTGCCCGCTCACGAAATGGCTTCATGCCGGGATCGAGATTCTGCATCAGTTCCAGCGTGAAACCGCTCTTGACGAGCATCATGACCCTGACGCGACAGGGGAGTGGGAGCCGCATCAGGGTGGCGGTATCCTCTCCCTCCACATCGATCGTTGTGTCGAGGCTGAATCCAAATACCTCTTCATAGAAAAGTCGGGACCGTTCCAGATCGGTGACCGACAGCCCGATATGACTCCAGTGAATCTCCACGCCCTTCTCCTAGTGTGGCAGGTAATCGCCGCCATTCACATCCAGATTCGCTCCAGTTACCGCACTGGCGTAATCAGACGCCATGAACAGTGCGGCGCCGGCGCACTCCTCGTCCGTTGGAATTCTACGCAGTGAGATGCGTTGCGCGATTTCCGCCTCCACTTCCTCTCGGGGGATACCGCGTTCAGAAGCCTGGTGTTCAAGAAAGGCGACAACATTGGGGCCATGCATCCAGCCCATAAACAGGGAGTTGACCCTGATGCCGTACTGTCCTAACTCCAGCGCGAGGTGCGAGGATGCGCTGCCGAGCGCAGCCTTGGACGCCGCGTAGCCGGCGTTATACATCATGGGCTTGTGTACCACCATGGTGTTGATCATGACAATTGATCCTGAACCCTGCTCCTTCATGGCGCCGATCACGGACTGTGTGATATGCATACTACCGACAAGGTTGGTATTGACCGTGTCGATCCAGTCGTCCATGTCGGCGTGCTCAATAGGCCCCATGCTACCACCGCTGTAGGCATTGTTGATCAGCACGTCGATGCGGCCGAACTCGTCGATTGTTTGTTGCGCCAGCCGTTCGCACTGGCCACGGTCACGAATGTCGGTCTGAACCAATAGCAGGCGGGCGTCCGGCGTGACGTCGAGCACGTGCTGGCGCGCTCTTTCAAGTCCCTCCTCGCCGCGGGCTGCCAGCACCACCGCGGCGCCTTCCGCCGCCGAACGTGCAGCCAGATGCTGGCCGAGACCTGGCCCTATGCCGGAAACGATAACAATCTTGTCTTGAAGCAGCATGATGTTCCTCTTCGTGTATCAAGTAATGGCCTAGACGGTGCGCCCGGCCTCGAAGCCCTGTGAGATGGCACCGGGGATATAGCCGACGTCGTTACAATCACCCGCCAGGGTAACGTCGAAGCCGGCTTCACGAATCGTCTCCGCCAGCGGTGAACCAGCTGTCACCCCGACACAAAGGATCACGGTGTCGACCTGGATCGTCCGCTCCTGTGTACCATTGAAGGTATGCGTTAGACGCCCTTCCGCGATTCGCAGTACCTGGGTATTTCCTAGCAGCTTGACGCCCAGCTGGCGGATATCGTGGAGATTGCGCCACCGACGGACCAGTGAAAGCTCTTTGCCAAACACTGAACCAGATTCGAGAATCGTGACGTTGCGACCGCGCTGTGCAAGAAACTCCGCGAGTTCCACAGCGACGAGTCCGCCACCTACCAGCGCCACGTTCTTGCCCAGTGGCATCCAGACACGGGTAAAAAGCCGCAGGAACGCACTATTGGCCGTCAGGCCGCTCAAGTGGCCCATGCGCATCATAAGGCGGGTAAGGGGGTTGGTCCGCTGCAACAGGCGCGGTGTAACATTCCCGGTCATCATATCGCGAATATCGTCACCATCCAGCACATGTGGCAGGTCCACCCCGGGGATTGGCGGCAGCTCTCGGCCAGCACCCGTTGCCACGATCACAGCGTCTGCGGATATCCTGCGCAACATGTCCGCGGTCACCTCCTTTCCATAACGGACGGCGACGGCATGCTTACGCAGTTGCGCGGACAGGTAACGCACCAGCGGACCGTTCTCGGGATAGGAGACGGCCGAGAAGCCAGTCGTTCCTCCGAGCCTGGCGTTTTTCTCGAAAAGCGTCACGCTATGTCCCCGAGAAGCGGCTACTCTGGCTGCTTCCATCCCCGCGGGACCGCCACCGATCACCGCCACTCTTTTCGGTTGCCCGGCTTGCTCGAGAGCAACCGCATGCTCGTTCCCGGTGAGCGGATTTACCGCACAGCAGATACTCTCACGCCTGAAAATTCGTGAAATACAGGTGTAGCAGTAGATGCAGGGGCGGATATCCTGTGTCCGACCTTCGCGTAGCTTGTTAGGAAGCTCCGGGTCCGCAAGCAGCTTTCTAGCCATAGCGACGAAATCGATGCTGCCTTCGTCGATAAGAGCCCTGGCTCTCTCCGGTTCCAGACGCCCAACGCCAATGACGGGAATATCCAGTACAGAGCGGATTCTGGCCGCGTAGGGAATAAAACTTTCCGGCGTGTGCGTGGCGTGGGCTGTAGAGTAGCTCACACCGCGGCTGGCATCGGCATAGGCGGAGCAGTGAATCGCGTCCGCGCCGGCCTCCTGTGCCAGTTGCGCCGTGACACATGCGTCCTCCACCGAGATGCCGCCAGTCGTGAGAAATTCCGTAGAATCCAGGCGGCACCATACGGGATAGTCCCGCCCGATTTCCTCCTTGATCGCCCGGATGATCTGCACCAGCAGCCGCGAGCGGTTCTCGATACTGCCGCCATACTCGTCCGTGCGACAGTTAACCGAGGGGTTCAGGAAATTGGAAATCAGGTAACCATGCCCGGCGTGGATTTCTACGCCATCGATTCCGGACTCACGCGCCCTGCCAGCGGCCGAGACGAAGTGGGAGATTACCCATTCAATATCGCTGGCCTCCGCGACCCGGTATGAAACGGACGCTCCGGGCCGCATGTAAGGCTCGGACATCAGCCCGATTTCCTCTGGCTGACAGTCTCCCGCCATGTCAGCATCTTTCGCGGCCGGCTCCGAGGGACACAACAGCGGTCGACCATCACCACAGTCGTCCACTGCGCCGAGCCCTGCGTGTTGCAACTGCAGCGCAATTCGGCTGCCGTGCTTGTGAACGCGACTCGCCAGTTCCGTGAGCCCGGGAATAAACCTGTCTTCTGAAACCGCGACGTGCCGCGGGTTTGCCGCTCCGGACGGCCAGGCCACCGCTACCGATCCCATGGTCACCATCGCAGCCCCGCCCGCGGCACGCGCTTCGTAGTAGGCCTGGATACGGTCACCGCAGAATCCACCCTCTTCCGCAAGGTTGGAACCCATGGGGCTCATGATAATGCGATTACGCAGTTCCAGTTTGCCGATCCGGCCAGGCCTGAAGAGACTCTCGAAACGCCGACGCATGTTCCATCCTCAGTTAGACGAGGAGTCACATCATGAGCCAGCGCCGCGCTCACAACTTCATTCAATTCAATGATTTTTCACCGCGAAGCCACGGGGTAGTAGGTAACTCTCCGTATGTTCTCTCGCAGGATTTACTGCCGCAGGTTGCTGCACAACGTATGCATGATTCCAGCCAGCTTTATAAGGAATGATCATAGCTCTGGTAAGGAAGCCCCATACTTGTCCCTTGCCTGCAAGGAACGCTCATTCGCAGAGGCTCGCCCCCCAAAAAAAACTGTGAACTAGTTTTCACCCAAACAATTTCCCCCCGTTCATCCCCCCCCAGCTACCGCTCATCCCCCGCCCCGCTTGCGCTGCACAGCCGACCCGTTAGCATATCCACCCAAAGCGCATAATTTCACGGAATAGAAGGCGGACCCGGTGCGAAACACGATCAGGAATGGCAGCGCCCCCCTTGGCCTGACGCTCATTGAACTGATGGCCGTGCTGGCCATCATGACCGCATTGCTGACCATGGGCATTCCCCTGTTCCAGGCGACCGTCAAGAACAACCGCCTGCAGGCCGAGACGCTGGCGCTGCGGGCCATACTCACCAATGCCCGCACCGAGGCGCTGGCGCGGCGCATGCCGGTGACGGTGTGCGAGAGCGCCGATGGCGAGAGCTGCGCCACGGATGCGGCTACCTGGAGCACCGGCTACATCGCCTTTGCCGACCAGGACAACGACCGCGTGGTCGACGACAGTGAGGACGTGTTCCTGGTGCGCAGCGTGGACGCCCCCGGCATCACCCTGGCCTTCGACGGCAGCGGCAGCGACAGCCACCTGCGCTTCAGCCCGCGCGGCGATAGCCTGAATTTCAGCGGCACCTTCATCCTCTGCGACAACCGCGGCGACAGGGAGGCGCGGGGACTGCTGCTGGCCAACTCGGGCGCCGTGACGGTGGCGACCGACAGGGACAGTCCGGCCAACGATATTATCGACGACCTGGGAGGCGACGATGTCAGCTGTCCGTAATACCTGCGGCGCGGGCCGCATGCGCGGCTTCACGCTGATCGAGGTGCTGACCACCTTCGTCATCCTCTCGGTGGGCGTCCTCGGTGTGGTCACCATGCTGATCGGCTCCAAGAGCTCGCAGCACGAGGCGATCCAGCGCGCTCGCGCGGTCAGCATCGCCGACGCGATGATGGAGAAGATCCGCGCCAACCCGGCGGGCCTGACCGGCTACGTCACCGGCCTGGGCGACCCGGTGGGCAACGAATCCATCGGCGCCGAACCCGACCCGGACTGCGTGGGCGAACAGTGCAGCGCCGCGCAGCTCGCCGCCCACGACCTGTGGTGGTGGGAACAGATGCTCGACGGCGCCGCCGTCACGGTGACCGTGGACGGCGATACCGACAATGTCGCCGGCCTGCGCGAGCCGCGCGGCTGCATCACCTTCACCTCCTGGGCGGGCAAAGCGCGCACCGGCCAGATCCGCGTCATGGTGCAGTGGCAGGGGCTGAAGGAGACGCTGGACGACGTCGACGACTCGGACCACGCCTGCGCCGGCGTCGAGGAAAACAGCGACAAGCGGCGGCGCAGCGTGGTGGTCAGCTCGTTCGTGACCGACTTCAGCGCCTGAACCGATGAACCGACGGAGAGCAGCGATCTTGAGCGCACAAACCACACGGCAGCAACGCGGCGTCTCGCTGATCGAGTTCATGGTGGCGATGCTGCTGGGCACGATTCTTATCGGCGGCGCGGTCACGCTCTACCTGGCCTCGCAGCGTTCCTTTGTCAAGTCGGAGCGCGCCGGTGAACTGGCCGACAACGGCCGCTTCGCGCTGCAACTGATCAACGACACCCTGCGCCACGCGGGCTTCAGCGGCAACGTGCGCCCGGGCATCGACTTCGACGCCTCCTCCGAGGCCACCGCACCGCCCGGCGACTGCGACGACGGCGCGAGCGTCATGCGCCCCGGGGACTACCTGTACGCGGCGGACCCTAACGACCCGAGTTTCGTCAACTGCCTGGACGGCGCCGACAACGCCAAGGGCGGCACCGACGTGCTGGTGGTCAAGTCCCTGCAGGCCGCCCCCACCTACGACGCCAACCCGGTCGACCCCAACGACCCGGGCACCTCGGGCGCCATCATCGACGGCGTGCTGGACTTCCCGGGGCCGTTGGATACGGCGGAGACGACCTACATCATCGCCAACGCCGAGAGCGGCATCATGGTGGACCCCACCGGCACCGCGCCCTCGGTCAACGACTCCTACAACCCCTATTTCGGCGGCACGGCGTGGCCCTACCAGTACCAGATTTTCTACGTGCGCGATGTGAGCCTGCCCGAACGCCCCTACCCGACGCTGGCGCGCAAGGTGCTGCGCTGGGGCGGCGGCACGAACGAGATCGGCGAGCCGGAAGACCTGGTGGTCGGCGTGGAGGACGTGCGCTACCGCTTCGGCTGGGACAGCAACGGCGACGGCGAGGTGGATACCTTTGGCAGCCACGACGATCTCGCCGCGGGCGACTGGCGCCGCGTACTGACCGTGGAAGCCTTCGTCCTGGTGCGCAGCCTGGACCAGGACCACAACTACCAGAACGACAAGTCCTACACGCTGGGCGACGAGATATTCACGCCGGACGGGACGGACGAAAGAAAGTATCACCGCCTGCTGGTGAACAGTTCCATCCTGCTGCGCAACCCGCAACTTCGCCTGGGAGGTAGCTGATGACGCATTCAATCACGCAACACCGGCAGCGCGGCGCGGCCCTGGTCGTCGCCCTGCTGTTCCTGCTGGTGGTCACCATCATCGGCGTGACCGCCTCCTGGAACAGCTCGCTGAGCCTGAAGATGTCCACCAACATGCAGGACCAGTACGACTCGCTGCAATCAGCCGAAGCCGCGGTATTCGCCACCGTCGCCCTGGCCGGCGACGTGGATGACGACCCGTTCAGGGATCGCGGCGACCGCATCAACCCCTTCGCCGGCGTCGACCCGCTGGACTCGCTGAACGACCCCAATTCGGTTACCGCCGAGGTGGTACTGGCGAATGTCAACGCGCAGTGCCCCACCGGCGGCTGGAGCGTCGAGTACAAGTGCGACCTGTTCCGCATCGACGCCCTGCACGACAAACCCCGGCGCGCCCGCACCCAGCTGTCACTGGGCGTGGCGCGCCGCCTGAACAAGCAACAGGCGGGAGAATTCTGATGAATACGCCAAACCTGCAAGGCCTGTACAGCAACAGCGAAGGCAGCGGCACGCTGCCCGCGCGCGCACCGCTGCGCCGCCTGCTGGCGCTCGCCGCCGCGTGCTGCGCCACGCTCGCGCTGCCCGGCCACGCCGACGACACGGAAATCTACAAGACCCTGGCCAACAACGAGAATTCCGGCCGGCCCAAGGTCATCATCGTGTTCGACGACTCCGGCAGCATGGGCACCGAGGTGAGCGAGCAGCGCCCCGCCTACGACCCGGACAAGACCGACTACGACGGCGGCGTCAGCAGCAGCCAGATGAACCGCATCTACTGGTCCACCACCGGCTCGGTGCCCTCGGCCAACAGCAACCAGTGGTTCGAGGCCTCGGCAAACCGCTGTGCGTCCTCCTACGAGCCGCTGGCCGAGCAGGGCCTGTTCCTCGCCGGCGCCGCGCGCAGCTGGGAGCTGCAGAGCTGCGAGTCGAGCTGCCAGTTGCCCTTCCTGCCCTTCCCCATTCCCTGGAACGACCAGGCGTTTTGCGAGGCGATCGGCGGCACCTTCAATGCCTGCAGCGGCACCGGCGCCGGCGGCGACACCGGGACCTGGGAGGTGCTCGGCGCCGGCCAGGGACAGACCGACGTCGACTGCCAGGTGGACCACACCGCGCCGGGGCTCGCCTCCAACAGCCCGCTGGTGCCGCCCTCCCCCGCCAACGGTTTCGCCGTGGACGGCGTGGCCGACAGCGAGAAATACAGCGCCGCCACCCTGGCGGATTCCAACGTGGAGTGGTTCGCCCAGGCCGGCCAGGGCTTCACCTTCTACAGCGCCAACTACGTCGACTACTGGAACGACGACTCCATACTGACCGAACGCTCGCGACTGGACATCGCCCAGGAGGTGATCAGCAGCCTGGTGCAGGCCAATACCCTGGTCGACTTCGGCCTGGCCGTGTTCAACGACAACAGCGACGGCTCGGACGACGACGACACCGACGGTGACGATCACGGCGGCCGCATCGTCCAGCGCATCATCGAGAATATGTCGGACGAGGACCGCACGAACCTGGTCGATCTCTCGGACAGCCTGACAGACGACGGCTGGACGCCGCTGTGCGAGACCACCTACGAGGTGTACCGCTACCTCTCCGGCAGCTCCGTGCTGTACGGCGACAACCGCGACACCAGCGGCAACCCTGACCGCGACCTGCCCGAACGCGACCTGCTGGCGGAGGACGAAAACGGCAATTACCTGTCCCCGACCTCGGACTGCGCCTACGTGTACATCATCCTGATGACCGACGGCCTGCCGACGTTCGACTACGCGGCCAACGACGCCATCGAGTCCAACCTGCTGGATGACGGCGAGTCCTGCCGCGACTGGGAGGACGACCACGGCGGCACCTCCAAGAACTGCCTGCCGGAACTGGCCGGCTACATGGCGACCCACGACCTGGACGGCGACGCCAGCAACGGCAACCAGTTCGCCATTACCTATACCATCGGCTTCCAGACCAGCCAGGAACTGCTCAACGAGACGGCGACCCTGGGCGGCGGCAGCTACTACGAGGCGACCAACGCCGATGAACTGCAGGAAGCCTTCCAGGGCGCCCTCATCGAGATCAGTACCTCCGACACGACGCTGACCTCGCCGGCGGTCGCGGTGGACTCCTTCAACCGCACCCAGACCCGCGAAGAGGTCTACTACGCGATGTTCAAGCCGGACAACCGCGTTGACTGGCGCGGCAACGTGAAAAAACTGAAGATCGATGTCGACAACGGCGACGTGGTCATCGTCGATCGAACCAACCAGCCGGCCTTCGATGCGACCACCGGGCAGTTCAGGTCCGACGCGAGCACTTTCTGGAGCACGGCGGACGGCGGCACGGTGGACAAGGGCGGCGTCGGCGAACTGCTCGCCGCGCGCAATCCGGCCGACCGTACCATTCTCAGTAACACCGGGGCGGGCAACACGCTCGAACCCTTCGTGCTGGAGAACCTGTCGCCGGTCGACTTCGGCCTGGACGCCGACGACGACGCGGGCATGTACCTGGCCTTCGGCGTGGAGAGCGCGGCGGAGTTCGAGGCGGCGGTGTACTACGGCCGCGGGCATGGCATCAACGCGGACGGCACGCCCACCGACGGCGCCCGCGAGTGGGTCATGGCCGACGTGATGCACAGCCAGCCGATCATCCTCGACTACGGCGCCCTGGGCAGCGCCACCCTGGACGATCCCGACCTGCGCCTGCTGGTGTCCACCAATGGCGGCTTCCTGCACATGTTCGACGACACCGACGGTAGCGAAGACTGGGCCTTCTTTCCCAAGGAACTGGCCCCCATCCTCAACCGGCGCAGGCTCAACCCGGTGTCCAACGACAATGTCTACGGCCTGGACCTGACCCCGGCGGCCTACCGCCACGACGAGAACGGCGACCGCACCATCGACGCCAGCGACGGCGACAAGCTCTGGGTATACCAGGGCATGCGCCGCGGCGGACGCAACCTGTACGCCCTGGACCTGTCCAACCCGGACAGCCCGTCGCTGATGTGGATGAAGACGCCCGATGACGTGGGCATGTCGGAGCTGGGGCAGACCTGGTCCGCACCGCTGCTGACGCGCATCCCCAGCTACCGCAACGACGAGGGCGAGGCCCTGCCGGTGATCATCGTGGGCGCCGGCTACGACACCAGCAAGGACAACAAGAACACCATCGCACAGGCCGACAGCATGGGCCGCGGCGTGTTCATCCTCGACGCCGAGACCGGCGAACTGGTGCGCAGCCTCACCCCGGCGCCCTTCAGCCCCACCAACATGCAGGTGCCCCTGGCGCACTCGGTGGCCGCCGACATCACGCTGCTGGACAGCAACGCCGACGACCTCACCGACCGCTTGTACATCGCCGATACCGGCGGCAACCTGTGGCGGGTGGACCTCAGCGGCCCACTGCCGACCAGCGGCGACGAGACCTGGCGCATCGTGCTGATGGCCACGCTCAATGGCGGCGAGACGGACTCGGACCGGCGTTTCTTCAACAAGCCGGACGTGGTGCGCACGCTGGTGAACGGCCGGGCGGTCGATGCGCTGCTGATCGGCAGCGGCGACCGCACCAACCCGCTGGCCACCGACGTGGAGAACTTCTTCTACCTGATCTACGACGAGCAGACCCGCCTGTACACGACCGACTATCCCACGGACGAGGAATGTGAACCCAGCGACGATGCCGAACCGGTGAATGACTTCCGCTGCAAACTGCCGGTGGGACAGGACAGCCTGTTCGAGATCACCGAGGGGCCGGGCGAACTGGAGGAACTGCGCGGCTGGAAGTTCGACCTGCCGAACCTGGGTGAAAAGGCGCTGTCGGAGTCAGTGACACTGGCCAACACGGCCTTGTTCACCACCTTTACGCCCGCCTCGGTGGTCGACGACATCAACGTCTGCGAGCCGGTATCCGGCGTGGGCCGGTTGTACGGCATAGACATCGACGCCTTCCTCGACCCGAACGACCCGTTGGACCCGAACGAGCCGGTGCCGAGCTATCAAATCCCCGGGATCATCCCTGACCTGCCGGCGCTTATCATCCCGCCGGACCCGGACGGCGATGACTCGCGCGACATCCACCAGTTGCTGCCGCCGAGCCCCGGCGGGGACGATGACGGCGATGAAGAGGGGTGCCGCGACGGCGCCTGCGAAACCGGCAAGGCACTGCCGACGCCCCAGGGCTACTTCTGGTACCGGGAAGAGTACTGATGACCCGGGGCCGGGCACCGAACGGCTTTACGCTGATCGAGCTGATGGTGGTGCTGGTCATCGTCGCCGGGCTGCTGCTGGTCGCCCTGCCGGGCTACCGCGACGCCATGCAGAAAGGGCGCCGCAGCGACGCCAGGGCGACGCTGCAGGAAGTCGCGGCGCGGCAGGAGAAATTCATGTCGGGCAGGTCCACCTATACCACCAGCGTGGTCAACCTCGGCTACGAGAACCCGCTGGTCAGCCCCGAGGCGCACTACCAGATCGCGGTGGACGCGCCCACCGGCGACTGCCCCATCGATACCTGCTACAGCCTGACCGCGACACCGCGGGCCGATTCACCGCAAAGTGACGACAAGAACTGTACCAGCTTCACCCTCGCCTCCAACGGTGCGAAGACGGCCACCGGCGAGCGCGATGACGAGTGCTGGTAAGCAAGGGGAGGAACCGACCATGGCTAGAATGAAAGCATCACTGCAACGTGCGGCCCGCCCGCTGCTGCTGGCGGCGCTCGCCCTGCCCGGCGCCGCGGCACTGGCGCAGTTGCCACCGAACAGCTACGCCTGCGAGGTCACCACCCAGTCCGGCGTGGCCGGCCTGGTGCTGGTGCAGGCCAGTAGCGCCGAGCAGGCCGCCGCCACCGCCGGCGAGTCCCTGGCCCACACCATGGACGGCGCGCGCAGCCAGGCGCTGGCCGTGGTCGAATGTATCAGCACGCGTGGCCAGGCGTTCAGCGACCCGAGCTTCCAGGCCTTCTACCAGCGCTTTCCCCGGTAGTACACTGCGCCCGGCGCAGCACACCGGCTGGCGCCCTGGCGCGGTGCGCGGCCCATTGCGGTGCGGCGGCGCACTACCATGGCGCTCGAAGGGAGCGTGTCGTTCGATAAGCTGCAGTTAATTTCGTTTATATTCAAATAGTTGAAAATTATGGCGCGATGTTTGCTGAGTCCATCGTGCCCCCCCAACAAGATGACAGGCAACGGAGCCTGGGCGCGAGCACCTTCACCGGTGCAGCGCACGGGCTCTTTTTATATGGAGAAACCACAATGCGTTCAAATGTCATCTACCGCTTCTTCCTCGCCACCCTGGCCGCAGGTTCAGCACCCGCCCTGGCCGAGCAGGCCACCGTGGAAGACTTCACCAGCATGTTCACCGAGGGCAAGGCTTCACTCAATTTTCGCTACCGCTACGAGTACGTCGACCAGGATGGCTTCGACGACGAGGCAAACGCCTCCACGCTGCGTTCGCGCCTGACCTTCGCCACGGCGGCCTATAAAGGCTTTTCCGGCCTGATCGAGTTCGATGACGTCTCGGACATCGGCTCCGATGACTTCAACTCGACGGCCAACGGCAACACCGAGTACCCCGTCGTTGCAGACCCCGAGGGCACCGACCTGAACCAGGTCTGGGTCAAGTACGCGTTCGAGGACGCCGCCGGCACCCTCGGCCGCCAGCGCATCCTGCACGGCAACCAGCGCTTTATCGGCGGCGTGGCATGGCGCCAGAACGAGCAGACCTACGACGGCCTGCGCGCCACCTGGGCGGGCGATATCGGCCTGTCCGTGGACTACGCCTACGTCGACAACGTCAACCGCATCTTCGGCCCGGACGACGGCCCGGTACAGCCGGCGGACCTGAAAGGCGACAATCACTTCTTCCGCGCCGACTTCACTTTCCTCGAGCACCACACCGTCAGCGGCTACGCCTACCTGCTGGATGTCGACGAGGTGGACGGCTACCCGGCGGGCCGCTCCGTCGGCAACTCCTCGGACACCTACGGCATCGAGTACAGCGGCAAGTTCGGACCCGTCTCGGCGCACCTGGCCTACGCCGACCAGGAGGAGGCCGGAGACAACCCCGCCGAGTACAGCGCGGAGTACTACCTGGCCGAGGCCTCGGTCGTCATCGCCGGGGTAAAAGGCACGCTGGGTTACGAGGTGCTCGGCGCCGGCGACGGCGTCGGTTTCAAGACGCCCTACGCGACCCTGCACAAGTTCCAGGGCTGGGCGGACCAGTTCCTGGCCACTCCGGCCGACGGGGTCGAGGACAGCTACGCGGGGATAGCCGGCAAGGTGGGGCCGGTATCGCTGGCCGCCTGGTACCACGACTTCCAGGCGGAGGATTCCAGCGATGACTTCGGCACGGAAATCGACCTGGTGGCCACCTGGGCGATCAACAAGCAGTGGAGCGTGCAGCTCAAGTACGCCGATTTCGACGCCGACTCGGAGCGCTATGCCGATACCGAGAAGGCCTGGATGACTGTAAACTTCAAGATTTGATCCCGGAGTCGAACATCGCCTGCACCCCTGCCGGGGTGCAGGCGTGCCTGAGAATCGTGTCACCGCCTACCAGCGCCAGCCGTCCAGTAACGGTCATCCTCGTGGATGACGATCGCGATCGCGCCAGCCTGGTGGAGGCTCGCCTGGGCGAGGTCGGCTTCGAGGTCCTGTCGGTCATCCCCACAGCCGCCGGCCTGCTCTACCAGGTCGCGCAACGCGAGCCCGACGTGGTGATCATCGCCCTGGATTCGCCGGACCGCGACGTGCTCGAGAGCCTGAGCGTGACTTCCGCCCACAACCCCCGCCCGGTGGTGATGTTTTCCGAAGCCGGCGATGAGCGCTTTATCAACGACGCGATCCGCGCCGGGGTGACCGCCTACCAGGCGGAGGACATCAGCCCGGCGCGCGTGCGCGTGGCCATCGACATCGCCATGGCGCAGTTTTCCGCCTTCAGTTCACTGCGCGAGGAACTGGACGATACCCGGCGGCAGCTGGCCGGGCGCAAACTGGTGGAGAAAGCCAAGGGCCTGCTGATGGCCGCACACGGGGTGAGTGAAGAGCGCGCCTTCGCCACCATGCGCAAGCTGGCCATGGACAAGAGCCGTTCGCTGGAGGAGACCGCCAGGGACGTCATCGCCATCCTCGACGGGGCCGAACTGTCCGGGGAGGACACATGAACGACATCTCCCGCCTGGCGCCGGCGGAAAAATCATCCATCACCCTGGGCTTCCTGCGCCTGACCGACAGCGCGCCGCTGATCATGGCGCAGGAGCTGGGCCTCTACGAACGCTACGGCCTGCAGGTACAGCTGCAGCGCGAGGTCTCCTGGGCCAACGTCCGCGACCGCGTGGTCATCGGCGACCTGGACGCCGCGCAGATGCTCGCGCCGCTGCCGCTGGCCACCTCCATGGGTATCGGCGGGATGCGCGCGGACATGCTCACCGGCCTGGCGCTGAGCCTCAGCGGCAACGCCATCACCCTGGGCGAGCCGCTGTCGGCGGAGATACGCGCGCGCACCACGAGCACGGATGCGGCCGCCACCGCGCGCGCCCTGGCGGACTGCCTGGCCGGCGGTTCGCGCCAGGTCACCCTGGCCGCGGCGCACACATTTTCCTGCCATATCCTGTTGCTGCGCCGCTGGTTGCGCGCCGGCGGTATCCAGCCCCAGGGCGACGTCAACATCATCGTCCTGCCGCCGGAGCAGATGGTAGACAGCCTGTCGCGCGGCGTCATCGACGGCTTCTGCGTCGGCGAACCCTGGAACAGCATCGCGGTGCAGCAGGGGGTGGGCAGCGTGCAGGCGACGGGCTACCAGGTGTGGAACAACGCGCCGGAGAAGGTGCTGGGCGTCACCGAAAGCTGGCACCGGCTGCACCCGGGTACACACCTGCGGCTGCGCCTGGCCCTGATGGAGTCCTGCGCCTGGCTGGCCGATCCCGCCAATCGCGAAGAGGCGGCGCGGGTGCTGTCCCAGGCGCACTACCTGGACCTGCCGCTGGACAACCTCACGCCCTCGCTCAGTGGCCGCTTCACCCTGCGCAAGGGCGAACCGCCCATCGACTGCCCGCACTTTCACGTCTTCGGTCGCTTCCAGGCGGGCTTTCCCTGGCGCTCGGACGGCGAGTGGCTGCTGCACGACATGGGCGCCCTGCTGGGCAAGTCCTTCGGGCCCGACGAGATCATGTCACAGGTACAACGCAGCTTCCGCACGGACCTGTACCGGGAGGCCGCGCGCCACCTCGGCATCGCCTCGCCCAGCCAGGACTACAAAAGCTACGACCAGCACGACACGCCCTGGGAGTTCGAACCGGGCATCGAGCTCGGTGCGGACCGGGTGCTGGACGTCCCCCAGGCGCAATAATGGTGAGCCCCTGCACCGCAACGGTGCAGCATACCCCTGGCCAGGCGCCGCTCAAACGACCTCCCGGGCAGCCAGAAATACTTATCTAGTTGTTTTGATTGGGCTTTGCTGAAATTGGCAAAGTTCTTGTAAGTACCTCGTCGCAGTTCAAACCATTCATCGGACACTTCCCCTGAGCAACGTCGCTCTTCCCGTAACCGCCGACGCGGTGCGCGAGAGGAGTGTCCGCTTGTTCAATCGAGGTACAGGGAAAACGATGTTTGCATCCACACTGTTCGCCACCGCACGCCGCGGTTTCGCCATTCTGCTCGCCAGCGCCGCCGTCGTGGCGCAGCTCCCCACGGTCCAGGCCGACATCGGCGAGCCCGAGAAAGACGAGCTGAAGTTCGGCTTCATCAAGCTGACCGACATGGCGCCGCTGGCCGTGGCCTATGAGAACGGCTACTTCGAGGACGAGGGTCTCTACGTCACGCTGGAGTCCCAGGCCAACTGGAAAGTCCTGCTCGACGGCGTCATCGACGGCCAGCTCGACGGCGCGCACATGCTCGCCGGCCAGCCCCTGGCCGCGACGATAGGCTTCGGCACCCAGGCGCACATCGTCACGCCGTTCTCCATGGACCTGAACGGCAACGGCATCACCGTCTCCAACGCGATCTGGGAACAGATGAAGAAACACATCCCGCACGAGGGCGGCAAGCCGGTACACCCGATCAAGGCGGACTACCTCAAGCCGGTGGTGGACAAATATATCGAGCAGGGCAAGCCCTTCAACATGGGCATGGTGTTCCCGGTCTCCACGCACAACTACGAACTGCGCTACTGGCTGGCCGCAGGCGGCATACACCCGGGCTACTACGCACCCCACAAGGGCGATATCTCCGGGCAGATCGACGCCCAGGCGTTGCTCTCGGTCACCCCGCCGCCGCAAATGCCCGCAACCCTGGAAGCGGGCACCATCTACGGCTACTGCGTGGGTGAGCCGTGGAACCAGCAGGCCGTGTTCAAGGGCATCGGCGTTCCGGTCATCACCGACTACGAGATCTGGAAGAACAACCCGGAGAAGGTCTTTGGCCTGACCCAGGAGTTCACCGAGAAGTACCCCAACACCACCGTGCGCATCGTCAAGGCGCTGCTGCGCGCCGCGCAGTGGCTGGACGCCAACGACAACGCCAACCGTCCGGCCGCGGTGGAGATCCTGTCGCGCTCGGAGTACGTCGGCGCGGACTACGACGTGATCGCCAATTCCATGACCGGCACGTTCGAGTACGAAAAGGGCGACAAGCGTGAAGTGCCGGACTTCAACGTGTTCTTCCGCTACTTCGCGACGTACCCCTACTACTCCGACGCCATCTGGTACCTGACGCAGATGCGCCGCTGGGGGCAGATCGCCGAACCCAGGGACGACAGCTGGTACTTCGAAGTGGCCAAAAGCGTGTACCGCCCGGACATCTACCAGCAAGCCGCCGAGGCACTGATCGCCGAGGGCGAACTCGCGGCGCATGACTTCCCCGATTTCGCCAGCGAGACCGGCTTCCGCCCGCCGCAGAGCGAATTCATCGACGGCATGGTGTTCGACGGCAGCAAACCCAACGACTATCTCGCGCAGTTTCCCATCGGCCTGAAAGGCGCCGAGGTCGTCGAGTAAACAGCGAACGTCGCAATCCTGAATCCCGGAGACCACTGACATGCCACAACCTGCCACTCTCACCGCGACCGACGACCGCTTCGAGCGCATGATGAGCCGGCTGCGCTCGCCGGGCTTCACCGAAGCCCTGGTGCTGCCGGCGCTGGGCATCGCGCTGTTCCTGCTCGCCTGGCAGTTCGCCGCCAACCGTATCGACACCTCGCTGGGCCAGTTCCCCGGCCCGGTGCAGGTGTGGGAACAGATGGGCAACCTGGCGCAGGAACACCAGCGCGAGCGGGACAAGGCCGAGGCCTTCTACGAGCGCCAGGAGGCGCGCAACGCGAAGAAGCTCGCCGCGAATCCCGACGCCACGATCAAGTGGCGCGACTACACCGGCAAGGACACCTTCGTCGACCAGATCGGGACCAGCCTGTTGACCGTGGCCGCCGGCTTCATCATCGCCAGCGCCATCGCGGTGCCGCTGGGCATCCTGTGCGGGCTCAGCGGGCGCGCCTACAAGGCGATGAACCCGATCATCCAGATCTTTAAGCCGGTGTCCCCGCTGGCCTGGCTGCCGCTGGTCACCATGGTGGTGAGCGCCACCTATACCGGGGACGACCTGTTCTTCGAAAAATCATTTCTCAACTCGGCGATCACCGTGGCGCTGTGCTGTCTCTGGCCCACGCTGATCAACACCACTGTCGGCGTGGCGGGCATCGACCGCGACCTGGTCGACGTCAGCCGGGTCATGGCGCTGTCGCCGGCGGTGCACGTGCGCAAGATCGTGGTGCCGGCCGCCCTGCCCATGGTCTTCACCGGCCTGCGCCTGTCGCTGGCGACCGGCTGGATGGTGCTGATCGCCGCGGAAATGCTGGCGCAGAACCCGGGGCTGGGCAAATTCGTCTGGGACGAGTTCCAGAACGGCAGCTCGAACTCCCTGGGCCGCATCATGGTCGCCGTGGTGACCATCGGCGCCATTGGCTTCGCACTGGATCGCCTGATGCTGCTGGTACAGCGCCGGGCAAGTTGGGACAAGAGCGCGGTACTGCGCTGAGGAGAGACACCATGACTGCTACCTATCTCGACATCTCCGACGTGGGCATCGAGTTCGACACCGGTGGAGAGAAGTTCCGCGCCCTGCAACACGTCAACCTGAAGATGCGCAAGGGCGAGTTCGTCTCGCTGATCGGACACTCCGGCTGCGGCAAGTCGACCCTGCTCAACATCGTCGCGGGACTGCTGCGCGCCACCGAGGGCGGTATCGTCCTCGAAGGCAGGGAGGTCGTCGACCCCGGTCCGCAACGCGCGGTGGTGTTCCAGAACCACGCCCTCATGCCCTGGCTGAGCGTCTACGACAACGTCGCCCTGGCGGTGGACCAGGTGTTCAAGCGCGACAAGACGCGCGCCGAACGCCGCGAATGGATCGAGCACAACCTGGCCCTGGTCAACATGGAGCACGCCATGCACAAGCTGCCCGGCGAAATCTCCGGCGGCATGAAGCAGCGCGTCGGCATTGCCCGGGGCCTGGCCATGCAACCCAAGGTACTGTTGCTGGACGAGCCCTTCGGCGCCCTGGACGCGCTCACCCGCGCCCAGTTGCAGGACTCGCTCATGGATATCCAGGCGGAACTGGGCAACACGGTGATGATGATCACCCACGACGTGGACGAGGCGGTCCTGCTGTCGGACCGCATCGTCATGATGAGCAACGGCCCCGCCGCGACCATCGGCGACATCCTCGAGGTCGACCTGGCGCGGCCGCGCGACCGCCTGGAACTGGCGGAGGACCCGGTCTTTGTGCACCTGCGCCAGCAGGTGCTGGAATTCCTCTACGCCAAGCACGGGCACGTCAAGCGCGACGCCCCGCGAGCACCGGCCGCCGGGCAGGCGGATGTGCAGGCAGGGCCCGCGGCGCAACTGGAACCGCTGCCGACGGCCGCGGACGGCAAGCGCGGCCCGGACACGGTCGCCGCCTGAGCGCGCTGCACGATGGCTGCAACGCAGACAAGAGAGCTCCTGGTGGTGGGCGCCGGCATGGGCACCGCCTACCTGCTGCAAGAACTGGCGCGGCTGCCCCACGACTGGTCGATCACGGTCATCGGTGAGGAAGCCCGGCCCTGTTACAACCGCGTGCTGCTGTCCAGCCTGCTCGCCGGTGAGTTGGCCGCGGCTGACCTGGACATGCTGCCGGCGGATTGCGCGGCGCGGTTCCACAGCGGCGTGCGGGCCACCGCGCTGGATACACGGGCGCGACAGGTGCACTGCGATGACGGCGTGGCCAGGCACTACGACGCACTGGTCATCGCCACCGGCGCGCGGGTGGCGCTACCGCCCATCGATACACTGCGCGCGGCGGACAACATCCACGTGGTGCGCACGCTGGCCGATGTGGATGCGCTGCGTACGCTGTCGTCGCAGCGCGGCGCGCGCGCCGTGGTGCTCGGCGGCGGCCTGCTCGGGCTGGAGGCCGCCCACGGGCTGAACAGTCTCGGCTTCTCCACCGCGGTGCTGCACCGCAACCCCACGCTGATGAACCGCCAGCTCGACCGCGAGGGCGGACAGTACCTGCAGCGCATCCTCGAGGGGCGTGGACTGGGCATACGCACCGGCGTCACACCGGCGGCGCTCGACTACAGCCGCGACGGGCGGCTCCGCGGCCTGCGCCTGGAGGACGGCGGCAGGATCGACTGCGACCTGCTGGTACTGGCCACGGGCATCGTGCCCAACAAGGACCTCGCGGCACAGCCGGCGCTGCGCAGCGAGCGGGGCATCCTGGTCGACGAGCAGCTGCGCACCTCGGTGCAGGACGTCTACGCCCTGGGCGAATGCTGCCAG
The DNA here is from genome assembly GCA_002699145.1 of Halioglobus sp. Classification (GTDB taxonomy): domain Bacteria; phylum Pseudomonadota; class Gammaproteobacteria; order Pseudomonadales; family Halieaceae; genus Marimicrobium. The sequence continues at coordinate 58,342 of PABK01000006.1, forward strand.
TACGGCGAGCACACCTTCGGCCTGGTGGCGCCGGTGCGCGAGCAGGCGGCCGTGCTGGCGCGCGCGCTCTGCGGCGTCCGCAGCGGAGGCTTCAGCCCCTCCGACTGGCCGGTGCAACTGAAAATATCCGGGGTCGACATCTTCCGCGCCGGGCGGCTCGACCCCGGGGACGAACACATCGTCTTCAGGGCCCCGGCGCAGGGGGTTTACCGCCGCCTGGCCATTGCCGACAACCGGCTCGTGGGGACCCTGCTGGTCGGCGACGGCGCCGGCAGCAGCTGGTACGCACAGCTCATCCGCGAGGGAAGCCCCATCGACGCCCTGCGCCAGGGGCTGATGTTCGGCCGCGATGTGGCCACGGCCAGCGCCGCGGCGGGCAGCGCTGGCGACGCGCACACACGCACATCCGCAGAAATCATTGAGAGAGATACCGCATGAGTGAACTAGATATCGTCGTGATCGGCAACGGCATGGTCGGTCACCACTTCGTCAAGACGCTGGTGGAGAGCGGCGCCCCGGTGCGCATCACGGTCCTCGGTGAGGAGCCCCGCCCCGCCTACGACCGCGTGCACCTGTCGGACGTGTTCGGCGGCAGCGCCCCGGAAGCGCTCGCGCTGACCGACCGTGAGACCTACGAATCCTGGGGCGTGCAGGCGCACTTCGGCGAGCCGGTGAGCAGCATCGACACCGCGGGCAAGGCGGTGGTCACCAGCCTGGGGCGGCGCTTCAGCTACGACAAACTGGTCATGGCGACCGGCTCCTACCCTTTCGTGCCGCCGGTTCCGGGCCACGAGCACAAACGCTGCCTGACCTATCGCACCATCGACGACCTCGGCGAAATCCGCGCGCGGGCGAAGGACAGCAGGGTCGGCGTGGTGGTCGGCGGCGGCCTGCTGGGACTGGAGTGCGCCAACGCGCTGAAAAACCTCGGGCTGGAGACCCACGTGGTGGAGTTCGCCCCGGGCCTGATGGGCGTACAACTCGATCCGGGTGGCTCCGGCATGCTGCGGCGCAAGATCGAGGCCCTGGACGTGCGCGTGCACACCGGCAAGAACACCAGCAACATCGGCGCGGGCGACAGCTGTGCGCTGAAAATGGAGTTTGCCGACGACACGGAGCTGCAAACCGACATGATCGTCTTCTCCGCCGGCATCCGCCCGCGCGACGAACTCGCGCGCGAGGCCGGCCTGGCGCTGGGCGAACGCGGCGGCATCGTGGTCAACAGCAGCCTGCAAACCAGCGACGCGGATATCTACGCCATCGGCGAGTGTGCGCTCTACGAAGGGCGCATCTACGGGCTGGTGGCGCCGGGCTACCGCATGGCCGAGGCGGTGGCGCAGCAGATCGCGGGTAGCGAGGGGGCGTTCACCGGCGCCGACATGAGCACCAAGCTGAAACTGCTGGGCGTGGACGTCGGTTCCATCGGCGACGCCCACGGACGCAGCCCCGGCGCCATCTCCTTTGTCTTCAGCGATGAGCGCAAGGAAGTGTACAAGCGCATCGTGACCAGCGCCGACGCCAAACACCTGCTGGGCGCCGTACTGGTGGGCGACTGCGGCGAGTACGACAGCCTGCTGCAGTATCACCTCAATGATATCGAGCTGCCCGCAGAGCCCGAGGCGTTGATCGCGCCGGCCATGGGCGACGCACCGGTACTGGGCGTGGCGGCGCTGCCGGCCACGGCCACGGTCTGCTCCTGCCACAACGTCACCAAGGGAGACATCGTCAGCGCGCTCGACCAGGGCTGTTGCGACCTCGCCGGCGTCAAGAGTGCAACCGCCGCGAGCACGGGCTGCGGCGGCTGCGCGGCGATGCTGAAGAACCTGGTGGAAGATGAACTGGCCGCGCGTGGCGTGGTGGTGGACAAGAGCCTCTGCGAACACTTTCCCTACACGCGCCAGGAGCTGTACCACCTGGTGCGGGTGGGCGAGCTGAAATCCTTCGACGCACTGCTTGCCGCCCACGGCCGTGGCAGCGGTTGTGATATCTGCAAGCCCGCGGTGGCGTCGATCCTCGCCTCGCTGTGGAACGACCATGTTCTCGATGCCGCACACGCGACGCTGCAGGACACCAACGACCGCTTCCTGGCCAACATGCAGAAGGACGGCACCTACTCCATCGTACCGCGCGTCGCCGGCGGCGAGATCACCCCCGACAAACTGGTGGTGCTGGGCGAGGTGGCGAAAAAGTACGACCTGTACACCAAGATCACGGGCGGTCAGCGCATCGACCTGTTCGGTGCGCGTGTGGAGCAGTTGCCGCTGATCTGGCGCGAACTGGTCGACGCCGGCTTCGAGACCGGCCACGCCTACGGCAAGGCCCTGCGCACGGTGAAGTCCTGCGTCGGCAGCACCTGGTGCCGCTACGGCGTGCAGGACAGTGTCGGCATGGCCATCCTCATCGAAAACCGCTACAAGGGCCTGCGCGCCCCACACAAGCTCAAGTCCGCCGTGTCCGGTTGCACGCGCGAGTGCGCGGAGGCGCAGTCCAAGGATTTCGGCGTGATCGCCACGGAGCACGGCTGGAACCTCTACGTCTGCGGCAACGGCGGCATGAAACCGCGCCACGCGGACCTGTTCGCCACCGACCTGGACGACGCGACACTGATTCGCTACATCGACCGCTTCCTGATGTTCTACGTGCGCACGGCCGATCGCCTGCAGCGCACCTCCACCTGGATGGACAATCTCGAGGGCGGCATCGACTACCTGCGCGAGGTGGTGATCGAGGACTCCCTGGGTATCGGCGCGGAACTGGAGGCGCAGATGGCGCACGTCATCGACAGCTACCAGTGCGAGTGGAAAACCACCATCGACGACCCGCAGAAAGCCAGGCGCTTCCGCAGCTTCGTCAACTCCGAGGAGCAGGACAACACGGTGACGTTCGTCACCGAACGCGAGCAGAAACGGCCGGGGCGCAAGGTGAAAGCGCAGGCGCAACGGATCGCGGTGGGTGAATAGCCGCGAGGCTGCACGGATCCAGAAGGAGAAACAAGCATGACCGCAGTAACCCAACCTGACTGGCAGGCGATCTGCCAGCGCGACGATCTGGTCGCCGGCGGCGGCGTCTGCGCGCTGCTGGGGCAGGAACACGTCGCATTGTTCTACCTGCCGGCACAGGAACGCTCGCTGTACGCCCTGGGCAACTACGACCCCATCGGTTGCGCCAGCGTGCTGTCGCGGGGCATCGTCGGCAGCATCGGCGAGCGCCTGGTGGTCGCCTCGCCACTGTACAAACAGCATTTCGATCTCGTCACCGGCGAATGCTTGGAGGAGGCCTCCGCGGCGGTCCCCGTGTACGAGGTGCGACTGGACGGTGACAGCGTGCTGATCCGGGGTTGATATGCAGCGCTGCTCCACCACCTGCCCCTACTGCGGCGTCGGCTGTGGCGTCGTCGCCGCATACGATTCCGCCGGCGACGACGTGCGCAGCGTCAGCGTCTCGGGAGAGAAGAATCATCCCGCCAATGCCGGCCGCCTGTGTGTAAAGGGAACCGCGCTGGCTGAAACCCTGTCTACACAGGGCCGCCTCCTGTACCCCCGCCTTGGCGGCAGGCAGTTACACTGGGACGCCGCCCTGGACGAGGTCGCGCAGCGCCTGCGCGACACCCGGCGCGAGCACGGCCCGCAATCCATCGCGTTCTACCTGTCCGGGCAACTGCTCACCGAGGACTACTACGTCGCCAACAAGCTGATGAAGGGCTTTCTGGGCAGCGCCAATGTCGACACCAACTCGCGGCTGTGCATGTCTTCGGCGGTGGCGGCCTACCAGCGCGCCTTCGGCGAGGATGTCGTGCCCTGCAACTACCAGGACCTGGAATCCTGCGACCTGCTGGTGATGGTGGGTTCCAACGCGGCGTGGACGCACCCGGTGCTGTACCAGCGCGTCGTCGCGGCAAAACAGGCCAATCCGCACAAGCGTGTGGTGGTCATCGATACCCGGCGCACCGCCAGCTGCGACGTCGCCGACCTATTCCTGCAGGTCAGGCCGGGGACCGATGCCGCGCTGTTCGGCGGCCTGTTGCAGTTTCTCACCAACCACGGAGCACTGGACGAGCGCTACATCGCCGCGCACACCCAGGGCCTGGCCGACGCCCTGGCGGCCACCGCCGCCTGCGACCTGGACGCGGTGAGCGCCGCCACCGGGCTTGCGCACGAGGCCCTGCAGACCTTCTATACCTGGTACGCGAACACCCCCGCCACCGTGACCCTGTACTCCCAGGGCATCAACCAGTCCCGCACCGGCAGCGACAACTGCAACGCCATCATCAACTGCCACCTGGCGACCGGGCGGATCGGCAAGCCGGGTGCGGGACCGTTCTCCATCACCGGCCAACCCAACGCCATGGGCGGGCGGGAAGTCGGTGGACTGGCCAACCAACTCGCCGCGCACCGCGGCTTTGACGCGCAGGACGTCGACGCCGTCGGCCGTTTCTGGCGCGCCACTGACATGGCCAGCGCGCCGGGACACAAAGCCGTGGACCTGTTCCAGGCGGTGGAGCGCGGCGAGATCAAATTCCTCTGGATCATGGCCACCAACCCGGTAGTGAGCCTGCCCGACGCCACGCGCGTGGCCAGGGCATTGCAACGCTGCGACTTCGTCGTGGTCTCGGACTGCAGCGCGGACACCGCGACCGCGCAGTTGGCCGACCTGCTGCTGCCCGCCGCCGGCTGGGGCGAGAAAGCCGGCACCGTCACCAACTCGGAGCGGGTGATCTCGCGGCAACGCAAATTCGCGCAGCCGCCCGGTGAAGCCAGGCCGGACTGGTGGATCGTGACGCAGGTGGCGCGCCGCCTGGGTCACGCGGACGCCTTCGACTACGACAGCCCCGCCGCCATTTTCCGCGAACACGCGGCCCTGTCCGGCTTCGAAAACCAGGGAGCGCGCTGCTTCGATATCAGCCCGCTGGCCGGCCTGAGTGACGACGAGTACGAGGCGCTGCCACCGCAGCGCTGGCCGCTGGCAGCGACGGGGGCGGCAGGCCCGCCCGAACAGCCCTTCGCCGACGGCCGTTTCCCGACGCCCGACGGCCGCGCGCGCTTCGTTGCGGTGCACCCCGTCGCGCCGGCGGCGGACGGCCGCTTCGTGGTCAACACCGGCCGCCTGCGCGACCAGTGGCACACCATGACGCGCACCGGCACGGTGCCGCGCCTGTCGCGCCACCGCGATTTTTTCGCTATCAGCATCAACCCGGAGGATGCGCGCGAACTGGGGCTGGACGAGGAATCCCTGGCGCGGCTGGGCAACGAACGCGGCACCGTGGTCGGCGTCCCCGCGCCGGACCCGGACCTGCCGCGCGGACAGGTCTGGGTGCCCATTCACTGGAGCGGGCCCTTCGCAGCCGCCGGCCGGGTCAACGATCTCATCGCGCCCCTGACCGACCCGGTATCCGGCCAGCCGCAATCCAAGTTCGCGCTGGCGCAGCTGACGCGCGAGGCCCCGGCCTGCTGGGGCATGCTGTTCTCGCGCCGTCCACTGGAACTGGCGGGCACGGACTACTGGTCACGCCTGCAGGTGGCCGGCGGTCACCTCGCCCTGCTCGCACACAGCCGCCCGGCTTCCCGGCTCGCAGCGCAGTTGGACGCCGTGCTGTCACAACCCGACCTCAAACCGGTCAGCTACCAGGACGAGGCGAGCGGGGACCTCAGGCGGCTGTGGCTGCGCGGTGATGACATCGACAGCGCATTTTTTCTCGCGACACAGCGCGCATCCCTGCCGACACGCGACTGGCTCGGCACACTGGGCACCTCTCCCTGCCCGGGATCGCCGCTGGGCCTGCTGGCCGGCTGCACGCCCAGCGCCGCAGACCCCGGGGCGACCGTGTGCAGTTGCTGGGAAGTGGGTGAGAAGCAGATCGCCGCGGAGATCGCCCGCGGTGCGACGAGCGTGGAGTCCCTGGGCGAACGCCTGCGCTGCGGTACACAGTGCGGCTCCTGCCTGCCCGAGTTGAAACAGCTGATACAGGCGGCCGCCAAAGAACGCGCGGCCTAGCACCCGGAGGGCCGGTCGCGCACCTGGCCGATAACGTCGTCGTCGAGGCGCGGGAGCGCCCCGCTGCTACCTGACTTTTCATTCTCGCGCCGCGGCGGCTATGCTGGGCGCATTTACCGCCGGAAAGTGCCGCTTGAATACCGCTCCCAGACCATTCCGCTTTGGCGTCAATCTCGCCGCGCCGCTGCCCGGCCGCAGCCTCGCCGATTCGGCGCGCCTGGTGGAAGACTGTGGCTATGCCGTGCTCAGTTGCCCGGATCACCTGGACCACCCGGACAGCCCGCTGGAACCCATGGTCCTGCTGGCCACGGCGGCAGCCGCGACCTCGGCTCTTGAGCTGCAGCCGCTGGTGATGGCCAACGACTTCCGCCACCCGGTGCTGCTGGCGAAGCAGGCGGCGACCCTGGACCTGCTCAGCGAGGGGCGCTTCAGCCTGGGCATCGGCGCCGGCTGGTACGGACCGGAGTATCAATCCGCCGGCATCGACTTTCACCGCCCGGGCGTGCGCATCGCGCGCCTGCGCGAAGCGCTGGCGGTCATTCGCGGCCTGCACGGCGCCGAGCCTTTCGACTTTTCCGGCGATTACTACCGTATCGAGGCGTTGCAGGGGCTGCCGCGGCCGCGGCGCAACCCGCTGCCGCTGCTGATCGGCGGCTCCGGTCCTCGTATGCTCGCCTTTGCCGCCGCTTGCGCCGACACCGTGGCGCTCAACCTGGGCCTGCCCATCGGCATGCCGCGGCCGCGGGGCGCAACGCCCTACGCGACGATCACCGACATGAAACTGCAGTGGATTCGCCAGGCCGCCGCGGCGCGCGCCACGGAGGTGGAGATCCAGTCGACGATCTTCGCCGGTGCGGTCACCGACGGCGACCCGGACAGCGCGATCACACCGCTGGCGCAACTGCTACAGGTGCCGGCCGCCTCCCTGCGCGGCTGTCCGCATGTACTGGCCGGCAGCGCCGAGGATTGTATCGAGCAGCTACTGGGCTGGCGCGAGCGCTGGGGGATCAGCTACGTCACCGTCCCGGCGGTCAGCGCGGAGTCGTTTGCGCCGGTGGTCGCCGCGCTGCGCGGCAGGTAACACGCTGCGCCTTGTGATGCCCCGGCGCTACTCCTACACTCGGGGTATGTCCGGTAATGCCCTGCTGACACCCGTGCTGTGCTGCCTGTTGCTACTGGCGGCAGGCGCTGCGACGGCCTACGAGATCTCAAGTTCCGCCCGCGTCAACGAGGACGGCACACTGCGCATCAAACGCAAGACCATACACCTGTACGGTATTCATATCCCCGAGCTCAACCGCACCTGCAGCCAGATCAAACGGCCCACGTTCTGTGGCTCCCGCGCCGCCGTCGCGCTGGACTTCAAGATCCAGGGCTTCGTGCGCTGCGAACTGCTGGAAGAAAACGCGGACGGCACCTACGTCGGCCGCTGCCGGGTCAACGCCTCGCATTTCAGCGACGGCGAGGACCTCAGCGCCTACCTGCTGCAACTTGGCTGGGCGGTGGCCCTGCCGGATGCGCCCGTCGAGTACCAGGCGCTGGAAAAAATCGCCCGCTCGCGACAGCTAGGCCACTGGGGGATACCCATCGACAGCATCACCCAACCCTGAGCCAGGGCCTGGCAGGCAGGGCCGCCACGGCGAGTCAAAGCCACCACTGGTGCGACTGGTTCCCACGCCCCGGAATAGCCTACACTGGACGCCCATAACATGGACGCTTATCCCGGGAGACGCAATGACCAGGTTCAATTCCCTATTTCTCACCCTGTTGTTGGCAGGCTTCCTGTCCGCCTGCGGCGCCGACCAGTCTGCACAGGAGCACCTGGACAGCGCGCGTGAATACCTGGCCGGCGGTGACCGCAACGCGGCGGTGCTGGAACTGAAGAACGCCCTGCAGAAAGACCAGGCGCTGGCGGAAGCGCGCTGGCTGCTGGGCAGCATCTACCTCGAACTCGGCGACGCGCCATCGGCGGAAAAGGAACTGCAACGCGCCATGTGGATGGACTGGGCGCCGGACCAGACCGTCCCGGCCTATGCCCGCGCCCTGGTGCTGCTGGGCGAATTTGGCAAGGTGCTGGAACTGCCTGAGAGCGGGCTGGCCGACCCCGCGCTGGCCAGCCTGTATACCAGCAAGGGCATTGCCAACACCGCGCTGGGCAAGAACCGCGACGCACGGGACATGATCGACATGGCGCTGGAAATCGAGCCAGACTCGCCCCGCGCACACCTGGCCAGGGCGCAACTGGACCTGAACATGGGCGAGTCTGACAAGGCCCTGCAATCGCTGCAGACCATGGTGGAGCAGGACCCGGACAACGCCGGCGCCTGGCGGCTGCGCGGCGACCTGCACGCGGCGCGCAACGAGGTGGAGGCGGCCGGCGAGGCCTACGACCAGGCCCTGCAACTGGACCAGCGTGACCAGGGCACCCGGCGCAAGCGCGCCTTTCTCGCGCTGCAGGCGGGCGACCTGAAAACCGCCGGGGCCAGCGCGCGCAAACTTCTGCAGGCCAGTCCCAAGGACCCGGTGGGCAATTTCATTCAGGGGATCGTGGATTTGCAGGCGGGGCGCTACGAGCAAGCGGAGATGCGCCTTACCCGCGCGGAACCGCTGGTCGAAACCTACCCGATACAGGCGTTTTTCCTCGGCACGGCACTGATGGCCAACGGCAAGACCGCGATGGCCGCCGCACAGGCCTCGCGCTTCCACGCGCTGGACCCGGGCAACGTGCGCGGGCGCAAGCTGCTGGCGACCATCCGCCTGCAGGAGTCGGCCTATCGCGAGGTGGAGGAGCTGATGGCGCCAGTGCTGCGCGAGTTCCCCGAGGACACCGGCGCGCTGCGCCTCATGGCCAACGCCCTGCTGCGCCAGGGCAGGACGGAGGAAGGCATCGGCATGCTCGCTCGCGTGGCGAAGCTGGAGCCCGATTCCGCGCGCGCGCAAATCAGTCTCGGCGCCGGGCTGTTGATGCAGGGCGACGCGGGAGAGGCGCAAAACTACATAGAGACGGCCCTGGAGCTGGACCCGGAGTATCAGCAGGGCGACCTGCTACTGGTGCTGTCGCTGGTAGAGCAGGGCAACTACGAGCAGGCCCTGGCCGCGGCCAGGGCGCAGGCACAGCGCTCGCCGGACGACCCGATCGCGCTGAACACCGTCGCCTGGGTACAGATGCGCGCCGGCGACAGAGAGCAGGCCGTGGCCACCTACGAACAGGTTCTGCGGGCACACCCCGGCGACCCCGGCGCCAATCACGCCCTGGCGCGGCTGGCGCTGCAGGATGAGGACTACGCGACAGCGCAACGCCGCTACGACGCCATCCTGGCGCAGCAGCCGGATCACCTGCCGGCGCAGATACAACTGGCGCTGATCGATCTCGCGCGCGACGACAAGGCGAGCATGGTGCGGCGCCTGGAAAAAGCCATGGAAACCCACCCCGAGGCCCTGCAACCGCGTCTGCTGCTGGCGCGCTTCTATCTCAGCGAACAGGAACTGGAGAAGGTCACCACCGCCTTCGTCGGCCTGTCCGAGGCGCAGCGGCAGGACCCGTCGGTCCTGCAGGTTACCGCCATCACGCAACTGGCCAGGCAGGAACACGGCGACGCACTGTTCACCATGGAGCAACTCAACGCCGGCAATCCCGACAGCGCGGACTACCACTACCTCACCGCGATGGCCGCCGCCGGTACCGGCGATTCCGCGCAGACCGAGAGCGAACTGCGCCGCGCGCTGGAATTGCAACCGCAGCACTACAACGCGCGGCTGGCGCTGGCGCGGCTGCTGTTCCGCCAGCAACAGGATGCGTCGTTCCGTACCGAACTGGAGCGCCTGGTACAGGCCGCGCCGGACAATGCGGACGTGTTGCTGTTGCAGGCGGCGGCCGCGGCCAGGGCGCAGGACACACAGGCCGCACTGGCGTTCGCCCGGCAGGCGTATAGTGCGCAACCCGCGGTAAGCACGCTGCTGGCCCTGGGCGGCTACCAGGAACTGGCCGGCAACCAGGAAGCAGCGCAGCGCCTGTACAAACAATGGCTGCAGGACAACCCCGACGACAGCCGGGTGCGCATGCAACTGGCCAACGCCAGCCTGCGCGAAGGCGACGACGCCAGCGCCGAGTACGTCGAGGTGCTGCAGCGCGAGCCGGACAACGTCATCGCGCTGAACAACCTGGGCTGGCTGCTGCGCGAGGAAGATCCCGCGCAGGCCCTGGTCCACGCGCGGCGCGCCGGCGAACTGGCGCCGGAAAATCCCTCGGTGCTGGACACCCTGGCCATGGTGGAACTGGCCAACGGCAACTTCGAACAGGCCACGCGCGCGGTGGAACGCGCCCTGCAGCGGGCCCCGCAACAGGCGACCATCCTCTACCATCGCGCCGTCATCGAGAGCGAGCGCGGCGAGCGCGAGGCCGCCATCGCCACCCTGCAGAGCCTGTTGTCTGGCGGCGACGAGTTCCCGGAACAGGCGCAGGCCCGGGCGCTGTACGAGGAATTATTGCAGTAGGCCGCCGCGACGCGACATTGCCCCGCGGGCACAGTTCGCCTATAAAGAGTGCAGGCACCCGACGGGAAACCCCATGCGCAGAGTCATCCTGGCCGCCCTGCTGGCGGCCTCCACGGCCACATCCGCGGCGGACAAGCAGTTGTTGTGGGGCGATACGCACCTGCACACCACCTATTCCTCCGACGCCTACACCAACAACAACCTCAGCGCGGACCCGGACACGGCGTACCGTTTCGCCAAGGGCATGCCGGTCATTCACCCCTACCACCGGGCGCGCGTGCAGATCGGCACGCCCCTGGACTTCCTGGTGGTATCGGATCACGCGGAGTTTCTCGGGCAGATACGCAATATCCACCGCAACGGCGTCGACACCGCGGATCTCGGGCCGTGGGATTCCATCAAGGCGAAATTTGCCGCCTGGTACCTGAAGCGGGCCATCGACTCCGGGGAGGGCCGCTCCCTGTTCGTGTCGGTACTGCCGGATCCTGACCTGACGCCGGAGGAGGACGCCGCGGCGTCGAGCCTGGAAAACAGCGACATCGGTTTCCTGCCCATGCCCGCACAGGTAGAAATCGACACCTGGCGCAACATCACCGACAGCGCCGAGCGGCACAACCAGCCCGGGCAGTTCACTGCCCTGATCGGCTGGGAGTGGAGCTCCATTCCCGCCGGCGCCAACCTGCACCGGGTGGTGATCACCGACTCCGACGCCGCGACGGCGCAGCAGTACGACCCCTTCGGCCTCGATGACAGCCCCTACCCCGAGGACCTGTGGGCGTGGCTGGAGGAGACCAGCGCGTCCACCGGGGCCGACTTCGTCGCCATCCCGCACAACTCGAACATCTCCAAGGGCTACATGTTCAGCGACCGCTCCCTGCGCGGCGAGGCGTTTACCCGCGACTACGTGGCCACCCGGCAGAAATGGGAACCGGTGGCGGAGATCACCCAGATCAAGGGCGACTCGGAGACCCATTCGACATTCGCCCCAGAAGACGAGTTCGCGGACTTCGAGAACTACCCCTATTACATCCAGCGCCGCTGGACCGAGTACACGCCGCGGCGCGGTGACTTCGTGCGCGAGGCCTTGAAGCGCGGCCTGGAGATCGAGCACTCGCTGGGCCTGAACCCCTACCGCCTGGGCGTCATCGGCTCCACCGATTCGCATACCTCCACCTCCTCCGCCGAGGAGGACAATTTCCTGGGCAAACTGGCCACCGATTCCATCCCCGAGAACAAGCAGACCCGCTTCGGAGACGACGGGCTCAGTTCCAGTGGCTGGGCCATGTCCGCCTCGGGCCTGGCGGCGGTATGGGCGACGGAGAATACGCGCGAGGCGATCCTGCAGGCGCTGCGGCGGCGCGAGGTGTACGCCACCACGGGGCCGCGTATCGGCGTGCAGTTCTACGGCGGCGCCGGTTTCCTCGCGGACACCCTGGCCAGTGCGGGACTGCACGAACTGGCCAGGAACCGGGGCGTGCCCATGGGCGGCGAGTTGCGCGGCGCGCAGCCACCCTCTTTCGTGGTGATCGCCACCAGGGACCCGGTCGGCGCCAACCTGGATCGCATCCAGATCGTCAAGGGCTGGCTGGAGGCCGACGGCAGCTCACGGGAAAAGGTCTACAACATCGCCTGGGCCGGGGAGCGTGAACTGCTGGCCGACGGCAGTCTGCCCGCCGTGGGTAACACGGTGGACCTGCGCACCGGCAAGGTCGATAACAGCATCGGCGCGGCCGAGTTGAGCGCGACCTGGACGGACCCCGATTTCGATCCGCGGCAGGCCGCGTTCTACTACGCGCGCATCCTGCAGATACCCACGGCGCGCCACTCGCTGCTGGACGCCGTGGCCCTGGGCATGGAGCACGCCGCCGAGCAGCCGGACACCCTGCAGGAGCGGGCCTACACCTCCCCTATCTGGTACCGGCCGGACTGAACGGGCGCGGCTTCCGGCTCAGCCGTCCGCCGGCGGTTTGAAGGCGAGCACCAGGGAATTGGGCGTGACGAGCTGGAAGGCCTGCCGCGCCAGCGGGATGCGGCGCAGCCAGCTGGCGATCGCCGCTTTGGAGGTGCCGCTGATGCGCACCTCGATCATGTCCAGGCGGTCCAGGAAGCGGGAAAAACCGCGCTTGCGCAGGGCGTCCCGCAGACTGTAGAACGTGAACCAGTGCACCGCGGGGTACTTGGCGTAATTTGCCACCTCCGGTCGGGTGGTAACCGCCAGGCGCTCGTAGCGCCGCTTCATGAATCCGGGATACCAGCTGTACAGCGGCAGGTTGAATTCATCCTGGGTGGGGCAGAGCTTGTTGGTGGTGGACAGGTACAACACGCCGCCCGGGCGCAGCACCCTGCCCGCCTCGTCCAGCACGCCCTCCCAGTCCTCCACGTGTTCCAGCAGTTCGGGCACCACGCACACATCGAGACTGGCGTCGGGCAGGGGTATGCTGGTCGCGCTGCAGTTGATGAACTGCATGTCCAGGTTTTCTTCCGTGGCGCGCTGCTGGCCCACCGCCAGCAGGTCCGCACTGAGGTCCACACAGGTCACGCGGTGGCCTTGCCGGGCAAACATGCGCGCCAGGGTGCCGGCGCCGCCGCCCACGTCCACAACGTCGAAGGGACCGTCGCGGCCGTCCTCGGCCATGGCCTTGATGATCAGGTCGCACAGGCGCTCGAAACGACCGATGGTCTCCGCGGACTGGCTCTGTTCGGAGTAGTACTGGAAGAAACGGTCGTCGGTGGAGGTATCGAAACCCGGGGAGTCGCCATCAGGCCGACTGCTGTGTTCGCTGGTCATGTGGCGCGAGTCCCCGCTTGCCGTCAGTCATTTTTTTCTGGTCGTTTGCGGATCTGGCGGGAGCCAGACTGCCTGTCCACGCGCTCCCGCGGTGCAGGTCAGTCTAAAGCAGCCCCCAGGGGGGCGCAACAGCGCCAGGGCGGGAGCCTGTCATGGTTCACTACCATGGTCAGCGCCGCCCCTTGCCGCGCCTGACACATCGCGTTGCACTTCCTCGAGCGCCCTGAGCAGGGCTTCCTCACGCTCTCGCTCGCGCGCCGCCTTGCGCGCCTGCAACTGCTGCTGCGCGCGAGCGTTCTGCTCGCGCATGTAGGCTTGCAGCACCGCGGGGTCAGAACGCCCCTGGAAGGTGGCAAACATCGGGTCGCCCGTCTGTCGCATCCACCCCGCCAGCAATGTGCGCATGTGCTGCGCCTGCCGCGTACTGTCCGGCTCGTTGACAAGATTGTGCAGGCAGTCGGGGTCTATGCGCAGGTCGTACAACTCCTCGGGCGCCCGGTGAAGCAGCAGGTTCACGCGCGCGGCGACCCCGGGATCGGTTTGCGCCAGTTCGCGCATGCGCGTGAAGGTGTTTGTCCCCAATGTGGCGGAGTGCATGCGCCGATGACCATCCGACCAGGGGTTGAAAATATACAGGTAGTCACGCGTCTGCACCGCGCGCATCGGGGTGCGCGTGCCGGAGCCGTTCTCGTTGTACACCTTGAACACGCTGTCGCGCCCCGCCTGCTCGTCACCGCCGAGCAGGCCGTAAAAGGACCTTCCCTGCAGCCCCTGCGGCAGCGGCTCGCCCAGGGATTCAAGCAGCGTCGGCAAGATATCGACGGCGGACACCATGTGACTGTCATCGACACGCCGGGGCGCAATCACGCCGGGCCAACGCATGATCAGCGGTGTACGCGTACTGTGGTGATACAGCTGGGTCTTGCTGAAGGGCAGCGGCATGCCGTGGTCGGAAAGAAACAGGACCAGCGTGTGCCTGTCCACACCCGTCTTCTCAAGCACGCCGAGTATCCTGCCCACCGCGTCGTCGGCCCGGCGCACCGCCGAGTAGTAGCGCGACACCTCCTCGCGGACCACAGGGTCATCGGGCAGGTAGCCGGGCACGACGATCTCACCGGGGGCAAACACATGACTGGGCGTGTGTGGATCCTTCGCTGGCCGGCCGCGCCGGTCATAACCGTACAGCGGGACATGGGGATCGGAGACATTGATCAGCAGCAGAAACGGCCGGCCCTGTTGCGCCGCTTCCTCGATGCCTGTCTCTACACCCAGGGCGTAGCTCTGCGGGTCCTTGTGATACCGCTCGCGGCCGGCGATCTCCGGCACCTCGTCCAGCACCCTGTCCCAGGGGTACGGCATGTAGGGCGTCGCGTGATTCACTTTGCCAAGTATGGCGGTGTAATAACCTCTCGCGGCCAGTAGTTCCGGCAGCGTCGGGTAGTCGACCGCCGCCAGGTGGTCGAAGCCCTCGATGCCGTTGCTGTGCGGATAGCGCCCCGACAGCATGACATTGCGCGAGGGCATGCAGTTGGCCACTTGCACGTGGGCCAGTTCGAAACGCATACCCTGCGCGGCGAGACGATCGATGCTGGGAGTGGTACCGGCGACCGCGGAACCGAACACACCGACGGAATCGGCGTTCATATCATCGACGGTAATCAGCAGTATGTTGGGCGGCTGGGCCGCCGCGGCACCCAGGGCCAACAGGCACAGCGCCAGCGATGCGAGGCAGCGGCTCAACGAAAGAAACATCGGGCGCGTGTCAGGAACATCGGCCTACGATATACCGCCACCCGGGCTTTTCCAAGCCTGCAGGCATAGCGGCACTTTCGCGCACCCTGATCCTCTGCTAGTGTTCAGGCAGACTCCAAACTCGCTGCCTGCCCCATGCCGACATACCTGTTCGTTCTCTGTCCTCCATACTGCGGATCGACGCTGCTGTGGAAACTGCTGGCCACCTCGCCGAACGCCTCCGCCCTGCCCGCGGAAGGCCAGTTCCTGCCCGAGGTGGAGTCGATCATGCGCGACCGTCCCTGGCACCGCGACCGGGACATGCCCTGGGAGGAGATCAGGGCGGCCTGGGAAACCCACTGGGACATGGACAAGCCCGTGCTGCTGGAGAAGAGCCCGCCCAACCTGATTCGCGCCCAGGCCATCGCGCGCCACTTCGATCCCTGCCGCTTCATCATCATGGTGCGCAACCCCTATGCCCACGCCGAGGGCCTGATGCGGCGCAACGACTGGTCGGTGACACGCGCCGGGAATTTCGCGCTCATGTGCCTGCGCAGCCAGCTGGAAAACACCCTGGTGCTGGACACGCCACTGGTGATGACCTACGAGTCGCTGGTGGAGGATCCCGGGGCGAGCTGCGCCCGGCTGCAGGCGTTCCTGCCCGAACTCGAGGCGCTGGACCACAGCGCGGACTTCGAGGTGCACTCCGTGGAGGGCACCGCCCAGCGCCCGATCACGGATTTCAATGCGCAGAAGATAGCGGCCCTGTCCGACGAGGACTTCGAGGCCCTGAATAACCTGTTCCTGCCCCAGCGCGAACTGCTGCGCGACTGGGGTTACGCGTTCATGCCGGCGCGCGCTGGCGCGGCGGCCTGAATTTGTTCCCCGCGTCTATACTGTTAACCCGACAACCGGTGTGCACGGGAGGACAACGGTGAAGAAACTGTTTCGCGGCTGCCTTCTGGCGCTGACGGCGGCGCTGGTCGCCTGTAGCGACTCCAGCGACAACGGGCCGGCGCCAGCACCCCTACTGGCGCGTTATGTGCTGTCCAGCCAGGACAGCGTTCCCGAGGGCGTCGCCTTCGATCCGGTCGGGCGGGCGTTCTACGCCACCAGCCTGCAGGGGGGAAGCATCACGCGCATCGCTGCCGACGGCAGCGAGACCCTGTTCCGTGCCGCCGACAATCGCGCGCGACTGGGCGGCGTGAAAGTGGACGCCGGCGCGCGCCGCCTGTGGGTCTGCGCAAACCAGGTCGACGGCATGGACAACCGCGTCTGGGTGTTCGACCTGGACAGCGGCGCGCAGGTGCTGGAGTTCCTGCTCGGCGCACTCAGTCCCGGCGGCGACTGCAACGACCTGGCGCTGGACGAGACAGGGGTCGCCTTTGTAACCGACCCCGCCAACCCGTTCATCTACCGGCTGGACCCGGCCAGCGAACAGGGCGAGGTACTGGCCAGCGACCCGCTGTTCAACGATATCACCGGCGCGGGACTGGGCCTGAACGGTATCGCCCTGAGCCCCGCCGGCGATGCACTGCTGGTGGCGAAGTTCGCGCCGGCCGGCCTGTTGCGCGTCAGCCTGCCGGACGCCGCCTCGATCACCCAGGTGACGCTGTCCGGCGACGCGCTGCCCCCGCCCGACGGCCTGGCGGTACTCGACGGCGAGCTCTACGCCGTCAGCGACCGCGCGGTGAGCCGCGTGCGCCTGGGCGCGGGCGGCACGACTGGCGAGGTCTCCGTAGCGGAACAAATCTCCGGCCTGTCCACCGCCACGGTCGCCGACGACCAGCTCTACGTGATCAAGAGCGAGGTGTTCAACTATGTCCTGAACCGCCCGCTGCAACTGCCCTTCGAGATTTTTCGCGTCGACCTGGCAGGTTTCCCGCCCTGAGCCGCCCATCCTGCAGCACATGAGTCCTGTTCCACACAACCCGCCCAGACCTTCGTTGGCATCCCCCCGGGCAGTGATCCCGCCGCCCGTGACGGCGCCGCATCCCGCGCGCGGCGTGGCCCAGACCAGCACCTGATGGATATCATCCGCTACAACGCTCCGCGCAAACTGCTGGCCGTCGCGCGCGGACATCCCTACGCGCGCGACGCCTTCTGCGGCCTTCTCGCCGGCCTGGAGGAGTTCGATGCCTGCCTGGTGGAGCAACCCGCCGCGCAGGCGCTGTTGCAACCGTCGGCAGCCGGCGAGTTCGACGCGATCGTCTGCTATGACATGCCCGGCGTGGATTTCACCGCGGACGACGCCCCGGCCCCGCTGGCGCCGCCGGAGGACGTCCGCCGGGATTACCTCGCCATGCTGGAAGCGGGGGTCGGCATGGTGTTCATGCACCACGCCCTGGCCGCCTGGCCGGGCTGGCCGGAGTACGCCGAGATTGTCGGCGGGCGCTTCCACTACCGCCCGGCAGAACTGCGCGGAGAAACCTGGCCGGATTCGGGCTACCGCCACGCGGTGACCCACCGCCTCAGCGCGGCGGGCTCGCACCCGGTGACCCAGGGGTTACCGGCGCAGTTCGAGATGACCGACGAACTCTACCTGTGCGCGGTGTTCGAGGAGGACGTGACGCCACTGCTGCGCAGCGACTACGGCTTCACCCAGGACAATTTTTACTCCGCCGCCCACGCCGTGGCTGGACGGATGCACTCGCGCGCAGGCTGGAGTCACCCCCCGGGCAGCAACCTGGTGGGCTGGGCAAAACACCACCGCAACAGCCCCATCGTCTACCTGCAGGGCGGGGATGACGCGGCCGCCATGGACAACGAGTACTTCAGGCAACTGCTGCACAACGCGGTGCGCTGGGTGAGCAGCGCCGCCGCTCACGACTGGGCGCGCGCGGCGAACCGGCGCGGCAACGGCAGGTAACGCCGGCCGCTGCGACGGCCGATACCCACCTAACGCGCGCTGATCTGGGCGCCGCGCTGCTCCGAGCGCTCCCACATGCGCAGGTAGCCCTCGGCCGAACGGAACAGGGGTTCCAGCGCCTCGTCACTGACGCCGTCGCGGCGCACGTCCTCGATGTACTCCGCCACCAGGCCCAGGTGCACCATGCCCTCGGTATTGAAATCCAGGGTGCGATTGCCGACCACCGGCCGCGTCAGGGTGATATCACCGGCGTAGGAGGTGAACGGGTAGGTAATGCCCGCGTCGGCCTGGGGGGTGGAGCAGTTGCTGCGCTCGCCGAACCGCGCGCGCGGGTAGCTGGAGAAGCCGTTCATGTCGAAGCCGAAGCCCTCGGCGGGGTAGGCCCCGGCGTCGCGCATCAGCTCGATGCGCTGCTGGAAGCGGTCATCCATGGTGGCCGGTTCATCGCCACGGCAGCGTCCGAAGCTGGTGGTGGAGATGCCCCCGAGTTCGTAGAGCAGGCCGTTGTTGTTGCGACCGTGGGTGCCGGCCGCGGGGTAGTCGTTCTCCACCAGGATCTCGTAGGCGCGCTTGTAGCCCTTGCGCGGCAGGTGGTCCACCTCGATCACCATGCCGCGCTTCATCAACTCGTGCATGAGGAACTCCCCAAGGTCCGTCAGGCCGTGGTTCTGGCACCACTCGCCCTCCAGCGGGCCGCCGCCAAGCAGGCCGGCCAGGGGAATCAGCGTACCCAGCGGGTCCGCCCCGAAGCCGCTCATATCGAAGGGCGGGACCGAGTCGTAATCCTCGCGCGCCATGTTCAGGCCGCCGAGATTGACGCGACCGCTGTCGAAGCCACCGGGAAAGGTCAGCAGTTCGGCAGGGCACTCGATGAAGTTGGCGAAATGACCGGTGTGGGCGAAGTTCCCCAGTTCACTCACACGCCGGTCGCCGTCGCCGGCGGAAAAGGCGTTGTCGAACTTGTGTACCGGGAACAGCACGCGCACACCGCGCGCGTGGTAGTCGTCCAGTTTCGCCACCACGTCCGCCTCGCTACACTGACTGAAACCGTCGAAGGGGACGAGGAAACAGTCGAACAGGTCGGACGTCTCGATGCCCAGCACCACCGCGAGATTGCCGGCGCGGATCTCCCGACGCGCCTCCGCCGGGCTGAACACGATGCGGAACCAGCCCTGCCCCGGACCGCCGTGCTGGGCGTCGATGTAGCGCTCCAGGTGGTAGGTCGCCTCGATGATGCGGTCCACCGCGACCATGTCGTTGCAGTCGTGACGCAAGGTCTGGGCGCCGATACCGACCGCCAGCTGGCACAGCACCTGGTTGGTGGTCGCATGCTGCACGAGCAGGCGCATACCGCTGAGCCAGGCGCGCTCGATCCACTTGTAATACTGCATCTGGTGCGTGGCGCTCACGGTCGCGTCGGGCCAGTCGGTGAATTCCGGGTAGCCCTCGGTGCGATGGTCGTCCTCGGGCAACTGCCCGGTGAGCAACAGCGGCAGCAGACCGTCGAGATCCTGCAGGCCGTCGCCGAAGGCGAAGCCGATAAAGTCCTTGCGCCCGCCCTCACCGTGGTTCAAATCACAATCCGGTAGCGCGTGCTCGACCCCCAGGGGATGGAACGGCGCGCCGTGGAAGGACCCGCCGCCGCCGAAGGCCAGGTTGGTGAACAGGTGGGAGTGGGTTTCGACGAAGCCGAATACGTCGCCGTCCTCGAACTCGGTGACGCTGATCTTGCCCCTGGCGTCGACACTCAGTTCGGGGAATTCGGCGCAGCCGGTGGCGGCGACCAGCTCCAGCTCAGCCGCCTGTGCTGCGGGAGACAGTCCGCCTTCGGCATCCATATAGTCGCCGCTGAGAATATGCTGCAGGCGGAAGCGCGCACCGGGGGCCGCCTCGAGCAGCCACTCCCCTTCGGACTGCTTGAGGTCCTCGATGACTACCTGGCCGTCCACCAGGCGCGTGTCCGACGCCAGTGCGGGCGTGGCGAACACCTGCCCCTGGTGACCGACGACGTAGTTGCCGCCCTGTGTATACAACAGGTATTTGCCCAGGTCAGAGGGGCGCATCAGTATGCGGTCCGCGGCGGCCGGGTTTGCCGTCGACGATGCGGCCACTTGCAGGGGTTCCAGGTCGGACTGCCAGCCCGCACCGGGCTGGTCGCTCACCACCGGCGCGGCGAGGAAGCTCGCGCCGCCGTCCGCGGAAAGGGAGTAGCACTGGTTGGCCACCGCGAAGACACTGTCGGGGTCCGGCGGCGCCAGTGCGACGGCGTCGCTGCCATCGCTACAGGCCTGGATAAAAAGAAAACAGGAGGCTGTCAGGGCCAGTCGCCCGGCAATATTTCGCATGGTGAATTCCGCATTATGCTTGTTGTCGTACCAGCATAGCGCGCGCCGCGCTGTTCGCCAACGCAGAGCGGCAATGGGCGCTATTCAGCGCGGCAATATCCGCAGCCGGCGGACGCCGGTGGCGCCGGGGCCGGGCGTGCGGGCGGCGGCAATATTTCACAGTGCGCAATCAGCGATTGACTACGCCGCACGAGCGGCGCATTATTGCGCCCGCCCCGAATCCGGGCAGACAACATTGTGACTTACGGGCTTCATCCCATGATCGCGTACACGCAACAGGCACACAGCAGCATGCGCCACGGCTCAACCGCCGTGAAGCCGGTGTGCCTGTGCGCACGCTGCGCGGTTTTCGGAAAGCACTTGAAGTAAATCACTTTAGAAAAAGGCCTCCGAGAACCCTGGTTCCGGAGGCTTTTTTTATTCCCCAGTAGAAACCGCCTCCGTTTCCCCAGGGTTCCCGACGCCAGGGAAGGGAAACGTGAACAAGCGACTGCATAAAAATATTCGCACCATCTACCTGCTGGGCTTTTTCCACAGCTTCATGGTGGTGGTCCCCGTGTTCGTGCCGCTGCTGCAGGGCTACGGCCTGTCCATGAGCCAGGTCATGCAGACCCAGGCGCTGTTCGCGCTGACCATCGCCCTGTTCGAGGTGCCCTCGGGCTACCTCGCCGACCTGTGGGGGCGGCGCAACGCCATCCTGGTCGGTTCGGCGCTCAACGCCCTGGGCTTTCTCTCGCTGCTGGGCGCGGATAGCTTCGTCGACTTCCTGTTCTACGAGTTCCTGCTCGGTCTGGGGTTCAGCCTCATATCGGGGACTGACCTGGCGCTGCTGTACGACACGGAGGTGTACCTGCACGAAAATCGCCTGCCCGGGGGCGCGGGGGCTAGCCGCTCGCTGAGCCGTCTCATCGCCGTCGAGGCCGGCGCCTCGGGTGTCGCCGGCATTGCCGCCAGCCTGCTGCTGCTGTGGTCACTGGATGCCCTGGTGCTGGTACAGGCCTTCACCGGACTGGCGCCGCTGCTGCTGGCGCTGGTGCTGGTGGAAGTGCCGCGGCCGCGCGCGCAGCAGGGGCACCGGGACAACGCCCGGCAGGTATTCGCGCTGCTGCTGTTCGGCAAGCCCGTGGTGCTGTGGACCGCGTTCGCCATCGCGGTGTTCGGGCTGCTGGCCGTGTACGCGTTCTGGATCTACCAGAAACACTGGGAGTTCCACGGCATCGCGATCGACCACTTCGGCTACATCTGGGCGGCCTTCGCGCTCACCGTGAGCCTGGCGGCGCGCTACGCCAGCAACCTGGAGCAGTACCTGGGCACGCGGCGGCTGCTCTACCTGGTCGGCCTGCTGCCCCTGTGCGGGCTGGTCGGCATGGCGCTCAGCAGCGGCTGGGCCGGCGTTCTGTTCGGCTTCGCGATACAGTTTTCGCGCGGGCTGAGCATGAGCCTGTTCTACGAGGCGCTGAACCGCCGCGTGCCGGGCGACTTCCGCGCCACCGTCAACTCCCTGGTGAGCCTGGCGGTGCGCGCGGTGTTCATCGTCACCGGCCCGTTGCTGGGCGTGGCGCTGGACAGCCTGGGGGTGAATTCCACGCTGTTGCTGCTGGCGGCGGTTTTCGCACCGCTGATCTTCGTCGTGCTGCTGCCGCTGCTGGCGCGTATCCACCGCGAGGAGAGCGCCGACAATCCACAGGCCGCCCCCGCCGCCTAGGCGCGGGGCGGCCCTTTCTGCACATCCCGCGTGGGGACGGCGATGGATTTTCGCTACACTGGGCGCCGGGAGGGGTACTTCATGCCGACAGGCGCCACCATCACGGCCGTGAGCGCACCAGCGCTGTTCGACGGCGACACCATGTTGCAGGATCACTGCGTGCTGCTGCAGGGCGAGCGCATCCACGCCCTGTTGCCGGTGGCGGATTGCCCTGTCGACGTCCCGCTACAGTCGCTCGGGCAGGGCACCCTGGCGCCCGGCTTCGTCGACCTGCAGGTCAACGGCGGCGGCGATGTCATGTTCAATACCCACACCCACCCGGCCGGCCTGGCCAGCATGCTCGCCGCCCACCGCAGCCGCGGCAGCACGGCGATACTGCCCACGCTGCTGAGCGACACGCGTCCGGTGCAGGAGGCGGCCTTCGCCGCGGTGTGCGCCGCCCGCGCCGCCGGCAACGCCGGGATACTGGGCATTCATTTCGAGGGGCCATGGTTCAACCCTGAACACCGCGGCGCGCACCGGCAGGACCGCCTGCGCCGGGCCGAACCCGCCGACGTGGACTGGCTGTGCGGGCTCGAGGGCGGCGGCGTGGTCATGCTCACGCTGGCGCCGGAGCGGGTCCCCGGCGCCCTGCTGCAAAAGCTGGCGGAGAGCGGCGTGCTGGTCTGCGCCGGCCACACCCAGGCCAGCTTCGCACAGCTGTCGGCGGCCGCGGGGTGCGGCCTGCGCGGGATCACGCACCTGTTCAACGCCATGAGCCAGCTGCGCGGCCGGGAGCCGGGAACAGTGGGGGCGGCGCTGGCGCTGGACGGGCTGTGGGCGGGCATTATCGCCGACGGCCACCACGTGCACGCGGCGGCGATCCGCCTGGCGGCGCGCTGTAAACCGCCCGGCAAACTCATCCTGGTGAGCGACGCCATGGCCACCGTGGGCGGCTCCAGCGCTGCCTTCAGCCTGTACGACGAGGAGATCCGCCAGGTCGACGGGCGCCTGGTGAACGCCGAGGGGGTACTGGCGGGCAGCGCCATCGGGCTGATCGACGCCGTGCGCTACTGCCAGCGCGAGGTCGGCCTGCCACTGGAGGAATGCCTGCGCATGGCGTCGCGCTACCCGGCCGTCGCTATCGGCCTGGGCGACACCCTGGGATGCCTGCATCCCGGATACCGCGCCGATCTAGTACACTTCGACGACGACCTGAACGTTATCCACACCTGGCTGGCCGGCGAGCAGCAAACTCATCGCCAGCCCCCGACGAGCAAGAGGAACGACCCTTGACCAGATTCCTGAGCGGCGCCCTGCTGGCGCTTGGCGTAATACTACCGACTCATGCCGCCCCGCAGGCGGAGGTCTCCACGGCCGTCGACGGCTGGGACTACTCCCTGCCGGGCGAGGAACTGGCACAGGAGTGCGCGACCGTGATCGAGCAGGCGCGCGAGGACTTCGCCGCCATCGAGAACGACACCTCCGAGCCCACGGTGGCGAACGTCTACAGCCGTGTCGACGCCATGGGCAAGGGGCTGCAGCGTATCCAGTACGTCTCCTACATGATGGCCGTACACCCGGATACCGAGGTGCAGGCGGCGGCGCAGGACTGCATTCAGCTGTACAGCGATTTCAGGGTCGGTGTCGACCTGTCACAGAAATTCTACCGGCGCGTGGCGGCCATTGACCTGGACAGCGCCTCACCCGCCGAGCGCCTGATGGTGGAGCGCAGGCTGCGCGACTTCCGCCGCGCCGGCGTGGACCGGGACGAGGCGACCCGGGAGAAAGTGCGCGAGCTGATCAACGAGATCACGGCCCTGGGCACGCAGTTTGACAAGAACATCCGCACCGACCGCCGCAGCGTCGAGGCCAGCGCCGCGCAGCTGCAGGGACTGCCCGAGGATTACGTGGCGGCCCATCCCGCCGACGAGGACGGCGTGATTCGGATTTCCACCGATTACCCCGATTACTTCCCCGTGTTGCAGTACAGCGACAGCGACGACCTGCGGCGCCGTATCTTCATCGCCGCCAAGAGCATCGCCACCCCGGCCAACGAGGAGACCCTGACCGAGCTGCTGGAAAAACGCCATGAACTGGCCAGGCTCCTGGGCTACCAGAGCTACGCGGCCATGGCGATGGACGGGCTGATGGTCGGCACGCCACAACGCGCCGCGAGCTTCCTCGCCGAAGTCGGCGACGCCGTGCGCGAGCCCGCAGCCCGGGACATGGAAATACTGCTGGCGCGACTGCGCGAGGTCGATCCCGAGGCGCAGCGGGTCGAGGCCTGGCAGGCGCCCTGGTTGATGAACAAGGTGCGGCAGGAGCAGTACGCCCTGGACGCGATGGAGATTCGCGAGTACTTCGACTTCGAGCGCGTGCAGGCCGGCATTTTCGGCCTGTCCGAGGACCTGTTCGGCATCGACATCGTGCGCTGGGAGACCCCGACCTGGCACGAGGACGTGACCGCCTGGGAAATCCGCGAGAACGGCAAACCGATCGGGCGTTTCTACCTGGACAGCCACCCGCGCGAGAACAAGTACAGCCACGCCGCGCACTGGACCCTGCGTACGGGCCTGCGCGACGGCCAGCTGCCGCTGTCGGGCATGGCCATGAACTTCCCCAGGGGCCTGATGGAGCACAACCAGGTCGATACCTTCCTGCACGAATTCGGCCACCTGCTGCACAACATGTTCTCCGGCACCCAGCCCTGGCTGGATATTTCCGGCATGAACATGGAATGGGACTTCGTCGAGGCGCCGTCACAGATGCTGGAGGAGTGGATCTGGGACTACCAGACCCTGCGCCGCTTCGCCGTGAACAGCGAGGGCGAGCCCATACCCGCGGCACTGGTGGAGAAAATGCGCCGCGCGCGGCATTTCGGCGAGGCCGCCAACACCGCGCAACAGATTTTTTACGCCAACATCTCGCTCAACTACTACAGCCGCGATCCCGGCAGCTTCGAGCTGCTGCCCCTGATGATGGAGCTACAGGCACGCTACTCGCCCTACCCCTACGTGCCCGGCACACACTTCTACAACAATTTCGGGCACCTCAACGGCTACTCATCCAACTACTACATCTACCAGTGGTCCAAGGCCATCGCCACCGACCTGATGAGCCGCTTCCGCACGGCGGGTTTGCGCAACACCGACGTGGCACAGGCCTACCGCGCGAAAGTGCTGGGTTCGGCGGGCAGCCGCCCGGCGGACGAGATGCTAAAGGACTTTCTCGGCCGGCCATTTTCCACCGCGGCCTACAAGAAGTACCTGGACACGCTACACTGAGTGGAACCGGCAATGAAAACGACCGCGTTGGTGCTGCCAGGCAAGGTCGTCGCGCCATAAGCCGGGCACACATCCGCCGAGGAGGGTCAACGCCATGCAACAGCTATCCGGCCAGGACGCCATGTTCCTGCACGCGGAACTCGACGGCCTGCCCCAGCACATCGGCGGCGTCAGCATCTACGACCAGGCGACCGCCCCCGGCGGCAAGGTGCGCTTCAAGCAGATCCTGGCCATGCTCGAGGACCGCGTCCACCTGTCACCCATCTTCCGCCGCAAGCTGGCCTTCGTACCCTACAACCTGGGCCGGCCCTACTGGGTGGAAGACGCAGACTTCGACATGGAGTACCACGTGCGCCACATCGCCCTGCCCAAACCGGGCGACTGGCGCCAGTTGTGCATCCTGGCGGCGCGCATCCATTCGCAACCCTTGCGCCGCGACAAGCCGCTGTGGGAGTTGTACGTGATCGAGGGCCTGAACAATGTCGAGGGCTACCCGCCGGGCTGCTTCGCGCTGCTGCTGAAAGTACACCACTGTGCGATGGACGGCGCCACCGGGGCGCAGTTCATGAACATCGTGCACGACCTGAGCCCGGAGACGCGGCAATACAACGAGTCACCGCCGTGGCTGGTGGAGCGCCCGTCGAAACTGCGCATGCTGGGCCGCGCCTACGTCGACGCCTGGCGCACCCCCGGGCAGGTCGTGGACATGCTCCGCGAGGCCGTCCCGGCGGCCCGGCGCATCCGCGAGGGCAGGCGCGCACAGAAAATCCACAGCCTCGACGACAAGCAGAAGACGCGTTTCCAGGGCGACATCTCCCGCCACCGCGTGGTGGAGGCGCGCAAGTTCGACTTCGAAGTGGTGCGTGCGATCAAGAACACCCAACCGGGCACGACCATCAACGACGTGATGCTGACCATCGTCGCCGGCGGCCTGCGCAGATACCTGGACAGCAAGGGCGAGCTACCCGACAAGACCCTGGTCTCGGGGTGCCCCATCGACGTGCGCTCCGTCGAGGAGCGCATGGCGGGCGGCAACATGGTGGGCTTCATGACCGTGGGCCTGCGCACGGAGATCGCCGACCCCTGCGAGCGCCTCGCCGCCGTACACGACGAGGCCCTGTCCTCCAAGGCCTACGCCGAGGCGCTGGGCCCGCGCTTTGCGGTGGACCTGGCCGACGTCATGCCAGGCAACGTGCTGTCGCTGGCCATCCGCACCGCCGCGGCCACCGGGCTGGACCAGGCCGGGGTGATGTTCAATACCATCGTCACCAACGTGCCCGGCGCGCCGATGCAGTTGTACATGTGCGGCGCCGAACTGGTCGACAGCATCAGCCTCGGGCCGCTGCTGCCCAATGTCGGGCTGTTCCATATCGTCTACAGCTCGGTGCAGAACAAGCAGGGCTCCATCACCCTGTCTTTCACCGCCTGCCGCGACATGCTGCCCGACCCGGCCTTTTACGCCGACTGCCTGCAGACGTCTTTCGAGGAACTGCGTGATGCCGCGCTCGCGCCGAAGAAGAAAACGCGGCGCAAGAAAAAATCCGCCTGAGCGCGCTCAGAGCCAGCGCTGTATCATCGCGTTGACATCGACCCGCGCGCCCAGGCGCGCGGCGAGCATGAACATCCCGCCCAGCTTGCGGTGGAAGTACAGCGCATCGGTAGGGGGCGCCTGCCAGAAATCGCGAAAGCGCGTCACCTCCTCTCCCAGTTCGGACATCCTGCCGGCCATATCCGAGGCGCCGAAATCGTAGGGGCCCTCGTGGCGCAGGGGTTCCAGCGCCAGCATGAACAGCTCCAGCACGATGGCGCGGTACTCGCTGTCCGCCTCCCCCATGGTGTAGCCCAGGCGCTCGCAGGCGGCGACTACGCCCTCGTTGTCCCCCGCCACCGCGGCGGCGGCCAGGCGACGGTAGTTATTGACAAAAGCCTTGCTGAACTTGCGCGTGGCGCCGAAGTCCAGCAGCACGATTTCCCCGCTCTGGCGCCGATACTGGTAGTTGGCGTAGTTCGGATCGGTCTGCACCATGCGCAGCTCGAACAGCTCCAGCAACATCAACTCGACCAGGGCGGACATCACCCGGTCGCGCTCCGCCTGATCCGCAGCGGCGAGCGACTCGATGGGGCTGCCGCTGACGAAGGTCATGGCCAGTACCGTCGGGTGGGTCAGTTCCGGTAATACCTGCGGCAGCACGAAGCGCTGATCTCCGGCCAGCCGTGCGGCAAAGGCCTGCAGGAATTTCGCCTCCTTGAGGTAATCCGCCTCGTCGCGCAACTGGCGCTTGGCGTCCTCGAGAATCGGCCCGATGTCCAGCGTCTGCGGCAGCAGGCCGCTCAGGCGCAGCAGGCTGGCGATGTTGTCCACATCGCTGTCGATACTCCTGGCCACCCCGGGATACTGCACCTTGAGGACGATGTCGCGGCCATCGGGCGAACAGGTGCGGTGCACCTGCCCGATGGACGCTGCCGCCAAAGGCTGCATATCGAAGCCGTAGAACATCGTCTCCCAATCTTCACCATAGGCCCGGGCCATGGCGCCACGCAGCTGTTCCACCGGCATATAGCTGGCGTCGTCGCGCAGGCGGGCGAGAATATCGGCCAGTTCGGGCGGCAGGAAGTCGCCGCTGTCCATGGACAGCATCTGGCCTACCTTCATCGCCGCACCGCGCATGGTGGCCAGCTGCTCGGCGACCCGGCGCGCATTGGCCGGCGTCAGCAGCATATCCCGCGCTTTAGGCCGACGCCCGGCGCGCAATTGCCTGGAGCCCTCCGCCAGCATGCCCCCGGCAACGCCGCCGGCCATACGCGCCATACGCGCGAGCCGGCCACCGCGGGAGGTGGGCACGGCGCGCTGTTTACGGTCCCGGTCTTTAGTGCCCACGTTCTTCCCTCTGTAGCCAGCGGCGGATGTGGCGCCCGGTCATGTCGTGGGCATTCAACTGTGCGTCGAGTACGGCAACGAAGTTATATACGCCGGTCAGCTTGCGTGCGATCAGGGCGAAATCGCGCGACGGTGTGGTGAAATGACCGCTGGTGGCGGAGGCCGCGGCCTGCCGGCCGGCCCGCTGCATCAGCCGCGAGCGACCCCAGCAGTATTCGCCGCGGTCGTTCAGGTGTTCCCGCGGCAGCTGCTGCGGCGCGCGCAGCGGTTCCAGCAGCTGCAAACAGAAATCCACAAACAGTCGCCGCCCCTCGTCGCTGGCGTCGGGCTGCAGGCAACCCAGCCCGACCAGGCTGTCCGCCAGGCGATCCCGGTCGCCGCGCTGCCCCGCCGCGATTGCGTGGCGCAGGTGGAAGAGAAAATCCGCATCCGGTTCCAGCACCGAGCCGAAATCGAGCAGCACCAGTTCGTCATCACCGCGCCGAAGCCGGCGGTCGTCCAGGCGCAGCAGGTAGTTGCCGAAATTGGGGTCGGTCTGCAACAGGCCCCAGTCGTACACCTCGAGAAAAAACAGCTCGAGCATGGCCATGGCCAGGGCGTTGCGCCGCTCCTGGGACAATCGCCCCACGTCCGGGTGCGCCACCGGGTAGGCTTCCACGTATTCCATCGCCAGCACCTGCCCGGTGCAGTAGCGCCGGTACAGGCGCGGCACGTGGTAGCTCACCGGCGCGTCGCCGACCGTCCCGACCAGCCCGGCCATGCGTTCGGTCAGTGCGGCCTCGCGCGCGTAGTCGATCTCGTTGTGCAGGTGCCCGCGCATCGATTGCAGCCAGTCGTCCAGGTCACTGCCCTCGCCGACCCAGCGTGCCACCCTGAGCATGCTGACCACCGTATCGAAATCGTCGTCGATGACCTGCGCCAGCCCCGGATACTGGATCTTCAGGCAAATCCATTCGCCGCTGGCGCGCACTTGCGCCAGGTGTACCTGGGCCAGGGAAGCGGCGGCCACCGCCTCGGGGTCGATCTCCAGCTCGGCGTAGCGCGCGCCGAGATTGTCGCGCACGGCGCTTTCCAGCGCGTCCCAGTGCAGGGGTTCGGTCTGGTCGGAGAGGTCACGCAGGGCTTCCACCAGCACCCGGGGCAGAAACTGCTCGCCAAACAGGGCGAGCAGCTGGCCGATCTTGATATAGGTGCCCTTGAGACTGCCCAGTTCGCGCACGAAGCGCTGCGCCTCGCGCCGCGCAAAGCCCGATTCCCCCGGGGCGCGGCGCGCGACCCGCTGCAGCGCGCTGTCCACGGCCAGGGCGCCGCCCGCGCGGATACCGGCCAGGGACACCGCGAGGCTGCGCGGCATCGCCTTGCTCTTGAGACTTTTGCGTTTTTTCGACATGGGTAAGCGCGGGAGAACCGAAGCCCCATACTAGCGCATCGGCGGCGGCGCCCCTAATCGAGCAGCAGGGTGGCCAGCCGCTTGCGATGGTGCTGGGGGTCGCCGAACTGCTGCTGACTCCACTGGGCGCGGCGGATATACAACTGCGCGTCGCATTCCCAGGTAAAGCCCATACCGCCGTGGAACTGCACGGCGCGGTCGCCGGCATAGGACAGCACCTCGCAGGCCTGGGCCTTGGCCATGCGGCAGGCGATTTCCGCATCCGCATCCAGCGGGCCGTCGTGCACCAGCGTGGCGGCGTGATAAATGAACGACCGGGCGTCATCCAGGCCGAGCAGGATATCCACGCAGGGGTGCTTCAGCGCCTGGTAGGAGCCGATCAGCTTGCCGAATTGCTTGCGCGTCTTCAGGTACTCCACCACCGTGTCCAGGCAGGCGCCGGCGCTGCCGGCGGCCTCGGCGGCAACCAGCAGGGCGCCGAGCAGGCGCGTGTCCGCCAGCGCGCGCTCCACCTGCGGCCCGGTGACGATATCCGCCGGGTCGACGCTGATACCGTCTAGGTGCAGGTTGGCGGAGCGCCGCGTCTGGTCTATCAGCACGTTGGGGGTCAGGGCGCCGTCCGGGAGATTCTCCCTGCGCAGCAGCGCCAGGGCCGGTTCATCGCCCTGCATGACCGGCACCAGGATCAGCGCGGCCACGCCGGCGTCCACCACGAAACGCTTCTGCCCCGACAGCGCACCTCCGGCGTCGACAGTGGAGTGTATGGCCGGGTCGCCCCAGTCGCCGCCTTCCAGCCAGGCCACGGTCGCCGCGCTGCCGGCAGCGATATCCGCCAGCCAGGACTCCGCGCGCTCCTGCCCGGCGGCGCGCAACAGCAACTGCCCCGCCAGGGCCGTGCTCAACAGCGGCGTGGTGAGCATGGCGCGCCCCATGGCCTCCAGCACCGGCACCAGGGCGCCCACGCCCAGTCCGGAACCGCCGCAGGATTCCGGCAGGGAGATGCCGCACCAGCCTAGTTCGGCGATTTCCCGCCACAGCCCGGCATCGAAACCGGGGCCGGACTCCAGGTGCTCACGCACCGTGCTGAGCGGCGACTTGTCGCGACAGAAATCGCGCGCCACGTCCAGCAGCATGGCCTGTTCTTCCGTGAAGGACAGGGCCGTATTACCGAGAACCGTCATGCTGTACTCCCTACTTCGGCAGGCCGAGAATATGTTCCGCGACGATGTTCGCCTGCACCTGGCTGGTGCCGCCGCCGATCGTGGCAGAGAAACTGTTGAAATAAGCGCGCTGCCAGAAACCACCCTGGCGCGCCTGGGCATCGCCCACGTAGAGGCCGCCCTCGGCGCCCTGCAGGTTGATCGCCAGCTGGCGCATGCGCCGGGTGGACTCCGACAGGCGCAGTTTGCTGGACAGCGGCAGCGAGCCGGGGTAGTCCGTGGTCAGGGGGCCGACCCCGGCGCGGCGCGCCCCCAGCACCATCGCCTTCTCCTCCATGATCGCGCGCACCACCTGGTCGCGCACCACCGGGTCCCGCAGCACGGGTTCGCCGTCGCGGCGCACGCCCTGCAGGCCCTGGATCATGTCGTCGACCGTGACCCGGATCATGGACAGACCACCGGCCGCGCCCGCCTCGGCGCCGCGTTCGTACTGCAGGGTCTGCATGGCGATGCGCCAGCCCTCCCCCTCCTCGCCCATCAGGCAATCCGCCGGGATGCGCGCGTCGGTGAAGAAGGTCTCGGTGAAGCCGTATTCCCCGGTTATCTTGCGAATCGGCCGGGTGTCGACACCGGGGACATCCATGGGCGAGAGAAAGAACGAGAGGCCATCGTACTTGCGCTCGGCCTCGGGGTTGGTGCGCGCGAGCAGGATCATGTAGCGGGCGAAGTTGCCCATGGTGGTCCAGATTTTCTGGCCGTTGATCACGTATTCGTCGCCATCGCGCACCGCCCGGGTTTGTGCGTTACCCAGGTCCGAGCCGTGCTCCGGCTCGGAAAAGCCCTGGCACCAGATATCCTCGGCGCTGAGGATATTCTTCAGGTAGCGCGCCTTCTGCTCGTGCGTGCCGATATCCTTGATCAGCGGACCGGCCCAGCCCAGGCCGATGACATTGAAACAGATGGGGACATTGTGACGGCGCATCTCCTGGTCGACGACCGACTGGAACGCGGGGTCCATACCGCCGCCGCCGTACTCCCTGGGCCAGGCCATACCGAGGTAGCCGGCGGACCACACCTTGTGCTGCCACTCGCGCAGGAAATCGAGCTGGCGCTCGTCGCCGACCTCCATGAAGGTCTGCGGCAGCAGGAAGCCCGGATCCGGCGGATTGTTGGCCTGTAGCCAGGCGGACACTTCCGCGCGAAATTCCTGCAGTTGTTGTTCACTGGTACTCATGGTTTTACTCCGTGGCGGGGAGGTTCAGCGGCTCCCCCTGTTCATCGGCGCGCACGAACGCCGGGCGCTGCATCAAGCGCTGCAGGTAGGCGGCGGTCTGCGGCTGGTAGTCTGCATCGAGCTTCAGGGCGCGGCCCAGGTAGAGCGCGTAACCCACCGCGATATCCGCGATGGTGAAGCGGCCGTCCACCAGGAATTCGTGCTCCTGCAGGTGATGGTCCAGGCGCCGCAGCCTGGCGATAAACCACTTCGCGTAGTCATCGGCCACGGCCTGCTTCTCCGGCGTGGGCTCCAGGTAGTAGTAGCGCATGGCGATGGTCTGGGGAAAGGTCAGTGTGGCGTCGGAGTGGTACAACCAGTTCAGGTAGGCGCCGTACTCGGTGTGGTCGGCCGGCAGGCCGAAATCGTAGCGCTGGTAGCGCTCCACGAGATAGTGGCATATACCGGAAGACTCGGTCATCTCGGTTTCGCCATCGACGAAGTAGGGCACGGTGCCGAGGCTGTTGACCTGCAGGTAATCGCGCTGGAACACGCGCGGCGGAAACGGCAGGATTTCCACCTCGTAGTCCAGGCCCATTTCTTCCATCGCCCAGAGGACGCGCAGTGAGCGCGCCCCGCTGCAATGCCAGAGTTTCATGCTGGTTACCTCCCCGTTACAAGCCGTACTGCCGCGACGCCAGGTCGCGCATGATTTCCTCGGAGCCGCCGCCGATGGCGTTGACCCGCACCTCGCGGTAGATGCGCTCGACACGGTTGCCGCGCATGTAACCAATGCCGCCGAGAATCTGCATCGCCTCGCGCGCGCAGAACTCCAGCGTTTCACTGGCCTGCACCTTGAGCATGGCAATATCCCCCGGGTTGGCGTTGCCCGCCTCGATGGTTTCGAAACAGGCGCGAATATACGCCTGGGTAGCGTTGATCTTCTGTTTCATCTGGGCGATCTTGTGGCGGATCACCTGGTGGTCGCCCAGGCGCTTGCCGAAGGTCCTGCGCTCACGCGCCCAGCTCACCGCTTCCTCCAGGCACACCCGCGCCTGCGCTTCCATACCCACCGCCATGGACATGCGCTCGCCGTTGAAGTTGGTCATGATCACCAGGAAGCCCTTGTTCTCCTCGCCGATGAGGTTTTCCACGGGCACACGGACGTTGTCGAAATACAGGGTGGCGGTGTCCGAACACCACCAGCCCTGCTTGCGCGATAACTGCGTGCGGCTGAAGCCCTCCGCATCGGTGGGGATCAGCAGCATGGACACGCCGCCGGCGCCTTCCCCGCCGGTACGCACGGCGGTGGATACCCAGTCGGCGCGCATGCCGCCGGTGATAAAGGTCTTGGAGCCGTTGACCACGAAGTGATCGCCATCGCGCTGCGCCGTGGTGCCGATCTGCGCCACATCGGAACCGGCGCCGGGCTCGGTAATGCCCAGGCTGATATTTTTCTCACCGGCCAGCACCGGCGGGGCGACCAACTGTTTCATGGCCTCGCTGCCCCAGTTGATCACCGGCGGCAGGCCGATACCGTGCACCATGAGCGTGGCGGACAGGCCGCCCACGCCGATCCTCGCCAGTTCCTCGCCGGTGATCCAGGCGTGCCAGGAGTCGATGCCCTCGCGGGTACCGCCGTAGGCCTCCGGGTAGCCAAGGCCCAACAAGCCCACCTTCGCGGCTTTGGGCCACAGCGATTGCGGAATATCACCGGCCTCGTCCCATTCCGCGGCGTGCGGCATGATTTCACTGTCGATAAACTTGCGTAACTGGGCGCGCCACTGGTGATGCTCCTCACGCAGGTGGGGATTGGGCAGCCGGGCGCTGTCAAAGTCCAGGGACATGGCGTTCTCTCATGGGGGAGGTGTCGAAACCAGCGCACTATATACTAGACAAGAAGACGCGTGCCTGCATGGTCGACCGCGCCAGGGACATGGGCAAAGGCGACAGCGGGCAGTGCGAGTACCTGGCGCGCCCGCTGAACAGGCCCGGTGATACGATCGACGGCCAGCCGCGTACCTTGGCAGTCACTTTCTCTGCACGTATATTGGCCCGACCATGAAATACATCGGCACACAGGGGTTCGACCACGAGCAACCGGCGCGCAGCGGCCTGCTGATCACCAACCTGGGCACGCCGGATGCGCCCGACAAGGCCGCGTTGAAACGCTACCTGCGCGAATTCCTCTGGGATCCGCGGGTGGTCGAGGTGCCGCGGCCCCTGTGGTGGCTCATCCTCAACCTGGTGATCCTCAATGTCCGGCCGGCGCGCTCGGCCAGGGCCTACCGCACGGTGTGGAGCGAGGCGGGCTCGCCGCTGCTGGTGCACACGCGGGCCCAGCGCGATGCCCTGCGCGCGGCACTGGCCGGGCAGGACGTGGTGGTGGAATTCGCCATGCGCTACGGCAAGCCGTCGATACCCGCGGTACTGCAGTCCATGGCGGAACAGGGGGTGCGCCGCCTGGTCGTGCTGCCGCTGTACCCGCAGTACAGCGCGGCGACGACCGCGTCGACCTTCGACAGGCTGGCCGAGGATTTCACGCGGCGCCGCTGGCTACCCGAGTTGCGCTTTGTCACCCACTACCACGACCATCCGGCCTACGTCGCGGCCATCGCGGACAGTATCGAGGCCCACCGCCAGGCGCACGGCGGCGCCGACCTGCTGTTGTTTTCCTACCACGGGGTGCCGCAACGCTACCTCGACGAGGGCGACCCCTACCACTGCGAATGCCTGAAGACCTCGCGCCTGGTGGCGGAGCGGCTGGGCCTTACCGAAGAGGAATACCGCGTGTGTTTCCAGTCGCGGTTCGGCCGCGAGGAGTGGCTAAAGCCCTATACCGACGAGACGCTCAAGGGTCTGCCCGCCGAGGGCGTGCGCTCAGTACAGGTGGTGTGCCCCGGCTTTGCCGCGGACTGCCTGGAGACGCTGGAGGAAATCGGCGTGGAGAACCGCGATTACTTCCTGCACGCGGGCGGCGAGCACTACCAGTACATCCCGTGCCTGAACAGCTCGGCCGCGCACATCGACGCCCTGCGCCAGGTGGCGCTGGACGCACTGGGAGATTGGGTGGCTAGCCCAGTCGGGCGCGCGTCACCGCGGCCCTGACCGGCGCGGCCGCTACTTTTCCAGCAGCGAGGCGATCATCGCCTTCAGTTCCTCGTCCGACAGTTCCTGGTTGTCGGCGTGGCGCTTGATCTCGGTGTCCCGTGCCGTGGCAAAGATTTCCTCGGCGGACATGCCCACCCAGTCTTCCTCGGGCAAATGGCAATCCAGGCAGAGGGCATCGTCCTGCGCGACGGCGAGCGGGGCGCCCAGCAGCAGGGAGGACAAAAACAGGCTTGTAACGCGCTTGGTCATTTTCATTCCTTGTATACCAATCCAATGGACCTTGGAAGACCGATTTTGCGCCAGATGCAGGCGCAGGTAAAGTCTGGCGCGCAGCGGGCAGGCGCGCCGCTTCAATGCACGGCGTGCAGGCCCGTGGGCTCCATCGCGCCGATCGCCCAGGCCAGGCCGATGCCGAGCAGGAAGGCCAGGGTCAGCTTGGCGCGATCGTGGCTGTGAAAATGCACCTCCGGCAACAGGTCGCTCAGGGCGATGCAGATAAAGGCCCCGGCCGAAAAGGCCAGCGCCGCGGCGATCACCGCGGCACTGTCGGCCAGCAGGTCCACGCCGAAAAAGAACAGCAGCGCGCCGAGCGGACACATGAGGGCGAACAGCAGGTTGGCCAGGCGGCGCGCGCCGCGACTCCAGCCGCCGGACTCCATCACCGTGACGATGGACATCGCGTCCAGCGGCTTGTGCAGGGCGATCGCCAGGAACACGCCGATGCCCGCCAGCCCCTCGGCGGCGGAGCCGCTGCGCATCACAGCGCCCAGGGCAACCCCGTCGATCAGGGTGTGCACCGACAGGCCCAGGCCAATTCCCACCCAGCTCAGGCTGTGCGCCACCCCCTCCGCCCCGTGGGGATGGTTGTGGTCGTGGTGGCCGCCGTGCTCGTGGCTGAAATCGTGCTGGTGAAAGTGGAACAGGCGCAGCAACAGCAGCATGGCGATCAGACCGAGCATGAGCCACCAGACCGCCGTGTCCACGTCGCCGTCGCCCAGGACGATACTGTGCGGCAACAGGTGGTAAAACGCCACGCCCAGCATCAGCCCCGACACCAGGCTCATCACCAGCTGGGTACCGGTATGCGTGATGCGCACCAGGTTGGGCACCAGGCCGCCGAGCAGGGAACAGGCGGCAATGGCGGTACAGTACAGGGCCAGCAAAAGCCCCGGGGATGCGGTCATGGACACTCTGAGTCGACTTATGCAGGCAGTAAACCGGCAATTATCCCACATTCGCCGCCCCGTGTGGCCTGCCTGCGGGGATATCGGCACGGCGCGCCGCACATGACACGATGTTCATGTTCGCGCGAAGCGGCGCGGTTGACAGCCAGACTAATGACCATTAGTTTAGACTGCCCAGCCGGAGGACCCCGCCATGTCGATCTTTGAGCCCATCGAATCCACCGATTCCCGTCGCCACCTGCAACTGAAAAGTCCGGTGACCCTGGAGCCCATCGGCGAACTGGTCTGCGCCAACACCGAAGACGTGGCCGCGGCCATCGCCAGGGCGAGGACCGCACAGCTCTCCTGGGCGAAAACCAGCTTCGCCGAGCGCGCCGAGGTGCTGGAGCGCGCACTGAAGATCGTCATCGCGCGCCAGGACGACATCATAGAGACCGTGGTGCGCGAGACGGGCAAGGCGCGCACCGACGCGATGAGCATGGAGGTGTTTTCCGTCGCCGACCAGCTCTGCTACTACGCGAAAAACGCCGGGAAATTCCTCAAGCCGCGCAAGCGCAAGGTACACGGCCTGCTGGGCCTGATGAAGCAGTTGCGCATCGTCTACAAGCCGCTGGGCGTGGTCGGCCTGATCACGCCGTGGAACGGGCCTTTCGTACTGCTGATGAACCAGGCCGCCCAGGCGATCATGGCGGGCAATGCCGTCGTTGCCAAGGGGTCCGAGGTCACACCCTATTCCGCGAAGCTGGCGGAGGATATCTTCCGCGAGGCGGGCCTGCCCGAGGGCGTACTGCAGGTGCTGCTGGGAGACGGCGAGACCGGCGCGGCCATCGTCGAGGGAGGCGTGGACAAGGTGTCTTTCACCGGTTCCGTGGCCACCGGTCGCAAGGTGGCCGAAGCCTGCGCGCGGCAACTCATCCCGGTCACCCTGGAACTGGGCGGCAACGACGCCATGATCGTCTGCGCCGACGCCGACCTCGACCGCGCCGCCGACGGCGCCTGGGTCGGTTCCTGCATGAACACCGGCCACTACTGCTGCGGCACCGAGCGCATCTACGTGGTCAGGGAAGTCTACGACGAGTTCCTGCAGAAGGTGCTGGAGAAGGGCAAGGCCCTGCGCCAGGGCAGCCAGCACGGCTGGGACGAGGACATCGGGGCGGTTTTCTGGGACCGGCAGATGGCCATCATCGAGGCCCACGTGGAAGACGCGCGCGCCAAGGGCGCCACCATCCACATGGGCGGTCGGCGCAACCCGGACCTGCCGGGCCTGTACTACGAACCCACGGTCATTACCGACGTCGACAACAGCATGGACATCATGGTGCTGGAGACCTTTGGGCCCATCCTGTGCATTCAGAAGGTGGACAGCGAGGAGCAGGCGCTGCGCCTGGCGAACGACTCGGAGTTCGGCCTCAACGGCAACGTGTGGACCCAGGACAAGGAGAAGGGCTACAACCTCGCCGCCGCCATCGATACGGGCTCCTGCTCGGTCAACGACATGGCGGTGAGCTACGGCATCCCCGCCGCACCTTTCGGCGGCAGGAAAAGCTCCGGCGTGGGACAGGTCAACGGCAAGAAGGGCCTGCGCGGCTACTGCCACGAGATGCCCATCGTCATCGACCGCTTCGGCGGCAAACTGCAGAACGCCTATCCCTACAGCGCGGAGAGCGCCGAGGGTATGAAAAAGCTGATGAACTTCCTCTGGGTGAAAACGCCCCTGGGCAAGTGGCTAAGCTAGTACGCAAGACCCGCGCCGCCCACCACCGTCATTCCCCTACCGACGTCATTCCCCTACCGACGTCATTCCCCCACCACCGTCATTCCCGCGAAAGCGGGAATCCACCGTCATCCCCCTACCGACATCATTCCCCTACCGACGTCATTCCCGCGCAAGCGGGAATCCACCGTCATCCCCCTACCGACGTCATTCCCGCGCCCCCCCACTACCGTCATTCCCGCGCAAGCGGGAATCCAGTAAACACCGCACCCCCCCCGCACCCGACACCCCGGGCCGCGGCCAGAGCGGACACGACCCGCAACCGGCTAAACCAGCACCAGGTTGTCGCGGTGTATCAACTCCTCATCGATGAGGTAGCCGAGGATGCCCTCGATCGCTTTCGAAGGTGAGCCCATGATACGCCGTGTCTCCGCGGCGCTGTAATTGACCAGGCCGCGGGCCACCTCGCGGCCCTCGCTGTCGCGGCAGGAAACCATATCGCCGCGGGCGAACTCACCGCGCACGGCGCGCACGCCCACGGGCAGCAGGCTGCGGCCCGACTCGCGCAATACCTGCACCGCGCCGTCATCCAGTTCGAGACTGCCGGTGGCCCTGACCATGGACGCCAGCCATTGCTTGCGCGCGTTCTGCGGCTGCCGGCCAGTGCGCAACCAGGTGCCTATCGGTTCGCCGGCGGCGATACCCGCGAGCACGTCCCGCAACCGCCCCGAGGCGATGACGGTTTCCGTGCCGGAGCGCGCCGCCAGCCGCGCCGCACGCAACTTGGTGACCATGCCGCCACGCCCGAGACTGCCGCCCTCCCCCGCCATACCATCGAGTTGCGGATCATCGACATCGGCGACCTCCACCAGGCGCGCATCAGGGTTGCCGCGCGGGTCCTCGTGGTACAGGCCCAACTGGTCGGTGAGCAGCACCAGCGCATCGGCATCGATCAGGTTGGCAACCAGCGCCGCCAGGGTATCGTTATCACCGAAGCGGATCTCGTCGGTCACCACCGTGTCGTTCTCGTTCACCACCGGCACCACCCCCAGCTTGAGCAAGGTGTTCAGCGTGCCGCGGGCGTTGAGATAGCGTTCCCGGGCGATGATATCGTCGTGACCCAGCAGGATCTGCGCACTGAACACGCCGTGGGCGGCGAAGGCGGACTCATAGCTTTGCACCAGTACCGACTGCCCCACCGCGGCGGCCGCCTGCAGGTCGTGCACCAGCTGCGGGCGCGACGTCCAGCCCAGCCGCACCAGGCCGGCCGCCACCGCACCACTGGACACCAGCACCACCTCGCAACCGCGTTCGCGCAGGCGCACGAGTTGGTCGACCAGGTCGCGGATCACCGCCTCGTCCAGGCCGCGGCCGTCATCGGTGAGCAGCGCGCTGCCGATCTTCACCACCCAGCGCCGCGCGACGGCGATGTCCTTGCGTTGTGTCATCGGCTCTCCTAAGGGCGGTACTCGACCTCGACGTCGTGGTCATCGTCGTCGTAGTCGTCGTCTTCACTGTCGGGGGCATCGCCCCGGCGACTGGCGCGCAGCGCCGCAATCCGCTGCCTGGCCTGGGCCTGCATGCGCTGCTGCAGGTCGCGCTCCGCCCTGGCCAGCTCCGGGTCCGCCGCCTCCGCCGCGCCGCGCTCCTCGATCCGCGTCATCAGGTCGGCGCACAGGCGCTGCGTGCCGGTAGCGCTGATGGCGGCAATTTCGTACACCGGGCCATGCCAGTCCAGCGCGTCGACAATCTGTGCGCGCCGTTCGGCCAGGGCCGCCGCGTCAAGCAGGTCGCACTTGTTCAGCACCAGCCAGCGCTCGCGCTCGGCCAGCACCGGGCTGAAACGCTGCAGCTCGCGCAGGATGGCGTGGGCGGCGTGCGCGGGGTCACTGCCGTCAAAGGGCGCGACATCGACCAGGTGCAGCAGGATGCGCGTGCGCGTGAGGTGTTTGAGAAAGCGTATACCCAGCCCCGCCCCCTCCGACGCCCCCTCGATCAGGCCGGGTATGTCCGCCATGACGAAGCTGCGGTGCGCCTGCACCTTGATCACCCCCAGGTTGGGCACCAGCGTGGTAAAGGGGTAATCGGCGACCTTGGGCTGCGCCGCGGAGACGGCGCGGATCAGGGTGGACTTGCCGGCATTGGGCAGGCCGAGCAGGCCGACATCGGCCAGCACCTTGAGCTCCAGCTTGAGGTTGCGGCTCTCGCCCTCGCTGCCCGGGGTCGTCTGCCGCGGCGCGCGATTGGTGCTGGACTTGAAGCGCGTGTTGCCCAGGCCGTGAAACCCGCCCTGCGCCACGATCAGGCGCTGGCCGTCCACCGCCAGGTCGCCCAGCACCTCGTCGATATCCTCATCGATCACGGTCGTACCCACGGGCACCTTCAGTACCAGGTCCTCGCCGCTGCTGCCGGTGCAGTTGCGGCCGCGGCCGGCCTCGCCGTTCTGCGCGCGGTAGTGGCGCTGGAAGCGGTAGTCGACCATGGTGTTGAGGCTGTCGTCGGCCTCGATGACCACGCTGCCGCCGTCACCGCCGTCACCGCCGTCAGGGCCGCCCTTGGCGACGTATTTTTCCCGGCGAAAGCTGAGACAGCCGTTGCCGCCCTTGCCCGCCTGGACCGTGATTGTCGCCTCGTCTACAAATTTCATGCTGGGTACCTGTGGGCATGCCTGCCTGTCCGCGAGTCGCTCCCCCTCGACAGGCGGGCTCCACTGATTGCGAGTATACAAAAAATCCCCGGGCGCAGATGCCTTTGCGGCTGCGGCGCGAGGCTTCTCACGTCGGGTCGCTCCTGGGCCTAACCGAACCTTCCACGTGGGAGGCTTCTCACATTGGGTCGTTCCTGGGCCTAATCGAACCTCCCGCGGGGGAAGTGTCCCGGTCGGTCGAAAAGCAGACTCCCTCCCCGGGACACTTCCCCCGCG
>PABK01000007.1 GCA_002699145.1 Halioglobus sp.
GAGTCGACCAGGAAAGAGAACCTCCCGCGGGGGAAGTGTCCCGGGGAGGGAGTCTGCTTTTCGACCGACCGGGACACTTCCCCCGCGGGAGGTTCGGTTGGGCCCAAGAACGACCCAAAAAAACCGGCCCTCGTGGAAGGTTCGGCTGGGCCCAAGAACGCCCCAACGTGAGAAGCCTCCCAAGTGGAAGGTTCGGTCAGGCCCAAGAACGACCCCAAGGAAGAAGCCTCCTGCGCGAAAGGCTCCGTTGCTGGGGAAACGCCTGGGCCGCCAGGTGGGGACAGCGGGCTGGCCGGCTACCAGATACGTGTGTACAGCTCGACGATGTCCCGCGCCTCCGGAACCCGCGGGTTGTTGGCCGGCGAACCAGACTCCAGCGCCTGCTGCGCCATAAGCTCCAGCGAGCCGAACCAGTCCGCCTCGGCGATGCCGTAGGCGCGCGGTCCCGGCACCGCGAGGTCGGCGGTGAGGGCGCGCAGGCCGTCTACCAGCTTGCCCACGGCGACGCTGTCGTCATCGCTGTCCTGGGCAATGCCCATGTAGCGGGCACAGTGGGCGTAGCGCGCCGGCGCCTGCCCCACCGACCAGGCGGTGACCTCCGGCAGCAGCATGGCGTTGCTGAGGCCGTGGGGCACGTGGAAGAGCGCGCCGATGGGCCTGCTCATCCCGTGGATCAGAGTCACCGAGGCATTGGCGAAGGCGATGCCCCCCTGGGTCGCCGCCAGCATCATCGCCTCGCGCGCCGCGCGGTTGTCCGGTTCGTCGCAGGCGCTGCGGATATTGCGGTAGATGGTGCGCATGGCGGTCAGCGCCACGCTGTCGGTAAACGGGTTGGCGCGGCGGCTGACATAGGCCTCCAGGGCGTGGCAGAGGCTGTCGATGCCCGTGTCGGCGGTGAGCCGGTAGGGCATGCTCAGGGTGAGTTGGTAGTCGACCAGGGCAGCCACGGGCATCAGGCCCAGGCCCATGCAGAGCATTTTCTCCTGCGTCTGCGTATCGGTGATAACCGCCACCCGTGTCACCTCCGACCCCGTGCCGGCGGTGGTGGGAATGGCCAGTATCGGCAGGCCGCGATCGGTGCGCGCCGGCACCTTGTAATCGCGCATGACGCCGCCGCCCAGCGCCAGCACCGCCACCGCCTTGGCGGTGTCCATGGAACTGCCGCCGCCCAGCGCCACGACACAGTCGTATTCTCCAGCGCGCAACACCTCCAGGGCGGCGTAGACGCTGTCGGTGGTCGGGTCGGGCACGCAGTCGGCGAACAGGCCCCAGGCAATGCCGGCGCTGTCCAGCGCCTGCTGCAGGCGCGCGCAGTAGCCGCACTCGAGCATGAACGGGTCGGTCACCAGCAGCGGCCGCGACAGGGACAGTTGCGCCAGGGCCTGGGGCAGCTCCGCGCTGGCGCCGGCGCCCACGCGCAGGATGCGCGGCAGGTTGATGTCGGCCGCGGTCATCGCGCGCGTGGCGCGGCCTGCGGCCACTGCAGGGTTATCGTGGTCATCGACAGTTTCCGCTATGCTGGTCCGGACACGCCGCACCATAGCACAAGCGACGGGGAGACAGGGCCTGGCCGGTGACGACGACATCGAGCGCGTACACGACTTCTGGTTCGGCGAACTGGATGCCCGGGGCATGTGCGTCGAGGACCGCCACCGCCTGTGGTTCGGCTCCGACGCGCGCACCGACAGCGAGTGCCGGCGCCGCTTCGGCGCCGCCCTGGAGCGCGCGCTGGCCGGGGAACTGGATCACTGGGCACGGGACGACCGCGGCCTGGTCGCCCTGATCGTGCTGCTGGACCAGTTCAGCCGCAATATCCACCGCGGCACCGCGCGCGCCTTCACCGGCGATGCACGCGCCCTGGCACTGGCCAGCGCGGCCATCGACAGCCATCGTCATCTGCGGCTGCCCGCCATTCACCGCGTATTCACCTACCTGCCGCTGGAGCACGCCGAGGACCTGGCACAGCAGTCGCGCTGCGTGCAGCTGTTCGACGAACTGGCGGCCGGCGGCGACGCGCAACTGGCGCAGTTTGCGCGCTACGCCCACGCGCATCGGGACGTGATCGAACGCTTCGGCCGCTTTCCCCATCGCAACGCGATCCTGGGACGCGACTCCAGCGCGCAGGAACGCCACCACCTGGCGACCCACGGCGGCTTCTAGGTCCGCGATACCGGCCGCAGGTCGTAGCGGTCCTCGGTCATCTCCGCGTGCCACACGTCGAAGCGGCCGCTGTCCAGGTCGTCGTAGGCCTGCAGGATGGAGTCGTTGACCTGCGGGTAGGCCACCTCGTCCCAGGGACATTCCTCGCGGGTGAAAAAACGGCAGTCCATGGATTCGACACCCGGGTCACAGGACATGTCCGCCACTGTCGCGCGGAAACCCATATACACCTGGTTGATGAAAGTGATCGTGCCGGCCATGTACAGCTGCAGTCGCGCCGGCGGCAGGACGATGCCGGTCTCCTCGCGCAGTTCGCGGGCGGCGCCCTCGGCCAGGGTCTCGCCGTTCTCCAGGAAGCCACCGGGGATGGCCCACTTGCCGCGCTGGGGCTGCAGCCCACGCTGCACCCACAGCAGGCGCCGCCCATGGGCGATGAAGCTGGTCACCACGATCATGGGAAACGCGTGCCGGGGGGCGGCGCAGCGCGGGCAAAAGCGGTGTTTGCGCGTGTCGCCGCCGACCCGGTGGCGCAGCAGCGGGCCGCCGCACTCGAAACAGAAAACAGGGTCGGGCAATGCGCTGTCCTCGGCTCGGGGAGGCGCCGGCAGGGGACGCCCGGTATCCCGGGCACGATAGCACTTTGCCTTGCCAAAAGCATTGGCGCTATGCTGGCGGCCCTGACAGGGGAACGACCATGCAAGCGAACGGCCTGATCGTACAACTGCTGCTCACCGGCAACGAGATCATGAGCGGCGACACCATCGATTCCAACTCCGCACTGATCGCCAGGCGCCTGGACGAACTCGCCGTCCCGGTCCTGCGCAAGGTCACCGTGGGCGACGATGTCGCGCTGTTGCGTCGCGAACTGGCCGCGATGGCCGCCGACGCCGACCTGGTGATCGTCAACGGCGGGCTCGGGCCGACCGTCGACGACCTGACCGCGGAAGTGCTGGCGGCCGTGGCCGGCGTGCCGCTGCAGGAACACCCGCAGGCGCTGGAACACCTGCGGCAATGGTGCGGCCGACGCAACCTGCAACTCAACGCGGCCAATCGCAAGCAGGCCATGCTGCCGGCGGGGTGCGACATTGTCGACAATCCGATCGGCAGCGCCGTGGGCTTCGCCATGCGCGTCGGCGACTGCCGCGTCATTTGCACGCCGGGCGTTCCCGGCGAACTGGCGGCGATGCTCGATGACATCGTCGCCGAACTTGCCACCGGCTTGCCTGGCGCCGGACGGTCCCATGTACTGCGCCTGCAGACCTTCGGCCTGGGAGAGTCGACGGCGCAGCAAATGATATCCGATGCCTGCGACAGCTGGCCGGACGAGGTCGAACTGGGCTTTCGCGCCGGCGCACCGCAGATGGAAATCAAGTTGACCGTGCGCGGCGAGGACGACCTGCCGGCGCGACAACAGTGCCGCGAGCAACTGCAGGCCCTGTTCGGCGACCACATTATCGGCGAGGGCGACACCGGCCTGGCGCAGGCGGTGCTGCAATTGCTGCGCGACAGGGGCGCCACCCTGACCACCGCCGAATCCTGTACCGGTGGCCTGATCGCCTCCATGCTGACCGCGGTGCCCGGCTCCTCCGACGCCTTCCACGCCGGCTTCGTCACCTACGACAACGCCATCAAGGCGTCCGTGCTGGGTGTCAGTGAGCAAAGCCTGGCGACGGCCGGCGCGGTCAGCGAAGAGGTGGTGCTGCAGATGGCGCGCGGCGCCCTGCAGCGCGCCGGGGCAGACTACGCTATTGCCGTGTCCGGCATCGCCGGGCCCGACGGCGGCAGCCCCGACAAACCGGTGGGCACCGTGTGGCTGGCCTGGGGCAACGCCGCGCGCATGCGCACGCGTTGCCTGCACTGGCCGGTGGAGCGCACCCTGTTCCAGACCATGATCGCCGCCGCCGGCCTGGACATGATCCGGCGGCAGTTGCTGGACATCGAGGAGGAGCCGCGCTACTTCGCCCAACGCGCCGCGCGCGGGG
Organism: Halioglobus sp.; assembly: GCA_002699145.1. Classification (GTDB taxonomy): domain Bacteria; phylum Pseudomonadota; class Gammaproteobacteria; order Pseudomonadales; family Halieaceae; genus Marimicrobium. Next base: position 4,143 of record PABK01000007.1, read on the forward strand.
GCTGAGCGCGCAGCTCAGGGCTCAGGGCTGCAGGCGTTCCAGGCGCCACGCCCCATCCGCCGCGGCTGTGTAGACGAAGCGGTCGTGCAGGCGGTGTGCCCCGCCCTGCCAGAACTCCACCCGCTGCGGCAGCACGCGGTAACCGCCCCAGAACGGCGGCACGGGTATGTCGCCGTCGGCGAAACGCGCCGCGATCTCCGCGGCCTGCTGTTGCAGTGCGGCGCGATCCTGTACCGGGCGGCTCTGCCGCGACGCCCAGGCGGCCACCTGGCTCTCGCGCGGTCGCGAGGCGAAGTAGGCGGCGCTCTGTGCGCGCCCGAGCTGCTGCGCCGTGCCGCTGACAATTACCTGGCGGTCCAGCGCGTTCCAGGGGAAGAGCAGGGACACCTGCGGGTGCGCGGCGATGGCGCGCCCCTTGTTGCTGTCGTGGTTGGTGTAGAAGGTAAACCCGTTGTCGTGCATGCCCTTGAACAGCACGATGCGCTGCCCGGGCAGGCCCTGCTCGTCCACGGTGGCCAGCACCATCGCCGTGGGGTCGACCAGCCCGGATTCCGCTGCCTGCCGCAGCCAGGTATCGAACTGGCGCAGCGGGCAGGCGTCCAGGCCGTCGCGGCGCAGCCCGCCGGCGGTGTACTCGCGGCGAAAATCCTCGTAGCGCAAAGGGGACCCCGGTTGATATCTGCTAGGCTGTGGCCCGCCAATATAACGGGCGCATCCGGCAGAGGCAAAAGCTGACCCCGAGGGAGGCTCTACCCGACATCCGCGAAGGCAGCGCGCACGGGAGCGCGTGCTGCTGGGGGCCAGGGCTGGTTCATGTGGCGCGATCCGCGCTGACCCTTTGAGCTGTCAGTCTGCGGTAGAGGGATAGACCGGCGCGCGACGCGCCATTGCCGGAATCTGCGGAAAGGGAAAAAACGCGCGCCAGTGCGCGCCGAAATCGGCGCTGATGTCGCGGCCGAAGGCCTGGCGGTAACAGCGCTCCATGACTGCGAACATTTGCGCCTCACTGGCCGCATCGAGCAACAGCGCCGCCTCCATCATGCCTTCCGCGCGCAGGCGCTGGCCTGGCGGCAGGTCCTGGCCCGCCGCCAGTGCGTCGAACATCGCCTGCCAGCGCCGCTGTAGTTCCGCCATCAGGGTGTGCATGCTACTCGCCTCCGTCGCCGCGGGCTGCAGAGTATGCGCCGACAGGCAAAACAGTTAAAGTCTGCAGCATCTCCCTGCCGGACCAACCCTATGTGTAGCGCCCGCATCGCCCCGTTCGTACTGCTGCTGATCGTCGCTGTCTGCCCCCTGCCCCGGGCCTGGGCGCAGCCACCTGCGGAGGCCGCGCCGATCATCGATTACCGCCAGCGCTTCGTCCCTGTCGCAGGGCGACAGGGCATGGTAGTGGGGCCGGAGAAGCTCGCCACCGAGATCGGCCTGCAGGTGCTGCGCGAGGGCGGCAACGCGGTCGACGCGGCGGTGGCCACGGGCTTCGCACTGGCGGTGACCTACCCGCGGGCGGGCAACCTGGGCGGCGGCGGGTTCATGCTGATTCACCGCGCCGGAGACGCACGACAGACCTTCATCGACTACCGCGAGATGGCGCCGGCGACCGCCGCGCAGGACCTGTTTATCGACGAGTCGGGCAAGGTCGACAAGCTGCGCGAGTACTTCAGCCACCAGTCCGCCGGCGTGCCCGGCACCGTGGCGGGCCTGCTCTACGCCCTGGAGAAATACGGCACGATCAGCCGCGAGCGCGCGCTGGCGCCGGCCATCGCCCTGGCCCGCGACGGTATCGAGGTGTCCTTCGCGCTGCATTTCGAACTCGCCGCGCGCGCGCACCAGCTGCGCCGCAACGCCGAAGCCGCGCGCCTGTTCCTGGATGAGGACGGTAACGCCAGGGCGATGGGCAGCAGCTGGCGCCAGCAGGACCTGGCCTGGACGCTGGAACAGATCGCGCGCAAGGGGCGCGCGGGTTTCTACGCCGGCGAGGTGGCGCGGCGCATCGACAGTGAAATGCGCCGCGGCGGCGGGCTGATCACCGCGGCGGACCTGGCCGCCTACGAGGTGGTGGAACGCGAACCGGTGCGCGGCCGCTACCGCGGGTTCGAGGTGGTCTCCGCCCCGCCGCCCTCCTCCGGTGGTATCCACATCGTACAGATGCTGAACATCCTGGAGGGCTTCGACCTGGCCGCCATGGGGCACAACTCCGCCGCCTACCTGCACCACCTGGCGGAGAGCATGAAGCTCGCCTACGCCGACCGCAGCCGCTACCTGGGCGACCCGGATTTCGTCGACGTGCCCACGGCGCAACTGACCGACAAGGCCTACGCGGCGCGCCAGCGCGCCCTGATCCGCCCCGACCGCGCCACCCCGGCCGTGCAGATCGCACCGGGCAGGCTGCTGGGCGGCGAGAGCACCGACACCACCCACTACACGGTGGCGGACCGCTTCGGCAACGTGGTCAGCAACACCTACACGCTGAACTTCAGCTTTGGCTCACACATCGCCGTGCCCGGCACCGGCATGCTGCTCAACAACGAGATGGCGGACTTCGCTGCGCAGCCGGGCCAGGCCAATGCCTTCGGCCTGGTGCAGGGCGAGGCCAACCGCATCGAGCCGCGCAAACGGCCCCTGTCGTCCATGAGCCCGACCATCGTCTTGCGCGACGGCCGCCCTTGGCTGGCCACCGGCAGCCCCGGCGGCAGCGTGATCATCAACACCGTGCTGCAAACCGTGCTCAACGCGGCGGATTTCGACATGAATATCGCCGCCGCGGCGGCCGCGCCGCGAGTGCATCACCAGTGGCAACCGGACACGTTGCGCGTGGAGGAAGGAGTCAGTGTCGATACGCTGGCGCTGCTGCGCGCCATGGGTCACCCGGTCGAGGTGGCGCAGCGCACCCAGGGGCGCACCAACTCGATCATGCTGCGCGACGGCTGGCTGCTCGGCGCCACTGACGCGCGCCGGCCGGGAGGGGCGGTGGCCACCTACTGAGCGCCCCGGCAGGGCTATTTCTTGCGCGGCAGGCGCGCCTTGGCGGTCTGGCGACTGATCGCCACCAGGTTACCGGCGCTGTCCCAGATTTCACCGTCCTCTTCGACCACGCCGCGGGTGAGATGACGGCAGGACACGCGAGCCAGCAGGGGGCCCGGCGCCGGTCGCGCGCGCACCTGCACGGTAATCTCCACCGTCGGCACCCAGCCCACCGGGCCGAGCACGGTGAACACCGGCGGCGGCATGGCGTCGGCGAACATCAGCAGGGACAGGGCATCGGCATCGGCGCCGTCGCCGTGGGCGAGCCAGCCGAGAAACTCGCCGCTGCCGTCGGCGCGCCGCTCGGTGAACACCTGCCGCCCCGAGACCAGGCGCAGTTCGGCCAGCTTGCGGAATTCCAGGCCCTTTTGCGGCGATGCCTCGCACGCGTCCCAGGGCGGGCAGGCGGGCCGCTGCACCGCAGTCCAGTTCTCCCCCTGCAGCGCGTCCAGGTCAGTGTAGGCGGCGGTCACCTTTACCTTGAGTTCACCGGACTGGTACAGGCCCGCCTCGGCGAAGCTGGTGCTGCCGCCGACGCGCAGGACCTCGATACGGCACTCGATGGGCCCAAGGTCCGCGGGGGCGAGGAAAAACGCATTGACGCTGAGCGGATCCGCATGCGGCAGCGCCTGGCCCAGCGCACGGCCGGCAATGGCCAGCAGGTAGCCGCCGTTGGGTACGCTGCCGACCCGCCAGCCCTCGGCCACCTCGCCGCGGTACAGGTTGTCCTGCACCCGCTCAACCGCCGTATCACTGTCAAATTGACCCATATCACTTCTCTGGTTGCACCCGCGTCCGCGCGGCCTATCGTCGACCGGATTTTGCCCGGCCGTATTTTGTCTGCCGGGCGCGGGAATGTATATACTCTGCAGGAGACCGAACGGCCGCGCCCCGGGCGTCATAACCTCGGGGCCGGAGACGCGCACGATGAACCGATTACCGCTACTGCCAGCCCTGGCCCTGTCACTGTTGCCCGCCAGCGCGACGGCCGCCGCTGTAGCACCCGGCGACGAGCAGGCGCAGGCGTCGGCCAGCGCGCGCTCCTACGAACTGGCCATCGAGTCCATCGAGGCCATGCAGGGCGCCTACGGCGCCGACCTGGCCGAACCACTGCTGGGGCTGGGCAAGACGCTGCAATCCCAGGGCAGGCACGAGGAGGCGCTGCGGCTGTTCAAGCGCGGCGTGCACCTGGCGCGCATCAACGACGGATTGTACAGCAAGCAGCAGATACCGTTGCTGCAGGGCGAGATCGCCAGCCACGTGGCGCGCGGCGACTACGCGCTGGCGGACGAGCGGCAACGCTACCTGTACCGGGTACAGCTGCGCAGCGTTGACAGTGGCGAGGCGCGCACCCAGGCGTTCATGCAACAGGCCGCGTGGCAGTACGAGGCCTACCGGCTCGGCCTCGGGCCGCAGGGCTACGCGCGCCTGATGAACATGTGGGACCTTTACCGGCAGGCGCTGAACGAGGTGATCGCACGCGAGGGCGAGACCTCGCCCGGGTTGCTGCCGCCCCTGTACGGCATGCTGCAGACACAGTACCTGATCTCCGGCTACCAGTGGGGTGACGGCGCGACCATTGGCGACGACGTACGCGCGCGCCAGGACCTGTACCGCTTCAGCGCCTACCAGGCGCAGAGCTACGAGAAGGGCAACGCGGTGCTCGCCGCCATCCTCAGCGTCGAGCGCGAACAGGGCAGCACGCACGAGCACAGGCTGGCGGCGGCACGGGCGCTGGCCATGCTCGGCGACTGGCACCTGTATCACGAACAGCGCACACAGGCCTGGCAGGCCTACACCCAGGCGCTGCAGGAACTTGACGCGCTGGGCGATGCCAAAGCAGAGGTGGCGGCGCTGTTTGCCGACCCCAGGCCCTTGCCGGACCTGGAGGGCCTGCGGCCGCTGCCGCCCGTGGTTGACGCACAGGCCAACCCGGGTGCGGTGCTGCTAGAATTCGGGGTGAGCGAGAGCGGGCGCGTCTATGACCTGGAGCGTCTGGACGACAACGAGGCGTTGGACGGCCGGGCCAACCGCCTCATGCGCGCGCTGCGTAAAACGAAATTCCGGCCGAGATTCGAGGCGGGCCAGTCTGTTGCAACCGAGAATATTATCAGGGCCTTTGACCTGCAGTCGTGACCGCCGCAGTCGCTTGCTCGCGGCCGCGACGGTGGCCCTGTCGTGCCTTCTGTTGACGGGTTGTCCCAGCGCCAGCAATCCCACACAGTCGCCCTCCTCCTCCAGCGGCGGCTCCACCTCGACGGGCGGCTCCTCCTCGACGGGCGGCTCCACCGCCTCCGGCGGCGGCGCGGCCGGCACCATCCCGGCCGGGGGCGGACTGCCGGGCGGCGGCGCGAGCAGTTCCAGCGGCGGCACGGCGGGCAACCCCGCGGGGATGCCCGGCGGCGGTCCCGACGGTGCGCCGGACGGCAGCCCCGAAGGTGCTGTCGGCGGCAGTCCCGACGGTGCGCCTGACGGCGGCCCCGATGGCGACCCGGGTTTCGGCGACGTCGCCGGCGGCGACCTGCCCGACATGAGCGACCAGCCCACACTGGAAGACGCTCCCGCCGGGGAGGGCCAGGCAAGCCAGGGCGGCGGCCCGGCGAGCCCGGCGGCGGGTCCCGGGGCGATACCGGGAGCGCTGCCCGGGGTGGTCCCAGGTAGCGGCCAGGTCCCCGGCGGTACTGGCGAGGACGGCGGCGGCAGCGGCCCCATGACGCCCCAGGAACAGGTCGCCGTGCTGGACGGTGAATTCGAAAAGGGCATGGGCGACTTCCAGCAGGTCATCCTGGACAGCCAGCGCGAGCGCCGCGAGGCGGAACGCCAGTCGCGTCCGCCGCCGCAACCGGCAACGCCGCAGGAGCCCCCCGCGGCGGGCGGCAGCTACGGCGGCGGCATGGCGGACGCCGGCGACTACGGCGGCCCCAGCGGGCCGGGTGGCGCGATGCCACAGGACCCGGCCAAGTACCCGCCGCCGGAGGACATTCCCGACGGCGACGACGACGACGTGGTGGCGCGCCAGTTGCGCGAGGCGGCCATGCGCGAGCCCGACCCCGAGTTGCGCGAGAAGCTGTGGGACGAATACCGCAAGTACAAGGGGATCGAGCCGTGAACGTCGCGCGCCCGCTGTTCGTGCTGCTGCTGTGCGCCCTGCTCGGCGCCTGCGCCAGCAAACAGGTGCGCAGCACCTCGCCGGCGCCGCTGCAGACGCCTTCCAGGGCCGTACCGGAGCACCTGCTGCTGGATGTCGGCGTGGTCGTATTCGACCCGGGCATCGAGGATTTCGACGAGGAGGAGGACGAGTTCGTCTACCCCGAAGTGCGCCGGGCCGAATCCATGTACATGCCGGGGCTGCTGGTCGAGGCGCTGCAGAACAGCGGCGCCTGGGGCGCGGTGCGCATCATCCCCGGCCAGGACCAGCTCACCGACCTGACCATCACCGGGCAGATACTGCACTCCGACGGCGAGGAACTGGAGCTGGCCATCAAGGCGCGCGATTCGCGCGGCAATGTCTGGCTGGAGAAAACCTACCCCGGCAACGCCAGCCGCTACGCCTACGAGGTGACGGCGCGCAACGCCTACGACCCGTTCCAGACGGTGTACAACGACATCGCCAACGACCTGCTGCAACTACAGGAAGAGATCACCGACAGCGACCGCGAAAACATCCGCCTGACCACCGAGATGCTCTTTGCGCGCAGCTTCTCGCCGGACAGCTTCGACGGCTACCTGGCGAAAAACCGCCGCGGCAACTGGCTGATCATGCGCCTGCCAGCCGAGGACGACCCGATGCTGCAGCGCGTGCGCAAGGTGCGCGACTACGACCGCGCCTACATCGACGAGTTGCAGGAGCACTACGCCCTGTTCGAGCAGCAGATGGGCGGGCCCTACCAGGAGTGGCGCAAGCTCAGCTACGAGGAGGCGGTGGCCCTGGAGGAAGTACGGCGCCAGAGCCGCAACCAGATGATCGCCGGCGCCGTCGCGGTGCTCGCCGGTATCGCCGCCGCCAGCAGCAACGAGTCGGGCAGCGACGGCAACGCCACCCGCGCCGCCGGCCAGATCGCGGTGCTCGGCGGCGGCCTGCTGTTCAAGCGCGGGCTGGAGAAGCGCGCGGAGGTGCAGATCCACGTGCAGGAGCTGGAAGAGCTGGGCATGTCGCTGGAGGCGGAGATCACGCCGCAGGTCATCGAGCTGGAAGATCGCACCGTCATGCTCAGCGGCAACGTCGAGGAACAGTACGCGCAGTGGCGCGAACTGCTGGCGGAGATCTACCGGGCTGAAATCGGCGCACTGGCCCTCCCCGCGGACGGCCCCGGCGCAGCTGATACACTCTGAGGCGCAACCCGCCGCCCAGGAACCCGCTGCAGCACATGTCATCCTCCCAGCACGAGCCAGTGACACCCACGCCCTTCGAGGTGGCGCAGCCCGCCCCCGTCCGGGAGCAGCCGCGCACGCGCGGTACCGCGTGGGTAGTGCCTGCGCTGATCGCCCTGGCCCTGCTCGCCGCGCTGGTGGTGTTCTGGCTGCCCGGGCAGGTGGCGGACACGGCCCCGGCGCCCGGCGACGCAAGCGCGGCCGGCCTCCCCACCGCTGCCGCTCCTGCGTCTCCTGCCGCGCAGCCCGCGCCCGAAGCGCCGGCGGTGACCGCCTCGCCCTGGTCCGACGCGCGCCAGGCACGGCTGCGCAAGGAGGCACAGGAAGTGCTGGAGTCATTGCTGGACCTGCAGTTCGCGCTGGAAGAGCGCGGCGTGACCAGCTGGGCGCCGACCCGCTACGCGCACGCCAACGACACCGCGGCCGCCGCGGACGAGTTGTACCGCGCGCGCGAATTCGACCAGGCCGAGGCCGGCTACCGGCGCAGCCTGGAGCAGTTGCAGGCGCTGCAGGCGGCGATACCCGAGGAACTGGCCGCGGCGCTGGCGCGGGCGGAAACGGCCCTGGAGGCCGGCGACCAGGCGGCGGCGGAGACCGCCCTGGATACCGCCGCCCTGCTGCAGCCGGACAGCAGCGAGCTCGGCGCGCTACGCGCGCGCGCCGCACTGCTGCCGCAGTTACTGCCCCTGCTGGCGGAGGCGGACACACTGGAGGCTGCCGGCGACCTTGCCGCGGCGCAGCAGCGCCTCGACGAGGCGGTCGCGCTGGACCCCGCGCACCGGCGCGCCGCGGCGCAGCGCGACCGGGTGGCCCTTGCGTACCGCCAACAGCGCTTCAACGACGCCATGTCCGAGGGCTACGGCGCGCTCGACGAGGGCCGTTTCGACGCCGCCCGCAGCGCATTCCGCCGCGCGGCCAGTCTGCACGAGGGGTCCGCGGAAGCCGCTGACGCCCTGCGCGAGGTGGGCGCGGCCGAGACCGCGAACACGCTGGCGACACTGCGCAGCACCGGGCTCGAACACGAGAAGCGGGAGCGCTGGGCCGAGGCGGTGGCGACCTACCGGCGCGCCCTGCGCACGGACAACACCCTGCTGTTCGCGCGCGAGGGACTGGCCCGCGCCGAACCGCGCGCCGAGCTCGACGCCAGGTTGCAGGCCGTGCTGGACAATCCGGGGCGCCTGGCGGACACCGGCGTGGCGCAGGACACCGAGGTGCTACTGGCGGACGCGCGCGCTATCGCGCCGGCCGGTCCGCGCCTGGAAGGCCAGCTCCGGGCCATCGCCGAACTGCTGCGCAAGGCCAACACCCCCGTCGACGTGACCCTGCGTTCGGACGCGGAAACCGAGGTCGTGGTATACAAGGTCGCGCGCCTGGGACGCTTTACCGAACGCAGCCTGACCCTGCGGCCTGGCACCTACACCGCGGTCGGCTCCCGCAACGGCTACCGCGACGTGCGCCAACAATTTACGCTGGAGTACGGGCGCGACCCCGAACCGGTCACCATCGTCTGCAAGGAACGCATCTGACATGACACACCCCGACCCACCCAGGGGAACCACCATCGAACCGAGCGGGTTTACCCCGCTGGACGCGGCGGGACAGGCGGCGCCGCAACAGCGCAATCCCGCCCGCGCCCTGTTGCTGGCCGGGCTGGTCCTGTTCGTCCTGGTCCTGTTGTTCCTGTTCAGCGCACGCTCGCTGGAGGTCAGGGTCGAGGCGCTGTCCACACCACAGGTCGAGATCGACGGATTCTCGCTGCCCTTCGGCGAGCGCTTCCTGCTGCTGCCGGGCGAGTACACCCTGCGGGTGAGTGCGGACGGCTACCACCCGCAGGAGCTGCAGGTCAGTGTCGACAAGCGCGACACCCAGGTCCTGGAGGTAACCATGGCCGCCCTGCCCGGCCTGGTGTCGATCCACTCGCACCCGGCCGGCGCCAGCGTCAGCGTGGACGGCGAATTTATCGGCCACACACCGCTGGAGGGCCTGGACCTGCGCGCCGGCGTGCGCCGGCTCGAGCTGCAGGAGCCACGCCACCTGCCCCTGGCGACGCAACTGCAGGTCACCGGGCGCGGCGTGCGCCAGGAGCTGGACTACTCGCTGGAACCGGCCTGGGCCGATATCAGCATCGACAGTCGGCCGCCGGGGGCGACCCTGCTGGTGGACGGTGAACCCGCGGGACAGACACCGCTGGTGGCGGAAGTGCCCCAGGGCGAACGCCAGCTGATGCTGCAACTGGACAGCTACGCCGACTGGCAGCAAACCCTGCAGGTCAGCGCCGGCCAACCCCGGGATCTCGGGGTGATCGAGCTGCACAGCGCACCCGGCGAACTGGCGCTGAGCAGCGTGCCCGGCGGCGCCAACGTCACGCTGGACGGCGAGTTCCAGGGGCAAACTCCACTGACCCTGAGCATCGACCCGCTACGGGCGCAGCGACTGGCCGTGTTCAAGCCCGGCTACCGCCGCTATACCGACAGCGTCAGCCTGCCGCCCGCGGCGCGCGACTCGCGCAGTATCGAGCTGCGCCCGCTGCTGGGCGAGCTGCGCCTGCAGGTCTCGCCGGAGCGGGCCGAGGTCTACATCGATGGCCGCGCCGTGGGCCGCGGCAGCCGCACGCTGTCCCTGCCCTCGGTGGAGCACGCCGTGGAGATCCGCCTGGACGGTTACGCCACGGTGCGCCGCCGGGTGACGCCGCGCCCCGGCCTGGAGCAGCTGGTCGACGTGACCCTGCTCACCGAGGAGGCCGCGCGCATGGCCGGCCTGCAGAGCGAGATCACCACGCCGCTGGGCCAGACGCTGCTGCTGTTCCGCCCCGGGGAGTCGCCGCTGGCGAACTTCTCCATGGGCGCCTCGCGGCGCGAACCGGGCCGCAGGGCCAACGAGGTGCTGCACCCGGTGGGGCTGCGGCGCATGTTCTACCTGCAGACCACCGAGGTGACCAACGCGCAGTTCCGCCAGTTCCTGCCGGACCACAACTCGGGCCAGGTGGAGGGCAAGAGCCTCAATCGCGAACACCAGCCGGCGGTGCAGGTGAGCTGGCAGCAGGCGGCCGCGTTCTGCAACTGGCTGAGCCGGCGCGAGGGCCTGCCGCCCTTCTACAGCGAAAACCAGGGCATCATCACCGGTTTCAGGCGCGAGTCCACCGGCTACCGCCTGCCCAGCGAGGCGGAGTGGGCCTGGGCGGCCCGCGCCAGCGGCGAGATACTGCTGCGCTTCCCCTGGGGCGACAGCTTCCCGCCGGTAACGCCGGTGGAGAACTACGCGGACACCAGCTCGGCCTACGTCACGGGCCGCATCCTGAACAATTACAACGACGGCGAGGTCGTCAGCGCCGCCGTGGGCAGCTTCAGGGCCAACCACAACCGCCTCTACGACATGGGCGGCAATGTCGCCGAGTGGGTACACGATGTCTACGCCATTCCCAGCGCCTCGGGCACCACCATGATCGACCCGCTGGGCGCCGCCAGCGGCGACAACTACGTCATTCGCGGCGCCGCCTGGACCCACGCCAAACTGTCCGAGCTGCGCCTGTCCTACCGCGATTATGGGCAAGCCGGGCGCGATGACGTAGGATTTCGCATAGCGCGGTACGCGGAGTAGACCATGTCCACAGGCCCCGGCAAGATACTGTTGCTACTGCTGGTGACGCTGGCGACAGCGCCGCTGGCGGCGCAGGACGAGCCGCAGACGGAGGCAGAGCCCGAGGCCGGAGCGGCGCAAACCCCGGCCCCGGAACCCTCGGTGGAAGCGCAGCAGGAGCGCACACAGGGCGACAGTTCGCCCTTCGACTACGAGGCCTCCGAGGAAATCTCCGACGACAGGTCGGTGTCATTCCCGGTGGACATCTAGCCGCCCACAAACAGGACCGTCCATGAAGCAGAAAATGTCATCCGAGTTCATCTACCAGCTGTTCGCGCTGCTCATCGCGGTCATCGTGGTGCACGCGGTCTACGTCGGCGCGATCCGGCCCAGCGCCAACGCACAGCTGGAACGCGAGGCACAGCTGCAGGCCTCCGGCCAGGAATTCGTCAGCGATCGCAGTCTCGCGGTGGTGATTCGCGATTTCGAGCAGGAGGCCTGTTTCATCCTGCTCATCTGGGCCCTGGCCATCATGGGTTACAAGGGCCGGCGCACGATGCACGAACGCGACCTGCTCGAGCGCCGCCTGCTGGACATCCCCGAGGGCACCAGCGTGCTGCCCGAGGACGCGCGGGAGTACAGTCGCGCGCTGGAGGCCCTGCCGGAGGCGGAACAGGACTACCTGCTCCCGCGCACCCTGCTCACGGCCTTGCAGCGCTTCGCCACCACGGGCAGCATCCAGGCGGTTTCCGACACCGTCAAGGAAAACTGCGAGGTCGAGTCCGACCGCCTAGACTCGGAGATGTCCATGGTGCGCTACATCGCCTGGGCCATACCCTCCATCGGTTTCATCGGCACCGTGCGCGGCATCGGCGACGCCCTGGGGCAGGCCTACAAGGCCGTCGAGGGCGATATCTCCGGGGTCACCGCCAGTCTCGGCGTGGCTTTCAACAGCACCTTCGTCGCCCTGGTCCTGAGCATCATCATCATGTTCTGCCTGCACCAGCTGCAACTGTCCCAGGAACGCCTGGTGCTGGACTGCCAGCGCTATGCCGACAAGCGCCTGCTGCGCTTCCTGGTGGCACACTGATGCAGCCGGCCCTGCTCGACCTGCACGACTGCAACCTGCAGTTGTGGCACGGCGACAACCATGTGCAGAGCCCCGGGTACGCGCTGTGGCAGAACAACAACTACGTTTTCGGCACCGCCGCGCGGGCGGCCGCGCGCCTGCGGCCACGGGAGATCAACACGCGTTTCTGGTGGCAACTGGGCACCGAGGCGCTGCAACCGGCGCTGGGACCCGCGCGGCACACCGCGGACCTGGTGCACGCGCACCTGCTGGACCTGCACCGACAGGCGGGCGAACCCGCCGAAGTCGTCCTCGCGGCCCCGGGCAGCATGCGCCACGAACAGCTGTCGCTGCTGCTGGGAATCGTGCAGCAGTGCCCCTTCGACGCCGTCGGCCTGGTCAATCGCAGCGTCGCGCTGGGCAGCCTGTGCGCCCCGCACGCATCGCTGCGCCACCTGGAGATTCAGATGCACCAGGCAGTGCTCAGCGAACTGCAGGTAGAGGACGGCGAGTTGCGCCTGCAGCGCACGGCGCCACTGCCCGGCTGCGGCCTGCTGCAGTTGCAGGAACGCCTGGTCGAGGTCATCGCCGGCGCCTTCGTACGCCAGACCCGCTTCGACCCGCGGCGCAAGGCGGACAGCGAGCAGGCGCTGTACGACGCCCTGCCCGGCGTCCTGCGGGAATTGCGCGCGGCGGGCGAGGCCAACGTCGAGGTCAACGGCTACCGCGCGCGGGTGGCGCTGGCGCAAACACTGGATGCCGGCGCGCGCCTGTTCGATGCACTGCAGGGCGCCGGGGTGGACAGCGCGCCAGACAACCTGCTGCTCGCCGATCCGCTGACGGGCCTGCTGCCCGGCATGGCCGAGCGCTTCCCCACCGCCCGGGTGCTGGAAGGCAATGCGATGCGCACCGTCCTGGACGCACACGGCGAGCGGCTGCTGCAGCGCAGCGAGGCGCTGGATTTCATCTCGGTCCTGCCGCTGGCCAGCGGCGGCGCCAGCGCTGCGGCCGTGCAGACGCCAGCGGCGCCGGCGGCGCCGCGCGGGCCACAACCCACCCACCTGTTGCGCGATGCGCTGGCGCTACCGCTGCAGGCGGCGGGGACAGCGCTGGACAACGGCTGCGAACTGTACCGCGGCGAGGACGGCTGGCTGCTGCGCGGCCAGGACACGCAACTGCTGGTGAACGGCGCGGTCTATAATCCTGGACAGACGCTCTGCGCCGGCGACGAGATCGGTCTCGGCGCGGGGCGCAGGGCCCTGCTGATCACGGTCGAGGCGTAGCGTGTATGGCGAGGAAAAAACGCGCCTTCGAAACCTTCAACCTGAGCTTCCTGGACATCATGTCCTGCGGCTTCGGCGCCGTGGTGCTGGTGTTTTTGATCATGAACCACGCGGTGGAGCGGCAGACCATCGACCTCAACGAGAACCTGCTGTCGGAAGTCAGCCTCATAGAACAGGACATCCGCGACGGCGAGGCCGGCCTGGTGGAGCTGCGCAACACGCTGTCCAGCATGGACCTGGCAATCGTCGAGGCCCAGGGACTGGCCACGCGCATCATCGACGAGCGCGACGAGTTCCGCGCGCAGATCGAGTCGTTGCAGCGCGACGGCTACAGCGATGACGAGGACCTGGAGGCGCTGAAGGCCGAGGTGCTGGCGCTGGAGGAATCGGTGCAACAGTTGCGCATGGAGGCCGAGGAAAACTCCGGCAACAACGCGCGCGCGTTCGTCGGCGAAGGCAACCGGCAGTACCTCACCGGGCTAAACCTGGGAGGCGAGCACATCGCCATCCTGCTCGACGTCTCCTCGAGCATGCTGGCCGAACGGCTGGTGCAGATATTTCGCCTGCGCATCCGCGACGATGCGGTCAAGCGCGCAGCGGGCAAGTGGCAACGCAGCGTGTCCACGGTGGACTGGCTCACCGCGCAACTGCCCATCGCCGCGAAATACCAGGTTCTCACCTTCAATACCGAGGCGGCGTTCGCGCTGCCCGCCTCCGCCGGCAAGTGGCTGGACGTGGCCGACCAGGCCAGCCTGGAGCAGATTTCCCGCAAGCTGCACGACATCGTCCCGACGGGGGGCACCAGCCTGGAGAACGCCTTCCTGGCGCTGCGCCAGCTGAACCCCGCCCCGGACAATATCTTTCTCATTACCGACGGCCTGCCCACCCAGGGCAGGCAGGCCCCGCGGGGCAACAAGGTGAGCGGCCGCCAGCGGCTGGAGCTGTACAGCCAGGCGATCCGCCAGCTGCCGGCCAACGTGCCGGTGAACGTCATCCTGGCGCCCATGGAGGGCGACCCGCTGGCGGCCGCCGAATTCTGGAAGCTCGCGGCGATGACCCGCGGCTCCTTCCTCAGTCCCTCCCGGGACTGGCCCTAGGGAGCACACAGCCATGGCCAGGACACGACGCGCCCCCGAACAGTTCTCCCTGTCCTTCCTGGACGTGATCTGCTGTGGCTTCGGCGCCGTCATCCTGTTGCTGATGATCACCAAGACCGTGGAACCGCAGATCATCGAGGCGTCGACGGTCAACCTCGAGGGACGGCTGGCCGCCTTACAGGAACAGCTGTTCGAGCTGCGCGGGGAAACGCGGGTGCTGAATCGCGACCTGAACGCAAAGCAGGAACAGCTGTCTGAACACGAGGAGCGCATCGCGATCCTGCGCGGCCAGCTGGCCAGCGCCCGTTCGCGCTTCGACAACCTGCAGGTGCAGTCCAGCGCCAACCTGGTGATCAACAACCAGCTGGCGCTGGCCCGGCAACAGCTCACCGCGGAGATGGAGCGGCTGCTGGGCCCGCAGTACCAGGTGAAGAACCAGCTGATCGGGGGCATCCCGGTGGACAGCGAGTACATAATTTTTATTATCGACACCTCCGGCTCCATGTTTTCCTACGCCTGGGAGCGGGTGCTGCGCGAGGTGGAAAACGTGCTCAGCATCTACCCCGAGGTCAAGGGCGTGCAGGTGCTCAACGGCGACGCGCAGTACATGTTCAGCAGCTACCGCGGGCGCTGGATTCCGGACACCCCCGCGCGACGCAAGGCCATCATGCACAACCTGCGCGGCTGGCACCGCTTCGACCCCTCCAACCCGGTCAAGGGAATCGTCACGGCGATCAGGACGTTCTACTCGCCGGACAAGAAAATCAGCCTTTATATTTTCGGCGACGACTTCAAGGGCGGCTCCACCGACGAGGTGATCGACACGGTCGATCGCATCAACCGCGAGGACGCCCAGGGCAACAGGCTGGTGCGCATTCACGCGGTGGGCTTCCCGGTGGTGGTCCAGGCCGATCCGTCACAACAGGCCAGCGGTCTGCGCTTCGCCAATCTCATGCGCGAACTGACGCACCGCAACGGGGGTACCTTTGTCGGGCTCAATGACTACCGCTAGCCGCGTTGCGGCGCTGTTCCTGCTGGCACTGCTGGCGGCCTGCGGGCCCGCGCACGTCGTGGTGCAGGGCGACTTCCCCGAGCCCCTGCTGGATCCACTGCCGCTGACCCTGGGCGTGTGGTACGACGAGGAGTTCGCCGGCCACGAGTTCTTCGACGAGGCCGCCGCGCGCAACGAGTCGAGCTGGATCGTCAGCACGGGTGAATCCCAGGTGCAGATGTGGGATACGCTGCTCGGCGGCATGTTCCGGGAATTGGTGCACATGAAAGGCGAGCCGGGGCCTGGCCAAATGAACCAGGTGGTGGACGGCGTACTCATTCCACAGGTCGACGAGCTGCAGTACGCGATACCCGCGCACACCAGCGTCAAGGTCTACGAAATCTGGATGCGCTATCGCTTCAGGCTGGTCACCACCGGCGGCAAGCCGATCGCCGAATGGACCATGACCAGCTACGGCAAGACGCCCACCGCCTTTCTGCAAAGCGACGAGGAGGCGGTCAACCTCGCCGCGGTCATGGCCCTGCGCGATGCGGGCGCGCACTTTGTCACGTCCTTCGCCCGGGTGCCCGCGGTGAGCGACTGGCTGCGCGCCAGGGGCGTACCGGCGCCGGGGAGCGCACTGTGAACGGTATCGCCCGCGCGCTGCTGGTGAGCCTGGCGCTGTTCGCGCTGGGCGGTTGCGTAACCGCCCAGGTGGACGAAATGGTCTTCAATGAACCCACCGAGGGGATCGGCGATGCCAGCGTGGTAATCCTGGGGCGGCGCCACGCCAGCGACTACGATACCGAGCCGGAGTTTGTGCGCTGCGTCGGCAAGTACATCTCGTCCCGCGACCCGGCTATCAATGTCATCGGTGAACTGCAATTTCTCAACGAGCTCTACCCCTGGTTTGAACCGCGCACCGCACCGCTCAATGCCCGCGACATCGAACGCCTGACACGCCAGCCGGCAGTGGCGCGCAAGATGGAGGCCCTGAAAACCGAGTACATGATCTGGATAGACGGCAGCACGGTACGCGGTGAATCCGCCGGTTCCATGACCTGCGCGATCGGCCCGGGCGGCGGCGGCTGCTTCGGCTTCGGCACCTGGAGCGACGACGCCGACTACGAGGCGACGATCTGGGACTTCACCGACCGTGCGGAGGTCGGACGCGTCAATACCTCCGCCAGCGGCCAGTCCTACATGCCCGCGGTGGTACTGCCCATCCCGATCATCGCGCCGGTGCAGGGCACCGCCTGCGACGGCATTGCCGAGCAACTACTGCAGTTCCTCTCCAGTGAGTACTGACAGCCAGGGACAGGAGGCGAGAGTATGAAGCAAGCCGTTTGCCGCGCCGGGATCTTCGCCCCCACCCTGCTGGCGCTGCTGTTGCTGCTCGGCGGCTGCAGCGTCAACCCCGCCACCGGCGGCGCCAACGTGGTGTTCTCCAGCGCCTCGGGTGAGGCCAGCGTCGGCAGGGAGATGTACGATGAACTGGTGGCGGAAGGGGCGGTCTACGACGACCCGGACCTGCAGGCCTACGTGACGCGGGTCGGCCAGGAACTGGTGCGCCACAGCGACATGCCGGACCGTGAGTTCACCTTCACCGTGATCGACAGCCCGGAGATCAACGCTTTCGCCACGCCCGGCGGCTACGTCTACATCAACCGCGGGCTGCTCGCTTACCTGGACAACGAGGCGGAACTCGCCGGCGTGCTGGGCCACGAAATCGGTCACGTCACCGCGCGCCACTACGGTCGGCGCAAGGCGGCCACCGCCGGCGCCAACGTCGCCGCCGTGACCACCTATATCCTTACCGGCAGCGGCGACCTCGCCCAGGCCTCCACCCTCTACGGCGCGGAACTCATCAGCGGCTACGGGCGCGACATGGAGCTGGAGGCGGACAGCCTCGGCGCGCGCTACATGCATGCCACCGGCTACGACCCCGACGCCATGTTCGAGGTCATCGGCGTACTCAAGTACCACGAGCAGTACCAGCGGCTGAAAGCCAGGGCGGGTGGCCAGCAACAGCAAACCTACCACGGCCTGTTCGCCAGCCACCCGCGCAACGACCAGCGCCTCAAGGAAGTGATCAATACCGCGGCGCAGCTGGACCTGGATACCTGGGTGCCGGACCCTGCCGAGCCCGGGGAATTCCGCCGCGTCGTCCAGGGCCTGGTTTGGGGAGAGAGCGTGCAGGGGCAACGCGCGGAAAACCGCTACTACCACAACCGGCTGGCGTTTACCGTCGAACACCCGCCGGGCTGGCAGGTGGATGCTGGCGCCAACGCCATTGTCCTGCGCGACCCGGAAGGCGCCGCGCAGCTGAAGATCCTGCTGCAACGGCGCGATGTCACCACCCAGCCCAGGCAGGTGCTGGAGGACAACGCGGGAGGCACCCTGAGTATCGGCGAGGAACTGGACCAGGCCGGGCTCAAGGGTTACACGGCAGTGGCCAGCAACGGCAGTGTCTCGCGGCGCCTGGCGGTGGTGGACTACCAGGCCTACAGCTACCTGTTCGAAGGCAGCGCCGCCGACCTCGCCGCGCGCGATGCCGAGTTGCTGGCGATCATCGAGAGCTTCCGCCCCATACACCCGCGCGAGCGCCTGGCCGCCAACCCGCGCCATATTCACTATATCCAGATGCCCCGGGGCGCCACACTGGAGAGCCTCGCCGCCGGCACTCGTATCGACGACGCGGAAACCATGCTGCGCCTGATCAACGGGTTCTACCCCCGCGGGGAACCGCGTACCGGCGACTGGATCAAGGTGATTCGCTAGCGTCCGGCAACCGCCACAACCTGGCGTTGCGCGCGTCGTAAGACCCGGGCGGGAAGGCCGTGACCGGCACGGCGCCGCGCTCGGCGAGAAACGCCTGCAGCTGCTTGAACTCCCCCTGCGCGCTGTAGCTACCCATACCGTAGGCGGCGCCCAGGTCGACGCGCCCGGCCGGTGCCCAGCGCCCGTTGTACAGGTAGCGGCGCAAGCGACGCGCCTCGGCACGCGACTGCCCCGTGGTGAACAGTACCCAGCGAATATTGAAGCGCTGGACCACCTCCTGCAGCGACAGCTCGTGGTGATCGACGCGGTATACCGCGTCGTCGCCAAAGTACACGTCGGTCTGCAGCGGGCGGCGCCCGGGTGAGTAGATGGCGACGCTTGGCAATATCAGTAGCCGGTTGGAGGCGTCCACGGAACCGCGCAGCGCGCGGTAAACATTGCCCCAGTGGCTGGCGTAACTCGGCACGTAGCGCGCGTCGACCAGGAATGCGCGATAGCCGCGCGCCAGGGACTGCGCGTCGGGCAAGGCCGGCTGCGCCCAACTGCGCGCAAAGCGTCGATCGGCGATATTGAACGCCGAATAGGCGGCAACGTTGGCGACCACCAGCAGCGCCGCGACAACGCCGCACGCCAGCGTCGAGACCAGCGCGTGGCGGCGCGCGGCCAGGTCGACACAGGTGAAGATGCCAATCAACAGCAGCGGCAGCAACGGCAGGAAACCGCGGGAGAACAGCGTGTCGAAAAACAGCGCGTACACCGCGACAAAGGCCGCGGGGACCAGCAGGCAGAACTGCGCGGCGCGCAGGTGCGGTCGCAGCGCCGCGGCGCCGCCGCCCCTGAGCGCCAGCAAGGTATAGAGCACGGACGCGGCATACAGCAGCGCCGCGGTCGTGGACATGCTGCCGACCAGCGCGTCCCACAGGAAGCGGCCGACCACCTCGGGGTAGAAACCTTCCGCGGAGAAAACCGCGGCGAGCCGCGGCGAGATTTCGCCCCACTGTATGACCAGCGCCAGTAACGCGGCAGCGGCCGGCAGGCCGAGAAACGCCAGCAGCCAGCGCAGCCCGGTCGCGGCGCCCAAGCCTGCGCGCCGCGCTGCGAGCAAGACGTACAGGGCCAGCACCGGCGCCAGCAGCACCAGTTCCTCGTGGGTGAGCGTGGCCGCGGCCAGGCACAGCCCGGACAGCGCCAGGCGCGGCCAGGCGGCGCCCCGCCTGGCCAGGCCCGCGACGAGCAGGAGCAGACAGAGCAGGACGTAGAAGGTGGAGGCGGTGTGCGGCAGTTCCTGGCGCGCGGACCACACCGCCACGGGCAACAGCGCGTACACCGCGCTGGCTGCCAGCACTACGACCGCGCGCCGACTCAGGCGCCAGGCCAGCAGCGCCAGCAGCAGCAGGTTGAGCCCGTCCAGCAGCACATTGCCCAGCTTGATGGCGTAGTCCGTGTGCCCGAACAAAAGCAGCGCTAGGGCGTTCATGCCGAGCAGGACCGGGCGAAATACCACCACACCCTGGCCCACGCTGAAACCGAAGTCGCCGCGCAGCCAGTATTCCGCCAGGGTGTAATAGTAGATCGTGTCGTTGCCGCCGACGCCCATGTCGAGCAGGCCCTGCAGGCGCAGCGCCAGCGCCGCCGCCAGGGGCAACAACAACCACAGCCAGGGCGGCCGCCGTCGCGCGACGGTTTCAGTCACGCGCCTGCACAAGCACCCAGGGCGCGGCCACCACCGCCCACAAGCGTCTGTCCGCCTCGAACCACGCGCCGGCCTGCGCCTCACTCACCGCGGCGACGGCGCCGCTGGCGATCCAGTCCTGGAACGCCTGCGTGTCGTCCAGCCCCAGGGCGACCGCCACCTCCACCAGGTCCAGGTCCGCCGCCACGGCAATCACGCTACCCCGGGCGTAGTGGGTCTGCAGGTCCTGCCAGGGGATGCGCGCGGTCTGTGCGAGGTACTCCCGGCGCAGCAACTCCCGGCGCGAAGCCGCGGCGTCAGCCATAGCGGGAGTCGGCCACGAAGGGGTTGGTCTGGCGTTCCTGGCCGAAGGTGGAGGTCGGCCCATGGCCGGGAATGAAGGTGATATCGTCGCCCAGCGGGAACAGCTTGCCGCGGATGCTCTGCACGAGTTCCTCGTGGTTACCGCGGGGGAAATCGCTGCGGCCGATGGAACCCTGGAACAGGACATCGCCTACCCAGGCCACTTTCTGCGGCTCATAGAAGAACACCACGTGGCCCGGCGTGTGTCCGGGACAGTGCAGGACTTGCAGCACCTGCTCGCCAACGGTCACGCTATCGCCCTGCTCCAGCCAGCGGTCCGGCTCGAAGGCATCCGCGTGGGGGAAGCCGGACATCTCGCAGAACTGCGGCAGGCCCTGCAGCCAGAACAGGTCCTCGCGCTGGGGCCCCTCGATGGGCACACCGAGCTGCCGGCGCAGCACGTCCGCCGCGGCACAGTGGTCCATGTGGGCGTGGGTGAGCAGGATCTTTTCCACCTCGCCGGACAGCTTTTCCACCGCCGCGAGAATACGCTCCACGTCGCCGCCGGGATCGACGATGGCGGCGCGGCCGCTGCTCTCGCACCTGATCACAGAGCAATTCTGCTGGTAGGGCGTGACGGGGACGATGGCGCACTGTATAGACATGGCGAAACGGCTTCCGGGGTTGCTCGAAAGGCGCCTATGCTACCACAGCGCGTTCAGGCACCGGCGGGCGTCTGCTCCTCGCGCGCGCCGTTCTGGTCCGCCCGTGGATCGAGGTAAACCTGTTCGTCGAGCTGCTTTTCACTGCTTGCCACCACCAGGGAGACCGTGGCGTCGCCAGTGACGTTGACCGCGGTGCGCACCATGTCCAGCAGGCGGTCCACCCCGATGATCAGCGCGATGCCCTCCACCGGCAGCCCCGCCTGCTCCAGGACCAGGGCCAGGGTGATCAGGCCGACACCGGGCACGGCGGCGGTGCCGATGGACGCCAGGGTCGCGGTGAGAATCACGGTGATGTAGGCGGTCATCGACAGCTCGATGCCGTACACCTGGGAAATGAACACGGTGGCCACCCCCTGCATGATCGCCGTCCCGTCCATGTTGATGGTGGCGCCCAGTGGCACGGTAAAGCCCGCCACCGAGTTGTGCACGCCCAGGCGCCGTTCCACGGTGCGCAGGGTTACGGGCAGCGTCGCCCCGGAGGACGCCGTGCTGAAGGCGAACGCCCAGACCGGGCGCATCTTGTCGATGAGAATTCTCGGCGACAGTCCCGTCAGGGTCTTGAGCATGGCGGTGTAGACCACCAGGGCATGGAATACCAGCACGCTGAGTACGGTGAAGAAGTAGGCCGCCAGGTCCATGATGGCGCCAATGCCCATCGTCGAGAACAGCCGCGCCAGCAGGGCAAATACCCCGTAGGGCGCCAGGGCCATCAGCACCTCGACGATTTTCATCACCACCACTTCAAGATCGCGGAAGAAACTGGCGATGCGGCGACCCGGCTCCCCGGCATGGGAGATGGCGTAACCGAGCAGCAGGGCGAAGACGATGATCTGCAGCATCTTGCCCTCGGCCATCGCGCGCACCGGGTTGGAGGGGAAGATATCGACCAGCACATCCGCCAGCGGCGGTGGCGATGTCGCCTGGTAGCTGGCCTCGACCGCCAGCTGTACCTTGTTGCCGGGGCCGATGAGTACCGAGAAAAACAGCGCAACGCTGACCGCGATGGCTGTGGTGACCAGGTAAAAGCCCATGGTCTTTACCGCGATGGGACCCATGCGCGAGCTGTCGCCCAGCGAACAACTGCCGCAAATCAGGGACACGAACACCAGGGGCACCACCACCAGTTTCAGCGAGGCGACGAAGATCCGGCCGACCACGTCGAACAGTCCACCGATCAGGTAGTCCTCCACCCCCACGCGGAAGCCCTGGGGCACACCGCTGGTGTGCAGGAGCAGGTTGAACAGGGAGCCCAGGGCGATACCCGCCACCATGGCGAGGAGAATCCGGTTGGTGAGGCTCATTCGGGGCAGGGACCGGTCAGCACCTGGGCCACCTGGTCATCGGCGCAGGCGTTACACGGCGAGGCATACTCCTGCTGCCTGCCGTCGGCCAGGACGGCGCAGGTGGGGTTGTATTCCATGGTACAGACCTGCGGCCGGGGCTCGGGGCAGGCGCTTGTCACCGGCCCCGAGGCACAGGCGACAAGCGTCAGGACAAGGACAACACCGCAGGTGTGACGCATAGGATTCTCCCCGCAAGGCGCAGTTTCAGGCTAGGCGAAGCCTAACATCTAGGCGCGCGCGGCGCATCCCGCAATCGCCCGGGCCGGCCTAACGGGAGCCCTCGCGCAGCATATGGCGCGCCACCTCGATGGAGCCCAGGTAGCTGTCGATATCGATGTACTCACCGGTGCCGTGGACGCTGCTGGCCTGACTGGCGCTGATGCGCATGCCGTGGAAGCGGTACTGGTTCTGCGCCAGGTCGATGTAGTGCCGGGTATCGGTGGTGGCGGTGAGCAGCGAGGGCACCACCACGACATCCGGGTAGACCGCCGTGGCCGCCGCAGCGATAACCGCAAAGCCCTCGGCCTCGTGATCCGCCACCGGGGGGATATTGTCCCACTCGCTGGCGATCACCTGAACCTGCGGGTCGTCGACCAGGCGGGTGATACGCTGCACCACCTGCTCCGGGGTCGTCCCTGGCAGCAGGCGAAAATTCACCTTGGCCTCGGCGCGCTGCGGCACCACATTTTCCTTCACCCCGGCGTTGAACATGGTCAGCGCCGTGGTGGTGCGCACGAAGGAATTGGTCAGCCTGTCCTGGCTCATCTGCCCCGCCACCAGGGAGCCGGTGAGCCACAGGTTGTCGAAGATGAAGCGCTGCGGCTGCTCCAGGTGGGGCGCCAGCCCGGTGAGCATGGCGGCGACGGGACCCGGCAGTTCCGGCGGGAAGGGGTTGCTCTCGATTTTCTCCAACGCCGCCGCGAGGCGCCCGATGGTGCTGATCCGCGGCGGCCGCGAGGAGTGGCCACCCTCGCCGGTGGCGACCAGGGTGAGCGTGACATAGCCCTTCTCGGCGACATTGATCATGGCCACGGGGCGCCCGGGCAGCAGCGGGTTGTCGGTCACGATCATACCGCCCTCGTCGACCATCCAGTGAAACTGCCAGCCGCGCTCGCGCATACGCGCCGCCAGGGCGGCGGCGCCGGCATCGCCGCCGATCTCCTCGTCGTGCCCGAAAGCCAGCACGATGCCGCGGCGCGGCGCGTAACCCTCCGCCAGCAGGGACTCCGCCGCCTCGAGCAGGCCCAGCACGCCCTGCTTGTCATCGAGCGTGCCGCGCCCATGAATGCGGCCGTCCGCGATCACCCCGGCGAAGGGCGGATGCGGCCAGTCAGCCTCGGTGCCCGGCTCGATCGGCACCACGTCAATGTGCGCCGTGAACAGTATCGGCGCCAGGCGCGAGTCGCTGCCGGGCCAGTGCAGCAGCAGGCTGTAATCGTTCACCGTTTCCACGGACAGCGAGTCGAAAACACGCGGGTAACTGGCGCGCAGGAACGCGTGGAAGCGGCGGAATTCGGCGTGCTCCACGCGCCCCGGCTCCTGGTAACTGATGGTGCGGAACCGCACGCCCTGCGCCAGGCGCTCGACGGGAGGCTGCGCCTGCACTTGCGCCGCGACGAGAAATGCGCCGAGGCAGAGGATGGCGGGAAGGCGTGACATGACCGGTCTCCTGTATCAGGGCGGGGGCAGATCCCGGGGGAACAGGCTGTCCTCGAGTTCGGCGCAACCTTGCACCAGGGCGCGCCAGTCGTCAATGTCCAGCGACAGGCGCACATAGCCCGCGGTCGGCAGGTTATCCAGCAGCGGCCGGCCGCACAACAGGTTGACCAGTTCGGTCAGGGCCGGGTTGTGGCCCAGGATGAATACACTGCGCGCGGTGGCGGCTTGCCGCGCGAGCCACTGCCACAGGTCGGTCGCGGCAAACGTGTACAGGGCCTCATCGATACGGTGCGCCTGCCTGGCCAGGGCCGGCCAGCCCTCACACAGCCCGTCCAGGGTCAGCTGGGCGCGCCGCGCCGGGCTGACGTGCAGCGGCTGCGCCGCCATGCGCTGCGCCAGCGCCCGTCCCATACGCGGCGCCGCGCGACGCCCGCGACGGTTGAGGCCGCGCTGGCGATCCGCCAGTCCCGGCTCATCCCAGGCCGACTTGGCGTGTCGCAGCAGGTGCAGCGCCTTCATTGCATGTATCGACCCTTCCGTTGTGTCTCAGTGTAGCGGACGCGCCTGAATCCGTCGCCGGGAACCGCCCCGGGTACGCCGCGCCGGGCAGCGGCGACAGACAGACGGTCTATACTGGCACAGAACGGGCCGGCAAGGCCGCGCAAGGGAGGTCGCAATGCAACAGTCAGTCAGCTTACGGGATTACATGCTGGTCAATCCCGTCAGGGTCCGCCCCGATGACAACCTCCTCGACGCCATGCAGGTGATCATCGACAACAAGATATCCGGCGTGTGTGTGGTGGACCGGGAATACAACCTGGTGGGCATCCTGTCCGAACTCGACTGCCTGCGCGCGGTGCTCACCGCGACCTACAACAACGGCGGCATCGGCACCGTGGCCGACCATATGGCGGCGGACAACCTGGTGGTCGCGCACCCCAACGAGGACATCGTCGATGTCGCCCAGGACATGTTGCTGAAGAACAAACGGCGGCGCCCGGTGGTCGAGGACGGCAAACTCATCGGCCAGATCACCTGTCGCCAGTTGCTGGGCGCGATGAAAAAGTTCCGCGGCTGAGCGCAGCCGGGCTCACTCGCTGTGGAGGAGCGCGCAGGCGCTCAGCAGAATGTCCGCCGCCTCCTCCTCCGCGTCGACCACCTGCAGCATCTGCAGGTCCGGCTCCGACACAAAGCCCATTGCCAGGGTCTGGTCGCGCAGCCAGTCGAGCACGCCCTGCCAGTACTGACTGCCGACCAGCACGATGGGCCTGCGCCGCATTTTCCCGGTCTGCACCAGGGTTAGCAGTTCGAACAACTCGTCGATGGTGCCGAAGCCGCCCGGGAATACCGCAAAGCCCAGGGCGTAGCGAATGAGCAGGAACTTGCGCGTAAAAAAGTAGCGGAAGTCCAGGTCGATATCGAGGTAGGGGTTGGCCAGTTGTTCGTGGGGCAGCTCGATATTCAGTCCCACCGATTTGCCGGATCCCTCCCTGGCGCCCTGGTTGGCCGCGGCCATGACGCCGGGCCCCCCGCCGGTGACCACGGCGATATCACGTTCCGAGAGCAACCTGGCCAGCTTGCGCGCACCGCGGTATTCTGGGTCCTCCGGCCGTGAACGCGCACTGCCGAAGATGCTGACCGCCGGGCCGATATTACCCAGGCTCTCGATACCCGTGCGCAACTCGCCTTCGATGCGGTCCAGGCGCTGCTCTTCGCGCTGGCTCAGGCCGACTCCCGCCGCGGCAATCAGTGTGTCATCGTCCACGTGTCCTCCACCCTCGCCGCATCGCGCGGGCCACAGGTCAGTGCCCCGCCTGCCCGGACGCGCGCCAGGCCAGGAGCCATTCCTCGAACTCCTGCGGCGGTAGCGGGCGACTGAAATAGTATCCCTGGCCGTAATCGCAGCCAAGGCTCCTGAGCAGTTCCATGGACGCCCGGTCCTCCACGCCCTCGGCGACCACCGACAGGCCGAAATGGCGGGCGATCTGCACCATGATTTTCACCAGTTCGCGATTTCCCGCCTCGCGTGTCAGCGACATGACAAAGCTCTTGTCGATCTTCAGCTCCGTGGCGGGGATATGCTTGAAGTAGGACAGGGAGGAGTAGCCGGTGCCGAAATCGTCGATGGAGATGTTCACACCGCTGTCGCGAATGGCCAGGAGATTGTTCAGCCCCGCGTCCTTGTCGCCGATAATCGCGTCCTCGGTGACCTCCAGGGTCACACGCGCAGGTTCCACCCCCCAGATGGCAATGGCGTCGCGGAATACCGCCTGCAGGTCCGGGTTACTCACCAGGCCCGCCTGTACGTTCACCGCCAGCCCAAGGTCCAGCGAGGCCTGCCAGCGCTGCAACTGGCGCATGCTCTGGTACACCACCCACTTGGCCAGCTCGAAGGAGCGGCCCATGCCCTCGACCATGCTCACCAGCAACTCGGGCGCCACCGGGTCACCGTCAGGGGAGGTCCAGCGCAGCAGGGTCTCTGCACTGTCGACACCACCATCCTGCAACCTGACTTTGGGCTGGTAGTACAGTTCCAGCTCGTTGTCGCGCAGGGCCTGCGCCAGCTGCTGCTCCAGCTGGTAGCCCTGGAAATCATCGTTCCCGTCGCCCAGCAATCCCTCCAGGTCCAGCTCACCGCCGCGCTTGACATGGCGCAGGGAAGACTCGGCGAGCGCAAACATGGCGGCGTATTCCCCCCGGGCGCGGCGGTTGATCGCCAGTCCGAACTTGAATTCCGGCGCCGCGACGTCCGGCGTCGCGCCCAGTTCCTCGTGCAAGACCGTCTTGACCCGGTTGAGGGCGAGCACCACCAAGGCGGGATTGTCCAGCCGCGGCAGGATGAACGCGAAGGCGTGACTGCCGATGCGAAACACCGTGTCCGGCAATCTGGAAATCGAGAGCAGTGCCCGGTGCGTCTGTTGCAGCACCTGGTCGCCGTGCTCGTAGCCCCGGTTCTGGTTGATGCGCGCGAGGTTGGCGATATCGATCAGCAGGAGAGCGAGGTTTGTCTCGTCCGCCCGGGCCTCCTCCGTGGCCGCGCGCAGGGCGGCCAGGAACTGCGTCCGCTGCAGGTCGGGCATGTTGTCGGCACCTGGCATCGACTCAGAGCGATATAGCGGTCATGTCGATACCGTAGGCGCCTGGCTCCAGGCTGTCGACGATATCCAGGGGCGCGCCGTCTCCGGTGCGTGTTTCGTTGAGCAGGTCGACGCTCTTGGGCAGCGCCAGGGCTTGCTTGTCCGCGTCCAGCACCACCAGCACCCGCGGGCGCAGACGCCGCGTGCGGTATTCCGCGACGACCACACCGACCTCGCCCGAGGACAACTCCACCAGCGAGCCGGCCGGGTAGATGCCCACCGCCTGGATGAACTCCTCGACCAGTTCCGCCTGGAAATCACAATCCTTCCACTCGTAGAGCACCTTCACCGCCTGGGAGGGCGAGATCGCGCGTGAATAACTGCGTGGACTGGTGATGGCGTCGTAACAGTCGACGATCGCGGCGATGCGCGCAAACACCGGTATGGCGTCGCCGGACAGCCCGTTCGGGTAGCCGGAACCGTCGTGGCGTTCATGGTGGTGGGCGATCATGTCGATGACATCGGTGTTCATCAGCCCGGTGCTTTCGATCATTTCTACCCCGAGGCGGACATGGCCGCGCACCTGATCGAACTCCGCTTCCGTCAGTGGCCTGCTGGCGTTCAACAGCTCCCTGTCCAGGCCCAGTTTGCCAACGTCAAACAACAGCCCGCCGATGGCCAGGGAGCGCAGATCCGCCTTGGGTAAACCCAGCTGGCGCCCCAGCGCCACGGCCCAGATCGAGGCACCCAGGGAGTGCTGGTAGGTGTACTGGTCCTCCTGCTTCATGCGCGCCAGCCAGATACAGGCGTCGGGGTTGCGCATGACGCTGTCGATCATGGGGTCGACAGACTTCTTCGCCCGCACCACGTCGATCGTGCCACCGCTGGCGACCTTGTCGAAGATCTCGTCGATGCCCTCGGACAGCGACTGCACTGCATCCTTGGCCTTGGGGTACTCGTCCGACCAGTTGCTGGCGTCGCGGTAGGATTTCAGTTGGCGCTGCGTGAAAAGTTCCTGGATGGGGCGGCGCGGCCTGGTGCGCACCTTGCGCTCCAGGGACGCCGGCGGCTGCTTGCTCTGCAGCGTGTCGACATACACGTAACTGCAGTATTCCTGCAGGCGCGCAATGTCCTCCTCGGTCTCGATGGTAAAACCCTGCAGCAGGAAAGGCGTCTCCAGCCAGGGACGGTCGAGGCTGGACACATACATTCCCAGTTCAAGATCGGCAGTGAGAACCTTTACTGTTTCTAGCATTGTTGTTGTCGTATAAGCAGCGCGGTCACTGCGGCAGATTATCCTGAATTGAAACGAAAATCCCTAGTGACCACGATTCAATAGTGTGTATTTATCACGCCAGCCGGGCGCACCTCGCCGGCCGCACCTCGCCGGCCACACCTGGCCGGCGGCACCTACTCCCACCCGAAGTCTGCGGCGCCAAGTTCCAGTGTCACCTCCCCGCTCCCCTCGACCCGGCTGCGCAACCAGGGCGCCGCCGCCGGCAGCAGTCCCGGGCTGCTGTAGAGCAGCGGCAGGGTGACCAGCAGGGTGTCGCCGAAATCGTTCAGGCGCAACTGGTGGCCGGGCCCGCCGCGGGTCTGCCGCAGTTGCAGTTCGTCCCAGGCGACCTCCACCCCGTGCCGCTGCTGCCAGGCGATATCGTGGGCGAGGCCGATCAGTTCCACCAGCAACTGCTCACAGGTCATACGCGCCCGCGGCAGGTCCGCGCCCGCGCTGAACAGCACCCGCACACCGCCGTAGGTGCACACCGGGCCGTCGGGGTTGAAGGACCAGCCCGGTCGCACCCGCCCCGCGGAGAGCGGAATCGGGCGCCGCCCGGGGTCGGCGGCGGTGAACTGGTCACAGCGGTGACGTCGGCAGAAACTGTCGAGCAGCGCCTGCTCGAACAGCGCCTGCTCCGCCATGCGCGGATGGCTGAGGATCACCGTGCGCTGCGCCACGATGATCGCCAGCGGTTGCCCCGTCGCCACCTCGAGGTAGACGGGAAAGCCCATCTCGATGTCCTCCACCAGGGGAGACAGGCGGCTGGCGTAGTTTTCCACCGCCCGTGACCACGCCAGCAGCTTGGCGTCGCCATCCCTCGCCTGTGCCTCGGCGCGCGCCTGTTCCGCCTCCGCCACGTAGGCCTCGCGCAGGCGCTGCAGGGCCAGGGCGGCGAACTCGGCTTGCAGGCCGGGTTCCGCGCCCTGCAAATAGGCAGCCGTGCGCTGGAAGCGTGACTGCGGCCCCGGCTCCACCGCGCCGGGTTCCACCGGGCCGGGTTCTACCGGGCCGGTCTCCACCGGGCCGGGTTCTACCGGGCCGGTCTCCACCGGGCCGGGTTCTACCGGGCCGGTCTCCGCCGGGCCGGCCTGCGCCACGCGCACTGCGCCCAGCGCCAGCAGCAGGCACGCGGCGCCGCAACGCAGGGCATTGCGCAGGCCGCGCGCCGGTGATCCAGCGGCTGTCGCGCGCCCGCGCCCCCGGTGGCTCGCCACAGGACCGCGCCGGTCACAAAAGCGCCACAAATCTGTCATGTGATTGCCACCCCCCGGCCGCAAACTTACCACATGGGCATTCTATACGCGCTTCACCGGCTCGATATGCGCCTTTTCTCGCTGGTCTTCAGCGGTGGCGAGCGCCGCCTCGTCAGACCCCTGGCCAAGGCCCTGTCGCGCTCGGCCGACGGCTATCTCTGTGCGCTGCTGCCGGCCCTGCTGTGGAGCGTGGACGCCGCCGCGGCAGCGGACCTGACCCTGCTGCTAGGGTGCTCGCTGGCACTGGAACGCGCACTCTACTGGCCCCTGAAGAACGGCCTGCGCCGTCGCCGCCCACAGGAGTCGCTGCCGGGCTTCAGCAGCCTGGTTACCGCCGGGGACCGCTTCAGCTTTCCCTCGGGACACACCTCCGTTGCATTTCTGCTGGCCACCTGCCTGGCCATCATCTACGGGCAGGGGGCGACCACCATGTACCTGTGGGCCAGCTGTGTTGGCCTGTCCCGCGTCGTGCTGGGTGTGCACTATCCCGGCGACACGCTCGCCGGCGCACTGATGGGCAGCGCCGTGGCCTGCCTGACCGCGACCCAACTGGGATTGCTGCAATGAAAATACTCTACGGCGTGCAAGCCACCGGGCAGGGGCATATCAGTCGCGCGCGCGCCATGGCCGCCGCCTTTGCCCGGCACCCGCAGGTCGAAGTGCAATGGCTGTTCTCCGGGCGCCCACGCGACAAACTGTTCGACATGCAACCCTTCGGCGACTATCTGCACCGGCGCGGGCTCACCTTTGCCACCGACAGCGGGCGGATTCGTTACCGGGCCACCGTAACCGGCAACAACCCGGCGCAGTTCCTGCGCGATGTGCGCGAACTGGACCTGGCGCGCTACGACCTGGTGGTGACCGATTTCGAGCCGGTCTGCGCCTGGGCCGCGCGGCGCCACGGCGTCCGCAGCATTGGCATCGGGCACCAGTACGCCTTCGGAGCGCACACCCCGGTGCGCGGGGGCAATGCCCTGGGCCGCTTCATCATGCGTCACTTCGCACCCGTCGACCTTGCGCTGGGCTTGCACTGGGCGCCCTACGGCGGCACCGTGCTACCGCCCATCCTGGACCTGCCGGACCTGCCCCTGCGCGAGGCAGGACACATCCTGGTCTACCTGCCCTTCGAGGACCAGGAGGCGGTAACCCGGCTGCTGGGCGAGATACCCGGGCAGGAGTTCGTGCAGTACGCCAGCGGCCTGCGCCACGAGACCCGCGGCAACGTGACGCGCCACCCGGCCAACACGCAGACCTTCAAGCGTCACCTGGCCAGCAGTGTCGGCGTCATCTGCAACAGCGGCTTCGAGCTGGTCAGCGAATGCCTGCACTGGCGCAAACCGGTACTGACCA
Organism: Halioglobus sp.; assembly: GCA_002699145.1. Classification (GTDB taxonomy): domain Bacteria; phylum Pseudomonadota; class Gammaproteobacteria; order Pseudomonadales; family Halieaceae; genus Marimicrobium. Next base: position 34,996 of record PABK01000007.1, read on the forward strand.
AACCCCTGAACGGGCAAATGGAGCAGCTCTCCAACGCGCTGGCGCTGGAACAACTGGGCTATGCGACCACCTGCGACGAACTCACCTGCCGCGACATTCGCCGCTGGCTGGCCGACCCGCTGCGCCCGCCCGCCTGTGGCTTCCCCGACGTCGCCGCCGCACTGGCGCGCTGGCTGGCGAGCGGCTGCCGCGAGGCGCCGGCGATACTGGCGCGGGAGCTGTGGCCGCGCCTGGACCAGGGACATGCCGGCCGGCGGCCTGAAGCGGGCAGGCACGCCTCCGCGCAGGGAGCCCTGGCGGCCTGAACAACATTGATCTGGCGCAATCAAATGCGCCCCGCCGCTGCCCCGGACCGGCGGGCCCAGCCATCCGTCAGCCCGCGCCGTTACTGGTGTGAACCAGTTGGCGAACCGGCCAAAAAAGACCTGTCGGGCGCACGCGGCCAGCTTCACTCCTCATTGGAACCGTGCTAGCTTGTTTTTCCGCCGTGATAACAAGGTGTTTCCGAACATGAGCCAGGCAATCAACCCCGAGGCCACCGCGGTACCCGTGGACAGCAGGTACCTGCTGTCGCCGCAGCAGATCCACTACTTCGATACTTTCGGCTACCTGAAAATACCCGGCCTGTTCGCCGACGACATCGACGAAATCGTCGGTGGTTTCGAGGATCTCTTCGGCAACGAGGAACAGCCGGTGTGGGAGACCCGCGAGGCCCTGCACGGCGACGAACGCCGCGTCATCATCCCCGGTTTCATCGAACAGTCCCCGCGCCTGGCGCCGCTGCAGCACGACCCGCGGGTGCTGGGGGTGGTGCAGAGCCTGATCGGGCCCGAGTACAAGTGGGCGAGCAGCGACGGCAACCTGTTTTACTGCGAGAGCTACTGGCACTCGGACATGTACTCGGCGCCGCTGCAACACTACCACGTCAAACTGTCCTTTTACCTGGATGACCTGACCGGGCAAAACGGCGCCATTCGTCTCATCCCCGGCTCGCACTTCCACAACCAGACCTTCGCCCGCACCCTGCTGCGCGATTTCAACGACCCGGCGAAAATCACCGAGCTGTTTGGTGTCGACGGCAATGAGATACCCTCGGTCACTATCGAGAGCAAGCCTGGCGACCTGATCATCTGGAACTTCCGCACCATACACGGCAGCTACAACGGCGGCGAACGCCGGCGCCTGTTCTCGCTCAATTTCGGCGAGGCGACGCCCGGTACGCACGACGGCCCGGCGCAGACCGTGTACGACCCCTACCCCTACCGCAGCGCCCCGGGCAACTGACCGGCAGGCGCGCCAGTACCGGCCGCACCCGTCCCGCGAGCCGGGCGGGTGCGTCCATGACTGCCGCCCTGGCCCGTCGCAACTAGAGCACGAGCGCTATGCTGCCCAGTCCCTACCAGATCAAGAAGACACTGATGTACCCGCGCAAGTGGTACATGCGGCGCCGCGAAAACCTGGAGCCGGGCTTCCTGCGCAGTGCGCTGGAACTGCACTACTATCGGCCGGCTTTTTACGCCTGGCTGGGAGCGGTGGGCGAAAATTCGCAGCTGCTGCACGAAGCCCCGATCGACGACGACAGTCTGGTGCTGGACGTGGGGGCCTTTATCGGCGAGTGGGCGGAGGAAATCATCGCGCGCTACAACCCGCGCATCCTGGCTTTCGAGCCAGATCCTCGCAATTTCAGGCAGCTGCAGCAAAAGCTGGGCGACAACCCGAAGGTGTCATGCCACGAATACGGCCTGGGCGACAGTAACGAGACGCTGCCCATGGCCCTGCAGTGGATGGGGTCCACGGTGTTCGACGACAACGTGGACGCGCCCGACACCAAGTGGGTGGAGGTACAGATCCGCGACATCGTCGCCGCCTGGCAGGCGCTGCAGCTGGATCGCGTGGATCTGATGAAAATCAATATCGAGGGTGCGGAGTTTCCACTTCTGGAGCGCATGGCCGACGCCGGCCTGCTGCAGCAGGTGGACACCTACCTCATCCAGTTTCACGAGTGGCACCCCGGCGCCTACCACCGGCGGCGCAAAATTCGCCGCGCCCTGGCAAGAACACACAACCTGGAATGGGACTACCACTTCATCTGGGAAAAATGGGTGCGCAAGCCGGCTTCCCCGGGCTGAGTGCGGCTGTTCAGCGGCGCACCCATTTCTCCCACACGAACTCGTAGTTCCACTCCTGCCGATGGGTTTTTTCCAGCGCCTGCTGGATGCGCTGCCGGCGGCGATGCGCATCCGGATGCCACTCGTGAAACTGGATGAGGTAGGTGTCCACCCTGTCCAGCATGTCGGTTTCCTGCATGCGCTCGAGCAGCGGGAATTCCGCGCCCTCGATATTGATTTTCATCAGGTCGACGCGGTCCAGTTCCAGTTCCTCCCACACCCGGTCGACGGCGGCGATGCGCACCTGGATACGCGGCACCTCGGCGTTCTCGGCGCGCTCGTCGAACATGGAGGAGCCCAGGCCGTTGAGGGTGAAATCGACCGTTTCCTCCCGCGCCCCGAGGCCGTACTGGTAGGGTTTCAGCTTCGGATTTTCCTGCGCCTGCTCGGACAGGCGCTGGAAGGAACGCGGATTGGGCTCGAAGGCATAGATCACCGGGTCGTAGCGGGCGACCACGTGCTGCGCCCACTTGCCGGTAAAGGCGCCCACATCCAGCACCACGCTGCCGTCGCCGATGTCCGCCTCGTGCAGGATGTGCGGGTTCATCACCGTGGCGCCGAGAAAATTCACGATGCCGGGGCTGTAGTAGTGCAGCTCCAGCATCGCGCGCAGGGACTGCTGCACGTTGCGATACTTCCAGCGCATGTACAGCCGGCGCGGCCAAAGCATGGCTTTTTTTAACTCGTAGGTGCTGAAAATACCCATGGACTGACCGCGTGGACGTTATTATTGGCAATTCGGACAATGGTATTATCTCGACCCAACCATGTCGACCAGAGAAAAATAATGTCATCGACGCTGTCACCGGGCGGCGCATTGCGCCCGGCACTGTGGGGCTTGCTGCTGGCCGCGTTGATGTTTTCCTGGCTGCACAACGCGCTCAACCTGGTGCGCGAATGGACGGCCTCCGCCGAGGAAAGCGACACCGCGGGCCGGCCGAACATACTGCTGATCGTCGCCGACGATCTCGGCTACAACGACACCTCGGTGATCAACGCCGGCGGATTGCCGACACCACGGCTGGAGGAACTGGCCGCCGGGGGCGTGACCTTCAGCCGCCACTACGCGGACGCGACCTGCACACCCAGCCGCGTCGCCATCCTCTCCGGGCGCTACCCCGAGCGTTCCGGCTTTCGCCCGGTGGGCAGCGAGATCCCCGCGGAATACGCCACCATCGCCGAACACCTGCGCGCCGCGGGCTACCGCACCTACCTCACCGGCAAGTGGCACGCCGGCGAGGAGCGGCGCGCCGGCTGGCCGCAGAACAAGGGCTTCGAGGGCTGGTTCGGCTTTCTCAACCAGTTCGAGCTGTCCCCCGAGCCAGCCGCGGGCGACGACGCGATTCGCCGACCCACCTACTTCAATCCCCGGCTGCGCAGCGACGGCGGTGAACCGCAGGTCCACCAGGGGCACCTCACCGACCTGCTCACCGAGCACACCCTGGCGCGCATCGCCGAGTTCAGGGCGCAGGAACAGCCCTGGTTCATCTACCACGCCTTCCTCGCGCCACACAGTCCCATCCAGCCCGCGCCGCGTTACCGCGCGCGCTTTCCGGACACACCGGAAGGCGCCTACAGCGCCCTGGTCACGCAAATGGACGATGCCGTGGGCCGCCTGCTCGACGCCGTGGACGCCGACAACACCCTGGTCGTCTTCGTCAGCGACAACGGCGGCACCAACCTGCAGCGGGACAACAACTATCCCTTCCACGGGCGCAAGAACGAGGTCTACGAGGGCGCGCTGCGCACACCGCTGATCCTGCGCTGGCCCGGCCAGTTGCCAGCGGCACGGCGTGTCGATTCGGTGGTCATGAACGTCGACATCTACCCGACGCTGCTGGCCGCCGCCGGCGCCGCGCCGGACACTGGCGCGGACGGGGTCAGCCTGCTGCCACTGGCCGCCCGGGACATCGCGCCGCCGCAGCGACAGCGCGGCTGGGAATCCTACAGCGCCAATATAAACAGCCTCAGTTTCAGTTTCCTGGACGCCGGCGGTCGCTGGCGCGCGGTCAGCCAGGACGGCATGTCGCGCCAGCTGTACGACCTGGCCGCCGCCCCGCAGGGCGCGGACGATGTCGCCGCCGGCAACAACGCCACGCTGGCGGCGCTGGAGACGGCGTTCTGGCGCGAACACTGGGGCAAGAGCCTGCTGCCGGTGAGCGCCCGCCCGGGCGCGGTGCCGGGAAGTACCCTCTACGAGGGTTTCGACACCTTGCGCACGCCGTTTCGCCACGGCTTCGCCATCGGTATCGAGATCGGCCCGCTGGCGGCGCAGGACGCGCGCTCCGCGCAGGTCCTGGCGCAGCAGGGCGACTTTTGGGAACTGCGCTACGAGCCCGGCCACGGCCTGCTCTGGCGCATGGGCGAGGAGGAACTGCGGGACCCGCATTTCGACCCGCACAGCTGCAATGCCGTGGTCATGACCGGTTACCTGCAGCCCAGGGGGCACCTGGCCCAGCGCGCGCCCCGTTCGCCACTCAAGCTCTACTCCTCCGGCCTGCTGCGCGACGTACGCAGCGACAGCAGTATCGAGCTGTTGCCGGCGGGCGCGGCACTGGCCACGCCCACACAGGTGAACCTGGGCGGCCGTGCGCTGTTTGCCAATATGGTGCTCGGGGCCTTCGCCGACCCCTACGAACCGCGGGTTGCCGAGGCCTTTTTCGACTACTACGTGGCAGCGCACCGGGACGGCAGCCTGGCCATGGCCGACGTGGCGGCGCTGGACCGCATGCTGTGCCGCGACGGCGAGGCGCCGACCACCCACTGAGCGCGGCCTGGCTGGCGGCGGCGCATTGGCCTTTCCAGGCCGGGCTAGCGTAATTTCTGTTTAAAATTCAAAAGTTTGACCTTCTTCGCAGATTCCCGGTGGGCGCTTGACAGTGTGTTCGCCGCGATGCCATCATTTTTCGCCCTGTGCCAGTTGGAAACGACATGTCCGTCAGCCCGCTGTTCCTTACCATCGACATCGAGATCACCAATCGGTGTAACGCGACCTGCCACTTCTGCCCCCGCGATGCCACACCGCACCAGGGCATCATGGACGTGGACACCTTCGACAAGGCCCTGCAGCGCGCGGTGGACTACCGCCAGGTCGTGAAGGACGTCTCCGGGCTGCCGATCACGGTCAGCCTGTGCGGCCTGGGCGAGCCCCTGATCAACCGCGAGTGCGTCAACTTCGTGAAAAAGGTCAAGGCGGAAGGCTTCCGTTGCTCCATGTCCTCCAACGGCAACCTGCTCACTGAAGACAAGGCCAGGGCGCTGCTCGACGCCGGGCTCAACGAAATCTACATCAACGTGTCCGACACCGGGGACGAGTACGAGAAGGTCTACAACCTGCCCTGGGATCGCACCTGCGAGAACATCACACGCTTCCTGGAACTCGCCGAGGGCCGCTGCAACACGGTCATCATCCTGGTCGATCACCACGACGACCAGGAGCACGTCAAGGCGATGGAGGCTTTCTGGCGCGAACGCGGCGCGAAGAATTTCCACTCCTACAGCGTCATCAACCGCGGCGGCGCGCTGTTCGTCGAGCACATGCAGTTCGAGCAGTACACGGAGATGGTGCAGGCCAGGACGCGGCTCACCGAGGGCGGCGCCCAGCCGCTGTGCGGCGCGCCCTGGGGGTTCCTGTTTGTCGGCTACGACGGCAACTACTACCTGTGCTGCTCCGACTGGCGCAAGCAGGCCAGCCTGGGTTCCGTGTTCGACGCCAGTTTCCTGCAGATCACCCGGCAGAAACTGGCCATGGTGGTTAGCCGGGAACCGGTGTGCAAGACCTGCAACCACGACCCGATCAACATGCTCACCGAGACCCTGCGCGCGGTCAACCAGGGCCAGGCGACGCCGGCGGAGGCGGATGAGTTGTGCCGCTCCCTGCGCGCCGGCAGCCAGGAGATCAACCTCAAGCTGGGCGAGTTGCTGGAATACGGTGAGAACCATCCCGAGGGCGTGCTGCCCGCGGACGCCGACATCATTCCCGTGGTGGCGACCTCCTGAAGGCGGGGCGCGGCCAGCAACACCGCCAACTCCAGGGTTGACCAGAACGGGGGCGCGCCAGTGGACGACAGCCGCGAAATCGAGAATCTCATCTACCTGTACGCCGAGCGCATCGATGCCGGCGACCTGGCGGGCGTGGCGGAACTGTTCCGTGATGGGGAGATCGTCTCCAGCGAGTACGACACGCGCCACGCCGGCTACGAAGAAGTGCTGGGCCTTTACCGGCAATCGACCCGGATCTACCCCGACAGCGGCACGCCGAAAACACGGCACCTGACCAGCAACGTGATTATCGAGCTGGACGAGGACGGGGCCGACGCGCGGGCCCGCTCCTGTTACACCGTGCTCCAGGCGACGGCGGACCTGCCGCTACAGCCCATAATCTGCGGCCGCTACGAGGACCGCTTTCGCAAGACGCGCGGTAGCTGGCAGTTCGCGCGGCGCGAAATGTTCGTGGACCTGCTCGGCGACCTGTCGGCGCACCTGCTGTTCAACCTTGCAGACCGTTCCACCTGAGTTGCCGCAAACTGTGACCACGCACACACTATCCTGCCGGCCCAGACCGAATGTACCTGTACTTGAAAGTCGGGCATCCACTATACTGATGTGCCTATAATTCCGCAGGCTTCGCATGGAAATAAGCATAAACATCGACATCGAGGCGACCAACCGCTGCAATGCGGTGTGTCACTTCTGTCCGCGCGATGCGACGCCGCACCAGGGTCACATGACCATGGAGACGTTCGAGCAGACCTTGTTCCGGGCGGTGGAATTGCGCGACCACAACGCCTCGCGCTCGAACTTCCCGGTGCGACTGGAACCCAACGTCTGCGGCCTGGGTGAGCCGCTGATCAACCCGCATACGCCGGAGTTCATTCGCCGCATTCGCGGCGCGGGTTTCGACAACTGCAGCATGGCCAGCAATGGCAACCTGCTGGACGCCAGGCGCGGCAACGCCATTCTCGAGGCCGGCGTCACCCGGGTGAATATCAACGTTTCCGACCTGGGCAAGGACTATGACGACGTCTACAACCTGCCCTTTGAAACCACGCGCGACAATATCGCGCGCTTTGTGCGTGACTCCGGCGATGATTGCGAGGTGCATATCGTCCTGGTGAACCACCGCCAGGATCCCGCGCATACCGCAAACATGAAAAAGTACTGGCTGGAACTGGGCGTCGACGGTTTCATGGAGTACGAGGTCATCAACCGCGGCGGCGCGCTGTTCGTGGACCATATGCAGTACGAGCAGTTTCCCGAACGCGCCGAGGCGCGCGATATCATGCAGCAGTGCGGCTCTGAGTGGGTCTGCCCGGTGCCCTTCCTCTACGTGTTTGTCGGCTACGACGGCCTGTACTACCTGTGCTGCTCCGACTGGAAGAAAGAGGCGCCGATGGCCAGTGTATTCGATACCTCCATACTTTCCATCAGCGAACAGAAACTGCACCACCTGACCACGCGCGAGCCGGTGTGCAAGACCTGCAACCACGACCCGCTGAACTCGGTGACCGACATGGTGCGCGCGGTAAACGCCGGCGACCGCCCGAGGGAAGACCTGGACGCCATGGTCAATACCTTCACCGAACAGAGCGGCCAGGTGGCCCTGTCGGTGGAAATGGCGCGCGAGTTCATCGACCAGGTGCGCACCAGCCACCTGGAAGCCAGGGGCAAACGCCTCATACCCGTCGTCGCTGTCTGACCAGGCCGGCGGCCGCCGTTCCCCACATACCTGAACCCGATGCCCGCAAGTACCGACACGCGCTTTCTCTATATCCACATCATGAAAACCGGCGGGACGTCGTTTGCCGAGCTGCTGCGCAGGACTTTCGCCGAACACGAGCGCTACCCGGACGCAGTATTGAGCAAGGAATCGACCCTGGCGCACCGGGTGGCGGCCTATACCTGCGTGCCCCAGCTGATACGGGACGCGAACGAGAGGGCGGCAGAGTTGCGCATCGTCAGGGGCCATGTGCCCTATGTCGTGCGCGGCCAGTTACAGGCGCAGTTCGAGGCGATGACGGTACTGCGCGACCCGGTGGAGCGCACGCTCTCCTACCTGAAGCACTGCCGCAAGTACCACGAGGAGCACGCGGCCATGGAACTGGAGGAAATCTACGAGCAGGAGTGGTTCTACGAATCCTTCATGCACAACTACCAGACGAAAATCTTCTCCATGACCCTGGAGGAGTCTGTCGCGCAGACACGCTACGGCGACCGCGACCCACCGCTGCCGCCACGCGAGGCTTTCGTCGAGGGCGAGCCGCTGCCCGAGGCTGCGCAGTTGTTGATCAAGGAGTCGCTGGGACGCGTCACCCTGGAACTGTTCTCCCCCGCCACCGGGGTCGTCGAGGCGGATGCACAGCGCCTGACGACGGCGAAAAGCAACCTGCGTGAGGTCGAACTGGTGGGCGTGACCGAACACTACGAGCGCTTCCTGGCCGAACTGGGGCGGCGCTACGACTGGGATGTCGGGGCCGTCCCACGCAAGAACGTGGGCGCGGCCGGCGAGGTCTCCAGCGCCCTGCGCGAACGCATCGCCAGGGACAACGCCCTGGACATGGAACTGTACGACCTCGCCCTCAGCCTGGCGCTATAGTAAACGCTGGCGGCTCTGCCGGGTTGCCCCGACAGGTGCCCGCGATGCAGATCAGGGGCGGAGCCCGGGCTGCCGGGCCAACGTAATCACGACTAATCACGACAATGCCTGACGGGTACAAACACACATGAAGAATAGCTGGAACGACGAAGATGCGAGCGAATTTGCCGGTGATGACCTGGCGATGCGGGTGTATACCTCACGCCTGCTCGGCGCGGAGGAAGACCTGGTCCTGCACGGCGGCGGCAACACCTCGGTCAAGGGAACGGCCACCGACCTGTTCGGCGAGGAGATCGAAGTGCTGTTCGTCAAGGGCAGTGGCTGGGACCTGAAGACCATCGAGGCGCCCGGCTTTCCCGCCATTCGCCTGGCCGAGACCGCCAGGCTGGCGCAACTCGACAGCCTGTCCGATGCGGAAATGACAAGACAGCTGCGTTCCCTGATGCTGGACCCGGGCGCGCCCTCCCCCTCGGTCGAGGCCATCCTCCACGCCATCATCCCGCAAAAATTCGTCGACCACACCCACACCGACGCGGTGGTGACCCTGAGCAACAACCCCGCCGGCGAGGACATCCTGCGTGAACTGTACCCCGACTGCCTGATACTGCCCTACGTCATGCCGGGTTTCATCCTCTCCAAACAGGTCTACGAGGCCATCCGCGACATCGACCTGGGCCAGTACAAGGGCATTATCCTTATGCACCACGGCGTGTTCACCTTCCACGACGACGCCCGCACCGCCTACGATGACATGATCGAGCTGGTGACGCGTGCAGAGCAGTACATCACCGACAGGGGCGTTACCGAGCACCCAACGGAGGCCGGCGCGACCGACCTCATGGACCTGGCGCGTATTCGCCGCGCCGTCTCCCTGGTCAGGGGCCGTGCGCAACTGGCCGTGCTCGACGACTCACCCGATGCGGTGGGCTACTCGCGGCGCGAGGACCTGGACGCCATCGCCACCCGCGGCCCCATCACCCCGGACCACGTCATCCGTACCAAGCGCATCCCGGTCATCATCGAAGGCAGTCCCGCCGAGGGGGTGCCGGAAATCGAACAGTTCGCCAGTGACTACCGCGCCTATTTCGAGCGCAACGGCCACGACGGACTGCATATCCTGGACCAGGCGCCGCGCCTGGGCCTGTGGCGTGGCCGCGGCTCCATCGCCTTTGGCGGCAGCACCAAAGAGTGCGGCATCGTCGCCGACATCGCCCGCCACACCCGCTGGTGCGTGCAGACCGGCGAGTCCCTGGGCGGCTGGGAGGCGCTGCCGGAAAAGGACATCTTCGAGCTGGAGTACTGGGTGCTGGAGCAGGCCAAACTGGGCAAGTCCAGCGGGCCGGGCAAGCCCCACCAGGGCAAGGTCGCCCTGGTCACCGGCGCCTACAGCGGCATCGGCCGGGCGACCTGCGAGGCGCTGCACGCCGACGGCGCCACCGTGGTCGGCCTGGATATCCATGCCGATACCGGCGCCGCGCTGGGCGAGCAGGGCATGCTCGGGCTGGTCTGCGACCTGACCGACGACGCGGCGATCCAGGCGGCGGTGGAGCAGGTGGTGGCCACCTACGGCGGCCTGGATATCGCGGTGTGCAACGCGGGCATCTTCCAGTCGGGAGAACGCATCGAGGAGCACAGCGCGGCGACCTGGGACCAGACCATGGCCGTGAACCTGACGGCGACACAGCGCCTGCTGACCGCCGTCATCCCCTACCTCAAGCTCGGTATCGAGCCCTCCATCCTGCTGGTCGGCTCGCGCAACTACAGCGCGCCGGGCCCCGGCGCCGCCGCCTACTCGGTGAGCAAGGCCGGCATCACCCAGCTGGCGCGCGTGGCCGCCCTGGAACTGGCGGGCGACGGGGTGCGCGTGAACGTGGTGCACCCCGACGCGGTGTTCGACACCGCGCTGTGGACGGAACAGGCCCTGGAAAACTCCGCGCGCCGCTACGGCATGAGCGTGGACGAGTACAAGACGAAGAATCTCCTGCGGCGGGAAATCCACGCCAGCGATGTCGCCAGGCTGCTCTCCACCATGGCCAGCGATACCTTCCGTGCCACCACGGGCGCCCAGGTGCCAATCGATGGCGGCAGTGACCGGGTTATTTGAGCGTACCCTGGCGCCGGCCCCAGGGTCGGCGGCCCTGCTGCGCGGCAGCCTGCAACGGCTCCTGCCGTGCGCGGCGGCGGTGCTGCTCGCCGCCTGCAGCGCGGGCCCCGGCCTGCCCACGACAGCGAACAACACGCACCAGCGCCCGGCAGTCGACGAGTACGCCGACTACGCGGGCGAGCGAGCCTACCGGACCCTGAGCGTCCCCCTGCCGGCGGACACCCTGCCGATCGCGCTGGCCGCGGGCGAGGATAACGATGTCTGGGCCGTCGCCGAATTCAGCAACTCGCTTTTCCACGTGACCACCTCGCCGCCCGGCGTGGAGGAGTTCGAGGTGCCGCGCCGCGGCCAGTCGCCGTTCATCGACGCCCAGGGCTGGCGTTCGGGTGTGGCGCAGTCCGAACGCGTCATCCGGGACAGTCACGGACGGCTGTGGTTTCCCCAGACCGGTCACTGGCTGAATTTTTCCCTGCCGGATGATGTGCAGAACTACAGCCGTATCGTGTCCTACAGCCCGGCCACCGGGCGCTTCTGCGCCTACCCCGTCCCCGACAACAACTCCGCGGTGCTGGGTATCGCCTGGGATGAGGCGCGCAACCGTTTGTGGTTCGCCCAGTCCGGCAACAATGCGCTGGTCTCCTTCAACCCGGATGAATTGCGTGCCTGCGACAGTTACAACAACTACGACTGGCATATCAACGATGAAGGACAACTGGCGCGGCCGCTGCCGATAGCCTACTGCGAGCACCCCGGGCAGGGCGCCTGCATGCGCAAGTATGAACTGGAAGGCGACAACGGCCTCATCAACCAGTTCCTGGTACAACAGCCCGGGGACCCCGACCCCGGCGCAATCTGGTACACGGAATTCCTCGGCGGCGCCATCGGCCGTCTGCACCCCGCGACGGGCGAGCAGGACCGCTTCCCGCTGTACAGGGTGGGCGAGATCATGGGTAGCCGCTTCTTCCTGCGAGTGCACCAGATACACGCTCACCCGGACAACGGCGACCTGGTGTTCTCGGTCAATGGCACCGGGCAGGTGGTGCGCTTTGGACTCCAGCACGCACTGCAGGACCCGTCCCACTGCCGAACGCTGGACGCGGCGGGGAACAACCCCTGCATGACCGTCATGCAGGTGCCGGTCTTCGACACCGCGCAGGCGCAACTCACCACCCACTCGATGGCTTTCGACAGCTTCGCCAACCTGTGGATCACCACCTGGGCCGGCAAATGCCCCATGGACCTGGCCCCGCCGGGACTGGCGGTCATCGATGCGGACTGGACGCGCATGGCCTTTGTCGACCAACTGGAGCTGCCTACGCCGGCTCAGGACGGGTCAACCGTGACCTGCGACGCGGACGGCAAACCCGCGCGCGCTTTCAAGGGTATCGCCATCGATCAGCACAACAATGTCTGGTTCAGCAATTATTTCCAGGGCGTGGTGCACAAGCTGGTATTTGCGCGGGGCGGCGAAGAGGATCCGTTTCCGGCATTGTGCCAGGAATATTGTTGATGCAACCGCACTACCTGGGGACCGGACTCCAGAAGACCAACATGTGTGCAGAGGAAAATTGCTAACACTCGTCGAGAAAGCGTGGGGAAGTAGTTCCTTGTTCCGGCTCCACTGGCCGCCTGGCGGAAAAAACTAGATGGCCGGCAAACTGCACCATCAGAAAATTCTGCGTAGCTGAATCCAGACGAGCTATAAAGCTGAGGACCCTGATAAGAAAATACAGGTAGTTTCTGTTCCACAACCAGCGCATCAGTTTCGACCGATTGAGTATCTGCCGTATGATGAGTTGCAGCGCATCTTCCCCCTGCCGTATTTCATTCAGTTTGAACCCGGCCTCGGTGAACACACTGACAATACCGTACGGCGTAAAGTTGAAGATACTGTGGGAATGGTAAGGCTCGAGATAGGAGACCGAGCCCACGAAAAACCCTCCGGGCTTTAGTACCCTGAGCGCATCCGCTACAAGCGCGTCAGGGTTGCGCACATGCTCTAACACCTGGTTGCAGTAGATGACATCGAAACTGCCGTCTTCGTAGGGAAGGTTTATGCCGTCAAACGTAACAATATCGACTGCTGATCCAGTCCGGTTCTTAACCTCCGGTGAATCTGCTATATCCACCCCTCGCCATATAACCTCGGGGAATAGCTTCGCGAAAAACTCCCTGGATCCTCCTTCCCCACATCCAAGATCCAGAATGGTGTCGGAATCGGGATTCGCTATCAAATGGGTGCGTATGTAGTTCTTAGTATTGCAGGGGCGGGAGCATTGATAGGTAAGAAATTCCTGAAGCGAGATAAAATTCTCAAGCGCCCTGATCCGCTGATTCAGTATATTCACTACACATCCTTGTGCTGAGTGACAGTCAGGCAAACATATAATCTGAACTTTAGTGAATCGCTTGTCACATGACAACCGTATGCGTCCGGTGATTACACCTTGATCGGAGGTGTCCAGTTATACGGCAGCAGCTCATCAAGGTCTGACTGCCGGGCGCTCGGCAAGCGCTCCAGGACGTCGCGCAGATAAGCCTGCGGATCCAGACCGTTGATCTTTGCCGACTGGATCAGGGTCATCACATTGGCACCACGCTGGCCACTGCGTAGTGAGCCTGCGAACAGCCAATTACTTCGGCCAAGGGCCCAGGGCCGGATCTGGTTTTCCACCCAGTTGTTATCGATAGGCAGATTGCCGTCATCCAGGTAGCGAACCAGGGCGGTCCACCGTTTAAGCGTGTAATCGATCGCCTTCGCAGTTCGCGTGCCGTTGGTCAGCTGGGATCGCTGGCCCGTCAGCCACTCGCGCAGATGCGTTATTACGGGCCGCGCCTCGGTGTCGCGCAGCCGCTGCCTCTCCTCTGGCGGCAGGCCGCTGGCCTGTCGCTCAACGTCATAGAGCATGCCGATGTACGATAGCGCTTTCTCGGCGATGGGGCTTTGGTTCCGCTCCAACAGCTCGTGGAACTTGCGTCGGGCGTGTGCCCAGCAACCGACTTCAGTCATGCCCGTGGCGAAGCCGGCCTTGTAGCCAGTGTAATCGTCGCAGACCAGCTGACCGCGCCAGTCCGCCAGGAAGTCCCTGGAGGCCTTGCCGGAGCGCGAGGGCTGGAAGTCGTAAACGACACCTTGCACCGGGGCATAGCGCGTGGTTGCGTAGGCCCAGATGTAAGCCTGGTGTGTTCGCTTCTTGCCCGGCGAGAGCATGGGCACCGGCGTCTCGTCAGCGTGCAGCACCGCGTGCTCAAGCAACTTGCTCCGCAGGTGCTCCACCAGCGGGGTAAGTTCCACGCCACAGCGCCCCACCCAGTCCGCCAGTGTGGATCGTGGCAGTTCAACGCCGGCCCGGGCGTAAATCTGTTCCTGACGGTACAGCGGGAGGTGGTCCGCATACTTGCTGATCAGCACCTGCGCCAGCAGGTTCGTGGTGGGGATGCCCTTGTCGATCACGTGCGGTGCTACCGGGGCCTGCGTGATGGTCTCACATTGCTGGCAGGCCCACTTGCCGCGGATGTGACGTTCCACCGAGAAGCTGCCGGGTTCATAATCCAGCTTCTCGCTAACATCCTCGCCAATCCGGGTCAGGGTGCAGCCACAGTTGCAGGTGGTGTGTTCCGGTTCATGATGGATCTCGGTGCGTGGCAGCTGGGGCGGCAAGGGCCGGCGCTTCGGTGTGCGGGTTTTGGGCTCCGGCCGCGGGCGACTCTCCGCCAGCCGCTCCAGCTCTTGTTCAATGGCCGCCGTGTCTTCGTCAACGAGTTCTTCAAGGAGGTTGTATTGCTGCCGGTTGACGCCTTCGCTGCGTTTGCCGAACCGATGGCGCCTAAGCAGGGCAATCTCGTGGGTCAGCTGCTCCTCGCGCATAGAGTAGCGGCGAATGGCCTCGTCACGTGCAGCAAGCTCGGCGTCCTGCGCCACGAGGCGCGCATCGCGTTCGCCCAATTGCGCCAGCATTTGCTCCGCCATCTGGCGGAGTTCGGTCTCGTTGAGCTGATTGAGATCGATAGGCGCTTGCATGGGAACACTTTGCCAGCACCAGCAAATCGGTGCCAGCAGCAATCATCGGCAATCGTTCTCTGGAACTGCGAGCGGGATTCTGGTGTTATCTAATGTCGGTCCATAAAGTGCCCAGCGCCGGCATGCTGCCAGGGTAAGCCGACCACCAGGGCCTGCAACTGCGGCATATCAATGCACAATGGATCGCCGGTGCGGAGCTGGCTCCAGACGAACCGACCCTGGTGCAGCCGGCGCGATGCCAGCCAGATACCGAAGCCGTCACACACCAGCACCTTCATCCGGTTGGCGCGCTTGTTGGCAAAGACATACGCGCAATGCGGACGTGCTTTGCCAAAGCGGTTGATGACACGTGCCAACGCCGTGTCCGGTCCGGCGCGCATATCCAGCGGCTCGCGGGACAGCCAGATCTCGTCAATCTTGATCACTGAACGAGCGCCTTGAGCCAAGCGACCGAGTGGTCAATCTCACTCAATGGCCACTCGACGGTGATCGGACCGCGCGGCGTATCCAGCCGGATGCTGACAGTGGGCAGAACTCGCGCTACGCTCCGGCTTGGACTGGATTGGTCTTTGGCCGGCATGGGTAGCCGCACAAACTCTCCGGTGTCATCGACAGTCATCAACTGGCGCCACTTGTGTACCAGGTTGAGGTTGAGGCCATGGCGCAGCGCAACTTCGGCCACGGAGGTGTTCGGTTGCTGGCACTCGGCCAACACTCGATTTTTGAACCCCGCAGAGTAGCGACGGCGCCGCTTGATGATCCTTGGGGGAGACGCTTCGTTATCCATATCAGGTGCCCACTTAAGATTAGGTGGGCACCTAGCTTACGCAGTTTGCGGGGCGCGAACAGATGGGTTTACCGGACGGTTACGCTCAGTCAATAACCTCGTTGATTCGTTTGAAACAGTAAGAAAAGCAAGAAAGGCGAAAGGGGCACCAACTGATGGAGAGCAAGATCTGATAAGAGCAGCTGTAGTATTTGCCGCTGGCGGCCTTGATATAGTGGTGAAAGAACTAATCAGAGGCTCACTAAAGAAGTTGGCCGAGAGGGACATTGACGTACAAAGCGAGTTCGAAAAATTTGCGCAACGCCAAATCAGGGGCGATGGAACAGGTGATATATCATCTGACCCATCAAAATTCTTGGCGAAAGTCTTGGTGTCAGAATCACCTTATGACTCACTTATTGAGCGATATATATATGACCTGACGGGTAGTAGCCTTCAATCATCAGAAGAGCTATTCAAGGCTGCTAAGGCGATGGATATTGAGCATAATTTTCTCCGTCAGCAAAAGAGAAAACTAAATAGCGCTTTCGACGTTAGGAACAAGATTATACACGAATTAGATGTAGACTTTGAAAGCACAGGAATTGGTAAACGCCAAAGGAGGAGTCGTACGAAAGCTCAACTAACAGAGCACTCTGACCTTTTGCTTAAAGTTGCAGGCCAGTTTGTCAGTAGTGTAGAGAAGAAATTGCGTGAGCTCACCTAACAAGGCAAGCCACACGGACGCCAAAACCGCTGCGCGGTTTCGTCGCCGGTGCTTGAAGCGTTATGTGCCCGTCGGTTCACAGCAATGAAGTACGTGCTTGTGGCGGCAATTTTTTCAATAGTTGGGTTCATTTTAGGACTAATAGTCAGTCCTTCCCACGATTACTACCTCCTAAAGAAGGATATTAAACTCAAGGATCAAGATAAAGTTGTTGGAGTAGTACCTGCAGGAACATACTTGCAGTACATTGGGAATGCGCATGACAAACTTTATCTCTTCAGCGTGGGAATTAGACTCGATAAAGAAGACGCGCTGACTCACACACAAAAGCTTTCCGAACCAGCAGCCACCTGGGATTATTTCAGGCAAGCATATGAATAAAGCAGCACATAACAAGGCCGGGCACCGCCGCGCACTTCGTGCGCTGGACTCACAAACCGCTGCGCGGTTTGCTCGCCGGTGCCGGCGGCGTTATAGCGCCTACCTCCGATCATGACCTCGAAAATAATCACAAGCCTCATCGCTGGTCTATTAACTCCATTCCTGTACTTTGTTCTTGTCGATGTAGGCCCTATTGTTCAAGTAGATCCCGGTGGCGGCCCGTCTCGAGTTGTGGGTCCTGGAGGTCTTTTTGGATTCGTTGAATTTCATGGCATGAAACAATCTTTATTGGTTTGGGCTAAGGCAGCGGTGATTTGTGGACTTGCTGCGTTTTTTACATGTGTCTTATATGATTTCATTAGAAAACATGAAAACCGGCGCTATAACAAGTAAAGGCAGCGGACGGCTTCACCGCCGCTGCTTTGGGCGTTAGGGGCTTCTACCGCGCCAATCTTCCCTCTTGATAATGATGCTATAGTGGTATATTTTCTATACCATTATGAAGTTCCAGTATGACCAAAGAAAGAGCGCATCCAACCTCAAGAAGCATGGGATTGATTTTGAGCAGGCTCAATTGCTGTGGAATGACCCGAACTTGGTGGAATTGGTAGCCCGATCTGACGACGAACCAAGGTCAATCGTAATTGCTCGTTTGAATGCTCAGTACTGGTCTGCAGTTTTTACATATCGAGATGAGGAGATTCGATTAATTTCGGTCAGGCGATCTCGAAAAGCTGAGGTAGAGTTATATGAAAGCTAAAGATTTCGACAAAAAGTTCGACCAGGGCAAGGAAGACATAATCGAGGATTTGGACCTTTCTAGTCTGAAACGGCCGAACCAGACTCCGCGAAGAGTTAACGTAGATTTTCCCGAGTGGATGATCGTATCTCTCGATAAAGAGGCGGCAAGGTTGGGTGTAACTCGTCAGTCCATTATCAAAGTATGGTTGGCAGAGCGCCTTGAACACGCCCCTAACAAGTAAAGGCTGCGGACGGCTTCGCCGCCGCAGCTTTAGGCGTTACGTGCCTTCTAGCTGCCGAGCCAGGTCCATGCGTTTATGAAGTATCCTGACAATCTCTACTTCGGTATCCGGATGTTGGCGATAGAAAATTATGTGGCTGCCGTTTGGGAATTTACGGTATCCGACCTTGATGAAATCGCATGTGGCTCCAGCCTCGGGACTTTCGGCTAGCATATGGAACGCATCGTCAAACTGCTTGGCGTACATTCTGCGCTGCTCCTTACCCCACCTGCGCTGAGTATAAGCTGCGATCGATTTCAAGTCCGCTTTGGCTGCTTCGGTAAGGGAAAATGACCCCATTAGCCAAGTTCTTCGTCAAGCTCGTTCATGAACACTTCGTAGCTATATTCAGCTGTACCGCTCCTTTCTCCTTCTTCGAGAAGGCGCCTGAGCGTGGCGAGCTTCCTTTCCGAATCTTCGAACTGTCGCAGGGCAGCTCTAACCACTTCGCTAGCCGAGGCGTATCTTCCCTCAGCGATTTGCTTGGCAATGAATCCTTCGAAGTGTTCGCCCAGTGTAATGCTCGTGTTCTTGGCCATGTTGCACCTCAGTCAATACCAATAAATACCTATTATTGGTGCCGGGCACGTAACAAGTCAAGCAACCGGGACCGCCTTACAGGCGGCCCGTTCTTGAGGCGTTATATGGCATGAAGTACGCGCTTCTGATTCTAATCTTGCTCTGTCCTCTTGTGGTGAACGGTGAAGAAGATTCATGGGTTACGGGAGCTCCGGCCTGGAGATTTTCTGAGAAGGAAATGGCCCAAATACCAGCCACCGATTATCGCGAGGTTGGGAAATCATTCAGAGATGTGGCTGTATGGAAGCTCGCTCAGAAATCTATTATTCAGCTACCGATATCCGAATCGAAAAAACTCATTGAGCAAGGCCATGGTGAATTAGAGCAAAGAGACTATTTTCTTGTTCGAGAGAGGTGGTCCCAGTTATTTGAACAGCAAACCCGATTCTATAAGTGGATGCCTGCCCCGGGTTTAAGCTGCCATGGGGAGTGGCAGCGATTCA
>PABK01000008.1 GCA_002699145.1 Halioglobus sp.
CGAGAACTATCGGTTGAGAGTGCTGACCCACTGTGGGTGGGACGGGATTATCAATCGGGTACGGATGAGTGCCCATCCCCCGTTAATTGGGTAGAGCCCGCTTCGCTCCCGCGTCCAAATTGCTCCTGGGGTCGCAATTTGTGAACCTGGGATACGCTCGCCTATGGCTCGCTAAAGAACAACTCCAGCCCTTCGGGCCAAACAAAAAAGGCCACCCGATGGGTGGCCTTTTTTGTTTGGTCGGGACGACAGGATTTGAACCTGTGACCACCACACCCCCAGAATGGCCGGTACAGAAACGATTGTTCTGCGAATTCAGTGACTTAGGCGGCCAGCTTGAGCATCTAGAAAATCGGATTATCGACCCGGCGCACCTCCTTTTTTAACACCACCTCCGAGAGAGAAATTATTTTGCTATTTTTCTCCATCAACGCTTGACTATTGGGGCCAATGGCCCTATATTAACACCATGCCCGGCGATAACCGCAAGGGCGAAACCCGAAAGGGCGAAGCTATGAAAAACCTGACCGAAGACCAGATCATTGAAAAGGCGCTGCAAATCCTTGAAAGCCGCATTTTCAATGGCGACACACTCGACTCCCCTGCCGCCACTGTCAACTTCCTGAAGCTGAAGCTGGCTGGTCGTGATCAGGAAGCGTTCTGCGCGATCTTCCTGAACTCGCAGCGTCAGGTGCTGGACTTTGAGGAAATGTTCCACGGCACGCTGGACGGCGCGTCAGTCTACCCCCGCGAAGTCGTAAAGGCCGCCATTTACAAGCGCGCGGCTGCTGTTATCTTCGCCCACAATCACCCCTCAGGCCCCGCGGAACCCTCAGCGGCTGATTGTAGCATCACCAGTCGCCTTCAGGACGCGCTGGCCCTCATTGATGTGCGCGTGCTGGACCACATCATCGTCGGCGGCGCGAACAGCTACAGCTTTGCAGAAAACGGCCTGATATAGGCCACCACTCAAGGGGCCGCAAGGCCCCTGATCCACTACCCGAAAGGATGAGCGAAATGAACATTAGCGAGCACATTACAGATAGCGACTACCCCACCCCCGGCGATCATGTACGCATGGCCAGGATTCGGGATCAGCATAAGCTGCAGGAAGTCAGTGAACTGCTTGAGGAGCTGGCCGGCCTGAAGGCCGACCACCCCCACAGCTTTGAACTGTGCATTGACACCGGCGCCATCCAGCGCATCATTGACACCCTGCAGGATGAAGTGTTCAGAATACGAGATGAAGCCCACCGCGGCGCTGCCGCCGGAGACTGGACGTAATGGAAACAGAACAGTCACGTTGCACAGAATGCGGGAAAGTCCGGGATCCCTCGCAACTGAATGGCCGGAACCCAATGGCCGCACCTGGCCAGCAATTCACGCGGGCATACTGCAAGAATCTAATGGACTGCGACAGTCCGCGATGCGCGGACATCATCAAACAGCTTCAGGAGGCCATGAAAAGTGAGTGAAGAACGCGGAAAGCACGAAGTGGATAGGCCGGGTGGACTGCCCCCGGGCACCCTGCTGCGATATGCGGACCCCGAGTACCAGGCGCCCACCCCCCAGGATGTCAGAACCCTGAAGACAATCAGCGGCATGACCGGCCGGGAGCTGTGCGCACTGGTCGGCATGGAAGACCATCGAACCTGGCGCCGATGGTCGCAGGAACCAGACCAGGCTGGCCATAGGCAGATCCCGTATGCGGCCTGGCGGTTGCTGGTCCTGGAACTCGGCCTCGTTCGGCACCGGAGCACCGGTGTCAAGGCATCGCCGGAAGACGGCTAATCCATACATCTGGCCGAATCTGTATGCCACGCATCGGCACACTCGCTGATACCCTTGACGCACTCCATAGCCAAACAGGATGGCCACCATGGTGCGGGAACGCAGGGAGCGCAGGTGCGGAGAAAGGCGGCGGACGGACCGGCGACTATTCCCCGAACTCAGGACATACAGAAGGGTCAGCACGCGGCGCAAAGGCGATCGCCGGCAGGCCCCCTAAACCTCGACCAGCTCGAAATTGAGTGCGGGGGCTTGCCCCAGAATCTGGCGCCCCTTGATGAAAACCGGCGTGCCACCAGGGAAACTATCGCCAGTGACCGTGACAGATCCACCCCCGGCCACCAGCACGGTGCTGGTACCGTCGCCATTTACAGTCTGGACAGTACCGATCTGCTCGGGATCCTCCGGGAGAAGGCCCCGCAGCTTGCGCCACGGATTGAACATTAGATGCTCTCCTCATAGTGGCGCAGCAGGTCGACGTTCTGTCGCACAGTTAGCGCTACACCACCGTTTGAAACCCGCGCGGCCTCTGCGGTCACCGCAACTTGACGGACCAGGCCTCGCCAATCAGGCACAAATACACTCGCCACCTCGCCGCCCACTTCAACCAGCGCGCCAACCTGGACCAGGCCGCCCAGCGCCGGATCCAGCGGCAATTGATAGCTCTCCGTCGATCTGCGCGCAGAGTCGGCGAGCGCAACTATCCCCCTGGCCTCTGCAGGATTTCTGTCGGTAATCAGCGGATCCACCACCTGCGGAGCCCGCGGCTGACCGCTGGTATAACGCCGGATCACCTCGGCGTGGTACGGCGCGACCGTGCCGCCCGCAACATACACGCCATGAGCGCCCAGGCTGGGCAACTTCCGGCTGGCAGTTTGCAGCATGACGGCCAGCGGGACCTGGTAGGCAGGCGCAATCGAATCCAGCTCCCAGGGTGGGGCCGGGTAAAGTCGGTTGACTATCAGGCGGTCGATCGCAGGATCTGTCAACACGAAACCCCCGGCAGCTCGCGCTATCCGCGCCACCGCCTCCACCGGAGTCAAATCCTGATATTCCCAGGCTCCCGCCGGTACAAACCAGTCCACTGCATTCCACTGCAGATCCCAGCCAGGGGGAAGCTCCTGCAACGCCAGTTGCTGCGCGTTCAGGCTGGATGTCTCGGTATACGTCCGTCCTGCGGCGTAGGGCGCCGCCAGATAGGCGGACCGTGACCGGCCGGTGATGCGCGCCTCGTTCTTGCCAAACGACGTCCTGCTGTCCCATGCGTCCACGAGGATGCGCCAGGTGACACCGTTAACACTGACGTCCACCTCCACCGGCTCCCCCTCTGGGCCCTCTACGAGCGCCCTGGCGGCGCCCTTGGCAAGCACCGCCGAGAAGCCCCAACCGAACTGATCATAGCTGCTGGTGAGGCTCAGGGAGCGCGCTGGCACGTCCAGGCCGTCTGATACTCGAATGATCTGCGCACTATTGGCCACTATGTAAAATCCCAGCGTCGGAATGGTGAAGGTATTGTCTAAATTGATCGGGCCGGGATAGTCCGGCCACTCGAACTCCAGCGTGGTATCCCGGGACCCTGCCGGCCCCCATGGAATGCCCTTCCGGGTGTCAAGCACGCCTGCCACCCCTGCAGGCATTGTGGCAAAGCTGTCTTTCGGCTGGATCGGGTGGTGCGCGAATGCAGGCGCCAACACATACAACGATGTGCCTCGCTGGCTACGCCTCTCACTGAACTCGAACAGTGCCTGCCCAGGATCGGCCCCAGCCAACGCTATTGGCAGGTTCTCGTTACGCCGCCACAGCCTGGCGTGCACAGCGGAGCTATAAAAAATCGTCGCGGCAGACCGATCCTTCCAGGGCGTTCTCACCAGGAACGGCGCGCCCCACGCTGCGTCCACGTAGAAGGCCGCCACTTCCCAGATCGCCCGGCGACCCTCAATATCGCGTCTCGCTCCCTGCGAGTGCAGCGCACTCACAACGGCTTCCTTTGCCGCAACATGATCCCATGACAAGGCCCGCCCAAGCTCCAGAATCCGCGGCGCCGAATGCAAAAACGACCTGCGGTGATCGAGGATGCCGTTGGCCTTCCTGGAGGCGAGCCGCCGCAGCAAGTTCGCCGTCGTGCCCCGCCGAAACGCCGCCGTAACTGCCGCGTGCTTTCGTGCTGGAGCCGGACGCCATGACAGCCCCACCTGAACGATCACCCCCGGCGGCGGCGGATAGACGAGACCATCCCCACCGTCAGTCAGTTCAAATTGGGCCGCCGTGGCAGGTGGGGCCGTATAGCCGCCGCGGGTAAATCTGAATTGGGCCGCCGTGGCAGGTGGGGCCGTGTACATTGAAGGGTCCTATACGCTGGCCAGCGCCAGGCTGAACGCGAGGGGCATCTGTAAGAAATCCACATCTATCGAATCGTGCACTGAGTTGACTGCCGTGCCATTGAGCCGGGTACCAATCAGCACGACGTCTACGCTGTGAGAGCCCTGCGGGATCTCTGCTATCTGGTTCGCCCAGTTTTGAATGGCCGCGTTTCTTGCCCCATACAGCCGTGTGGAAGTACCGATTACTCCGCCCAGAGAATCCCGAAATCGCAACTCGATAGCAGCATAGTCCCGGTCGTCGATCTGGCTGCCAATCCAGCTGCGTAGAACCGCATGCGTACTCCCAGCCGGGATGTTCGCCCCCTGAACCAATACGCCAAAGCTGACGTCGTCAGGTCGCGCCCCATAGCTGCCAAGCGCCCCGTTCGCAGTCACCTCCCAACTTCCTTGCTCTTCGTTCCAGCCAGTCAGGTCGCCGCTCTCGAAATCACCATTCACGAGACCGGCGGACGTGGCGGACGGAAGCGCCGTACCCACCAGAAAGCTCAAACCTATACCGTCCACACCGCCATTGTTTGTCCCGGTTTCCGCAACCATCCAGGCCCCCAGCCGGCAGGTGACTGCACCGTCAGGCACCGGGGCTATGGCTTGGACAAAATCCTTGCGTTGCGCATCCGTATCCGGCGGCCCCAGTACGGTGCCGCCGATCAGCTGCGACCCGGCGTCGAAAAACTCCACGTAGACCCAGCCGGTGTCGCCGTCAGTAAACCCAGTAATGTCCCAGCCTGACAGATGATAGGCCACTGCATTCGCAGGTATCGTAATCGCCTGGTCGATATTGACCGTATCACCACTGCTGCTACTGCCCCTGCACGCATAGGTGCCTTCTGCAACGTAGTTGCCGCCAGCGGTTACATCTGGACTACCCTGCTGGACCGTCCATCCAGTCAGATCACCCGTTTCGAACCCACCATTGACCACCCCGGCGTCCTGCCACTCCCATTCTCCGGCACCGTCGGGGAACCACACAGGAGTCATCGGCGCATGCGCCACCGGGCGCCAGGACTCAACCGCCTGAAATGTTGCCGTGCCGACGGCCCCGGTATCGTCACCCCCGTCGGCAATCCACCACGACGGCTCTACGGCGCCGCTGTTGCCCGCCACCAGGCACACGTATACGTAACCCTCATCATTTGGAGCCGGCGGCCGGATCCGGTCTCCGATGGAATAGTCAGTATCAGGCTGCCACACCACACCATAATCATCCAGAGCCACCACAATCACCGGATCCTGCATGTCAGGGATGTCCAGGGTGAAGGTGCCATCCGGGCCGCTCATCGTCTCGCCGACCACCTCGCCGGCTGTGCTCGGATCATAAGATACTGCCACCAACCGGCGCGGCACCCCCGCCTCCTCGATCGTGACCGTACCCTCTATCCGACCGTACCCCATCAGTCCGCGTCCCCTCGAACCTGCAGCACGAACTGGTCATTGTCTTCCTCGGCCTGGCCGGTTGTGACAGTGCGCGCAATCCATATCGGAGCCAGGCAGCCCTCGGTATTGAAGCGAACCACATTGCCGTTGGACCAGCCTGTGCCCCAACCAGCAGCGCGTATTACAAAATAGGGGAAGCCTGTGTTTACGTTCTCGGGCGCCAGGTCGACGTATATGGACCCGGTCGCGATAATCCCCAAGGTCTCGCCGATCACATCGAAAGTTGACGTCGAGCGAAAATGGATGGCCCACTTTTCAGTGATCGCGCCGCGGTTCGCAAACTCTATCGGCCAATTGACCAGATCATACTTTGCAGTAGTGTCGTCGCCGATGCGCTCTGACGTCCAATTAGGCTCGCCACTGTCCCAGCTGCGCTGAGTGAAATAGTCGAACACCCGGGAGTTGATGTCCCCCCAGACCAGTGCAGAACTCACGACGGTTTCATCCGCGGGAAAATCGTGGACCAGCGGCGCGAGAAATGACAGCTCGCCACTGATTTGCACATCATTGATCACGCTCATGTGCTCGATGCGGTCCTTGATGTTCAGAGGCGTGGTCAGCGCCGAAGTGTCCGCAGCCTGCAAGACTACGGGGTCCGCAAAGGTCACAGTCCCGGCCTCAAGGTTCGCCGTATACTGCGCGGGGTCCATGGCCACACCATCGGCATCAAATACCAAGATGCTTGCCTGGTGGTCCCTGGACAGCGACACCACCTGGCCGTCCGTTGGTGTGCCCGCATTCGTCTCTGCAGTATGGGACAGGACTACCACGTCGCCTTCACGATAGACCGGCACGCGGCCGTCGGCGGGAAGTCGCACAGGGTTAAGTCCGATCAGCTCTGCGTCGAGCGGAAGGAAGGAAAACAGTACGGCGCTGTATCGGCCAGAGTCGTGGTAAACGTACACCGGGTCAACTCCGTCAGTGAACACCAGGTCCACCACGCCAGTTTCCACGTTCACAAAGCCATCCACCGACGCCCCGGTGATCGTCCCGTCGACCCCGGCCAGTTCGCTGATCAAATTTCCCTCCTGGTCGGTCACTGTGATCGACAGAGACTGCGGGCGCAGCGGCTTGCCTGGCGTCCTGAAAGATATGCGGTCCACAGCAAGACGGTCATTAAGAGTAAGCGCCGCAACTACATCCACACCCAGCGGGGCGCCCGCCGGCCACGATTCGAGACTTATCGTGCGGTCGGTGTAGTTGACCGTACCCACCGCGGTGGCCGCACCGGTGGTCGACTCAAAGCCGGTATAGATGATGCCGTCTCGATCCAGGTACAGATTGCCCGCCCAAGTAAACAGCAACGACCCCGGCACAAGATTCCTGACGCTGGCGCCAGGTAGCAGATCCAGGGTGACGGTTTCCTGTGGCACTACCGTCTGCCCGGCAGCGTCGGATGGCCCGGCCTGCTGATAGCTGATAGTCACCGCGCCGCTCATCTCCTGTCGCTTGTTAACCGATGATGATGAGTAGCCGCCACCTACCTGATATTGCCTGCTTCCAAGGGTGTAGGGACGCAGCAGCTCTACGCTGTAGTCGCCCGTGGTGTAGTTGATCGTCCCCGTTGTGCCCGTACCGCGCAGGCTTCCACCGTTCTTGCCGAACAGCCAGCCGCCGGACCCATTGTCCACAACAGTCTGCAGCTTCGTGTATTGCTGACCGCTTGTGGTTTCGGACGTAACCAGCCCACCCAGCTCGACGCTGCCAGGCTCCAGGGGAGCGTTTGGTATAGTCCCGCTGATCACTCCATTCGTAAAGCTGGGACTGGCAATTACTTCCTCGTCTGGCACCGCGAAGTCATAATCCACAGTGATGCTGGTAGCATCATCGGGCAGAGTTGTGGGCTTGAATCGGATATAGCCCGATGCGTAGTCCACATAACCGTCGCCGTCACCAGCCAGGATGCCGGTGTCCGCAGTGTCATCCAGCGTCTTGGTGACCGCTCCGGACTCGTACGTCACAACAACCGTACCTGGCATCAGGCCAGGATCCGCTGTCAGCTCTATCTCACCTCCGGCCGATGCGATCGACCCGGATTCTTCAGTGGTGTCATCGGCCAGATCTATGATGAAGCTGAAAATTACTGCTGATCCGACGTCCGGGAGAGCATCGAGGGTCACGTTTATTGTGCCCGTCGTGAAGTTCACAGTGCCCGCGCCCAACCCCTCCAGGACGCCATTGCCGGGGTCGCGCAGGTCGTACCACTTGCCCAGAGCCATGTAGCTGACAACCGTGGTGCCTGGCCGCGGCTTCGCATCCGGGAATGTGCGGATATAGTTGAACGCACGGTTAACCAGCGTCACCTCCTCGCTGGTGGAAAGCGGCTTGCCCGAAAACAGCCCGCCCGGCATAAAGATCGCGCTACCGCTCTTCGTACCAGATCCGCTACCGCTATCCCTGACCCCCTCGATCAAGCCGGTGTCGTGGTCCAGGCTCAGCTCAGCGAACGGGAAGCTGCCGCTGGTGCGAGTCAGCGTGCCGCTGCCGTCATCGTCGTAGGTGGAGCCCTCCATCGTCAGCTGGACCGTGCCGCGAACCGCCGGACGGACCAGGTACCCGCGCACGTTAGCATCATCAAGGTACTCCATCTGCACCACTGACTGTGTGTAGTTGGACGCTGCGGCAGCCCGAATGTCCCGCGGCTGGAGACCCATCTGTTGATCAGTCAGCGGGCTCTCTGCCTGGGCGCTGGGCACCAAGCTGGAGTAGATATCTGCCACCTTGATGCCAAAATCACCAATGCTGGCCTCTTCCACCGACCTGGACGTGCCCCAGTATCTTGCGGCGTCCGCCACCTCCGTGGTGTACACGCCTGAGTGCGGGCTGGTGGGGCCTTCTGGTCGGGCCTCTCCGCCGACAAAGGTGTAGTCCAATGGCGCACTGATGCCCAGGTCAAGCCGCCGGCGCTCAAAATTCACCAGGTTGCTGCCGATAAGTGCGGTGAATGTCTGGACCTGCGCGTCAACTTCAGTGATGCGGACAAACTGCTGTGTTTCGCCGTCCGGCAGCTCGAGCAGGTAGACCTCGCCCACCTCCGGCACTGGCTGCTCCTCTCTCTGAAATCCTACCAGCCCACGCTGGCCCTCGTACTGCGTCCCCAGCAAGTCCCACTGCGCCGACGGCCCGCGCACTACGTAGCTTTCGATGCGCTGTTGCGCAGCATCGCGTTCGTCATCTTCGCTGCCTGCATCGAACATGACCACATGCACATTCGAATCGGCCGGCGGCTCTACGATGATCGCATGTGCGCCGAGGTAAACATCGGCGTTGTTTGTGTTGACGCCGACGAAAGCCTTGCGCAACGCCACATCACCCACCGTCCGGTCCAGTCGGCTGATGTCGGGAAACAGGTTGTTTATTTCGCCGTCGACTACCTCACGCCCCGTGGCTCGTCCTCCGCCATCGCTTTCATCCGTCAGGCGTTCGCTTTCATAGAGCTTTACGTTTTCCGGGTTGATTGCCATTAGGGTGAGTCCTTAACAATAAGATTCAATGTGATGAAGTAGGGGTGGCCATTAGCCTGCTGGTGCATCGCCAGGCGATAGACCGGACGGGCAGAAAATCCGCGCTTCCCACCAGTGCGATCGAACACGACGCCAAAGGTGCGACCATCCACCCAGTCCAGGGTCATGGTGTCACCGTCAGCAAGTGGAATTGCAGCCAGCGCGTGCAGCTGCTGAACTGTCGACAGAGATGTCCAAGAGCCGTCGCCGGAAGCCAGCGTCATGGGCCTGCCTTCGGGCTGTGCGTTCTCTTCCACAACCAGGGCGCCGGTGATCGTGGGCGTAATGTTCTGGCCCACGCCAAAGCCCTCGAATTCATCCGTCCACTCGATGTCGCCCGGCAGCGCGATGCCGGCCAAAGTTACTGCCATTGTGGTTACCCCGTCGTCAGGAAGCGGTTAGCTTCGATACTTTCCAGCAAGCGCTGCACCTGTGCGGGGTCCACGCCGTCCAGCGTGCCCAACTGTTCGCCCTGCACGCGCAGGTCCAGCGTTACACGCGTGGACGATACGGCGCGATCCAGTTGCGTCACCTGTTCCTGGCTGCGCCGTTCTGTGCGGGACACGTCCTGGCGCTCTTCGCGCTCTTCGTCCTGCGTGCGGCTTGCGCGCTCGGCCTCGAGCTCGGCGCGGCGCTGGCGGGCGGATTCTTCTGCCTCCAGGGCCTGCTGCTTTCGCAGTTCATAGGCCTCCTCGGTGAGCTTCAGCGCCTTTTCCGCATTGGCAATCGTCTCCCGATCTCCCAGCTTTCGGGCCTTATCCAGCTGCTCCTGCAGCTCAGTCTGGCGCTCAAGAAATCGCAGGCGCTCCACCTCCGCGGTATCGCCACGCAGCGCAGCCAGCTCCTGCTCTGCCGCATTTACCGTGTCGATGATGGAGTCATTCAGGGCCGATATTTCACGCCTGGCTGACTGTATGGCCCCGATCAGTGGCCTTAGTTGAGATCCGTCCAAAAGATCGAATCGGCGGGTCAGCTGATCCGCCGAGTAGTCGATCTCTTTAACCGCCCGGTCACCACTAAGAATGCGATCGGTCAGCTTCTCAACGGCTATGGCCTGCTCCAGGAAGGCACGCTCAGTTTCAAAGCCCGCCTCAGCCCAGCTGCGCAATAGCCGTGCGACGGACCCGCCACCTGTAACGCGCTTGTCCATGTCGGCCAGGCGGCCTTCAACAGCAGATAGCTGTTGCTCCAAGGCGCTAGCGTCAGCTGTGGCCTGGCGAAACCCAAGACGCTGCTGGAAGGCCTCGGCAGCTCGCGATGACAGACCGGAAAGGTAGTTGGCCCATCTGTCGCCAATGGCGCCGATCGCTGCTCCAACGCTACCGGCGGACTCAACAACCGTGTCACCGGCCTCCTTGGCAGTCCGGCCAGTCTCCTGAAGCTCATCTTGCAGGAAGACCACTTGCTGGAAGGTCCGCTTGGTCGCATCAGTGGCGTCATCGGCAGCACCACTGACCTGCTGAAAGTTCTGAACCAGCCCACTGCCACCGGGGGCTTCTTGCTGCTGATCCTCGCTCAGACCCCGCAGCTGGTCCTGTAGGGCCTTGTATCGCTTGCGCAGCTCTTCCAGGCGCTGTGCCGCGGCTTCCGAGCCATCCTGCTCCCAGGCCGCCTCCATCTCGGCAATGGCCAGCGCTGTGTCTGCGATCTGGCGGGCCAGTACGTCCTGCTGGCGGGCCAAGCCCTCCGTATTCTCCGCCGCCGACTTCGCCCCTTCGGCGGCATCGCGATTCGCGCCAACCAGGTCCTTCGCGGCGCTCACCGCGCCCTGAATCACTCCAGCTGCTTTGCCTGCGCCTTTGCTAGTGTTATCGAAAGCACTGACAGCCGACTTGCCAGCGTCCACTGCAGCCTCGGCGTAGCCGACAGTTTTCGCCCACAGATCCTCCATAGTGCCTTTCAGGTTCTGTGTGCGGAATTCCGCGCGCCTGACTGCCTCATCTGAAGCTAGGCCGAGATTATTTGCCCCCTTGACCGCCAACTCTATGGCTTTGGAGACACCGGCAGCCAACGCCCCCCAGTAAGCTTGAATTCCGGCGCCCAGAGCTTGTGTGGTACGAAAAACCCCCAGCAGGGTATTACCAAGAAACTGTGCAGTATCTACTACAGCCTGAAGGCCGCCGGTAATCTCGTCCCGGTTGTCCAGCAGCAAGCCCACCCAGTCCCGGGTTCGCTCGATCAGGCCGCCAAGCACACCCGCAATGTCACCTATCAACTTCGGATTACTGGCAAGAAACCCTTCGAAATCCTCAGCCAGCTCCGTGAAAGTAGGCGCAAGCTCCGCAGCTACCTTGTTACGCACCTGGTCCAGTCGGTCACGGATTTGCTGGAAGGCGTCATCGGTGTCTTTCAGGGCCTGAAGGTCGGCCTCTGACACCAGGGAACCTCGCTTCCTCGCCTGCTCCTGCAAGCGCGTCAGCTCCGCGGTGTTATTCTCGAGGAGCGGCAACAGCAGGGAGGCGTCGCTGGCAAGGGCTTCCAGCACAAATATCTTGTTTGATCGACTGCCCAGCTTGTCCAGCTCACGGCCGATGGTCGCCAGCTGCTGGTCCGGAGAAAGCCGGGCCAGCTTCTCAATATCCAGCCCCAGCCCCTGAATAACTTCGCGGGCCTCACCCCCGCCCGTCAGGTAGGCGTCGCCGATCTTCTCGGAGACGTCCTTGAGAATGTCCGCGGCCTTGTCGTTCTCAATGTTGAAGCGGCTTGCCGCGTACTGGAACGCCTGGAGCTCATCGGTCCCAATACCCAAGGCCTCAGCAGTGGCCAGCGTCTGTCTGGCGAGATCGGCCTGCTGCGCGGTGAACCGAGTCAGCAGGCCTACAGCAGCGGCCGCGCCCGCCGCAGCAGCGGCCGCGCCCCACTTGCCCAACGTTACGATGCTATCGGACAGCCCCCGCCGAAAAGCCAGGATGCGGCTGGTACCTTCCTTCTGTTCTCGGTTCAGGTCCTGCAATGCCCGCCGCGCCGCTATCGTCTCCTTCTGGTTGCGCTTCTGGGCGGCGTTCAGGTCTTCGAGGTTCAGGCCCGCCTGGCCTGCCTCTTCGCCCAGCTCTTCCAGGATCCGTTCGGACTTTTTGTATTCAGCCTCAGCATCGCGCGCAGTCTTGGTGGCCAACTCAAGGGCCGCCGCTTGGCTGGCGGTCGCCTCACCGCTACGCTCAATCTGCTCCTGCAGTCGCGTTACGCGGATCTTCGCGCGATCCCAGGCCTTGCCGGTGTTGCTGACCGCCTTTTCAGCCTGCTGGAATTGGCGCACCAGGCGCCCCTGGTCTTCCAGCGCACGCAGCCGATCCTGCAGGGCCTGCGCATTCTCACCCAGATTCTGGACGCTATCCGCAGCTGCATCAGTCTCAGATGACAGGCGGTTTTTGGCGCTCAGTATCAGGTTGACAGCTTGGTCTTTCAGGCTGGCCATAGGAGCCTCTTTAGCGGCGAAAAGGCCCAGCCTCGCGGCCGGGCCTATTCAGTGGAGATGTCGTGGGGCCGGACGGCCCCGAGGTGGATCAGGAAGCGGGCTCGGCCATATCTACCCGGAAGTACTTGGAAATTTCCGAGCCAACAATGGAGCTGTCAGAGAGCACCGAACCTTCGAGGGGGAGCTCTGCGTAGTCATCGCCGATGAGCTCCAGGCCAGTGGTGGGCGTGAACTTGCCCTTGTGGATCCTCACCACCACCTCCGCACCGGATTTGGCCTCGTTCAGACCCTCAAAAACCAGCTCATACTCATCACCGGAGCTCGTCATGGCTTCCACCACGTCGCCCTTTTTCTTGGTGTAATCGACACCGACCTCGTCAGAATCAGACGCCGCGCCCCCCTCCAATATCCGAATGCCGGAGCGGGTGACTTCGTAGTCCGTGTCCGCGACCAGCGCGCTGGGCGAACCATCGGGATCCAGTACAACCGCAATGGCCTGGGTACGGTCCGGAATGTCATTGAACGGAATCAGGCCGCCGACGTAGGCAGTGTGTCGCTCATCCGTTACGGCTCCCGCGGCGATCGCACGCACGCTGGCGCGCAACGCGATACCCAGGTTCTGCGGACGCAGCTCCAGCATGGTCAGGTTCATGCCGACCGTGCTGATCCTGTCCACCACGTTAGCCTCGCCGCCGCCGGCGTTCTCGTAGTCGGGCTGGCTGATGCTGTTGGTCTCAACGTTGAAGGAAAGGCCGCTGCAGTTGCCAATGGGCAACAGCGGCGCCGCAGCACCCTTCACTCGCAGATTGATGGTGCCCTTGCCGATAAATGCATAGGTTTTCTGTGCCATGTTCAGTCCCCTTGGTACTGTTCGATGTAGGAAATTGCTGCAGGCAATGCTGCAAGTGCATAGTTGGAGTCGGGTTCCGGGTTATACTGCGCGGGCTGTATATCCAGGGCCCCGACCAGCGGCGACTGCCACCGTTGCTCCATCAGCTTCAGTGCAGCGCGCAGATCCCGCACCGCGGCCTGCAGCCGATCTGATTTGTCCACCTTGTCCACCACAAATATGATGAACGCCCCGGCGACCCTCGCTTGATCCGGGTGCGGACTTTGTGTCGATTCGGTATTTGGCTGGATCACGTAAAAGGGGCATTGTTGATCATCACTATCAACCGCGTGGGCCAAAAACCCCCTGATGACATTCTTTCCCGCATCGGTGAAGTACCCGTCGGCGACCGTAATCCCCTTCAAAGCAGCCTCGAGCTGCTTCGCCGCCTGTATGCTCTCGGCTTCTGCCATGTCATGCCCGCCTTCTAAATTCTTTCTTGAAGCGCTTTACAGCGATATCCATCGCTTTCGGTGCGATTCTGAGTCGCACACCGCGCCAGGCCTCATCCACGGATGAGCCATAGACTGCCGCGAGCTTTGCATTGGCGCCTCGACCCTTTCGCACCAGCATGATGTAAGCCCCGGAATTCTTGCCCCAAATGAAAAACGCGTTGGGCCAGGCCTTCTTTTCGCCTCCGCGTTTTGGCCCCCAAGCCGTGGACCCTGCGGCCTTGCGGCCCTTAGGAATCCGGCGATAGGGATCGCCTTTGACTTTCGACAATGGCGACTTCGTCGGTGCAGTCTTCTGGGCTGCGCCGAAGCGTGGCGCAAGCACGGACCGACGCTGCGCAGTGATCTTCGTTAGCAGATCTCCGCGACTTGACCGCTTGGTGATTGACATTTGCTTATGCACATAAGCCTTTTCGAGGTTTAGCTCCTTGAAGATGGACGCCCGGCCTTCTCTGAGTGCGAACTCCGCACCCGCCTGCAGTGCCAGGTCAGCAGCTTGGTTTGCGGCTTCCGGGGCCCTCTTAAGCGCCTGCGCGAAAACATCCAGGTCCCCAAGGTTGAAGCTAGCGGCCACTATGCTTGCCCGCCGTCCAGCGCTCCTCCGTCCGGTCGCCTGCCAGTTTGCTCAGCAAGCGCCAGCGGTCATCATCCTTGCCCGTGTCCACCACCGTTCCGCGCATGGGGTTGGGAACTTCAGACAACTGCAAATGGATGATGCAAAGCTCTTCGGTGAACACGCCGTCATTTCCCCGGACCGTAGAATCCCTATCCAGGATGACCGTGGCGTCTTCAACAGGTAATAGATCGGGCACGGAAACAGTGGCGAGGACACCCAGTCGTTTGAACTGGTCGACAGTTGCCCGCCGTTCGATCTCATCGAAGTCCACGCCACTATTCCCGCTGATTGCCCCGCGCTTACGGCAGGGCGTTCTCGTGCAGCCTGATGATCGCGCCAGGCCGGGTGCAGAGGTGGATGGGATTGGACTGGGCCTCCAGTTCGATGCCCTTGCCGTGGTCCATCAGCTCGCTGCTGGAGTAGAACGGCAGCCCGATCGTGTTGACCGCGTCCATGTAGTTGGCCGGCGCGTAGCGCGTGATGAACAGCTCATCGGCGGACATCGGAACCGCAAAGGCCTCCGTGGTGGGCACGAATGGCGTACCGTTCACGGCGCCCCGATAGCGCTCGAAGATGATGCCACCGAAGTCCAGCTCTTCCCGCGCGTCATCCCGCAGGCGCTGGCTTTGCTGGTATTTGTATGCCTCCGTCACCAGCGGGTGGGTGATCAGCTTGCGCCAGAAACTGGAGCCACACAGGGCTCGAACGCCGGAAAACATGATGTCCCCCAGGGCGACCTCGATTGCCTCGAGTACATCCAGACACTTGAGCTGTACGTTCGTCGTGCTGGTGTCCAGAACGAAGGCAACCGCCGTCTGAGTGATGCCGAAAGCCGTGTACAAGTTCAGCAACTCCGTGGCACCGTCGGCATCCAGGATCTGGCCGCGAATTGCGCCCATGCGCTGGTATTCGTGCGTGGCGTCCAGCTTGCGCGCCATGGTCAGGGTGCGCGCATCCACCAGGTCCTGCAGGGCCTGGAGCGTGTCCTCCGAACCGAACGCCCTGATGTTCTGCGCTTCATCCGCCATAATCTGCGCGGTGGTCGGCAGGTGCACGGCGCTGAACGTATGCCCGGTGCGCTTGTCGGGCAGAACCGGGGTTCCCGGCGCGCCGCGCTCTTTGGCCGGCACCAGGCCCAGCTGCTTACCGGACTTCTCTACCACCACCGTGGTGGTAGTGATGCCTTCTTCCTGGAACAGGCCCAGCTGGCCCAGGCGCCGCGGCAAGTATTCCGCTTCGTTGATGGACGCTGTCAGCCGGGCAGTGGTGAAGATGTCACTGTCGAAAGGGTTCATGTTTGCTTTCCTCTAGTTTCAGCAAAAGGGTGCCCGCCCAGCTGATGCCAGGATGGCGATGTAAATTGCGTAATGTCAGGCCAGATGTAGCCTGGGAGTGATACCGGATCAGGTGCGGACGATGATGCCCAGCGCGGCCAGCTCGGCTTCAGCAGCGATCTGCTCGGGACCCGTTATATCCCCGGGCCAGGTCAATGCAGCGCCGGCCACTTCGCACTGACGAACGTGCACAACCGCGTCCTCATCCCCGCCGCTGGCGTCGACGGCCTCGTAAAGCACGCCCGCCGCCTCTTCAGTGCCATCACTGGCGTCCTGGTCAAACACCGCATACTTGCCAGACGCCGTGATAATACCCAGCACCGTCCCGGCAGCCAGGTTGTTACCTGATGCCAACGTGACCTGCTCCCGGCTAAGGGCGCCATTGGCTTCAGAAAGGATGTGCTCGCCTGGGTGGCGGGCTTCTGTGAAGGTAGTCATAAGGTAGTCCCCTTAGTCTCCAGTGGGTTAATGCTGCACGCTACTGCGCGCGGTTATTGCGCCGGCCATAGATCGCTTTGGTATCTATGCCGGTATTCTGCCCGCCTTCGGGCGAATGCTGAGAATGGATGCCGGGCGCGGCGGCGGCGGCGGTCAATACGAAGTCAGCGCCCTTGTCCGCATCCCAATCCTCGGTGACGAGCTTTTCCAAGGCACCGTAATCCCCGGTGGTCTTGCAGGCATTCATCAGAGCCAGCACCCGGTCCCGCTCGGCTTTAACCTTGCCAGGCGCGTCCACGCCCGCCTGAATATCCTCAATCAGGCGCGGGCACGCCGCCTGCAGTTCCTCCAGCGTCATCGACGCCAGTTCCTGGGCTTCGAGTTCCTGTGGTTGGGTAAACATCCGGGCCTGAAGTTGCTCCTGGACAGCCTCCAGGTCGCCCTCGACGGCGTCTTCCTCCAGCTCCAGCGCCGCGGCCAGCACGCCAACAGCCGTGAGCTGCTCGGCTGACGAGGGATGAAGCCTGGCTTGGGCTTCCTCGCCCATC
Source organism: Halioglobus sp. (assembly GCA_002699145.1). Lineage (GTDB taxonomy): Bacteria > Pseudomonadota > Gammaproteobacteria > Pseudomonadales > Halieaceae > Marimicrobium. Next base: position 16,799 of record PABK01000008.1, read on the forward strand.
TTCGCCAGCGCCCCGCCCAACTCAACCAGACAGGCTGTGGCCGCGGCCTTGGTCTCCATCATGGAATCCGCCAGGCCCAGATCCAACCACTGCTGGGCGGACAGTATGGTTCCCTGGCCGATGTCGCCGCGGATCAGCCCCTCCAGCTCCTCACGTCGATCTTCCCCGATCCGGGCCAGGTAAGTGTCCAGGATGCCATCACCGATGGTGTCCAGATCTTTGGCCAGATCCCTGAATTCATCCGCATTGCCCACCGCCGCCGTCCAGGGATAATGCAGAAGACCGAAAGAGCCCAGCCCCATGTTGACTTCGTCTGCCGAAGCTGCGATGACGGACGCGATGCTGGATGCCTGGCCCAGTACGTTCACTACCACGCGAGCCGGATGCGCACGCAGGAAGTTGGCGATGGTCAGGCCGTCGCTGACAGATCCCCCGGGGCTGTTCAGGTCAATGTGGATTTCCTGCAGGTCCCCGAGGGCATTCATCGCGTTCATAAACGCATCGCTGGCCACCCCGCCGTCATCCCACCAGCTGCCGCCGCCGATGATGCCGTCAATCGTTACTTGCGCCACATTCGCCTGGCTTCCCTGATCGTGTTTCCGCGCTTTGATGTCAAACCACTTTTTCATGGGGTGTCTTCCTCTTCTTCCTGAGTCTTAGTGATAAAGTCCAGGGCCATCTGTACGGCCCCGCTCTTGTTTGTCTGCCGGGAGTTTGAGTCGAAAACCAGGCCCCCGTGGCGCTCAGCGCTTTGCTCTGACTCCTGAATCCTGCGGTCCAACTCATCCAGGCTATATCCGCGCTCAGCGGCCTTTTCACTACGCGGCGCGAACCCGCCACGCACTTCCATAAGGTCGGCCATGACCTCCTTCAACGGATCCACCCAGGACCAGCGTGGCGCGATCCAGTTGATGGCCAGGTACTTATCGCGATTCTCCCAGTAGTCCGGCAGGGTAATAGCCCTGGACACAACTGCAGTATCCAGCCACTTGGCGGCCACCGGCTTGCACCATTGCTGCACGAGCAGGTGTGCCTGCAGGGCTTCGCAGCGACGCCGGAACTCCAGTAACCCGGCACGAATGCTCGAATAGTTCACACCCTTCAGGTCACCGGTCAGCTGCTCGTAAGTAACACCGGCTCCCTTTGCCACCGCGTGCAATTCCCCACGAAGCCAGCCGTCATAGGCGCTGCCGATGTCCGGCGGACTGCTAAAGGTGACCTCTTCGTCATCCTCCAGGTAATGAATGGCGCCGGGCGTGAACCTGTCCAGAGGCTCCAGCTCGCCAGGCAGCATCACCTGATCACCAAACTCTGGGCGATCATCCTCAAGGTCTGGGGACTTGCGCTTTACAAACGCGCCGAAGAGTTGCGCCAGCTTTTGCCTCGCCAACATCGCGTCCTGCATCTCGTCAATTTCATACAGGCGGACAATGACGGAAGTGAGTTCTGGCACGCCTCGCATCTGGCCAGGGCGCGTACGGCGGAACAGGTGGACGACGCTGTGCGCCGGTACCACGATCCGCTGATTGTGCCTGGCTGTCAGGCGCTCACTTGGATGGTGGCGCCAAAGGTGATATGCAGTCCGGCGACCGATAGCATCAAACTCGACGCCCATTTTGATCAGGCGACCACCCTCGAGCACTCGATTTAGCGCAGGATCCAGATGATCAGGCTCCATCAGCTGCAGCTGCAGCGGGACGGACATTCCATCCTCAGGGCGACGGAAGCGCAATCGGGTCAGAAGCTCACCAGATTCGAACTGCGCACTGATACCCAGTGTCTGTAGCCCGTAGAAGCTCTCGAAGCCGTCTGCATCTGCCTCGGCCGCCCAGCGATCCCACAATGCCTGTATGTCAGGATTGGCCCAATCCGGACGCACGCCGGTACCAACCATGTTGCTCACATAGGCATCCCTGGCGCCTTGGGCATGCGGATTGTTTCGTATGGCATTTCGGCTGCGGGACTGCAGCAGTGGCAGCGAATGTGCCAAAGGCGTATTCGGCCCGGTCGAGATGCCGCCCTTGCCCCCCATGCGTCGTGTGCTACTGGCCCCTTCGTACATGGCCCTGGCGAGGTTTGCACCGGCCGGCACACGGATTCTAGGCTTTACCATGCTGCTCATGTCACAGCCCCTTGGATGTGAAGATATGCCGGGTCCGGCTACGCCGCCTGCCGGCCGCAGCCTGCTTTTGCAGGTCCGCCTCGATCAGCAACTTCATTCGCTCAATCTGTTCGGGGCTGGCTCCCTGATAAACCAGCGTTTTGCCATTCGCCGACCGGACCTGCAGCACCCGATTTCCCTGAACAGCGTCCAGCAGGGCTTGCTGGACCGACTCCAGATCTTGTTGTGTATAAGCCATTGAGGTTTCCTAAAGGTTCGACTTGACCACGCGCCGCCGGCGGCGGCCGCGATGCGACCGGTGACCGGCCTGGTCGCCGGGCTCTTCCCGCGCTTCTGGATCAAATATCAGCGTGTTGCGCGGCCAATCTTCGGCCCAAGGCGGCGGGGCCTGCCAGTTGACCGTTTCCAGGCCCAAGATGATGTACAGCGCCACCGCGTAAGCGCACAGGTCAAAAGCCTCATTCGGCCGCTTGCCGGGCTTCTTCCACTTCCCGGTGGCGGCGTCCTTGACCTCATAGGTCAGCTCGTCAAACCACCACCGCCCCAACCAGTCGGGCACATGCATATACCCAGCGCCGGGGCTATCCCGATCCATCGCCAGCGCAACGATATCTTTTAGCAGGTCAGTGCCCAATATCCACAGAGGCACATCACCCCGGGCCTTGGATTTACGCGACTTGCGACCCGAATTGTCTGGATAGGTCTTCCTGACGCGGTTTGACGTTTTCGTGCTGCCGCCCTTAAGCAGGTAAACCCTGTCCTGCAGCCCATCCCTTTTCAGACGCCGGTAATAGTCGTACGCCTGTGACGTCACCGACTCTTCGCCATGGCCCTCACCACCAGTGTCGACACCCATCGCCGCTATGGGCATCCGGCGTCCGGATCCGTCTGCCAGCCGATAAGACCTGCGCAGCACGTCCCTGGTCAACAGATCCCAATCCTCGCCGTGGGTGGCCGGGCTGATCCTCCGCGGCTCCTGGTCATTATTCGGCCCGCGGTCCTCCTTGATATTGAACCGGTCCACAAGCCACATTTCCCGCCCAGGCCCAAATCCATGAATCTGCACCACAAAGCGCCGATTCTTTCCGCCTTGGACATCCACAGTGGCGATCAACACGCGCACGCCTGCCGGCACCGTGCGATGCTCGATGGCTTCGGTGCGGTCCATGAGCTGCAGGCTGGACCGGGACTTCGCAGAAACTCTGCTCTTGTACGGCCGCCCCCAGTCTGTGTTGATGACCGTTTTGAGATCTTCCTGGTCACCAGTTTCCGCAAAGGTCGCTTCCGCCGCGGCCAGCTTCGCCCTCAGCTGACCCCAGGTCTGGTAGGCCGCCGCGGGACCCTCCATCCAGAACGACGCAATCCGGACCGGCCGCCTGGCGCCATGGATGACGCCATCCACGTCTAGCTCGCAGCCTTCAGGCAGCCAGCGGTGCTCTCTGTTCAGCTGCCGCTTTTTCTTCGGGTCCAGCTCCACTGCGCAGTGCGGGCAAAAAACCAGGCCAGACTCCATGTTGAAGTTTTCTTTGACTGGCTGGAACCACTGCCGGCATCCCTTCTCGGGGCACTGCCAGTATAGGCGGCGCCGGTCCCCCTGGTTGTACAGATCCAGGATGCCCGTTGTGGGTGGAGCCCGGTGCGGCTCGTCTTCAGGGAGCCGCCAATCCGCATCCAGCACGGGTCGACCCGGGGACGACTCGGCCATCGTCATGCCGGTGGAGCCGAATGTCTGAGTGCGCTTGCCGGCCAACTGGAACGCGGATCCCTCGCCGCCAATGTCGGGGGGCATCCGGTCATAGTCCGTCAGCAGCACGAACTGATAGTCGGAGCTGGCGAACACGTTCTTGCTGGGCCATTTGATCGCCAGGTAATTGCCCGCGCGGAATATTTTGTCGTGGACGTTGTTGTCGTTTGCCCTGGGACTCAGCCGCTCCAGCAAGTCCGGCGATGCGTTAAACTCCCGGTCCAGTCGCTTCTTGGAAAATTCGCGCGCCTTTTCCTCGGTGATCTGGGCCAGCAGGCCGTCACCGGGATCATTGATAACCTTGTAGGCGATATACCCGTCTATCAGGCCAAGGGTCTTCCCAGTCCTGGCAGGGCCGGCAAAAATCACCGCGTCATACAATCGGGAGCCCATGCAATCCATGGGCTCTACCATGTAGGGCGTTTTCTCCGGCGACCACAGCGTCCGGGTGCCATTACCGTGCACGACGTAGAGCGATTCGCGCGCCGCATCGCTTACCCGGATGCGCCGCGGCGGACGCAGCAAATCCGTAATACCAAGCGCCGACTCTGTGGCGCGGGTGCGGAACGCCTCGGCGTGGTTGTCAGCCGTCACTATTCGTCGACCTCTGATTCCAGCGCCCTGGACACAGCGGCCGCTGTTTCGTTGCGCACGCCGTCAAGCACTTCCTGGACCAGCACAAGACCCTCCGGCGCCAGGTTCGCATCTCGCTCCAGTATGTCTGGGATCGAATCCAGGGCTGCCGCAACGGTCTTGCAGAACGCGGCCAGGCATCGTGCGTGTTCGGACTCAGGAATCAGCCCGCCCAGCTTTTCCTCGAGCTGCACGCGATACAGCTCAGACTGATACCACGCCTTACGGGCCTCCGGAAAACTATCCAGATCCAGATCTCCGCCAGGGCTACTGCCCGCTGGCGAATACATGAACTTGACCACCTGCCGCGCGTCGTAGACCGGATTGCCACGCACCTGGTCGGCCGGGGGGATCCCGGACTGCCCGATCCGCTTCGACACCGTTTTGCGGTCCATACCGAGGAAGTCCGCCAGCTTGCTGACGGACCAGTGGTATGCAGCTTCGGTGCCAACAACCTTGGCCAAAACGCCCCCAGACCGACCTGTGGCCGCGCTTCACCCCGGCAGCTGCAGGTCTCCCCCTTCCCCACCTTCCCCAGGCGGGCCACTGCGAGATAATTACTATATTTCAAGCGGAATTTACAATTTACGGGAGACCTGCAGCTGAGGCCCTACAACCCGAAAAACTATCCGAAGGCCGCGATTTCCGCGCCCCCGTGGACACTGGCTATCAGGGTAAGGACCCGCTAACCCCCGCCATCATCGGCGCGGCCCGCCGGCAGGCAAACCTCGCGCACGTAATCCTGCAGCGTGCGCACGCGGTCCGCCAGCTCCCAATACCGCGCGTTGTTTTCAGCCGCAGCGCGCAGCACGTCACCCGAGCTTGCCGGCCGATCAGGTGGAAGCATACGCAGCTGAGATGGTGCCAACATGTCGCGCGGATCAGGGCTCGGAATCACCGGACACAGGTCCACGTGCCGTGGCGTTGAAGCCGCGCACCCCAGCAAGATCCAAGCAATCGCCAGCGGCGGCATCATTCTCCATGTATTGTTCCAGCGCATGGTCCACCATCCCTTCATATTCTGCTCGCAGCTGGTCCCGGCGAAGCGCCTCGCGCTCAACTGCCTCGAGCCTGCCCAGCCGCTCGTTCGCAAGCGCGCGACCCGCCTTCTCCGCGGCCAAAGCCGCGCGCGCCGTACCAAGCTCAAGCTCTGCCATCCGCTCGCCGAGGCGCCACGCCTGCACTTGCCAGCCAGCACCGGCCGCCAACGACACCACCGTCGCAGCCGCCGCAACCCGCCAGGGCACCCGGGACTTAAGGACTGCCAACATCACGCTGCGCGAAAGCCGCGGCCACATTGGCAAAAGAGTACGAGGCGATCACCGCAGAACTGATCATCGCGTAATCTGCGCCAGTTATCTTACCGGTAGCCATTGCAAAGGACGCAGGCACCTGAACAAGCAGCGTAACCAGGAATTTTCGCGACCTGAATTTGTTGTCCATGCTCAACCCGGTATCAGCTCGTAGTGCGGCAGGTCATGGAGCTGCTGGTCCACAGTCCTGCCATCCGAATCCCAATCGCCGCCCCATCGTATTCTGTGCTGCATGCGGCCCTCCGCCCTCAGCCGGCGTGCCACTTCATCAACTCGCCCAGCAAGTACGCAAAAGGCCTTTGCATCGCCCCAGTCTATGTCACGGATCTGAGCTTCATACGGTGCCAGATCAACAGCCCAACTGGGCTCACGGTTGTGCTTCGAGTCAGGCCACTGCAGCGATGATGCTCCCGCTCGGTATGCGGCATCTTGATCTTCCCTGGATCGGAATCCACACACCACAGTGATGTCATAGTGTGCGATCAGTTCACGGCAAAGCACCTGCAGATCTTGGTGGCAGGTCGCCAGGCGGCGGCGGCTGGCCAGGCTGAACTCAGGCATTGGGCACGCCTTGGGCCTTGACTCGCAGATCATCTTCGATCTCTACGGCTTCGCCTGTGCTGGGATTCCACAGGTCTGCGTAAACCTTGTAATCACCTGGCTCCCACGAATTGGTAGCATCCCTGGAAAACAACCCCACGAAACGGGTGCCGGCATCGTTCTTCTGCGTCAAATCCATCTGCCCAATGGCTGAGGCGCCCGGAGAGGCCTTCACCATGACCCTGCAGCTCCAGCCAGTCAGCTCCGGATCTCCCTCCAGGCCATACTTAAGGCCAAGGCTGGCACCCTGCGCAATCACCCTGCCCGCCATGTCAGCCCTCCGACGGATTCAAGTTGAGCGGGCGCACCCACAGAATCAAATGTCTGTAGAGACGCCACGGAATCCAGATAAATCAGGATGTCTTGCCCGTCAAGATTCTGACGGTACACGAGACTTACCGTCTGACCGGCGGTATTGAACAGCCCTGCCGCGGGGCGAAGAACTCGATGAATATTCGCGCTCGCATCCTGACCAGACATCTCGAACACACCATGGCCAGCGATCAGGCGATAGGCCTTCAGCAGGGAAATGTCCCGGCCCTCGAAAGTGTAAACGCCAGAAATCGCTTCTAGCCTGCGATGCACGCGAAACGTGGCGTCTTGACCTTGAGTAACGAAACCACCGGAACTGGCCACCAGGGCATGTTCCTGAACCACCCGAAAGTCCGCATTCTGACCGGAAGTTGAGAAATCACCTTCGCCCGCTTGTAGATAACGCTGGGAGACCAATCCTGCCGCAGGCCCGACGGTCTCAAAAACACCAGTTTCTGCAGAAAGTAGATATGTTGCGGACGCAAACTGAAAGAATGTCGTGCCGACTGCAAATGTGCCTACAGACACTTAAAAGTCCCCGGAATCATAAGTCAGCATCAGCTCCAGCGATGCCTTGTCCTTAGCGTAATACTGATCGTTGGCGCCAATCGCAGGATAAACGACCGGATGCGGCTGCGGAGCAAATGCCGCAGGCGGGTAGCCGTATGAATATGAAATCAACCCGCCGAGATATGTAAAGATCGCCGCTATGGTGTCCACGTTTTCTGATGCTGTTTCGGACACGGCCTGCCACTCGCCGCAGACAACCGGCACGGTCGCGCTTGCCCAGGACGAGATATAGCCAAGCGTGTCATCTATATCTCCCGGAAAGCGGTCCGACGTTGGGTAAAAATGCGGCTGGCAAAAATCCAGCAGGTCCTGCGTGTTCGCGTAACCGAATGCGCCACTTGGAAATGGCAGAACCCCGCACGTAACCAGCGCGTCAGGGTCAACAGCCTTGATGGCGTCACGCTCCTGCGTTATCCAGTCGCGCACCGTGTCGTCGTCCACCGAAGCCCCCTCCGCAACGCACTGGTTGTAGTAGACTCCTTGGCTGCCGTAGTTACCAGCGAATATGTCTGCAGTGGGGTCGGCGCTTATGTACGGCTCGTTAATGAGGTCATAGGCCATTACCGTTGTCGCGTTCCCCGAGTCGACAACAGCCTGCACCAGTTGTGTCCAGAAATACTCCTGCACGTCCCAGCGATCGGCGTATGGCAAAGCCTCGTACCACGCAGGAGCATCATCCGGCACCCCGACATTGCAGCCGCACAGAATCATGTACAGGCCCGCCTGTCTGGCTTGGTCGACCTGATAGATCAGGTTAGCCATTTGCGTGGTGCGCACGGAAAGGCTGTTTTCGTCCGCCCCGGTGATGTACTGAAACATCTGCAATTGCACGCGGTGGACATTTGCTCCCATGCGCTTATTACCACGCAACTCGCTGCGGATTGCGGACTTCACGGCGGCGGCCTGCGTCTCGTAGTAATCATCCCAGTGCTGGATGACCGCTGAGCCGTGGTCGAACTCCAGATTGTGGAACCCGTAGGGGTTAATCACTCCGGTTTCGGCAGTGACCAGCGAAGATCCGATCGTTGCGACACGCGGCAAGGTATGCCGCAGCTTGATAGCGGACCCGCCAATCGCGACGCGGCTTGTGCCGACCTTGACGCCTTTAGACATCGTAGGTCACGCCCATTGCGTGCTTGAATGAATGGGCGCCTACTGGATAAAACTTCTTCTCACTGGACGATGTCAGATCATGCGCAGCAATAGCCATCTCCATCAGCGTGAAGTTGGCCATTACGCGGGTTGAGTCCAGTATTGTCGCCTCCAGCGCGCCATCGATATAAAACCGGGTTTCCGCGTCGTCATGGTCATACACTATGCGGAAAGTCTTGTTGGTGGTCGAGCCAGCCACACCCGTATCAGTTTTGGTAACACCGCCAGCGTTGCGCACCACAGCGTGCCAGTTGTTGCTGCTCGGTGTCAGCTCAAAGAACATGCCCTGCGGGTTTACCGCTGTGACCGTCGACAAGAAACCAACGTAGTAATGGTGGCCATTGGACACAGGGTCAGTGTCGCTGGTGCCGCACATCCAAGACTGGTCAAACGACCTGTTACCAGCCCAGAAGGAAACTGCCATAGAGCTTTTTAGGGACACCCTGCCCGTTGACGAACTGCCGGTAGTCAGTGTTACAACCTGCCCGAGAAAGTTGGTTACGGTTGCGCCCGCGCCCGTGCCGCTCTGGTTGACCGTGTAAGGGTCCTTTCCAAAGTCATCGCCATCGGAGCTTGTGAAGCCTATCGGCGCCCCAAAAAAAGCGCACGCGCCCTGGACAGAGCTTTTTGCTCGGGTGAAGATGATTTCTGACATGGTGCGGTCGAATTGGTCGACCGTGGCCTTTCTTCCGTTACCGCCCTGCTCAACCGGAACAAACTCTGCGCCGGTAAGGGCAGACGCGGCGGTCATGTCCCCAATATCAACGTCCTGCAACGCCGCAATGTCGTCAGCCATGTCGTTAATATTTTCGGCCGCCGTGACCGTAATGTACCCTAGTTTGGTGCGCTCGGCGGGGGTGAGGATTTTGGCGTTTGTACCCTCCACCATATTTGACATGTCTTTCAGCGAGTCCGCGTCAGCAACCAGCCGGATTTCTATATTGCCTCCAGACCAGTTCACTGCATTGTCGGAGTTGCTGGAGTTGATAACTGTGTCCACAGACAGGCTGGTGCCCGATGCGGTGTATGTGCCCTCAAAAAGCATGTAATCGGTGCCGGAGGCATCGATAGCGAAGAACGTGCGCGAATCACCCTCGCCCAACACGTCGGGTATTCCCCGGTGATACTTCAGCGCAGTCGTCAAGGTCAGCGGTCCTGTGCCGGTGGTGGCAGACCTGCTGCCCGTGTTGTTTTCGAAATCCGACATCCTACGCTAGCACTCGCGTCTTTCTCATGGGTTGGGCGCTCAGGAATCCTGCAGCACGCCGTTCACTTCACTGAAGTCAACGTCCATGCCTTCGCCATCCGCCAAGGTAATGCTTTCCCCCTTGTCCCAGTATCCCACCAACGGGTCCGCGGGACTGGAGGGCGTGTCGTTGACCAAATACACGTAGCGGAAAGGGCCGAGACTGCCGCCGCTAGCCTTCAGTTGATTCACGCCGGTCTTATCTTCCAGCACCAGCTTGTACACGCCTCCGCTCTGACCGCTGGACGTGGTGGTAACGTTCAGGCTCGACGTACCACCATCGAGATTGGTGTACGACACCTGGGTAACGCTGGCGAGAACACAGTCGTCGGTATCGATGGACGGATCGGTGGACTCCGCGCTGGGCGCGGTGTTGGACAGCGCCAGCTTCAGCTGGTCGGAGCCCAGGTTGTGCACGCCGTGGTTCTTGTGCTCCACGAATCCATTGAGCTTGACGAATGACGCCATGATTATTCCCCTTGCAATTCAGTTGCCACAGTCTTCATCGCGCAGCAGGTCTTCCAGTTCCCGCTCCAGCGACCGCTGGCTCGTTCTCAGCCTCCCGAGGCGTTTCAAGTCCCTGTCTGTGGCGCTACCCTCCTGCGCCACCCGCTCCAGGTTGAAAACCTCAGAATCCGTTTGACGGATCGCTTCTTCCAGCGCCGTCTTCTGTATCGTGTGCTGGTTTTCGCACACCGCGCCTTCCAGCGATTCCAGGCGCATATGCACCTGGCGCATCGCCTCCTTGCTACTCTCCCGGAACGTCTCGAAATCCGTCGCCAAGACAAATGGATTGACGAAGACGCCCAACCCGACCATCAGCGTGCAGAAAGCCAGAATCGTGAAGTTCGGGTGCTTGTGTATTTCTTTCTCGAGTAGCGATGTCACAATTTCGCGCACGTCTATACCCTGGGTCGCGGCCCACGCATTTATGGTTTGATGAAAGGCTGCGCCCTATGGCGCGAAAATGGGAACCTGCCTGGGTGGAAGATTCCTTGAACGCAAACAAAAACCCGCCATTTGGCGGGTTTTTGTTTGCGCTCTACGGGCTGGAATAATCAGGGCATTTCCCGGCTCCTTGGCGTAATCTATGCTTGATTTTAGTTTTGGCCAGAATGCCAAAATACACGCTAACGATATACATTTTGTACACGTAAGGCAAGCGCTTTATTGAAGGCCCACCTTATAGCCGATTTTGAAAAGCGCCATGCGATCCACCCTGTCGAGATCGTCGCAAACTTTGGCCCAGTGTTGACGATAGGTATTGCTCCACATTTGTCGCGTGATCGTACGGTTGCTCGAGCTGAACTTGGCGTCCCACGGAATCTCTCCACCCATCTGCCCCATGCGCCATGCGACCATTTCCCGGATTACCGCGCGAGTCTCCGCCCTCACCCCGGCGCAATACAGCGCCTCATACTGCCTGGCGTATCGATGCAGGAAGCTCGCCCAACACTCGCTCCGCTTGTGGCAGCGGTCCCGATAACAAAAGTGCACCCACAGCTGTTCCATCTCCGTCAGTTCGGAAATGCACCGATGGACGAAAGCCGTCAGCTGCTGGCTGTCCGCGAGCAGCGGCCGCGATCGCCCGCTATTGCGGGTTTCCACGACGGACACGCGCGTCGCGGCAGTGCGCGACGGAACCTTCTTGCCATCGCCGCGGTCTACTGGCAGGCGTCGCGCCGGTAAGGCCCCCTGCCCATCGGTGCGCAAGTGGCGACTGCCAGTGAATGCTCCGACACCCCCGCCACGCTTGTCCACGTGGCCGAATGCCGCAAGCAGGGCCGCCCTGCCAATCCGCACCGCCTCATCCCCTTCTGCCCCCATAATAGCGCCCCCGCCGTACCTTGATCAGCCGCAACAGTTCATCTCTGCAACGGCGCACGCACTGCGCGCCGTGCTCGTATAACGCAACGACCCCAGGGTCGGCGCCTCGCATTTCCGCCTGGTCAGCCCCTCCACTCAGGACCTGCGCCCGCTGAGACCACGAGACCTGCAGGTCATCCAGGTCCTGCAACTCCAGAGCCTGCCGATCCAAGTAGGAACGCACAAACATCACTGCCAGGCCCGCGTGGATCAGGTGCGCATCACACCGGTATACAAACCAGCCCAGCCTCGCAGCGTGGTGATACTTTTTCAGGTCCTTGGTAAACCCCAGGCCGCGATTGTGGCCGCCGCTCACCATGGCCCCACCCTCAACCTCTACCGCCAGACCAACATCAGGCCAGGCGAAATCGAAGCGCCAATCTGACAAGCCAGCCTGCTGCAGGCGAAATCGGACGCCATCACCCTTGCCTACGTGTTCTGCGGCAAAACGGTACTGCACCATGAAGCCGATGTCAGCCGCGCTCAGTTGGCGAGCCAGCTCATCCTCCAGCTCTGACCTGTTGGTCCGTCGCGTGCGGCGGTTTTCCTGGTACTTCGGCAGCTTGCCGGGCCGCCTTTTCACGCAGCACCCACAAGATCGAAATCGTCGGGCGTCTCGAAACGCACCTTGACGGCAGATGCTCCCACGGCCTACGCCTCCCGCCTGTTCCAGGCATCTACCGGCGCCCCAGCGAAGCACCGCGAGCACTCGTATGCATCGTGCTCGCCGTCATCAAGGCACCACGTTCCGTCAAAAAGCTCCGTGCATCCGCAGAACGGGCAAGGCAACGGCTTGCGATCTTTACTGGGAGCCGCCCCGCTAAGCTCCTCCAGCCGGTCTGCAGCGTCGTGCAGAAGCCTATGCGGCCACTGAATGCGGGCATGAGGGTGGCCGACGCAGGCGTCACGCAATCGCTTTATGATCTCCTCGGTTGTCATCAATCTCGACCCCTCTGTATCTGTTCAGCCAGTCCGTTTACGCATCCCACCGCATCAGCTTCCGTTACCCCTCCCCGAGGCGACGAAACTCAACAACCCACACCCACGGGTTTGCATCCCACGAGCCTTGGCCGTTGATGGATTGCCATAGAGACTTGTACGACGCTATCCGGTCGCCCTCGAACCAGGGCCACCCGTCTGCATCGCCATCGGCGGTATAGTCGCGCCAGCAGTCCTGATAATCGCCGCCGCCGGTGGGGTGGTCGATACCCTCGATACCCTCCGCCTCCGCATCCTCTTCGCTAATATCCTGCAAACGCTCTATGCGTATTTCGGTTATCTCAAGCGTGATGCGGGAGGCGCGGCGTGGCATGTAGATAGGTGAGAGCCATCCTGTCTCTCTGCCTTTGGGGTAAAGCTTTCTGTCGACGTCATCCTTGGGCGTCAGTTGGCGGTATGGATGACCTCCAGTGTTGCTCCAGATCGGTAGCAATTCACCGTCTGCCCTGTACGCGACCAAGTAATGAACTGGAGGAGGGCCGGGTATCCCAGCGTGTAGCAGGCGTAGGCCCTTCCGGTCGGCTTGGAATGCCATGGGATGCGCCTCCTTCCATGTTTCCCGCACCCACAGCCTGTCGCCTGGCTTGCCGTAGGGGCAATTGAATGACGCGAGGCGCAACCCGTCATAGCGCAGCCAGTCCCAGGTTGCCCCCTCGAAGTGCTGACAGCGCTCCGCATGTAGGTGTGGTGGCGCCTTGACCACCCGCCGCGTCTGCGTTTTCTGGCCAGCGAGAATCGCCCTGACCATCGGGGCGCCGAATAGGATTGGTCGTTCCTTCACCCTCTACTCCTCCTCTCCAAAGAGAGGAAACTCAAAAGCTCCGCCTTTCTGCTCTGCGTCCCACCTGCAAAAATCTATAAAGCTATCGAACCCGTCCCCATACTCGATAAACCGCTGGTAACGCTCCTGGCTTCGGCTCATGCGGCGAACTGGCCCCATATCGCCATACGTGACTTTCCACGTGGGGTGGCATGGTGAAATGATGCCAGGCTTGTCATCGTCAAAACTGACGCCGATGTAATGCCCTTCATCTCGGGCAATGACCCCGGCTCGCCCGTTGGCCGTAACCCGGCGTCCATAGCAGGCTGGCACTCGGTAATGCTCACGTACATACTCATAGTCCATGCTTTTTGTACTCCTCCTCTCCGTTGGCGGCGGGCGAGACGGCGCCCACCCCGCACGCCTCCAGCTCCTGAATTACAGCAGTCTCGATTGTGTGCAGGTGCTCGTGTAGCAATTCGTGGGAGCGTGATACTTGCAAGCTTACGAATACCAGCAGAGCCAGTATAAGCACCTTCATTTACTCGGCCTCCCCCGCCAACGTTCCGCGGAACCGCTCTTCAGCGGTCTTCCATCCCAGCTGTTCCAATCGCTCGTCGCTATGCGCATCGTGACAGCCATGACAGGTACACTCCCCTTCGTTGCACACCAAGGGGGTCAGGCCATGGGCAACCTTGTCGCCGGCTTCGTCATAGCCAAAATGCCGAAATGGTCGCCCACACTCTACGGGTAAGGACACAGACCCATCGGCGAGCAGCGGAGCTTTTAGCGGTGGGTATGTTTTCATCAGCCCCTCCCGGTCCGGCGTCCTGGTCCAGTGGTCGAAGTACTCGACACCGAAATATCGGACTATCGCCGGGTAGTCGGGATGCGCATGCCCCTGGAACGCAACGCGGTTTTGCTCATCGCCCTTACCCGGTATCGGATAGAGCTCACCCGACCGCGCGTCCACCACGCGCAGCGCACACTCACCACCGGGCGGCTGGACTTTCTCAACCTGTGGCGTCGGTACGCCGTACAGGTCTTGATACCTCGCAACCGGCTGGGCGTCCCAGCAGTGCCACTGCAGATCGCCGCAAGCCATGACCTCGCTCTGGCTGGGATCAAACGGGTTGGTAACCACCTCCACCTTTGCGCGCCTGATCTGCTTCTGGCACGGCGGCTCACCCCCGAGCGCCGCATAGGTCGCCCTGCCTGGCGGTACCGCTTCAAAGCAGCCGTATCCACGTCCATGGGTATACATCCAATCAGCACCGCCACCAGGCAGCGGAGCGGGATAGCCAGCCCTGCCGGCAGCGCGGCCGTCGCGGTGCATCCTCGGCCAGCCCAAGTCCTGATCGTTGGCGTACGGCGTCAATGCCTCCAGGCTCTTCTCTACATAGTGCGCCGACCCAGGCACATCGGAATTCGACTCCATGCCACCCACTTGGCTCGCGCGCAGCGCTCCTTCCACTACACCCCCGCGAAAATCCAGGCCAAAGATCAATCCCATGGCCCCAGTGCTGTTCTTGGCGTAGTAGTTGGTGACCGCAATCTTTCCCGCGTGGATCTCGCCCGTGGCGCGTAGCGCGCGAAACTGAGTACTGCCCTCGCCCTTTCGCGCAGGGTCCACCCAGTCTTTGAGCAGCGCAGTGGTGATGATGTTGCCGGACCCATGAGCGCCCAGAATGGTGATCACCTCACCCCCGCCGAGGCCTACGCTTTTTAGCCACCACACGTTCTGCGGCGTGGATCCGTATTCGCCAGGACCATCCCCCTCCCACGCGGAAAAGAGCACTTCGCCGCTGGACAACACCTCAGGGCTGAGCGCCATCCACTCCCCCGGCGTGATATCGGTGATGTCGGCGAGCTGACGGCCGACCAGACGCGCGCGGTGGATGTGCAGCGCTTTCGAAGGGTAGAAATTGCGCGGGAACCAGTAGCTGCCGTCAGGATGCCTTCCGGGCGTACTGCGCGGGGCATAGGTCCCCGCTCGATCGCTCGCAAATACAATGCAGTCGTTGCCGCACCAGTCGGGCGTGCGGTCCCGGTGGCCGCTGCTGATCCTGTATCGCTGCCCGCTGTCCAGCTCATAAATCCACAGCTCAGCGGTCACGGTGTCAAACTCCCACAGATCCGTCATCGGCCCATTTGCCGCCTTGATCGGCCAGCGTGTGGCGCCAGGCGGAGCGGTGCTGACGGCGTAGACCACCCTTTTGCCGTCGGGGCTGATGCGAGCCTCCTGCGCGGTGCATATGACATCGGATCCCGTGCAGTCGTGGATTACCGTGATGCCGCCGGCCAGGTCATCAAACACCACGTCCGCTTCGGTCTGGCGCCACATGCGGCCCACGTCATTGACCCGTTGCCAGTTGCTGGCGTCATCGATGGACTTGCTGTAGGGAGTTTCCGGGTCAACAGTAATTCGCGTGCCGTGCCGCGGCTGACGCGTGTAGGTGATTCCCGCGAGCACCGGGGTGGGCCGGGTGATCTGCAAGGGCGTGTACTGAGTAGCGCTGGCCAGAGTCAGAGCCGGTATGGTGACCTCGCCGGTGCGTGAGACCTCGACCGTGCCGGATGCAGACCCTATCGACCAAGAAACGCGATCCCCCCTCTTAAGCTTGAAGTTGGCCGGGTTGCGAATCGTCAGGTCAAAGGTAGCCACCTCCGGCTGGTCCGGAATTCCGCCGCCGATATCTGTGTGCCTCAGATATCGCAGCGGCAAAGTTAGCCCGCCTTCCGTGTCCCGGACTCCCTTGCTGTTCCAGCTCAGCCCGAGGTTGTAGTGGCCTCTCGGATAGCCCTTGCCGTCGGCGTCCTGCAGGTGATTCGCAGTCGAGCCAGTGAACACCGGCAGCACCCCCAAGCGTCGGACCTGCGCGTCCGGTCCCGCGTACCGGTCGCGCCATGGGAGGTTTACGCCAGGCTCACCCCCCTGAACGTGCCAACCCAGCCCCCACATCGCAAAGCACGCGACCTTGTACTTGTCGCAGTAGCGGAGGAAGTCTAGGTCAAACACACCCAAGTTGTCGTTCGTGTGCCCCTGGAGCTTGAAATAAACGTGCGACAGCCGGCCCTTGCGCATCTGCTCTTCCAGATCGGCTGCACTGATATCGTAGCCCTGCCAAGCGCGCTGCACCGCGGGGTCGCGCCAATAGCGCCCCTGCTTGCCGGCAAAGTTGGTATGCGGCACCGTGGCGTCCACCACTGATAGCCAGTTTCGCCAGAACCCGTCGGGCATCAGCATCGCCTGCAGGATGCATCCGGTTCCGCCCATAGACGCGCCCACGCACTCCACCCCCGCGCCGAAGTCTATGGACGGCTTCATCAGCTCCACGGCCTTGTTCAGCGACACCGCCAGGCGATAGCCCGCATGGTTCTTTCCCTGGTTCGGGCCCCACCAGGTGGCATCATCGCCGTCCTGCGTGCTGCAGTTGGCAATGGTGATGTATCCCGCCTGCGGGTCCTGGTTCGGCTCTGTGCACGCTTTCGGGACGCCCCCGGTTCCGTGTAGCGCCAGCCTCAGCTTTAGGGAATTGTCCCGTGGCAGTGGGTTCGGCGCGATGATCAGCAACGGTATGCCATCCTCCGCCTCGGTTTTCGTGGTGTAGGGTTCGCCGCTGAAACTGCAGCGATACGCATTCCACAACTCTGTGACCGGCTCGGGATCCGAGCAGACCACGTCACGACTACTGCCGGCCTCGGTTTTGCAACCACCCAGCAGCATCATCATCACCGCCAGGACGATTAGCACCAGGCCAATGCCGAATGATTTATGCATGATCGATAGCGCCCCCTGGCGCGTGTTCCGCGGGGCCGGGCGCGCAGCCTGTTCCCGCATTGCTTCACTGACCGCGATAGGCAGCGCTTTTCTTCTCACCACCGCCACCACAGCAACAATGCCAGCACCAGGTTCAGCACCAGCGAATAGGTGATCAGGTGGCCATTGAAATACGCCGCCCGCGCCACCCTTGCCCCTTCCGTCCAGATGTTGGTGAATGCATGGCCGGACCAGGGCGCCCGCTTCCAGCGGTCAATGAAGGGCTGCACCGCCCTGCGCCAGATCTTGTATTCCTGTTTGATCCTGGCCCGCACCCTGGCAAAACCATCCTTTCCCCTCGGCTGATCACTCACCGCTTCCACCCCCTTGCCGTTCAGTCACCAAACTTCACCAGCGGCTGGTCCGCTTTGATGTACAGCGGATGACGTGGCGCGCCAGACTTGGTGACACCCAGGCACCACAGCCTGGCATCCGTATCCTCCGCAAGCTGCATGAATTCGCGCACGCGATCAGGCGCCGCGCTGTTCCCCCAGGCACAAACCGCTTCACCGTGTTCACGCAGCAGACGCACCAGGTGCGCGTCATTGTCAGGCCCCACCGGATCCGCACACAGCCGCAGCGCCGCCGGATCCGTTGCCCGGTATGCGTAGAGGTTCGCCACCGTCAGGCCCGCACAGCCCCAGCTTTCCGCAAAGCCACGGCAGCGGCGGATGGTAGGGTCATCCAGTTCAGCGTCAGCGGTGGAAGGGTTCAGCATGATGAACAGAACAGGGCCGCGCTCAGCGATTAGCGATCGACCAGGCCGCGTCAGCCAGTAGCGATAGAAGCCGCAGTCACTGATCAACGCACCACTATTCATCAGTAACCGTTCCGTCTGGATGCGTGACTTTCAATTTACGGCCGCCCTGCACAACAAGGTACGGCACCGCAAACTGGTCAGCCATCTTGATCCGCGCCATGATCCTGGCGAGACCATCCTTCCCCCTCGGGTTGTCGGTCATTTCCACCCCCAGTGGTCATAAGCCCTGCAGGCCTCAGCTGGAGTCTTGAAGGCCATCGTCACGGTGTTGCCGTTCAGGGTCTTCACTACTGGCTTCGGCGGGCCATTGAGCAATCTCACCACCTCCTGAACAGGCACCGGCTGTCCTTCGCGTAGCACTACCGCGCCATCCCCCATGATTCCTTCCGTGTACTCGGCCATTTGCCTACTCCCCTTGCGTTTCCAGGAAGTCCCGGATTTCTTCCTCGAGCTCACTAGGCGCCACACCTAGCGCGAGGTTCAGCAGCTCCCTGGCCTTTTCCATATCTGCCTCAGCGCGATCGAGGCGCGCAGACAGATCACCCCCGGCCACCACTTCGATCTGACCACCGAGTATCGGGGTGCGAATACCCACCCGCGGCGGATTCAAGCCGTGGTACACCACGTAGGTATGACGGATGCCGATGGGCGCCTGGCTATCAGGTGGCACGAGTGCGGACCTCCTCGCCGCTAGATCGCGTGTCGCCAGGGCCGCGCTCTGGCGCGGTCACTAACCGACTCCTGAGTTCGTGGAGCCTTTTCAGGTCCTCGATGTGCGCAGCGCCAGACTCCAACATCAGGGCCACGCTCTCCAGATGCGCACCGTTAAGCCAGGTGCCCATACCGTTGGCCTGAACCTCCGCGCGCAGGCCGGTGGCGCAAAGCCGCATAGCATCTGGGCTGCAGTCACCTCCGCCGTTCAGGATTGCTTCTTCAGCCTCATCCGGTGACAAGGCCGGCGTCTCGGGATCAGCCTGGGCGGCCGCCCTTTGCATCTCTCGCTTGCCGGTCAGCAGAAACCAAGTGAGCATCAACATGATGCTGGTAAACCACCAGGCCATAGCCCAGCATGCCACCACCAGAGCAGCCAGCAGGGTCCGATTGACTCGCACCAACCACAGCATGGTTTTTTCGAACACCAATGACGCACTGGACAGCAAGGCAGCCCAGCCGACGGCAATGAACAGCCACAAAAGGCCGCGGCCAATGTTCATCAGTACTTGATCACGCAGGGCATAGCCGACAATGATGTTCGCCAGCGCGGCGCCATAAGCTATCGTTGCAGTGTATTTCCACATTACTCCTGTCCCTCATCGTCATCTTCATCGTCCAGATCGCGCTCGCCCCATGGGATATACGGCGCCTCGACGTCGTCGTAGATCTCCTGCAGGATCGCCGGGCGGTCTATGCCACAGGCCAGAATCGCCGCACGAAGGTCGGGCACCTTTAGCTTGTCCCAGGGCTTCCCCTCGGGCTGCTCGAGCTGGTGCAGCTCGACGAGGTGCAAAAGCTCAGCCTTGCGAAACAGTTCGAGGAAGGGCGCCTCGATCGTCCAGACCGCTTCGATGTTGCGGCCCCAAAGCTCGCGGCAGATTACTTGCGTCTCGCGCCACGGCAGGGAGTGTGCGACCTCGATTGCCGCGCAGAGCTTCGGGAAGTCGGTCGATTTTGCGGCAAGCAGGTCCTCGATACTGCCGATTCCGGCCTGCTTACTCGATTTGTAGTCCATGGAGATCGCGGGCTTGCGCCACCACCCGGCGGGCCCTGGCCTTTCCATAGCGTGCCAGGCGAGCAGCTCGTCGGTGATATCGATATCGCCCTGCATCTTCTCGATAATCCGACTCACCAGGTAGTCGTGCAGGTAGTCGCGACACTTCTCGCGCAGCGACTGCTGGCGCTGTTCTCCTTTCTGCTCGACCTCTTTCTCAGAGGGCGCACCGGAGTTCGGCGCCTTCGCCTGCTTTGGCTTCTCGCCGCCAGGCAGTAGCCCAGCCGCCTTTGCCTCCCCATTCTTCTCCTGGAAGTCCTTCGGGCTCATGCAAACGGCTTCACCACCTACGGTGACGAGGTGCTCGCAGCCCTTACACGCAGTTTTGTAGTTGAAGTGGACTGCCTTGTCGCCGTACCAGCTGTGCGTTTTCGTAAGGCTCACGCCGCCAGCCTCGTACAGACCCTTGACCGCAGAAACTCGCGCCTCATGCACGGTGGCTTTGCCCCGCCAGTCGATGTCCTCCTTGAGCTCGCTGATAGCTGCCTTCATGGCGGCGGGGTACTTCTTGAGCGCACGCAGCTTGGACGCCGCGGCGGGCTCGAGCTGATCAGCGTCGATAAGGTTCTGCACGGCCTTGGGTAAATCGCACAGCTGTATCGCTTGCTCGATTTCCTTCGGCTTCATGGGCGGCAGGCCTGCGCGCGCCAGGTGCGCCGACAGATCGTTCACCGAGGCGAACTTTTCGCGCCGCAGCGACGCCAGCATGCGCGCCACCTCCATTTTCGAGAGCTTCTCGCGGATATTGTTCACGGCGAGCTGGTCTACCCGGATATCCTCCTCACTGATATCGCCGTCCATGAGCAGAACCGGCACCTCGTCCTGCTCGGCAATCTGCGCCGCACGGTAGCGACGCTCGCCGTCGTAGATGACGAGCTCCCCGTTGCTGCTCTCGCGCACGATGATGGGCACCAGGACCCCGCGATCGACGATGCTCTGCGCGAGCTGCTTCAAGGATTTCTTGTCGAAGTTTTTGCGCGGCTGGTCAGGGTCGGGCGTCAGGGTGGACAGCGGGACGTGCGTTATCTGACCTGCGACCAGGGCGTTGTTGTTCTGAGTCATTGGATCACCTCGAGACCCTGCAGGGTCACGCTAAATTGATGGACGCCGAGAGCCCCGGGGCAATGCACGCGGGCCATGTAGCCGCCCTCGACGAGCTTCTCGAACAGGTCGTAGCGATCGGTCCCCTCGGATGCGATCGCGTGGTTGCCGCCTTTGACGATCGCCTGCATGAGGGCGACCTGCTGGCTGTCCGGCGGAAAGGGCAACGGTAGATCATCAGGCAGACTCACAGTCTGTCAGCCCTCCCCGCTCGCCTTATCGATCAACTCTTCCATCCACTTTTCCGCCGCCCTCAGGTCCGCGGGACTGCCGGTATGGTTCCAGTTGGTGATATGCCGGACGACACCAGCCTCCTCCCGATCGAGCTTGTTGGCCCTGGTGTACTCCAGGGATGTAATCCGGTTGTGCCACCAGGCACCGTGCACGCACGCCCCACACAACTTCCGCAGCATTCGCTGGTACAGCGAATCAGCCTGAATGAATCGGATGAAATGCCTGGCCTTGTGCAGGTCTTCGACGCCGCCCTTGTCTCGCCAGCGGGTGACGTACTTGACAACCATGCTTTCGCAACCCTGTAGCATGTTGGCCTGCCAGTACTGCACTGGCTCGATCGCACAGTGCTTGTAGTGATCACCCCCGATCTGGTGGTCCAGGGGATTCAAAGGTCCTTCCCCTTACGCATCAGCCTTTCGATTTCAGCCAGTATCAACGCGCCAGCTTTCGTCAGATCACGAAGCGGCGTGGTGGGCTTCCACCAGTGGTACATAAACGGCCAATCGGATGGGGCAGAAGACTCACCTCCTGCTGGATTAATAACGTTCACGGCGTAACACGCCGCAGCCTTTGGGAGCTCCCCGCGGACATAGCCATCATCCCACGCAGGGCTCCAGCCCTCTTCCAGGACCTGGCGTTGGCGCTCCCTGGCAACCAGGGTCAGTGCGGTACCTGCCCCGGGGCCCGACGTCAGGTGCGCGCGCGCAGCTTCGAGCTTGCTGATCAACACATCCAGCGCCTCTGCGCTGTCCGTTACGATCTCCGCGAAAACAGCGCCATCCACAGGCCTCGGAGCCGCGCAGGGCGCATCAGACTCGCCAGGCCCGTCACACAGCGCAAAGACCACCCCCGCCGCCTTGCCTCCATCCTCCCACGCATCTGCCATTTTCACCGCGCCCGTGCCCAACCTCAGCCGCACACACTCGCCGGTCCTGAGCACGCCCAGCTCATGGGCGCGTAACACATCCTCTCTGGCCATATCAGCGACCACCTCCCTTCAGTAATCCGCCCAGATAAATACCCAAGCCCAGCATCGACAAACTGATATCCACCAGCGACTTCCACACGGGGTGCGGGTATTGAATCAATTGGTCGGCGAAGGTAGGCAGGACGATCGCCACCCCCAGGGCTATCACGAAATGTTGATTCACTGCTTTCGGGCCTCCACGAACATGCTGCACACCACAGCGCCAAGTCCGATCATCGCCAGGGCGAATGCCAGCTTCCCGTAGTGCGGCGGCACGAAATATTTAGGGCCCAACATCAAGATCACCCCCAGTGCCAACATCCGTCCTTGCATGGATCCCCCTACTCGCACCCGCTGGGCACGGTTATCAGTTTCTGATCACGAATTCTGCGCCGCCAGGTGCGGTAGATACCGCGCATCTGGCAACGCAACAATTCCGCCTCCGACAAGTCCACGGTCATCCGGCCGTCGACGATCGCGTGACAGGTGGCGCAACCGTCTACCACCCACCAGTCCGGAGACTTGATAGACGTGCCCTTGTCCTCACTGGGCAAATGGCACGGCACCGTAGTTTCCGTGCCGCCCTCACACCACGGATGGATCCCGAACGCACACGTCTGATCACGCGATGCCGCGGTCAACTTACTCACCACGCGGACCCTTGAGCCAGTTCAGGATGTCATTCACGCCGGCCTCCACGCGGGCCAGCTCCCGGCGAAGATCTCCACCCCCGTTGCGCACATTCCAAGCCGCATCGGCCGCGGGGGTCGCCAGGCGAACACCACGGGGCTGACCTGCAAGGCTCGGCGAAATCTCCACGCGCGGACCAAGCGCCCCGCAATCCTCACATCCAGTCTGCACGTAGCGCAGGTCGCCGTGCATGAAGTGGCGCTGACCAGACGAGGCCCCACCTCCGCAGAAGGGGCATTCGCGCAGCTCACTCACCGGACGGCCCATTCGGGTTCAGCTCCAGCCATGCGGCTACCTGATCTTCCGGCCAGGCTTGGGGCTTTAGCCCCTTGATACGCGCCGGGAAGTCCTTGGCGGCGGTCCAGCGACGCGCCGTGGTTTCGTGCACGCCCGCCATACGCATGATTGCCGGGATCCTCACTATCCAGCGGCCGTCCACAAGTTCCCGCGCAGCCCTGGACACAACCTTGCCCGTATGCGGGTCAACGACCGGCTGAGAGTTGAACGGATAGACCGGCTTCGCGCCGTCGCACGACGAAAGCACTTTGATCTCGCCGCCGCGATCCAGAAACTCCTGCGTCTGGCGCGCGATTTCCGCTCTCAGCGCATCCGTATTCGGCCGCGGTGCCTCGTTCGTGGCGAAACGTCTGATCTCCGAATAGCTCATAGCTCACTCCCCGTGATTCACGTAGAACAATGAAATTTGTCAGCCCGCCTACCGGTCATCGGGATGCCATCCCTGCTCCAGGCCGCTGTGGCCCTCCGGTGCCGGCGGAAGCCAATAAACCACCGCCAGAACTGGCAGGCCCGCCGGCCACACCACCGCAAGCAGCACCAACTTTTTCCCGGCGATATGCATGCCCTCCTTGGCGCGCAGCAGTTCGACCAGCACCAGCACTGCACTGGCGCCCAAAATCCACAGTAAAAACATCACCATTCGATCGCCTCCCGCTGGCGCGCCAGGCGCCACTGCGTGTATGTCCGCCCCTGGTGCTGCTTGAAAAACACCAGGAACGCCTCGCTCGTTTCGTAGCCGCAGAATCGCGCCGCCTTACGAATGTTCACCCGGCCGGACTTCTTCACCAGGAGACTAAGGCGCCGGCACTGCTCCCGGCGCTTTTCCCCCGCCCAGCTGGTGCCTGCACCCCTCAACCGGCGGGCCATAGTCACCGGGTTCATGCCCATCCGACGCGCGCATGCGGATGCACTGGCCCGGGCGAGGTCTTCGTGGTGGTACAGGTAGCGCCGCACCCTGAGGCGCACGGTGGTCGGGTCCTGGGTGCCCAGTTGCGCGACGGTCATGCTGGCTCTCCGAAAGTCTCCGTGGACTGCAGGCCCGCGGATCGCGCGAGGCGATGGCGGTACCTGGCCTGATCACAATCCGCGGACTCCCAGTCACGCAGCACCCAGTCGCGGAACAACCGCGGCCAGTCGCTGTGCTGAATCTCCATTGACCGGAACCAGATCACAAACACCTCCCGCGCCTTCTTGATCAGCGGGAGCGGCACCCCCATCGCCTGCAGGTCAGTCACCTGCGCCTCGTCTGGCTCCCAGTACAAGTCCAGCGCCCTGGGCTGGTTGGCCAACACCTGCATCAGGTAAGGCTTCGGCTGCACCGGAGCGGCGAGGATTGACACGACCAGGGCGTCCAGGAGCCGGTTGATGCCGGACTGCTCCTTGCACATCCCGAGGAACGCGCGCGCCTGATCCTCCGGGATCGCGTAGCCGGTCAACCAGGTCACGCCACGGTCGAAAATGTATTGCGCCGCCGACTCATGCTGATAGAGCTCGCCGAGCGAGCGCATAGAGTTATCCACAGGATTGGCCGCGCGAGCGGCCGATGCGATAGCATCGGAACTGGTATGATCATTGGTATGATCAGTACTGGTATGTTCTGGATCGTCTTGGGCAGTTTTTCCAAGTTGGAAGTTGGGTAGTTTTTCCAAGTTGGGCGGTGTTGTTTTTCCAACTTGGGCAGTTTTTCCAAGTTGGAGAGATTCGCCAGTGTCAGAGCTTCCAACTTGGGCAGTTTTTCCAAGTTGGGAATACTCGCCATCTTGGGCGGCCGCGTCCTCCGGCAACAACAGCCGATCGGGAATGGTGAGTCGGTACTTTTTCGGCCCGTGAAAAGACTTTTTCTCGGCCTTGCTGAGCCACCCTTTGGACTCCAGGCGGCTCGTAATTTTGGAGACCTGCGTGGCGTCTCGATAGCCCGCCCGATGCGCAAGCGTGGCCAGCTTCGGCCACACCGTGTCGCAATTCTTGTCCCGAAACGAATACAGCGCCACCAGCACTTTGAACTCCGATGGCGTCAGCTCAGGGTCTGCGATCGCCTCATGGGGCACGATGGCGAATTTATTCAAAGCCCCACCCCCGACAGCCGTTCATCAAGCTGGCGCAGACGCCTGGTCCGCTCTTTGCTGTCGCGTATCAGCCAGCCAAGCGTCATGCTCGTTTTGGCCAATCCGGCTTCGCGTATCGGGTTGGCTGCACCCCGCCCCATTGCGCTGATCGCCTCGACTGCCGCACTAATGGCTGCCTGGCGCGTTCTGGGCCTCGCCGGCGGAAAATTCGGCACGCGCACCCCCGGGAACACCTCCGCCGCCAATGATTTGCCGTACTTATCCATGACACCCCCTAAGCCAAAGTTCTGAAAAAGGCCGCTCGCGGCGGCCTTGCTGTGGATCCCCTTGGGCTAACCGCCGGAGCCCTGCTGTTCGTCTTTCTCGGCGCCTCCCTGGTCGGAGTCCTGCTGTTCGGCATCATTGGGGCCGGCGCCCTTCGACCCGTCATCATCGGTGCCGGTGGAATCAACCCGACTACCGGTGGCCGCCCTTGCGTCCTTCTCCTGCCGGCTCTTGTCCGCCGGCAGCTCCTGCACACGCACCATGGTGTTTCCGTGCACGTGGAATTCACGCTCTTCGCCGTCCTGCAGGAACGCCGGCGGCTGACCGGTCACGTTGACCCGGACTTCCACGTCCGCACTACAGTGCGCCTCGACTTTCACATTGGTTGTCATGGTTCCCCCTGACTGTTTCTATGCGCCCAGAGATGGGGCCAGGCGCAGACCCCTGGTTAAACTGACTCGATCCTGGGCAAGGCACGCAGCAGCTGATTCAGCGCATCGACGGCATCGTCGACCTCGCCACGAATACGCGCGTGCTCTCGAGCTGTCAGCCGACCGTCGGAAAGCGCGTCCTGGATCACGCGCGCTACATCACCGTTCTCGGCCGCCGCGATCAGCACCGCCTCAGCGATGTTCCGGGCGCCCCCCTCCTGGTCACTGTCCCGGACATAGCGCCCGCCCAGAATCTGGCATTCCGCGCTGATAATGTCTCGGGTGTTGGTGACCAGCTGCAGGGATATCGCTTCGCGCTGGCTCAGCTTGTTCTGATCTGCCGCCCAGTTGACCTTGTTGTTCAGGACCGCATAGCCCACGCCGATGCGCGCTGCGATCTCCTCGGCAGACAGGTCCGGGTGTGCGTGGAGTGTTGAGTGGTTTGCTACGTCCAGCTGGTCCATATGATCCCCCCTGGTTCTATGTGTGGCATCAGCCCGCGTTCGCTAGGCTTGAGCAAATGGACGCCTACGCAGACTGCTTTGCGACGACGCGCGCCAGATACAGGCGCTCAATCTCCCGGCCGATGGTCGTGCCCGGGTTGCGTGTATCGCCACTGCTGATCCGGCTGATCGTCGACTGGCTAGTGCCAGCCAGGCCGGCCAGCTCCGTTTGGCCGATACCGGACTGCAACAATGCGTTTGTCATGTCTTTGAGTGTCGCCATGCCCGCAGAGAATAATGCAAATTTGCATACGTAGCAAGGCATATGCGCTTTTTCATTGGAGGCCGGGATGAATGACAATGCGAATATGTATAAGAGTCGATTCAAACCAATCCCGGGAAAGCCGCTGACCACAACCATTCCGGCCTTGCTAGAGTGGCGCGGAATTTCGCCAAGGGGCGTGGAAGAGGCGACCGACGGGAAGGTATTTCAAAGCAACATTCAGCGCATTTGCTCCGGGAAAACAAAAAACCCGGGGCAGGATGTCGTGGGCGGCATCGCTGAGTTTTTCGGCCTCTCGATCAGTGAAATTTACAGCGCGGAGTTCGTTCAGGCATTCATAAAGGCCGGCGGGAGCAGGAAGCGAATGGGCCAAGGGGCGATCGCCGCTGCGTACACAGGCGAGCGGGCACAACCTGGCATCTTAAAGGATGCTCAGGTGCAGTGGACCGATGAGCAAGCGAAATCTATCTTCGCAAACCTGACAGCGGATGCCGCCACCCAGCTCATAGAAGAATTCGTCCAGGGCCTCCCCAAGGAAGACCGAATCAAGATCGCCCAGGCTTGCCTGGCTGATCTTGACTGAGTTGCTGCGCACGCTCAATCATTCTGCGCTGCTGCTTTGGCTCTGACGCCTTGAAAATTTTCATTAGTATTTCAAGCTGGGCTGCGGTGCACTTACTATTTTTTTTTAGGGCCATAGATACTACTTAAACAAAGCCGGACTTCACATGATGCATTTTTCAATCGCTCGACAGGATACGACACACAGCTTCAATGCCAAAACCTTGACCCGTGTTGCAGTATTGCGAAATAAAGTCACGGCGGTATGCCTTCTTGCACTTTCCTGCCCGCTACTGGCGACCGCGCAGGTATACAAGTGCGAGGACGCTAACGGCAAGCCGGTGTTTTCTGACAGGCCATGTGGCGCCGACGCTGAAACCGTAGACGTTAAAGTGCGGAGCTCTGGCATTTCGGTCGGCCCCAGCGGGGATTTTTCAAGGGTGCGCGAAGACATGCAAAGGCGTGAGATTGAGCGCAAAATTGCACGCCTTGACCAAGACATCGAAGACCTGGAAGACGAGCGTGACAGGCGCCTTGATGCCATTGCGAAAAAACGCGAGCAAGCGAACAACAACCTTGCCGGTGCCACCTGGGAACAAAGTCTGGCGACCGAGATGGCCAGCGTGTCTCAAGACTACAATGCCCGCATCACTGCAAAGCGCAGTGAAATAAATCGGTTGCGCGATCGCGCTGACCGCTAACTCATACACCCTGGCGCAGGGCTTTCGCTTCCCCCAAAAAATGCAAATTTGCATATTCTGTGATTCTATGCAAATATGCATTTCAACCGGTTTAGGGGGGAAGAATGAAAATGGCAACGGCAAACGACCTCGAATACACGCAGGTATCGGAAAGCTGGCACATTCTGCGCGCGCCAGGCAGGCCGGGTGAACCAGGGCGCGTTTTTACCGGATACACGAAATCCGAAGTTTTCCAAAAGGCGGCGGCCTCGATCGGTCGGCAGCGGATTGACGATGGCGCCTACATCGGCGGGGGCAGCATTATCCTTCGCCTGGAGCGACTGCGCGCGGGAGAGTCACTGACGCAGGATCAGATCACGCAGGAAAGCGGCCTCTCTCCCCAGCACGCCAGGGAGCTGATGTATCGCCTGATCGTCGATGGAAAGCTGATCCGCGTCTGCGGTATCGGCACCACGCCAAGCATGTACCACCTCCCCCAATGAAATCCACACACCCTAACTGCAGGAACTGTGGGCGCGCGCTGACCGCGCCGGAAAGCCGCGCATGCGGATTCGGACCTAGAGGAACTGAAGAACATGAATGATATAGAGATCGACGCCAGATTTGTAAGGGGAGCACAGGCCTGCCAGGCCTCAAACGACATACGCTACTACCTAAACGGAATCTGCATCATGCCCGATGGCCGCATTGCAGGGACAAACGGCCATGTGCTCTACGTCGGGAAGTACTCCGAAGATCAGGACAGCCTGCCCGACAGAAATATCATTCTGAAGCTTCACGGCACAATTCCCAGGGCGGCTAAAAGCGTCCGATTTACATTCACTGCAAGAGCTGGAGATGTCTGGCGGGGCGTCGCGGTAACAGACAACAACAAAGCATTTTGCTTTGAAACGATAGACGGAAAGTACCCTGACATTGACCGAGTGATTCCAGAAGCACCGGAACCGGACGGAATCATCTGCGACGGCTTCGGCATACAAGCACGGTACCTGTCCCTAGTGCCAAAAACCCTGGGCGTCGGGGAATCCGTCATTTGCCAACACGCCGAGCCAAACGGGCCGGCGGTTTTCCGTCTGCATTCAGCCGACAAAGACGGCTGCGACCTATTCGCCGCTTCCTCGCGCCTCATAGTCATGCCCGCCTGGCTGAAAGCCACATATCGATCGGGGCAGGCCACCGCAACACAAACCATCTAGCCGACTACTGGAGCAAACACATGCCACGCGCAACCCCCACCAAAGAAATGAAAGCCGCAGCCAAGCATATCCTTGGCATTTCCTCGATCACCATCACCCAGCTGAGACTGATGCCCACCTTGTATCAGTCGCTGATGTCGGATGACCAAAAGCTGGATCCTGACTCCATCACCGCCGCGGAATCGAAGATCCTGCAGGAGTGGACCAAGGAAGGATGGATCACCTGGGGTGAAGACCACAGGCTGGGCTGCACAAAACCCTTCTGGAATGCCGTGTCCGAGCTGCTTTGGCTCTCATATGTCTGTCCCGAGGGAGAGGAGGAGGCTGATGCAAGTTAATACATCGAGTGCCACCAAGCTGGTTCTGACAGGGTTAATGGAATCGCATGGCATAGATCCTGTCTGCATCTTCCTGGAAGACTACGGCCCCGGCAAGGGCAAGGTCACCGTGGAATGCTACGGGAAGGCCTGGTCAAGCTACTGGCCCGCCATGGGTGAAAGATCAGTGGCTGAATTTTTTGTAGGCTGCGCTGCGGGCTATGTGGCCAAGAAGTTTGGCCAGGTAGAGGACCGCACCTATGACTGGGATGCCATTTCTGATCAGCTGGGACAGCGCACGGGTTCTGAAGTCTATATCACCAATGAAGTAGAACTGGCCGACTACCGCACAGAACTGGAAGCCATATGGGGCAATGACTGGTGGAATAATGTGCCCAAGCGCCCGCACCCTGACTATGTGTACCTGTGCAAGATCATCGCCGCCGCACAGGAAGGCGTCAGGGAATGGATGGGGCAGCCCCAGCCGGACTCCCAGGAAGTATCCACCAGCTTCCTAGGCGCGGTCACCGCCATGCGCCAGGCACAGCGGCAGTATTTCAGCACCAGGGACAAAACCTGGCTGGATACTTCCAAGGGCCTGGAAAAGCGGGTGGACCAGTACCTGGACGGCCTGGCCAGACCGGGGTTGTTCTGATGGCTGACAAAAAGCAAAGGGCCTGGGTGGCGAGTGAAGACGGTGAAGGCCACAGCGTTGTGATCTTCCATCACCATGGGCTTGCCGCCAGGCGTGAGGGGGCCAATGCCCTGGGCATGGAATTTGATGAAGTGGAGTGCAAGCGGGCGCCACACTTTGACAGCTTTGCTGACCAGGGCCATGTGCCGCCGCTGGATCTGCTGAAGGCGGGCTGGTGGTTTGAATGCCACTCGTGCGGCCACCGAATCTGTGAAGATGAATACGACCTTGACCTGGTTGTCCAGACCGCAGACCAATTGGTGTTCTGCAATACCGCGTGCCAGCAGGTCCGCGCTACCAGGGTCCTGCAGGTGGATGAAGCGTTCAATAACTTCAAGGAAAAGGTGCAGGCGCACCGGCCAGATCTAACTTTCACCAGGTTCACTGGCGGCTATCCAATTCTCACACCCAGCGCGGACTTCAAGTTCAAGGGGTGCCGGTGGGGCGGCACCGCTAGGATGGCCCGGGATGGGAAGGTGGCCTGGTACATAGCGCAAGGGGACCGGGATGCCTGGGACCTGTATGAAGCGGGCCGGGCAATGGAACCACTGGAAACCACCCCACAGCCGCCCAGCGCAATGGACAGCTGGGCGGAAGGCGAACTGTGAAGCGGGAACAGTTTTCAGGATGACCGTGGCACACCAGATGAAAGGCCAGCTGATCCTTGGCTCCAAGTTCCTGAAGAAGCACTTCCAGGCCGGATCGCGCATGACGAAGCGAGAGCTGGCCCAAAAGATACTGGACGGGACGATACCTGGCTGGGTCGAAGGCGAAACGGAAAACGGCACCCCCTGGGTCGATGAAGAATCCTGGCTGAACTCCTGGGGTCCGCCCGCGCCGATCACTGGACAGAAAACCAGTGTTGCGGACATGTGGTCCTAGTGTATGGTTTGCGAGCGCACACAACGATGGGAACCGTAACCATGCCCAGGCCTAAAAAGCCCAGGCTTGTGGATGGTATTGTCCTGCACGATCGCCTATTCCAGGACTGCAGGAAAAGACCAGGCCACTGGCGCTGGCGCCGACCCGATGGAACCTTTAAAACCTTTCGGGCAGACACCCCCGAGGAAGCCAACAGCCTTGTGGAAGCTGCTCTAAACTTCGACCCGCCGCCCACCGGCGCAACTATTCGAAAAGACTCGCTGGAAGCACTGGTGCCACTGTTCATCGAGCACCGGCAAAAACTAGACCCCAGCCTCAAACAAAAGACCAGCTGGAAGAACAGGCGCAATGCCCTCAAGGCCTTTGCCAGGTACTTCTCCGGCGTTGGCGTGGGCAAGATCTCCAGGCCCATGATTGTCACCTGGTGGGAAGGGCTGACATTCCACCAGCAGAAACAACGGCACACCGAATGCCGCCGCCTCTTCAACTGGCTGATGGGCGAAGGCCTATGCCCGCAGCTGGAATATAATCCGTTCACCACCGCCGATGACCGGCCCCGACTCATGCTCTCAGGACAGGCGCCCAAGGCCAGAATGCGAATGGACCGGGCGGACTTCTGGGCCATCTATCACCAGGCCGGCGAACTGGGGCTGGAAGGCCTGCAAATTGCAATGGGGATTAGCTTGACTACGTTCATGCGTGAGTCGGACATCCTGGCATTACGCCTCGACGAGGATCTGGAGGGGGACCTGCTGAAGAAGGTGATAAGCAAATCAGCACAGCAAAAAGGGTCTGCACGCGCCGCCAGGTTAAAATGGGATGTCGCAAACCATAGGCTGCTGAAGCAGCTTCTAGCCCGAGCCAGGGTGCTGTCCATAAAGCACTTCCGTTGCCCCTACGTGATATCCCATCGCCCGCTAAAGAAGCGCCGGGGTGCAGCGAAGGACCACCCCTACCAAGTGACACGATGGCGCTTGGCTGAAATGTTCGCCGAAGCCAGAGACGCCACCAGACGGTGGGACATAATTCAGGAAGGGCGCACACCGCCCACCTTCCACGAAGTTAGATCACTGGCTGACAGGCTGGCCGTGGACGCGGGGTATGACATCAAGACAATCCAGGGCGTAATGGCGCACGAGAGTGACGTCACCACCAAAGACTACCTTGATGGACATCAGCTGCCGTTTGACCAGGTGGATATTGTGTTTACTGAAGAAATGATTGGGGGATCCTTTTAATGAAGAAAACCACCACCTGCCGCGGATTCAGAGTGTATGAATTCTATGACAGGAATGGGGAAGCCTGCAGCCTGCAGGCCAGCAGCGTTGCCACAGAAAGCCTAATCTGGCTTGGCACTGATGACGCCAAGCCACAAGTTCTGGTGGCCGGGCAAGGGTGGCAGCCAATCGCGATGCCGGAAGACTACATGGCCACAACCAGGATGCACCTGGACCGCAAGACAGTGGCCAGGCTTCTGCCAAAGCTGATCAGGTTTGCAATTCTTGGCCGGATCTGAAAAAGATGAAGGGCGCCCGGCGGGAAAGCCGGGCGCCCTTCGTGCGCACACAACACCCTGGGATGGGCGCCGTGTTCTTTTCACCAGATCAATTTTTCCTTCCTCAAATGAGGCGCCAATTATTGATCTGGCCGAGTTTGTGTTCAGGGTTTGTGTTCAGTTAGTGTTCAGTTAGTGGCCCTTAACCCTGAAAGCATTGGAATTGGTCGGGACGACAGGATTTGAACCTGTGACCACCACACCCCCAGTGTGGTGCGCTACCAGACTGCGCTACGCCCCGGATACGCCTGAAGTGGCGAGGGCGGCATTATACTCAATCAGCGGGGTGTAACAAAGGCTATTTGCCGGGCCGCAGGACTTTCAGTACGTCCTCCAGTTCCTCGATCGTTTCCTTGATCACCGCCTGCATTTCCACGGTCATGGTGCCCGCGCCGCCCTCGTCGGACATGCGCTGGCGGGCGCCGCCGATGGTGTAGCCCTGATCGTAGAGCAGGCCGCGGATCTGGCGGATGGTGAGGACGTCCTCGCGCTGGTAGTAGCGGCGGTTACCGCGGCGCTTGACCGGCTTGAGCTGGGGAAACTCCTGCTCCCAGTAGCGCAGCACATGCGGTTTTACCGCGCACAGCTCGCTGACTTCCCCGATGGTGAAATAGCGCTTGCCGGGGATGGCCGGCAGCTCATTGTTGTTCGTCGGTTCCAGCATATTCTTCTACTCGGGCCTTGAGCTTCTGGCCGGGCCGGAAAGTGACCACGCGGCGCGCGGAGATGGGAATCTCCTCGCCCGTCTTGGGATTGCGACCGGGCCGCTGGCTCTTGTCGCGCAAATCGAAATTGCCGAAGCCGGACAGCTTGACCTGTTCGTTGTTCTCCAGGCAGCAGCGAATCTCTTCGAAGAAAAGCTCCACTATCTCCTTGGCTTCCCTCTTGTTGAGACCCAGCTCTTCGAACAGGCGCTCGGCCATCTCGGATTTCGTCAGAGCGGTCATCTTCCCTTACCTAGTTCCTAAGCTCGGCCTTATAATTTTTTTCCAGCAGATCAATGACTTGACCCACGGCAGGATTCACATCCTCATCGCCAAGAGTGCGCGATTGATCGCGGAAAGTCAAACCTACGGCCAGGCTTTTTCGTTTAGGATCAATGCCTTTGCCGGTGTACACATCAAACAGCGTTAAGTCTGTCAGGTAAACGCCCGCGGCGGATCGCACTTCCCCGAGCAACTGCGCCACGGGCACCTCGCGATCCACCACGAAGGCCAGATCGCGCCGTATTTCGGGGTATTTGGACATTTCCGAGAAGCGCGGCAGCGCGCTGTCCAGTACCGCCTCGAGATCGAGTTCACTGGCGTACAGCGGCGCGTCCAGGCCCAGCTGCGCCGCCGCGGAGGGATGCAGGGCGCCGATCACGCCAATCTCCTGCCCCTTTCGGGTTATGCGCGCGGTCTGGCCCGGGTGCAGGCCGGCGCGCTGCCCCGCGGCAAATTCGAACGACGCCGCGTCCCGCCCCAGGTTCAGCAGGCTCTGCAGGTCGCCCTTGAGGTCGAAGAAATCGCTGGCGCCGGTGGCGTTGGCCCAGGACTCCGACTGGCGCGGGCCGGTCATCACCATGGCCAGGGTCGGCACCTGGCGCAGGCCGTCCGGCCCGGGCAGGAAGCGCAGCCCGCACTCGTACAGGCGCACCCGCGACTGCTGGCGGTTGACGTTGCGCAGCACCGCGCCGACCAGGCCGGGCAGCAGGCTGGTGCGCATCACCGCCATGTCGGCGGAGATCGGGTTGGCCAGGGCCACCGGGGCCAGTTCGGGGTCGAAGATCGCCTGCAGCGCCGGGTCGACAAAACTGTAGGTGATCGCCTCGCGGTAGTCGCGCCCGCCCAGGTGGCGCCGCAGGTGACGCAGGGACAGGCGCGCCTCGTCGTGCCGGGTGATGCTCAGGTCGGCGCGGATGCTGCTCTGCGGCAGGCGGTTGTAGCCGTAGACCCGCGCCAGCTCCTCCAGCAGGTCGGCCTCGATGGCGATGTCGAAGCGCCAGCTCGGCACCGTGCAGGTCCAGCCACCGTCGATGGCGGTGACGCCCAGGCCCAGCCCGCTGAGGATGCGTTCGACCTCGGCGGCCGGCAGCTCGAAGCCGAGCAGCTTGCCGATACGCGCGGCGCGCAGGGTCACGTCGGGGCGCTGCGGCATGGCCTCGTCCGCGGTCTGTTCGATGATCGGTCCGGCCTGCCCGCCGACGATCTCCAGCAGCAGCTGCGTGGCGCGCTCCATGGCCTGCACCTGCAGGGCGAAGTCAACGCCGCGCTCGAAGCGGTGCGAGGCGTCGGTGTGCATGCCGAAGGCCCGCGCCTTGCCGGCGATCAGCTCGGGTGTGAAGAACGCCGCTTCCATGAACAGATTGCTGGTGTCGGCGCGCACGGCGCTGTGCTCACCGCCCATGATGCCCGCCAGCGCCGCCGCGCCGTCGTGGTCGGCGATCACCAGGTTGTCCTCGTGCAGTTCGACCTCGCTGCCGTCGAGCAGGCGCAGTTTTTCTCCGGCCTGCGCGCAGCGCACACGGATGCCGCCGCGCAGCCGGTCGAAATCGAAGGCGTGCATGGGCTGGCCCAGTTCGAGCATGACGTAGTTGGTCACATCCACCACGGCGTCGATGGAGCGCAGGCCGCTGCGGCGCAGCTTCTCCTGCATCCACAGCGGGCTGGGGCGTGACAGGTCCACGCCGCGAATGACGCGGCCGACGAAGTGCGGGCAGCGCTGCGGCGCGAGCAGCTCCACCGGGAATGTCTCGTCCAGGGTGGGCGCCACCGGCGCGCAGGATACCGCCTGCACCGCGCAGTCGTTGAGCAGGCCCACCTCGCGGGCGATGCCGCGTACGCCCAGGCAGTCGGCGCGGTTCGGCGTCAAGCCGATTTCCAGCACCGTGTCGTCCAGGCCGAGGTAGTCGCGCAGGTCCGCGCCCACCGGCGCGTCGGCGGCCAGTTCCATCAGGCCCTCGTTGGCCTCGGACAGGCCCAGTTCGGCCTCGGCGCAGAGCATACCCTGGGATTCCACGCCGCGCAGCTTGGCCTGCTTGATGCGGAAGTCGCCGGGGAGTACACCGCCGACCGTCGCCAGCGGCGCCTTCAGCCCGGCGCGGGCGTTGGGCGCGCCGCAGACAATCTGCAGTTCCTGCGCGCCGCTGCTGACGCGGCACACGCGCAGGCGGTCGGCGTCCGGGTGCGGCGCGGCCTCGAGGATCTCCCCCACCACGACGCCGCTGAACTCACCGGCGACCGGCTCCAGCGCCTCGATTTCCAGGCCGGCCATGGTCAATTGCCGGGCCAGGGTGTCCGTATCGATCGCCGGGTCG
This sequence comes from Halioglobus sp., assembly GCA_002699145.1. Lineage (GTDB taxonomy): Bacteria > Pseudomonadota > Gammaproteobacteria > Pseudomonadales > Halieaceae > Marimicrobium. Next base: position 52,444 of record PABK01000008.1, read on the forward strand.
ACCCATTCGCGCAACCACTGTTCACTGATTTTCACTGTCTACTCCACCTGGAAACGGGTCAGAACTGCTCGAGGAAACGCAGGTCGTTGTCGAAGAACAGGCGCAGGTCGTTCACGCCGTAACGCAGCATGGCCAGGCGCTCCACGCCCATGCCGAATGCGAAGCCGGAGTATTTCTCCGGGTCGATGTTGGAGAATTCGAACACCTTCGGGTGCACCATGCCGCAGCCCATCACCTCCAGCCAGCCCGTCTGGCTGCACACGCGGCAACCGCTGCCACCGCAGTTCACGCACTGGATGTCCACCTCCGCCGAGGGTTCGGTGAAGGGGAAATAGGACGGGCGGAAGCGCACTTCCAGGTCGCGCTCGAAAAAGGCGCGCAGGAACTCGCCGATCACGCCCTTGAGGTCGGCGAAGCTGGACTGCTCGTCGATCAGCAGGCCCTCGAGCTGGTGGAACATCGGCGTGTGGGTGAGGTCCGAGTCGCAGCGGTACACCCTGCCCGGGCAGATGATGCGCAGCGGCGGCTCCTCGTTCTCCATCACGCGCACCTGCACCGGCGAGGTGTGGGTGCGCAGCACGGTGTGCTCGTCGACGTAGAAGGTGTCGTGCATGGCACGCGCCGGGTGATGCGCGGGAATGTTGAGCGCCTCGAAGTTGTGGTAGTCGTCCTCGATCTCCGGGCCCTCGCGCACCTCGAAGCCGATGGAGCCAAAGAAATCCTCCATGCGCTCGATGGTGCGCGTCACCGGGTGCACGCCGCCGCAGGACTGGTCGCGCCCGGGGGCGCTCACGTCGATGGTTTCCGCCGCCAGGCGCGCGTTGACCGCCGCGCTGTCCAGCGCCGCCTTGCGCGCGCTGATCAGCTCCTGCAACTCCTGCTTGACCACGTTGATCTGTGCGCCGGCGGCGGGCCGCTCATCCGCGGACAGCTTGCCCAGGCCCTTGAGGAGCGCGGTGATCTGCCCCTTCTTGCCGAGGTAGTCCACGCGTAACTGCTCCAGCGCGGCGGCATCGTCCGCGGCGGCGATGGCCGCCTTCGCCGCGTCGGCGAGCGGTTCGAGATTTTCCACTATAACTCTCCGTTGTGCTCATCCCCGCCCTTGCGGGGGAACTGGCCGTTATGCTCACCCACACCCTGCGGGTAACTGGCCGTTCTGCTCACCCAGCCCCTGCGGGCAACTGGCCGTTCTGCTCACCCAGCCCCTGCGGGGTGGCTCGCTGCTGTCGTCACCCCCGCGGAAGCGGGGGTCCATCGTTCGGCTTCCAGCCAGCGCCTTCACTGGATTCCCGCCTACGCGGGAATGACGTAAATCTTGAGTATCAAAATGACGCCTGTCGTAACTACTAATTGACGCCTGTCGTACCTATAAATCGACGCCTGTTGTCCCTACAAATCAACGCCTGCTGCACCTGGAAAAAACGCGTGCCGAAACAACAAAAAAGGGAAAGAGCAGCGCCCTTTCCCTTTGGTTGTAACGTGTAGCCAGCGATCCGCGGGAATAAACAACAGCCCGCGGCCGGGGTGGGCTAGGCCAGTGAGGCCTTCGCTCGCTCCACGATCGCTGCAAAAGCCGGCTTGTCGTGCACCGCCAGGTCCGCCAGCACGCGGCGATCCAGGGCGATATCGGCCTTTTTCAGGCCGTTGATAAGACGGCTGTAGCTGAGGCCATTGGCGCGTGACTGCGCGTTGATCCGCGTGATCCACAGCGCGCGGAACTGGCGCTTGCGCTGGCGGCGGTCACGGTAGGCGTACTGTCCTGCCTTGGTAACGGCCTGCTTGGCGACACGGAACACACGGCTGCGGGCACCGTAGTAACCCTTGGCCTGCTGCAGAATTTTCTTGTGACGGCGATGTGCCACCACACCACGTTTTACGCGAGGCATAAGTCTTCTCCTTTCCGGTTCGGTTAAGCGTTACTTGGCACGCAGCATGCGATCGATCAGGACCTCATCACGCTTGTGAATGAGAGAGGTCCCACGCAGCTGGCGCTTACGCTTGGTCGTCATCTTGGTCAGGATGTGACTCTTGTTCGCGCTCTTGCGCTTGTAACCACCGGCGGTTTTCTTGAACCGCTTGGCAGCGCCTGAGTGAATTTTTGCTTTGGGCATGTCAATTACTCCGCATTTGCAATGAGTTGTTTCGAGATACTGGGGCATTCACGGGCCGTCAGTTCTCAGCGTTTTAAAGAACCAGAGCTTTTCTGGGGTCAGCTTTTCTGGGGTCAGGTCTTACAATTCACAGCATGCTGTGAATTGTAAGACCTGACCCCGTCCTTTCCCGCTCAGTTCTTTTTCTTGGGGGCGATTACCATGGTGAGTTGCCGGCCTTCCATTTTCGGGAATTGCTCGACAGAACCCAACTCGGCCAGGTCGGCTTCCACTCGCTTGAGCAGTTCCATGCCGATCTCCTGGTGGGCCATTTCACGTCCGCGATACCGCAGGGTGACTTTGGCCTTGTCGCCGTTTTCAAGGAAACGTACCAGGTTGCGTAGTTTTACCTGGTAATCCCCTTCTTCCGTCCCTGGACGAAACTTGATCTCTTTTACCTGTGTCCGTTTCTGCCGCTTCCGTTGCGCAGAGCGTTGTTTCTTCGACTCGAACACGTGCTTGCCGTAGTCCATGACCTTGCACACTGCGGGGTCAGAATCAGCAATCAGCACCAGGTCCATGCTCGCCGCCTCGGCGGCCGCCTGTGCTTCTCTCAACGGCACGATGCCGACCTGTTCTCCGTCGGCCCCGACCAGTCGGACCGGGTCGGCCGTTATCTGGTCATTGATCAGTGCTTTCTTACCGCTGTCCTTCTTAATGCTGGCTCTCCAATGAGTTCTCCAATGCAATACGACCGCGACATGCCACATCGTCCGCGAGGAGCGCGCTGAACGCGTCGAGATCCATGGATCCCAGGTCCTCACCACGACGGGCACGCACGGCCACAGTCTGTGATTCCACTTCTTTGTCCCCGACCACGAGCAGGTAGGGAACCCTCAGAATCGTGTGCTCGCGGATTTTAAAGCCGATTTTTTCGTTTCTCAAGTCCGAAATCACCCGAAACCCCTTGTTTTTCAAGGAATCTTCCACATTTTTCGCGTAATCGGCCTGTTTGTCGGTGATATTCAGCACCACTGCCTGGTTCGGCGCCAGCCAGGTGGGAAACGCGCCTTCATAGTGCTCGATCAGAATCCCGATGAAACGCTCGAAGGAACCGAGGATGGCGCGGTGCAGCATCACCGGCACCTGGCGCGAACCGTCCTCGGCCACGTATTGCGCGTCCAGGCGCCCCGGGGTGGAGAAATCCACCTGGATGGTGCCCAGTTGCCACACCCGGCCGATGCAGTCTTTCAGGGAAAACTCGATCTTCGGGCCGTAAAACGCGCCCTCCCCGGGCAGTTCCTCCCAGGGCAGTCCGTGCGCATCCAGCGCCTGGGCCAGGGCCTGCTCCGCCTGGTCCCACACCGCGTCCGAACCGACGCGCTTTTCCGGCCGGGTGGACAGGCGGTAGATCACCTCGGAAAACCCAAAGTCCGCATACACCTCGTGCAGGAAGTCGATGAAATCGGCGACTTCCGCCTGGATCTGCGCTTCCGTGCAGAAAATGTGCGCGTCGTCCTGCACGAAACCGCGCACGCGCATAATGCCGTGCAGCGACCCCGAGGGCTCGCTGCGGTGGCAGGAGCCGAATTCGGCCAGGCGCAGCGGCAGGTCGCGGTAGGATTTCAGGCCCTGGTTGAAGACCTGCACGTGACAGGGACAGTTCATCGGCTTGACCGCGAACTCGCGTTCGTCCGCGCTGAGCGTGAACATGTCATCGCCGAACTTGTCCGCGTGGCCGGACTTCTCCCACAGCGACATGTCCACCAGCTGCGGCGTGCGGATCTCCTGGTAACCGTGCTCGATCTGGCGCTGGCGCATGTACTGCTCCAGCGTCTGGTAAATACTCCAGCCCGCCGGGTGCCAGAACACCATGCCCGGCGCCTCCTCCTGCAGGTGGAACAGGTCCAGTTTCTTAGCGATCTTGCGGTGGTCGCGCTTCTCCGCCTCCTCGATACGGCGCAGGTAGGCCTTGAGCTCTTTCTTGTCCGCCCAGGCGGTGCCGTAGACGCGCTGTAGCATCTCGTTCTTCGCGTCGCCGCGCCAGTAGGCGCCGGCCACCTTGGTCAGCTTGAACACCTTGAGCTTGCCGGTACTGGGCACGTGGGGGCCGCGGCACAGGTCCATCCACGGACCCTGCTTGTAGATGGTGATCTCCTCGTCCTCGGGCAGTTCCTCGATGATCTGCACCTTGTAGTGCTCGCCCATGTTGCGGAAGATCTCCACCGCCTTCTCTCGGCTGGCGACGATGCGCTCCACCGGCAGGTCGTCGCGCACCAGTTCGGCCATGCGCTGCTCGATCTTTTCCAGGTCCTCGGGCGTGAAGGTGTGCCCGGTGGCGAAATCGTAGTAGAAGCCGTCCTCGATCACCGGGCCGATGGTGACCTGGGTGCCGGGGTAAAGCTCCTGCACGGCCATGGCCAGCAGGTGCGCGGTGGAGTGGCGAATCACCTCCAGGCCGGCCGCGTCCTTCGCGGTGATGATGGCCAGTTCGGCGTCGTGCTCGACGACGTAGGAGGTATCCACCTCGCGCCCGTCGACCACGCCGGCCAGGGCGGCCTTGGCCAGGCCGGGGCCTATATCGGCGGCGACATCGTGTACGGAAACGGGTTGGTCGAAACTGCGTTGGCTGCCGTCGGGCAGGGTGATAACAGGCATGCGCTTTCCTTATTCCAGTGGTGACCCCTACCAAAGGCCACGTGGTTCAACTGCGTGGGCGGCCGACAGGCGCCCTGTGATCGAGGCGCGCATTCTAGCACAGAATCCCGCGGCGACCACGGCCAGTGCGCGTCAGCAAATTTGACAGACGCCGTACCGCCGGGACTACCCGTGCCGGTTGACGGCGGCCGCGCGGCCGCGGCCTCTCGGCCAGGCAGGCCGGGAACGCAATTAACAGGCAAAAAAAATCCGGGGCATGGGGATGCCCCGGATTCGAGGGCGGTGTCAAAGCTCGGAAAGTGCAGTCCAGGGGCAGGACTGCGGGGGTATGGGGACGCTTCCGAGCAGACCCGTTGCTCCCCCCAGGGGAAGGGGGATCAGGGCAATAACACCGCCACAACTGAACAGGTGAAGTACGTGGTCAGCGCCATGACCAGGGACGTGGCCAGCGCTGCCGGTATACCACGGCTCCAGAACCAGTAACTGCCGTCGATCGCAATGTGTCGTGCTTCTGGTTTCGCCATGGTGTCTTCATCCTGTTGTTAGACTTGTCGGTCGACGCCGTCGTGCACGTCGTCCAGCGAAATCTATATAGCAACACCCGTGCCAGCTTATATAAATCAACAAGTTAGCGAATTTTAAGCTAGTCAATGTAAAGATTACTGACGCGCGCGGCGCCGGGGAAGAACCGCGCCACCCCCATTTGGGGTGCGGCCGGAAACGGTGTCAGGGGAAGTGTCGGGCGTGCCGCGCGGGGGGCCGCCAGGGTGCTGCAACGGCTCGCCGCGCTCAGCGGGTACCGGCCAACGCGCCCCGGCGCCCCTGTTTCGCCGAGCGCCGGCCCAGCCACTGGGCCGTCTCGGCCCACACCGCGTTGCAGGCGCGGCTGCCGATGATCACCCCCATGTGGCCGCCCGGGGCGATGCGGAAGTCCCTGTCCTTCGACGCGACGATATCGACGATGCGCTCGGCCACCTCCGGTGGCACGAGCTTGTCGCCCTCCCCCGCGAAGCCGAGAAAATTGCAGCCGATGCGGTCCAGCTGCGCCACCGTGTCGCCAAACTCCACGCGCCCGCTGGCGAACTGGTTGCCGCCCATGGCCGTGCGCGCCATGTCACGCAGCACGCCCCCGGGGTACAGCAGCATGTGGTTGAGGTAGTCCGAGGTGGTGGAGTGCGACTCGACGAACTCGCGGTCGTACAGGCGCGTCATCAGGTCCCAGTAGGTGGACACGCTGGCCAGCGGGTCGGTGAGCTTGAACACCAGGGTGGTCAGCCACGGCGGCGTGGACAGCAGCGCCGGGTCGAGGGTGTCCAGCAACAGGTTGGAATAGCGGCTGACCAGTTGCGCCGGGCCGTCCAGCGCCTGGGCCACGCCCGCCACCCCGGCGATCACGCCGCTGCCGCTCTCCAGGTCGATGGGGCTGGCCACGGTGACCATGTTGCGCACCTTCGGGTCGCGGCTGACGCCCTGGTAGAGCAGGCAGAACAACCCGCCCATGCACCAGCCCATCAGCGACAACTCGGCGCTGCCTGAGTGGCGGCGCACGTGGCCCAGGGCCTCGCCGAGCATGTCGCAGGCGTAGTCGCGCAGGCCCAGGTGGCCGTGCGTCTTGGTGGGCCGGCCCCAGTCCACCAGGTAGACCTTGAAACCGCGCGCCACCAGGTATTTCACCAGGCTGCGCTGGGGCATCAGGTCGAAGGTTTCGGTGGTCACGCCCAGCGGCGGCACCAGCACCAGCGGCAGCGCGTGCTGGCGGCGGCGAATCGGCAGCGAGCTGCCGTCGGGCAACTCGATCTCATCCTCGTCCGGCAGTTCGTAGTAGCGCAACGCCATCAGGTCGCTGTCGTGCACCAGTTCGAACCAGGTGCGCCCGGACTGGATCAGCGTGTCGCGCTTGAACAGCCAGTCCACGCTGTTGGCGGCGCCGCGCGCCAGGCGGCGGTTCAGCTCCAGCCCGCCGTCGAACAGGCGGTCGGTCAGATCGCTCATGCGGCCTCCCCCGACAGGCCCAGCAGTCGCTCCAGGTCGTCCACCGCGCGCCCGGTGTAGACCGCCAGGCGCTGCAGGTGCGGCAGGGTATCCCGCGCGCCGGTAAAACCGATGTTGAAGGTGCCGGCGTAACTGACGCAGTCGATACTCAGGGCGCTGAACTGCATCAGCTGGCTCAGCGGGTAGATCGCCTCCAGCCGTGCGCCGTTGTAGTACAAGCGCTGCCCGGGCCCCAGGGTATTGGATACGCCCAGGTTGTACAGCGGCGGCACGAAGCGGCCGACGCCCGGCAGCTGGCTGGCGTACACCGGCGCCGAGCGCAGCAGCACATAGGGCGTCACCGCGGACGCGGGCAGCGAGGCGCGGTCGCGGCGCACCTCGTCCAGCGCGGCCTTCACCGCCTCCAGCCGCGCCAGCGGATCGCCGATATGCGTACCCAGCGCCACGCGCAGGTCGGCGATGGCGTTGCCGGCCACCTGCGCGCTGCGCTCCTGCAGCGAGACCGGCAGCGCGCCGATCAACGAGGCCTCGGGCAGCGCGTTGTACTCCTTGAAGAAGCGCCGCAAGGAACTGCCGCACAGGTAGGCGAGGATCGTGTTCACCGTGGTGTCGCTGGCAGCGGCCAGTGACTCGATGCGCGCCAGCTCGAACTGTTGGGTGGCGAAGCGGCGCTGCGCGTTGATGCGCCGGTTCAGTGTGGAGCGCGGTGTACCGCGCGGCAGCAGCACACTGCCGTCGCTGCCGCGCCGTGCAATGTTGCGCAGGAAACCGCTCGAGGCCTGGCGCAGGGAAGCCAGCGTATCCGCCGGCTGCGCCAGTGCGCGCCACAGCTCGCCGCTGTCGAAATCGCTGTCGGCGGCCGCGCCGGACAGGTCCAGCGGCACGCACCACGGCGGCGGTAGCTGCCGGTCGCGGGCGCGGCTGGACAGCAGCGAGGTGAACAGCGGTATGCCGGTGACGTTATCCACCAGGGCGTGGTGCACCTTCAGGTAGCAGGCGAAACGGTTGCGCTCCAGTCCCTCGATCAGGTGGAATTCCCACAGCGGCCGGTTGCGATCCAGCTCCATGCTGTGCAGGCGCGACACGACCACGCCCAACTCGCGCTCGCCACCGGGGGCCGGCAGGGCCGAGTGGCGGAAGTGGTAGTCCAGGTCGAAATGCGCATCCTCCACCAGGCGCGGCGCCAGCGCGCTGCTCCCCACCTGCGCCAGCCGGTAGTGCCACGGCGCCGCCGGTTCGCGCGACTGCCGCATCTGCGCGGCCATCGTCGCCAGGTAGTCCGCCGGCGCGCGGGCGGGTTTCTTGAACACCGCCAGCACGCCCACGTGCATGGGTGTGTCGGCCGACTCCATCATGAGCCAGACCGCGTCCAGGGGATTGAGCCGCACCCGTTTGCCTCGTCGTTATCGCCGCTGGCAGCGATTATAGCAGGGTGGACCGCGGCGCAACGGGTATCGCGCGCACCGCGTAGCGCAGCGGCCCGCCGGCGAACACCGCGTCGAAGGGGTAGCAGGTCACCAGTAGCAGCGCCTCGCGGCCGGGCTGCGGGGACAGTCGCTCGCGGCGCACATCGACCACGCGCGCGGCCTCGACGCGGTAGTCGCGCCAGCGCCCGTCCAAGGTCTGCAGCTGCAGCCGGTCGCCGCGGCGCAGGTGACGCAGGAAGGCGAAGTGGGTGTCGCGGTGCCCGCCGATCACCGCCAGCCCCGCCGCACCGAGCGGCGCCGAGGCCCTGGCGTGACCGGGGCCGAAGGCCAGGGCGTTGCCGCTGTCGCCGGCCAGCACCAGGCGTTCGATACCCTGCCCCGGCGCGCGCAGTTTCGCCACCGGCCAGGTGTCGGCCCAGGGCCAGGGTTTCACCGCCGCGCCGCCGTGCGCCAGGGTGCGCGACCACGCACGCTCGATCAGCAGCGGCGCCAGCCAGGCCTTGGCGTGGATCAGCGCGGCGCCAGCGCCGTGCAACAGCGCCGCCGCCAGCAAGGCGACGGCCAGGGCGTCGCGCCCGCGCTCAAGCGCGCGCCGCGGGCACATGGTCGACCTCGCCCTGGCGCAGCACGCGCAGCAGCAGCGCCAGGAACAACAGCAGCGCCGCGAACCACGCCCTGGCCCGCGCCGTGGTCGCCGTACGCGGCCAGGCGAAGGGCTGGTCGGCCTGGCCGTGCGGCCGGCTGTTGGGCACGGCCTTGCCGTGCAGCGCCTCGTCCTCGGGGCGGCTGACGATCTCCTCCACCGCGATAAAGCTGGTGTAGGGACTGAGCAGGCGGTGTTGCAGGGCCAGCGGCAGCACCTCGGCGCGCACCTCCTCCTCTGCCCGGCCGCTGACGCGCTGGTCGAGCAGGCCGGCGATCTTGCGCCGCGCCCACAGGCTGGCCACGCCCGCGTGGGCGCCCTGCCCCACCGCGCCGCTGATCTGCAGGCGCCGGCTCCAGGCTTGCCCGCCGATGTCGCCGCTGACACGCACCTCGCCGGCGGGGATCGCCGCGCCAAACTTCACCGCCACGGACAGCGGCTGTCCGTGGTAGAGGTCGGGCAGGCGCTGCGGCCAGGCCTCCACCGGCTGCGGCCAGTCCACGGCCAGGTTGACCGCCGCCGGCCGCGACAACTGTTCGAACAGGGTGGCCATCTTCTGTCCCACCTCGTCGATATCGCCGATGTGGGTGTGCGCGCCGCGGCCGAACTCGGCGGCCTTGCGCATGAACCAGCTGTTGGGCGCCGAGCCGATGCCCACCGTGAACAGGCGCGTGTCGCCGAGCAGCCGGGCGATCTCCTCGAACAGGGCCGCCTCGTTGCCCACCGCGCCGTCGGTAATGAACACCACCTGGCGCAGGGCGACCGCGTCGTGCTGCAGGTCGGCCTCGAGCGCGGGCGCCAGCGCCGCGCGCAGGGCCGGCAGCATCTCGGTGCCGCCGGAGGCGTGCAACTGGCGCACGAATTCCTGCGCGGCCTGCACGTGGTGGCGCGAGGCGGGCACGGGCGAGCGAAACAGGCTGCGCTGCTGCGAGTTGAACTCGATGATGTTGAAGCGATCCGCCGGGTGCAGTTGCGCCAGTGCCCGCGACAGGCTCGCCCGCGCCTGCTCGATGGACACGCCGCCCATGGAGCCGGAGGTGTCCACGACGAAGATGATCTCACGCGGCAGCGGGCGGGTCGCCGCCGGCGCCGACGGCGGCACCACCAGCAGCAGGCCGAAGTGCTCGCCATCCACCTGCTCGGTAAACAGCGCGGCGCGCGGCGCCGAGCCGGTGACCGGCTCCCAGGTGAGTACGAAATCGCGATTCATTTCACTGACTCCCTGGGCCAGGCGCAGGTCGTAGACCCCGGCGCGGCGCGCCAGGGCGATGTCGTGATACGGCGAGTCCACCGCGGCCAGGGGCATGCCCATGTCGAGTCGGGCGCTGATCTCGATGGGATTGAGCGGCGCGTGGTCGCCGCCCGGCGCCGGGTGTAACAGCGGCGAAATGGCGTCGGCGTCGGGCACCTGGTCGGTGGGCAGCGCCCAGCCCAGGTAGGGGTCCGGCGTGAGCGCGAGCGGCGCCTCCTCGTCCGTGGCCAGGGGCACCCCAGGCATATAGCGCGGCGTGATGGTCATGGGAAAGCGCAGCGAGAACACCCCCGCGGTGTACGCCACGGGCTGCACGTATTCCAGTTCCACCGTGACCGCCTCCCCCGGTGCGATGTTGGCGACGCGGTTGGTGAACAGGTTGGGCCGCTGCTGCTCGACCAGGCTGGCCTTGCGGCCCGCCTGTTTGGCCGCCTGGTAGAGCTTTTTCGCCTCGGCCTTTTCACGCACCGCGCCGACGATGCGCCGCTCGCCGATGCGCATCTCCATGTAGCGCACCGCCGCATCCTGCGGCAGCGGGAAGGCGTATACGCCCTCGACGTACTGCGCGCTGTCGTTGTGGAAGGTCTGCTGCAGGCGCACGGTGGCGAGCATGCCGCTGATATCGAAATGCACCTTGCTTGCCTGGATGATCGCCGGCACGAAGGGCTGGCCGGCGGCGCGCAACAGCAGCTGGCCGCTCTCCAGTTCGTTCAGCGGATTTGGCGCCTGCGCGCGCGACGGCGAGGCGGCCAGCAACAGCAGCATCAGGCCCGCGACGAGCAGCGCCGGCAGGCAGCGAAAGGCCAGCCACAGGGGCAGGCCGCCAAAGGTGGCGGCCTCGCGCCGGCAGCTACGGTACAGTCGGTATTGTGGGGTCATGGCGATTCTCCTGGGTTGCTCAGACCCAGTGAACCGCGCCGGGATGGCGTGGCCGGGATGAATGCTGGCGCGCGCCTGACGAATCATGGCGAATTCTGGCGGGCGCTTGAGCCCGGCAGCCGAATCTGAAAATATGGTGGACGGGCCAGACAGCACACGGGATACCTATGTCGCAGCACATCGCGATCGTCGAGGACGAGGCGGCGCTGGCCGCCAACTACCGCGACGCCCTGCAACGCCACAGCTACCGGGTGTCCCTGCTGGCCGACCGCCGCAGCGCCCTGAGCGCCTTCCAGCGCCAATTGCCGGACCTGGCCATCATCGACGTCACACTGGGCGACGAAATCGAGGGCGGCTTCGAGCTGTGCCGCGAACTGCGCAGCCGCTGGGCCGAGTTGCCCATCGTCTTTCTCACCGCGCGGGAATCGGAACTGGACGTGGTCAGCGGGCTGCGCCTGGGCGCCGACGACTACTTCACCAAGGACATCGGTCTGAACGAGATGCTCGCGCGCATCGCCGCCCTGCTGCGCCGCGTGCAGGCGCTGCGCGCGCCGGAGCGCGCCGAACACGTGATCGAGCGCGGCGCGCTGTGCCTCAACGGCGAGCGCATGACCGCCGCCTGGCGCGACACGGCCCTGGAGCTGACGGTGATCGAATTCCGCATCCTGCAGGAACTGGCGCAACGGCCCGGACACGTCAAGTCGCGGCAGCAATTGCTGGACGCCGCCGGGGTGGTGCAGGACGACAACACCATCACTTCCCACATCAAGCGCATCCGCCGCAAGTTCCAGGATATCGACGCACAGTTCGCCATGATCGAGACCGTGTACGGACTCGGCTACCGCTGGTCCGGCGCCTGAGCCATGACCCTGCGCCGGCAACTGCTCGTGGTCAGCCTGCTGCTGCTGTCGCTGCCCTGGGCGGGCTGCCAGTTCATCCGCGAGATGGAGGGCGCCCTGCGCACCGGGCAGGCGCAGTCGCTGCAGGCGACGGCGTCCGCGGTGGCCGCGGTGCTGGGACAGCGCGCGGAGCTGCTCTACCCTTTCCCCGGGCGGCGCGAGGCCGACGACGAGCGCCGCGACCCCATCTACGCGCTCGCGGCGCCCGGGCCGGTGATCGTCGACGGCTACGCCGACGGCTGGGACGAGGTCACCGGCATCACCTACCAGGGCGGCACCGGTCGTACCCCCCTGACCATCAACTGCCGCGCGCAGACGCGCAACGGCTACCTGTACCTGCTGTTCACGGTGCAGGATCCGGAGGTGGTCTATCACAACCCCGGGCTGTCCAGCGAACCCAACGGTGACCGCCTGGTGCTGCGCCTGTGGCGCGACAACCGCCGCCAGGAGTATGTCATCGCCACCGCCGCGCCCGGCAGCGTGCGCGCGCGTCCGGGCAACCGCCGCCAGCGCGGCATCGACCCGGCGCGGGTGCGCGGCTACTGGCAGGACGCGCTGGGCGGTTACAGCATCGAACTGGAAGTGCCGCTGTCCTACACCGGCGGGCGCCTGGGCTTCTACCTTCTCGACGCGGACCGCCGGGGCGGCAACGAGACCGCGGTGGTGGGCAACATCCGCCGCCTGGACGCGACGCCGCCGCCCTGGCTGATCCACAGCCCGCAGCAACTGCAGCACTCCCTGGCGCCCTTCGCCGCCCAGGGCGCGCACCTGCAGGTCATCGACCGGCAGCACTGGCTGATCGCCGACCTGCCCCCGGCGCCGCGCGACGCGGACCAGGGCGCGCAGACCTTCTGGCTGCTGCGCCTGCTGTACCGCACCATCCTGTCCCAACGCACCCTGGCGACACCGCCGCAGCCGCCCTCCCCCGGCAGGGTGCGCGGCGCGGAAATCGACGCCGCGCTGGCCGGCAACGCCGCCGACCGGCGCTACCGCGACCCGCGCTACCAGACGCGCAGCATTCTCTCCGCCGCCGCCCCCATCGCCGACCGGCACGGCGTCATGGGCGTGGTCCTGGCGCGGCAGAGCGCCGAGACCTACCTCAGCCTCACCGACCAGGCCTTTTCGCGCCTGCTCGGCTACAGCCTGCTGGCCCTGGCCGCCGCCGCGCTGGGCCTGCTCGCCTACGCCAGCGTGCTGTCCTGGCGCATCCGCCGCCTGTCCCTGGCGGCGCGCGAGGCGGTGGGCGAGGACGGCCGCGTCAGCGGGCAGTTCCCGCGCAGCGCGGCGCGCGACGAGATCGGCGAACTCTCGCGTCACTACGCCGATTTGCTGGAACGGCTGCGCGAGTACAACGACTACCTGCGCAGCCTCAGTCGCAAACTGTCCCACGAGCTGCGCACGCCCATCGCGGTGATTCGCAGTTCCCTGGACAACCTGGAACAGACGGGGGTAGACGACAAGGACGCCGCGGTCTACCAGCGGCGCGCGCGCGAGGGACTGCAGCGCCTGCAGCACATCCTCAACGCCATGAGCGAGGCGAACCGCCTGGACGAGAGCATCCGCTTCCAGGAAGCGGCGCCGTTTGACCTGGTACCTTTACTGGAGGAGGTGTTCGCCGCCTACCGTGGCATCTACCCGCGCCACGCATTGCGGCTGGACATCCAGCCCGAGCGCGCCATGGTGAGCGGCGTACCGGAACTGCTGGTGCAGGCGCTGGACAAACTCATGGACAACGCCGCGTCCTTCTGTCCGCCCGGCGGCGTAATCGAGTTACAACTTGCCCAGAGCCCGGATGGCTGGCTGCTGCGCCTGGCCAACGCCGGCCCCTGCCTGCCGCCAGACGGCGGCGAGCGCCTGTTCGAACCCATGGTCAGCCTGCGCCAGGACAGCGGCGAGGCGGTGCACCTGGGACTGGGACTGCACATCGTACGCCTGGTGGTGGAGTTCCACCGCGGCAGCGTGCGCGCGCACAACCTGCCCGACGGCAGCGGCGTGGAGGTGGTGATCGAACTGCCGGCGGACGACGCCGCCGCGCCTAGGACACGAACGCCCGCTGCTTGATTTCGGTGAGCTGGTCGCGCAGCGCCGCCGCCTCCTCGAACTCCAGGTTTTTGGCGTGCTCGTGCATCTGCGCTTCCAACTGTTTCAGCTTGCGCGACAGCGCCGCCGGCGACAGTTCCGCCAGGTCCGCCGAGTAGGCCAGCTTCGGCTCGGCCACCTTCTTCGCCTTGCCCTTGCCGCGGGTGGGCATGCGGCGGGCGCCCTCCATGATGTCCTGTACGGATTTTTTCACGCCCCTGGGCGTGATGCCGTGCTCCGCGTTGAAGGCCAGCTGCTTGTCGCGCCGCCGCTCCGTCTCAGCCATGGCGCGCTCCATGGAGCCGGTCACCTTGTCGGCGTAGAGAATCGCGCGACCGTTGAGGTTGCGCGCGGCGCGGCCGATAGTCTGGATCAGCGAACGCTCCGAGCGCAGGAAGCCCTCCTTGTCCGCGTCGAGGATCGCCACCAGCGACACCTCCGGCATGTCCAGGCCCTCGCGCAGCAGGTTGATACCCACCAGCACGTCGAACTCGCCCAGGCGCAGGTCGCGGATGATCTCCACGCGCTCCACCGTGTCGATATCCGAGTGCAGGTAGCGCACGCGCACGCCGTGCTCGCCCAGGTACTCGGTGAGGTCCTCGGCCATGCGCTTGGTCAGGGTGGTGACGAGGACGCGCTCGTCCTTGCCCACCACCTCGCGGATCTCCGCCAGCAGGTCGTCCACCTGGGTGCTGGCCGGGCGCACCTCCAGCTCCGGGTCCACCAGCCCCGTGGGCCGCACCACCTGCTCCACCACCGCGCCGGCGTGCTCCTCCTCGTAGGGCCCGGGTGTGGCCGAGACGAAAATCACCTGCGGCGTCAGCTGCTCCCACTCCTCGAAGCGTAGCGGGCGGTTGTCCAGCGCCGAGGGCAGGCGGAAGCCGTACTCCACCAGGGTCTCCTTGCGCGAGCGGTCGCCGCGGAACATGGCGCCGATCTGCGGGATGCTGGCGTGGGACTCGTCGACAATGACCAGGGCGTTGTCCGGCAGGTACTCGAACAGCGTGGGTGGAGGCTCCCCGGGCGCGCGCCCGGACAGGTAGCGGGAGTAGTTCTCGATGCCCGTGCAGAACCCCAGCTCGCGGATCATCTCCACGTCGTAGCGGGTGCGCTGCTCCAGGCGCTGGGCCTCCACCAGCTTGTCGTTCTCCCTGAGCTGCTTCAGGCGCAGCGCCAGCTCCTCCTCGATCTCGTCGATGGCGCGCAGCATGACGTCGCGGGAGGTGACGTAGTGGGTCTTGGGGAAGATGGTCACCCGCGGCACCTTGCTCTCCACCGCGCCGGTGAGCGGGTCAAACCAGTAGATGTTCTCGATCTCCTCGTCGAACAGCTCCACGCGCACCGCCTCGCGCTCGGAATCCGCGGGGAAGATGTCGATGACGTCGCCGCGCACGCGGTAGGTGCCCCTGCCGAAGTCCACGTCGTTACGCGTGTACTGCAACTCGGCGAGCTGGCGCAGGATCTCGCGCTGGTCGATGATCTCGCCGCGCGACAGGTGAATGACCATGCGGAAATAGGATTTCGGGTCGCCCAGACCGTAGATCGCCGACACCGTGGCCACCACCAGGCAGTCCTCGCGCTCCATCAGCGCCTTGGTGGCGGACAGGCGCATCTGCTCGATGTGGTCATTGATTGACGAGTCCTTCTCGATGAAGGTGTCCGAGGACGGCACGTAGGCCTCGGGCTGGTAGTAGTCGTAGTAGGAAACGAAATACTCCACCGCGTTGTTGGGGAAAAAATCGCGGAATTCGCCGTAGAGCTGGGCCGCCAGGGTCTTGTTGTGCGCCATGACGATGGTCGGCCGCTGAATCTGCTCCACCACGTGGGCCATGGTGAAGGTCTTGCCAGACCCGGTGACCCCCAGCAGGGTCTGCGCGGCCAGGCCGGCGCGTATCCCCTCCACCAGGCTGCGGATGGCCCCCGGCTGGTCGCCGGCGGGCTGGAATCTGGACTCGACCTTGAAGGGCTTGGACACGGCGGCAGCTGCCTGGGCTTGGCGTTGGGGACAGCCCTTTATTATCAACTACATAGGGGTGAATTGCAGCCCGGAATTCTGTCCAGACGAAAGCTGCCGCTGGTGGTTGACCGGGGGGCCTCGCATCATTAATATACGCGACCTTTCTACCATTCCGCCTTAGCTCAGTTGGTAGAGCAAATGACTGTTAATCATTGGGTCGCTGGTTCGAGCCCAGCAGGCGGAGCCATTTTTCAGACATGCCGGTGTGAGAGTCCTCAGCCGGCATTTTTCGTTCCAGCGTCAGCACATTTTTCGCCAGCAGATCAAACGGTTCCCGGTACTCTGCCGTGAGCTGACCATCCCTCCAGGTGCAGTTCGATAGCACAAAACCCGGCAGGCGCCGTTCTTTCGCTCAAAGAACTCGGCGTCTATCCGGCCATCCAGCTTGTCGATGTACATGGCGTCAATGCGCTTTTGCGAGCGGTCGTACTCGGCCTGAATCCGCTGCATCGCAGCTTCATGAGGCTGTTTCGCGTCTCCGTGGCTAACTCGTAGGGCCTGGGATACCCACTCCAGGACCTCGTCGTAGTAACGCAGACGGCCCAGAAGTCCGGCGAGATGTTCTTCCAGCACCTCTTCACGGCTGCAGGGCTCCGCCTATGCCCCGGTGAAACAACCGGCGGACAGGTCACAGCGCAGTGCAAAGCTCCTCGCCAGTCTGCGGCACGATGAAACAGGCGCGGGAGCCGGAGGCGTCATTCAGCACGACGCCGTCGCCGAAATCGACACCCTGGAAGGTGCCGCTCACAGTGCCGGTCAGGCCGTCACGCGTGAGGCGCAGGGCCACCCGCGCGTCGACGATGCCGTCTTCCAGGGGCAGCGCCTCGCGCTCGGCGCGCAGAGCGACCAATGCCAGACGCGCTTCCTCGCGGGCATCAAGGGCCAGGTCCACCGCGCGCTGGGCGCCGGCGACCAGCAAGGCCGCTTCGTCGTAGCTGCGCTGCAGGCTGTTGACTGCCGCCTGCGCGAGGTTGACCGCACCCTCGGCGGCCGCGACTGCACCTGTAAGCACCGGTACCGCGCCCTCGCGCCAGGCCAGGCAGGCGCCCACTTTCGCCAGGCAGATGGCGTCGTACCAGTTGCACGAACCGCAGTCATAATTGCTCACTCGGTTCAGTTCGGCGCGCCGGTTATCCAGCCAGTCCTCGGCCGTGCGCAACGCTGCACGCTCGTCCTCGAGCGCGGCCGACTCCTGTGCGAGCAGCGCCTGGTAGTCGCGCAGTTGGGCGAGGTTCGCCTCGTAATCGGCCTGCGCGATGCGCTCCGCCTCTTCCATGGCGGCGATCTCGCCGGCGATGTCGACGATGCTGTCCACCGCCGCGTAGCGGTAGGGCAGGCGCGCATCGGCGGAACCTTCCAGCCAGGCGCCCTCGGCCGTAAACTCACCTTCGAGGCGGTAGCCGTAGTTTGGCGTCACGTATTCGCCCCAGTGACGGAAGCTCTGCTCGGTGAGATGCTTGCCGTAGTTGCGCAGGGCCACGCCGCCGATCTCACTCTGGGTCTCAACATACAGATCGAACTCTGCATCGCTGGACAGCGGAATAGTGACACGTGTCAGGCTGCTGGCAGTGTAGGTCACGTCCGGATGGAAGGACTCGATCCACGCCTCGGACAGCATGGAAAGCTCCCTGGCATTGATCTCTACCACGCTCTGCTGGAGCAGGAGCTCGCTGGCTGCAACCCCGTGGACAGAGGCCATCGTTGCGGCGTCGATCTCGACTGCGCTCTCGGTGGCCGCGCGGAAGAAATTGTCGTCTTCCCCGGGGCCGTAGTAGAAGACCGAGGCAGCGCGCTCGCCGGGCATGCGGAGCCAGCCATGCGCGGTTTCCTCGACCGCTGTGAGACTCGGCAGGTCAAAGGAAAGCCACACCTCGGAGCGCTCACTGGCCGTGCCCACGCCTGTCTTCGAGGTGATCAGGTGGAAGGGCAGTGGCTCCTCTGGCAGATACTCGCTGTCCAGGTCGAACGAAAAGCCGTACGCCAGTGGGATGTTGTAGCTGGGTGTGAAGGTGCCTGCCATTGCACGAATGCGATCGCGAGAATCCGCATCAGAGCCCCCGAACACATAGGCGCCGTTCTCGTCGGGATCCTCGTCGGTAATGATGACTCCTTCCAGCCGCAATTCCAGTGCAGCAATCCAGTTGGTGAGATCCTGGCTGCCGTAGAAGATGGAATCGCCCTGTACCTCCGGGAGCACTTCCTGGATCGCCGGTGGCACCGAGGGCGCGTACGGGATACTGCCACTGAGGGAAACGCCGTAGCCGGAGCCTATGTCCGTCACGTCAGGGCCGACGCCCCAGCCAACGGTGGGAATTGGCAGCGACTGGTCGGTGCCGACGTAGAGGAAGGGGTCGAGCGGATCGAGGATCAGGCGCCAGGAGTTCGTGCCGGTGGGCAGGGGGAACAGCAAATTGCCGATCACGATGTCGAAGTCCAGGTTGGCGATGGGGTCCAGCAGCCCGGTCTGGGTAAAGACCACGTAATACCTGTCAGCGTAGACAGGGACCTCGAGCTCGACATCGGCGCCGATGGCAGTGGCAACCTCTACAGGCAGTGGACCAACGTCAGGCGGCGAGCCTGCCAGGTCGCCGATCGCGTAGTCGGGAGAGAGCGAAGTACCGCTCATGCCGACACCCGGCTCGATAACGAGGTTCGCCTCGGCCAGGACGACACCGCCTTCCGACGTGAGGATCTGCGCGTCGCCGACGATGGCAAACTCGCCGTTCGCGCGGTTTTCGATGGCCACAGCGGCCGCTTCGATCTCGATACCCGGCAACACGTACAGTGTGCAGAAGCCGCCATTGCAGGTTTTGTTCGGCACGTCCTCTGGAACAAAGATCGCACGCAGTGCCGGAACGGTTTCGCCGGCGGCCTTCATCACAGCCGATTCCGGTATGTCGAAACTACAGGGCGCGCTACCCTGGTCTTCGCAATAGTTTTCCCAGCGCTCAAAGCGCCAGCCGCTGCGCGCCTGCCCGTAGTAGGTCTCGTGATAGGCAGACTCCACGAGATTCTCCGTGCAGTTTTCCGCCGCTGCCTGGTAGTCCTCCAGCAGGCAGTCCCTGTCGCCGCTGGCAGACAGGATGTCGCCCTCCCCCACTATTTCCAGCGGATGGGAACAGGCGGTAGCCAGTGCCACCAGCAGTAGAGTCGTTGCAGTCCTCATTGCCTGACCTCCTGGAATGACTTCGTATCTCGCGCGCAAAGGGCGCAGTATTCAATCCTACGGAGGTCACAGGGGCAGGGTTATGGGGTAAAGACCCCATATTGGAAAATGGGCGGACGGTAGCCGACTAGCTCGCCCCTTCGATAATCGCAGCGACACTGTCGAGCATGCGCTGCTGGCAGAAAGCGAGGTAATCCTCGGGGGTGACGCCGCGCTGCTGCTGCATGAAGTGGAGCACTTCGCGCCGGTCTTTTTCCCTGAGCGCATGCAGGGTGTCCAGGCTGATCCGCTGTTGTTCAATCGAGGCGGAGGCCTGGATCAGTACGATAGCGGCGCAGGATTCCGCCACCCAGCTGGTGGCCATGACCAGCTCGGCGCCGTCCAGGCCCTCCTTGCGCAAGGCGCGAATCACCGGTGACAGCGCCCCCATCCAGGCCGCACTGACCTGGTTGTTGTAGGCGAAGATCTGGATCGCCTGGGGGTGCCCGCTGAGGTGCTCGGACAGGTTCGACATCCAGTTGGTCAGGATGTCCTGCCAGCCCGCCTCCTCGAGGTCATCCAGGTCCGGCAGGTCCGCCAGCACGCGCTCGGCCACCCCGGCCATGATGTCGTCCAGGTCGCGCACGTGGTTGTACAGCGACATGGGCACCGTGTGCAGGGACTTGGCGATGGCGGTCAGGGTCAGGTCCCTGGCGTCGGTGGTTTTCAACAACTCCAGGGCCGCCAGGAGGATCATCTCCCGCGACAGGCGGGCGGGACGACCGCGCTTTTTGCGGGCGGCGCCGTCCGGTTGCGCGTGCCTGGAGCGGGTCATAGGCGTCTCGTCCCTGCGGCGGGTGCGATGGGCGCACCATACTAACACAGCACCAACACGGCGTCGGGCGCGCGAATCCACGTGGCGGAATTCGGGCTGCAAGGCGCCGCCGCGACCCGGCTATTGCATTTAACTTATAGTTTAAGTAAAACATGACACCTCAGCCGCAGCAACAAGGACATCGAATCCCGTGACCCACAACAACATCGAAACCCTGCGCCGCACCTGCCCCACCTGTGAAGCCTGTTGCGGGCTGGTGGTCCAGGTCGACCGCGAGCAGCAGAAGATTATTTCCATCAAGGGCGATGTCGAGGATCATCGTTCGCAGGGCTATGTCTGCGCCAAGTCCCAGGCCTTCAACTACATCTACGAAGACGGCGAACGCCTGCGCCATCCGGTGAAAAAAACCGGCGACGGCTGGCAGGCGATTTCCTGGGACGAGGCCTTCGATACCATCGCCGGGGAATTCACCCGCATCCGCCAGCAGCACGGCAAGGACGCCATTGCCTTCTACGTCGGCAACCCGCTGGGCCACGATTTCGCCGCCGGCGTCTACCTGCAGTCGCTGATGTCCGTTGCCGGCACGGAGCGCTTTTTCTCCGCCGGCACCGTCGACCAGCACCCGCAGCAGCTGGTGTGCTGGGGCCTGATCGGCCACGAGTGGCTGTTCCCGGTACCGGACCTGGACCGCACCGACCTGTTTATCTGCATGGGAGCCAACCCCGTGGTGAGCCAGGGCAGCATTATCGGCAAACCGGATATCAAGGCGGCGATGAACGCGATACAGGCCCGCGGGGGGCAGTGTGTGGTCATCGACCCGCGCTACACCGAAACGGCGGCGGTGGCCGACCAGCACATCGCCATCAGGCCGGGCACCGACGCCTGGTTCCTCATGGCCTTCGCCAACGTGCTGTTCAGCAAGGGCGCGGTCGACCCCGGACACCTGGCGCCCCATGTCGACGGCATCGATGCGCTGCGCGAGGCCGTCAGCGCCTATACGCCGGAGAGCACTGAGGCCGTCACCGGCGTGCCCGCCGCGACCCTGCGCCAACTGGTGGACAGCTACTGCGCCACCGACAAGGCGGCGCTGTACGGGCGCATTGGCCTGTGCACCCAGGAATTCGGCATGTCGGCCCACTGGATGCTGATGGCGATCAACATCCTGGCCGGCAAGCTCGACCGCGAGGGGGGCATGATGTTCGCCACCGCGCCCGTCGGGGGCTCCGGACCGGGCGCCGAATCCAGCGAAAAGCCCTATGGCCGCTGGCACTCGCGCGTGCGCGGTGTGCCGGAAACCTGCGGCGAACTGCCGGCGTCCCTCATGGCCGAGGAAATCACCGCGCCGGGCGAGGAGGTCCGTGCGCTGCTGACCATCTGCGGCAACCCGGTGCTGTCGGTGCCGCGCGGCGACAAGATCCGCGAGGCCCTCGGCAGCCTGGAGCTGATGGTCAGTCTCGACATCTACATCAACGAGACCACCAGCCAGGCGGACATCATCCTGCCCAGCACGGTGCACCCGGAACACAGCAACGTCGATGTCACCTTCCAGAATTTCACCGCGCGCAATTACGCCTCCTATTCCCCGCGCATCTTCGAGCCCGAGGCGGGGCTGAAGGACCTGGGTGAAATCATCCTGGAAATCTCCGCGCGCATGGCCGGCCTGGGCCGCGACGAGATGGAGGGCTTTGTCTACCAGGGCATGGTCGACATGGGCTGCCGGCGTGCGGAGCAGGATGGCTACGCCCTGGACGCCGAGACCATCAACGCCGCTGTCACCGGCGATTCCGCGCCGGAGCGCTACCTCGACATCATGCTGCGCACCGGGCCCTACGGAGATCGTTTCGGCGCCAATCCCGACGGCCTGTCACTGGAGAAACTCAAACGCCACCCCCAGGCGTCCATGGACCTGGGCCCCCTGCAATCCCGCCTGCCCGACGTGCTGCGCACGCCCGGCAAGCGAATCGACCTGATGCACGAGTTGTTCGACAACGACCTGCCGCGCCTGCACGCGCGCTTTGACGAGCTGACACAACAGGCCGCCGGCACGGCGCCCGACAACGCGATGCAATTGATCGGGCGCCGGCATGTGCGTGACATGAATTCCTGGCTGCACAACCTGAAACCCTATGTCCGTGGCAAGGATCGCTGCACGATGCTGGTGAACAGCGCCGATGCCCGGCGCCTCGGGCTTACCGACGGCGGCGCTGCCCGGGTGGTGTCGGCCGTGGGCGAGGCACGGGTGCCGGTCGAGGTCTCGGACCAGATGATGAACGGGGTCGTCAGTATTCCGCACGGCTTTGGCCATGTGTATCCCGGCTCGCAACAATCCACGGCGGAAGACCTGTTGCCGGGCGTCAGTTGCAACGACCTGATCGACGAATCGCTGGATGTCGCCTCCAGCACCTGCGTGGTGAACGGGGTGCCGGTCAGCGTGTATCCCGCCTGAGGGGCCTGGCGCTGCGGCGGGTCGTCGCCCTGGACGCCGCCGTGCCCCCCATCAACAAGTCGCCGACGGGCGGTAGCATCCTGTCGGCGGGAGACCGCGCTGTCAGTTCTGCTCCGGCGGCGGTCCGTTGAACGTGATCAGCCCGTGCGCCGTTTCCGCCACAATCACGCCGTCCTCGATGACATAGCTGCGTACGCCGTCCTCGATCTCGACCCAGCCCGCGTCCAGCGAATACAGCACGCGGGCGGTGTCGCGAAAAATGTCCTCCTGGATAACCTGCGGGTTGACGCCGTTGAACAGGTCGTTGAGGCTCTGCACCGCGGCGATGATGTCAGCGTGTCCCAGGAGGATGCCCTGGTCATCGAGCACAAACGCGTCAGGCCTGTAGTGGCAGGCGACATCCTCCCAGTTTTCCCGCCCTATCGCGTCGCGAAGTTCAAACAGCACCTGGGAGTTGGTCCGCTGCGCGTACTGGGCGGGGCAGGTCAAATCGGGATTCAGCGGGTACAGGTCATCGACATCCAGGACCCCGTCATTGTCATCGTCATCATCGAGGTGATCCTGCAGGCCATCACCATCGGAGTCCGTGCCGACAAACTCG
Organism: Halioglobus sp.; assembly: GCA_002699145.1. GTDB lineage: Bacteria > Pseudomonadota > Gammaproteobacteria > Pseudomonadales > Halieaceae > Marimicrobium. The sequence continues at coordinate 75,407 of PABK01000008.1, forward strand.
AACAGCGGCATGGCATAGTTGATATGGTCGCCGGCGATGAAGTCCAGCACCCCGTCGATACCGCCCAGGCCGACATTGGACGCCACGCAGGTGGGGTTGGTCGAGTCCGCACAGATAAAGCCGGAGCCGGCCGCCCAGTGCTTGAAGGCGTAGCCCGCCCGCGGCACGGCCGTGAAGGATTCATTGAAATCGTCCGCGGCAATCGCGAACTCGCAGACGCTTTCCGACGCGCAGTTGCGGGTGTCAGAGGCGGACTGGATATCGCCGCCCGAGGTGGCGATGACGGCGAGCTTGCAGCTGGCCAGGAGCGGGACGAGGCAGGCGGTGACTGACAGTCGAATGGTCATTCTCATGGGAGATCCGGCGGGATTTATGGATTTGGCCTTTACGTTATAGCCAAACGCGCCGGCGACAAAATTCCATGGCGCTATAAAAAACTTATTGGAACACCCCTGAACAGCATAAGCGTCCGCATCGCTGGTCGGCCTGAGCCAGCGGGGCCCTGCCGGGCTTCGTCATGCGCGTACAGCAGGCACCGATCTGCGGAACAGGGCGTAGACCAACAAACCGGACAGCAGGAGTAGCCCGGTGGCGCTCACCGGCACCACGCCGCGAACCTGGGTAAGCCTGGCACTGCCGGTGTAACGCAGCCCTTCGGCATAAGCCTCGCTGTTCACAAAGTCGGAGAAATCACCGAGGGTTTGTTGCGCAAATGCCTGGAAACCAAACTCGACCGCGTCGTCCACCAGCGTCTGCACATAGTCCAGGTAATCCTGCGCTGTCAGCAGGTATCCGTTTGCGATGTCTGCGCCCGCTAGCAACTGCAGATCCTGGCTGGCAAACAGGTAGAGGCTGCGGTTCGCCAGGTCCGTGGCAGCAAACAGGTCCGGGTCGTTTCGCGCCGATCCGGTATAGCGCACTGCAAAATCAGTGACGTAGGTTTCCGGGAAAAACGAGGTGGCTGACGTCGACAACCTGCTGAGGCCGTTATCGTAGCCCAGCGCGGGCCAGCGGGTTAAAACCGCGTCGAGGTAGGCGTCCAGGGGCGTGGTCGGCGCCTCGGATATCCCCGTTTCGGCTTGCGCATAGGCAAACCCGGTGCTTGGGTCGAGGGTGTCGGTGTCGACGGTGAACTCCAGGGTAAACGCGTCACCGGAATAACCGTTGTCCACTACCCAACGATCGCTGTCGCCGAGCCCGTAGATGTCATCGTAGGTTTCCCGCTGGTCGACCTCGACTTCGAAAACGAGCGAGATGAGGTCGGCGCTGGCGGGGTTGCCCAGGAGCATCGCCCCGATGGCCAGGAGCAGAACGGGAGATGGGTGCTTGCGGCTGGAACGTTGCATATCACAGACTACGGCTTATTTTTTCTTGACTGTAGTCTGGGAAATCTGGAATTGCAAAGATGTTTTGCAACTGGTGTGGGGTGCCTTGGGCTGGAGAGGGAGGGGCGAGCCAGACTGCCCGAATGTCGGAAAAGGCGTCTGTAGATACGGTCGGCATGCTGCACACCGCTAATGGCTGACCGTACCCGGAATTACCAAAAACCATCTGCCGCGTAAACTCTCTCGCTAATCGAGAGGTATCACGCACCCGTGAATGAGCGCGACCAGCGTAAGTAGTTGTACGCATCCATCCGTAAGTAATCATCCGTCTGGTCATTGTCTGCGGCATGCCTATTGTAATAAAGCATGACCGACGCCTTGACTGTCGCTGAGGCGCCTGGACAGCGTACAGACATGCAGGATACCTGAGACGAAAAACATACGAGGTTGACATGGTTGAAGATACGGATACCACTGACTACTCATTGGAAGAATACGCCCAGGCCCGCTTTGAGCTGACCAGGCCCATCCCAACCGGGGCCAGAATCGTGGTAGCCCGCCAGGGAGACAAGTCATTGTCATCTCTTGTTGCAGATGCGTGCGCCAGTTTCGACGCGACAGCGCAGGTGGCGACGTTCACTACCGAAGCAGACCTTGACTCACTGAACCATAGCGATGCAGTGGTATTTGAGGAGCTGGGCCTTGCGGTCCTCGACCACAATGACGGGTTCGACGCAACCACGTCAATGACAGAGTTCATCACCAGCTCGGGCAGCGTCGAGGATTCCTATCCTGAGTTCTATGCTTTCGCCGATGAAGCGCCAGCCTCGGCTCACTTTTTAGATACCGCCACCTACACCTGGGGGCTTCAGGCGACCCGCACAGACGTGTGCAGCTACACTGGAAAGGGCATCAGGGTTGCGGTACTGGATACCGGAATAGATTTGCAACATCCTGACTTCACCGGACGGATCGCCGATTCACGCTCATTCGTTGCCGGAGAATCTGTCGACGACCTGAACGGCCATGGCACGCATTGCTGCGGAACGGTTGCGGGGCCGATGGGCGCAAGCCCGCGCTATGGGGTCGCGCCTGATGTGGAGCTTATCGTTGGAAAAGTATTATCGAACCGCGGCAGCGGGCGCCAGAGAGACATTCTGGCGGCAATGCTATGGAGCGTCCAACAAGGCGCGCAGGTTATCTCCATGTCACTGGGCAGGCCAACTCGTCCCGGCGAGCCATTTGATCCGGCATATGAACGTGCCGCAGCCTATGCCCTCGAAAACGGCAGTCTGATCGTCGCCGCGGCCGGCAACGAAAGCGAACGACGCTTCGGGTTCATTGCGCCGGTTGGCGCACCTGCCAACTCACCCAGCATCCTGGCGGTGGCTGCACTCGACCAATCGCTAATGGAAGCGGATTTTTCATGCGGCGGCATAAATGACAACGGTGGCGAGGTTGATATCGCCGCCCCGGGGGTTGCCATTTATTCCAGTTGGCCGCTTCCTAGAGGTTATCGACGCCTAAGCGGTACCAGCATGGCCTGCCCACACGTCGCCGGTCTGGCCGCGCTTCATGCAGAGAGCTCGGGAGGCTTGCGCGGAACTGCTCTTGCCCAGCAAGTCATTGCGTCTGTGCAGGATATCGGTCGACCGCAGAGAGATACAGGCGCAGGCCTGGCCATCGCTCCGTAGACAAAAGGTCCCTCCGCAAGCATACTGAGGGGGTCTTTCGTGCTAATGAGTAGGTATCTCTGGTGGCACAGAAAAACGTTGTGGTAGTTGCCGAGGGCACGGACAAGCAGTCATTTGCGAAATTGAAAGTGATGCTTGAAAACTGCGGCCTGCGGGTAGAGGACATCTTTCCGGAGATCGGCACCCTGGTCGGCATTGTGGATGACTCCCAACTAGAAGCGTTATCCATCCTGGAAGGGGTAGCTAGCATTTCGGAGGAGGATGTTATTCACCTGCCGGAACCCGGGAAACCACAGTAGCATCCAGTCGGCAACGCCTATCTGGCAAAGTCAGTCGATTACTCGGCAAGTACCAGGGCCGACACACTCGACCTGCCCCAGCCGAACATATTCAGACGTCAACCGCCAGCTAGCTACTGGAGGGTTTGTATTCCTCCAGTAAGTCCAGTTTTTTCCCAATGAACACACTGAACACGGTACCATCTTCATCGTCCCATTCGACTTTCAGCCCGCCGTTGAAGGCGTTTTTGCTTTTCTGGGAAAAATAGATGGGTAGGGCAAGGTGGACTTCATCACTATCGAAATCGTAGGTAGCCTTTGGCGCCACTGCGATCGTGGGAAATCGAGTCGCCTTCGAGAAGAACCTTAGCGGAGTTCTCAGGTTCAGAGATACCAGGTCTTTCTCTACCTTGTCTGGCGACTTCCCCGGTGCACTGGCGCACTTCAAGAAATTGTTGGAGTCTACAGGCTCAGTATCGCACCTGCTTTCAGTTTTGGCAGGCTTGTACCCCTCCGCATAGGCATACCTTACAGTTGTTGCCCACTTCCCTATTACTCCGTAGTTCAGATAGGCGCTCATTTCCCATGGATTCTCGGAGCGCTTCGAGGTTTCGGTAGACCCCTCCTGGAAAAATTCGTAATCCTTGGTTCCGTACTTACCTGTGATACCACCCACCCAGATCGGCTCACTTACAAGTTGCTCAACGAATCGCGTACCCAACGGAAGTTCCTCCACCCCCGCGGGCTGACTTGCATTCTGTTTCAGCGCGGCGTTCAATCTGTCAATATTCTGGCAGGTCGCGTTCCAGCTTGCCGCGAGCACCTCCATGCGAAGCATGAGGGACTCGCGTTCCGCATCCCCCAGGGACACTGCCGATGAGGATGTGGTGACCTGTTCCGCCAAGCCCTCAAAATCTAATTCCTGGCAATCACCCTCAAACCGAGCGGCAGTGAACTGATACCTGCTGGATAACAACTCGGCCTCCTCGGTGAGGCGGCGTTTTTGCTCCTGTTCATCCCGCAGCTCTTGTTGCAGCATATTCTCTGCGTTGTTGACATACGACAGATCCCAGCACTCGCGGCCACTCAGGTATCCACTATCGCAGAGGCTGGAATACCTGAAGCCATCGCTCAGCGCTTCTCCTTTTTTTTCTCGCTTGAAGCTCTGCCACTGCAGGTTAAATTCTACCGAAGCCGCATTCTTGAACACGTCAAATTCTGAGAAAGACGCCTCCCCGGTCTCTTTGTCCAGGGGGGCACTGAATGTGATATACGATATATGTTTTTCACCAGGCAAGGACAGTTTCAGCGTGGCGGTTGAATCCTTGTCATTTGAACCTGCCTCTATTTCAAATCCGCCACTGGAGGTATCAGCCACCTCACCGGCGTCAACCAGGCCCAGTGAGTAGGAGTAGGCATCGGGCATCTTGTCGTCTGCGAACGAACTCTGTACCGAGACAATCTGAGTGGTCAGTAGTACCAAGAACGAAACTAGCAAGGTCACTTCACGCATGGTTCTATTCCTCAATTTATTGTGCGGCAAGCAGGGCTGCAGCGGAGCTCACTCGACTCCACTGGCCGGCTTCACAGTCAACGGTCCTGCTTGCGCAACACCGTGAGCGTGCGGCAATGCCTTCTCACTGGCCGGTACAAGTATCCGCCAGAACGAATGCAGTTTCTGTTGGGTTCATTACCTAGGGCCGCGTAGGTAAGAGTACGTACTGGCCGAACCGCACTACCGCCGGCCGGGGTAGCTCAAATTCGCAAGCATCTGTAGAGAAGTGGGAGAAACTAATCGCAGCCGGCGTGTCCTCCAACCTCTGTCAGGCCAGACGGATCATGGGCGGCGCCTGCCACGGCAATTGATTCTGCTCGTCCGCGGCGACCAGTCGTTCTCCGGGGCCGGTCCTTACCCCCGGCAACGAAACACGTAAAACTCGTCGCTGGACAGGTGTTGACAACTGCTGCAATTGCCACAGGATAGTGGCTACCACACCGATCGCAGAGCAGGCAAGGTCCAGCCCCGTCCGCACCGGATTACCCAACAAGCCTGCAACGGCAGGCACTGTCTAGCTTGACTGAAGCCCACTATGAGAAAAATCACGCTTACCCTGCTGACAACCATCCTCGGCCTCTCGCTCCCCACGGCAACCCAGGCCCAACCCCCCGGCGCCCAGCACCTGGAAGAGATCCTCGTCTCCGCCCAGCGCCGCACGCAAAACTTGCAGGACGTCCCCATCTCCATCAGCGTGGTCAGCGCGGACGACATCGCGCGCAATTCCATCTTCGACTTTACCGACACCGCGCAACTCACCCCGGGGGTCAGCCTGAATACCTCCAGCGCCTCGCTGGCCTCGGTGAACGTGCGCGGTGTCGGCCCGGGTTATTTCGCCAGCACCGCCCAGGGCGTCCCGCTGTTCGTCGACGAGGTGCCCGCTTCCCAGCCCGGGGCGGTATTCAACACCATGGTGGACATCCAGCGGGTCGAATTACTCAAGGGCCCACAGGGCACGCTCTACGGCAAGAACGCGCCTTCTGGGGCATACAACATCACCACCGCCGCGCCCACAGCGGAACAGGTCGAGGGCTACGTGAACGGCTCCTGGTCGCGCTGGGATGCCAACGGCGAGCCGACAGTGGACCTGCGCGGGGCGCTCAATCTGCCGCTGGCGGACAATCTCGCTGCCCGCTTCGCCGCGGTATACGCGCAAACCGAGGGCGGCATCGACATGAAGAGCCCCTTCGCTTCCGACGAGGCTACCGGCGGCAAGGACCACCGCTCCCTGCGGGCCCGGCTGTTGTGGCGACCCTCCGAGTTGTCGGAGTTCGACCTTATCGGCAACTACCAGGAACTGGACGACTACTACTCGCTGCGCCTCTACGATGGCCTGGTGCCGGCCACCGGCGGCGACAACCCGGTGCCCGCCATCCACACGCGCTTTGGCGATCGTGAGGATTTCGGCGGCCGGCGCAGCGAGTCCACCACGGATGTGCAGGACATCGCGCTGAAATACCAGTGGGATGGAGGCCTCACCGAACTCGACGTCATCCTGGCCTACCAGGAATTCGACACCACCCTGTTCCAGAACCAGAACCCCTACCCCATCCTTGACCCGGGCGAGATCGATTTCGAGTTGAACACCGACCAGACCACCCTGGAGATACGCGCCTCGGACACGGGCGAGCACCTCGACTACGTCGCCGGCGTTTTCCTCAGCGACGCGGATACGAAAGCGTTCACGCTGCTGGACACAGGACCCATTGTGCCATCCACCGTATGGGTGGAGACCTTTGGCGCGGCCCTGTTTGGCAATTTTACCTTCCACCTGGCGCGCCGCTGGGACTTTTCCGCGGGGCTGCGCTACGAAGACAACTCACAGGACTATCGCAGCGATACGGACATCGCCGGCTTCACCGGCGACCTGGATGAAAAGCTGGACTTCGACCACCTCTCCTGGAGCCTGAAGCTTAAGTATTACCCCGGCGAGGACACCACGGTTTACCTGGCCGTAGACAACGCCTACCGCGAGGGCGGTGTGAACGCCTATTCTCCGGGAACAGTTGCCGTCGGCGAAGCTCTGGATAACCCGGCCATCGTAGAGACCGCCGAAGCCTTCCTCTTCTATGACGAGGAGGTGTCCACCGCTTTCGAGGTCGGCGTGAAAGGCAACCTGCTCGATAACAAACTACGCTACAGCCTCGCCGTGTTCTACCAGCTGTTCGACGATCACATCATCCGTCAGTCGGACCCGAGTTCGCCGCAGTTGCAGACCATCGGGCCCCTGTACACGCTCTACTTCGTCAATGCCGAGGAAGTGGTCACCCAGGGTTTTGAATTCGACGTCACCTACTTGCTGGGCGCACGCTGGACACTGGACTTTCGCTCCGCGTACTTCGACGCGACCGTGGAGGAATGGCAGGACCGACTGTGCACCGTCGGCAGCGACGATCCGGCCGACGGCGTGTTCTGCCCCGGCGAGTCCGGCTCGGAACTGAGCGACCTGCCGAAGTGGAATACCAATACACAGCTCTCCTACTTCCGCCCGCTGGACTCGGACTGGAACCTGTTCGGTACCCTGTCCTGGACCTGGCGTTCGGAATCCGCGCAGAACAGCAATGCCACCAGCCGCTACGACGAGCCGTTAAACTTCATCAACCTGAATGTGGGAACAGGAAACGGGGAGTTCTCCATCACCGCCTGGGGCAAGAATCTCACCAACGAGCAGCTTATCCAGACACCTTTCGAGACTCCCAACGGCGACCCCGCCCTGCCCCCAGCCCTGAGCGCCGTGCACAACGCAGGTCGCCAGTACGGTTTGACACTGGGCTACGTCTTCTAGGAGGGTGTGTAGTGCTTCCAGCCTCCGCTCGCCAGTCCGGTTCTTGCATTGTCTTGAGATGACAGAGCCGTGCCCACTCACCCACCAGCGCTTCATTGCCGGCCTCGCCACGTATGCTAATCTTCCCTTGGACAGACGCCAGCCCTGCGGAGGCCCACCATGGCCCAGACAGCCCAGATCACCCCATTCCCCACAGAGCCTGAAAACGAGGCACAGCGTGTGCTGCAGTTGCAGCGCCAGGCCCACTTCGACAATCCCTACCCCGATTATGAAGAGCGCCTGGACAACCTGCTCAAACTGGAACAGATCCTGGTCGACAACCAGGACGCAATCGCCCAGGCAATCCGCACCGACTTTGGCAATCGCGCGATCGAAGAGAGCAAGTTGCTGGAGATATTCCTCTCGATAGACGGTATCCGCTATGCGCGCAAACGCTTGAGAAAGTGGATGAAACCCCGGCGCCGCGGTGTGTCGATCTGGTTTGCCGGGGCCGGCAACCGGCTCCTGCCGCAGCCCAAGGGCGTGGTCGGCGTGGTGGTGCCGTGGAACTACCCCCTGTTCCTGGCCATCGGCCCGCTGACCAGCGCGCTGGCCGCCGGCAATCGCTGCATGGTCAAGATGGCGGCGAATTCGCGCAACCTCTGTGAACTGCTGGATCGCCTGGTTGCTGAACAGTTCGACGAGTCCACGCTGTCTATCCTGCCGGGCGTGCGCGGCTCGGACTTCACCACCCTGCCCTTCGACCACGTGATATTCACCGGCTCGGCGGATACCGGGCGCACGGTGATGCGCGCAGCGGCCGAGAACCTGACGCCGGTCACCCTGGAACTGGGCGGCAAGTCACCCACCATCATCGCCGACGACTTCGATGTGGAACTGGCGGCCAGCCGCATCCTGTTTACCAAGTTCATGAACGCCGGGCAGACCTGCGTCGCGCCGGACTACCTCTTTCTGCCGGAATCGAAGAAGGAGCAGTTCGTGGAGGCGGCGCGCCGCATCATGGCCAAACGCTACCCGGACCTCGACAACGGCCAGTTCACCAGCATCATCGACGACGCCTCCTACGGCCGTCTAAGCGACACCCTGGCCGAGGCGCAGGGCAGCGGCGCCGAGGTGATCAACCTCTGCCCAGGGCACGCGGCGCAGGCGTCAAGCCGGTTGATGCCGCCACACCTGGTGATGGAGCCCGGCGACGACACCACCCTCATGCGCGAGGAGATCTTCGGCCCGCTGCTGCCGGTGCGCGGCTACAGCGATATCGACCAGGTGCTGGACTACATCAACCGGCGCGACCGGCCGCTGGGGCTGTACCTGTTCAGCAACGACAAGACCCTGCAGGACAAGGTGATCCGCAGCACCCTTTCCGGCGGGGTGAGCATCAATGACTGTTCGTTCCAGGTGGCGCAGCACGACATGCCCTTCGGCGGCATCGGCGCCTCCGGCATGGGGCACTATCACGGTCACGAGGGCTTCGTGGAGTTCAGCAAGCTGCGTCCGATCTTCACCCAGTTTCGCTTCTCCGCCCTGCCCCTGCTGCACCCGCCCTACGGCAGGGTTTTCAATACCCTGTACCGGCTGATGATTCGCCTGAAACTTTAGTTGGCGCGGCCCAGCAGCGCATCCAGGCGGGCCCGGAGTTCGCGCTTGCGCGGCGCATGCTCGTCGTCGTAGGCAAGGTTGGCGATCTCGCGCGGGTCCAACTGGTGGTCGTACAACTCCTCCTTGCCATTCTGGTAGAGGATATATCGCCAGCGTGCGGTACGCAGGGTGACATGCATCGCCCCCTTCTGCCCGCCTGCCTGCCGCTCCGAGATCACGAACCGCTGTCCGCCACCATCCGCCCCGGACATCAGGGGCACAAGGCTGGAACCGAACAACTGCGCCGCCTTTCCGGTCCTGGACAGCGCACCGCTAGCCTGGGTAATTTGCGCGATCGTCGGGTACAGGTCGATGAGGCTGACCGGCGCATCGACCAGCGGCACGCTCTTCGTCCTGGGGTCGTAGATAATCAGCGGGATGCGCGTGGCGCTCTCCCAGAGGTTGTTCTTGAACAGGTAGTCTTTCTCGCCCAGTGTGTAGCCGTGGTCGCTGGCCAGTATCACGATGGTATTGTCCCTGAACGGGCTGTTCTCCAGTGCATCCAGTACCCGTCCGACCTGCTCGTCCGCAAACGCAATGCTCGCCAGGTAGGCCTGGTAGTAGTGCCGCAGGGCGGTGTCGCTGTTGCCGTAGGAGGCGACCAGCGCGTTGTACAATTTCCGCCCCAGTGACTGCTTGCCGGGGGAGTTCGCCTCGAGGAAGGTATCATCGGCATCGCCAGCAAGCAGTTCGGGCAAGACGATATCCTCCAGGGGAAAGCGGTCAAAGTAGGCTTGCGGCACGACCAGGGGAGTGTGCGGCCGCACAAATCCGACATTGAGAAAAAACGGCTTCTGCGGCGGCTCTATTCTCCCACAGTTTCAGCAGGCGGATGGCCCAGCGTGCGTAAAGCTCGTCGGGCATCGGGTCCCTGTCATCGGCATCCACATAGCGGAACGGGCGCCTGAACTCCCGGTACCACCAGCCGTTGTAGCCGGGGGCAGTCACCTGTGGCGCAACAGACGGAACCATCGACAGGGGCGCAAAGGTGCGGTGGTAGTCCCGGTCGTTCCGGAACGGCGCCGGGATCGCCGGGTGCACCACCGCCTTGCTGCCGTTGTAGGCTGTCGGGGTGTAGTCGGTCCGGGGTCCAAAGATATCCCAGTGTTGCGGGCGGTCGAAATGCGTGACCTTGCCGACGGCCGCCGTGTAGTAGCCGTTGCGGCGCAGGTACTGCGGTAGCGTGTAGCGGTTGGCGAGCACGGGATTGTTGTGCCAGTCGTTCTTCGGCGCCAGGTAGCCCGACTCATGCGGCATCATTCCCGTGTACAGGCTCGCGCGGGAGGGCGCACAGATCGGCGCGTTGGCATGCGCGTTGGTGAACAGCGTGCCCTGCCGCGCCAACCTGTCGATATTGGGGGTTTCGATGTTGGGAGCGCCATCCATCGCACCGACCATGGCGTTCAGATCGTCGACCAGGATCAAGAGCACGTTCGGCCTGCTTGGCTGGACCAGCGATGCCGCGTCGGTTGAACAGGCAGCGACAGCCAGCTGACAGCAGGCCAGAATGGCCAGTCGGGCGAATAGTCGTCGGCGTCGCCCCGCGCTTGCTACGAGGGAATGGAGCATCCCTTATACAACTCCCTGTCAGTCAGGTCATCTCCCTGCCGAATGCGACAACAGCGAACGGCACCGGGATTTGATTGTCTTGCGACACGCGTCCCACGTGATCACGAGGTGCTTTATACCACGATTGCCGGGCAAGTCACCGGAGTTATGCCGAACCTGCAGGGTAAGGCCTGGGTGACAGCACGCGCCCGCAACCATCGCCAGCCCGCAGGGCAGCGGACACCGTGGGCCTGACCGGACGCATCGCCACGCAGGCGCGGACTTGACCAGAGCGGAGATTCCGCGCCCCGGTGGGCTATGGCCAGGCAACTTGCGCCAGCCCGACTATACTGGGCCTAGTCGCAACCTCCTCCCTCGCAAGGAGCGAAGTATGCCTCACCCCGATGTCCGCCTGGCAACGGACCCGGATGGCCGCCCCCGGCTCATCCAGTATTTTTCCCTGTGCGGCGTCTGGGCCGTAACGCCCTACGACGCCTGTGACCTGCGCTGCTCCTACTGCATTACCTTCTCCCAGGGCAGGTCCACGCCACGACTGACCACGGGGGTCGCCGCGACCCTGCAGCGCGAACTCGCTGCGCTGCCTCGGGACGCCACCCTGGCGGTGGGCGGCCTGGTTGATGCCTACCCCTCAGTGGAGGACGAACTGGGCGTTACGCGCAAGGTACTGCAGGCACTGGTGGACAGCGGTCGACGCGTCATCGTGATTACCAAGGGGCCCTGCGTCGTTCGCGATACTGACTTGCTGCTCAAGGGCGCAATGCGCGTGTGCATGTCACTCAGTACGCTGGACGACGAGGCGCTCCAGTCCATCGAACCCCATGTCGCTCTGCCCTCCGAACGCATGGCGGCGGTCGAAACACTTTGTGCGGCCGGTGTCGACGTCACCCTGCAGGCGCAGCCGTGGATACCGGGCGTGACCGATGCCGAGAGCATCATCAGCTGGGCGAACGGCCGCTTTCCGGTGTCCTTCACGCCGCTCAATGTGGACTCGCCGGGCGTCGCGCGCACCCAACTGGGGCGGCAATTAAACCAGCACGATATCAACCGCGCCTATCTGACGGAGCGGGCGCGACTTGCCGGACGAGCAAAGGTTATCTGGCACAAACCCCTGTGGGTCGGCACCGCGCGGCGCGACAAGCCCTCGCACCCGGGCCGGCGTGCGACAGATACAGAACGCCGCAATCTTGCGGCGGTGGGCCGTTACCTGGATGCATTCGGGGAGCAGGCGCAATTTGAGGCCCTGATCGGCTTCATCTCTCCCTACGCACGGCTGCAAGACACAACAGGACATGCCGGCGACCGCGCCTTCCCCCAATCGGGTCGAGCCTACGATCTGCTATATGCCCTGTACGACGTGTTTGATAGTCCCGCCATGCAAATCACCTTGCTGCAAGCCAGCGGCGACGCGGTGGACCTGCACCTGGAAGTACGCGGCGTACACGCCCGGCCGCTTTTCGATATCCCGGCAGGCGGCCATGAGGCCTGCGTTCCCCTCGCGTTCCGCTACGTCTTCGATTCCCGGGGCCTGGTACTGGACTACACCCAGTGGGCCGACCTGGATGCCTTGTATGCAGGCTCACACGGGGCGAGTCCAGACATGCGGGGCCAACAGGTGTCTCGGGAGCAGCCGCAGCCGGCCAGCGGTCACAGGAATACCTTATGAACGACTCACAATCCCTGGAGCGTTTCAGGCGGCGCGGCAAGGCGCTCAGCAGTGCCCTGGCAAAGGAAATGAATCGCGTGGGCGCCTTCCACGCAGCCGAAACTTTCGTCATTGACGTGGAGGCCAGCAATCGCTGCCACGCCACCTGTGATTTCTGCCCGCGAGATCGCACCCCTCACCAGGGCTTCATGTCACAGGACACCTTTGGACAAGTCCTGAACCGGGCCATGGAGTTTCGTGACATCGTCCAGGAGATGCAAGCCGGGCGTCTGGATTTTTCTTTTTGCGGCCTGGGCGAGGGGGCGCTCAACCCCCTGCTGCCCGGCTTCATGCGCATGGCCACGGATGCCGGTTTCCGGCCATGCCTGTGCACCAACGGCGACCTGCTCACCGAACGGCGCTCGCAGGAACTGCTGGACGCAGGTCTGTGCGACATTTTCATCAACGTCGGCGCACTGAATGAAGAGTACGACAGGGTCTATGGCCTGAGCTTTGAGCGCACGGTGCGCAACATCGAGCGCTTCATGGAACTGGCACAAGATCGCTGCCACACCTGGATTGTGCTGGTGGATTACCGCATGGACGCAGAGCATACGGCTCGGGTCCGAGCCTTCTGGGAAGCGCGCGGGGTCCGGCGGTTCTACCCCTCCCCCATGCTCAACCGGACCGGCGCCATCGAACACGAGGTACTGAACTTTCATGACCACGCCATGGAGGCCTCCGCCCGGGCGCTGTTCGACGGCAACGTGCCGGGCTGCTACGCGCCGATCCAGTGCATCGTCATCGGCTACGACGGCAACTTCTACCTGTGCAACTCGGACTGGCAAAAAGAAGAAGCAGCCGGCAGCGTGTTTGAGGTCTCGGTTACCGAGGCGATGCGCCGCCGCTTGAGCAGGGCCAGGGACAGGAACTGCTCGATCTGTCAGCGCTGCAATCATGACCCGCTCAACCAGGTGAGTCGCATGCTCGCAGAGGGAGCCGAGCCTGACCTCGTGCGCGCCAGCGTGGATGTGCTGCAGCAGCGGGAGCGCTCCGCCGATGCGTTCCTGGCGGCTCTCGCCCGGCGCGGCTACCTGGCTGACCCGGCCGGACTCGCCTCTCCCTGAGAGTAGCTACCGCGCGAGGCTTTGCAAGGGCTCCCGGGGGCCGCAGTGTGACAGGCCATCGGCGCCTATAACCAGTCTCGAACGCCTCTCCACACGCCGTCATTCACCCACATGCAAAGCTGGCGCGGTTCAGATTTTTGACCTATCCTGCCAAAAAAGATAACGAGATCGTGGGGGCACATGAACTGCAAACAAGGCGTTTACCTACTCACTATCTGTGCACTGCTTGCCGGTTGCTCGGGCGATACACCTGCCCATCCAAAACACCTGCTTCTTATCTGTATGGACACCGTCAGGGCGGACACCTTTTACCAGTTGGGCGAGGCGCGGGCCGATGCGCTGACACCCTGGCTCGACGAGGGGCTGGTTTTCACGCAGGCACACTCCACCGCGCCCTGGACAGTGCCCTCTATCGCCTCGGTTTTTACCGGGCTATCGGTGCCTCACCACGGCGCCGGCACCTTCGAGGGCATGTACGGCCTGCTGAGAAAAGCGCCGCCCGGCCAACTGCGAGGCACGGCCACCACGATGGCAGAGGTATTGAGCGAACAGGCGAATTTTGCAACGACCGTTGTTTCCGCCTCGGCCTGGACTTCTCTTGCCGGCATGACCCTTGGGCTCGTGCGCGGCTTCGACGAGGTGTCACGCCACGCGATGTCCGGCATGGAGACAAGCTGGCAGCCCCTGCTCGACGACTGGCGCGCGCGCTTGCGTGAAAACACCAACGGCTCTCGCCACTACCACTACGTTCACTTGATGGAAGCGCACAACTGGCACATGGCCTCCCTGGAAGGCATCGCCACAATGCTGGACACCATGCCGGCCCCGGAACGGGACATCTACAGGGACATCGCCCCCGCGGGTATATGCGAAGACGAGACATTCTACCTGTGCAGGATGTTCCAGGTGTACGCCTCCGCCGTGCGCGCGGAGCGACAGGCGATCGCGGAGGTACTGGATACCTTGCACGAAGAAAACCTGTTGAACGACACCCTCGTGGTGGTCTTTTCAGACCACGGCGAGGAGTTCCGGGATCACGCGGACGACGGACGCGACCTCTCTTTCGGCCATCCCTACACACACTACCTGGGCCACGGCCGCACCCTGTACCAGGAGCAATTGCACGTCCCCCTTCTGATCTGGCTACCCGGAGCAGCGGGCGCCACCATCGAGGCGCCTGTCAGCCTGCTTGATATCGCCCCGACGGTGCTCAACTGGCTGGGTATCGAATTCGTCGCAGAGGATTGGGAAGGTGAGAAACTGGACGATTATCTTGAGGACCCGGCTGCCCATGCTGATCGGGTGCTTTACGCCACGGGCATGTCCAAGGGACCGCAACAGGTGAGCGCCCGTCAGGGAGCACATAAATCGATCTGGAATTTGGTCACGGACCACACCCAGTATTTCGATCTCGTCACCGACCCGCTGGAACTGGATCCCGAACCCACCGACGCACTGGTCATGAAGTTCGACGGGCATTTCGTGGATTTTGTGCAGAATGTCCCGAAAGTCACGGTTGAACCGGGTGTACTTTCCGACGAGCAGGTGAGGCACTTGCAGTCCATCGGCTATCTGCAGGGTGTTGAAACCGAGTAGATAACCCACAACACGCCCCGCCCAACAACGCTTCCGCCGGGTGACAATACCAGCGGGGCGTTGTACATTTCGGTATCGATGCTCCTGGCCACTCCCCGGGATAAAGTACAATGCTCAGGTGGACCCCCTTGCTGAGCGCACTTGCGCTCACACTCCCGATCACTGCCGAATCTGCCTCGGACGTGGAGCTTGAAGATGAGGCCCGGGCACTGACACAACAGTTTATCGGCCAACTCAAGCCACGTTTACAGGAGGCGATGTCCGAGGGCGGTCCCTCCCACGCCATCGATATCTGCGTGGAAGTGGCACCGCGCATAGCCGACGCCCTCAGCGCCGATACCGGCTATGGCCTGGGCCAGGTGCGCGGTGCGATCAGCCTCAGCAAGGGGCTTGCCCCCTGACGATCGTATCGGTGCAAATGCTAGCAATCACCCGCCTTACAAGGTTAGGATTGGCGCGGGGCCACCCCGGGCGGCAATCCCGCCCGCGCCCAGTCGAGCTCAAATACAAGGAATTCGCAATGAGATGCCAACGAGTAACGCGATTGTCGCTTCCGGGTATGCTACTGGCCAGTTCGGCGACGCTCGCCGCCCCGGCAATACCCGACAAGGCTGGCTGGAGCGGGCATTTCAATATCGGCGTGGGTATCGGCAGTTCCGAAAGCAATATGGTCGCCAGTATTTTCTCCCAGGACCTGGGCAGCGAGACGGTGTCCAGCCTCGACGCGAGCCCCGATGACGAGGACGTGGCACTGCCCAACCTGGCCTTCGAGGTGGCCTACACCCTCGCCGATATGCACACGCAGCTCTACCTGGGCAACAAGGCCGAGGATCACCTGACCTTCGACGTCGATACCACGCTGGAAACGCATTTTGGCGTGCGCCAGGGCATTCCCGGCGTGGGAGTATTCGATTTTTCCTACGCGGCGTCCGCATCACCGACTGACGTCTGGAAGGATCCTTATATCGTCGACGCCCCGCGCGGCGATACCGAACGCACCAGCAAGGGCATACACATCGAGTGGGACGGCATCTTCGATACCGGGCTGCAGTTCATGTGGTCCAACCGCGAGGTCGAAATCGACGATGAACGCAGCGGTGAGGACGGCACACTCGGCCTGACCCAGCGGGAACAGCGCTCACTGCACCGGACCGGCAGCATCCATCGGGTGGAGTTCCACTATTCCTGGGCAATCAACGAAAATCATCGCCTGGTGCCGGGCATCGGCTACCTGGATCACGACCTGGACGGTGAAGCGATGGCCGACGACGGCCCATTTGCGCAGGTTCAGTACATTTACACCCGCAATCGCTGGGAAGTCGTCAGCAAGCTGTTCTACCATGACCTCGAATCCGGCGCGACCAACCCGATCTACGGCGAACAGCGCGACGAGGAGACCCTGGGCGGCAGCGCCACGGTATTTTACGCCGAACCCTTCGGGTTGCAGCGCTGGACCGCGAACGCGGGGGTCTCCTTCTACGAGGGCGACAGCAACATCGACTTCTACGATTCATCTTTCGTGATGGCAACCGTTGGCATGCTCTACAGGTTTGACTAAATGAAGACCACCAGCACAGTTCGCAACTCAACAGTATCTATCGCGGCGGCACTGGCCATGGCGAATGCAGCCGGCGCCCTGGCCGGCGGACCGGCCCTGAGCGGCATCATCGCCGAGGCAGACAGCGCCGAGTCGGCCTTTGCCGCGCCGGCTGGCATGTCACGCCTGGAGGGCACGCACCTGGCGGTCCAGACGATGGTGGCGGCCGGCATCAGCAGCTTCGAGGTGGACGAGAGCAAAACCGAGGTCAGCGGCGGCGACCCTGACAACGGTTCCGACCCGGTAATCATCCCCTCCATCTATTATGTGCGCCAGCTCAACGACAAGTGGCACGCGGGCCTGTCGTTCACCGTGCCCAGCGGCTTCGGCTCCAACTACGGCGGCAGCTGGGCCGGGCGCTACGAAACGGTGGACTTCTCCCTGGTCTATATCGCGCTGACGCCCGCGGTGTCCTACCGGGTCAATGACCAGTTATCACTGGGCGCCAGCCTGGGCATCAACTACACCTCCGAAACCAGCGAGATAAAGATCGTACAGCCGCTGGAAGAAGGCGACGGCAAGCTCACCTCGGAACTGGACGGCGTGGGCGTGAATATCACCCTGTCGATGCTGTACGAATTTACCGAACGGACCCGCGCCGGCTTCGCCTGGACCTCGGATTCCGACGCGGACATCGAGGGCAATGTACGCCTGCGCAAACTCGGCCCGGTCAGCGACAGGGTCTTCAGCGAGCTCGGCCTGAAAAATATCAACACCGAGGTGACCAATACCCTGCCCCAGCGCGCACTCGCGGGCGTCTATCACGAGTTCGAATCCGGCCGGTTTTTCACCCTCGATGGCATGTGGATGAAGTTTTCCGACTTCAAGGTGACCGACGTGAAGCTCAATGGCAACGACGTCAATATCACCTCGCCGGATATCTACAACGACCTGTGGGCCGTGACGGCGGGCGTGGGCTTCCCGGTGGATGAACGCCTGACCTACAAGCTCGGCGCCATGTACCTGTCGCAGGCGGTGGACGACGACGATCGCACCTTCTCTATTCGCATGGACTCCGTATGGGGTGTGGGCGCCGGACTGACCTACCAGCTGACCGACGAGCGCAGCGTGGACGTCAACGCGAACTTTTTCCACGTCGGCGAGGCGCCCGTGGACACCGGCAACGGCGAGCCCGGGTTCGGCCGGGTCGTGGGCGAGAACAAGGATCCCTACGCGTTCATGTTCGAGTTGACCTACCACCTGTAACGCGACAGGACATCCGCATCGTCGATAGCTGAACGCCACGGAGGGCCACCATGCAATACACACTGCTTGCCGGCCCCGCGCCGCCAGTGCCGCAATCACGGGTCTGCCCCGAACCGGCCTGGCAACGCCCTGCGGCGCTCGCCGCGAGTTGCAGGGCGCGACGTCGTGCGCCTGTCACAACAACGTCCTATTCTCAGTTTTCCACCCAGCCCGGCGCGGGATCGGCACATGCTCCCGGCCGCCAGGCCACGCTAGCGTTGCAGAGGAACTTGCCATGAAACGGGTGTCAATGACTGCCAGAAGAATAATCCCGGCCCTGTCGCTGGTCGCACTGTCGATCACCGCCTCACCGGGCGCATTCGCCGCGAAGGACAATCGCGTCAAAGCGCCCGTACCGAGCTTCGAGGACCGGGAAGTACTGCCGATCAAGGCACCAAGACTGGCGCCGATCACCACCGTGGACGCGCGCGACGTGCAGCCGCCGTCCGTGTTCGAGGTCAAAGCGCCACGCGAGGCGCCCAACGTGGTCATCATCCTGGTCGACGACCTGGGGTTTGCCGGCACCAGCCACTTTGGCGGGCCGGTGCAGACCCCGACCTTTGACCAGCTCGCCAACGAGGGGCTGGCCTATAACGAGTTCCACTCGACGGCGCTGTGCTCGCCCACCCGGCAGGCGCTGAAAACCGGCCGCAACCACCACTCCGCGGCGATGGGCAAGATTACCGAGGTGGCCACCTCCTTCCCCGGCTATACCGGCATGTTGCCCGACGACGTGGCGTCCATCGGCAAGATGCTGAACTACAACGGTTTCAGCACCGCCGCATTCGGCAAGTGGCACGAGACCGCCGTGTGGGAAATCAGCCCCTCCGGTCCCATGGATCGCTGGCCCAATCACCAGGGGTTTGACGAGTTCTACGGTTTTCTCGGCGGCGAGACCAACCAGTGGACCCCCACGATCTATCACAACCAGAACAGGGTGGAGACACCGGACGACCCCGAGTATCACTTCCTCTCCGACATGACCACGCGCGCGATCAACTGGATGGAGTTCCAGCAGGCGCTGACGCCCGACAAGCCCTTCTTCGTCTACTTTGCCCCCGGCGCCGTGCACGCACCGCACCACGTGCCGCAATCCTACATCGACAAGCAGAAGGGCCGCTTCGACGCCGGCTGGGACGCGATCAGGGAAGATATCTACCAGCGCCAGCTGCAGCAGGGCGTTATTCCTGCGGGCACGCAGCTCGCCAGCAAGCCGGACTGGATCAAGGACTGGAAAGATCTGAGCGCGAACGAGAAAAAGCTGTTCGCCCGCCAGGCAGAAGTCTTTGCCGCCTATGTCGATATGACCGACACCGAGATCGGCCGCCTGGTCGAGGCCATCGATGACATGGGCGAGCTGGACAACACGCTGATCTTCTATATCGCCGGTGACAACGGCACCAGCGCAGAGGGCGTCGCCAACGGCCTGTACAACGAGATGACCTATTTCAACGCCGAGCCCAGGGGCTCCGACGTCGACTTCATGCTGCAGTTCTACGACAAGTGGGGCGGCCCCGAAACCTACCCGCACATGGCCGCTGGCTGGGCCGTGGCATTCGATTCACCCTTCCAGTGGACCAAGCAGGTGGCCTCTGATTACGGCGGCACGCGGCAGGGCCTGGCCGTACACTGGCCGAACGGCATCGAGTCCAGCGGCGAACTGCGCACACAGTGGCACCACGTGATCGACGTGGTGCCGACCATCCTCGAGGCGGCGCAACTGCCGCAGCCGAAGGTGGTGGACGGCGCACCGCAACGGCCGATCGAGGGCGTGAGCATGCTGTACAGCTTCGACGACGCGAAGGCGGCAGACCGTCACACCATCCAGTACTTCGAGATGTTCGGCAATCGCGCGCTGTACCACGACGGCTGGTATGCGCGCGCCATCCACTCGGCGCCCTGGGACGGCGCGCCGACCAGGCGCATCGCCGAGGACACCTGGGAGTTATTCCACACCGATGAAGACTTCAGCCTGTCCACGGACCTGGCCGACAAGCATCCCGAGAAGCTGGCGCAGCTGCAGAGCCTGTTCCTGGCGGAGGCGATGAAATACAACGTGCTGCCGATGGATGACCGCAAGATTGAGTTGACCAATCCGCAGGTTGCGGGCCGGCCCGACCTGATGTTCGGCCGCACCTCGCTGACCCTGCACGAGGGTATGTACGGGCTGCTGGAGAACGACTTCATCAACATCAAGAATACCTCGTTCACGGTGGAAGCGGACATCGAGACCGACGGCAGTACCGCCAACGGTGTCATCGTCGCCCAGGGCGGCCGCTTTGGCGGCTGGAGCCTGTATCTCAAGGACGGCATACCGACCTTCATCTACAACTACCTCGGCCTGGAGAGCACCACGGTCAGCGGCGGTTCGGCGCTGCCCGAGGGCGCTGCCACGGTGACCATGGCGTTCGACTACGCCGGTGGCGGTCGCGGCAAGGGCGGCAAGGTCACCCTGTCGGTCAATGGCATAAAAGTCGGCAGTGGCAAGGTGCCGCGCACCCAGCCGAATATCTTTTCCGCGGATGAAACCGCCGGGGTGGGCGTCGACATGGAGACTCCGGTCTCGACCGACTATACCCTCGCCAGCAGCAAGTTCACCGGCAAGATCAGGCAGGTGACGGTCTCGACCGACACCTGATCGGGCGCGGGCCACTCTGCGGGGCGGCTGTCTGGCGACAGCCGTCCTTTTTTCTGCGCGCGAACCTGCCCGCCTGCGTAATGGCCCACCCCGCGCGACAAGCCCTGCACGGGCTTGCTATGATCTGAACGTGTATGCGGCCATAACCAACAGGGACATCGTGCGGGCACTACTTATCGCTTACCTGGCGCTGGCGACCTGCTGGATCTTGCCGATTCACGCGGCAGAGACGAAACAGATTGCGCCCGCCGATAATCCGCCAGCGTCCGCGGAGGACACGAGCGAGGCCCCGGTCGCCGGACCCGCCCTGCCCCGCGCCCGCAGCATCGACCTGGACAAACCCGTCGAGGACGAAAACCTGGCCGAGCCCCAGGTCGAGGATGCGCAGGCGCCGGCAAGCACAACCGTGGAGGAGGACGCGCCGCCGCTGGTCATGCTGGGCACCGAGGTTCCGCCGCTCACCTCCACCCGCCTGTCCTGGTCACCGGACCAGTCCTTCGAGGGCCTGGCCAGCCCGACACCGGTGCTGGTGATCAACGGCGCTCGCCCCGGGCCGACCCTGTGCCTGACCGCGGCGATCCACGGCGATGAACTCAACGGCATCGAGATCGTGCGCCGCGTGCTCTACGACATCGAGCCCGAAGAACTCAGCGGCGCGGTGATCGGCGTGCCCATTGTCAACCTGCAGGGTTTCCAGCGGCGCTCGCGCTACCTCACCGACCGGCGCGACCTCAACCGCCACTTTCCCGGCTCGCCCGCCGGCAGTTCCGCAGCGCGGATCGCGTACTCTTTCTTCCACGAGGTGATCGAGCACTGCTCCGCCCTGGTGGACATCCACACCGGTTCGTTCGACCGCACCAACCTGCCGCAGCTGCGCGCGGACCTGTCGCAGGCCGAGGTCGTGAACCTGACCGAGGGCTTCGGCGCCACGGTTGTGTTGCACAGCACGGGCGCGTCCGGCACGCTGCGCCGCGCCGCCGTGGAACAAGGGATACCCGCGGTCACCCTCGAGGTGGGCGGGCCGATGCGGCTGCAACAGTCCGCGGTCAAACACAGCGTCAAGAGCCTGCAAACCTTGCTGGATCACCTGGACATGGTGAAAAGCTCGCGCATCTGGGGCGCGCCGGAACCGGTGTACTACCGCAGCCAGTGGCTGCGCGCCGATGTCGGCGGCATCCTGCTGAGCGAGGTCGAGTTGGGGGAAAAGGTCGACCAGGGCGACACCCTCGGCAGCGTCACCAACCCGATCACCAACGTGCGCACCGAGATCATCAGCCCCATCGACGGCCGCGTGCTGGGCATGGCGCTGGACCAGGTCGTGCTGCCCGGTTTCGCGGCCTACCACATCGGCACCAGCGAAGAGGCGCAGAACATCACCGCGCTGGAGGCTGACGCGGGCGAAGCGCCGCCCCAGGACGAGAGCGAGGACGACGGTAGCTCCGGGATCGTCGACGGTGAAGAGGCGGATACGCAGGACTCACGCGAGGATGCCGCCAGTGCGGCTCCCGAGGACGAGATCATGCAGTTCGACTGAACGCGCAGCGCTGCGCTCACTGGCGACTCTCGATAAGCTGTAACCAAGGCGTGAATAGTTGCAGCCGGGCGAGCACCAGTTTCACGCAGATCATCAGCGGCACCGCGATCAGTACCCCCGCCGCGCCCCACAGCCAGCCCCACAGCATCAGCCACAGCACCGTGAGCAGCGGATTGATGCGCATGCTGCGTCCCAGTACATAGGGCGTCACCAGGTTCGCCTCCACCGCGTTAAAGGCGAAGTACACCAGCGCCGGCAGCAGCGACGCCCAGGCGAAACCGGATTGCTCCAGCCCGGCGATTGCGATGACTGTCGCACCCAGCAGCGGACCGACGTAGGGCGCGAAGTTCAGCAATGCGACCATCACGCCCCACAGCAGCGGGTCTTCAAACCCCATAAACCACAGGGCCGTCGCGGTCAACGCGCCCAGCCCCGCATTGATCGTGCCCACCGTGAGCACGTAGCGCGACAGCTCGCGCTGGGTGTCCTGACCCAACGCGCCGGCCGCTTCCTTGTCCTGAATCTGCGGAAATACCTCGATGACCGTGCGGTAGACCCCCGGCCCGTAGACCAGCAGGAACAACACCAGCAGGATGACCGCCAGGCACTGCGCGAGGAACACCGGCGTTGCCGCGAGCACGTCCATGAACAATGCCAGGCCGCCGAGCATGATCTGGTTGGAAATATCCTGCCTGGAGCCCCCCGCACCCTGCCCCGGCGCCGCTGGCGCCTGCGCGTCCTGCCCGGGCTCGTCGTCGAACCAGGCGAAAAAACGCTCCAGAGCGGACGCCTCTTCCGCGGGCGGCGCCGGCTGCTCCGTGACCTGTGGTGCGAACGCCTCGGTAATACTGTCCAGTTGCTCATGGAGCTTCCCTGTCAGCTCCGGTACGCGTTCCAGCCAGCGCTGCGCCGGCCCCGCCAGTTCGGCCCCCAGCAAGGTGAACGGCACACCAATGCATAGCAGCAGGAGCACCCCGGCGACCACCCGTGGCACGTAGAGCCGGTTGAGGAAGTTGACCACGGGGTAAAGGGCCAGCGCCAGCAACAACGCGACCACCATCGGGATCACCAACGGCGCGGCGAAATGCAGTGTGTAGAGTACGGCAAGCCCCAGCAGCACAGCCAGCAGCGGTCCGCTGCGCGGGCGCGTGCCCGCCGGATGCTGGTCTGGTCGTTCGGTGGACTGCTTGGTGGCGGACACGATCGTTCCTCGGGTGGTTGGCGGAGCGGCGCCCTCGACGCCGGCATGGCAAGACTAGTCGCCGGGCCCGGCCTGACCGGCGGACAGCAACAACGCCGACGCCATGCGGTACAGGGGCAGGTGCGGCAAACCCGTGGCGCGACCCAGCAGGAATCCGCCAACGGCGGCGCCACCGAGCAGCCAGCAAGGGTTCACACGCGACAGTTGCGCGTGCAGTGCAGACTGCGCGTGCGCCATCTCCCCCTGTAACGCCTGCAAACGTTGCCGCCGCGTCCGGACCTGGACGACAAGCGCATCACGTCGCATGGCTACGCACCCTGCCGCAACATACCCAGGAGCGCGGCTAGCTGCTCCCGGGTGTGCGGCATTGACAGGTAGCGCCGGTAGCGGCACCAGGCGCTGCGCGCGGCGCCGAGCGCCAGTAACTGGCACAGCAGGAAGGCCGCGATCGCCGGCACCGGGCTACCCAGGTACTGGTACGCCAGCGCGGCGACGAGGCCGGCCAACGCAAGCCAGGCAAGCGCGGCAAGCAACAGGGCGGCGATGAACAACAGCGCCATGCGCAGGGCGCTGTCCGCCGCCAGGCGCAGTTCGGCGCCGGCGAGGTGGGACAATTCGCGCACCGTGGCGAGCGCCAGCGACAACACGGCGCTGGCGGCCCCGTCGCCGGGATGGTCGTCACGCTGCGGCGCGGGCCGGCTCGCCTCCTGCGGCCGCGGTTCACCTCGCTGGTCCATCAGCGCGACACCAGGCGGGCCAGCACAAAGCCCGCCAGCGCCGCGAATCCCAGGGACCGCAGCGGTTGGTCCTGCACAGCGCGTTGCAATCGATCATCGAGTTCGCCCAGTTGCCGTCGCCCGGCGTCCACCCGCGCCTCCGCCTCGTCGGCGATATCCAGCCCGGCCGCCTCCACGGCCTGGCGAAAGTGGTCGCGCGCCTCGACCAGTTTGTCCAGCGCGGCACTCACGGATTCGCGCGCCGCGTCCATTTCATCCCGTCGCTGGCCGCTGCCGTCCTGTGCGGCGCCATCCACCCTGGCTGTTCCTGACATCGTATGCCTCCCGTCTCCGTAGTGGGCGAGCGCGGGGCCGTCGGTCGGCTCACCGCGCCACTGCCTGACCGGGGTCATGCCAGAAGCGTGCCATCATCGTGGAAAGGAGTCGGAAGAGCGTAGTTGGGGGACGGCAGGGACGGCGGGGACGACGGGGGCGCGCAGCCTGCCGGCTGACGGTAAATTTGTCCGCAGCTCGCGGAAAAATTTACAAGCGCTTGCGCCTGGCTTGCCCGCGAACTACCCCGGGCCGCGCAGCGCGCCTGCCCGGTTGCGCCGGGCTCTAGTCGATGCGACCCGACTCCATGCGCCGCGCGTGGATCTGTTCCAGCTTGTACAGGTCCTGCTGCAATTCGAAGAAGCCGTGCCAGTGCGCGTAGTCGGCGGCGCCCATCATGGCGCCCTGGCGCGCCCGCCTGCCCTCGTGATGCCACAGGTAGTAGTAGGTGATCTGGAATTCGTCATCCCAGGGGTTGTCCTTGAGCAGGTCGCGCGCGCGCAATTCCTCGAGCATGTCCGTGGCGGGACGGTAATAGGCCTCGTTGTAGAGTTTCACTGCCTTGTCGCCCTGGGCGAAGAAGCCTTCGGTGTGCGTGCGCGAGTGACAATTGCCGCAAACCTGCTTCATTTTCTCGCGGCCGGCAGGCCCGTCACCGAGCAGCGGACTGAGCACGTCATCGGAGCCGCGCACCTTCGACTCGGGCGCCCACAGGTTCCAGTACAACCGCTCGCTGACGTTGTGCGTCACCGACAGGTCGCCGATACCGCTCATGTGGCAGGTGGCGCAGGTCGGGCCGCGGTAGTCGCCCGGTTCCCAGGCGTCCGGGGCGGTATCCCAGGTCCAGTCGTCGCCCTGGGTGTTGTACACATGCCCGTGCTTGCTGTTGTTGAAAATCTCGATATTCGGGTGGTCCGGACCGAGGTGGCAGGAGGCGCAGGCGTTGGGGCGGCGCGCCTCGGCGATATCGAACAGGTGCCGGCTGTGGCAGGCGGTGCAACTGCCGGTGGCGCCGTCGGGGTAGATGTTGCCCATGCCGTTGTTGGGCCAGGTCTCCGGGGTTGGCCGGTTGTTCTCATCGAGTTCGATTTTCGTGCCGTGGCACTGCATACAGCCGGTTTCATTGGGGGCGCCGCCAAACTCGGGATGCTCGCGGCCCTCGTGCACCTGGGTCAGGGCGTGCAGGCTGTCCTTGGGAATGATCTGCCGGTAGGCGCGGAAGTGGCCGCTGGCGTCGAACTGCGCCTTCGCATCCACGTGACAACGCCCGCACACCGCCGGCGACACCAACGCGGAGACAAACACCGGCGTGTCTTCCACGTTGGCGTGGCGCGCGGCCATCGGGGAATCCTCAGCCACGCGGTGACAGTCGATACAGGAGACGCCGGCGTGGGCGTGGCGGCTCTGTTTCCAGTCCGCCACCTGCCCTGGGGTGGTCTCGCGGTGACAGCGGATGCAGGCCTTGCCCTCCTCGCTCATGTGACGGTCCACCTGCAGGGTTTTCACGTTCGCCAGGCTGCCCATACTGGTGTCGGCCAGCACGGGCAGGCAGGCCAGCGCGGCCAGCAGGAGCAAGACAATGCGACAGACTGACATCACGGAGCCTCCGTTGCTTCGGGCTTCATCCAGCCGTGCTCTTCCAGGTGAAAGCCGAGCCGGGCGTGGCCGGCATCATCGTGGCACTCGACACAACTGTAATCATCCGGGTCGTCGAAATAGCGCCGGTGCGAACGAAAGGCGCGCCGGTTGCTCTCGGTGGCCTCGCGCAGGTACTTGTGACACTCCAGACAGCCCGAATCGTAGACAAATTCTGTGCGCCGCTCGCGGATGGCGTGCCAGTCGATCTCGTGCGGCTCCTTGAGCAGTTCCATGGTCGGGTCGACGATGCCGTGCTTCGCCTTGATGAGAAAATAGTGAAAGGCGTTGTCGTGGGGCAGGTGACAATCGTTGCAGGCGGCGCGAAACCCCACCTCGTTGTTGCCGCCGTGGGGCGATTCGCGGTAGGCCGCGGCGATCGGCGCGTAGGCGTGACAACTGGTGCAGAACTCGTAGTCGGAGGTGGCGTGAAACGCGGTGTCCAGGGCCGCCCAACTGAGTACGGCGATACCACCCAGCGCGGCGAGACCGATAACTGTCATGACCAGGCGATTGCGCAACAGTTTCATCTTCAGGCATCCTTGTCGAGCGTATGGCGGCGCGAAAATTTCGGTGGGACGCTATGACCCCACAAAGATTACGGCTAGAATATCTCAGCGGTGTGACAGCGCGCAATAGCGCAATCGCGCGTCGACGACCGGCACGGACCGCTCGGCACGCCGCCGGGCACGGGGTGGGTAGATAACAACATGATCGACATCAGGATGTGGGCGCGGGCCATGGACAGGATGCCCCGGCTCAGCCAGAGCGAGTGGCAGGCCCTGGACCCCGTCGCCAAGTGGCTCATCGCCTGCCGCGCCTCCGTCCTGTTCATGACCTTCACCGCCGCTGCCCTGGGCGGGCTGATGGCCTGGCGCGCGCAGGCGTTTTCGCTGGAGCTGTGGCTGGCCACGGTACTCGGTTTGTTGTTCGCCCACGCCACCAACAACCTGCTCAACGACTACACTGACTCGCGTCGCGGTATCGACCGCGACAACTACTACCGCAACCAGTACGGCGTGCACGTGCTGGAAGACGGCCTGATGAGCGAGCGCCAGTTCTGGCGCTACCTGGGGGTCACCGCGGCCGTGGCGCTGGCGCTGGGCGCCTGGCTGATCCAGCAGCGCAGCGGGCTGACCCTGAACCTGATGCTGGCCGGCGCCTTCTTCGTGCTGTTCTACACCTGGCCGCTGAAATACTACGGCCTGGGCGAGCCCGCGGTGCTGCTGGTGTGGGGCCCGCTCATGGTCGGCGGCAGCTACTACGTGCTCACCGGCGCCTGGGACTGGGGCGTCGCCTGGCTCAGCCTGGTATTCGCGTTCGGCCCAACCACCGTACTGTTCGGCAAGCACACCGACAAACTCGACGCCGACCGCGCCAAGGGGGTGAATACCCTGCCGGTGATCATCGGCGAGGCGCGCTCGCGGCGCTGGGTGCTGGCGATGATGGTCGGCCAGTACCTGCTGTGTATCGCACTGGTGCTGTCCGGCCACTTCGGCTGGCCGCTGCTGCTGGTGTTGCTCAGTGCGCCGGCCCAGCGTGAACTGTTCGCCGTGTACAGCGCTCCCAAGCCGACCGTACCGCCGGCGGACTATCCCGCGGAGATCTGGCCGCTGTGGTTTTCCGCCTTCGCCTTTCGCCATACGCGGCGCTTCACGTCCTGGTTCCTCGCCGCGGTGATACTGGACACGGTGCTGGGCCGGCTGGGCGTCGGGACGGGCCTGATTTAAATCAATCTATGTGAGGATACGGCGGACCATGGAATGGCACCACACCAAAGCATAAACTATAGTCACTACAGGTTCTCGACTGCCGGGAGGGGCGTCGGTTGCGCGCGCGAGGTGGTCGTGACGGGAATCATGCGGAGTCCACTAAAATGACAACAGGACTACGGCTGGCGGCGCTGCTGTTTACTGTGTGCCTGGCGCTGGCCGGTGGCGTCCGTGCCGCCGATGAACCGGGTTGCCTGGACTGTCACGACGACCCCCAGTCCCCGGAACACGCCATCTACACAACCCTGCACGGCTCCCTCAACGGCGGCGGTGCCCTGGCCTGCACCGCCTGCCACGGCGCCAGCGAGGCGCACGATCGGCGCGGCCGCAGGGTGCCCCCCGACATCAGCTTCGGCCCGCGCTGGCCCTCCCCCGTGGAAGACCGCAACGGCAGTTGCCTGTCCTGCCACGAGAGCGGCGCGCAACTGCTGTGGGCCGGCAGCGCGCACCAGCAGGAAAACCTCGGCTGTGACGGGTGCCACGACAGTCACCGCCAGGCGGACCTCGCCCTGGACCATGGCGCGGCCGAGGCGCAATGCCTGGACTGCCACACCGAGGTCAGGGCGCAACTGAACCTGCCCTCACGCCACCCCATTAAAGAGGGTAAGACGGCCTGCCGCGACTGCCACAACCCCCACGGCGGCCTGGGTGACAGCGCGCTGCACGAGGTGACCCTGAACGACACCTGCTTCGACTGCCACCAGGAGATGCGCGGGCCCTTCCTGTGGGAACACCAGCCGGTAGCCGAGGACTGCTCCCTGTGTCACCGCCCGCACGGTTCTGTCCACGATCGCCTGCTGACCACGCGCGGCCCGGCCCTGTGCCAGCAGTGCCACGCGGCGGCGTTCCACCCCAGCGTCCCCTACGGCAGCGAGGGGCTGCCCGGCGCGGGCGCCAACGCCAACGTGCTGGGCAAGAACTGCCTGAACTGCCACAGCAAGGTGCACGGTTCCAATCATCCCTCCGGCGCGAGGTTGACGCGATGAGGCGGTTTCGACTGAAAGTACTGCCGCTGCAGGTGGCGCTGGCCGTCACCGCGCCCGCCGCGCTGGCCGCTGACGAGCCGGCCGGGGAAGAGGCGCCGGGACGTTACACGCCACTGGCGCTGGCCAACAGGGCCGCCTGGAGCGGCCCGGATGACGCCTTCGCCGGGCGCTTCCAGCTCGGCGGGGCCTACACCTTCGACGACAACTACAGCTTCGGCCAGTACAACGGCCTGAGCGAGGAGACGCTGACCCTGATCGGCGACCTGCGCTGGCAGGATTACAGCAACGGCGACAGCTACTGGCGCGCGTCTTTTTCCGACCTGGGGCTGGACACCCGCGAGGGACAGGTCACCTGGGGCATGGCTGACCGCATGCGCCTGACCCTGGGCTTCGATTCACAGCAACAGGTGCGCAACGACAGCGGCGCCACGCCATTCAGTGGCGACTACCGCCAGTCCCTCCCCGCGGACTGGGTCAGCGGCGTCAATACCGGCGATTTCAGCGCGCTGGCCGGCGCCCTGCACGGTTTCGACCGCGAACTGGACCGCGACACCCTGTCGCTGGCCTTCGAGGCGCGCCTGGCGGAGCGCTGGCGGCTGCGCAGCAATCTCTCCCACGAGCAGAAGGAAGGACACGGCGACATCGGCGCCGGCATCTATATCGACGCCGCCTCGGCGGACTCGGTGCTGCTGCGCGCACCGGTGGACTACGCCACCACCGAGGCCGACCTGGGGCTGGCCTTTGCCGGGGATAAACTGCACCTGGACGGCGAGCTCGCCTGGTCGCGCTTCGACAACGACAAGGACCTGCTGAGCTGGCAGAATCCCTACGCGAACTTCGGCGCGGACGTCGCCTACCCGGCCGGCACCGGCGGCATGAGCCTGGCGCCCGACAATGAGCAACTGCGCGGCCGGCTCGTGGGACACTACCTGTTCTCGCCCAAAGTGCGCCTGCAGTTCGACGGCAGCTACGCCCTGGCCAGCCAGGACGACGACTACCTCGACTACACGGTGAACGACGCGCTGAGCGTGACTGAACCGCTGCCGGCAGGCGACCTGGACGGCGAGGTCGCCTCGGGCACCTTCAACGGCAAGCTGCTGCTGATGCCCTGGCGCAAGTTCAGCGCGCAGGTCTACTACCGGCTGCGCGACCGCGACTACGACGTGGACCGCGACGGCTACCTGTACGTGCGCGGCGATGGCGGCGACCAGCCGGACTCCGCGTTGACCGTCTACAACACCACCCATGACCTGACCTCACAGACCGGCGGCCTGGAAGCCAGCTATCGCCTGCCCCTGCGCAGCAAGCTGACTCTGGGCTACGCCTACGAGGAGGTGGAGCGCAGCAACGCGGCGGTGGAGAAAACCGAGGAAGACCGCTACACACTCACCTACCGCATCCAGCCCTGGTCCAGCGTCAGCGCGCGTATGGAACTGCTGTACGCGGACCGCGCGGCGGATACCTACGCGTGGGACCAGTCCTACTACGCGCTGCTGGACGCCCAGCTGATCAATGCCACCCCGGACAGCCAGCGCTATATCAATCACCCGCAGCTGTACCAGTACTACCTGGCCAACCGCGAACGCTACGAGGGCAAGCTGAACCTGACGGTCCTGCCCGGCGAGCGCTGGAACCTGAACTTCAACGCCCTGTGGCGCTACGACGACTACGACCAGAGCCAGCTCGGCCTGACCGAATCCGAGTGGATCGGGGGCCACCTCAGCCTCAGCTACGCCGCGGCGGACGACCTGACTGCGAGCCTGTACGGGGGTTACGACCGCTACGACGGCAACCAGCAGAGCCGCGCCTTCCGCGGCGGCCAGGAAAAGAATGCCTTCGAGATATTCCCGCCGCTGCCACAGGCCTCTGACCCGAACCAGGACTGGACGCTGGACGCCACGGACCACAGCGTGACGCTGGGCGCAAACCTGCACTGGCGGCCCGCGCCCGACTACGAGATCGAGCTGGACTACAGCTACGTCGACACACGCGGCGAACAGGAATTGTCCACCCAGCCAGGCGCCAGTGTCAGCGCCTCCGACCTGCCGAACGTGAACACCCGGCTACACCATGTGGAGGCCGGGGCGACCTGGCACGTGGTGGACGATGTTTCGCTGCGCCTGGACTACCAGTTTTACAGTTACGAATCCGATGACTGGGCGTGGGAAAACGTCGAGGCGAACACCCTCGACAAGGTACTGACTTTCGGCCAGGACAATCCGGACGAGGATATTCATTACGTGGGCGTGTCGGCGATCTATCGCTGGCAGTAACACCCGGGAGAGGACAGCAATGCTTACACCCATGCGCAAGCGGATACTGGCGGGCCTGCTCGTCGTCTGTAGCGGCCTGCTCGTCGCCTGCAGTGGCGGAGGTGGCGGAGACAGCGCCGATGGCGTACAGCCCGGGCCGCCGCCTCCCGGCGGCCCGGTGGACCCGACGCCACCGGACCTGCCGGATCCGCCGCCCTCCCCCTACGCCGAGGCGCAGCGACTGATTGCCACCATCACCAGCGTGAGCCTGAACGGCGACAACCAGGCGGTGGTGGAATTCCAGCTTACCGACGGCAGTAACATCGCCATTACCGATCTCACCGTGGACGATGTGCGCTTTGTCATTGCCAAGTTGGCGGCGAGCAGCCTGGGTAACCTGACCGGCAACTGGCAGTCCTACGTCAACGATATCGAGACCGCCGGCAGCGTCGGACCGGGCACGCAGGATAGGCTGCAGGCGACCTATGAGCGCGACGGCGAGTTCGTCAACAACGGCGACGGCACCTACGTCTACACCTTTGCCACCAGCCTCAGTGACCTGCCCCAGGAGATTCTCGACCAGGCGGCGGTCGAGGGCCTGGACCTGTCCTTCGAAGACGATCGCACCCACCGCGTCGCCATCCAGTTCGACAACTCCAACTCCACCGCCAACCCCAACTATGACTGGGTTCCGGCGACCGGCGCCCTGGCGAGTTTCAGCCGCGATATCGCCGCCACCGAGAACTGCAACGCCTGCCACGATCCACTGGGCATACACGGCGGCAACCGGCGCGAGATCGAGTACTGTGTGACCTGCCACAACCCGGGCAGCACCGACGCCAACAGCGGCAATACCGTCGACATGAAAGTCATGGTGCACAAGATCCACATGGGCCGCGACCTGCCCAGCGTGCAGGACGGCGGCGAGTACGCCATCTACGGCTTTCGCGACAGCAAGCACGACTATTCCGACCTTGGCTACCCGCAGGATATCCGCAACTGCGTGAACTGCCACGTCGGCACCGGCACGGTGGGCGAGCGCGAGGACCTGGTGCTCACCGCCCAGGGCGACAACTGGGCCGAGGTGGCCTCCATGGCCGCCTGCGGCAGCTGCCACGAGGACCTGGATTTCAGCGTCCACGCCGGCGGCCAGGAGGACGACTCGGGCTGCGGCTCCTGTCACTCCGCCGGCGGCCCCGCGGGCAGTATCGCCGACAGCCACCGCATTCTCAGCCAGGAGGCCAGCGCGCGCTTCGCCGCCGAGGTGGTGCGCGTGGTCAACAGCATGCCCGGCGACGTGCCGCGGGCGGTCATCGCCATCAGCAACCCGGAGACCGGCGAGCGCTACGACCTGCACAACGACCCGGAATTCGAAGGCGGGTCCGTGAACGTACGCGTGTCCTGGGACACGCGCGACTACCACAACACCGGCAACGGCGCGGAAGACGCCGGATCCATCTCCGCCAGCGCCCTGAGCGGCTCCACGGACAACGGCAACGGCACCTACAGTGTGAGCATGCCCATCGCCCTGCCCGACGGCAGCGAGCCACCGGGGGTTGCGGCCTCCGGCAGCGGTGTCGCGGTGGTCGAGGGGCGCCTGTCACTGGTGCTGGAGGAAGGCGCGGACGCCGAGACCGTCCCCCTGGTCAACGCCCACGGCTTCTTCTCTATCGACGAACCCGACGCGGTCGCTGTGCCGCGCCGCGATTCGGTGGAACTGGGCGCCTGCCTGGCCTGCCACGGCTCGCTGAGCCTGCACGGCGGCAACCGCACGGACAGCATCAACAGCTGTGTCACCTGCCACAACCCACGCAACACCGACCGCGAGGTACGCGAGATCGCGGCCGACCCGCCGACGGACGGCAAGGCGGAGGAGTCACTGCACTTCAAGACCATGATTCACGGCATCCACGCCGCGGCCATGCGCGAGAACCCGCTGCAGATCGTCGGTCGCAATGGCGGCACAACCCACGTCTACGACGAGGAGGAGGTGCACTACCCCGGCAACCTCGCCAACTGCACCGCCTGTCACGGCGACAGCGGCTTCGGCCTGGCCCTGGCCGACGGCGTGCTCGGCACCACGGTGGACACCGGGGCGGACCACACGGATCCGGCCGACGACACGGTGGTGTCGCCGATGGCCGCTGCCTGCGCCAGTTGTCACGACAGCGATGTCGCCGCGGCGCACATGGAGTCCCAGGGCGCCAGCTTCGCCACCTCACAGGCGGCGCTGGACAGTGGCGCGGTGGTCGAAACCTGCGTTGTTTGCCACGGCGAGGGCAAGGCGAACGACGCCTGGGTCAGTCACCAGTCCTTCCTGGACTGAGCCTGATCACCCCGAACACCCCCGCCTGCGCGGGGGTGTTTTTTTGTGCAGCGCAAGCGTTGACGCGCGGACGCTGCAGGAGCGTCAGGCATGAGCGGCATGCACAGGCATGCACGGCATTGCCTATGCAGCCGGGCACCGAGAACTCACGCAACACTCCCACGACACGCCAAAAGTAGGCTACTATTGCCCGGTCACGAGCCAAGGGCGCAGGAGGGAAACGCCATGACGGGTCATTCACGGGGATTGCTGCCCATCGTACTTTCGCTGCTGCTCGCCGCCTGTGGTGACGCCGTGGAGGAGGCGCCTGCCGAGACAGCCAGACCGGTCAAGTTGTTCACCGTCGCCGGCGGCGCCACCGACGCCATGCGCACCTATCCCGGCCGCGTCGACGCCTCGCAGCGCGCCGAACTCGCATTTCGCGTACCGGGCAAGCTGCAGGAACTGCCCGTGCGAGAGGGCGACCTGGTGGAGGAAGGCCAGGTGCTGGCCAAACTGGACCCCACCGAATACGCGCTCATCGTCGAGGACCGCCAGGCCAGGTTCGACAAGGCGCAGCGCAACTTCAACCGCGGCAAGGAACTGGTGGCCGAGGGCAATATCTCGCGCCTGGATTTCGATCGTATGGAGGCGGAGTTTCGCAGCGCCTCCGCCGCGCTGTCCCAGGCGCGCAAGGACCTGGAATACACCGAACTCGTATCGCCCTTTACCGGCAGGATCGCCGAGCGTGCGGTAGAGAACTTCGAAGAGGTGCTGGCCAAGCAGACCGTGATCACGCTGCAAAATATCGAGCAACTCGACGTGGTCATCGACCTGCCCGAATCCGTGGTGCGCGGTATCCGCGGCGCCTTCCGCAAAGCCAGCGTTGGCACTTCCGCCAGCGAGCCGGCGGCGCGGGCCTCGGCGCGCTTCGAGGGCCACAACAACGAGAGCTTCCCGCTACAAACCAAGGAACTGGCCACCAAGGCCGACGCACAGACCCAGACCTACCGCGCCACTTTTACCATGGCGGCGCCGGACAACTTTCCCGTGCTGCCCGGCATGACCGCCACCGTGGCGCTGGACCTGAGTGAACTGACCAGCGCCGACGCGGTGAAATGGGTGCCGCAGCGCGCGGTGCAGGCCAGCAACGAACTGCAGCCGAGGGTCTGGCTGCTGGACGCGCAGAGCATGACAGTCAAGCCGCGTCCCGTTGAACTCGGCCGCGTGTCGGGGGATATGATAGAGATCCGCGACGGGCTGGACGGCGGCGAGGAGATCGTCGCCGTCGGCGCCGCTTATCTCGCCGAAGGTATGCCGGTGACACGCATGGCCGCATCGGAGCAGGCCGTGCCCCGGGCGGACGACCCGTCCTGATCAGCGCGGAGCTTCGACTACATGAACATCGGTGAGTATTCGGTCAGCAACCCGGTCATATCCTGGCTGCTGGTAGTGATTATGGTAGGCGGCGGTCTCATCGCCTACGAGCAGATGGGAAAACTCGAGGACCCCGCGTTCACCATCAAGTCGGCGAAGATCCTCACCCGCTACCCCGGCGCCACCGCCCGCGAGGTGCAGGAGGAACTGACCTACCACCTGGAAGACGCGATCCAGAAGATGCCGCAGATCAAGCGCATCAAGATGTCCGTGTCGCGCCCGGGACTGTCCGATATCCTCATCGACTTCAAGGACGAGTACAAGGCGGCGGACCTGCCCAACATCTTCGATGAACTGCGGCGCAAGATCACCGATGTCAAACCGGATTTGCCGCCCGGCGCGCTGGCGCCGGTGGTGCTGGACGATTTCGGCGACGTCTATGGCATTTACCTGGTATTGACCGGCGAGGGCTACAGCTGGCGCGATCTCTACGACACCGCGGACGCGGTGAAGAAGGAGCTGGTGCTGGTCGACGGCGTGCGCAAGGTGGTCATCCAGGGCGAACAGCGCGAGGTGGTGTACCTGGATATCTCGCGCAGCAAGGTCGCGGAACTGGGCCTGGACCTGGCCGACGTCGCCAGGGTGATCGGCTCGCAGAACGTCGTGGTCGACGCCGGCAGCATCCCCGTCGGCGACGACTACATCCGCATGAGCCCCACCGGTGATTTCCGCTCCGTACAGGAGATCGGCGACGTCCTGATCAGCTCCACCGACAGGAAGCTGATACGCCTGAGCGACTTCGCCACCATCACCCGCGCCTACGAGGAAGTGCCGGCCAAGATCTACTACGTCAACGGCAAACCCGGCCTGAGCATCGGTATATCCATGCTCGGTGGCGAGAACGTGGTGGAAGTCGGTCGCAATGTGTCGGCCAAGCTGGACGAACTGCTGCCGGTGATCCCCATCGGCATGCAACTGGAATCTGTCTACGACCAGCCGCTGGAGGTCGAGAACTCGGTCAGCGGTTTCCTGGTCAGCGTGGGCCAGGCGGTGGCGATCGTACTCATCGTCCTGCTCGCCTTCATGGGGCTGCGCACCGGTATTGTCATCGGCGCGGTACTGCTCATCACGGTCGCCGGCACCCTGTTCATCATGAACATCTTCGGCATCGAACTGCAGCGCATCTCCCTGGGCGCCCTGGTCATCGCCCTGGGCATGCTGGTGGATAACGCCATCGTGGTCGCCGAGGGCATGCTGGTACGCATGGAATCCGGCATGAAGGCGATGCAGGCCGCCGGCGAGGCGGTGGGGAAAACCATCTGGGCATTGCTCGGCGGCACGGTTATCGGCATTCTCGCCTTCTCCGCCATCGGCCTGTCGCCGGACAACACCGGCGAGTTCGCCAGTTCACTGTTCTACGTCATCCTCATCTCCCTGGCGCTGAGCTGGGTCACCGCTATCAGCACCACACCCCTGCTCTGCGCGCTGCTGTTGAAGACCAGCGAAGGTGACAGCGGCGACAGCAAGGATCCTTACGCCGGGCGCCTGTTCCAGGGCTATCGCGGTCTCGTCGGCTGGGCCATCGATCACCGCTGGGTGACCCTGGGCACGGTGGTGGGCCTGTTCGTCATCTCCGTGATTGGGTTCGGCTCGGTGAAAAGCGGCTTCTTCCCCGATTCCAACACGCCGATCTTTTTCGTCGACGTGTGGGAGCCGGAGGGCGCCGACATTCGCACCACGCGCGAGGACACACTGCGCGTCAGCCAGTTCCTGCGCGAGCAGCCGGGCGTGGTGCAGACTACCTCGGTGATCGGGGGGCCGCACCAGCGTTTCACCCTGGTCTACGACGCCAGGGAACCCACGCCGACCTACGGCCAGATCATCGTGCGTACCGAGCAGCGCGACCAGATACCCGCGGTCACCGAGGCGGTGCGCGAGTACATGGCGCAGCAGATGCCCTGGACCGATCCCATCATCAAGCCCCTGCGCATCGGGCCCGGTCGCGACTCCCGCATCGAGGCGCGTTTTTCCGGACCGGACCCGGCCGTGCTGCGCCGGCTCTCCGCCAAGGCAGAGGCCATCATGCGCGCCGATGCCGACGCCACGGATGTGCGCAATGACTGGCGTGCGCCGATGAAAGTCGTCACCCCCGTATTCAACGAACAGGTTGCGCGGCAGCTCGGCGTCGACCGCGAGGCCCTGGGTGACGCGCTCAAGTACGCCTTCGACGGTCTGCAGGTAGGTACCTACCGCGACGGCAACCGGCTGCTGCCGATCCGCCTGCGCGCGCCCGCCGACGAACGCGGCAGCCTCGACGACGTGCGCGACATCCAGGTGTGGAGCCCCATCCTGCGGCGTTCCGTCCCTGTCTCGCAGGTGGTCTCGGGCTACCAGACGACCTGGGAGAACACCGTTATCCGCGGGCGCAATCGCATCCAGACCATCATCGCCTCCTGCAACCCCCTGCACGGGCTGGCGGCGCCGCTGCTGGAGCGCCTGCGCCCGCAGATCGAAGCGATAGAACTGCCCCCGGGCTACCACCTGGAATGGGGTGGCGAGTACGAGGATTCCGTCAATGCGCAGGCGGGGCTCGCCACGTCGCTGCCGGTGGGCTTCCTGCTCATGATACTCACCAGCA
Organism: Halioglobus sp.; assembly: GCA_002699145.1. Classification (GTDB taxonomy): domain Bacteria; phylum Pseudomonadota; class Gammaproteobacteria; order Pseudomonadales; family Halieaceae; genus Marimicrobium. The sequence goes on from PABK01000008.1 coordinate 112,845, forward strand.
TCTTCCTCTTCGGCAAGCTGCGCCAACCGCTGATCATCTGGCTCACCGTGCCACTGGCCATTGTCGGCATTACCGCCGGCTTGCTGTCCATTGACGGGGCCTTCGACTTCATGTCCCTGCTGGGCGCCCTGTCGCTGATCGGCCTGCTGATCAAGAACGCCATCGTGCTCATCGAGGAAATAGACCAGCAGATCGAGAGCGGCGACAAACCGCCCTACGACGCGCTACTGGACTCCTGCGTCAGCCGTATGCGGCCGGTCATGCTCGCCGCGACCACCACCATACTGGGCCTGATTCCGCTGCTCAGCGACGTGTTCTTCGTCAACATGTCGGTCACCATCATGGCCGGCCTGGGCTTCGCCAGCATCCTCACCCTGGTGGTGGTGCCGACGCTGTACGCGGTGATGTTCAAGATACAGAAAGATGAAGCTGCGGGCAGCGCAACAACGGTCACCTGAGACTGCTACCGTGGCAGTGAACACCCGTGAATCAGCCCCTTCTCGGCGCGCTGCGCAGGTGGGCTGACACAACCACCACCAAGCAACCAGGAAAGGAAACCCGTCATGCTGGAAGCCACCAACCGTTTCTTCAACAACGCCGCGGACCACCTCGAACTCGACGAACGCCTGCGCACCATTCTCAGCACGCCGCGGCGTGTGGTGCGCGTGGAGATCGTTACCGAGAGCGACAGCGGCGAGCTGATGCACCACCTGGGCTACCGCGTGCAGCACAACCAGGCGCGCGGACCGATGAAGGGCGGCCTGCGCTTCCACCCGGATATGGACGAGGATCACGCGGCCAGCCTGGCCAGCCTGATGACCTGGAAAACCGCCGTCGTCGATGTGCCCTACGGCGGCGCGAAAGGCGGTATCAATTGCGATCCCTCCAAACTCAGCGAGGCGGAATTGCACCGCATCACCACCACCTTCGTCAGCCTGGTGCGCGAGGTCATCGGGCCGACCATCGACATTCCCGCGCCGGATGTCAACACCAACGCGACGATCATGTCCTGGATCATGGATGAATACTCCAAGTTCTACGGCTTCAGCCCCGGCGTGGTGACCGGCAAACCGGTGGACCTGTTCGGCTCACTGGGCCGCGAGGAGGCGACCGGCCGCGGTGTGATGTACGCGCTGGAGGAATGCCTGAAGGAGAGCGGTCGAGAACTGTCAGACGTCAGCGTGGCCATACAGGGCTTCGGCAACGTGGGCAGCCATGCCGCCCGGCTCATTCACGAGCGCGGCGGCAAGATCGTCGCCGTCTCGGACATCAGCGGGGGACTGCGCAATGACAATGGCCTGGATATACCCGCCCTGCTCGACTGGGTGGCCAGGAACAAGGTCGTCGAGGGTTTTCCCGGCGGCGACAAGGTCGACGGCGCAGCGGTGCTCACCGGCAAGTGCGACGTGCTGATTCCCGCGGCGCTGGAAGCTGCGGTCACCGCGGACAATGTGGCGGATGTGCAGGCGGAGATCGTGGTGGAAGCGGCCAATGGCCCGCTGACGCCGGATGCGCACGAGATACTGGTGGGGCGCGGCGTTACCGTAATCCCGGATATCCTCGCCAACGCCGGCGGTGTCACGGTGAGCTACTTCGAGTGGAGCCAGAACATCCAGCAGTTCCAGTGGGAGGAAGCCCGCGTGATCGAGGAACTCGAGCGCAAGATGCGCCGCGCCTACCAGTCGGTGGCGACGCTGGCGCGGGACGAGGGCGTCGACCAGCGCACCGCGGCCTTTGTCCTGGCCATCAAGCGCGTCGCGCGCGCCGCCTCCATGCGCCAGGCCATATCTCACCTGCTGCCGGCCAGCCTGAAAGGCTGAGCCGGCGCAAACTGCCGGTGGCGCAGCGACTCACTGCGCCGCCAGGCGCCGCAGGACGTATTGCAGAATGCCGCCGTTGGCGAAGTAATCGAACTCGTTCGGGGTATCGATACGCACCACCGCCTGGAAGGTCTTGCTGTTCCCGTCGCTGTCCGTTGCGCTCACCTGCACGGTGCGCTGGCCCGGTTCGACGATAGGAATGTCGAAGTACTCGCGACCGTTCAGGCCGAGAGAAGCACAGTTCTCTCCGGCGGCGAACTGCAACGGCAGTATCCCCATGCCGACTAGATTGGAACGGTGAATGCGCTCAAAGCTCTCCGCGATCACCGCTTTCACCCCCAGCAGGTAAGGGCCCTTGGCCGCCCAGTCGCGGGAGGAGCCGGTACCGTATTCCTTGCCGGCCAGGACCACCAGCGGCACGTTTGCCTCGCGGTAGGCCTCGGCGGCGTCGAAGATCGATACCTGACTGTCGTCAAGGAAACAGGTCGTCCAGCTGCCCTCGGTGCCCGGCGCCAACTCGTTGCGCAGGCGCACGTTGGCGAAGGTGCCGCGCATCATCACCTCGTGGTTGCCACGCCGCGAACCGTAGGAGTTGAAATCCTTCGGTTGCACGCCGTTGTCCTGCAGGTAACGCGCAGCGGGACTGTCCAGGGCGATGGAGCCGGCGGGCGAGATGTGATCCGTGGTGACGCTGTCACCCACCTTGACCAGGCAGCGCGCCTGCTCCACCGCCTGCAAGGCCGGCGGCGTGGGCGCCATGCCGTCGAAAAAGGTCGGCTTGCGCACGTAGGTGGACTCGGGCCAGTCGAAGCGCTCGCCCTCGGCCACGGGCAGCTCGTTCCACACCGCGTTGCCGCTGTACACGTCGCTGTAGCGCTCGCGGAACATACTGGCGTCCAGGCTGCTGGCCACCAGTTCCTCGATCTCCTCAGGCGTCGGCCAGACATCGGCCAGGGTCACCTTGCGCCCGTCGGCGCCGGTCCCCAGGCCATCCTCATTGAGATCCAGCAGCATGTTACCGGCCAGGGCGTAGGCCACCACCAGGGGCGGCGAGGCCAGGTAATTGGTGCGCACATCGGCGTGAATGCGCCCCTCGAAGTTGCGGTTGCCCGACAGCACCGAGGCGACCAGCAGCCTGCCGTCGCGCACGGCGTTGCCGATATCCTCGGGCAGCGGGCCGGCGTTGCCGATACAAGTCGTACAGCCGTAGCCCACCAGATGGAAGCCGAGGGCGTTGAGATCATCCATCAGCCCGGTTTTCTCCAGGTAGGCGGTCACCACCTTGGAGCCCGGCGCCAGGCTGGTCTTCACCCAGGGCGGCGTGCGCAGTCCGAGCTGCCGCGCCTTGCGCGCCACCAGTCCCGCCGCCACCAGGATGGCGGGATTGGAGGTATTGGTGCAACTGGTGATGGCGGCGATGACCACGGCGCCGTGGTCCAGGTGGAAGCTCTGCTCGCCGCGCTCGATGGTGATGCCGCGCATGGCGGTGGGCGGTTCCGGCGCGGAGCCGCCCTCCTCCGCCCAGTCGCTCTCTTGCAGGTCAGCCACCTGCAGCTCCTGGAAAGATTGCAGTTCGCGCTGGAACGCCGCCTTGGCGTCGACCAGGGCGATGCGGTCCTGGGGGCGGCGCGGGCCGGCCAGTGACGGCACCACCTCTCCCAGGTCCAGTTCCAGCAGCGAACTGTAGCGCGCCGCCGGCGTATCGGCATCGTGCCACAGGCCCATCTCGCGCATGTACGCCTCGATCAGCGCGAGCTGCTGCTCGTCGCGACCGGTCAGGCGCAGGTAATCGATGGTCTTGGCGTCCACCGGGAAAATGCCGCAGGTGGCGCCGTATTCCGGGGCCATGTTGGCGATGGTGGCGCGATCCGCCAGGCTCAGCGAGGCCAGGCCGGAACCGAAAAACTCCACGAACTTGCCGACCACGCCATGGGCGCGCAACTGCTCGGTCACCGTCAGCACCAGGTCGGTGGCGGTGGCGCCGTCCGGCAGTTTGCCCTGCAGGCGGAATCCCACCACCTGCGGGATGAGCATGGTCACCGGCTGGCCGAGCATCGCCGCCTCCGCCTCGATGCCGCCCACGCCCCAGCCAAGGACGCCCAGCCCATTGATCATTGTGGTGTGGGAATCGGTACCCACGAGGGTGTCCGGGTAGGCGAACTCGACACCGTCGCGCTGCGCGGTGAACACGGTGCGCGCCAGGTACTCCAGGTTGACCTGGTGCACGATGCCCGTACCCGGCGGCACCACGGTGAAGTTATCGAAGGCCTGCTGTCCCCAGCGCAGGAACCGGTAGCGCTCGATGTTGCGCTGTATTTCGACCTCGGTGTTGCGTTCCAGCGCGTCGGGGGTGCCGAAAAAATCGACGCTGACCGAGTGGTCTATCACCAGGTCCACCGGCGACAGCGGGTTGATTTTGTCCGCCGCCGCGCCGAGATCGACGATGGCGTCGCGCATCGCCGCCAGGTCGACGATAGCCGGCACGCCGGTAAAATCCTGTAGCAGCACCCGCGCCGGCACGAAGGCGATCTCCTGGGCGGGCTCGGCCTGCGGGTCCCAGTTGAGCAGCGCGTCGATGTCGTCGTCGGTGACAAAGCCCTCGCGCCCGTGGCGCAGCAGGTTCTCCAGCAGGATTTTCAGGCAGAACGGCAGTGTGGCGGTACTGTCGCCCTCCCCGAGGCCGGCAAAGGGAAAAATGCGGTAGTGCTTGCCGTCGACGGTCAGTGACGCGGCGGTGTCATAACGGGTAGCCATAGCGAGGTCTCTTGCAGTAAATACCAATTGTGGCGGCGCGGCGGCCCCGCGCCGACTATGCTGGTAACTATAGCAGTCCTGAGAGGAGGAACAGAGCATGCGCGAGGTGTCGGACAGCCTGGGGGTCGTGGAAGTACCGGACGAGGCCCTGTACGGCGCCCAGACCCAGCGCGCCGTGGACAATTTCACCATCAGCCACCGCCGCATGCCGGAGAGGTTCATACGCAACCTCGCCCGCCTCAAGGCCGCCGCGGCCCGCGCCAACCGCCACTGCCGGGCGCTGGACGAACAGCGCGCCGAGGCCATCGAGCAGGCCGCGCTGAGCGTGGCCGCCGGCGCTCACCCGGAGCAGTTTCCCGTGCCGGTGCTGCAAACCGGTTCCGGCACCAGCAGCAACATGAACATGAACGAGGTGCTGGCGCGGCTCGCCGGCGCCACCTGCCCGCTCGAGGTGCATCCCAACGACCATGTGAATTGCAGCCAGAGCAGCAACGACGTCATTCCCAGCTGCATCCAGATCTGCGCCCTGGAGCAGGTGCAGCACGAGTTACTGCCGGCGCTTGAGCGACTGGAGGCGGTTATCCGCAAGCGCGCCGCCGAACTGTCCGGCGTGGTCAAGACCGGCCGCACCCACCTCATGGATGCCATGCCGCTGAGCATGGGACAGGAACTGCAGGCCTGGGCCGCGCAACTGGCCGAGTGCGGGCAGCGATTGCGCGAATGCGCGCCGCGCCTGGCGCAGTTGCCCATCGGCGGCTCGGCGGTGGGCACCGGGGTCAACGTCCCCGCGGGTTTCGCGGCCAGGGTGGCGCAGGAGCTGGGCGCGCTCACCGGCGTCGACTTCAGCCTTGCCGACAGCGCGTTCGCGCGCATGGCCGGGCAGGACGTGGCGCTGGAGTGTTCCTCGCACCTGCGCGCGACAGCGGTGGTGCACACCAAAATCGCCAACGACCTGCGCTGGATGTCCTCCGGCCCCCTGGCGGGACTGGCGGAAATCGAGTTGGAGGCCCTGCAGCCGGGCTCTTCCATCATGCCGGGCAAGGTCAACCCGGTGCTGCCGGAGGCGGTACTGATGGCCGCGGCCCAGGTGCTGGGTAACGACGGCAGTATCGCGCTGGCGGCCCAGTCCGGGAACTTCCAGCTCAACGTGATGCTGCCGCTGATCGCCGACAAGCTGCTCGACTCGCTGCAGCTGGTCGCCGGCGCCTGCGGCGCGCTGGAGCGCACCATCGGCGGCTTCAGCGTGAATACGCGGCGCCTGGAGGAGACGCTGGCGGCGAATCCCATACTGGTCACGGCGCTGAACCGCCACATCGGCTACGAGCAGGCTGCGCACATCGCCAAGCGCTGTTTCGCCGAACGGCGCCCGGTACTGGACGTCGCCGCGGAGGAAACCGGGCTGCCGCGGGAGGAACTGGCCGGCTTGCTGGATCCCCGCCGCCTAGCTCACCCGCAGGATCCGGCGGGCGGCTGACTGCAAGCGTGGTCGCAACCAGTACACCGGCCGGCCGTGAATCCCATTGAGACAAACTCCCAGTCCGTCATCCCGCCTGGCACGGGAGTTGCACCGCTGTAGGCAGGGCTCGCGACATCCGCGCGGGCGCGACTGGACGTATTTCGCGGGCGCGCGCGTCCGCAGGGAGGACTCGCTATGTTGTTTGGCATCGACGAACTCAAGGGTATGAAACTGTCGGCATTGGACGGGGAAATCGGCAAGTGCATGGATTTCCTGTTCGACGACGAGCACTGGGCGATCCGCTACATGGACGCCCGCGCGGGCAGCTGGCTGACCGGGCGCCGCGTGCTGATCTCGCCTATCTCACTGGGCGGTCCCGACTGGGACGCAGGCCAGTTGCCGGTGCGCCTGAGCCGCGAGCAGATCAAGGACAGTCCCGCACCGGCGCAGGACCAGCCTGTCTCGCGCGATTTCGAGCGCAGCTTCTTCAAGTTCTACGGCTACGGCTACTACTGGATGGGCGGCGCTACCTGGGGCGCAGGCCTGCTGCCCAGCGAACTGGAAAACCGGTACCTGGCGGAAACGGTGGACGATGACAGCAAGGACAACCACCTTCGCTCGTTACAGGAGGTCACCCACTACAAGGTGATGGCTGGCGGGGAAAAAGTCGGCAGACTGGACAACCTGCTGGTCGACGCCGCCAGCTGGACCGCACCCTACGTCGTGGTGGATACCGGCAACTGGCTGGCGCACGAGCGCGTGGTACTGCCCAGTCGCTGGGTCGGGGATATCTCCTGGGCGAAACGCGAGGTCGTGCTGCAAGTCGCCAGCCAGCAGGTAGAAGCCGCGCCGGCATTGCGCTCCGCCGCGCCGCTATCCAGGGACGACGAGTCGCGCTACCAGAACTACTTCGACAGCGCAGCCGCCTGAGGCGAGGCCGCCCGGCCAAAGCGCAGCTCGCGCTGCCGCGCAAGCTCACAGGCGCGGCGGCGCGAGGCCCGGCGCTCGCTGCGGGTGCGCAGTACCGGGTCGCGCGTGAGCTGCCCCTCGCGCATCACCTCCAGCCAGCGCCGCGACTTGTAGCCGGCCGGGGAGTTTGTCGCGCTCGTCACCTGCCTGGCGCGGTTATGGCGCGCCGCGAGGTACCTGTCGATGGATTCTTCCAGTCTGGCCAACATCGCCTCTTCCTGTTTGTTCAGTTGCTAGGAATAAAGCAACAATCGGGCCAGGCAGCCTGTCGCAGCACGACGCCGCGCGGAACGGCAAGCGCGAACGCCTCACATGCCTGCGCGACGCGGCAAAAACGATTTCGCTCGAGCAGGCCGCAGGCAGCATGCGCCAGTACAGCTCTACCGCCCGGGTCCTGGCGTGGTGTTATTCCCCGCGGAGTCGCGCCACATGTTTCTCCACCAGTTCGAGATAGCGCGGCGTCTCGCCGATATCCTCGAAAATGGGGTCGCCCTCCTCGTCGCGGGCTATCACACGCTCGCCCTGCACGTAGGGGAAGCTGGCGACCACCTCATCCAGCGCCGCGTGCAACAGCTCGGCGATGAACTGCTCGGCACTGCGCCGCGGGTACATCTCGACCAGCGCCTCGATCTTGGCCGCGTCCTGCAGCGGCAGGCAGACACGGTAGCGCTCCCCGGCCGGGCCCGCCGCCGCGTCCCGGGCCCACATGGCCACGAGTTCATCAAACTTCATTCGCCCTCACTCCTGTCTCCCGTGTACCGGGCCACCGTGTACCGGGACACCGCCTGCCGAACCGCCCCATCACGTCAGTGGGGCGGCTGGCCCCGCCGGGTATTACGGTCCGGCAGGGTCAGCGCTGCCGCCGTACAACCCGGTTCAACTTCCCTCGATCCTGAAACCAAGCTTGAGCACCACCTGGAAGTGATCCACCTCCCCATCGACAATATGGCCGCGGGTCTCGACGACCTCGAACCACTCGAGCAGGTCGACTGACTTTGCCGTTTGCCGGATGGCGTTGCGGATCGCATCGTCGATGCCCTCTTTCGAGGAACCCACGATTTCCACTTTCTTGTAGGTGTGATGATTTGACACTGGCTTGCTCCTTTTCTGTTCGGTTTAACCGCTCGCCGCCGCGAGCTTCACTGCGACGACACGACAACGCCGCGCGACCCAGGGAACACCCGGGTACAGCGGCACCATCCAATGACATGCAGCACGATTCGTGCCACGCAAAAGCCGTGTGCATATCGACCCACGGCGCCCTGGCGACGGCCGGTCGCAGCGGCGCCGCGGAAGCAGCGTGCAAGTTGTACAAACCGTGTGTAAATCTTGCGCCGCTGCACGCTGCGCTACGCACTGCAATAAGCCCGCACACGGGCCGATGCCGTGCACACCCCACCCTTCGTACCGTTACAGCAGCTGGTCGAACTGGTCCGTGAGCAGGCAGTCGTAGCGTTTACGGTCGTAAGCCAGCAGGCGCTCCACGTCATCCCCCCCGATCACGCCCTTGCCGGCCGCCTCCTGCAGGCCGGCCTCCAGGGTATCCGCCTCGATCTCTCCCCTGGCGCGCGCCTTGACGAAGGCGACCCAGGGTTCCTCGACAGCGAGCAGCGCGCGGTAGGTCGACTCGACGCGGCCCACGGCGTCTTCCGGGTCATCGCTGAGGTAGACGAACTGCGCCAGCGCCTCGCGCACCGGGTTCGGCTCCATGATGAGATTGCCCAGGTCGCGCGTCTGCTCGTCGCGCGGTGCGCGCAGCGCCAGGCCGGTGGGAAAGCAGATCACACGCAGCACGACGCCCAACGGGCGCAGCGGAAAATTGGCGCAGAACGCCAGCAACGCCTCCTGGGCGAAAAGCAGGGCGCGCTGCAGCGCGTAGTCGGCATGGGCCGTCGCCGCCTCACTGCGCGGCGTCATGTCGTGGTACTTGAGGATACTGCAGGCGATAAGCAACTGGCTGTGCACGTCGCCCAGGCGCGCCGACAACAGTTCGCGGCGCTTGATGTCGCCACCGAGCACACCCAGGGCGAGGTCGGCGCACAGCGCGAGCGCTGCACTAAAGCGGCTGACCAACCGGTACCAGGAGCGGCTGAAGTCACTGGCGTCGTCCGGTGCGGCGGCGAACCGGCCGCGTGTCAGGCCGAACAGCAACGCGCGCGACAGGTTGCCCATGGCGTGCCCCAGATGGCCCAGCAACAGCGGGTCGAAGTTTGCCAGGCCCGTGCTCTCGTCCTCCTCCAGGGTCTGCAATTCCTCGAACAGGTAGGGATGGCAGCGCATCGCACCCTGGCCGAAGATCATCAGCGAACGGGTGAGGATGTTCGCGCCCTCCACGGTGATGGCCACCGGCAGCGCCTGGTACACCGGACTGAGGAAGTTGCGCGGCCCCTGCTGGATGGCGCGCCCGCTGACCACGTCCATACCGTGGTTGACCACCTCGCGCATCATCTCGGTGGTGTGGTACTTGGCCATGGCGGTCATCACCGCGGGCGCGCCATCCTCCAGCCCGCGGGTCACGAACTGGCGCATGGCCTCCAGGGTGTAGGCGGTGGAGGCGATCTCGGCGGTGGCTTCCTGCACGCCCTCGAAACGGCCGACCTCCATATTGAACTGGCGCCGGATGCGGGCGTAGGCGCCCACGGTGAGATAGCACATCTCCCCCGCCGCCGTGGCCAGCGCGGGCAGCGACACGCCGCGTCCGGCGCCCAGGCACTCGATCAGCATGCGCCAGCCCTTGCCGGCCATGTCCGGCCCGCCGATGATCCAGTCGATGGGAATGAACACACCCTCGCCGCGGATGGGACCGTTCATGAAGGGCGAGCCCGGGTCGTGCCGCCGCCCGATCTCCACACCTTCGGTGTCCGCGGGCAGCAACGCGCAGGTGATGCCGTAGTCGACCTTGTCCGGGTCCCCTAGCAGGCCTTCCGGGTCTCGCAGCTTGAAGGCCAGGCCGACGACCGTGGCCACCGGCGCCAGCGTGATCCAGCGCTTGCGGAAGGTCAGTTTCAGCCCGAGGACTTCCTCGCCCTGGTACTCCCCGCGGCACACCACGCCCACGTCGGGCACGGCGCCCGCGTCGGAGCCGGCCTCCGGGCCGGTCAGCCCGAAACAGGGCAACTCGCTGCCGTCGGCGAGCCGAGGCAGCCAGTGGGACTTCTGTTCGTCCGTCCCGTACTTGACCAGCAATTCACCCGGACCGAGGGAGTTGGGCACCATGGCGGTCACCGCGGCGGTGATGGAACGGCTGGCCAGTTTGCTCATCACCCGGCTCTGTGCATAGGGGCTGAAATCGCGGCCGCCGTATTCACGCGGGATGATCAGGCCGAAGAAACCCTTGTCGCGCAGGAACTGCCAGGTTTCAGGGGACAGGTCCTGGCGCTGCTGCACGTCCCACTCGTCGATCAGGCCGCACAGCTCCTCGACCTCGCCGTCGATGAAGGCCTCCTCCTCCGCGCTCAGTTCAGGCAGCCGGTAGGCGGCGAACTCCCGCCAGCGCGGGTTGCCGCTGAACAAGTCCTTCTCCCACCAGGTGGTGCCGGCCTCCAGCGCCTCCCGTTCCGTGCTGCTCATGGAGGGCATCGCCTGGCGCAGCAGGCGGTACACGGGGGCGGTGAGGAAGCGCCGGCGCAGGTCCGGCAGGTTGAGCGCGGCCAGCACCGCCAGGGTCACCAGCAGCAGCCAGAACATATCATCGCAGAACAGGGTGAGCGACAGTGCCGCCAGCCCGACCGCCACGGAGCCGGCAAGCAGCGACAGGCCGCGGTAGAAGACAAACAGTAGAACTGCCAGGTAGAGAATGAGAGCCAGCAACATGGACACTCCCGGCGCACGGCGCCCAGGTGAAACGATAACCCCGCCGGCGCTATGCCAGGCGCCGGCCCCTACCCCTAACATAGTCACTGGCGGTGAATGCGCAACAACAGGCGAAGTGGCAGTGCTCGAGCAGCGCCTGGAGCGCGCTGTGCAAGGTATTCCCCGGGGCGACACTGGCCTGCCGGTGCCGCAGAGAGGGAGAGCGCGGCGCACGCGCCGGGTACGCTGACGGCGCGGGATTTCCGCCCGCACGGGCAGCTGCCTGTCAGTGCCTGCAGGGCCGTCCAGAAGACGGAAACCCCTAGTTCCCGCGCCGCTCCTCGCGCTCCAGCAGCATCTGGGCGCGGCTGTGCAGTTCTTTCTTGTCGCGCAGGAAATCGAAACCGTCGTCCTGTCGCGGCGGGCGGGCCTGCTCTTGCCGCGCGGCCGGCTGCTCGGGGGGCATGTTTCCCCGTGCGCGGCCCACACCCATGACCGCGAGCAGGAAGTATGCGAGCACGCCGCACACCAGCGCCAGCCACTTGAGCAGGTAGGACCAGACCAGGAAATCGCGATTGCCGGACAGCTCCACGTAGCCCAGGTATTCGCCGTGCAACACGTGCACCAGCAACACGAAGGCGACCAGCGCCAGCAGGCCGCGCCAGCGTGGCCGCAACCAGAGCAGCGCCGAACTGACCAGGGTGAAGCGGAGTAGCTGGTTGAGCATACCTCAGCTCAGCCCCAGCGTGATGAGCAACGCGACGACCGCGGACTGCTTGATGCTGCGTTTCACCTTGTCCTCCTCGTCCTTGACGATCACCTCGAGTTCGTCGGCAGAGAAGTCCTCGAACTTGCGCTCGGACAGTGCGATTCGCGCCTTGGCCTGGGTGATCGCGCGCTCCCGGATCTTCGCGCGGTAGCGGTCCGCCACGCCCCCCCTGAGCTCACCGACTTTTTTCAGCACGGGATTGTCCCCTCCTCTGCACGCATGCCTAATCTGGGGCAAATTCGCCCCGGGCGACCGTGCAAGTATACCACCGACCGCCCGCTGTCCGCGGGCCGCCGCCGGCCGGGCCCAGGGGCGAATGTAGAATATATTATTCTTTTTTATCAATAGCTTAGGATGTCTTCCTGAAGTAACAACAAAATGACGCATCCCGACCCGGGCGCGCCCTGGACACCGCGGCGGGCTACCACGTTTGGGTAGTGGCGCCCCCGTTCCCCCACCCCGCCCGCTGGCCTAGAGTCTCATCACGGGTACACAGGGCAACGCCTGACAACGATACCCGAGGGGATTACGCCTATGAGCGCAAGTGGCCTGAAGCAACCGGCCCCCGCCCCGCACGGCGCGGCGGAAGATATCCTGGACATCGAGGTCATCCGGGACGAACACTACAAACAGAACACCGTCTACTGCAGCTGGCAGGAGATCATCTCCAACAGGACGCCGGACGACAGCGCCCTGCAGCTACCAGGGAGCATGCTGCCCCTGCCGCGGCGCTGACGGCGCCCGGCACACCAGTTCTCCATTTGGCTGGCCCGCTTCGGCGGGCGCCTTTTTTTCCCAACAACAGTTGTCAGCGCGGCATTTTGCGCGCCGCTTGGCAGTTTGCGGCATTAATTCCCCTGGCACGGCCCTCAGGCGCGGCTTTTTGCGGTAGTATTTTCGCTTCTCGCCCCCGGGGCAGTGGGCGCGGTAAACCTTCACAAATATAAGCAATCCGGACTGTCAGCACGCCTCATCATGAAGCAATGTCTCATCGTACTGGGAATGCACCGCAGCGGGACCTCCGCGTTCACCGGCCTGCTCGACCTGCTGGGGGTAAACCTCGGCAGCCGCATGCTGGAGACCCAGGCCGACAACCCCAAGGGCTTTTTCGAAAACAAGTACGTGGTGCAGGCCAACGACTGCATCCTCGAGACGCTGGGCAGCAGCTGGGACGACACCCTGCCCCTGGCAGAGGGGTGGCGCGAGCACTTCGAGGGCGCGCAACTGCACCAGGACATCCGCGCCTTCCTGCGCCGGGACATGCTCGAAGGACAGCTTAGCGCACTGAAGGACCCGCGGTTGTGCCGCCTGCTGCCCCTGTGGCTGCCGCATTTCGCCGCCGAGGGCGTGACACCGCACTTCGCCCTGGTAATTCGCAACCCGCTGGAAATCGCCGACTCCCTGCGCCAGCGCAACGGCTTCTCCAGCGCCAAGTCGCTGCTGTTGTGGATGCAGTACACACTGGACGCGGAGCGGCACAGTCGCGGCCGTCCGCGCGGATTCGTCAACTTCGACGACCTGCTGGCGCAACCGCGTCAGGCCGTCACGCGCCTGTTCGACAGCGCCGGACTGGACATGCCGGCCGAAGGCGCCGCCACGGACGCGCAGATGGCGGATTTTCTCGACGCCGATATGCGTCACCATGAATTTTCCGACGCGGAGCTGCGGCAGCACTGTCCGCGGGCGGTGCGGGAGCTGTACCAGTTGCTCTGCCGTATCGCGGCGCAGGGCCAGGCCGGTGACGACGACATCGCGGCCATCGACAGCATCGCCGCCGATTTCGCAGCCCAGCGCGACCTGTTCTACCACACCGACCTGCTGGCCCTGCGTGAACACCGCGAGCAGCGCGACGCGCCCCACTGGTACCGCGACGACCTGCGCAGGCGACAGGAGGAGTACGAGCGCGACAAACTGTTCCGCGAGTTCCGCTACCTCGCCAACACCGACAACCTGTACCGCGACCGTACACGCCTGCAGGCCTACGCCGACCACCTGGAGGGTGAAATCCAGCAGTTCATCGGCAGCCCGCCCTGGCGCGTGTACAAGAAGTACCAGGAGACGGTGGAACGCGTGCTGCCGCAGGGCAGCTTGCCGCGCCGCGTCCTGCAGGGAGCGAAACAACGCCTTGCCGGACTGCTCGACGCGCAGCCGTCAGCGACTGGCCGGACGCCCGATGCGCCCGAGGAGACCCCCGCGCAGGCGCAGGCAGCCGCGCCGGAGGACAGCTGGTCGCCGCTGCGCTTCGACCTGCCGGACGCACCGGCAGTGAGCATTATCATCCCGGTGTTCAACAACTGGCAATTCACCTGGAAGTGCCTGCGCTCGGTGCACCGACATACCCGGGGCAGCTACGAAATCATCGTGGTCGACAACCACTCGACCGACGTAACACCGCAGATGCTCGCCGCCATGGACGGTATACGGGTCATCACCAATCCCAGCAACGAGGTGTTCGTCAATGCCTGCAACCAGGCCGCGGAGGTGGCGCGCGGCAACTACATCCTGTTGCTGAACAACGATACCGAGGTCACCCCGGGCTGGCTGGAGGCGCTGTTGCAGCCCTTTGAGCGTGACGACACCGGCATCGTCGGCGGCAAGCTGGTCTATCCCGACGGGTCCCTGCAGGAAGCGGGCGGCATCATCTGGCGCGACGGCAGCGGCTGCAACTTCGGTCACGGCGATGACCCGGAATTGCCGCAGTACAATTATCGCCGCGCGGTGGACTACTGTTCAGGCGCCTGCCTGATACTGTCGCGCGCCCTGTGGCAGGCCATCGGCGGTTTCGACACCCGCTACGCGCCGGCCTACTACGAGGACACCGACCTGTGCTTCGCCGCACGCGCCCTGAACTACCGTGTGGTCTACCAGCCCGCCGCCGTGGTCGTGCACTACGGCGGGGCTTCCGCCGGCAAGGAGACCAGTTCCGGTTACAAGCGTTTCCAGGAGATCAACCGGCACAAGTTCGTCGACAAGTGGCGAGCCGTACTGGATGAGCAGCACGTGGACAGCAGCGCCGGCACCCTGCGCGCACGGGAAAAACGCGGTGACAGGCATATCCTGGTCATAGACCACTACGTGCCGACCTTCGACCGCGACTCCGGCTCGCAGCGCATGACCAGCATGCTGCAAATACTCATGGACATGGGCTGGAAAGTGTCGTTCTGGCCGGATGACCTGCGCTACGATTCGCGCTACACACGGGCGCTGCAGGATATGGGCGTGGAGACCTACTACGGTGAACTGCGTTTTAGCGACGTGATCACCGCCATCGGGGCCGACCTGGACGCGGTGCTGATGTCGCGGCCCGCCACCGCCCAGGAATACATCCTCCCGGTGAAGCAGCACACCAGCGCGCGGACGATATTCGACACGGTAGACCTGCACTTCGTGCGCGAGCAGCGGCGCCTGGAGCGCGAGGTGCAGCAGTGGAAGGATCGCGAGTTCTTCCTCGCCGGGGAGGCTGACACCACGCTGGTGGTCAGCCCGACGGAGAAGGAACTGCTGGCGGACGAGCCCTTCGGCGATCGCGTGGCGGTGGTCTCCAACATTCATGCCCTGGAGCCCTGCGACACCGGCTTCGAGGAGCGCAGCGGGCTGATGTTCATCGGCGGCTTTGCGCACCCGCCCAACGAAGAGGGCGTCATCTGGTTCATCGAGTACGTCCTGCCGCTGGTGCGCCGCGAGCTGCCCGACATCGAGCTGACCATCGTCGGCGCCGACCCCAGCGAGCGCGTACTGCAGCTGGCCGGGGAGCATATCAAGGTGACCGGTTACGTCGAGGACGTGACGCCGATTTTCAACGCGGCGCGCGTGTTCGTTTCGCCGCTGCTGCACGGCGCCGGGGTGAAGGGCAAGATAGGGCAGAGTTTCTCCTACGGCCTGCCGGTGGTCACCACCAGTATCGGCGCCGAGGGGATGTCGCTGGTCGACGGACACAATGCCCTGATCGCCGACAGCGAGAGCGCTTTCGCGGAGAAAATCGTCACGCTGTACCGCGATCGCTTTCTCTGGCAGAAGCTCTCCGCGAACGGGCGCGACGTCATCCGCCAGCAGTTCAGTTTCGAGACCATTCGCACAGCGCTGGAGAACATCCTCGTCCATGGCGAGGCGGCGCGCCGGCCCGACCCGGCGCGCCCGGTCCTGCTGCACTGCCACCTGTTCAAGAACGCCGGTTCGACCCTGGACTGGAGCCTGGCGCGCAACTTCGGCAGCGCGTTCGTGGACCACCGCGATGACGACGATATGCGCCGCGGCGCGCAGTACCTGGGCCCCTACCTGGAACGCCACCCGCAGCTGCGCGCCCTGTCCAGCCACCACGTTCGCCTGCCCCTGCCAGAGTCCGCGGCTTACCGCCTGCTGCCGATCGTCGCCCTGCGCCACCCGGTCGACCGCGCGCGCTCGGTTTACGAATTCGAGCGGCGCCAGCAGGCGGATACGCCCGGGGCGCAAAAGGCCAAGGAGTTGTCTTTCTCCGACTACTTGCGCTGGCGCATACGCGACGACGTCGCGCCCACCGTGCGCAATTTTCACTGCGCCTTTCTCAGCGGCCACTTCGACACGCGCATCGAGGAAGCGGACTACCAGGCGGCGGCAGCGCGACTGCTGCAAACGCCCTTGATGGTCGTGGTCGAACACTACGACGAAAGCATGGTGCTGCTGGAACATGCACTGCGCGAGGATTTCCCGGACATCGACCTGGCCTATCTCGCCCAGAACGTCTCCCCTGGGCGCGCACAGAGCCTGGAAGCGCGCGTACAGGCCGTGTACGAAGAACTCGGCCCCGAACTGGAACGCGACTTCCTCCAGGCCAATCACTGGGACATGCAACTGTACACCGATGCACTGGCCATGTTCCGCGAACGCATCGGTGGGGTCGGCGCGCTGCAGCAGCGGCTGCAGCAGTTCCGCGCGCGTTGCCGGGCGCTGGCGCCGCCGGCCTGAGGCGCAGCGCAGGTTTCCTCGCCCGCCCCGCGCAGGGCGGCCCGCGCAGGGCGGCCCGCGCAGGGCACACGCCTGCTAGAGGCGCCTGTGGCCGCCTGCTATACTCGATTGCGTCCGGCAACGGCAAATCAGGATAACAAGACCGATGACGTCCACCTGCACCGCCCCCCTGCGACTGCTCGTCCTGCTCCTGTCCCTGGCCCTGCTGTGGAGCTGCTCGGACAGCAATGACCGGCCCGCGGTGGAGACCCCTGAACCGCCGGTGGACGCGCAGTTTCCCGACTACACCGTCGTCTCACTGGCGCCGGGTGAGGACCTGCCGCAACGCGCCCTGGAAGCGCTGATCACCGCGCAACCCCGGACCATCATCGAATTCCCCGCGGGCGTCTACGCGTTCGACGGCGAGCTGAGCGTCAGCGTGGACAATATCGTACTGCGTGGCCAGGGCATGGACGCCGACGGCGGCACGGTGCTGAACTTCGCCGGACAGACCAGCGGCGGCCAGGGAATCCTGGCCACGGGCAACAACTTCGTCATCGAGGACATGGCCATCGAGGATGCCCCCGGTGACGCCATAAAAATGGTCGGTTCCAACGGCGTCACCGTGCGCCGCGTGCGCGTGGAGTGGACCAACGGACCGGACGAAAACAACGGCGCCTACGGTATCTACCCCGTGCAGACACGCAACGTGCTGATCGAGGACAGCCGCGTACGCGGCGCCTCCGACGCAGGCGTCTACGTCGGCCAGTCGGAAGTGATCATCGTGCGGCGCAACTTCGTCTGGGAGAACGTTGCGGGGATAGAGATCGAGAATTCCAAGTACGCCGACGTCTATGACAACGAAACCACCGCCAACACCGGCGGCATCCTGGTCTTCGACCTGCCGGGGCCGCCGATACAGGGTGGTCGCGCCACTCGCGTATTCGACAACCGCGTGTACGACAACAACACGCCCAACTTCGCTCCCGAGGGCAACATCGTCGGCCTGGTCCCCACCGGTACGGGCCTGATGATCCTGGCCAACGACGATATCGAGGTGTTCGGCAACAGCATCACCGGCAACCAGTCCGCCGGCGTGGTCATCGTCAGCTATTACTTCACCGAGCCCTACATCGACAAGCCGAGCTACGACCCGGTGCCGGAGAAGATCTACATTCACGACAACGAGATCGTGAATAACGGTTACGACGCCCAGGATCTCGCCGAGGGCATCAAGCTGATCGTCTTCCCGGGCGAGGAACAGACCGTGGACCTGTTCTATGACAGTTCCGGCGTGAACACCGACGCCGGGCTGCTGCTGGAGTTTCCCGACGGCCTGGCCGAAAGCCAGGCCATCTGTGTGCGCGACAACACGCCGGGGATCGACATGGGCCGGGCCAACGCCTCGGTGCTGCTGTTCGGCATTCCCATCGACGTGCCCCACCTGAGCAACGACCCGGCGTTCTTCGACTGCACCCACCCCTCCCTGCCGCCGGTGGCGCTGGAGCCGCCGGTGGACCCGGACAACCCGGGCAGCGCACCCAACCCGCTGGAGTTGTGCAACGCGCAGGGCGAGGGTATCAATGCCGCAGCCTACGAGGCGGACTGCCCCAGGCTGTCCGACTACCGCCTGTTCGGCGATAGCGCAAACCCGCTGGCCGATGCCAACGGCGGCATTCCCTACGACCTGAACACCCCGCTGTTCACCGACTACGCCAACAAGTACCGCTTCGTGTTCGTGCCCGAGGGCACCCGCGCCGCGTACCGCGACGTGGCCGCATTCGACTTTCCCGTGGGCACGATCATCGCCAAGACATTCACCGTCCAGGCGGACCTGCGCGACGCCGGCAGCGCCCAGGACATTATCGAGACACGGCTGCTGATGCGCCGCGCCGACGGCTGGGTTGCCCTGCCCTACATCTGGAACGAAGACGGCAGCGATGCGCTGCTGATCCGCACCGGTGGCACACAAACAGTGAACTGGATCGATGCCCAGGGCCAGGCGCGCAGCACCGACTACGTCATACCCAATACCAACAATTGCGCCAACTGCCACGGCGAGGAGGTCCTGTTGCCGATCGGCCCGACGGCGCGCTCACTGAACCGCGACTACGCCTACGACGACATGCAGCAGAACCAGATCCGGCACTGGAGCGCCGCGGGCATCCTCGACGGCGCACCCCAGGACACCGCTACGATCGATACCATCCCCGACTGGCTGGACCCGGCGGAGGAGCTGGCCGGGCGCGCGCGCGGTTACCTCGACGTCAACTGCGCGCACTGCCACACCCCAAGCGGCGCCGGCAGCACCTCCGGGCTGTACCTGGAGTACTTTCGACCCTTCGGCTTCGACACCGGCGCGTGCAAGCCACCGGTCGCCGCCGGCGGCGGCTCGGGCGGCCTGGACTATGTCATCGTGCCCGGCGACGCTGACGCCTCCATCCTCAGCTTCCGCATGGCCTCCAATGAGACCGCGGTGCGCATGCCCGAGATCGGCCGCAGCATCGTGCACAACGAGGGTGTGGCGCTGATCGAGCAGTGGATAGACAGCATGGCGGCGCTCGACTGCGCGGCCCCATAGGAACATCACCCGGGCGGCGCGTTGCGTGATGGCAAACCTTATTTTGCGAATATGCGAAGCGCGCCACACAGCCGCGAGATTAGGGTGTGCATTCTAATTATCCCTGTCTTAATAAACTTATGCCTATGGCGGTTTGCGGATACCCGCAGCGCTCTGGCAGTGACTGTCCAGGGCTGGCGCAGGTGATTTTGTATCCGCCCCGGCGCCGCAACCGTCGCAGGCGCAGGACCGACCAGAGCGGGCGATGACCCGTACAGAGGCTGACGTGGCTAAAGCAGGCAGGGAATGACAGTGACCGATATGGCGATTCCGCGACAGTTGCGGGCGCGACTACGCAAGACCCGGCGCAGGCTGGGGTTCAACCGCCGCTCGCGCCGCTCGGTGCGTATCGAGGAAGCCTCCGGGGTGCGCGTCAGCATTTCCTCGGACCTGCCCCATGCCGCAGACCACGCCACCAGCGTGTTCGAAAAGCGCTACCTCTACTGGCGTGACACCGGACGTTTCACCGACTGGGGGCAGTACAAGCGCCGTCACTTCACCGTCGCCGTGGGCGGCGGCAACACCATCAAGGCGCAGTACCAGGCCATGGTCGATCGTCTGTACGACCGCGTCGACTGGATGGCGCACGTGCGCTTTTTCTTTCTCGAGGACTCCACCGGCGAGGGCAAGTGGGAGAGCCCTGAGCACTCCCTGGTCATGTATTTCATCACGCCGCTGGCGCGCAAGCTGGTGGTCGCCCACGGCCTGCGCAACCTGGCGCGCGACATGGGACTGGAAAACGGCGCTGACGAGCACGCGGTGATCGACGCCCTGGTGGAGGCCATGGTGAATCCGATCAATATGGCCGAGGCAAAACAGGCCCTGGCGGCAGGCAAAAAGGCCCGGGGCACGCGCCTGGCGCGCGCGGAGGCGGCGCGCTACGAGCAGTTGCTGCGCCACCGGCTGGGCGAGAACCTGGCCTTCCACTACCTGATAAGCGGTATCGGCAAGACCGGCGCACTGGGCGCGCTGACGCCCTACCTTCCCGAGTTGCGACAAACGGAACCCGCTGTCATCGCCATCCGGCGCAAACGCGGCGCCCTGCGCGTGGCGCTCAATCGCGGTGTACTGGTGCAGGCGCAGAGAATTTCCCTGATCGTATCGGGAAATCTCAAGCTGCGCGCCCTGGGTCGCCTGGAAATGGAAGAGAGCAAGAATTTCGAGGAGACGGTGCTGGAGACCCCGTTGCGCATGCTGCGCGCCTCCCCGGAAGTGGCGCGAAGGGTCACCCTGTTCGCCGACGAACAGTCCCTGCACTTCGACGAGACGCTGTTCCAGTACCGGGAAAACGGCAAGGTCCTGCAGAACAAGGCGGAGACCCGCGAGGGCGAGGACGAGCGCGGGCCGCATATCCTGCTGCTGCACGGATTTATGGGCCTGTTCAGTTTCGCCAGTTTCCTTATCCGGCTGCCCAGCGCGTGGACCGTCTCCGCCCTGCACCGCGGCAGCCACGCCAAGACGCTGCCCGAAACGGCAATTTTTCCGCACTACGCCCGCGTATTGCGCAAGGCCATGCTGAAAATCTGGAAACAGGGCAGGCCCGTGCCCATCGCGGGCCATTCCATCGCGGGCATTATCATGGATCACCTGCTGCTGTCCCTGCTGGACAATGAGGATGCGCCGATCCGCCCCTATGACCAGTTGCGCAGCGACGACCGCAAACTGGTCGATGCGCTGCGCGCCAGCGGAGTGATCAGCCTGGCGACCTGGGCGCCCTCGGACGCTCCCCATACCGGCAGCAATGTTCGCAACGTGCTGGCGTACTACCGCGACAAGGCGGAACTCGACTACTCCGGCTTCGAACGCATTTATCGCCAGGGCAGCGAGCAATTGACGCTGCAGGAGGAAACCGCGGTCAGCGAGGAAGACCGGCTGGCCAGCCTGGGCCGGTTCCTGGACTCACCCCTGGCCGAACCCGTGGTGAACAGTTTCAACAAGCTGATGCGCCAGCTCATGAGCAACAAGACCGTGCAACAGCGCATGCTCAATGTGAACAGCCCCTACGTGCTGCGCCTGGTGGGCAGCCGTCTGCTCAAGACCGCTTCCTTCTACGGCCTGTTCAAGGAGGTCAACGCCGCGCTGCACGATCCGGCGGAATACCAGCGCCGTCACCTCAAGGCCCTGGACATCTTGCTGGCCTACGACATTCCCACCCTGAGCATCGTGCACCAGGACGACTTCCTGGTCTCCGCCCGGCGCCACCGGGAAGAACATCGCTATTTGGTGAACGCTCGCAAGGAGAAGGAAAAGGTCAGCCGTGAGCAGGACCTGCAGGTCACCACGCGACTGCTGGTGCTGAAACGCGCGAGCCAGGAGTTGCCCGTCGATCCGCTCAACCCGCACCTGATGATCATGGCGACCAACAACGAGGGCAACGTCATGGCCCGGGAGGTCACCGCGGCTATCACCCGTTTCGTCAACGAAAACCTGGAGGTGGCCATCCGCAAGCGGCGGCTGAAGTCGATTCCCAGCGTGCGCCAGTGGCGCGCCAAGCATCCCCTGCCCTGAGCCGCACGCTAGCCCGGTCGGGCTACAGCGCGTATCATAGGCGCCACTCCCCGACGAGGGCGCCACCACTTGATAACACTCTATTACAAGCTGCGGGCGAAGCTGATTCCGCGACTACTACGCGGCATGACCCGACGCCAGCCCATGGTCAACCGCGGGCCGGGTGCGGGGCCGCAACTGTGTGCGCAACTGCCGCTGCTGGGATTCAAACGCGTACTGCTGGTCACTGACCGTGTGCTGCTGGAGATCGGCGCGCTGGACGCGATCAAGCAGGCCCTGGACGACGCCGACGTCGACTTCGACATCTACGACGGTGTGCAGCCGGACCCCTCTTTCGAACAGGTCCAGGCGGGCGAGGCCAGCCTGCGCACCTGCGCCGGCGAGGCGGTGCTCGCCGTCGGCGGGGGCTCGGTGCTGGATACGGCGAAGATGATCAGCCTGCTGCACAGCAACGGCGGCAGCCTCGCCGACTTCGCCAAACCGAAGCTGAATCGCAGGCCCGGCCTGCCCCTGTTCGCGATTCCCACCACCGCCGGCACGGGCTCGGAAGTCACCCCGGTGGCGGTGATTACCAACCAGCAGACGCACGAGAAGACAGCGGTGGCTGACGCGGGCATGATGCCCGCCTACGTCGCGCTGGACCCACTGATCATGCGCGGCATGCCCAAGGGCATCACCGCCGCCACCGGTATGGACGCCCTCACCCACGCGGTGGAATCCTTTCTCAGCCGCGGCTCGGACGAGGAGACAGAGCGCCAGGCGAGCGCCGCGGTGCGCCTGATCTTTCGCTACCTGCCCGTGGCCTGGGCCGACGGCGACGACCTGGAGGCACGCGACGCCATGGCGCTGGCTGCGTACTACGCCGGCGCCGCCTTCAGCCGCACCTCGGTGGGCTACGCCCACGCCATCGCGCACCAGCTCGGGCGCGTCTGCGGAACACCGCACGGCAACGCCAACGCCATGGTGCTGCCCGAGGTGCTGTTGGCCTACGGCGAGTGCACACACGAGCGCCTGGCGGAACTGGCCCGGCGCGCAGGCCTGGGACAGGACGGGGACCCGCCACAGGCGCTGGCGCGAACACTGATCGACGCCATCGTCGACCTGCGCCGGCAGATGGACATGCCGCTGCTGCCGCGCGGGCTGAAACACGAGGACCTGCCGGGTATCGTGGAGGAAGCGCTGTCCGAAGCGGGCAAGCTGTACCCGGTACCACGCTATCTCTCGGCGGCGGAAGTCGGCGCCCTGGTGCGCGACCTGCTGCCCGCGTCACAACCACAAGAACTGGAGTTGAGCCCCCATGGCAACTGAATTTACTGTCCTGAGCTTCCTTGGCCGCCTGTTGTTCGCCATCGTCCTGGTCTTCTGCACCTACAACCCGACCGAGTACTCGTTCGTCGGCTGGGCCTTCGCCGAGGGCACGGAGTTCGGGCCCGTGGTGGCCATCGCCGGCGTCGCCCTGCTGATCGGCTGGGTGATTTTCCTCAGCGCCACCTTCCAGTCCCTGGGCTGGGTGGGCATCGCACTGGGCGCGGCCCTGTTCGCCGCGATTATCTGGCTGCTGGTGGACATCGGCTGGCTCAGCCTGGAATCCCCCGGCGCGTTCACCTGGGTGGCACTGCTGTTGATCGCGTTGATCCTGGGCGCGGGCATGTCCTGGTCGCACATCTGGCGACGCCTGACCGGCCAGTTCGACGTGGACGAGGTGGACTAGGCGCAGGCGGTTGCCGCGTTCACCGCAGCGGCTGTTCAGGAGTTGTCGGGAAACAGGTTCTTGACGTTGGAGACCTGCCTGGCCTCCTGCCTGGCGAGTTTGCCCTGCTTGCGCCACAGGTGGTCGTAGCGCACCTGGTGGTCGCCGAAGCCGCTCACCGCTGAACTGAGCACCGCGCTGATGCCGTCGCAGTCCAGGGCGTCGCAGTAGCGCACTAGGTCGTCCAGCTTGCGCTGCAGTTGCGCGTAGGGCAGGGACTCCTCCTCGGCGCGCATGATCATCGGGTGGCCGGTGCCGGTGACATTGCTGCCCAGCAGCAGCTCCTCGTGCAGTTTTTCCCCCGGTCGCAAGCCGATGAACTCGATATCGATGTGGTTTTCGCCGCTTGCCTCCGGCTCCATGTCATAGCCGGACAAGCGTATCAGGCGCCGCGCCAGGTCTACGATGCGCACCGGCTCGCCCATGTCCAGTACGAACACGTCACCGCCGGTGCCCATGGCACCGGCCTGCAGGACCAGCTGCGCCGCCTCGGGAATGCTCATGAAGTAACGTGAGACTTCCGGGTGGGTCACGGTGACCGGCCCGCCGTCCTGGATCTGCTGGCGGAACAGGGGCACGACCGAACCCGAGGAGCCCAGCACGTTGCCGAAACGCACCATGCAGAAGCGAGTGCCGGACGGCTCCGCGGCCAGACCCTGCAATATCATTTCGGCGAAGCGCTTGGACGCGCCCATGATATTGGTCGGCCGCACCGCCTTGTCAGTGGAGACCAGGACAAAGGTTTCCACGCCGGCGCTGCGCGCCGCCTCCGCCGCGTACCAGGTGCCGAACACGTTGTTGGCCACGCCCTCGGCGATGTTGTACTCCACCAGCGGCACGTGTTTGTAGGCCGCCGCGTGGTACACCGTGGCGACTTCGAAGCTGCGGTAGATGCTCTCCAGCCGTTTCTGGTCCTGCACCGAACCGAGCAGCGCCACCAGTTCGAGGGTGAGGCCGTGCCCCTGGATGATTTCGCGCAGCTCGCGCTCGACGCGGTACAGCGCGTATTCGGAGTTGTCCAGCAGGATGAGCTCGCGCGCCCCGGACTGCACGATCTGGCGGCACAGCTCGGAGCCGATCGAACCGCCCGCGCCCGTGACCATGACCACCTTGCCGGTGATACAGCGCTCGATCAACTCGGGGTGCGGGGGCACCGGGTCGCGTCCCAGCAGGTCATCGAGGTCGATATCGCGGATCTGGTTGACGCTGGCCTCGCCGGCGAGCAGCTCGCTGATCGTGGGCACGGTGCGCACATGCACCGGCAGCCCGACCAGGGAGTCGATAATCTCGCGGCGGCGTTCGGGCGACGCCGAGGGCACGGCGAGCATCACCTGTGTAATATCGTGCGCCTCCACGAGTTGCGGCAGGTCCTCGGGGCGCGCCACCTGCAGCCCGTTGATGACCGAGCGCTGCAGCATGGGATTGTCGTCGACGAAAACCACCGGGTGGTACTCGTCACCGTGCTGCAGTGCCTGCAACAGTTGGCGACCGGACAGTCCGGCGCCATAGATAATGATATTCTCCGATGCCGAGCGCAGCCTGGCCTGGTAGTAGGCGCGCACGATCAGTCGTGTTCCACCGATGCCCAGCATGAGCAGGCCCCAGTAGATAAAGGGCGTGGAACGCGGTACGCCGGCACGCGTGAAAAAGAAGGTTGCGCCCAGTACCAGCGCCGAGTAACTGACCGCGGTGAGTATGGCCCAGATGGCCTGCTGGCCCATGAAGCGGATCACCGCTCGGTAGAGGCCCAGGCGCAGGAAGATGATGGCGCTGATAAACAGGGTGAACACGCCGCAGGCGTACTCGATGGGACCCAGCTTGAAATTCAGGTGACCGTAGCGCAGCGCCACGGCGCCCCACATGGCAGCCGCCACATACACCATGTCCATGGACAGCAGGCAGGCCTGCTTGATATTGCGCGGCAGTTCGACAACCTTCTCCACGAGGTCCCGCAGCACTTCAGTGGTGGCGCTGAGCGATCGGGACAACCATCGGTCCGGGCGTGTCAACGGTTCTCCTCCTGAAAGCCGGTTCGGCGCGCTGCACATGAGCGGGCGCCAGGGCCCTGCAAAGAACCGAATTTTACTGTATGCGCCAGGCCATAGCCATGCCAGCGAGCAGGGGCAGGTATGCCAAAATTACCAAAAATACCCCGAACTGGGGCCAGTTTACGCTCGCCCAGGCCAGCGGGAACAGCCACAGCAGGAAGATGGCGACGAACAACGCATCGACCTTGCCATGCGAGCGCCAGTGCCGGCTGAGGCGCTGGTAGGCATGCGAGCGGTGCGCCTGGGTAAAGGCCTGTCGTGTCAGCACGCGCCACAGCAGGGTCCAGCTCGCATCGGTAATGAACAGCGCCAGCAGAATAAGCCAGCACAGGGGGCTGATCTGCCCCTGCACATACCCCAACAGGGCCAGGCCGCCGAGCAGGAAACCGGTGGGCACACTGCCGGCGTCGCCCATGAACAGGCGTGCCGGCGGCCGGTTCCAGAACAGGAAGCCCGCGTGGGCTGCCGCCAGCAGCAGGCAGAACAGCATGTAGTGGGAAGCGTCGTCCCCGCCTCGCGCCAGCAGCGCCGCGGCGGCGCAGGCGAGCATGGCCTGCAGGCCGGCGATGCCGTCGATACCGTCCATGAAGTTGTACAGGTTGAGCAACCACAGCAGGCCCAGGGTCGCGACGGTCAGCAGCGACCAGGCAAGCAGTGACTGCTCGGCAAGCCGCGGCCACAACAGGTACAGGGCCAGCGCGCAACAGGTCGCCGCGTACACCGCCAGGCGCAGGCGCACGGACAGGCCGCGCAGGTCATCGATTACACCCACCGCCAGCAACAGCGCCGCGGCGACGGCCAGCAGCCACAGCGCCGTATCCCAGGCGGTACCGGACAGCGCGCTGAGCGCAAGTGCAGCGAAGAATGCCGCGAGCATTGGCAGGCCGCCGCCGTGCGGCGTCGGCGTCGCGTGGGAACTGCGCTCATTCGGCGTGGCGACGATATTGCGGCGCCGCGCCAGCGCCAGGTAGACGCCGCAGAACACGGCCGACGCCAGTGCGGTGAGCAGGACGATCACTGCCGCGTCTCCGTGAGCATCTGCCGCGCCGCCTGCTCGAGGGTGCACGCCGGACGCCAGCCGGTGGCAGCGCGCACGCTTGCGCTGCTGTACAGTTCGCTGCCGAACAGGCGCGTATAGGTGTTGTCGCCGGCGCCCGCGAAGTCCAGCAAGCGCGCGGCGATGCGCCACCCCAACCGCGGCAGCCAGCCCGGCCCCCTGCCCTTTCCCGCGGCGCTACGCAACGCGTCGTAAAGCTCGCGCGTGCTGTAGTCAGCGCCGCTGGCCAGCCATGTGCTCACCCCCGCGGGCGGCTCGTCCGCCAGCAGGCACAGCAGGGAAACCAGGTCTTCCACCGCCAGCATCGAGCGCCGGCCTCCCGCCGGCGGTCGCGGCAGGCCGCGCAGCGTGGCGCGCGCCAGGGTGCGCAGGTTGCCCTTCACGCCCACCCCGTGCAGCAGGACGGGGCGCACGATGACGACGGACATCGCGCTGTCGGCACAGGCCTGGCGCAATCCGCACTCGGCGCGCCGCTTGGACCGGCCGTAGGCATCGTGCGCTTCGACCAACTCGCTCTCGCCGCGCGGCAGGTCCGACAGCGGCGCGCCCATGGCCCTGACACTGGAGAGGAAGACAAAGCAGCGCACGCCGGCTGCCGCCGCCTGCTGCGCAAGGCGCACGCTGGCCAGGTGGTTCACCGCCTCGTAGTCCGCGTCCTGTGCATGGCGATGAGCGATACCGGCCAGGTGAAACACCACCTGCGCACCGGCCAGGGCCGAGGTCGGCAGCGCGGCAGCGGCGAGATCCAGGGCGGCGACCTGCGTGCCGTCATCGAGACGGCCACCGCCGCGGCTGCAGGCGAACAGCTGGTCGCCGCGCTGCGCCAGGCGCCGGCACAGGTGACGCCCGACAAAACCGGTGGCGCCGGTGACAACACATTTCACGTCGGGCGTTGCCTGCTCAAGTTGATGTCGCCTGCTGCTGTTGAAAAGGGGGCCGATGCCCCCTCATCATACGCATGCGCCGGCCTTAATCCAGTGTGATCAGGCCCCGGTTCATGTCCAGGGTGGAGGGACCGATGCCCTTCACCTCCATCAACTCCTCGGCCGAGGTGAAGCGGCCGTAGGTCTCGCGGTAGCGCACGATTTCCTGCGCGCGCGAGCGTCCCACCCCCTTGAGCCTGGCGGCCAGCGTCTCCGCATCAGCGGTATTGATGTTGACCGTGGCGACCTGCGTCGCCGCCGCTTCCTGCTGCGCCTGCACCGCAACGCTGCCCGCCCCCAGGGCCGCGCCCAGAACGAGCAGCAGCGCCAGCGCCAGCGGGCGCGACCGCCGGGCATGGTCCAGCAGCGCCCGCAGTTGCAGCCCGGCCGCGGTGAAACAGTGCGAAAGGTTGGTGTAATCCATGATGTCATCTCCCTGTGATTGAGCGCGCAACCGACATTGACCGCGCGCTTGCGTCAATCTGCGTCCTTGCAGACATCCACGCCGGGAGAAGTTTAGCAACGGTGTTGCGCGCGCCAAGACGGCCGCGCGCATATGATGGAACGGCGTCAGGCAGCCAGTTCTGCGCGCACGCGCTGCAGTGCGTCCAGGGGATCCGGCGCCGCGGTGACCGAGCGCCCGACTACCAGGTAATCCGCCCCCAGGGCCAGGGCCTGCCCCGGCGTGAGCACGCGTCGCTGGTCGCCGGCGGCGTCGCCGGCCAGGCGAATACCCGGGGTGACCAGCTTGAAAGCGTCACCGCGCTGCGCGCGCAGCGTCGCCGCCTCCTGCGCAGAACAGACCACACCGTCCAGGCCGCTGTCGGCGGCCAGCGCGGCGAGGCGCGTCACGCGCTGCGCCGCCGTCTCGGCATAGCCCAGTTCCGCGAGGTCCGCATCGGACAGGCTGGTGAGCACGGTGACGCCGATCAGCAGCGGACGGTGAGTGCCGGCGTCCACCGCCTCGCGGGCCGCTTCCATCATGCGCCGCCCGCCGCCGGCGTGGACGTTGATCATCCACACGCCCAGGTCCGCCGCGGCGCGCACGGCCCCGGCCACGGTATTGGGGATATCGTGAAACTTGAGGTCCAGGAAGATTTCGAAGCCCTGCGCCTGCAGTTGTTCCACCAGGGCGGGACCCGCGCGTGTAAACAGTTCCTTGCCCACCTTCAGGCGACACAGCTCGGGCGACAGCCGCGTCGCCATGTCCAGGGCGTCCTGCGCGCCGGGATAATCCAGCGCGACGATCACCGCGTCCTTCACGATGTCGTCGCAGCCTGCGCGCGCAACTGGTTGAGTTCCTCGCGCGTCTTGTTCAGCTGGCGCTTGGAAGACCCCAGCGCCGTGCGCATGCGCAGCATGAGCGCGGAAGACACCAGCATGCCGGCCACGCCGCCCAGGGCGAAGGCGGCCAGCACCCACAGCGCCAGGCTCTGGGGCGCAAATGTATAGAACAGCAGGTCCAGGGGAACCGGCGCATCGTTGGCCGCGGCGAAAAATATCCCGGCGCCGGTCATCGCCAGCAGCACGAGCAGGGTGATCACTATGCGCAGTATCTTCATCGGTCTATTCCGCCAGGTCCGGGAAACAAAAAACGGTATGATCGTCGATCATACCGCCCTGTTGCGCGGGAGCAAGACGCCGCGCGCGCCTTTTGCTCAAAGCCCCAGTTGCAGGCCCATATTGACCCGTTCGCGCAGCTCCTTGCCCGGCTTGAAATGCGGTACGTACTTGCCGTTCAGTTGCACCGCGTCGCCGGTCTTGGGGTTGCGGCCGCGGCGCGGCTCGCGAAAGTGCAGGGAGAAACTGCCGAACCCGCGGATCTCGATACGCTCTCCATTGGACAGGGCCTGGGACATATGTTCCAGGATCGTCTTCACCGCCAACTCCACATCCTTGGAAGACAGCTGGGTCTGCTTGGACGCGATGGATTCGATCAGTTCGCTCTTGGTCATGCCGCCTCCGTATGGCGAGGTCTTGTTATGCCGTCATCGTGCTAAAGGCGTATTTTGGACCCAATCTTCGGATTGCGCAAGTTATTATTTTATATAGAAAAAGTGCCCCGATAAGGGGCGCGACGGCAGGACTTGCCGCGGCCTAGAAACGATAGTCGAGCAGTTCGATGTCGCGCGCCATGACCTGCGCGACCAGTTCCCGCGCGCTGTCGGAGTAGTAGGGGCGGTAGTCCCGGTCGCGTGACGGGCTGCGATTGACGTGGGCGGCGAAGGCGGCGTCGCTGCCGATCCTGTCGGCGACCACGCCCATGTCGCGCCCGATATTCTCGACCCGCCCGATATAGTCGACCAGTTGCCGGCCGTCCGCGGCGTACAGCCACAGCGCCTGTTGCCCGACATACGGCATGCCGTCACGCGCCAGTTGCGCCAGAAAGTCCTCGAAGGAAAGCCGCATGGCCAGCCGGTGCAGCGGATGCAGCCGCTTGCGGCGAAAGTAGAAGTAGGCGGAGAGGCAGCGATCCCAGGGATTGCGCACAAAAGCGAAGGAGAACATGTCGCGGTACACCGCCTCGCCCAGCGCCTGCCTGACCTGCGCCGCACGCAGGTGGGCGCTGGTGAACAGGCGCTGTTCGCGGCAGTACCTGCCGATACACTCGTCGCCACCGAAGCCGAGCGGCCGCGGCAACAGCCAGCCCAGGCGCTGTGCGTGCAGGTAGGAAGCCAGGGCCTGAGTCGAGTAAGCCAGGCTCAGGCGGCGCCGCTCGCCGGCGCTGAAAGTACTCTCCAGCAGGTGGCGCTTGACGCTCTTGCCCGCCGCCTTGGGCACATGGATAAAGATGTAGTTGTACTGCCTGTTGATGACGGTCATGGGCCTGGCGGGACACGCCCTGCAGGGTGCGACAAAAAAAAGGCCCGCCAGGCGGGCCTTTCTCGATGCGGGGACGACATTGCAATCACGTCCCCGGGGGGCGGCCGGTCAGGAGTCGCCCATCTGCGCCTTGATCAGGTCGCCGATGGTGCCCGGTGAGGCGGCTTCCTGCTCCGACGCTTTCAGCGACTTCACGGCTTCCTTCTCGTCGTCCAGGTCCTTGGCCTTGATGGACAGGGACAGGCCGCGATTCTTGCGGTCGACAGAGACGATTTTCGCCTCGACGCTGTCGCCCACCTTGAACGAGTTGCGCGCGTCTTCCACCTTGTCCAGGCTGATATCCGAAGCCTTCAACACGCCCTCGACCTCGTCCGCCAGCTTCACGACCACCGCCTTGGCATCGACCTCGATCACCTCGCCGGTGACGATGGCGCCGCGATCGTGCTCGGCGACGTAGTTGCCGAAGGGATCGTCCTCGAGCTGCTTGATACCCAGGGAGATACGCTCGCGCTCGGGGTCGATGGAGAGGATAACCGTCTCGATTTCATCGCCCTTCTTGTAGTTGCGCACCGCTTCCTCGCCGGTTTCGTTCCAGCTGATGTCGGACAGGTGCACCAGACCGTCGATGTTGCCTTCCAGGCCGATGAAGATGCCGAAGTCGGTAATCGACTTGATGCTGCCGGCAATCTTGTCGCCCTTGGCGTACTGCGCGGCAAACGCGTCCCAGGGGTTTTGCTGGCACTGCTTGATACCCAGGGAGATACGGCGACGCTCCTCGTCGATATCCAGCACCATGACCTCGACCTCGTCGCCGAGGTTGACGATCTTGGACGGGTGCACGTTCTTGTTGGTCCAGTCCATTTCGGACACGTGTACCAGGCCTTCCACGCCCTCCTCGAGTTCGGCGAAGCAGCCGTAATCGGTGAGGTTGGTGACACGCGCCATGACGCGACTGCCCTCGGGGTAGCGCCCGGTGATTTCCACCCACGGATCCTCGCCCAGTTGCTTCAGGCCCAGGGAGACGCGGTTGCGCTCGCGATCGAACTTGAGGATCTTGACCTCGATTTCCTGGCCCACCTCGACGATCTCGGACGGGTG
Source organism: Halioglobus sp. (assembly GCA_002699145.1). GTDB lineage: Bacteria > Pseudomonadota > Gammaproteobacteria > Pseudomonadales > Halieaceae > Marimicrobium. The sequence goes on from PABK01000008.1 coordinate 144,152, forward strand.
CTTGATGCGCTTCCAGGCCATGTCGGTGATGTGCAGCAGGCCGTCGACGCCACCGAGGTCGACGAAGGCGCCGTAGTCGGTGAGGTTCTTGACGATACCCTTGATGGACATGCCTTCCTGCAGCGACTCCAGCAGCGCGTCGCGCTCGACGGAGTTGGCGGCCTCCATGACCGCACGGCGTGACACCACCACGTTGTTGCGCTTCTGGTCCAGCTTGATGACCTTGAACTCCAGGTCCTTGCCTTCCAGGTGCGTGGTTTCGCGCACGGGGCGAACGTCAACCAGCGAGCCGGGCAGGAAGGCCCGGATGGAATTGATGTCGACGGTGAACCCGCCCTTGACCTTGCCGTTGATGACGCCGCTGACGACCTCGTCGGCCTCGTGGGCGGCTTCCAGTTCCTTCCAGGCCTCGGCGCGCTTGGCTTTTTCGCGCGACAGCTTGGTCTCGCCGAAACCGTCCTCGACGGTTTCCAGGGCGACCTGGACTTCGTCGCCGACGGTCAGGGTGCAATCGCCGTTGGCGTCGGTGAACTGGGACCGCGGAATCACGCCCTCGGACTTGAGGCCCGCGTGGACAGTGACCCACTCGTTATCGATGTCGATGACCACGCCGGTGACAATGGCACCCGGCTGCATATCGACGGTTTTCAGACTTTCTTCGAAGAGTTCGGCGAAGGATTCGCTCATGAATTGGTTACCTGTAAATACCGGGCCAGGAGCCCGTTTCCACCGCACCTCCAGCCGGCACGGGTCTGTTCGTTCGACTGCCCGCCCGCCGTGACTGGATTGCGCGGAAAAGCAGAATTTTTCGCCATTTAAAGGATTTTAGCGGCATCAAGCGGCTAGATCAGGCCCTTCTCTTTCACCGTGTCCCACACCTGCCGCAGCACTTCGGCAATCGGCGTCGCCGTGGAATCGATGACGATGGCATCCTCTGCCGGCACCAGGGGCGAGACGTCCCGCGACGCATCGCGCGCATCCCGTTCCTCGATATCCTGCAGAAGGCGCGGGAGACTAACACTTTCCCCCTTTGCAATCAACTGCTTATAGCGCCTCTGCGCGCGCTCGCGGGCGCTCGCGGTGAGGAAAAACTTGAGCGGCGCATCGGCGAATACCACCGTGCCCATGTCGCGACCGTCGGCGACCAGGCCGGGGGGCCGGCGCAGCTCGCGCTGGCGCTCGAGCAGGGCCTCGCGCACCGCCGGGATCGCGGCGACGGTGGAGGCGCCGCGGCCGCCCTCCTCGGTGCGAATGGCGGCGCTGACGTCCTCGCCGCGGTAGGCGACGAGGATCTCGCCGCTGGGGGCGGGGGTAAAGGTGACGTCCAGGCGCCGCGCCACCTCGGCGACCCCCGCGTGGTCATCCCAGTCGACCCCCTCGATCAGGCAGGCCTGCCCGGTGACGCGATACAGGGCGCCGCTGTCCAGCAGGTGCCAGCCGAGCTTGTCCGCCAGCAGGTGTGCGATGGTGCCCTTGCCCGCCCCCGAGGGGCCGTCCACGGTGATCACCGGAACCGCGCCGCCCATGTCAGTCATCCGCCGCGGCGACAGCCAGGCCGGCCCTGGCAGCCAGCGGGACGAACCCCGGGAAGGAGGTGGCCACGTGCTGGCAGTCCAGCACGGTGATGGGTTCGCTGGCGCGCAGCGCGGCGATGGCGAAACTCATGGCGATGCGGTGATCGCCGAAGGTGCGGAACTCGCCGCCGCCCAGCTGCGTCGCGCCCTCGATGATGATGCCGTCGTCCAGTACCTGGTTGTCCACCCCCAGGGTGGCCAGGCCCTCGGCCATGGCGGCGATACGATCGCTCTCCTTCACACGCAGTTCCTGCGCGCCGCGCAGCCGCGTGGTGCCGCGGGCGCAGGCCGCGGCGACGAACAACACCGGAAACTCGTCGATGGCAAGCGGCACCTGCTCAAGGGGGATATCGATGCCGTGCAGCGGGGCGTGGCGTACGCGCAGGTCCGCCACGGGCTCACCGCCCACCTCGCGCTCGTTGTCCAGCGTGATGTCCGCGCCCATCTGGCGCAGGATGTTGATCACCCCGGTACGCGTCGGGTTGATGCCCACGTGCTGCAGGGTCAGGTCCGAGCCCGGCGCGATGCTGGCGCCGACCAGGAAGAACGCCGCGGAGGAGATATCCGCCGGCACGTCGATGTCGCAGGCGCGCAATTCGCCGCCGCCGCGCAGGGCCACGGTGGCGCCGTCGCGGCGCAGCGCGTAACCAAAACCGCCGAGCATGCGCTCGGTGTGATCGCGGGTCGGCGCCGGTTCGGTCACCGAGGTTTCGCCCTCGCTGTACAGGCCCGCCAGGAGCACGCAGGACTTGACCTGGGCGCTGGCCATGGGCAGCTCGTAGTGCATACCGTGCAGGCGGCGGCCACCGCGGATACGTAGCGGCGGACGACCGCCCGCGGCGGACTCGATCTGCGCACCCATGGCGCTCAGGGGGTCGATGACCCGCCCCATGGGGCGGCTGCGCAGGGAGGCATCACCGGTCAGTTCGCTGTCAAAGGGTTGCCCCGCCAGCAGGCCGCAGAGCAGGCGCATGCCGGTGCCGGCGTTGCCCAGGTCCAGCGCCGCCGAGGGCGCGCGCAGGCCGTGCAGGCCAACGCCATGTACCGTGACCTCGCCGTCGGCGGGTCCGTCGATCTGTACGCCCATGGCGCGGAAGGCCGCCACGGTGGCCAGGGCGTCCTCACCCTCCAGAAAGCCGCGCACACGCGTCGTGCCCTGCGCCAGGGCGCCGAGCATGATGGCGCGGTGCGAGATGGACTTGTCGCCGGGTACGCGCAGCGTGCCGGTCAGGGCGCCGCCGGGGTTGAGATTGAACTGCATGTGACTCCTGTTATTACTGCTCGCGCGGGTTGCTCAGCGCTTGCGCCGCCGCGCCAGAATTTCCGCGAATTCGTCCCGGGCCGTCTTGGCGCGGGTAAATGTCGCGTACAAGGTGTCGCCATCGCCCTGCTCCACCGCGCTGCGCAACTGGCCCAGGTGCGCGCCAAAGTCGTCGATGGCCGCCAACAGCGCATCGCGGTTGGCCAGGGCGATGTCACGCCACATCACCGGGTCCGAGGAGGCGATGCGGGTGAAGTCGCGAAAACCGCCGGCGGCACAGCGGAACATGTCGTCGCTGTCGGCATCGGCGGCCAGGGCGTCCACCAGGGCGTAGGCCAGCAGGTGGGGCAGGTGGCTGGTGGCGGCCAGCACCGCATCGTGGCACTGTACCGACATATCGACCACCTCGGCCCCGGTGCTGCGCCACATGCGCCGCACCAGGTCTACCGCCTGCGGGTCGTTGCCGGGCACCGGGGTGAGAATGACGCGGTGGCCCTCGAACAACTCGCCGCTGGAGGCGTCGACACCGCTGCGCTCGGAACCGGCGATCGGGTGCGCCAGCACCAGGCGCGGCGGCATGCTGCCGGTCACGGACAGCGCCGCGCGGTGCAGGCTGCCCTTGACGCTGGCCACATCCGTCACCACCGGGCCCTGCTGCCCCAGCATGGGCAGGATTTGCGCCAGCGAGTCCGCCGCGGTGAGCGTCGGGGTGCACACCACCAGGATATCCGCGCGGCGCACCGCCTCGTCGAGGTCCAGCGTGTACTCGTCGATGACGCCCAGTTCCACGCCGCGCTCCAGCGAGGGGGCGCGGTGCCCGCAGCCGACAAAGTGGTCGCAGAAACCGCTGGCGCGCAGCGCCCTGGCCAGGGAACCGCCGATGAGTCCCAGCCCGAGGATGACGAGGGTGCCGCCCGGCGCAGCCATGTCCGGCTAGAGCACGGCCCGGGGATAGGACCCCAGGGGCTTGAGCAGGATGGACTGCTCTTCCAGGTCCGCCAGGATGGCGGCGATGTTGCCATCCTGCAGGTGTCCCTCGAACTCGATGAAGAACACGTAGGCCCATTTCTCCGTGCGCGAGGGACGCGTATCGATACGCGTCAGGCTGACGCCGGCGCGCCGGAAGGGCTCCAGCAGGTCGAACAGGGCGCCGGGGCGATTGCGGCTGGAGACGATGATGGAGGTCTTGTCGCGCCCGGAGGACGGCACCTCCTCGCGTCCGATGACCAGGAAGCGCGTGGTGTTGTCGGCGTAGTCCTCGATATGGGACGCGAGCTTGTGCAGTTCGTAACGCTCCGCGGCCATGTCGCCCGCCACCGCCGCGATGCCGGTTTCTTGCAGCGCGCGCCGCGCTGCCTCGCCGTTGCTGCTGACCGCCTCGCGCTCGACGTTCGGGTAGTGTTGGTCCAGCCAGTTGCGGCACTGCGCCAGGGCCTGCTGGTGGGCGCAGATGCGCGTGATCGCGCCGCCGTCGGTGTCTGCTGACACCAGCAGGTGATGCCCGATGCGCATCTCCACCTCGCCGGAAATCTTCAGCGTGGAATCCATGAAGTTGTCCAGCGTGTGGCTGACCATGCCCTCGGTGGAGTTCTCCACCGGCACCACACCGTAGTTGCACTCGCCGGATTCCACCTGGGCGAACACCGCGTCGATGGTCGCCTGCGGCACGCAGATCGCGGCGTGACCGAAGTGCTTGATCGTCGCCGCCTGGGTGAAGGTGCCCTCGGGCCCCAGGTAGGCCACCTGCAGGGGCCGCTCCAGGGCCAGGCAGGCGGACATGATCTCGCGGAAGATATGCGCCACGGTCGCGCCTTCCAGCGGGCCGGCGTTGCGCGCGATGATCGCCTCCAGCACCTGGGCCTCGCGTTCCGGGCGGTAGTAAACGACCTCGTCGCCGCTCTCGCCGCGCGCCCGCGCCTCGGCGAGCTTGATGTCGGCCACGCGCTGGGCGCAGGACGCCCGGCGATTCAACAGCTGCTGAATCTCCTGATCGATGGCGTCGATATCCGCTCTTACCTGGGCGAGATCCCTGTCGTCTGCCATAAGCCGGCCGTCAACCGTTGCGTTGTTCGAAGTCCGCCATGAACGCGATCAGCGCGTCCACCGCCTGTTCCGTTACCGCATTGTAGATGCTGGCGCGCATACCGCCCACGGAGCGATGCCCCTTGAGGTTGAGCAGGCCGGCTTCCTCGGACTCGGCCAGGAACTGTTTGTCCAGGGCGTCGTCCGCCAGGGTGAAGGGCACGTTCATCAGGGAGCGGCAGTCCGGGTCCACCGGGTTGGCGTAAAAATCACTGTCGTCGATCGCGGCGTAGAGCTTCTCGGCCTTGCGCCGGTTGATCGCCTCCATGGCGCGCAGGCCGCCCTGTTGCGCCAGCCAGTCGAACACCAGCCCCGCCAGGTACAGCGCGAAGGTCGGCGGGGTGTTGTACATGGAGTCGTTGTCCGCGGCGACCTGCCAGTTGAGCATCGACGGGCACAGCGCGTGGGCGGCGCCGAGCAGGTCGCGGCGCGCGATAACCAGGGTCAGGCCCGCCGGGCCGATGTTTTTTTGCGCCCCGGCGTAGATCACACCGAATTCCGCTACATCGACCGGCCGCGACAGGATGGTGGAGGACATGTCCGCCACCAGCGGCGCCTCGACCTGCGGCGTCCAGGCGAACTCCACCCCGCCGATGGTCTCGTTGGGCGTGTAGTGCAGGTAGGCCGCGTCCGGGTCCAGTCGCCACTGCTCGAACGGGGGAATGGTGCTGAAATTGCTTTCCTCGGAAGTCGCGGCGACGTTTACCTGGCCGTAGCGCCGGCCCTCGGCGATGGCTTTTTTCGACCACTGCCCGGTGTTGATGTAATCGGCGCAGCCGCGCACGCCCAGCAGGTTCAGCGGCACCGCGGAGAACTGCGTGCTGGCGCCGCCCTGCAGGAACAGCACGGCGTAGTCGTCGGGGATGGCGAGCAGTTCGCGCAGGGTCTGCTCTGCGCGGTGCGCGACACCCACCACCTCGGCGCTGCGGTGGCTCATCTCCATCAGCGACAGGCCGCGACCGTGCCAGTCGAGCATTTCGTCCCTGGCAATCTCCAGTACCGCCTCGGGCAGGGCCGCGGGGCCGGCGCAAAAATTGTAACAGCGGGTCATGGTTCAGTTTCCTTTAACTTTACTCGCATCTTCGCGGCGCGGGCGGCAATGTGGCCGCGCCGCCGTCCCATGGGCTGCCGCCGGCGCGCACTGCGGCGCGACGCGCAGCACGGCCTGGTCGCCGGCGGGAGAGCGTACTGTACGCACCTGTCAGCCGCGCGCAAGCGGGGATAAGGTAAATCTTCCGGCGGCGGTGATCAGCTGTCGGATTCGGCGGCCTCGCCGGCGCCCTCCTCAGGCTCCTCGATACGCGCGATACGCACCAGGCTCTCGCCTTCCCGGGTGCGGATGACCCGCACGCCCTGGGTGTTGCGCCCCAGTACCGACACCTCGTCGGAGCGTGTGCGCACCAGGGTGCCCTGGTTGGAGATCAACATCAGCTCGTCGCCCGGCAGGACCTGCACCGCGCCGACCATGCGGCCGTTGCGGTCGGAAGTCTGCATGGCGATCACCCCCATGGTGCCGCGGCCCTTGGTGGGGAAATCCGCGACGTCGGTGCGTTTGCCGAAGCCGTTCTCCGACACGGTGAGCACCTCCCCGCCCTCACGGGGTATGATCAGCGCGATCATGCGGTGGCCGGCGCCGAGTTTGATGCCGCGCACACCCCGCGCCGTGCGGCCCATGGCGCGCACATCGCCCTCGCGGAAGCGCACCGCCTTGCCCTCGCTGGACAGCAGCATGACGTCGCAGCTGCCGTCGGTAATCGCCGTGCCCACCAGCACGTCGCCCGCCTCCAGTTCCAGCGCGCGCAAGCCGACGCTGCGCTGGCGGGAGAAGTCGGTCAGCGCAGTTTTCTTCACCGTGCCGTTGGCGGTGGCCATGAAAATGTAGTGTCCCTCGGTGTACTCCTCCACGGGCAAAATGGAGGTCACGCGCTCGCCCTCCTCCAACGGCAACAGATTGACCATGGGCCGACCACGGGAATTGCGGCCGGCCACGGGAATCTGGTAGACCTTCAGCCAGTAGACCTTGCCCATGTTGGAGAAACACAGGATGGTCGCATGCGTGCTGGCGATCAGCAGGTGCTCGACAAAATCCTCGTCCTTCACCGCCGTCGCCGACTTGCCCATGCCGCCGCGGCGCTGGGCCTGGTAATCCGACAGCGGCTGCGTCTTGGCGTAACCGCCGTGGGAAATCGTCACCACGCGGTCTTCCTCGGTGATCAGGTCCTCCACCGTGAGGTCGTGCTGCGAGGACGTAATTTCCGTCAGCCGCTCGTCGCCGTACTCGTTGACGATCTCTTCGAGCTCCTCGCGGATCACCGCCTTGAGCCGCTCCGGGTCGGAGAGAATCTGCAGGTAATCGGCGATTTCGCGCAGCTTTTCCTCGTACTCGTTGAGCAATTTCTCATGCTCCAGCCCGGTGAGCCGGTGCAGGCGCAGTTCGAGGATGGCCTGGGCCTGGGCCGGCGACAGGTGGTACTGGCCGTCGTGCATGCCGAACTGCGGCTCCAGGTCGTCGGGGCGACAGGCGTCCGCGCCGGCGCGCTCGAGCATGCCCGAGACATCCCCGGGCGCCCAGCTGCGCGCCACCAGCTGTTCCTTCGCCTCGGTCGGGCTGGGCGAGGCCTTGATCAGTTCGATCACCGGGTCGATATTGGCCAGGGCGATGGCCAGGCCCTCGAGTATGTGGCCGCGCTCGCGCGCCTTGCGCAGCAGGTAGACGGTGCGCCGTGTGACCACCTCCCTGCGGTGGCGGACAAACGCCTCGAGAATCTCCTTCAGGTTGAGGATCTTCGGCTGCCCGTCGACCAGGGCCACCATGTTGATTCCGAACACGGACTGCAGCTGGGTCTGGGCGTACAGGTTGTTCAGCACCACGTCGCCGACTTCTCCGCGGCGCAGCTCGATGACCACGCGCAGCCCGTCCTTGTCGGACTCGTCGCGCAGCTCGGTGATGCCCTCGATCTTCTTCTCTTTTACCAGCTCGGCGATACGCTCGATCAGGCGCGCCTTGTTCAGCTGGTAGGGGATCTCGTGGATGATGATGGTGTCGCGGCCGCGCTTTTCGTCGGTCACCACCTCGGCGCGCGCGCGCACGTAGATGCGCCCGCGGCCACTGCGATAGGCCTGGATGATGCCCGCGCGGCCGTTGATGATCGCCCCGGTGGGAAAGTCCGGTCCCGGGATGTATTCCATCAACTCGTCGACGCTCAGTTCCGGGTTGGCAATCAGCGCCAGGCAACCGCTGACCACCTCGCGCAGGTTGTGCGGCGGGATGTTCGTCGCCATGCCCACGGCGATGCCGCTGGAACCGTTTATCAGCAGGTTCGGCACGCGCGTGGGCAATACCGCGGGGATCCGCTCGGTGCCGTCGTAATTGTCGACGAAATCGACCGTTTCCTTGTCGAGGTCCGCCAGCAGCGAGTGCGCGATCTTGCGCATGCGGATTTCGGTGTAGCGCATGGCGGCGGCATTGTCGCCGTCGATGGACCCGAAATTGCCCTGACCGTCCACCAGCATGTAGCGCAGCGAAAACGGCTGCGCCATACGCACAATGGTGTCGTACACCGCCGAGTCCCCGTGGGGGTGGTATTTACCGATGACGTCACCGACCACGCGGGCGGATTTCTTGTAGGCCTTGTTCCAGTCGTTGTTGAGCTCGTTCATGGCGAACAGCACACGCCGGTGAACCGGCTTCAGGCCATCGCGCACATCCGGCAGGGCCCTGCCCACGATCACGCTCATGGCGTAATCGAGGTAGGACTGCTTCATCTCGTCTTCGATGTTGACGGGAAGAATTTCCCTGGCTATGTCGTCACCCATGGACAGCGTTTCCTCGGCACTTGCGGGAGGGATTCAGGCACGCTTCGAAGCCCCTCTTCGGGGGCTCGCGCAGGTCCCTGCCGGGTCACCTGGACGCGCCGAATCAAGCGGTGAATTATACGGGAAGATGGACCAAGATAGCCACGTTTTTAAGGAAAATCGGGGCCATTGACGCCGCATTCGGCCGTTTGCGGTTATACTCTCGCGCTGGCCCGCCCGCGGCAGCGCCGGCGGTGCGCGACAGCCCCCCGCGGGGCGCCACAGCCCCCTTATTATGCGGGACCTGAGCGAGAGCGAGCATGAGTGAACAGGCGAACGGCATCGACACGTTGATCCACCCCGGGTGGGTGGTGCCGGTGGTACCCCACGGCGTGGTCCTGGAGGGCTACAGCCTGGGCCTGCGCGGCGGCCGCATCAGCGCGCTGCTGCCACGGGACGAGGCGCGGACCCTGCAGGCGCGGCAGGAACTGGAGCTGCCCGGCCATGTACTGCTGCCGGGGCTGGTCAACTGCCACGGTCACGCCGGCATGAGTCTGCTGCGCGGCTACGCCGACGACACCCCGCTGATGCCCTGGCTGGAAGAACATATCTGGCCGGCGGAAGGCGCCCACGTCAGCGAGCAGTTCGTCGCCGACGGCACTGAACTGGCCATCGCGGAAATGATCCGCGCCGGCACCACCACCTTCAGTGACATGTACTTTTTCCCCAACATCTGCGCCGCCACGGCGACGCGCCTGGGCATGCGCTGCCAGATCACCTTCCCCATTTTCGACTTCCCCACCGCCTGGGGACGCGACGCGGACGATTACATCAGCAAGGGCCTGGTGCTGCGCGACGAGTACAAGCACAGCGAACTGGTCAGCGTCTGTTTCGGCCCGCACGCACCCTACACCGTGTGCGAGGACAACCTGGCCAAGGTCGCCACCCTGGCGGCGGAACTGGACGCGGCGGTCCACATACACCTGCACGAGACCACCGGCGAAGTGCTGCAGGCGGTGGAGGCCCACGGCGAACGGCCGCTGGACACGCTGCACCGGCTGGGACTGCTGGGGCCGCGTACCCAGTGCGTGCACATGACCGACCTGGGGGAGCAGGACATCGCCCTGCTCGCCCAGACCGGCGCGAACGTGGTGCACTGCCCGCTGTCCAACATGAAACTGGCCTCAGGCACCAGCCCGGTGAAGAAGCTGCTGGACGCGGGCGTCAATGTCGCCCTGGGCACCGACAGCGCGGCCAGCAACAACAGCCTGAACATGTTCGTGGAACTGCAGACAGCCGCGCTGCTGGCCAAGCTGCACAGCATGGATGCCACCGCCCTGGCCGCGGCGGACGCCCTGGCCATGGCGACCATCAGCGGCGCCCGCGCCATGGGCCTGCAGGACGAGATCGGCAGCCTGGAGGTGGGCAAGCAGGCGGACGTGATCGCCGTGGACCTGCGCGGCCCGGAAACCCAGCCCCTGTACAACCCGCTGTCGCAACTGGTATACGCCTGCAACGGCAGCCAGGTCAGCCACAGCTGGATCGCCGGCGAAGCGGTGCTGACCGACCGCGCCCTGACGCGCATCGATCTGGCGGACCTGGGCGCACGTACACGTCAGTGGCAGCAGCGTATCGGCGCGACGACGGAGACACGGTAGTGAGCACGGGACACGCACAGGACGCCAACGTCGACCCGGCGGAAATCGCCAAGTTCGAGGAACTGGCGTCGCGCTGGTGGGACCGCGACAGCGAGTTCAAACCGCTGCACGATATCAACCCGCTGCGCGCGAACTACATCGACGAGCATTCGCCGGTGGCAGGCAAGACCCTGGTGGACGTGGGCTGCGGCGGCGGCATCCTGGCCGAGGCCATGGCGCAGCGCGGCGCGCAGGTTACCGGCATCGACATGGGCGAGGCGCCGCTGTCGGTCGCGCAGCTCCACCTGCACGAGTCCGGCCTGGACGTCGACTACCGGCGCTGCACCGCCGAGTCGCTGGCCGCCGAGGGCGCGCGATTCGACGTGGCCTGCTGCCTGGAAATGCTCGAACACGTGCCAGACCCGGCGGCGGTGGTCGCCGCCTGCGCGGAACTGGTGGTACCCGGGGGAACACTGTATTTCTCCACCATCAATCGCAACCCCAAGGCCTACGCTTTCGCCATCGTCGGCGCCGAGCACATCCTGCGCCTGCTGCCCGCCGGCACCCACGAGTATGCGAAATTCATCCGCCCCTCGGAGCTGGCCGCGTGGCTGCGCGACGCGAACCTGGTGCTGCAGGACATGACCGGCCTGACCTACAACCCGCTAACCCGGCAGTACCGCCTGAATCCCCGCGATGTCAGCGTCAATTACATGGTCAAGGCCGTGAAACCCGCGTCATGAACAACGCCGGCACGGCCTTTCCGCAAACCCTGCGGGCGGTTATCTTCGACCTCGACGGCACCCTGGTGGACACCGCCGACGAATTCGTGCCCGCGGTTCAGGCCCTGCGCGCGGAGCACGGCCTGGCGCCGATGGCGCCGGCGCGCATTCGCGCCTCCGTCTCCAACGGCGCCCGCGCGCTGGTCAGCCTGGGACTGGGCATGCAGGAGACGCACGCTGACTTCGAGGGACGACGCCAGCGCCTGTTGCAGCTGTACAGCGAGGTGCTGGGCAGCGCGGCGCGCCTGTACCCCGGCATCGACGCGCTGCTGCGGCGCCTGCAGGCGGCGGGCGTTGCCTGGGGCATCTCGACCAACAAGCCGCGGCCCTACACCGAGCCCCTGCTGCAAAGCCTGGCCATCGACCCGGCGCCGGGCAGCGTGGTCTGCCCGGAAGATGTCGCCGAGCGCAAGCCGCACCCGGAAACCCTGTACCGCAACTGCCGCGACCTGGGCTGCGCGCCCTTCGAGGCCGTCTACATCGGCGATCACCTGCGCGACATCGAGGCGGGGCGCCGCGCCGGCATGTACACCATCGCCGCCGCCTACGGCTATATCGAGGACGGCGACGACCCGGACCGCTGGGGCGCCTGCGCGCGGGCCGACAACAGCGAACACCTGGCCTCACTCATTTTCAGGGAGTAACCTCAACGGCATGCAAATCCTGCACATACCCCAAGACTACCGTCCGCGCGCGAACCTGCTGCAGGGGCGCAATATCCTGGTCACCGGGGCCGGCGACGGCATCGGTCGCAGCGCCGCCCTCAGCTACGCGCGTTACGGCGCCACGGTACTGCTGCTGGGACGCACCGGCAGCAAACTGGAGGCGGTCTACGACGAGATCGAGCAGGCCGGCGGCGCCAAACCCGCCATCATCGAGATGGACCTGGCCAGCGCCAGCGAGGACAGCTACCGCACGCTGGCGGACGCCCTGGGCAACGAGTTCGAGCGTCTCGACGGCCTGCTGCACAACGCGGCGCTGCTGGGCGATCGCGGCCCCATCGACAGCGCGGGCTACGACACCTGGCGCCAGGTCATGGAGGTCAACGTCAACGCCCAATTCGCCCTCACCCGCTACCTGCTGCCACTGCTGCAACTGTCGCCGGGCGCATCCATCGTGCTGACCTCGTCAACGGTCGGCCGCGTCGGGCGCGCCTACTGGGGCGCCTACGCGGTGTCCAAGTTCGCCACCGAGGGTTTCATGCAGGTACTGGCACAGGAACTGGAGAACACCTCGCGCATCCGCGTCAACACCCTCAATCCCAAAGCGACCAACACCGCGATGCGCAGGCTGGCCTACCCGGCGGAAACCCCCTCGGACAATCCCTCGCCCGAGGACATCATGGGCGCCTACCTGTTCCTGATGGGGGACGACAGCGCGGGGATTACCGGCCGCGCCTTCGACGCGCGCTAGGCGCGGCGACACCGCCGCCCGCCGCGGGCGTGATGTTCACGCCTCCTCGGGGCTCGCGGCGGTGGAACCGAAGAACTCCTGGTACACCCGCGACACGCCGAGCAGGCCCACCAGCGTGCTCAGCACGCAGTACAGCACCATGAACAGACTGAACATCACGTGGGTGGCCCAGAAGCGCGCCCAGTGAACTTCCTGCAGCAGGTGTGAGAAGCCCTCCCCCACGCCGCCAAACTTGCGCGCCAGCGGGATCAGTTCCTCCAGCACCTGGAACATGAAAATAATGCTCATGTACAGGAAGATACGCCACAGCGTGTTGTAGATCGCCGGGCGCTTGTCCAGCCAGTGAAACAGCGGCAGGGCATCGGCGATGAGAATGGACTTGCCGACGATCAGGGCGCCGATCACCGCCGCCGAAACGCTGACCAGTTCCACCCCGGATTGCGTGTCGCCCATCAGGGAGCGGGCGAAAACAATCACCAGGAACACCGCGAGAAAGAACAGCGTCGGTGGAATCATCTCGAGGATTTCTTTCTTGAGAAACGCGAGTGTCTTGCCCATGCATCTGGTCCTGTGCGGTTCGTTGCCGAACCAGTATAGCGCCGTTGTCGCGCAAACGAAGTGGACGACGCGAGTTTTTTCGGCGCTTGCCGGATTGGCCCGGGGCGGAAACGCTTTCTGGCCGTTTGAGGGGCGGCTCTCTGGCCCGGGGCGGAAACGCTTTCTGGCCTCGGAAGGCTGAGATACTCGGCCTGAAAGCGTTTCCGCCCCG